>NZ_JACSJI010000009.1 GCF_014349105.1 Caulobacter sp. 17J80-11 | reverse complement strand
GCCCCAAGCCACGCCCAGCGCGGCAGGCCGGCCGCCGGCGACCGCAGCGCCACCCAGACCGGCGGCCCGGTCCGGACGGCTGCGCGCGCCGGCGCGGACCGCTCGCCCCTGAACGGAAGATCGAAGCTGAAGACCGGCACGGCGAGCGCCAGGGCGGCCGCCAAGGCCAGGCCGCCGAAGACGGCCAGCGCCGCCTCCGGATCACCGCCGCGGACCGCGCCCGCGGCCATGGCGGCGGCCGGCACCAGGGCGACGGCCGCGACGCGCACGGCCGACCAGGCGGTCCGCAGCCGGGGGCTCGCCAGCACCGGCCCGAACGGCCCGTCGGCCAGGCGCACGACGGCGCGCCGCTGGGCCATGACGCTGAAGACGCTCAAGGCCGCGCCCGCCGCCGACGCGAGGCCGGCGTGCCCGGCCAGCTGCTCGCGGCCGAGGCGCTCCAGGCCGACGAACAGGGCCGCCGCGCCGCCGCCGGCGATCAGCAGCACGACCGCCGCCGACCAGGCGTCGCCCTTCAGCCTCCGCGCGAACTCGCGCAGGCGCAGCAGGTCGAACTCGATCAGGGACGTGAGCGGGGCGGACACGCAGCCGAGCTTAAAGCGGATTCGCGCCTCGGCACGGCGTCCAACCTCCTGGCCGATTTAGGCTTCGCTTTCGCCACAATTGCTCAGCTAGAATTCGCCCATAGGTCTGCCTTAGGGGGCGTCGGCGTGCTATGCGTGTGTCTGGCCGTGCTCGCCCTCGGCGAGCCGGCGGGTGAAGCGTCGGCTGCGGCGCACACGCCGGTCCAGGCCGACGCGGGGCCGGATGTGGAAACCGTCACCGTGACGGCCGAACGGCCGCCGGTGGTCCACCTCATCGATCGCGAAATCTATTCGGTGAAGGACAATCCGCAGGCGCAGGCCGGATCGGCCGTGGACGCGCTGAAGTCGGTCCCGTCCGTGAGCGTTTCGGCGCAGGGGCGGGTGACGCTGCTGGGCAGCCCGGGGGTCACCGTCCTGATCGACGGAAAGCGGCCGCAGAACCAGGACGTGGTCTTGCGGGCCCTGCCGGGCGCCGACATCGACCGCATCGAGGTGATGACCAACCCGTCGGCGCAGTTCCGGCCGGACGGCGGGGGCGGGATCATCAACATCGTCACGCGCTCGCGACGGCCGTCCGGGGGCTCGGGAGCCGTGCTGGTCAGCGCCGACAGCCAGGGCGGCCGGCAGCTGACCCTGTCGCCCAACCTGACGCGCGGGCGCTGGACCTTCGGGGCCACCCTCGGCGACGGCCATAACGAACGCTCGAGCGCTGGCGGCCGGGATCTCACGACGTTCGACAGCGGCGGCGGGACAGTCATGCAAACGTCCGAGCGACGGGACGAGAGCCAGCGCTCCGACGACCGCTCGGCGTCCGTGAAGGTCGGCTTCAAACCCGCCGACGACCGCACCCTGACCCTGACGGCGAGCGGTAACGACAGCCAAAGTGTGAACCGTCAGGACATCTCGCGCGTGGTTCTTGTCGGCCCGTCCGGGAGCGCGGCGGAAACGGCCGACACGCGCAGTCTGGTCCGCATGGGCTCGCTCGGCCTCGACTACCAGTGGAGCAAGCCCGACGAGAGTTCGAGCCTGACGGTCTCCGCGTTGGCGAGCACCATGGACTGGGATCTCGACCGTCGGTTCCGGGCCGAAGGCGGCGCGGATTACCGCACCGACTCCCGCTGGCGCGTCGACGAAGTGCTCGTGAAGCTGGACTACCGGCGTCCAGCCGGCGCGGCGGTTCTGTCGCTGGGCGGCGAGCTGAACCGCGAGGACACCCGCATCGCCGAGGCGCTCGAGGCCGGGACGGGCGGGGCGCCGTTGCCCGATTACGCGTGGTCGCTCGACGGGCGGCGGGACATCGCCGCCGGCTACGGCACGCTGCAGTTCGACCGCGCCGGCTGGACGGTGTTGCCCGGTTTGCGCGTGGAGGGGGAGGCGCGTGAGGTGCGCTCGGCCGGCGCGTCGGCCGACCGTACGTTCGTCAGCCTGTATCCCAGCCTGCACCTCAGCCGCGCGCTCACCGAGCGGACGAAGCTGCGGCTGAGCTATTCGCGCCGGGTGGACCGGCCGGACATCACGGAGCTGAACCCGGCCGTCCGCCTGTTCGACTCGAACACAGCTTTTGTCGGCAATCCCGACCTGCGGTCCGCCAGCCGCGACGCCTTCGAGGTGCGGCTGCAGCACGCCACGGACGAGCTCGACTGGACCGTGACGCTCTATGATCGCGAGAGCCATGACGTCTGGGACAGCTACACGGAGCTGACCCCGGAGAACGTGAAGCTGTCGATGCCGATCAACGCCGGCGACGCGTCCAGTCGGGGGGCGGAAGTGTCCCTCCGCAAGAATTTCAACGAGCGGTGGCGGGTGAACCTCACAGCAAATCTGGCCTGGCGGGGGATCCAGGTGCTGGAGGCGGGCCGGTTCCGCTCCGCGGCGGACACGACCTATTCGCTGAACGGCCAGCTGGAGCGGCGCGGTCCGGCACGCGCCGACGGCGCGGACGGCGACCAGTTGCAGCTGCAGGTGCGCTACTTCGGCCCGCAGCAGTCCCTCCAGCGCGAGACGTCGGGCTTCGTGTACGCGGACCTGACCTGGCGGCGCTCGATCACGAAGAAGGCGGCGCTAACCCTCACTGCGAGCGACCTGCTGGACGGTACGGACTTCCGGTCCAAGGTCGCGGGCGAGGGCTTCAGCGAAGTCGAGACATCCCGCGGCGCCGGCCGGCAGGTGAAGGCGTCGCTGTCGTATCGATGGGGCGGATGAGCCTCGGCGTTGAGGCCGATCCGCCCGGTCAGGTCAGCGCCGGGCGGCGATGATCGCGAGCGCCTTCTGCAGCACCTCGTCCTTCGGCGGCTGGCAGGGCTTATCCCGAACAGGCGCTGCGCGTGTACCGCTGGCGGCCCGAGCTCGGCGTCGAGATCGCCCGCAGCTACGCCGGCCTGGGCCGCGCGGCGGAGGCGGCGGCGTGGTACCGCCGCGTGCTCGAGGACACGCCGCAGTATCCGGCGGCGTTGGACGGGCTTGGGGCGGCGAAGCGCGGCTGACCGCGGGCGTCGCTAAGTCCCCGGCGCGCCGTGCTGGAAGCTCTCGACCAGCGAGCCGCACACCAGGCGCCAGCCGTCGACCAGCACGAAGAAGATCAGCTTGAAGGGCAGCGAGACGACCACCGGCGGCAGCATCATCATGCCCATGCTCATCAGCACGCTGGACACCACCAGGTCGATGACCAGGAACGGCACGAACAGCAAAAAGCCGATCTCGAAGGCGCGCTTCAGCTCGGAGATCATGAAGGCCGGGGTGACCACGCGCAGCGGCAGGTCCTGAAGCGTCTGCGGGCGCTCGATCTTCGACAGGCGCACGAACAGGTTCAGGTCCTCGCGGTCGACCTGGCCTAGCATGAAGGTCTTCACCGGGGCGGAGGCCGCGTCGAAGGCCTGGGGCAGCTCCATCTGCTTGTCCATCAGCGGGCGGATGCCGTCCTGGTAGGCCTCCTCCCAGGTCGGGGTCATGACCACCGCCGAGAGGAAAAGGGCCAGCGACACCAGGACCGCGTTCGGCGGGCTCTGCTGCAGGCCCAGCGCCGTGCGCAGCAGCGACAACACCACCGTGATCCGCACGAACGAGGTGGTCATGATCACGATGGACGGGGCCAGCGACAGCACCGTCATCAGGCCGACCAGCTGGACCACCCGCTCGGTCAGGCCCGCGCCGGTGCCGAGGTCGACGTTGATCGCCTGGGCGGCGGACACCGCCGGGAACACCAGGGTCGCGGCCGTGGTGAGCGCCGACAGCAGCAGGGCGCGCCGGGTGTCCTCGTTGAGGAAGCGCTTCTTCATTATTGCACCGCCTTCGGGGCCGGCTTGGCGGGGCGACGGCGCGGCTCGACCAGCTCGCGGCCCTCGCCCAGCAGGATCAGGCGCTCTTCTTCGTCGACGCGGACCAGCAGGAGGCGCCGGGTGGGGTCCAGCACCAGGCTCTCGACCACCTTCAGCCGGCGCTCGCCCGGGCGGACGGCCTGCAGGCGCGCCATCAGGTCGGGGGCGTACTTGCGCACCGCCCAGGCCGCCAGGCCGATCAGGCCCAGCGTCACCGCAAGGGCCAGGATCGCCCGCAGGAAGTCGAGAAAGTCCATACGCCCCGCCCAGACCGCGTGAATCGGCTTAAGCCGACCATAGGGCGAAAGTTACCGCGCAGGGTTAACGCGACCTTTCTGAAAGGACTCGTTAACCCGCGGCTCGGCATTTTCTTCCCGGTGTAGAGTTAACGCTCTGGGGATTCGGATGCGCCTGGACGACATTCCGCTGTTCTCGATGCTGAAGGGGCGGCTCGGCTATCTGAACGAGCGCCAGCGGCTGGTGTCTGAGAACGTCGCCAACGCCGACACGCCCGGTTACGTGCCGCGCGACCTGAAGGCCTACAGCTTCTCCGCGGCGCTGGCGAAAGAGACCGGCGGCGCGTCGCTGGCCGGGGCTGGCGAGGGCGGCCTGGCCCTGACCCAGGCGGGGCACATGACCACCGAGTCCAGACCGATGCGGAACAGCCCGGTGCTGTCGCGCGACTCCGAGACCACGCTCGACGGCAACGCGGTCGTGCTCGAGGAGCAGATGGTGAAGATGGCCGAGAGCCGCATGGCCTACGACGCGGCGATCGGCTTCTACCAGAAGTCCATGAACATGCTGCGCATGGCCGCCCGCGCGCCGGGCCGTTGAGTTTTCGGGGGATTGAGCCGTGCCTGACGCCGTGAAGCCAGCCCACAACTCGACCATGGCCGTGGCCGCCAGCGCGCTCAAGGCGCAGCAGGCGCGCATGCGGGTGATCGCCGAGAACATCGCCAACGCCGACTCGACCGCCAAGACGCCGGGCGGCGATCCCTATCGCCGGCAGGTGCCGGTCTTCCAGACCGCCCGCATCGACGGGGCCAACGGGGTGAAGCTGGCCGAGGTCCGCCCGGACCAGAAGGACTTCGACCTCGAATACGACCCGTCGAACCCGGCCGCCGACGCCAAGGGCTATGTGAAGAAGCCGAACGTCGACGGGCTGATCGAGGCCTTCGACCTGCGCGAGGCGCAGCGGGCCTACGAGGCCAATCTGAACGTGATCGAGACCGCGCGCGCCATGGAGGCGCGCACCCTCGACCTGCTGAAGAAGTGAGGGCCTAAGCCGTGGTGTCCCCGCTCATCGCCGCCAAGGCCTATGCGGCCGCGCAAGGCTCCTCGTCGCCGACCGGCGGCGCGCAGAAGGCCGGCGCGACCGGCTTCGCCGAAATCCTGCAGAACACCCTGGGCCAGACCACCCAGGCGACGCGCCAGGCCGAACACATGATGGCCTCGCAGGTGGCGGGAAAGGCCGAGCTGGTCGACGTGGTCACCGCGGTGGCCAGCGCCGAGGCCTCGCTGGAGACGGTGATCGCCGTGCGCGACCAGGTCATCCAGGCCTATCAAGAGATCATGCGGATGCCGATCTGATCGGGGGCTGCGAAATCCTCGTCCTTCGACAAGCTCAGGATGAGGATTTCCACTGCGCTCTCAGTAGCCCTCCCTGTCCGAGGGCGGGCGTCAGCGCTCCAGCCGCTCGCGCACCGCGCCGACCAGTTCGTCCGGGGTGAACGGCTTGAGCACGAAGGCGCCGTCGGACACCGAGTTCGCCGCGTCGGAGCCGGTCGCAGCCCCGGTCACGTAGATCACCGGCAGGTCCGCGTTCTGACGCCGCGCGAACCGCGCCACGTCGAAGCCGGTGGTGCCTTCGCGCAGGTTGATGTCGGCGATCAGGGCCGAATAGCCGTGCGGATCGCGCTCCAGGGCCGCGTAGGCCTCGGCGTCGCTGTAGACGCAATCGACGGAATATCCGCTTTCGGCAAGGGCGTCCTCGATCAGGGCGCAGACGTCGGGTTCGTCTTCGACCACCAGGACGCGGAAGGCCGCGGTCCTGGGGACCCGGCTGGTCTGTCCGCTACGCTGCAACTCAAACGACCTTTCGACGCTTCACGACACGCAACTGCCGACGGACCATCCCGCCGAAGCCGCCTCCTCAGGAGCTTCGGGTCAGGCGCAAGAATTCTTCTCGCGTTCTGGGATCGTCGCGAACGACTCCGAGCAAATGGCTGGTGGTCAAAGAAGTTCCCGGCGCGTTGACGCCGCGTAGCGTCATACAGCTGTGCTCAGCCTCGACCACCACGCCTACGCCCTGCGGCTTCAGCACCTCCTGAATGGTGCGAGCGATGTCCGCGGTCATCTTCTCCTGAATCTGCAGCCGGCGCGCGAACCCCCGCACCACCCGGGCCAGCTTGGAGATGCCGACCACCCTGTCGGTGGGCAGGTAGGCCACGTGGGCGCGGCCGACCACCGGCAGCATGTGGTGCTCGCAGAAGCTGACGAAGCGGATGTCGCGCAGCACCACCAGCTCGTCGTAGCCCCCGACCTCCTCGAAGGTGCGCTCCAGGTATTCGCGCGGATCGACCTCGTAGCCGGCGAACAGTTCGCGATAGCTGCGCGCGACGCGGGCGGGGGTGTCGGTCAGGCCCTCGCGGTCGGGATCGTCGCCGGCCCAGCGGATCAGCGTGCGCACCGCCGCCTCGACCTCCTCGAAGTGCGGGCGGTCGGCGTCATGCGCGGGCTCGCCGCGGCGGGGCAGGGGCGTGCCGGCCTGGCGGGCCACGGCGGCGGGGTCGAAGGTGCGGTCGAGGTCGTCGCTCGTCATGGCGATTGAACGAACGAACCGGCGTTCCTTTTCCCGAAAGGCGTCGGTTAACAGCCCCGCAGGAAGAAGGAGGTCCGTTAACGCTTCGCCACCCTTCGTTAACCATCGGGGCGGCAGATTCTGCCCAGCGGGGGCGCGTGGAGCCGATTCCCGCCAGTCGAGGGGTTAACGGGATGACCGGGGCGGAAGTGTTGGACGTCGGTCGCGACGCCATCTGGTTGACCATCCAGCTGTGCGCGCCGGTGCTGATCGTGGGCCTGGTGGTCGGCGTCGCCATCGGCCTGATCCAGGCCCTGACCCAGATCCAGGAAGCGACCCTGATCTACGCGCCGAAGATCCTGGCGGTGTTCGTGACGCTGCTGCTGTTCCTGCCGCTGATGGGCGCGCTGCTCAGCGGCTTCATGCGCGACATCGCCGCCCGCATCGCCGGAATGTGAGGACGTAGGTGGAATCCTACGCCGCCGCCGACGAGGTCTGGGCCGCGGGGCTGGTGTTCGTCCGCGTGGCGGCGATCGTCATGCTGTTGCCGGGGCTGGGCGAAGCGATGGTGCCGCCGCGCGTGCGCCTGTCCTTCGCCCTGCTGCTGACGCTCGCCCTGACCCCGATCGTGTCGACCAGCCTGCCGGCCCTGCCGGGCACCGTCGGCGGCATGGGCGGCTGGGTGCTGCGCGAGACCCTGATCGGCCTGATGATCGGGGGGCTGCTGCGCATCCTGATGATGTCCCTGGCGGTGGCCGGCGAACTGGTCTCGCTGCAGACCGGCCTGTCCTTCGCCCAGACCGCCAACCCGCTGCAGGCGCAGCCGGGCACCACCGTCGCCTCGTTCCTGGCCCTGCTGGGCGTGACGCTGATCTTCGCCACCAACACCCACCACCTGTTCATCGGCGCCGTGGCCGACAGCTACAAGCTGTTCGCCCCGGTGAAGGGTTTGCCGACGGCTGACGCGGCCACCCTGGCCGCCCGCACGGTGTCGCAGGCGTTCGCGCTGGGCGTGCAACTGGCCGCGCCGGTGATCGTGTTCTCGCTGCTGTTCAACCTGGCCACCGGCCTGGTCGGGCGGGTGATGCCGCAGTTCCAGATCTTCTTCGCGGCCACGCCGCTCGGCGTGCTGCTGGGCCTGTCGGTCTTCGCGCTGAGCCTGGGCGTGATCGGCATGGTGTGGATCGAGGCCTATCGCGAATTCACCGACGTCTTCCTGAGGGGATAGGGCCGTGGCCGAAGAGCACGATCCGTCCTCCAAGACGGAAGAAGCGTCTCCACGCAAACTAGAAGAGGCCCGAAAGAAGGGCGACGTCGCCAAGTCGCCCGACGTCGCCAGTTGGCTCTCGCTGGCCGCGGTGTGCGGCGTGCTGGCGGTCAGCGGCGGCGCCTTCGCCGGCAAGATGGCCGAGGCCTTCCTGCCGTTCGTGGCCGCCCCGCACCAGCTCGTGCCGGCGCTGGAGAGCGGCGCGGGCGGCGACCTGGTGCGCCAGGCCCTGTGGGGCGCGGCGCCTCTGCTGGGCGCCGTGCTGGCCGCGGCCGCGATCGGCGGGGCCGGCGGCAACCTGATCCAGCACGGCTTCCTGTTCACGCCGGACAAGCTGAAGCCGGACCTGAACAAGGTCTCGCCGATGGCCGGCTTCAAGCGGATCTTCGGGGCCGATGGCCTGGTCAACTTCCTGAAGACGGTGCTGAAGCTGGCCGCGGTCTGCTGGGTGTGCTGGCTGGTGATGAAGCCGCACGCCGGCGAGCTGCAGAACATGGCGGCCATGAGCCCGCTGGCGCTCCTGCCGTTCGCCCGCGAGCTGATGCTGGCGCTGGGCGGGGCGGTGCTGGCCCTGCTGGGCTTCGTGGCCGGCGGGGACTTCCTGTGGCAGCGCATCCGCTTCCTGCAGCGCATGCGCATGAGCCGCGAGGAGACCAAGGAAGAATACAAGCAGACCGAAGGCGACCCGCACGTCAAAGCCAAGCTCAAGCAGCTGCGCGCCGAGAAGGCCCGCAAGCGCATGATGGCCAACGTGCCCAAGGCCACGGTGGTGATCACCAACCCGACCCACTACGCCGTGGCCCTGCGCTACGTGAACGGCGAGGACGCCGCGCCGGTGTGTCTGGCCAAGGGCGTCGACGCCATCGCCCTGAAGATCCGCGAGATCGCCGGCGAGCACGAAATCCCGATCGTGGAAGACCCGCCGCTGGCGCGCGCGCTGTACGCCACGGTCGACGTCGACGGGATCATCCCGCGTGAACACTTCGAGGCGGTCGCCAAGGTGATCGGCTTCGTCATGAACAAGGGCCGTGGCGCCGCGCGGTCGCAGCGCGCCACGCCCAGGTAGGAGCTATGATCGTGTCCGATTCGCAGGGCCTTACGGGGGCAGGGCCGATGACGCGCGCCGAACGCACCGGCTTCAAACTCGACCCGTGGTTCGCGGCGGTCGTGGTCTTCTTCCTGCTCGCCGTCGCCGGCGCGGCCTATCCGGCCCTGCGCAGCGATCCCAGCGCGCCGGGCCTTTTGCTGCTGGTCGGCCTGGCCGGCGTGGCGCTGATGGCCGTGTTCGCCTTCGGGGCCGCCGACGGCAAGGCCAAGCCCGAGGCCGGGCCAGAAGCCCTGGTCGAAGCTCTGGAAGAACCCGCCGCCCTGGTCACCCCCGACGGCCGCGTGCTGGCCGCCAACGCCGCCTGGCGCGAGACCGGCGCCGACGCCAGCCGCCTGCCGCGCGGCACCGCCGCGCCCGCCCTGTTCGTCGCCCTGTCGGAAGCCCGCGCCGGCCGCGTGGGGCGCGCCGACCTGAAGCTGGGCGAGCAGGAGTTCGAGACCGTGGTCTCGACGCTCGGCTCCAACCGCTTCCTGGTGCGCGCCGCCGCCGACGGCCTGGTCTCGGAACACCGCCGCCTGGCCGCGCCCGAGCCGGTCGTCGCCCTGAGCGCGCCGCCGGCCGCGCCTGCCGTGACGGGACCTGACCTGTATTCCGCCGCCGCTCCGTTCGGGGCCGCGGTGATCGACGCCGCCGACCCGCTGGCCGCCGCCATCACCGAGGCCAACCCGGCCCTGGTCCGCCTGACGGACGGCCGCGCCAAGCCGGGCGCGCGCTTCGCCGAGCTGTTCGACCCGGCCTCCCTGGCCGAGGCGGGCAAGAAGCTGGCGGCCGGCGCCTTCCCAGTCGAGGTCGAGCTGGCCGGGACCAAGCGCGCCGCGCACCTGTACGTCGCCGCCGACGCCGACCGCCGTCTCGTCTACGTCTTCGACGTCACCGATCAGAAGCAGCTGGAGCTGCAACTGGCCCAGTCGCAGAAGATGCAGGCCATCGGCCAGCTGGCCGGGGGCGTGGCCCACGACTTCAACAACCTGCTGACCGCCATCCAGCTGCGCCTGGACGAACTGCTGCAGCGCCACCCGGTCGGCGATCCCTCCTATGAGGGCCTGAACGAGATCCGCCAGACCGCCACCCGCGCCGCCGACCTGGTGCGCAAGCTGCTGGCCTTCTCGCGCAAGCAGACCGTCAAGCGCGAGACGCTGGAGCTGGGCGAGCTGATCAGCGAGTTCGAGGTCCTGCTGCGCCGCCTGCTGCGCGAGGACGTGAAACTCGAGACGTCGTACGGCCGCGACCTGCCGCTGGTGCACGCCGACAAGAGCCAGCTCGAGACCGCGGTCATGAACCTGGCGGTCAACGCGCGCGACGCCATGAAGGGCATGGGCGGGGGCGTGGTGCGCATCAAGACCGCGCGCCTCACCCCGGCCGAGGCCCGCGCCCAGGGCTGGCCGGAGGCCCCGGCCGGCGACTGCGCCTTCATTGAGGTCAGCGACACGGGCCCCGGCATTCCGCCCGACCTGGTGACCAAGATCTTCGAGCCGTTCTTCACCACCAAGGCGATCGGCGAGGGCACGGGCATGGGCCTGGCCACCGTCTACGGCATCGTCGAGCAGGCCGACGGCCACATCTCGGTCGCCAGCCCGCCGGGGCAGGGCGCGCACTTCCGCATCTTCCTGCCGGCCTACACCCCGCCGGCCGACGCCGCCCCGGTGGTCAAGCCGGACGCCAAGGCCAAGCCGGCCGCGCGCGACCTGTCCGGCGCCGGGCGCATCCTGTTCGTCGAGGACGAGGACGCCGTGCGCGGCGTCGCCGCCCGCCTGCTGCGCGCGCGCGGCTACGAGGTGATCGAAGCGGCCGACGGCGAGGAGGCTCTGATCCTGGCCGAGGAGAACGCCGGCCAGATCGACATGCTGATCTCCGACGTGATCATGCCCGGCATGGACGGCCCGACCCTGCTGAAAAAGGCGCGCGGCTATCTGGGCGCGGCCCCGGTGATGTTCATCTCCGGCTACGCAGAGGCCGAGTTCTCCGACCTGCTGGAGGGCGAGACCGGCGTGTCCTTCCTGCCCAAGCCGATCGACATCAAGACCTTGGCCGAGCGCGTGAAGCAGGAGCTGCGGACGGCGTGAGGGCCCGAAATCCTCGTCCTTCGACACGCTCAGGATGAGGATTTCTACTCCGGTCGCAGGAGGCCTCATCCTGAGCCTGTCGAAGGACGAGGGCGGCCACGCCGAGCTGCGCCATTACCAAAGCTTAACGCTCGCGGACCGCCGGTCTTATTGCCCGGGTTGGAACGCTGCCGTACCCCTGACAGTCCAAACGAAAAGACGCCTTCAGGGGAACGTCCACATGCTCGACCGTCGTCGACTTCTGCTTTCCGCCGCCGCCGTCGGCGCGACGAGCTTCGCCGCGGGCGGCGCGCTCGCCCGCGCCGCCGCGCCGACCGGGTCCGACCCGGCCACCGCCGCCAAGCTCAACGCCTTCTTCGACAAGGTCTTCCAGGAATCCCTGAAGTTCTCGCCGGAGGGCATGACCAGCCTGGGCCTGGACCGCACGCCCGACGGCGCCTGGGCCAAGTCCAAGCTGGACGACCGCTCCACCAAGGAGATCGAGCGGCAGATCGCGGTAAACCGCGGCTACGCGACGGAGCTGAAGGCCATCGACCGCAAGAAGCTGGCCGGCATGGACGCGGTCAACTACGACACCGTCGACTTCGCCGGCCGGGTCGGCCTGCACGGCATGGAGACCTTCACCTACGGCGCGCGGACCTATCCGCAGGCCTACGTGGTCAACCAGCTGAGCTCGGCCTACCTGACCATCCCGGACTTCCTGGACAGCCAGCACCAGATCTCCGACAAGGTCGACGCCGACGCTTACCTGTCGCGCCTGGCGGCCTTCGCCACCGCGCTGGACCAGGAGACCGACCGGGCCCGCGCCGACGCCGGCGCCGGGGCCGCGCCGCCGGACTTCATCATCGACAAGACCCTGCTGCAGCTGCGCGGCATGCGCGCCACGCCGGCCGCCGACACCACCATGGTCAAGTCGGTCGCCCGCCGCGCCAAGGAAGCCGGCGTGACCGGCGACTACGGCGCCGACGCCCAGAAGATCGTCGAGACCCAGGTCTATCCGGCGCTGGACCGCCAGATCGCGGCCATGGAGGCCATGCGCCCGAAAGCGACGCACGACGCCGGCGTGTGGCGCCTGCCGAACGGCGACGCCTATTACGACTGGGGCCTGGAGTCCTACACGACCACCAAGATGACCGGCGCCGAGATCCACAAGATGGGTCTGGAGCAGGTGGCCGAGATCTCCGGTCGCATCGACGCGCTGATGAAGGCCCAGGGCATGACCCAGGGCACCGTCGGCCAGCGTCTGAGCGCCATGTCCAAGGACCCGCGCTTCCTCTACCCGAACACTGACGCCGGCAAGGCCGAGCTGATCGCCGACCTGAACCGTCACATCCAGGTGGTCAGCGCCAAGCTGCCGGCCTGGTTCGGGGCCCTGCCGAAGGCGGGCGTCGAGGTGCGGCGGGTGCCGGCGGCCATCGAGGCCGGGGCGCCGGGCGGCTACTACCAGGGCCCGACGCTCGACGGTTCGCGTCCGGGCGCCTACTACATCAACCTGCGCGACACGGCCGAGTGGCCGAAGTGGTCGCTGCCGACCCTGACCCACCACGAGGCGATCCCGGGCCACCACCTGCAGATCACGCTCGCGCTGGAAGCCCAGGGCATTCCGATGCTGCGCAAGGTGATGGGCTTCAGCGCCTATTCGGAAGGCTGGGCGCTGTACGCCGAGCAGCTGGCCGAAGAGATGGGCATGTACGACAACGACCCGTACGGCCGCATCGGCTTCCAGCAGAGCTACCTGTTCCGGGCCGTGCGCCTCGTGGTCGACTCCGGCCTGCACTACAAGCGCTGGACCCGCGAGCAGGCGATCAAATACATGACCGAGCACCTGGGCGAGCCCGAGAGCGCCCACGTCACCGAGGTCGAGCGCTACTGCGTGTGGCCGGGCCAGGCGTCCAGCTACAAGGTCGGCCAGACCAAGTGGATGCAGCTGCGCGAGAACGCCAAGAAGACGCTCGGTCCGAAGTTCGACATCAAGAGCTTCCACGACGCGGGCCTGCTGTCGGGCGGCATGCCGATGGCGGTGCTGGAGCGGGTGATCCAGGACTGGACCGCCTCGAAGGCCTGATCGCCGCCGATCGCGTTCGAATGATCACGCCGCCGACGGCCCGCGCCGTCGGCGGCGTTTTCATTTGCGGCGGTTGTTGGCGGCGAAACATTTGCAGCCGCTCGTCTTGCCGAGCTTGAGGCGAGCGCCTACGCCTTGGCGGTAACGCCGAGATACGCCGAGGAAACTCCCGATGCTGGATCGCCGCCGCCTCTTGCTCTCCGCCGCCGCGACCGGCGTGGCCGGACTGGTCTCCGGATGCGCGACCACGTCTGCGGCGCCGAAGCCGGCCGCCAGGCCTTCGCCGTCGGCCGCGGCCGAAGAGGCCAAGCTGAATGACCTGTTCGACCGGATCTTCCAGGAGCAGCTGAAGGAATCGCCGACCACGATGACGAGCCTCGGGCTCGACACCGGCGAGGGGGCCTGGGCGCGCAGCAAGCTCGACGACCAGTCGGCCGCGACCATCGAGAAGAACCTGCAGATCGGCCGAGCCTTCTACGGCGAGCTGAAGGCCATCGACCGCCAGGTCCTGTCGGGCATGGCGGCGGTCAACTACGACACGCTCGACTTTTCCAGCCGGGTGTCGCTGGAGGGCGCCGATCGCTTCCACTACGGCGCGCCGGGCTATCCGGCGCCTTACGTGCTCAGCCAGCTGAGCGGGGCCTACCAGGGCATTCCCGACTTCCTGGACAGCCAGCACCCGGTCGAGACCCGCGAGGACGCCGAGGCTTACCTGTCGCGCCTGGCGCAGTTCGCCACGACGCTCGACCAGGAGACCGAGCGGGCCCGCGCCGACGCCGCGCGTGGGGTGATCCCGCCGGACTTCGTCATCGACCGCACGCTCGAGCAGATGAAGACCCTGCGCGGCACGCCGGCGGACAAGACCACCCTGGTCGCCTCGCTGGCGCGGCGCACGGCCGAAAAGCAGATCGCCGGCGACTGGGCCGGGCGGGCCAGGCCCCTGGTCGAGGGGCCCGTCATGGCCGCGCTGGACCGGCAGATCGCCCTGCTGCAGAGCTGGCGGCCGAACGCCGTGCACGACGCCGGCGTGTGGCGTCTGCCGGACGGCGAGGCCTACTACCGCTTCGGCGTGAAGCTGCAGACCACCACCGACATGGCCCCCGACGAGATCCACGCCCTGGGCCTGCAGTTGGTCGGCGAGATCTCCGGCAAGATGGACGCCATCTTCCGCGCCCAGGGCATGACCCAGGGCACGGTCGGCCAGCGGCTGAACGCCCTCTACAAGGATCCGAAGTTCATCTACCCGAACACCGAGGCCGGCAAGGCGCAGCTGCTCAGCGACCTGAACGGCCTGGTGAAGGTCGTCTCCGCCAAGCTGCCCGACTACTTCGGGACCCTGCCCAAGGCCGGGCTGGAAATCCGGCGTGTGCCGGCGGCCATCGAGGCCGGGGCGCCGGGCGGCTCCTACCAGCCGGGCACGCTCGACGGTTCGCGCCCGGGCGCCTACTACATCAACCTGCGTGACACCGCCGAGGTGCCGCGCTGGACCCTGCCGACCCTGACCTACCATGAGGGGGTTCCGGGCCACCACCTGCAGGGGACGCTGGCCCTGGAGGCGCAGGGCATCCCCATGCTGCGCAAGACCATGTGGTTCGCCGGCTACGGCGAGGGCTGGGCGCTGTACGCCGAGCAACTGGCCGACGAAATGGGCATGTACGAGAACGACCCGTTCGGCCGCATCGGCTACCTGCACGACGCCCTGTTCCGGGCCGTGCGTCTGGTGGTGGACAGCGGCATGCACGCCAAGCGCTGGAGCCGCGAGCAGGCGGTCCGCTACAACGTCGACACCCTGGGCGATCCGGAGGCGTCGGCGATCACCGAGATCGAGCGCTACTGCGTGTGGCCGGGCCAGGCGTGCAGCTACATGGTCGGCAAGATGACCTGGCTGCGCCTGCGCGAGGCCGCCAAGGCCAAGCTGGGGCCGAAGTTCGACATCCGTGGCTTCCATGACGCCGGCCTGCTGGCCGGGGCCATGCCGCTGGAAGTGCTGGAGCGCGTGATCGGCGACTGGGCCGCGTCGCGGGCCTGATCCGGGAGCGGCCGCCGGCGGGCGATGCGCCGGCGGCCGCGTCCGATTGTTTGTGCGGCAACGTTAGCCGCTTGCCCAGCTTCGGCGTCTCCCTTACCCCTTTGCGTCGACGAGCTCCGCAGGGAGCCGCACGGCCCCGCGAGGGCCCGCATCATCGGGGAGTGAATAGCGTGATCGATCGTCGTCAACTGCTCGCCGCGGGGGCGGGCGCCGGCGCCCTGGCCGCCGCCGTTCCGGCTCTGGCTCAGGTCCAGACCGAAGACCAGAAGCTCGACGCGCTTCTGACCCGCCATCTGGAAGAGAACCTGAACGACTCGCCCGAGCAGGTGACGAGCCTCGGCCTCGACACCGGAGCCCGCGCCGCGATGAAGTTCAAGCTGGACGACCGTTCGCTGGCCTCGGTCGCCGACGACCGCGCCCGCGCGGCGCGCCGGCTGAAGGAGTTCGGCGCCATCAACCGCGCCAAGCTGTCGCCGGCCTCGCAGGTCACCTACGACATCACCCAGTTCCGCTACCAGGTCTCCGCCGACGGCGCGAAGACGTTCAACTACGGCTCGATGGGCGGGCGTCCGAACCCGTACATCGTCAGCCAGCTGGGCGGCTCCTACCAGGGCCTGCCGGACTGGCTCGACAACCAGCACAAGATCGCGACCAAGGACGACGCCGACGCCTACGTCTCGCGCCTGAACGCTTTCGCCACGGCGCTCGACCAGGAGACCGAGCGGGTCAAGCACGACGCCGGCGTGGGCGTGATCGCCCCCGACTTCGTGCTGGCCAAGGCCATCGTCCAGCTGAGCGCGCTGCGCGACACCGCCCCGGGCGAGACTTCGCTGGTGCGCTCGCTGGTCCGCCGCGCCCAGGCCGCCGGCGTCGCCGGCGACTACGAAGCCACCGCCACGGCCATCGTGGCCGGCCCGGTCCGCGCCGCCCTGGATCGCCAGATCGACGCCCTGAAGGCCCTGCAGCCGAAGGCGACCCACGAGGCCGGCGTGTGGCGCCTGCCCAAGGGCGAGGCGCTCTACGCCCACGGCCTGAAGTCCAACACCACCACCAGCCTGTCGGGCGAGGAGATCCACAAGATCGGCCTCGACCAGGTCGCCAAGCTGCAATCGGAAATCGACGTGATCCTGAAGGCCCAGGGCATGACCCAGGGCACGGTCGGCGAGCGCATCACCGCGCTCAGCAAGGACCCGCAGCACCTCTATCCGAACACCGACGCGGGCAAGGCCGAGCTGCTGTCCGCCCTGAACGCCCAGGTCCAGGCCATGTGGGCGCGTCTGCCGGAAGTGTTCGCCACCGTGCCGAAGGCGCGCGTGGAGATCCGCCGGGTGCCGGTCACCATCGAGGCCGGCGCGCCGGGCGGCTACTACAACCGCCCCTCGCTCGACGGCTCGCGCCCGGGCGCCTACTACATCAACCTGCGCGACACCTCGGAGTGGCCGAAGTGGGGTCTGCCGACCCTGAGCTACCACGAGGCGGTGCCGGGCCATCACCTGCAGAACGCCCTGGCACTCGAAGCCGGCGAACTGCCGCTCTACCGCCGTCTGGGCAGCTCCTCGTCCTACAACGAGGGCTGGGGCCTGTACGCCGAGCAGCTGGCGATGGAGATGGGCGTCTATGACAACGACCCGCTGGGCCGGGTCGGCTTCCTGCAGTCCTATCTGTTCCGCGCCGTGCGCCTTGTGGTCGACACCGGCATGCACCACAAGCGCTGGAGCCGCGAGCAGGCGATCAAGTGGATGGTCGACAACTGCGGCGAGCCGGAGACCTCGGCCGCCCGCGAGATCGAGCGCTACTGCGTGTGGCCGGGCCAGGCCTGCAGCTACAAGATCGGCCACACGGTCATCGCCCGCATCCGCGACGAGGCCAAGGCCAAGATGGGCGCCAAGTTCGACCTGAAGGGCTTCCACGACGCGGTGCTGCTGAACGGCTCGGTGCCGCTGACCGTGCTGGAGCGCAACGTCGCCGGCTGGGCGGCCAACGCCTGATAGCCCAAGACTGAAATTGCGAAGGCCCCCGGCGTTTCCGCGCCGGGGGCCTTTTGCTTTCAGATCAGGGCGTGCGGGCGAGGGCGGCCTCGGCGTCGGATCTGGCCTTGTCCAGCTCGCGCGCCTGGCCGGGCGTCAGGCCCTCGGTCGGCAGGTCCTGCAGCGCGCGGGCGTAGGCGACCTTGAGCGCGTCGGCCGGCGCGGTCGGCACGTCGGGCTTCACCCCCGTGCCGTTGGGCGTGCCCTTGGTCACCGGGTGCTCGGAGCGGCCGTTCGAGACCCAGGCGCGCAGGCCCGCGCCCAGATCGTACGGCGGCCGGTTCATCGGGTTGGCCCCGCCGCGGGTGGTCTCGCCGACCACGGTCACGCGCCCGGCCGCCTGCAGGTCGTAGGCGAAGGCCTCCGCGGCGGAGATAGTGAAGTTGGCGGTCAGCAGGAAGACCGGGCGGGCGTAGCGCTTCTCGGCCGGATAGTCGGTGGTCTCGCCTGGGACGCGGGTGAAGGTCTCGCCCTCGCGCCAGATCAGCTCGGAGCGGGGGATCGGCGTCGAGGCCATGCGTCCGATCAGGGCGGCCATGGCCGCGCCGCCGCCGCCGCGGTTGGCGCGCAGGTCGATGATCAGGGCCTGCGTGTCCTGCACCAGGTCCATGGCCGCCTCCGCGCGCCTGGCGCCCTCCGGGCTGTCGGAGAACTGGCGCAGGTCGATGTAGCCGATATTGCCCGGCATGCGCTGGACGGTCGCGAAGCCGTAGGCGTCGGCGGCTTCGGTCGCCAGCGGGTTCGCCGGGGCCGGGCGCGGGCCCGGCGCGCTGGCGCGGACGTAGAAGTGGTGGTCGTCCAGCGCCGCGCCGATGTCGCGGGTCAGCCGCTCGGCGAAGGCCGCCTTGTCGCCGATCGCCAGATAGTCGTTCCAGCCGGCCTTCAGCGCCTTGCGCGCCTTCGCGGCCGCGTCGGGGAAGATGTAGGTGTCGAGCGCGGCGTCCAGCGCCTTCAGGGCGGCCGTCGCTTCGGCGCGCGTCAGGGGCTCGGAAGTGGCGGCGGGCGTGGCGGCCTGCGGCGTGGTTTGGGGCGCCGTCTGGGCGGTCACGCCGGCGGCGGATCCGGCCAGCACGGTGGCGAGCACGGCGGCGGCGAGGGTCTTGTGCACGGGGCGGCTCCGAAGCTTTGCTTTGACGCTTGTATCACCCTCTCCGCGCGTCGCGTCCGCCGCCCTGCGACCGAGCGCCGGAACCGCGACGAAGCTGCGACGAAGGTCCGAGCGCTCAGACGCCTGTCCGTGTAGGGTCGATGCGTGTCTTGCTCAGGTTCACGCCCGTGACGTCCACCGCCCAGCCTGTCGTTTCCGATCGCCACTGGCCCCAGGCCCTGCGGCTGATCGGGGGCGTGTGGACGCTGGGCCTGCTGCTGATGATGGCGGGCGGTCTGGCCGAGCCGGACCTGTTCTCGCCGCGCGAGGCGGTGCGGTGGACCGCGCTGGCCGCGCTCGGCGTGATCCTGTGCGCCGGCGCCTGGCGGCTCGCGATCGCCCTTCCCGAGAACCGCCGGCCGGGGCGGATCGTGGTCCTCGGCCTCGTGCTTGCCCTGGCCTGGGCGCTGCACGTCACGGCCGACCTGCAGACCGCCGGCTGGCTGCATCCGGGCGAGGCCCCGCAAGGACAGGTCGTGTCCGACAACCCCCTGTTCGCCCTCACCATGCGCTTGGTGATCACCACCAACGCGGTGCTCTACCTGGCGCTCTACGGCTTCTTCGGCATGGGAGCGACCGGGCTGATCTCGGTGATCGAGACCCGCGAGCGCGACCGTCGCCTGGCCGAGGCCCTGGCGGCGGCCAGTCGCGCGCAGCTGGCGGCGCTGCGCTTCCAGCTCAACCCGCACTTCCTGTTCAACACGCTGAACGCCATCGGCAGCCTGGTGGTCACCAAGCGCGCCAAGGAGGCCGAGGCGATGATCGGCAAGCTGTCGGACTTCCTGCGCGCCTCGCTGGCGGCCGACGCCGAGCCGTTCACGCCGCTGGAGGACGAGCTGGCCGTGACCCAGGCCTATCTGGACATCGAGGCCGAGCGCTTCCGCGACCGCATGCGGGTGGTCTGGGACTGTCCGCCGGAGCTGCTCCGGGCCATGGCGCCCAGCTTCCTGCTGCAGCCGCTGGTCGAGAATGCGGTGAAGTACGCGGTCAGCCCGGCCCTGCGGCCGGTGACCCTGCGCGTGGCGGCGAGCCGCGAGGGCGAGGATCTCGTCCTTTCGGTCGAGGACGACGGGGCCGGCGAGGTGCAGACTGGTCCGCGTCCGCCGGGAATCGGCGTCGGCCTGAACAACGTGCGCGAGCGGCTGGCCTTGTTGTACGGGGCGCGCGCCGCGCTGGACGCGGGCGCGAATGGCGAGGGCTTCCGGGCCGCGGTCCGGTTCCCGCTGACCTGGGCGGAGAGGGCTGCCGCGTGAGCGAGACGATGAGGGTGGTGCTGGCCGACGACGAGCCGCTCGCGCTGGAGCGCCTGGCGGTGGCCTTCGAGGACGTGCCGGGGACCGAGGTGGTGGCGACCGCCCGCAACGGCGTCGAGGCGCTGGACGCCATCGCGCGCCTGCAGCCGGACCTGGCGGTTCTGGACATCCAGATGCCGGGCCGCTCGGGCCTGGGCGTCGCGGCCGACATTCCGGCCGAGCGGCGCCCGGAGATCATCTTCCTGACCGCCTTCGAGCACCACGCGGTCGACGCCTTCGACGTGGAGGCGGCCGACTATCTGCTCAAGCCGCTGCGGCTGGACCGCCTGCGTCAGGCGGTGGACCGGGTGCGCCGCCGCCGTGAGGGCCGCCGGCCGGCGGCGGTGGACGCGCCGCCGGTGGCGGGAGACTTCTGGGTGCAGGGGCGCCTGGGGCTGGAGCGGGTGCCGCTGAAGGCGATCGAGTGGATCGAGGCGGCCAAGGACTACGTCTTGCTGCACACCGCCCAGCGCAGCCATATCCTGCGCGCCACCATGGCGGCGCTGGAGGAGCGGCTGGATCCGCAGGAGCTCATGCGCGTGCATCGCTCAGCCTTCGTGCGGCCTGAAGCGGTGCGCGAGTTCCAGCCGAACGGAGCCGGCGGGGCGGTGCTGATCCTCGCCGACGGCGTCGCCGTGCCGGTCGGCCCCAGCTACATGCCCGCCGCGAAGCGCAAATTCTCGACCTGAGGCGACCATACCTGCGGCCAGGGTGAACTGCGGCGGACACAAGCCATGAGGTCCTGAGTTGAGCCGCCGTTTGGAGGCGCTTTCCATGACCGTGATCATCAATGACGATCCGATTTTCGGGACCGTGGAGTTTGGCGACGACTCCGGCACCCTCGCCGACCGGACGCGTGCCGGGGACCAGACCATCCACGAACTGGAGGGTGGGTTCGGCGCGCTGGTCGGCGACGCCCGCACGCTCGCTGAAGGGGCCAGCGGCGGGGACGACGATATTCTCGGGCAGAACGAGAGTGCGGTCACCGTCGTCGGCGATGCGTTCGACATGCTCGGCAAGACCCGCGGCGGCGACGATATTCTCAGCGCGCGCGGGACGTTCGAGGCCAAGGCCGTCGGCGACGCCTTGACCATGAGCGACCGGGCTGTCGGCGGGAACGACGATATCCGCGTCGCCGGCGACTTTGGCGCGATCGCTTACGGCGACGCCGTGAGCATGACCGGCCGGACCCGCGGTGGGGACGACCACCTGGGCGGCGTCACCCCCTTCCACGGCGGCATGGAGCTGTACGGCGACGCCGACACGATGAGCGGTCGCGCCGGCGGCGGCGATGACACGATCATGGGTGACGACCTGTTCAGCAGGCTCGTCGGCGACGCCAAGACCCTGAGCGACAACGCCCGCGGCGGGAACGACGTTCTGATCGCGAAGGACCAGAACCCGACCTTCTTCCCCGCCATCACCGAGATGTACGGCGACGGTTTGACGCTGGAGGGCCAGGCCCGGGGCGGAAACGACCGGCTGGTCAGCGGCCAGGGCGAGACGGACCGGATGTGGGGCGACGCAGCCGCCATGTCCGATCAGGCGCGCGGCGGGGCGGACCGGTTCGTGTTCGGCGCGGAGAACGGCAAGGACACCATCGAGGACTTCCAGACGAGCCGCGACCGTATCGAACTCCACGACACCGACGTTCACAATTTCCGCGAGCTCTCGGCGCTGTTCGAGCAGACGGCGGACGGCGTGCTGATCCAGTTCGACGCGGACAACTCGATCCTGGTGAAAGGCGTGAGCGAGCTGCACCGCGGCGACTTCCTGTTCACCTGAGCGGAGCAGAGCCGCGGCGAACGAGTTTGAGCGCGGCTTTCAGTCGCGGCGCAGGGCCTCGGGGCGGTGGATCGCCTCGCCGCCGGTCCTGTCGCTGCGCACCCGGTATTCGGGGTGGGCCTTGTCCGGCCTGGCCAAGTGTCCGCCGGCGCGGGTGGTCTTGGTCTCTTTCCGCACGACCTCGCCGCGGGTCTCGCCCTGCGGCGTGTTCCAGCGGACCTTGTCGCCCGGCTTGAAATCCTTGTCGACCATGGGGTTCGCCTCCGTTTCGGGGAGAGCGGGCGAGGGCGGAACGCGTTCCGTTCGCGGGGTGAAAGAGAACATCTTGCGAACATGGAACGAAACGAGTACGGTTCAGCTCATGGGGACGCTTCGAGCGGTCGAGACGGCGGGGCTCTCCGGCAGACACGGTTTGGAATCGTGCGATAGGGGAGGCCCGAAGTGACACAGGCGGCATTGAGACTCGTGGGCAAGGACGAAGCGGACAAGCAACGCGCGCTGGAAGCGGCGCTGGCTCAGATCGACCGGGCGTTCGGCAAGGGCTCGGTGATGAAGCTGGGCGCCGGCGGCAAGGTGGTGGAGATCGAGTCGGTCTCGACCGGCTCGCTTGGCCTCGACCTGGCGCTGGGCATCGGCGGCCTGCCGAAGGGCCGCATCGTGGAGATCTACGGGCCGGAAAGCTCGGGCAAGACGACGCTGGCCCTGCACACCGTGGCCGAGGTCCAGAAGGCCGGCGGCGTGGCCGCCTTCGTGGACGCCGAGCACGCGCTGGACCCGGTCTACGCCAACAAGCTGGGCGTCAACCTCGACGACCTGCTGGTCTCTCAGCCGGACACCGGCGAACAGGCGCTGGAGATCACCGACACCCTGGTCCGCTCCGGCGCGATCGACATCATCGTGATCGACTCGGTGGCGGCCCTGACGCCCAAGGCCGAAATCGAAGGCGAGATGGGCGACAGCCTGCCGGGCCTGCAGGCCCGCCTGATGAGCCAGGCGCTGCGCAAGCTGACCGCGTCGATCTCCAAGTCCAAGTGCCTGGTGATCTTCATCAACCAGATCCGCCACAAGATCGGGGTGATGTACGGTTCGCCGGAGACCACCACCGGCGGCAACGCCCTGAAGTTCTACGCCTCGGTGCGCCTGGACATCCGCCGCACCGGCGCGATCAAGAACCGCGACGAGGTGGTCGGCAACGCCACCCGTGTGAAGGTGGTGAAGAACAAGGTGGCCCCGCCGTTCCGCGAGGTCGAGTTCGACATCATGTACGGCGAGGGCGTGTCGAAGATCGGCGAGATCATCGACCTGGGCGTCAAGGCCGGGGTGATCGAGAAGTCGGGCTCCTGGTTCTCCTACTCCAGCACCCGCATCGGCCAGGGCCGCGAGAACGTGCGCGAGTTCCTGAAGACCAACCCCGACGTGGCCGCCGAGATCGAGCGCCGGGTGCGCGGCCAGTCCGCCAAGCTTTCCGAAGAGCTGCTGGGCACGCCCGAGCCCGACGAAGGTCAGGACTCCTGACCCTCTAGAGTTCCCGTCGAGGGCGACCGGCGCGACCCGCCGACCGACCCCGCGCCGTCAGCGTCCTCACGGTCCCTGAGGCGCCCGCCCTCCCGGCGGGCGCCTCAACTTTATCTGGGGAAACCAGGCGCCCGCCCTCCCGGCGGGCGCCTCAACTTTATCCGGGGAAACCAGGCGCCCCGCCTTCCCGGCGGGCGCCCGGTTCTTTTCCGTGGCGCGACCTTCGTGCGCCTGGAAGGCCCGTCAGCCCGCTTGCCGCGCCGCAGCAAAGCGCTTGGCTCCCCGGGGGGGCTCTCTCTATATGAGCGGTCTCTTTTCCGCTCCCGCGCGCGCGAGTCCCCATGGCCTCCCTGAACCAGATCCGCAGCACCTTCCTCGACTACTTCGGCAAGAACGACCACGAGGTGGTGCCCTCGGCTCCGCTGGTGCCGCAGAACGACCCGACGCTGATGTTCGTCAACGCGGGGATGGTGCCGTTCAAGAACGTGTTCACCGGCGGCGAGACCCGGGCGATCCCGCGCGCGACCTCCTCGCAGAAATGCGTGCGCGCCGGCGGCAAGCACAACGACCTGGACAACGTCGGCTACACCGCGCGCCACCACACCTTCTTCGAGATGCTCGGCAACTTCTCGTTCGGCGACTACTTCAAGGAGCGCGCGATCGAGCTGGCCTGGAACCTGGTCACCAAGGAGTACGGCATCCCCCAGGACCGTCTGATGGTGACGGTCTACATCGACGACGACGAGGCCCACGGTCTGTGGAAGAAGGTCGCCGGCCTGTCCGACGACCGCATCGTCCGGATCGCCGGGTCCGACAACTTCTGGTCCATGGGCGACACCGGGCCGTGCGGCCCCTGCACCGAGATCTTCTACGACCACGGCCCGAGCGTGGCCGGCGGCCCTCCGGGCAGCGCGGACGCCGACGGCGACCGCTGGGTCGAGATCTGGAACCTGGTGTTCATGCAGTTCGAGCAGTCGGCCGACGGCTCGCGCAAGCCCCTGCCCAAGCCGTCGATCGACACCGGCATGGGCCTGGAGCGCCTGGCCGCCGTGCTGCAGGGCGTGCACTCCAACTACGACACCGACCTGTTCCGCGCCCTGATCGCGGCCAGCGAAGAGGCCACCAAGGTGAAGGCCGAGGGCGACCGCGCCCCGTCGCACCGGGTGATCGCCGACCACCTGCGTTCGTCGTCGTTCCTGATCGCCGACGGGGTCACCCCGTCCAATGAGGGCCGCGGCTACGTGCTGCGCCGCATCATGCGCCGGGCCATGCGCCACGCCCACCTGCTGGGCGCGCAGGAGCCGCTGATGCACCGTCTGGTGCCGGCCCTTGTGGCCCAGATGGGCGACGCCTATCCGGAGCTGAAGCGGGCCGAGGCCTTCGTCACCGAGACCCTGCGCCAGGAGGAGGAGCGGTTCCGCACCACGCTGGGCCGCGGCATGAGCCTGCTCGACACCGCCACCAAGGACCTGGGCGAAGGCGGGGCCATTCCGGGCCAGACCGCCTTCACCCTGTACGACACCTACGGCTTCCCGCTGGACCTGACCGAGGACGAGGCGCGCCGCCGCGGCCTGACCGTCGACGTCGAGGGCTTCAACGCCGCGATGGACGAGCAGCGTCAGCGCGGCAAGCAGAACTGGAAGGGCTCCGGCCAGGTCGCCGCCGCGGCCGAGTGGTTCGCCATCCGCGACCGCCTGGGCCCGACCCAGTTCGTCGGCTACGACCACACCGAAGCGACGGCCGAGACCCTGGCCATCCTGAAGGACGGCCAGCCGGTCGACCACGCCGACGCCGGCGACACCGTCGAGGTCGTGTTCGACCGCACGCCCTTCTACGCCGAGAGCGGCGGCCAGGCCGGCGACACCGGCGAGATCGAATGGGCCGGCGGCTCGGGCCACGTGCTGGACACCGCCAAGCAGGCCGGCGACCTGCACGTGCACAAGATCCGGATCGGCTCGGCGCGCCTGTCGGTCGGCGACCACGCGCACCTGTACGTCGACGCCGAGCGGCGCACCCGCACCCGCGCCAACCACTCCGCCACCCACCTGCTGCACGCCGCGCTGAAGAACGTGCTGGGTCCGCACGTGGCCCAGAAGGGCCAGATGGTCGACGGCGAGCGCATCCGCTTCGACTTCAGCCACGGCCAGCCGCTGACCGCCGCCGAGCTCGACCGGATCGAGGACGAGGTGAACGCCGTCGTCCGCCAGAACCTGCCGGCCGACATCCAGGTCATGGCTCCGCAGGCGGCCATGGAGGCCGGCGCGGTCGCCCTGTTCGGCGAGAAGTACGGCGACGAGGTCCGCGTGCTGACGCTGGGCCAGGCGCTGGAAGGCGAGGGGGCCTATTCGGTTGAGCTGTGCGGCGGCACCCACGTGGCCCGCACCGGCGACATCGCCCTGTTCAAGATCGTCTCCGAAGGCGGCGTCGCCGCCGGCGTGCGCCGCATCGAGGCCCTGACCGGCGAGGCGGCGCGCCGCTACCTGCTCGACCAGGCCAACGTCTCTGTCGGGCTGGCCCAGCAGTTCAAGGTGCAGCCGGCCGACGTCCCGGCCCGCATCGAGGCCCTGATCGCTGAGCGCCGCAACCTCGAGAAGCAGCTGGCCGACGCCAAGCGCCAGCTGGCGCTGGGTGGCGGCGGCGGCGCGGCCGCCGGCCCCGAGGAGATCGGCGGGGTGAAGTTCATGGGCCGCGTGCTGGACGGCGTCGGCGGCAAGGAGCTGCGCCCGATCGCCGAGGAGTTCAAGAAGCAGGTCGGCTCGGGCGTCGTCGCCGTGGTCGGCGTGGCCGAGGGCAAGGCGGCGGTGACCGTCGCCGTCACCCCGGACCTCACGGGGCGCTTCAACGCCGCCGAACTGGCTCGCGCCGCGGTGATCGCCATGGGCGGCCAGGGCGCCGGCGGCAAGCCGGACTTCGCCCAGGGCGGCGCGCCGGACGCCACCAAGGCCGACGCCGGCGTCGAGGCGGTGAAGGCGGCGCTGGCCGGCTGAGGCGGCGCACAGGCTGAAATGCGAAGGGCCCGGAGCGAGAGCTCCGGGCCCTTTCGTTTGCGCGGGCGTTCGATCTTGCCGAGGCCGGTGCCGCCTATCCTGTTCCTCGTCGTTTTCGGCCTGCTCGTGCTTCAGGATATCCTGCCCGCTTGGCGTCAAGACCGCAGCAGAGCCTAGACCTGCGAGTTTCGTCGAGGCGCCTGCGCCTTCGCCGCCTGCGATAGCGCGAACTTCAAACAGTCCGAGCCGGTTCTCCGCAGGCAGCTGCCGAGTGAGGGCGGTCGAGATGTCGAAGATTTTGGCGCCCCTTCTGGCGTCCGCGTTCGTAGGTCTCGCGGGATGCGCGACCGAGGTCACGACCGAGACCGCGCCCGACGCGAACCTGTCGGCCTATCGCAGCTACGCCTGGAACGATCAGACCGCGCCTCAGGGCATGAGCCCGGTCCTGTTCGACAACGTCCGCGCGGTGATCGACCGTGACCTGCAGGCGCGCGGCTTCGCCCGTGGGCCCAATCCCGATTTCATCGTCTCGATCGAGCTGATCTCGTCGGCCTGGAACAACACCTACGACTACTACGACATGCCGAGCTGGTATTTCGGTTGGGGCATCACGCCGGACACCCGCGTGAACGGTTCGCTGATGATCACCGTCTACGACGCCCGCACCCAGCAGCCGGTCTGGCACGGCAAGGGCACCAAAAGCCTCGGATCGCACGTGAGCCAGTCCGACATCGAACAGATCGTCGATCCGGTCGTGGCGCAGTTTCCCGTCGGCGCCCCGCCGCCTTCCCGCTGATCCGGGCACGTCCGCTCACTCCAGCCGCCACGGCACGTCGATCAGGGTCACGTCCTCGCCGCCGTGCTTGAGGATGTGGGCGCGCAGCGCCCGCGCGCGGTGGGCGTGCAGCGGGTACTCCCACCAGCGCCGGCCGACGATCTGGGGGATCAGCACGGCGATGCTTCGTCGAGGGCCGAAGCTCTCCTCCAACTCCTCGGTCAACTTCAGGAACGGCTCGTGCAGCGAGCGGCGCTGGGCCGCCAGAACGAACAGCCTGGGCGGCGGCCGTCCGGCCGTGCGCGCCGGGTCCTCGACATAGATCCGCCAGTCCCGCTTGAGGCCGGTCAGGTCCTCGTCCTCGTCGGGGCCGGAGAGCTGGCTCAGGTGCACGCCGATGACGTCGGGCGACAGGGTCAGGGCGAACTGCACCGCCTTTTCCGCGACCCGGTTCCACCGCTCCAGAGCGACCAGGACCAGCATCGGCCGCCCGGGGCGGAAGACCACCGGGCGGGTGGCGGCGACCTCTTTCTCCAGCCGCCGATAGTAGCGGCCGATGGTGTGCAGGAGGGCGATCACCAGCGGGATGGCCAGGGCGGTGATCCAGGCGCCCTCGAAGAACTTGGCGGTCAGGATCACCGCCAGGGCCGCGCCCGTGGTCAGGGCGCCGACGGCGTTGATCGCCAGGTGGGCCGAATGGCCGCGGCGCTCGGCGGCGCTTTTCGCCTGCCTCAGCATGCGCCGCCAGTGCAGCACCATGCCGGCCTGCGACAGGGTGAAGGTCAGGAAGGCGCCGATGGCGAACAGCGGGATCAGCCGGTCGGTGATGCCCCCGAACGCGACCAGCAGCACGCCGGCGCAGGCGCAAAGGTAGAGCATGCCCACCGAGAACACGAGGCGGCGTCCCGACAGGGTGAAGGACTTGGGCAGGAAGCCGTCGGCGGCGACCGTGCGGCAGAGCCGGGGAAAGCCCGCGAAGCTGGTGTTGGCCGAGAGCGCCAGCACGCTCAGCAGGGCGCCGATCGCCACGTAGTAGAACACGCCCTGGCCGACCACGGCGGCGGCCAGCTGGGACAACACGCTGCGATAGCCGGCGCGGCTCTGGTCCATGGCCCCGACGTGGTAGGCGCTGGCCAGCCAGGCGATGCCGGCCAGCAGCACGCCCAGTATGGCGACGATGGCGGCGAGCGTCCGGTGGCCGTAGCGCACGCGCGGCTCGCGAAAGGCGCCCATGCCGTTGCTGACCGCCTCTACGCCGGTCATGGCCGTGCAGCCGCTGGCGAAGGCGTGCAGCAGCAGCCAGGCCGACGCCGCCTGGGTGGCCGGCCCCAGCGGCGCCGGGCTGACCAGCGGGTGCGGCGCGCCGGCGGCGGCCAGAGTCCGCACGACCCCGATCAGCAGGATCAGCAGGAAGCTGGCGACGAAGAGGTAGGTCGGGATCGCGAACAGCCGCCCGGCGTCGAGCGTGCCCCTCAGGTTCACGACCGTGACGACGGCGAGGATGCCGAGGCACAGGGGCAGGATGTGCGGGTGCAGGGCCGGCACGGCCGAGACCAGGGCGCCGACCCCGGCCGATATGCCGACCGCCACGTTCAGCACGTAATCGATCATCAGGGCGGCGGCGGCCAGAAGGCTGGCCCCGGTCCCCAGGTTCTCGCGCGCCACGATGTAGGCTCCGCCGTTCGACGGATAGGCGGCGATGGTCTGCCAGTAGGAGGCGAACAGGACGGCCAGCAGGCACACGATCGGGGCCATCACCCAGCCGATGAAGGCCAGGCTCGCCGCGCCCAGCGGCATGAGGATGGTCAGCGCCGCCTCCGGCCCGTAGGCCGAGGAGCCCAGCCCGTCCAGGCCCATGGCCGGCACGCCCTCGAACGCGCCGATCTTGCGTTCGGGAGAGTCCCGGTTGGCCAGCCGGCGGCCCAGGATCAGTCGCCAAAGGTTCAAGCCGCCTCCGCTCGCCGTCGGCGGCTAAACTGCCGGGCGCGGGGATTGTGCGGGCGCTCAGGGCCGCCGTGTCGCCACATTCTCGCTTACGGTCGAACGGCTCAGCTGGGGGCAAGCGTATGAAGGCTCTGGTCTCAGTGGCGGTCCTGGCCGCCGCCCTGCTCACGGGCGCCTGCGGCGAGCGCGCCGACGCTCAGGCCGCCGCGCCGGCTTCGACCGCCGCGTCCGAGGGCGGGCCTTACGTGCTGACGGGCACCCAGGTCTGGAGCGTTCCGGACCCCGTGTCCGGGCGCCAGTACGAGGTGTTCGTCAGTCTGCCGGCCGACTACGAGGCGCATCCTGAGCGGCGCTATCCGGTGCTCTACGTCACCGACGCCGACTACGCCTTCCCGGTGATCCGCAGCATCGCCCGGCGCGTGAACCTCGACGGTCCGGTGCTGGAGGACTTCATCCTGGTCGGACTGTCCTACGCCCGCGGCGACAGCGGCGCCGACAGCCGCCGGCGCGACTACACCCCCACCCCGAACGGCCCGAACAAGGCCGTGCATGGCCAGGGCGCAGCCTATCAGGCCTATCTGAAGTCGCAGGTCCTGCCCTTCGTCGAAGGCCGCTTCCGCGCCGATCCGGCGCGCCGGGTGCTGCTGGGCCATTCCTACGGCGGCCTGCTGGGCGCCCAGATCCTGCTGACCGACCCGACCCTGTTCCACGGCTACGTGCTGGGCAGCCCGTCCTTCTGGTACGACCAGCGCCACGTCATGAAGATGGAGGCGGCCTACGCCCGCGCGCACCGCGACCTGCCGGCCGAGGTGTTCATGTACGTGGGTGGTTTTGAGACGATCGGGCCGGGCCCGCGCCAGAACCGCACAAACGACCTGGTCGGCGACATGGCCGCCTTCGAGCGGGTGCTGAAGTCGCGCCGCTATCGCGGCCTGCACGTCCGGTCCGTGGTGTTGGACGGCGAGGATCACCTGACCGTGGCGCCGGTGGGCTTCACGCGTGCGCTGATGGCGGTGCTGCCGGCGAAGGCCGATGCGGGCGCGTAGACGTCAGGCGAACGCCACGCTGGCGACGACCAGCAGGATGAGCGCGGGAAGGATCACTTTGTGCATGGCCGGGGTGTCCCACACGTGGATGTCCGCCCGGGGTGCTGCAAGGCCGGCGCCGTTGCGGCTCAGGCGGTGAGCCAGCCGGCCAGCAGGGTCAGGGTCACGGCCGAGGCCAGGGTGGCCAGGGCCACGACCTGGGCCGCGCCGCGCGCGAACACGCCGTAGGCCCGGGCCTGGACGAAGACGGTGACCGCGGTCGGACAGGCGGCCATCAGCACCGCGACCGTGCGGAAGGCGGCCGAGGCCCCGACCAGGCCGGTGGCGATCCAGACCAAGGCGGGGGAGACGAGCAGCTTGGACGCCGCCGCCCAGGCCACCGGCGGCAGCTCGGCCCGGGGCGCGTGGCCGGCCTCCAGGGTTAGCACCGCGCCCAGCGCCACCAGGGCCACGGGGCTGGCGGTGGCGGCCAGGGCGCCGGCCGCGGCGTCGATCGGGCCGGGCAGGACCAGGCCCGCCGCCAGCATGATCGCCCCGACCAGGGCGGCTACGACCACGGGGTTGCCAGCCACGCTCTTCAGCGCGCCGGCCCCGCGGATCACGCCGACGCTGCACGACAGCAGGATCACCGCGTCTATGGCCATGATGGCGCTGGCGGCCGAGCGGGCGTCCTCGCCCAGCACCGATACGGTCAGCGGCAAGCCCAGGAAGGCGGTGTTGCCGACGGTCGCCGCCATGGCCGCCCCGGCCCGCACCTCGCGCGGCCAGTTGAGCGCCCGGCCGAGGCCTATGGTCAGCAGCAGGGGCAGGGCGGCGGCGGCGACGTAGGCGCCAAGCCCGCGCGCGTCCGCCAGGCTGGGCGGCGCCGCATGCGACAGGCCGAAGATGAGCAGGGCCGGAAAGCCGATCCAGTAGACGTAGCGCGACAACCCCTGTGCGGCGGCCGCGTCCAGCAGCTTCAGCCGCGCGGCCAAGCCGCCCGCGCCGATGATCAGGAAGAAGGGGAGGACGCGCGAGAGGACGAAGAGCATGACGCCGCCTCGGTGCGCGCGCGTGGGCGGCGGGTCAAGGCGAGAGAGCGCTGCGGACCTGAGCGGGCCCGAAATCCTCGTCCTTCGACAAGCTCAGGATGAGGATTTCTACAGCGCTCCCATTAGCCCTCACCCTGAGCTTGTCGAAGGGCGAGGGCGGCTCCTCAGCTCACTCGGCCGGCTGGTACGTCGTGCAGAACGCCGCCAGCTTGTTGCCGACCGGGTCGCGCACATAGGCCAGGTAGTAGTTCGGGCTGCCGTACTGCGGGCGCGGGCCAGGCGCGCCTTCGCAGGTCCCGCCGGCGGCCAGGGCTGCGGCGTGGAAGGCGTCGACGTGGGCCGGGGTCGGGGCGTGCAGGCCGACCATGATGCCGTTGCCGGCGCGCGCGGCGTTCCCGTCGGCCGGCTTGGCCAGCATGACGCCCGGCGCGTCCGGATTGGCGGTCGAGCCGTAGCCGGCCCAGCCGTCCTTGTCCCACTTGCGCTCGCAGCCCAGCGCCGCCAGCACCGGGTCGTAGAAGGCCATGGCCTTGTCGAGGTCGTCGTGGCCGATGGTGACGTAGCTGATCATGTCGCTCTCCTGAGGGCGGCCGAAGCGTAGCGCTTCGTGCGAACGAAGCAAGAACGCAGTTCGCCGGTCAGGACGCTAGTGCGCGGGAACGGGCGCGGGCGTGGCGGCCGGGGCCGTCGCCGCCGACGCGGACGTCGGCAGGCCGAGGTGCACCAGCTTCCACTTGAACAGGCCCTTGCGCTCGAAGGTGAAGATGGTTTCGCCGGACGGGCCGGGTACGCCCAGGCGGGCGCGGTTCGGCCCCCAGTAGCGCACCGAGGGCGTGTTCGCCGGCTGGTCGACCGGCGTGTCCTTGGGCGCGGCGCGGCCGGCGCCGAGGGTCAGCCGATAGAGCGCCTTGGGCGAAAGGTAGGCGTCGGCCCCGGGCGCGGTGAACGGCTCGATGGCGTGCTTCAGCGCGCCGAGCGGGTCCTGGAACACGTCGGGGCCCGGCGTCGGGGCGGCGACCAGCTGCGGCTGCAGGCTGCGGCGCACGGCGGCGAAGTCGACCAGGTCGGAAAGCGCGTCCACGTCCTCGGTCTGGGCGGCCGAGCGCAGGGCGAAGAACGCGCCGATCGGCGCGAACACGAAGGCCCCGGCCGCGCCGAGCACGGCGACGATCAGCAGGATCGGCAGCAGGCGTTGCATCTTCCCCTCGCTTCCCCGAGCGAGCGGCGGACCATGCGCGTCGCGCCGCTGTTAACCTTCACCTTGTCCCGGTTTTGCGAAGGTTTGTCGAGGAACGTCGGTCGACGAGCCGCGCAAACGAAAACCCCCGCCGCGCGGAGCGCGCGGCGGGGGCTGATGGTGGACCGTAAGGTCAGGCGGCTCAGGCCGCCTTGGCCATGGCCTTCTCGAGGTTCTCGGCGACCTTGTCGAGGAAGCCCTCGGTGGTCAGCCAGCCCTGCTGGTCGCCGACCAGCAGCGCCAGGTCCTTGGTCATGAAGCCGTCTTCGACGGTCGCGACCGTGACCTTCTCCAGGGTCTCGGCGAAGGTCTGCAGCTCGGCGTTGCCGTCCAGCTTGGCGCGGTGCTTCAGGCCGCGGGTCCAGGCGTAGATCGAGGCGATCGAGTTGGTCGAGGTCGACTCGCCGCGCTGGTGCTGGCGGTAGTGGCGGGTGACGGTGCCGTGGGCGGCTTCCGACTCCACGACCTTGCCGTCCGGGGTCATCAGCACCGAGGTCATCAGGCCCAGCGAGCCGAAGCCCTGAGCCACGACGTCCGACTGCACGTCGCCGTCGTAGTTCTTGCAGGCCCAGACGAAGCCGCCCGACCACTTGATGGCCGCGGCCACCATGTCGTCGATCAGGCGGTGCTCGTAGGTCAGGTTCCGCGCCTTGAACTCGGCCGCGAACTCGGCGTCGAACACCTCCTGGAAGATGTCCTTGAAGCGCCCGTCATAGGCCTTGAGGATGGTGTTCTTGGTCGACAGGTAGACTGGGAAGTTGCGCTGCAGGCCGTAGGCGAAGCTGGCGCGGGCGAACTCCGCAATCGAGTCGTCGAGGTTGTACATGCCCATGGCCACGCCGGCCGACGGGAACTGGAACACCTCGTGCTCGATGGTCTTGCCGTCCTGGCCTTCGAACTTGATGGTCAGGCGACCCGGGCCCGGGACCTTGAAGTCGGTGGCCTTGTACTGGTCGCCGAAGGCGTGACGGCCGACGACGATCGGCTGGGTCCAGCCCGGCACCAGGCGCGGGACGTTCTTGCAGATGATCGGCTCGCGGAAGACCACGCCGCCCAGGATGTTGCGGATGGTGCCGTTCGGCGACTTCCACATCTTCTTGAGGTTGAATTCCTTCACCCGGGCTTCGTCCGGGGTGATGGTGGCGCACTTCACGCCCACGCCGTGGCGCTTGATGGCCTCGGCCGCGTCGACCGTCACCTTGTCCTCGGTGGCGTCGCGGTTCTCGATCGACAGGTCGTAATAGTCGAGCTGCAGGTCGAGGTACGGGAAGATCAGCTTGTCCTTGATCAGCTTCCAGATGATGCGGGTCATCTCGTCGCCGTCGATGTCGACGACCGGATTGGCGACCTTGATCTTGGCCATGTGACTTCCATCCCTCTCTTACAGTTCGCGCGAGCGCAGGCGGCGCACAGGGCCGGGCCGCGGCGCGGGTGGGCGCCCGTATAAACGCTCGGACGAAGCGGCGCCAGCGGGGACCCGGGGCGGAGGCGCGTCAGGCCCTCGGCAGAATCCCGGGTGAGGGTCGGGATTAGGCCTGAGCGACTTCGGGACGGGATGGCCGGATGGTCGGCGGCCACGCGTGGTCGCCCGGCCGGGCTCCGCGTGCGTCACGACGAGGGGGCCGGGGAGGGAGCCGAACCATGACCCGAGCCGTCCCGCGCTCGACGCTCGCGCTCGCGACCAGAGCCCTGGCCGCCGCGGCCGTTCTCGCCGCCGCGGCCTCGCCGGCCTCGGCCGACGACGACGCGCGCGCGATCCTGAAGTCCATGTCGGACTATCTGGCCAGCCAGAACAATCTCTCCGCCCGGTTCGACGTCGACCTGGACGTCATCACCCCGGAGATCGAGCGGATCAGCTACAGCGCCTCGGGCGAGCTGGCGCTGGCCCGGCCCGACAAGCTCCACGTCCAACGCACCGGCGGCTACTCCGACGTGGAACTGGTGTTCGACGGCAAGACCGCCACGGTGTTCGACCGCTTCCACAAGACCTACAGCCAGGTGCCGGCGCCGGGCTCGGTGGACCAGCTGATCGACCTGCTGCGCACCAAGTACATGTTCGAGATGCCGGGCGCGGACCTGCTGCTGACCCGCAGTTACGACGAGCTGATGTCCGGCGTGATCGAGGCCAAGCACATCGGCGAGGGCGTCATAAACGGGGAGGAGTGCGAGCACCTCGCCTTCCGCAACGTCGACACCGACTGGCAGCTGTGGGTCCGCAAGGGCGCCCAGCCGCTGCCGTGCAAGTACGTGATCACCAGCAAGATGGTGGCCGGCGGGCCGCAGTACGCCGTCACCCTGCACGACTGGAAAACTGGCGCCGCGCCCGCCACGGCGTTCTCGTTCAACGCGCCCGCGGGGGCGAAGTCCGTCGCGCTCGACGCCATGTCGAGCATCGGCGAACTGCCCGCGCCTGCGCAGGCCGGAGCCAAGCCATGATCGCCCGACGCCTGTTCACCGTCGCCGTCGCGGCCGCCGCCTTCGCGGGCGGCCTGTCGTGGAGCGGCGTGCTGCTGCCCGCCAAGCCCTCAGACCTGGTCAGCCAGGCCCAGGCGGTGGTCGGGCGGCCGGCGACCCCGGTCAGCTACGCCGGCGTGGCGCGCCGCACGACCCGGCGCACCGTCGCCGCCACGGCCGCGGTGACCGCCCCGGTCTACGCCGCCCCGGTCGCGGCCGCGGCGGTCTACGCGCCCGGGTGCGTGGCGGTGGTCGACAGCTACGGGCGCACGGTCTACCGCTGCCCCTGAGGAGAGGCTACGCGGGGTGACGGCCGGGGCGGAGCGGCGTAAACGCCTCGCCCATGACCGAGCTCGTTCCGCCCTGCGTGATCCTCAACGAACCCCAGCTGGCCGAAAACATCGGCGCGGTGGCGCGGGTGATGGCCAACTTCGGCCTTAGCGACCTGCGCCTGGTGCGACCGCGCGACGGTTGGCCCCAGGAGCGGGCCTGGGCCTCGGCGTCCGGGGCCAACTGGCCGCTGGACGGGGCCAAGGTGTTCGAGCGGATCGAGGACGCGATCGCCGACCTGCGGCTGCTCTACGCCACCACCGCGCGGCCGCGCGAGACCCAGCTGCCGGTGATCACGCCCCGCGAGGCGGCCGCCAAACTGTACGACGCCAGCGCCGAGGGGCTGGGCACGGGCCTGCTGTTCGGCGGCGAGCGGGCCGGCCTGGAAACCCACGACATCGCCCTGTCGCAGGGCATCGTCACCATTCCGATCGACCCGAAGTTCCACTCGCTGAACCTGGCCCAGGCGGTGGCGGTGAACGCCTACGAGTGGCGCACGCGGGTGCTGGACGCGCCGCCGCCGCGCTTCCGCGAGGGCCCGCCTCCGGCCGACCAGGCGATGATGATCGGCCTGTACGAACAGCTGGAGCACGAGCTCGACGAGGCCGGCTTCTTCCATCCGCCGGAGAAGCGCCCCTCGATGGTGCGCAACCTGCGCGTGGCCCTGTCGCGGGCCCGCTTCTCTGATCAGGAGGTGCGCACGTTCCGCGGCGTGGTCACCGCGCTGAGCCGCGGGCGCGGCCGTGTGCTGGCCAAACTGGCGGCGGCCCGCGAGGCGCAGAAACCGCAGGGGTGAACCGACGCCGCGGACGGACGCGCAACTCGCAAGCCGGCCGTGAGTTTGAAGAGGCGCAACTTCGTCCGTTTGCGGCGCAGGCTCCGGCCGCGCCGATCGTTGCCGGAGCGCGAGCCATGGGCCGCGGTATGAAGCGCCTCTTCATCTTCCTGACCATCCTCTACTGGGTGGCCATGGGCGCATGGGCGCTGGACGGGACTTCCGTCGGCTTCGACTCCGAGGACGTCAGCGGCGACCGGATCGGCTTCGCGCTGGGCCTCTACGCCTTCGCCTTCGGCGTCGGCTGGACCATCTGCGGGTTCATGCCGAGGAACCGGGATTGACCTTCGCGGCGCGTCCGCCGGGGTGACGGGAAGGGGCGACTTGCGATAGGTCGCCGTCGGAGCCCGGCCGTCAGGCGGATGTTAACCGGAATCCGCCATTCACCATTCCAGAGAGGACCCGCCCATGCCCATGTCGCAGGACGATCTGAAGGCGCATATCCGCGAGGCGTTCCCGGACGCGGACATCGTCATCCAGGACCTGGCCGGCGACGGCGACCACTATCGTGCGAAGATCACCTCCAAGGCCTTCGCCGGCGTGCCGCGCGTGAAGCAGCACCAGATGGTCTACGCGGCCCTCAAAGGCAAAATGGGCGGCGAACTGCATGCCCTCGCGCTGGAGACCAGCGCGCCCAGAGAGGACTGAAAGCGCGTGCGCTACCGTCAGTTCGGCCGGTCAGGCATGACCCTGTCGGCCATCACCCTGGCCCTGACCGACGAAGCCACCATGCGCGGGCCGCAGGCCTGCCGCGAGCTGATCTACGCGGCGCTGGAGCAGGGCATCAACAGCTTCCACATGGCCAGCGCCGACCCGGACCTGCCGGGCATCGTGGGCGAAGCCCTGTCGGTGGTGGACCGCAACCTGGTGTTCGTGTCCCAGCGCCTGGGCGTGGTCGCCGACGGACGCAAGACCACGCGCGACTTCTCGGGCGAGGCGCTGAGCGCCGCGGTCGACCACGCGCTGGAGACCTCCAGCCTCGAGCAGATCGACCTGGTCATGCTGGACAACCCCAGCGCCGACGAGTTTCCGCAGCGCGCCCTGTCGGCTCTGAAGGCCCTGCGCTCGGTCGGCAAGGTGCGCCTGCTGGGCGTGGCCGGCGACAACGACGCCATGGAGGCCTACGTCTCGACCGGCGCCTTCGACGTGCTGGCGACGCCCTACCACCTGCGCTCGGGCTGGAAGGAGCGCAACCGCCTCAAGGCCGCGGTCAGCCTGGACATGGGCGTGCTGGCCTACGACTGGTACCCGGCCGAGCTCTCCAGTCCGAAGAAGGTCGAAGCCATGGCCCAGCCGCAGCCGGCGCGCCGCGGCTTCCTGTTCGGCGGCGCCAAGCCTGCACCGGCGGCCCCGACCAACAGCCCGTTGCAGGGCATGGGCACCTACGCCTTCCTGCACCAGACCAAAGGCTGGACCGCCGAGGAGATCTGCCTGGCCTACGCCCTGACCGAGCCGGCGGTGGCCAGCTGCATGGTCTCGGCGGCCGACGCGGTCCGCCTGGGCTCGCTGGGCGCGGTGCCGGATCGCGATTTGCCGTCCGGCCTGCCGGCCCAGATCGAGATGGCCCGCTTCGGGCCGGACCATTCGTCGTCTTGACCCAGCGGGATCAGGCCCCTAGCTCAGGCTCGAGATTCTAAAGGGGTATCCCCGTGACCGAAGCCGCCGCCGCCGATCCCGTCCACGCCTTCATCGCCGACACCGTCGGCCAGAACGACGTCGTCCTGTTCATGAAGGGCACGCCCGACCAGCCGCGCTGCGGCTTCTCGTCGGTCGTGGTGCAGATCCTCGACCACCTGGGCGTCGGCTTCGTGGGCGTGGACGTGCTGCAGGACGAAGACCTGCGCAACGGCATCAAGTCCTACTCCGACTGGCCGACCATTCCGCAGCTCTACGTGAAGGGCGAGTTCGTCGGCGGCTCGGACATCGTGCGCGAGATGTTCCAGTCGGGCGAGCTTCAGCCGTTCTTCACCGAAAAGGGCGTGTCGGCGGCGTGAGGAACGCCTTCCAGCCGCCGGCCGACCGGAAGGTCTTCACCCTTCCGCTCGAGATCCGCCCCGAGCACATCGACGACAACGGCCACGTCAACAACGTGGTCTATGTCGGCTGGCTGCAGGACGTCGGCACGGCGCACTGGAATTCGCTGTTTCCGGCCGACGAGCGGGCCAGGTGGTCGTGGGTGGCGCTGCGCCACGAGATCGACTACCGCCGCCCGCTGATGCCCGGCGACGCCGCCCGGGCCGTGACCTGGGTGGGTGAGCCGAAGGGCCCGCGCTTCGATCGCTTCGTGCTGATCGAGGGGCCGAACGGGATCGCCGCCCAGGGCCGCACCGAATGGTGCCTGGTGGACGCCCGGACCATGCGCCCGGTGCGCATCCCCGACGTCATGCTGGAGCCCTTCGCCCAGGCGGCGGAGTAGATTTCCCTCTCCCATAGGGAGAGGGCGGGGCCCACGCGAAGCGTGGGAGGGTGAGGGGTTAGGCGGCTGGCCGCGGGTCCCTCATCCTTCCCATCCACCTTCGGCGGACGGGCCCCTTCCTTCTCCCGGCCGGGAGAAGGAAAGCGTTCTCACCACGGCATGAAGCTGTTCTGCACCTCGACCACCTGCTCCTTGGAGAGGCCCAGCTCCTCCAGGCTCCAGGTCAGCCACACGCCTTCACGCATGAAGGCGCGGCAGTTGTCGGGCTTCAGGCGGACCACGGCGATCTTCGGGCGGGCGCCCGAGCGGTCGACGCGCGCCTCGACCGTGTCCTTGGTGGTGCAGCCGTTGGAGTTCAGACGGGCGGAGAAGCCGCGCTCGTCGAACTGGGCGCCGTAGATCGATTCAAAGCGGGACGAGGCCGGCGTGGTGACGCGCACGTCCGCGTCGGTGTCGGCGGCCACGATCACGCAGCCGGACAGGGCGGGCGCCACGGCCAGGGCGGCGACGACGGCGAGAGACTTCACGTTCATAGGGTGGGAGATCCCCGTTCTTGTTGACGGGGCTACCTGCGCCGTTTCGCGCTGAACCGCACGTGAACAATCGGCAAGACGGGCGGGTTCGGACGCCGGGGTTGAAACCGGCGGGGGACAACTTAGCTGTTCAGCCGGATCCGCAACACAGGTTGTTTCAATGACGCGTCTGTTCTCCCCGATCCAGCTGGGCGGCCTGACCCTGCCCAACCGGGTCGTCGTCGCCCCCATGTGCCAGTACAGCGCCGTCGACGGCGTGCCCCAGCCCTGGCACGCCATGCACCTGGGCTCGCTGGCCGTGGGCGGCCCCGGCCTGGTGATCGTGGAGGCGACCGGGGTGGAGGCGGCCGGGCGCATCTCCCCCGGCGACACCGGCCTGTGGAACGACGCGCAGGAAGAGGCTTTCGCGAAGCTGCTGGCCGGGATCCGCACCTATTGCGATACGCCGATCGGCGTCCAGATCGCCCACGCCGGCCGCAAGGCCTCGACCAACGCCCCCTGGAACCGCCACGGCGCGCCGCTGACGCCGGAGGAGGGGGCGTGGACCACGTTCGCCCCCTCGGCCGTGCCGTTCGACAACGGCTGGCATACGCCGCAAGCCCTGGACGAGGCCGGCCTGACGCGCGTGCGCGACGCCTTCGCCCAGGCGGCCCGCCGCGCCGACCGCGCCGGCTTCGACGCGGTCGAGCTGCACGCCGCCCACGGCTACCTGCTGCACGAGTTCGCCTCGCCGCTGTCGAACAGGCGCGAGGACCAGTACGGCGGCTCGCTGGAGAACCGCCTGCGCTTCCCGCTGGAGGTCGCCGCCGCCGTGCGCGAGGCCTTCCCGCGCCACAAGGCGCTGGGCGCGCGCATCACCGGCTCGGACTGGATGGAGGGCGGGATCACGCCGGACGAGGCGGTGGCGTTCGCCGTGGGTCTGAAGGCGCTGGGCTACGACTTCGTGGACGTCACCAGCGGCGGGGTCGCCCCGCGCGCGCCGATCCCCGGCGCCGAGCCGGGCTACCAGGTCAGCTTCGCCGAGCAGGTGAAGCGCGAGGCCGGCCTGCCCACCATGGCGGTCGGCATGATCGTCGAGCCGGCCCAGGCGGCGGCCATCGTCGCCTCCGGCCAAGCCGACATGGTCGCGGTCGCCCGCGGCTTCCTGGACGACGCGCGCTGGGCGCTGCACTCGGCCGCCAAGCTCGGCGACGAGGTGCGGCCGCCGGTGCAGTACGCCCGCGTGGTCCCGCAGCACTGGCCGGGCTGGCGGCTGGCGCACCCGACGCTCGAGGAGAGCGGCAGCGGGGACTGAACGCCAAAAAGAAAGGGCTCCCCGAGGGGAGCCCTTTCCAGATCCGTTGGTCGGATACGGGTCGATTACGACGCGTAGTATTCGACGACCAGGTTCGGCTCCATCTTCACCGGGTACGGCACTTCGGCCAGTTCCGGGGCGCGGACGAAGCGGACCGAGAAGCCGCGGTCGCCCTGCTCGATGTAGTCCGGGATGTCGCGCTCGGCCGACTGCAGGGCTTCCAGCACCAGGGCCATGTTGCGCGAACGCTCACGCACTTCCACGACGTCGCCGGCCTTCACGCGGTAGGAGGCGATGTTGACGCGCTTGCCGTTCACCAGCACGTGGCCGTGGTTGACGAACTGACGGGCGGCCCAGACGGTCGGCACGAACTTGGCGCGGTAGACCACCGCGTCCAGGCGCGACTCGAGCAGCGAGATCAGGTTTTCCGAGGTGTTGCCCTTGCGGCGCGCAGCTTCCGTGTAGGTGCGGACGAACTGCTTCTCGGTGATGTTGCCGTAGTAGCCCTTCAGCTTCTGCTTGGCCTTCAGTTGCAGGCCGAAGTCCGAGACCTTCGACTTGCGGCGCTGGCCGTGCTGGCCGGGGCCGTAGGAGCGCTGGTTGACCGGGGACTTCGGGCGACCCCAGAGGTTTTCACCCATCGCCCGGTCGAGCTTGTACTTCGCGTTGTGACGCTTCGACATAAGTCGTCTCTTTCACTCGACGCGGGCCGGCGATCCCCCGATGGGACCGCGATTTCAACGGCGGCGCTCACGTCACCCGTCATGGATTTCCGGCGCGCAGGCCGAGGGCCGCGCGGGAAAGCGGGCCTTATGGCGGGGCGGGGCGGGGGAGTCAACGGGGCGGGACGGTTCGCGCGCTCATAGGGCCTCCGGACAAGCCCTCGCTTTCATCCGCCGTCGCCAGCTGCAATCCTGCGGCCCGCCAGACTTGGGGGTCGGTATGGCGTTGACCGTGAGCGCTCCTGCCGGAGCCCGAGTGCGCAAGTTCTTCGAACAACTGGGCCCGGGCCTCGTCACGGGCGCGGCCGACGACGACCCGAGCGGCATCGGCACGCACAGCCAGGTCGGGGCGCAGTTCGGGTACGGCCTGGCCTGGACCTTCGTGTTCAGCTTCCCGCTGATGGTGGCCATCCAGGAGGTGGCCGCGCACATCGGCTGCGTGACGGGCGCGGGCATCGCTCGGAACCTGCGCCGCCACTATCCCCGGCCGCTGCTTTGGGCGGTCGTGCTGCTGTTGCTGGTCGCCAACGTCGTCAACCTGGGCGCTGATCTCGGCGCCATGGGGGCTGCACTGGCGCTGTTGCTGGGCGGGGGCGGCGCGGCGTTCACGATCATGTTCGGCATGATCTGCGTGGTGCTGGAGGTCACGCTGAACTACGCCCGCTACTCAGCGGTCCTGAAATGGACGACGCTGTCGCTGTTCTCCTACGTCGCGGTGGTGGCGGTGGCGGGCGTGCCGTGGGGGCGGGCGCTGAGCGCGCTGGTGATCCCGGAAATCCAGTGGAACGCCGCCTACGCCATGGCGATGGTGGCCATCCTGGGCACGACGATCAGCCCCTACCTGTTCTTCTGGCAGGCCGCGCAGGAGATCGAGGAGCAGCACCGGCATCACGCCAAGCCGCTGTGCGTCACCCCGCGCGAGGCCGGCCCGGAGTTCCGGCGCATCCGCGTCGACACCCTGACGGGGATGGCGTTCAGCACCGTCATTTCTGTCGCCATCGTCTTCGCCACCGCGGCCACCCTCAACGCGAACGGGGTGACCGACATCACCACCTCGGCGCAGGCGGCCGAAGCGTTGCGGCCCATCGCCGGCCCCTTCGCCTTCGCCCTGTTCGCCGTAGGCATCATCGGCACGGGTCTGCTGGCCGTGCCGGTGCTGGCGGGGTCGGCCGCCTACGCGGTGACCGAGATGGTCGGGGTCGCCGGCAGCCTGGACGCCAAGCCGCTCAAGGCCCGGCTGTTCTACGCCACCATCGCCGTCACCACCTTGCTGGGAGCGTCGCTGAACTTCTTCGGCGTCGACCCCGCGCGCGCGCTCTACTGGGCGGCCGTGGTGAACGGGGTGCTGGCCGCCCCGCTGATGGTGGTGATGATGCTGATCGCGCGTAACGGCCGCGCCATGGGCCGGCTCACCCTGCCGGGGCGGGCGACCGTCTTTGGGTGGGCCGCGACGGCGGTCATGGCCGCCGCGACGGCGATCTTCTTCCTCACGGCCTTCTGACGCGGTCGGCGATCACTGCACCTCGACCAGGAGCGCGCTTGGTCGCGCCTGCGCCGGGCCTGGCCGCAAACCGGCTGGAGCGGGCGCGGCGGGCGCGCGAGCCATCGGCGACCGGCTTCCAATCCTGGACGCCCCTCGCTTGGAAGCTCGTATGCGCCGCCTGTTCCTGCTCTCCGCCGCCGTCCTGGCCCTGGCCGCCTGCGACCGCAAGGCCGACGCCCCCGCCGACAAGGCGTCGACCTCGACCGAGGCGGCCCCTGCCGGGGTGGTGCTGGACGCCGCCGGCCTGCCGAAGGTGCGATCCGGGCTGTGGGAGGTGACCAGCACCGAAGACCGCGGCAAGACCACGAAGGTCGAGAAGCAATGCGTCGGCGAAGAGGGCACGCGCGAACTGCGCGAGATCCTGACGCGCCGGGACACGCCGGAGTGCAAGTTCACTCAAGGGCTCAAGGCGGGCGGGTTCGTCGTGACGGCCGTCTGCGAGCAGGGGGGCGGCGTGAAGTCCCTGTTGACGGTGGTCTGGCACGGCTCGGAGACCGCGTTCGACATGAAGATGTCGGTCGGGGCCGAAACGCCTCAGGGCAAGATCGACGCCGGTGAGATCCGCGCCAAGGGCCAATGGACCGGGCCCTGCCCGGCGGGCGTGAAACCGGGTGACGAGATCGAATGAGGCTTTGGCCTCTCCCCGAAGGAGAGAGCGTTACTGCACCTCGACCCGGCCGCTCAGCTTCACGCCGTCGCCGCCCAGGCGCGCGGCGTGGAAGGCCAGGTGGTCGTCGATGAAGGTCTGGATGAAGAAGTAGCTGTGGTCGTAGCCCGGCTGCATGCGCAGGGTCAGCTTCTGGCCGGCCTTTTCGCAGGCCTCGGCCAGCAGCTCCGGCTTCAGCTGCTCCTTCAGGAACGGGTCGCTGTCGCCTTGATCGACCAGGATGTCGTCGAAGGCGCCAGCGCCGACGCCGTCCTCGATCAGCAGGGTGGCGTCATGCGCGCGCCAGGCCGAACGGTCCGGGCCGAGATAGGCGGTGAACGCCTTCTCGCCCCAGGCGCAGCGCGTCGGCGAGACGATCGGCGCGAAGGCCGACACCGACTTGAACAGGTCCGGATTGCGCAGCGCGATGGTCAGCGCCCCGTGGCCGCCCATGGAGTGGCCGAAGATCCCGCGCGCGCCCGGCAGGGTGTTGAAGCTGGCGTCCACCGCCTTCAGCAGGTCCTGGGTGACGTAGGACCACATGTGGAAGTGCGGCGCCCACGGCGCCTCGGTGGCGTCGACATAGAAGCCGGCGCCCTGGCCCAGGTCGTAGTCGGGGCTGTCGGCCACGCCCTCGTCGCGCGGGCTGGTGTCCGGCGCGACCACGATCAGGCCGTAGCGTGCGGCGGCGCGGTAGGCGCCGGCCTTCACCGTGAAGTTCTCCTCGGTGCAGGTCAGGCCCGAGAGCCAGACCACCACCGGGAAGGGACCCTCGCCGGCCGGCACGAAGGCCGAGAACCGCATCGGCACGCCGGTCGCGGTGCTGAAGTGGCGGCAGTAGTTCAGGGTGCCGCCGAAGACGCGATGCTGGGCGAGGGTTTCGATCGTCATTAGAAGACAACCACCGAGCGGATGCTTTCGCCCGCGTGCATCAGGTCGAAGGCCTCGTTGATGCGGTCCAGCGGCAGGACGTGGGTGATCATCGGGTCGATCTCGATCTTCCCGTCCATGTACCAGTCGACGATCTTCGGCACGTCGGTGCGGCCGCGCGCGCCGCCGAAGGCCGAGCCCTTCCAGACGCGGCCGGTGACCAGCTGGAACGGGCGCGTGGAGATCTCCTTGCCGGCCTCGGCCACGCCGATGATCACGCTCTCGCCCCAGCCGCGGTGGCAGGCTTCCAGCGCCGTGCGCATGACGTCGGTGTTGCCGGTGCAGTCGAAGGTGTAGTCCGCGCCGCCGTCGGTCAGGGCCACCAGGTGGGCGACCAGGTCGCCGGAAACGTCCTTCGGGTTGACGAAATGGGTCATGCCAAAGCGGGCGCCCCACTCGGCCTTGTCCGGGTTGATGTCGACGCCGACGATCTTGTCCGCGCCGACCATCTTCAGGCCCTGGATCACGTTCAGGCCGATGCCGCCCAGGCCGAAGACGATGCAGTTCGAGCCCGGCTCGACCCCGGCGGTGTTCACGACCGCGCCGACCCCGGTGGTCACGCCGCAGCCGATGTAGCAGGCCTTGTCGAAGGGGGCGTCGGGCCGGATCTTGGCCACCGCGATCTCGGGCAGGACCGTATGGTTCGAGAAGGTCGAGCAGCCCATGTAGTGGTAGATCGGCCGGCCCTTGTAGGAGAAGCGGCTGGTGCCGTCCGGCATCAGGCCCTTGCCCTGCGTGGCGCGGATCTTGGTGCACAGGTTGGTCTTGCGCGACAGGCAGCTTTTGCACTCGCGGCATTCGGGCGTGTAGAGCGGGATCACGTGGTCGCCCGGCTTCACCGAGGTCACGCCCGGCCCGACCTCCAGCACCACGCCCGCGCCCTCGTGGCCCAGGATCGAGGGAAACAGGCCTTCGGAATCTAGGCCGTCCAGGGTGTAGGCGTCGGTGTGGCAGATCCCCGTCGCCTTGATCTCGACCAGCACCTCGCCGGCCTTCGGCCCCTCCAGGTCGACTTCCACGATCTCCAGCGGCTTCTTGGCTTCGAAGGCGACGGCGGCGCGGGTCTTCATGGGCGGGCTCTCTGGTTCGGCGAACGACGGCCGGCAGATGGCCCGCGCCGCGGGACAACGTCAACGGGTAGGGACGGCGGCGCCGCCGCAAATACGGCGTCACCCTCGGGCTTGTCCCGAGGGCCCATGGTCAGGCTTGGCGCGAACGGAACGATGGGCCCTCGGGACAAGCCCGAGGGTGACGATCGTTGGCGGGTTCACTTCTTCCCGAACAGTCCGCCGAACAGGCCGCCGCGGGCCTTCGGCTGGGGCGCGCCGGCGCCGACCGGGGTCGCGGTCGGCGCGGCCTTGGCGGGCGCGGTGCGGGCGTGGTGGTCGGCCAGCACCATGGCCACCACCTGGGTGACCTTCTCGCCGGTCGGGACGTGCAGGAATTCGTTGGGGCCGTGGGCGTTGGACTGCGGGCCCAGCACGCCGGTGATCAGGAACTGGGCCTTGGGAAACTTCTCGCCCAGCATGGTCATGAACGGAATGGAGCCGCCTTCGCCCATCAGGGCCGCGGGCGCGCCGAACGCCGCCTGCGAAGCCTTCTGCACCGACTCCTCCAGCCACGGCGCCAGCGGCGGGGCGTTCCAGCCGGGGTTGGCCTGCTCGGCCTCGAAGGTGACCACAGCGCCGTAGGGCGGGTTCTCGGTCAGCAGCTTCTGCACCACGGCGGCGGCCTTCCCGGCGTCGGCCGTGGGCGGCAGTCGGACGCTCAGCTTGGCCGAGGTGAACGGGCGCAGCACGTTGCCGGCGTTGGCCGACGGCGGCAGGCCCTCGGCCCCGACGGTGGCCAGCTGCGGGCGCCAGGTGCGGTTCAGCACCAGCTCGGCCGGATCAGCGGTCACCGGCTTCATCCCGGCCTCGAACGGGAACTTGGTCCACACCTCGTCGCCCAGCGACGCGGCGGCGCGCCTGGCCTGCTCGACCCGCTCGGCCGGGATGTCGACCCACAGCTCCTTGGGGCGGATCTCGCCGGTGGTCTCGTCCTCCAGGCGCGAGATCAGCTGGCGCAGGATGCGGAAGCTGGAGGGCACCACGCCCGAGGCGTCGCCGGAGTGCACGCCTTCGGTCAGCACCTTCACCGTCAGCTGGCCGCCCATCAGGCCGCGCAGCGAGGTGGTCAGCCACAGCTGGTCGTAGTTTCCGCAGCCCGAGTCCAGGCACACCACCAGCGACGGCTCGCCGATGCGGGCGGCCAGATGGTCGACGTAGAAGGGCAGGTCGTAGCTGCCGCTCTCCTCGCAGGCCTCGATCAGGATTACGCAGCGGGCGTGCGAGACGCCCTGGTCGCGCAGGGCCAGGATGGCGGCCAGCGCCCCGAACATGGCGTAGCCGTCGTCGGCGCCGCCGCGGCCATAGAGCTTGTCGTCCTTCAGCACCGGGACCCACGGCCCCAGCCCCTCGGCCCAGCCGCTCATCTCCGGCTGCTTGTCGAGGTGGCCGTAGAGGAGGACGGTCTCCGGCCCGGTCCCGGGGATCTCGATCAGGATCACCGGCGTGCGGCCTTGCAGGCGCACCACCTCGAGGCTGGCCCCCGGGACGCTCGCGATCTTGGCGCGCGCCCAGCCTTCCAGCAGCGAGACCGCCTGATCCATGTAGCCGTGCTCGGCCCACTGCGGGTCGAAGTGCGGCGACTTGTTGGGAATGCGGATGTAGTCGGTCAGGGTCGGCACGATCTCGTCGCGCCACACGCCGTGGACGAAGCCCTGCAGCTTGGCGGCGTCGATCATGGCGGAGGCTCCCTGGCGGCGACGGCGCCCATCTAGGCCGATCGATCCGCGTTCGTCGAGGGAGGTGCGACAAGCTTGACAGTTGGTGCCGCGACGTCGCTCCCTTGCCGTCTCGCTCGGAGGAGACGGTCATGGCCAGCCCATGGAAGCGTGTCGTCTGCTTAGCGTTCGCTTTCTCAGCCGGCCTTTTGCTGTCGGCCTGCAACCTGGTCACGACCGAAGCGCCGCTGTTCACGGCCGCCGACGCCGCGCCGACGCCCCCGCTGCGCGAAGGAATCTGGGTGGGCGGCAAGGAGAAGGACTGCCGGTTCGACGAGACGCGGCCGGTCACCAGCTGGCCCAAGTGCGCCAACTGGTTCCTGGTCCGCGGCGACACCCTCAGCCACTACGACGCCGACAAGAAGTCCTGGGAGTACGCGATCCTGCGCGACGGGCGAGTCTCGACCTTCGAGGACGGCAAGTGGAAGGAGGAGGGCGGCTTCCTGCTGGTGGCCGGCGATCCGATGATCGGCCAGCTCGGGGAGGAGAAGCCGGACCAGCCCAAGGCGTACTTCTACATGGGCCTGCGGCCGACGCTCGACGACCAGGGCCGGGTGATCCAGATGAGCGTCTGGCCGGTGCAGTGCGGGCCGCCGCCGCCCCCGGCCAAGGACGGCGAGAAGCCGGCCTTCGCCACCCAGGCGCCGTTCGCGGGCATGACCATGGTCGAGAACAACTGCACGACCTCTTCCCAGGACGCGCTGCGCGCCGCGGCGAAGGCCAGCGAGGGGCTGGACGCCACGACGCCCACCGCGCACTGGCTGCGCGAAGGGGACCATTGAGCCCTCAGTTCGCGGCGGCGAGCTCCGCGTCCATCCGCTCGAACAGCCGGGCCATAAATGCCCGGCAGGTTTCCCGGCGGGCCTTGTCGTAGGACCAGCGGGCCTGGCTCGCGCGCATCACCGCGCCCTTGCCCATGCGCGCGGCCCAGGCCGCCTGGCCGGCGGCCTCGGCGGCCATCTTCACCGCCCAGGCGCAGTTGTGGCTGCGCGCCTTGTCGGGATCGCGCCGGTCGGCGGCGTTGAGCGCGGCGACGCGCGCGTCGGCGCGGGCCAGCAGGCGCGCCTCCGTCGCGGCCGGGCCCCGGCCGGGGATGACGCCCAGGGCGTCGCGGCCTTCCCAGCGCGTGATCTCGTCTCGCGAGCGCATCTGCCGGAGCGCGTCCAGGTACATGCGCCAGCGGGGCTCGGCGCGCGGCGCGTTCGCGGCCGCGGCTTCGGCGTGCGCCACCGCGGCGTCCAGCAGGTCGAGTTCGATCCGCTCCCAGGCGGCGGCGTCCAGGGCCGGCCAGGCGCGCGCCCGGGCCACGAGGCCGGCGCACAGCTCGGCCTGCCCGTCTTCGCCCAAGCCTTCGCCCAGCTTCATGGCCAGATCGGCCAGCCAGCCCGGCATGAGATCGTCAGGGCAGAGGTTCTCGTCGTAGATGTCCCAGCCGAACACGGCCAGCGGACACCACCACTCTTCGGTTTTCAGCGGGAAGGCCGGCCGGCGCGTCGCCGCGACGACCGCGCCGTTCGCCACCAGGCGCTCGGCCAGGACCACGCGCTGCTCGCGTGTGGGGTCCGGGCCCGGGTTCGCGCATTCCCGCGCGTACGGCCGGTGCTCGCGCGTCTCGCGCTCTTCCTCGGCGACCTCGATCTCCTCCAGCGTCGGCGGGCTCGGCGCCGGCGGGGCGGGGGACAGGCCGGCCGCCGCGTCCATCGCCCGGACCAGCACGTCGATCAGTCGTACCGCCGCTTCGGCGCGCGCCTGCTCGCGGGCGAGGTCGGCGCCCAACGTCGCGTGGATCATGTGCCCGCCGCTTCGCGACAGCTCCGTCGCCCAGGCGGCCCAGCCGGCGGCGTCCACCGCCAGCAGCGCGTTTTCTTGCGTCCGCACCGATCTCGCGTCCTCGCGCGCCCGCGCGGCCGCCTGGCGCACGCCCGCGCGCCCGGCCAAGACGACGGCCCGCCAGCGGCGCAGGTCTTCCAGCGTCTGCTTGCCCTCGACCAGGTCGCGAAGGCCCGCGAACCCGTGGGCCACGCCCCGCAACGGAGATCTTGGACGCGGCAGGGCGGCGACCGCCGCCGCGGCGATTCCGACGGCCGCGGCGCGGGTCAGCGCCAAGGCCCGCTCGACCCCGGCCGGATCGGCGTCGCGCCATTCCCGCTTGGCGCGGTGGAAGTGCGCGTCCGACCAGTCCCGCGCCCACCGGCCGGCCCAACGCGGCTGCGCCAGCGACAGATTTCCGCCAAGACGGCCCAGCAGGGTGATGGTGTGGGAAATCTGCGCGTCCGTGTCGCGATCCCACAGCCGCCGCCGCGCCCCGGACTCCACGTCGATTCCGGCCAGCAGCCGGTCTATGAGGCGCTCGGCGACGGCCTTGGGATTGCTTTCGGTGAAGGCGCGCAGGCCGCTCTCCAGCCGGTCCCAGGCGGCCGCGTCGAAGGCGGACCACGCCTGCGCGCGCTGGGTCAGGCCATAGGCGAGCCGGGCCTCGTCCGACGGGTTCAGCCTGTTGCGGAGCTCGGCGACCATTTTCGGCAGCCAGGCGGGCACGCCTTCGGCCTGCAACTGCGCGGCCAGGGTCTCAGGCGGGGGCGCCCACGCCGCCTCGGTTTCCGTCGACTCGCCCTGCACGCACGCTCTCCCCGCTCGCGCCGAACATAGGGCCGCCCCCCAAACGAAAGAAGCCGCCGTCTTCCGACGGCGGCTTCCTCGCGTTTCAGTCCGACTGGGGGCCTCAGGCCATGTAGGCCGGCATCCAGCCTTCGTGGGCCTTGCGCAGTTCGGCCAGCGGCACGCTGAACAGCTCGCGCGAGGCGAAGGCGTCGCCGCCGGCCTCCCCGGCCACGATGGCGTGCACGCCCGCCGCCTTGGCCTCGGCCAGCAGGGCGTCGGCGTCGCGGGTGGCGATCAGGTAGCGGCCCTGGTCTTCGCCGAACAGGAACGGGTGGGCGTGCTCGGTCGAGGTGGCGATCAGGGTCACGCCGACGTTGGCGGCGAGCGCCATGTCGGCCGCGGCGGCGACCAGGCCGCCGTCCGACAGGTCGTGCACCACCTTGGCCCGGCCCGAGCGGATCAGGCCGCGCACGAAGTCGCCGTGCTTCTTCTCGATCGCCAGGTCGACCGGCGGCGGGGCGCCTTCCTCACGGCCGAACAGGGCGCGCAGGTACATCGACTGGCCCAGCTCGCCCTTGCTGTCGCCGATCAGCACCAGGGTGTCGCCGTCCTTCAGCCCGCCGAAGCCGGCGCGCAGGTCGTAGTCGGGGATCAGGCCGACCGCGCCGACCGTGGGGGTCGGCGGAATGGCGACGCCGTTGGTCTCGTTGTAGAGGCTGACGTTGCCGCTCACGACCGGGAAGTCGAGCGCGCGGCAGGCCTCGGCCATGCCTTCAATCGCGCTGACGATCTGGCCCATGATCTCCGGACGCTCGGGATTGCCGAAGTTCAGGTTGTCGGTGATGGCGATCGGGTCGGCGCCGACGGCGGTCAGGTTGCGCCAGGCTTCCGCCACCGCCTGCTTGCCGCCCTCGTACGGATCGGCCTGCACGTAGCGCGGGGTGCAGTCGGAGACCACGGCCAGCGCCTTCTTGGTGCCGTGCACGCGCACGATGCCGGCGTCCGCGCCGGTGGCGCTGTCGGCGACCGTGTCGGCCATGACGTGGCGGTCGTACTGCTCCCAGATCCAGCGCTTGGACGCCATGTCCGGGGTGCTCATCAGCTTCAGCACCGCGTCGTTCCAGTCGGCCGGGGCCGGGACCTGCTTCGGGTCGAGGCGGGCCGGCGGGGTCGGCTTCACGAACGGACGCTCGTACAGCGGCGCGTCGTCGGCCAGCGGGGCCAGCGGCAGGTCGCAGACCACCTCGCCCTTGTGGCGCAGCACGATGCGGCCGGTGTCGGTGGTCTGGCCGATCACCGCGGCGTCGAGGTGCCACTTGGAGAAGATGCGGTGGGCGTCGGCCTCGCGGCCGGGCTTCAGGATCGCCAGCATGCGCTCCTGGCTCTCCGACAGCATCATCTCGTAGGCCGACATGTTCTCTTCGCGCTGCGGCACGGCGTCGAGGTCGAGCTCGATGCCGACGCCGCCCTTGCCGGCCATCTCGACCGACGAGGAGGTCAGGCCGGCGGCGCCCATGTCCTGGATCGCCTCGACCGCGCCTGAGGCCATCAGCTCCAGCGTGGCTTCGATCAGCAGCTTCTCGGCGAACGGGTCGCCGACCTGCACGGTCGGCCGCTTCTCCTCGGAGTCCTCGCTGAACTCGGCCGAGGACATGGTCGCGCCGTGGATGCCGTCGCGGCCGGTCTTGGAGCCGAAGTAGACCACCGGCAGGCCGGCCGCCGGGGCGGCCGAGTAGAAGATCTTGTCGGCGTCGGCCAGGCCCACGCACATGGCGTTGACCAGGATGTTGCCGTTCCAGCCGGGGTGGAAGTTGGTCTCGCCGCCGACGGTGGGCACGCCCACGCAGTTGCCGTAGCCGCCGATGCCGGCCACGACGCCGGCGACCAGGCGCTTGGTCTTCGGATGGTTCGGATCGCCGAAGCGCAGCGCGTTCAGCAGGGCGACGGGACGCGCGCCCATGGTGAAGACGTCGCGCATGATGCCGCCCACGCCCGTCGCCGCGCCCTGGTAGGGCTCGATGTAGGACGGGTGGTTGTGGCTCTCCATCTTGAACACGGCCGCCTGGCCGTCGCCGATGTCGACCACGCCGGCGTTCTCGCCGGGGCCCTGAATCACCTTGGGGCCGGAGGTCGGGAACTTGCGCAGGTGGGCGCGCGAGGACTTGTAGGAGCAGTGCTCGCTCCACATCACGCTGAACACGCCGAGCTCCACCAGGGTGGGCTCGCGCTCCAGGCGCTTCAGGATCAGAGCGTACTCGTCGGGCTTCAGACCGAACTCGGCGGCGAGCTCGGCGCTGGTCTTGGCGGGGGCGGCTGAGGTCATGGCCGGGCGAATTAGCGGATTCAGACGCCGGGGAACAGGGCGCCTCGCTCGCGCGCTTCACCCATGTGGTCCGGCCCCAACAGGTGGTCCCCGGCTGTTGGGGTGAGGCCGGACCACAAGCTTATGAATCTGCGGCCCTACTCCGGGAGGCGGAACTGCCTGTCGGAGGAGGGCCGCGGGGGGTGTGTATGGAGTTTTTGTGATGAGTCCGGACGTCCGAGACCAGTCCTCCGGCGGCCATGCGGCGTCGCCGTACGGCCGCGACATCCATCAGAACGAGAAGGCCCCGGGCGAGGAGAAGGTGTTCGCCTCGGACGTCGACGGCGGCGCCGGCGGCGACGCCGAAGAGGTCGACATCGCGGCCGACGACGTCGGCGCCTCGGCCATGGCCCAGCATTTCGAAGAAGAATGCCGCGCTCACCAGGACAAGCGGGTCGGCTCGACCCCGGCGATCAATCGCAGCGGCGCGATCGTGTGCGGCCCCGAGGGCGACGAAGTCGACCCGGGCGCGGGCTGAGGAGAGGTCAAACCATGCCGCATCTTCCCGACCTGCCGCAGACCCCCGACCTGGACAGCCCCGAAGAGCGCCGCGCGTTCGAGCGCCGGGCGGCTGAAGAGGCGATGGAGAGCGAACACCAGGTCTTCGCCGGCAGCGCCCGCCACGTCGGCGGCGTCGAGTTCGACGACCCGGGCGTGTTCGAGATCGACGATCCGGAAGTGGACCCGGACGACCTGATCGTGCCCGGCGAGGTCAGCGGCGGGCCGCTGGAGACCGGCTACGAATTCCGCACCGAGGCGGAGATCCGCGACCGCGATCCCGGCGATGCGGCCGGCAGCCTCAGTCCCGACCAGCCCGGTGTGACCACCGTGGTCGCCCGGGCCGACGCCGACCTTGGCGGCGCGCCCGCGCCGAACGTGGTCGCGCCCCAGCAAGGAGCCGCCGAGATGAGCGCCGGCAGAGACGATCATGAACGGGACCGCGCCTCCGCGCGGCGCGAATGGAAAGGCGATCGTACCGGCGAGCCGGCGGACGACCTGTACAACCCGACGGAGGTGAGCTCCACGCGCATGCGCCAGCAGGGCTTGGGCATGGGCGAGGAGGAGCTGCGCATGCAGCGCGACGCCCGGCGCGAATACCACGTCCGCGAGGACATGCCTGGCGGCGAGCCGCCCCCGCCTGAGCCGCGGCCGCGTCGCCCGGACAAGCGGCAGTAGTCGTGTTCGGCCGTCGCGGCACCGCCCGGGCGGCCGCCGCCCGGCCGCAGATCGTACGCTTCGAGAACTGGGGCGCGCGCCGGCTGAACGCGCCGTTCGTCCAGGAGCGGCGCGCCTGGCGCACCGCGCCGGACACGTCGTGGCTCCAGCCGTTGGCGGCCGAAGCCGTGGCGCTCTGGAACCGGCTCAGGACCCGGGCGGCCGCGCCGATCGCCTGAAAAGCAAAAACCCCGGCGTGCCGAGCGGCGCGCCGGGGTTTCCGATTTCAAGTTCGGTCAGCGCCTCAGGCGGCCGAGGCCATCACGCTCTGGAACAGGGCGGCGCCGTCGGCCGAGCCCAGGGCCGCTTCGAAGGCGCGGTCCGGGTGGGGCATCATGCCCAGCACGTTGCCCTTTTCGTTGACGATGCCGGCGATGTCGCGGGCCGAGCCGTTCGGGTTCTCGACGTAGCGGAACACGACCTGACCCTCGCCCTCGATGCGATCCAGGGTGGCTTCGTCGGCGAAGAAATTCCCCTCGCCGTTGCCCTGGGTCATCATCACGTGGCGCTTCTCGCGGTAGCCCGAGGTGAAGCGGGTCTGGGCGTTGGTGACTTCCAGCTCGATCGGCTTGCAGACGTACTTCAGGCCCGAGTTGCGCAGCAGGGCGCCGGGGAGCATGCCGGCCTCGCACAGGATCTGGAAGCCGTTGCAGATGCCGACCACGGCCACGCCGCGCTCGGCCTCGGCCTTCACGGCGCGCATCACCGGCGACTGGGCGGCCATGGCCCCGCAGCGCAGGTAATCCCCGTAGGAGAAGCCGCCCGGCAGCACGATCAGGTCGAGACCCGACGGCAGGGCGGTCTCCTGGTGCCAGACCATCTCGACGGGGGCGCCGGTGGAGCGTTCGACCGCGACCTTGCAGTCACGATCGCAGTTGGAACCCGGAAAAACGACGACGGCGGCTTTCATCGGCTCAGGCCACCTCGATCCGGTAGCTCTCGATCACCGTGTTGGCCAGCAGGCGCTCGGCCATCGACTTGATCTCGGCTTCGGCCTTCGCCTTGTCGGCGTGGTCGAAGTCGAACTCGATAGTCTTGCCCACGCGGACGTGGCCGACGCCGGACCAGCCGAGGTCGTGCAGGGCGCCCTCGACCGCCTTGCCCTCGACGTCCAGCACGCCCGGTTTCAGGAAAACGTGGACCTTGGCCTTCACCTCAAACTCCGTTCGTCGGTCGGCGGATGCGCCGGAAGCGCCGCGGGGAGGCGGCGCGGGAAGTCTTGCGGACCGCGGCGGGGCTGTTAGCCCACGCCGCCTTCGATCACCCGCGGCATGTCCTTCATGATGCCCAGGCGCTTGGCCACCTCGGTGTAGCTCTCGATGACGTTGCCGAGGTCGCGGCGGAAGCGGTCCTTGTCGAGCTTTTCGTTGGTGGCGGTGTCCCACAGCCGGCAGCTGTCCGGGCTGATCTCGTCGGCCAGGATGACGCGGCTGAAGTCGCCTTCGAACACGCGGCCGAACTCGATCTTGAAGTCCACCAGGGTGATGCCGACCGCGCCGAACATGCCCGACAGGAAGTCGTTCACGCGCAGGGTCATGGCCAGCATGTCGTCGATCTCCTGGGTCTGGGCCCAGTTGAACGCCGTGATGTGCTCTTCGGTGACCAGCGGGTCCCCGAGCTTGTCGTTCTTGTAGTAGAACTCGATGATCGAGCGGGGCAGCTGCTGGCCTTCCGGCAGGCCGAAGCGGGTCGCCAGCGAGCCGGCCGCGACGTTGCGGCACACGACCTCGAGCGGGACGATCTCGACTTCCTTGATCAGCTGCTCGCGCAGGTTCAGCCGCTTGATGAAGTGGTTCTGCACGCCGATGGCGTTCAGCCGCGTCATCACATACTCGCTGATGCGGTTGTTGATGACGCCCTTGCCTTCCAGAACCGCCTTCTTCTGCGCGTTGAACGCGGTGGCGTCGTCCTTGAAGTACTGGATCAGGGTGCCCGGCTCCGGACCCTCGTAGAGGATCTTGGCCTTGCCTTCGTAGATTTTCTTGCGGCGGGTCATTTGAATTCGCTTCCCCGGGGAGGGGTGTCGGTCTCCGGAAACAAAAACGCGCGGCCCCAGATTTCCGTCTGGACGGCGCGCGCTCCGGAATCGGCCTCGACACGTATATAGGGCCGGGATCAAACTAACGGAACGGGGCACGGGGCGCAAACGGCGCGACCTGTCGTCGTGGCGTTGCGCCGCAGGCTCGAGAGGTTCAGGTTAACGATCGGGGCACCCTGCGGAGAGGCGGATGACGACCTTCGACGAGCGCGAGCAGGCCTTCGAGGCGAAGTTCGCCCACGACCAGGAGGTCGAGTTCAAGGCGCACGCGCGCCGCGACCGGCTGCTGGGCCTGTGGGCGGCGGAGCGGATGGGGCTGTCGCCCGAGAGCGCCGAACAGTACGCCGCCGTCCTGGTCCGCGCCGACGTGGGGCGCAGCGGCGAGGACGACGTCGCCCGCAAGGTCATCCAGGACCTGGCCGCGTCCAATGTCGCGGTGCCGGAAGCGGTGCTTCACCAGAAGATGGACGAGCTGCTGGCCCAGGCGCGCGAGCAGATCCGCTCGGGCCTTTAGCGCCGACTCAGTCGTCCCGCAGCCAGCCGACCACCGACAGGCGCGGGGCGGCCGCGTAGGGCGCGACCGGGGCCACCGAGTGCATGCGCGGCACGCCGAACAGGGTCAGCATGTTGAAGCCCGGGGTCAGGCCGCGTGCGATCTCGCCGGCGTCGTCGTGGAACAGCAGCTGGCCGCCCCAGTCCGGCCGCCAGCCGCGGGTGAAGCCCAGCGTGTAGGCCGCCTTGCGGCGCGCGGTGCCGGCGGTCTGGTCGGTGCGGTCGTCGTGCAGGGTCAGGAAGTCGTTCGGCCGGTAAAAGGTCGCCTGGGCGTCGGCCTTGGTGACGGCGGCCGCCCGGATCACCGCCGCCCCGAAGTCCAGGAACGGGCGGCTGTTGATGAACTCGGTCACCTGATGGATCGGGTGGCCCGGATCGCGCCGCTGCACGTAGGCGCGGATCATCGGGTAGCAGAGATAGACGTAGGCGAAGCCGGAGGCGGCGCGGGCCGAGACGTCCTGCAGCTTGCGCGCGATCCCGTCGCGGCCCAGGGCCGCCAGGGCGTCGCGGGACAGGGTCTCGTCGCCGCCCATGGCGTTGGAGAGCGCCATCTCCCAGGGCATGGCGTTGTTCAGCATGGCGGCGACGTGCTCGGCCGCTTCGGGTTCGAGCACGTCGCGGATCTGCACCACGCCCTCGCGCGCGAAGGTCTCGGCGTAGGCCTCGACCTCCAGCGCGGGGTTCAGGCGCAGGGCCGTCACCTCAGGCGTCCCCGAACACGCGGGCGAACACCGTGTCCACGTGCTTGGTATGGTAGTCGAGGTCGAACACGGCCTCGAGCTCGGCGGCGGTCAGGTTGGCGCTGACCTCCGGGTCGGCCTTCAGGAAGTCCAGGAAGGCGCCTTCGCCGCGCCACACCTTCATGGCGTTGCGCTGGACGGCCGCGTAGGAATCCTCGCGGCTCATGCCTTTCTGGGTCAGGGCGAGCAGCACGCGCTGAGAGTGCACCAGCCCGCCCAGACGGTCGAGGTTCTTGGCCATGTTCTCGGGATAGACGTTCAGCCGCTCCATCACCCCGGCCAGGCGGCGGAGCGCGAAGTCGAGGTGGACGGTGGCGTCCGGGCCGATGCCGCGCTCCACCGACGAGTGGCTGATGTCGCGCTCGTGCCAGAGGGCGACGTTCTCCATGGCCGGCACCACCGACGAGCGCACCAGGCGGGCCAGGCCGGTCAGGTTCTCGGTCAGGATCGGGTTGCGCTTGTGCGGCATGGCCGACGAGCCCTTCTGGCCCGGATCGAACGGCTCTTCCGCTTCCAGCACCTCGGTGCGCTGCAGGTGGCGGATCTCCACCGCCAGCCGCTCGACCGAGGAGGCGACCACGCCGAGCGCCGCGAAGTAGGCGGCGTGGCGGTCGCGCGGGATCACCTGGGTGGAGACCGGCTCCACGGCCAGGCCCATCTTCTCGGCGACGTAGGCTTCGACCCGCGGGTCGACGTTGGCGAAGGTGCCGACCGCGCCGGAGATGGCGCAGGTGGCGACTTCCTCGCGGGCGGTCTCGAGGCGCTTTTTGGCGCGCACGAACTCGGCGTAGTAGCCGGCCAGCTTCAGGCCGAAGGTCACCGGCTCGGCGTGGATGCCGTGGCTGCGGCCGACGCACGGCGTGAACTTGTGCTCCAGCGCGCGGCGCTTGATGGCGACCAGCACCTTGTCGACGCCTTCGATCAGCAGGTCGGCCGAGCGGACCAGCTGGACGGCGAAGCAGGTGTCGAGCACGTCCGAGGAGGTCATGCCCTGGTGCAGGAACCGGGCTTCGTCTCCGACGATTTCCGCCACATGGGTCAGGAAGGCGATGACGTCGTGCTTGGTGACCCGCTCGATCTCGTCGATGCGGTCGGAATCGAAGCTGGCGTCCTTGCCCTTGGCCCAGATCGCCTCGGCGGCGCTCTTGGGGATCACGCCGAGCTCGGCCATGGCCGTGGCGGCGTGGGCTTCGATCTCGAACCAGATCTTGTATTTGGTCTCAGGCGACCAGATGGCGGCGGCTTCGGGGCGGGCGTAACGAGGGATCATGGCGCGCTGATTAGAAGAGGAGCGCCGCGTGTCAATCTCGGCCGTGAAACTTCCGGACGAAACGGGCGGGCCGAGTGTCGCGGAGCTGCGCGGCTACGCCGTGTGCGCGGCCCCGCGCGCGGGGACGAATCTGTTGTGCCAGGTGCTGGCCTCGACCGGCGTGCTGGGCCGCCCGCTGGAGTATTTCAACGGTCCGGGGCGGCGGACCTGGGACATTCCCGACTACCCGGACGAGCCCCGTCGCCAGCTGGAGGCGGTGGTCCGCCACGGCCGCACGCCGAACGGAATCTACGGGCTGAAGCTTTTCGCCTTCCAGTCCGACGCGCTGGGCCTGCCGTGGGCGAACGTCCTGCCCGGCCTGCGGTTCGTGCACCTGCGCCGGCGCGACCTGCTGGGCCAGGCGCTGTCCTGGGCGCGGGCGGACCAGACCGGCGCCTTTCGCGCCGACGCGGCCGACGCGCGCACGCCCGCCTACGACGCGGACCTGATCGCCGACTGCCTGCGCCGGGTCGTCGTCGAGGAGGCGCGCTGGCGGCTGTTTTTCGCCCGCAACGGCGTGACGCCGTTGGAGCTCGCCTACGAGGACGTGGTCGCGGCGCCGGAAGCGGCCGTTCACGCGGTCGCCCGCCTGGTCGGGGTGACCGAGGCGCCGGCGCTGGACGCGTCGCAGGTCTCGGTGCGGGTCCAGCGTGACGCCGCCAGCGAGGCTTGGCGCGAAAGGTTTCTGCGCGAGCGGGGCGACCTCGGCTTCGTCGATGCGTTCTGACCGGGTTGCGTCGCGCGCCGTCGCGACTAGAACCGAAACGACGTTCGGTGAAAGGCGAGGCTCATGTTGGAACTGGTGATCGGCGACAAGAACCTGTCCTCCTGGTCGCTCCGGCCTTGGCTGGTGCTGAAGCGCACGGGCGCGCCGTTCACCGAGACCCTGGTGCGCCTGAACCGCGAGGACACGCCCGCCCAGATCCAGAAGCATTCGCCCAGCGGCATGATCCCGGCGCTGAAGGTCGACGGCGAGGTGATCTGGGACTCCATGGCGATCTGCGTGTACCTGGCCGAGACCTTCCCGCAGGTTCAGATGTGGCCCAAGGACCCGATCGCCCGGGCTCTTGCGCGTTCCGCCGCCTGCGAGATGCACGCCGGCTTCGCCTCCCTGCGCGGCGAGTGCCCGATGGATCTGTCCAAGCGGGTGAAGATCGACGTCTCGCAGGCCACGGCGGCGAACCTGCGGCGGCTGTCCGCCCTGTGGGGCGGCATGCGCGCCCGCTTCGGCCAGGGCGGGCCGTTCCTGTTCGGCGAGTGGTCGATCGCCGACGCCTTCTACACGCCGGTGGCCACCCGCATCCGGACCTACGGCCTGGTGATGAGCGACTACGGCGACACCGGCGCGGCCGGGGCCTACGTCGAGACCCTGCTGGAGCAGCCGGATTTCCTGGAGTGGGAACGCGCGGCGCTGGAGGACGCAAAGGCGGCCTAGAGCAGGCCCTTCTCGCGATAGAGCGCCGTCTCGTCGCCGGCCACGAAGGCGCGGATCACATCAGCCCGAGCGCCTTCAGGCTGGCGACGCCGTCGCGGCCGACCACCAGGTGGTCGTGCACGCCGACGCCCAGAACGCGCATGGCGTCGACGATCATCTTGGTCATGTCGGCGTCGGCGCGGCTGGGTGTCGGGTCGCCCGACGGGTGGTTGTGCACCAGGATCAGCGACGCGGCCGACAGCTCCAGCGTCCGGCGCGCCACCTCGCGCGGATAGACCGCCGCGTGGTCGATCGTGCCGCGCAGCATCACCTCGTCGGCGATCAGCTGGTTTTTCTTGTCGAGGTAAATGACGCGGAACTGCTCGCGCGTCTCATGCGCCAGCGCGACCCTCAGATAGGCCAACAGCGCGGTCCAGGACGAGATCACGGCGCGCTTCTTCACCGGCTCGGCCGCCACCCGGCGGGCCACGTCGTGCAGGGCGCGCAGGTCCAGCGCCGTCTCCGGCCCGATCTTCAGGACCTTGCCCTTGGCGTCCAGCGCCGAGACGGTGGTCAGGGCCTCGACCGGGGCGGCCAGCGCGGCGGCCAGGGAGCCGAACCGGGCCAGCAGCGCCTTGGCCAGCGGCTTCACGTCCCGCTGCGGAATCGAGCGGAACAGGAACAGCTCCAGCAGCTCATAGTCGGGCAGGCTCTCCAGCCCCGCGGCGTGGGCCCGCGCCCGCAGGCGCTCGCGATGGCCGGCGGTGCTCTGGGCGTGGGTGGGCGGCGGGGCGGCCGGCGCGACCAGCTCGAACGGCGCCGTCGCGCATCCGACCACGTCCCTCGCACTCTGCTCCGCCAGACCCGACGCACGCCCCATGACCGCCTCCCAAGTCTGGCGCGATCATGCCGGAACAAACGTGGAACGTCTAGGCGGGCTCAGGTCGGCGCGTCCGGGCCAGGTGGGCGTAGACGGCGGCGGCGACCTGCGCGCCTTCGCCGACCGCGGCGGCCACGCGCTTGATCGAGCCCGAGCGCACGTCGCCGACCGCGAAAACCCCGGGAAGGCTCGTCTCCAGTGGATGGGCCGCGTCGGTCCCGGTCACCACGAAGCCGCGGTTGTCGAGCGCCACGCCCGAGCCCGCCAGCCACGCCGTCTCCGGCTCGGCTCCGATGAACAGGAACAGGTGGCGCACCGGCCGTTCGGTCACCGCACCCGTCCGCACGTCGCGCCAGCGCACGGCCTCCAGCACGCCGGCGTGTCCCACCAGGCCGCAGACCTCCGAGCGGGGGACGACCTCCACGTTCGGCCGGGCGGCGATGCGCTCGACCAGGTAGCTGGACATCCGCTCGTCCAGTCGGTCGCGGCGGATCAGCATCCAGACCTTGGCCACGTGCTGGGACAGGAACACCGCGGCCTGGCCGGCCGAATTGCCGCCGCCCACCAGCACCACCTCCTGGTCGCAGCACAGCCGCGCCTCCAGCGGCGAGGCCCAGTAATGGATCGAGGCCGCTTCGAACGCGTCGGTTTCCACCGTCTGCAGCCGGCGGTAGGCGGCGCCGCTGGCGATCACCACGGTGCGGGCGCGCACCCGCTCGTCGTCGGCCAAGTCGACCGTGAAGGTTCCGTCCGATGCGGCGGCCAGCCTGACGACCTTGTCGGGGATCGCGACTTCCACGCCGAACTTCTGGGCCTGGGTGTAGGCCCGGGCCATCAGGGCCAGGCCGGTGATCCCGGTGGGAAAGCCGAGATAGTTTTCGATCCGCGCCGAGGCGCCCGCCTGGCCGCCGAAGGCGCGGCAGTCCAGGACCAGCACCGACAGCCCGTCCGAGCCAGCGTAGACGGCCGAGGCCAGGCCGGCGGGACCCGCGCCGACCACCACCACGTCGTGGACCTTGTCGGGATCCAGCGTCCCGACCAGGCCGAGGCAGCGGGCCAGCTGGCCCTCGGTCGGATTGCGCAGCAGCTGCCCGTCCGGGCAAAGCACGATCGGCAGCTCGTCGGGCTGCAGGTGGAAGCGCTCGATGATCTGCGCCGCGGTGGGATCGCCGCCCGGGTCGAGGTGGTGCATCGGGTGGCCGTTGCGGGCCAGAAAGCCCTCCAGCCGCACCACGTCCGGATGCCCCTCGGGGCCGACGATGATCGGGCCGCCGCCGCCGACCTCCAGCAGGGCGACCCGGCGCAGGATCAGGGCGCGCATGACGCGCTCGCCCAGGTCCGCCTCCTCGATCATCAGCGCCCGGAGCTGCTTGGGCGGAATGGCCGCCGCCTCGGTGTCCGCCGTAGCCCGGATGGTCACCAGGGCGGGACGCCCGGCAAGCTGGCCGACCTCGCCGGTGAATCCGCCGCGTTCGTAGGTGGCGACCTCCCGTTCCTGACCGGCGGCGTCGCGGTAGCTGACCCTCACGCCGCCCGAGAGGATCAGGTTGAGTCCGAGCCCCACCTGGCCTTCCGACACCAGGGCCTCGCCCGCCCGGAAGCGCCGCGGTTCGCCGAAGCGGCTCAGCCGCTCGATTTCCGCCGCGTCGAAGACGGGGAACATCTGGTCGCGGCGGGCGGCGAGGGTGGGGGGCAGGTCGACCACGCCTCATCGACCCGGAAGTGCGCCTGTGGTTCCGCGAGCGGGGGCTCCCGGCGCGCCCCCGGACGGGCTAAATCGCTTCCATGCCCGTGCTCGAATCCCCCGCCGTCGCCGACCTGACCGAAGCCGACGCCGCCCGCGAACTGGAGCGGCTGGCGCAGCTGATCGCCGAGCACGACCAGGCCTATTATCGCGACGAGGCGCCGACCGTGTCGGACGCCGAGTACGACGCCCTCAAGCGCCGCAATGAAGAGATCGAGGCGCGCTTCCCGGCCCTGATCCGCGAGGACTCGCCGTCCCGGCGCGTCGGCGCCGCCCCCTCGACCCAGTTCGCGCCGGTCACCCACGGCGTGCCGATGCTGTCGCTGGACAACGCCTTCGCCGAGGACGAGGTGCTGGAGTTCGTCGGCCGCATCCGTCGCTTTCTGAAGCTGGCGCCCGAGGAGCCGGTGTGGTTCGCGGTCGAGCCCAAGATCGACGGCCTGTCGGCCAACCTGCGCTACGAGAAGGGCGTGCTGGTGCGCGGCGCCACCCGCGGCGACGGCCGCACCGGCGAGGACGTCACCGCCAACCTGCGGACCATCGCCGACATCCCGCACCGGCTGAAGGGCGAGGGGATTCCCGACGTGATCGAGGTGCGCGGCGAGGTCTACGCGCCGCTGGACGGCTTCGCCGCCTTCAACGCCGCGGCCGAGGCGGAGGGCGGGCGCACCTACGCCAATCCGCGCAACTTCGCCTCCGGCTCGCTGCGCCAGATCGATCCGGCCGTGACGGCGAAGCGGCCGCTGCGCTTCTTCGCCTACGGCTGGGGCCTGACCAGCTCGGAGTTCGCCGCGAGCCAGAGCGAGGCGCTGGAGAAGCTGCGCAGCTGGGGCTTCGTGGTCAATGATCGTTCCGAGCGGCGCGAGGGCGCGCCGGGCCTGATGGAGGCGTATCGCTGGACCGAGGCCGACCGGCCGAAGCTCAACTACGACATCGACGGGCTGGTCTATAAGGCCGACCGGCTGGACTGGCAGAACCGGCTGGGCTTCGTCTCTCGCTCGCCGCGCTGGGCCGTGGCTCACAAGTTCCCGGCGCAGCAGGCCCGCACCGTGCTGGAAGGCATCGACATCCAGGTCGGCCGCACCGGCTCGCTGACCCCGGTGGCGCGGCTGAAGCCGGTGACCGTCGGCGGCGTGGTCGTGCGCAACGCCACCCTGCACAACGCCGACGAGATCGAGCGCAAGGATGTCCGGGTCGGGGACACGGTGATCCTGCAGCGCGCCGGCGACGTGATCCCGCAGATCCTGGGCTCCATCCCCGAGGATCGCCCGGCCGACGCCGTCCCCTACCACTTCCCGCACGAGTGCCCGTGCGACCTGAAGACGGCCGTGGTCCGCGAGACCATCGGCGAGACCAAGGAAGGGGAGCCGATCTACGGCGTGGTGCGCCGCTGCACCGGCGAGTTCGCCTGCCCCTACCAACGCATCGAGCACCTGAAGCACTTCGTCTCGCGTCGGGCCTTCGACATCGAGGGGCTGGGCGAGAAGCAGCTGCAGGCCTTCTACGACGACGGCCTGATCCGCGAGCCGGCCGACATCTTCACCCTGGCCGAACGCGAGAAGACCAGCCTGAAAAAGCTGAAGGACCGCGAGGGCTTCGGCGAGACCAGCGTGAAAAACCTGTTCGCCGCCATCGAGGCGCGCCGGACCATCTCGCTGGACCGCTTCATCTACGGCTTAGGGATCCGTCACGTCGGCGAGACTACGGCGATCACGCTGGCCCGCGGCTACGGCTCGGCCGAGCACTTCCTGGAGGCCGCCGACGCTGTCGCCAAGGGGGACGAGGCGGCGGTGGCGGAGATGGACGCCCTGGACCAGGTCGGCGACGCGGTGATCGACGCGGTCGCGGCCTACTTCGCCGAGGACCACAACCGCGGCGTGGTCGAGCGGCTGAAGGCGCAGCTGCAGGTCCAGGACGCCGAGAAGCCGAAGACCGATACGGCCGTGGCCGGCAAGACGGTGGTGTTCACGGGCGCGCTGGAGCGCATGACCCGTGACGAGGCCAAGGCCCAGGCCGAGAGCCTGGGCGCCAAGGTCGCTTCGTCGGTGTCGAAGAAGACTGACCTGGTGGTGGCCGGCCCGGGCGCAGGCTCCAAGCTGAAGCAGGCGACCGAGCTCGGCATCGAGGTGCTGACCGAAGACGAGTGGCTGACGCTGGTGGGGCGCTAGCCGCTCGCACCGGGATCAGAAGTACGTCTTCAGCGTCAGCTTCCGCTTGGTCCCGTCCACCATGGTCAGGTCGACCGTGCGGCCGGCCTCGCCGTTGCGCCATTTCGACAGCTCCGAGCCGTTGTAGTCCGCCCCGATCGTGTGGCCGTCGACGGCGGTGATCTCCTCGCCGGCCTTCCAGCCGGCGGCCTGGCCCGGCGAGCCCGGCGCGACGTAGAGCACCTTCAGCCGGTCGCCCTGAGCGACGATCTGCAGGCCCGAACGATCCTTTGGGAACGGCAGGGCCGCCGCGTCCGCCTGCGGGACCAGGTAGAGGGTGTCCTTCGGATAGTCGGTGATCAGGCGGAAGCGGCTGATCACCGGCAGGCCGAGGTTGCCGAAGGTGCGGTCGGAATCGACCGCGGCGGCGCCCGGCGTGGACAGCACGGTGGGGATGTCGCGGAACTCGACCCCGCCGAAGCTCAGGCTCTTGACCGTGACCATGCCCTGTTCGCGCGCGCCGCCGATGGCCCCGGCCAGGGCCTTGGACGCGGGGCGCCCGTCCATCAGCTTCTGCGGCTCCCAGAACGAGCTGTAGAGCAAGAGCGGCGAGCCGTTGCCGATGTCGAAGTCCAGCAGGACCGGCGGGCGGCCCTCGACCGACACCTCGACCGCGCGCAGGCCGCCGACCTCCTTGACCGGAACGGCGACGGCGCCCGGCGGCGGGACCAGCTTGGCCGGGTCATGGAAGGCGATGCGGTGGCTGGCGAAGTCGATGTCGACGGCCAGCTGGTTGAACGCTTCCTTGCCCAGGATCACCGGCATCGGCCGGCCGATCCGCTTCTCCACCTCGGACAGGTCGATGATGGCGACCGTCAGGTTCTTCAGCGTCATGTCGCCGATCACCACGTCCACGCCGGTGGCGAGCGCGGCGGTGGAGGAGCCGCCGGTGCCTTCGGCGGGCAGTTCGCCGACGGTCTTCAGGCCCAGCTTCTCGGCGAAGCGCTTGTCCAGAACGGTCGCCTCCGCGCCGCTGTCCAGCAGAACCTGTACCGGCGTGCCGTTCACGGCGGCGGGGATGTAGATGCGGTTGCCGTTGAAGAAGTCGAAGTCGACCCAGCCGGTGCCCGACGCCCCGTTCGCGAAGGCGTAGGTCGCCGCGTCGGCCGGGCGCTGGAACAGCTCGGCGGCCGGCGCGCGGTTCAGCTCGATCTTGCCGTAGACGACCTTGGCGTTCGCGGCGGCGTTCTCGTTCTCGCTGCTTTCGGAGAAGGCCATGCGCACGCCGTCGACCATGCGCCAGTCGCCGTAGCGGACGATGCGCTTGCGCTTGTTCTCGACCGCGCGCAGGGCGTGCAGGGCCCCGGTCTTCGGATCGAGGAACAGGTCGTAGGTGTCGGGGTCGCCGAAGTTCACCCGCACCACCGACCAGCTGCGCCCGTCCATGGTTTCGGCCGGCAGCAGGTTCAGCTTCGCGCCGCCTTCGCCGTGCAGGGCGCCGGCGAACATCAGGGCCGCGCCGTCGCGGGCGTCGTCGGCCATGTGGGCGTCGAGGTCCTCGATCTGGCCGCTCATGTTGCGGGTCCAGGCGTCGGCGGCGGTGACGGCGGTCAGCTCGCGCACCGCGCCCAGGTCGACGTCCTGGCGGGCCTCGCCCTTGCGGTCGGTCCAGGCGTCGACCGTCCCGCTCAGGCCGGCGGCCTCGACCCGGCCCTGCTGGTGGACCGAGGTCAGGGCTTCGAAGGCCCCGCCGCCGCGCCAGGCCAGGTGACGCGAGACCACGTCGGACAGCGGGTCGGCCGCGGCCGGCGAGGCCAGAACGGCCAGGGCGGCGGCGAGGGGCAGGGTGCGCAGCATGCGGTCGGCTCCTTCGGGCGACGCGGGGAGGAAGCGTCGCTTTTTGACTAGTAGTTCACGCTACTAGCGTCAGGGCGAGCGCCTGTCGCCTTAAGCTTTCGTAAGACGCGCTCAGCGGCCCTGCAGGCTATGGACCGTCGGCGTGTGGTCCAGGGCGTCGGCCTCGATGTCAGGCGTGCGCAGCTTCAGGTGGGCGAACCAGCGTCGCGCGCCTTCCAGCTCGTCCTCGGCCACCGGGGTCCAGCGGCCGTTCACCTGCACGGCCTTCAGCACCGACAGGCTGACCGAGTTCAGCACGTTGCCGCCGACCGTCAGGATCACCGCCTGCCGCGGGTCGACCTTGACCACCAGGTCGCAGTGCAGCGGCGCGTACTCGCCGACCTGGGCGGCCCGGTCGGCGACGGTGCGATAGGTCGTCTCGCCGCGCGCGTTGCACAAAAGGTCGCCGGGCGAGATGTCCCGCTCGCCCAGATCGTAGGCGACGAAGGCCGCGTAGGGGGCGCGGCCCTGGCGGGCCGCTATGGCCTGGTCGATGTATTCCCAGTGCGCGACGGAGCGGGCGAAGACGTTCGGATCGCCAAGGCCGCCTTCGCACATCAGCCAGGACACGAAGGCCGCAGACCAGGGCTGGATCCAGCCCCGGCCCTCGCCCGCCGGTTCGCGCCAGATGGCGTTCTGCCGGAGCAGCACCTTCCAGCCGTCCGGCGTGGCGGTCCAGTAGCCGGCGACGGTGGCGTAGGTGTCTTCCTCGTCCTCGGAACTGCCGAGCCGCAGGATACGCCGGGTCAGCCGGGGCTGGGGCAGGGGGGGATTGAGGGCGTCGGGCACCAGCTCGAGGTCGCCCTCGCCACCGGGCAGCAGGCGGGTCTCGGTGGTGGCCAGGTCCAGGGTCTGGAAGCCGAACACCGCCCACTCCTGGACGGCGACGTCGACCAGGCGGCGGCGGGTGTCGTCGTCCAGCGGCGCCACTCGGCAGGCGCGCTGCCAGACCTCGAACGAGCCGGGGCCGCCGGTCACCCGTTCCTCGGGCGGGATGACGTCCAGCACCGAGCGGGGCAGGCGCTGGCTCGGAGACGGCGCGTCCGGGCCGGCGGCTCCGGTCAGGAGCGTCGCCGCCAGCAGGACCGCCGCCCGGAGCATGGGATCACACCGGCGCGCAGGCCTCGGCCAGCCAGGCGCGCACGTCCGGCTCGACCTGCGGCCCGACCACGGCCAGCACCCGGGCGTGATAGGCGTTCAGCCAGGCTCGCTCCTCGGCGCTGAGCAAGGCCGGTTCGATCAGCCGGCGGTCGATCGGGGCCAGGGTGAGGGTCTCGAAGCCCAGCATCGGCCGCTCGCCGCCCGGAATCTGGGCTGCGGCCGTGACCACCTGCAGGTTCTCGATGCGGATGCCGTAGGCGTCCGTCTTGTAGTAGCCGGGCTCGTTGGAAAGGATCATGCCCGGCCGGAGGGCGATCGAATTCGGCGCCTTCGAAATGCGCTGCGGCCCCTCGTGCACGCTCAGGAACGAGCCCACGCCGTGGCCGGTGCCATGGTCGTAGTCGAGGCCCGCCTCCCACAGCGGCTGGCGCGCCAGGGCGTCGAGCGCGTGGCCGGTGGTTCCGGCCGGGAAGCGCACCCGCGACAGGGCGATGTGGCCCTTCAGCACGCGGGTGAAGCGATCGCGCATCTCGGCGGTCGGCTCGCCCATGGCGACCGTACGGGTGATGTCGGTGGTGCCGTCCTGGTACTGGGCCCCGCTGTCGACCAGCAGCAGCGAGCCCTTCTCGGTCTTGCGGTTGGTGCGCTCGGTCGGACGGTAGTGGACGATGGCGCCGTTCGGGCCGGCTCCGGCGATGGTGTCGAACGACAGGTCCTTCAGCGCGCCGGTGGCCTCGCGGAAGCTCTCCAGCTTCTGGGTGACCTCGATCTCGTCGGGAAGCGTGGTCTGCGCTTCGGTCGCCAGCCAGTGCAGGAAGCGGGTCACGGCCGCGCCGTCGCGGGCGTGGGCGTCGCGCGCGCCCTGCACCTCGACCGGGTTCTTGGCGGCGCGGGGCAGGGCGGTCGGGTCGAGGCCGCGGACCACGGTGGCGCCGGCCGCCTGCAGGCGGTCGAAGTACCAGGCCGGCGATTGGCTCGGGTCGACCAGCACCTTCTTGCCCTTCAGCGCGTCCAGGGCCGAGGGCAGGGCGGACGGATCCTCCAGGCTGACGGCGTTGCCCAGCCACTGCTGCAGGTTCGGGGTCACCTTGGCGGGATCGAGGAACAGGCGGGCGGTGCCGTCCTTGTTCAGGATGGCCTGGCCCAGCGGCATGGGCGCGCGTTTCACATCGCCGCCGCGGACGTTGAACAGCCAGGCGATGGACGGGGCGACACTGATCACCGCGGCGTCGGCGTTCAGGCTCTCGCTGACGCGCTGGCGCTTGCTGGCGGCGTCCTCGCCGGAGAAGTCGGCGGCGTGCGGAACGATCGGGGCGGTCGGCTGGGCCGGGCGATCGGCGCCCCAGGCGGCGTCCAGCGGATTGGCCTCGACCGGGCGCAGGGTGGCGCCGACCTTCTCGGCCGCGACCCGCAGGTGATAGAGCGCGTCGGGGCTGTGCAGCTTGGGATCGTAGCCGATCACCAGGCCCTCGCCCGGCAGGGTCTCCAGGTAGGCCGGCACGCCGCCCTCGACCAGGTCGCGGATCTCGAACAGGCCCTCGTCGACCTGATCGCGCACCTGCAGGGTGTAGCGGCCGTCGACGAACACGGCGGCCTTGTCCTTCAGCACCACGGCGGCGCCGGCCGAGCCGGTGAAGCCGGTCAGCCAGGCCAGGCGGTCGTTGGCCTCGGGAAGGTATTCGTTCTGGTGCTCGTCCTCGTGGGGCACCAGGAAGCCGTCCAGGCCCTGGCGCGCCATCTCGGCGCGCAGGCGGGGCAGGTGCTTGGAGCCGAAGGACGGGTCGGTGGTTTCGTCGAAGGTCTGGCGCATGGCGCGGACCCTAGCGCCGGGAGCGCGGGCTGCAAGCGCCCGCGGCGAATTTCCGATCACATTGCCAAGCCTCGGCGAACGCGGTTCACTCGCCCGCATCAGGGAGGGGACCATGGCCGACGCCGAAACGACCGAAGCGCTGAACCGCATGGAAGCGCTGCTGAAAAAACAGAACGAGCTGGCCGGGCACACCGTCGCCAAGATCGGCTCGGCCTTTTACTTCACCGGGCTTCTGATCTCGCTGGGCATGAACTGGGCGATGGGCGGCAACCTGGCGGCCTGCCTGCTGAGCTGGATCAACGTCGGGGTGCTGGCCGCCCGCGCGTCGGGGCTGGCGCACTGAGCGCTCAGCGCCGCTCCAGCACCAGGGTGCACCAGGCGTCCTTGCGGATGCGCTCGACCAGCTTGAAGCCGCGGTTCAGGTAGGCGGCGCGGACGTAGCGCTCCTGGGTGCGCAGCAGGCCCGACAGGATGGCCGTGCCGCCCGGCTTCAGCGCGCCCTTGATGTCCTGGGCCAGCGAGACCAGCGGGCGGGCCAGGATGTTGGCGAACACCAGGTCGTAGGGCGCGTCCCTGCGCACCTCCGGGTGATCCAGGCCCGAGGCCCAGACGAAGCGGGCGTTCGCGCTGTTCACCGCCGCGTTCTCGCGCGAGATGCGCACCGACACGGCGTCGATGTCGGTGCCGACCGCCTTCTTCGAGCCGGTCCGGGCGGCGGCGATGGCCAGCACGCCGGTGCCGGCGCCGACGTCCAGAACCTTGGCGAAGCGCTTCTTGCGCAGCAGTCGGTCGTAGGCCTTCAGGCAGCCGACGGTGGTGCCGTGGTGGCCGGTGCCGAAGGCGGCGCCCGCCTCGATGCGCAGGTTCACGGCGTTCGGCGGGGTGCGGCCGCGGTCGTGCAGGCCGAACACGAAAAAGCGGCCGGCGCGCACCGGCGGCAGGCCCGACAGCGCCATGGCCAGCCAGTCGGCGTCGGCCAGGGTCTCGGTGACCACGGTCAGTTCGGCGAACTCGCCCAGCACGCGGCGGAAGCTTTCGGCCTCCTCCGAGCTGGTCGGAAAGGCGTCGATGCGCCAGATCCCGCGGTCCTCGTCCTCCTCGAGGATCGAGTAGGTCGCGCCCTCCAGCAGGGCGTCGTTGTCGACGGCGACGGCGGCGGCTTCGGCTTCGGCGCGGGGGCCGCGGGCGACGATCTGGACGGCAGGTTCGTTCATGGGCGCGCTCCTAGCGCATTTTCCGCCGGAGGGGACGCGGTCGGTGAAGAAAATGCGCTGCGACGCGAGTCTTTCGAGGACCGGCGGCGTGCGAAATGCAGCGCCCGGGCCCGGATCGAGGGGCGAACGTGTTGCGTAAAGACTTTCCTAAGGCGCGCTTGGGTTACACTCCGATTCGGACATGTCGCGCCCTCGCGCGGCGCGAGGATCGAAATTCCGGGGGTTGAGACCAGTCATGGCGAAGAGTCCGGCGAAGGCGGGAAGCGCCGAAACCAAGAAAACCACCGCCAAGCCGAAGGCCGCGGCTGCGAAGCCGGCGGCGGCGAAGGCGACGACGACCAAGGCGGCGGCTCCGAAGGCCGCGGCCGCGAAGGCTCCGACGGCGAAGGCCGCTGCGCCGAAGGCGGCCAAGCCGGCCGCCCCGAAGGCCGCCGCGGCCAAGGCTCCGGCCAAGGCGGCGGCTCCGAAGGCCGCGGCTGCGAAGCCGGCCGCCAACGGCGACGCCAAGAAGGCCCCGGCCAAGGCCGTCGCCGCGAAGGCTCCGGCCAAGGCCGCGGCTCCGAAGGCCAAGCCGGCGACCGCCGCCAAGCCGAAGGCTGCCGCTGCCAAGCCGGCCGCCAAGGCTACGGTCGCGGAAGCGCCGAAGCCGGTCGAGGCTCCCAAGGTCGAGTCGGTGATCGCCGAAGCGCCGAAGGTCGAGGCCGCGAAGGTCGAAGCCGCCAAGGTCGAAGCCAAGGTGGAAGCTGCCAAGCCGGTCGAAGCGCCCAAGCCGGTCGAGGCTCCGAAGGTCGAGCCGAAGCCCGAGCCGGCCCCGGCCGCCAAGCTCGACGCGCCGCGCGAATACGCCAAGTCGAAGAAGTCCGGCGGCTTCTTCTCGCAGCTGCTGAGCATGGTGTTCGGCTCCAAGCGCTGAACCGCCGGGCCGGGGAACAACCGGTCGGGATCGACGATTTGCGAGGCGGGCGGGGGCTGACCCCGCCCGCCTTTCTCGTTCGTCGAGCTGTCGCAGGAGGCCCCGCCATGGCCGACCCCGAATCCCGCCGCCCCGAAACTCAGGGCCAGCCGTCGCGCGAGCCTGGTCGCGTCGAGGGCGCCCGCTCCCCCGAGGACCGCAGCTTCCAGGGCGGCCGCGACCTGGCCCAGAGCGGCCGGCGCGCGGCCGACCGCGGCGCCGAGATGTGGCGCCAGTCCATGCACCCGCTGGCCTTGATGCAGTCGGAGATGAGCCGCTGGTTCGACGACCTGTGGCGCCAGGGCTGGACCGGCGGCGCGACGACGCCGGCCGGCTTCCGCGGGGCCGGCGGCCTGGGCTTCCCGACCGCCGACCTGCGCGAGACCGACCGGGCCTACATGCTGGCGGTCGAGCTGCCCGGCCTGAAGCCCGAGGACGTCGAGGTGAGCGTGGACGGCGACATGCTCACCGTGCGCGGCGCCAAGTCCGAGGAGCGCGACGAGGGCGAGGGCGCCTGGCACGTCAGCGAGCGCCGCTTCGGCCGCTTCGAGCGCATGTTCCAGCTGCCGCGTGACGTGGATGCCGGCGACATCCAGGCCAGCTGCCGCCACGGCGTGCTGCGCGTGACCCTGCCCAAGCGCGGGGGGGCGCCCGAGAGCCGCCGGCGGATCGAGGTGAAGGGGGAGGGGCGGTAGCGCCGCCGATCTGGGCTCAGAGCCCCCTCAGCGAACGGTTTCCTCCCGCTCGCGCATCAGCTCCGCCATCATGCGGTCGCGCGGGTCGTCCGACGCGGCCAGGCCGGCGATGACGCCCAGGCGGTCGGGTAACGACTTGGGCTGCGACAGCCGACGCGTGGCCTCGACCCGGGTGATCGCCAGCTCGACGCCGACGATGCCGGCCAGCAGCCGTTCGAGATAGTCGGCCGGGGCGTCCGTCACCCGCCAGGGCGTGGGGCGGCCGGCTTCGTGCAGGTCGGTCAGGCGCTCGAGCAGGTCGAGCAGGCGCGCGCGGTCGTCGAACCAGCTGAGCCGCCCGTGCACGTGCGCCGCCTCGTAGTTCCAGGTCGGCACCTGGCGGCCGTGCTCGGCCTTTGACGGATAGAAGTCCGGCGAGACGTAGCCGTCGGCGCCCGCGAACACCGCCAGCGCCTCGCCGTCGCCGCTGGCGCCCGGCTGCGGGTTGGCCCGGGCCAGGTGCGCCACCAGCACGTTGCGCTCTCGGTCGAACACGAAGGGCAGGTGGGTGGCGATCAGGCCGCCCGGGCCGTGGGTGACCAACAGACCCAGCCGCGCGCGGCCGATGACGGCGGCGATCATGTCGGGGTCGGTTTCGGCGAAGGCGGCGGGCGCGAACATGGGCGCCGTTCTACACCGTTGTCGAAATGATGGGGGTCACACTAAGCTTCGCATTGTCACCATCGGGGAGGGGACAATGAAGGGCTTGATGCGAAGCGTCGCGTTCGCGGCCTTGGGCGCGGTGGTTCTGGGCGGCGGCGTGGTCGCCTGGCGCACGGCCACGTTCGAAGCGCCGGCGAGCGCCAAGGCGGTGCCGCTGGCTCCGGCCGTGGCGGTCGACGCCGAGGCGGCGGCGCGGCGCCTCGGCGAATCGATCCGCTTCCAGACGGTCAACAATCAGAACCCCGCCGACAACCGCTGGGAAGAGTGGGACAAGCTGCACGCCTGGCTGGCGACCAGCTATCCGGCCGCCCACAAGGCCATGACCCGCGAGATCGTGGGCAACCGCACCCTGGTCTACAGCTGGCCCGGCTCCGATCCGAAGCTGGAGCCGATCATCCTGATGGCCCACCAGGACGTGGTGCCGATCACCGCGGGTTCGGAAAAGGACTGGAAGCACGCCCCGTTCGGCGGCGAGCTGGCCGACGGCTACGTCTGGGGCCGCGGCGCGGTCGACGACAAGGGCTCGCTGATCGCCCTGTTCGAGGCCATGGAGGCCCTGGCGGCCCAGGGCTATGCGCCCAAGCGCACCATCTACCTGGTCTCCGGCGCCGACGAGGAGACCCGCGCGGGCGGGGCCAAGGTCGCCGCCGACCTGCTCAAGCAGCGCGGCGTGAAGGCCTGGTTCGTGCTGGACGAAGGCTTCAGCGGCACCACCAGGGACCCGCTGACCGGCAAGCCGGTGGCCCGCATCCTGGTGGCCGAGAAGGGCTACGCGACGCTGCGCCTGACCGCCGAGGCCGAAGGCGGCCACTCTTCGGCCCCGCCGCGCGAGACGGCGGTGGTCAGCCTGGCCAAGGCGGTGACCCGCATCGCCGAGCGGCCCTACCCGACCCGCATCGAGGGCGCGGTCAGCCAGGGCTACCAGGCGCTGGCCCCGCAGGCTTCGTTCCAGGACCGGGTGATGCTGGCCAACCTGTGGCTGTTCGAGCCGTTCATGGCCCGCAAGCTGGAGAAGAGCCCGGCCGCCGCCGCGACCCTGCACACCACCATCGCGCCGACCATGCTGGAGGGCGCGCCGAAGGAGAACGTGCTGCCCCAGAAGGCGATCGCGCGGATCAACTTCCGCCTCGCGCCCGGCGACACCTCCGCGGAGGTGATGGCCCGCTCCAAGGCCGAAGTGGCCGACCTGCCAGTCGAATTGAGCTGGGAGAAGCCGCCGTTCGAGGCGACGGCGGTGTCCTCCACCACCTCCGACCCGTGGAAGATCCTGTCGACCCTGGTGGCCGAGACCTCCGGCGCGACGGTCGCGCCGGGCCTGATGCGGGCGGGCACCGATTCCTGGTTCTTCCGCCCGATCGCGACCGACACCTACCTGTTCACGCCGGTCATCCTGTCTCCCGAAGAGGAGAAGATGGTCCACGGCACCAACGAGCGGGTGAGCGTCAAGGCGCTGGGCGAGATGGTGAGCTTCTATTCGCGCCTGATCCGCACCGCGGCCGGCTGACCGCGGGCGCCCGCGGCCGGCCGGGCCGGGTTCGGATCAGACCCCGCTCAGCATGTTGACCAGGCGCGCGGCGCTGGGCAGGGCCGGGCCGCTGCGGTCGCGGGTCAGCAGGTCCGGCGAGAAGTTCCAGCGCAGGCCGATGGAGACGGTGTTCGCCGAGAAGTCGTCGATGTCGTTGTCGAATTCGGAGTGCGCGAAGGACAGGAAGCCGCTGATCGGCAGGTTGTCCATCTGGTACTCGGCCCCGAAGCCCGCGCTCCAGACCGTGCCGTTGTCGCCGAGGACGTCGCCGTCGACGGCCGAGGCGCCGATGTCCAGGCGGAAGTTCGGCTTCAGGAAGTAACGCACCTCCAGCGAGCCGCCCCAGCCGTTCGAGTCCAGGTCGTCGATCTGCGCGTAGCCGACGGAGCCGTAGACGCTGGTGTAGCCGAAGAAGTTCAGGCCCTCCAGGCCCGCCGCCCAGCCGCTGGCGTCGCCGAAGTCGAGGTCGGTCGACGAGACCCCGGCGAAGGCGCCGAGCAGGGCGCTCTGCGAGCGGCTGAAGATGTGGCCGCCGAATTCGGTGCCCGTGGAACTGTCGTCACCGACCTCGGTCCAGCCGACGCGCGCGTCGCCCTGCACGCCCCAGGTGCTGTCGCTGTACACGCCGTCGCCGGCGATGGAGGCCGAGCCGCCGATGCTGAAGGTGTCGGCGTTGAAGTTCGCGAAATCGGTGTCGAAGTCGGTTTCAGTGTAGCCCACGTCGACGAAGCCCATCGGCTCGCCAGGCTTCGCTTGCGCCTGCGCTTCGGCCGCCAGGGCCAGGGCGCTCAACGCCACGCACGCACAAAGCGACTTGCGCATGGGATCCTCCCCCCAGAAATTGCACTTGGGAAAAACGCCCCGACCCGTGGCGCTTGAACGCCTGACGGCCGAGCTTTGTTCCCGCCAAGCTTTGCGCGCCTGCGTCGCGCTTGACTCCCAAGGGGGCCTCGCACAGTTTCCGCGCCGACTCCCGCGGGAGAGTTCGGCCGTCTTCGGAAGGTCGACGCCGAAGGCGCAACCGCCCCGGAAACGCTCAGGCCCAAAGGACCGCGGGGGCCGGTAGACACGCTGGAAAGCAGGCCGTGCGAGCGGCCTCGCCGAAGGAGCAAGGGCGACCCGTCGCTCGGAATCTCTCAGGCCGTCAGGACAGCGGGGGCGCATCGACGGGCGAGGACCGTCCGCGCGTCTACTGGAAGGGCCGATGACCGAAGCAACAATGAAACGCACGCCGCTTTACGCCGCCCACGTGGCGCTGGGCGCGCGCATGGTGCCGTTCGCCGGCTACGAGATGCCGGTGCAGTACGAGGGCGTGCTGGCGGAGCACCGCTGGACCCGCGAGCACGCCGGCCTGTTCGACGTCTCGCACATGGGGCAGGCCAAGCTGCGCGGCGCCGCGCCGCTGGCCAGCTTCGAGAAGCTGGTGCCGGGCGACTACATCGGCCTGAAGGAAGGCAAGCAGCGCTACTCCGTGCTGCTGTCGGCGGAAGGCGGCATCCTCGACGACCTGATGGCCGGCCGCCCGGACGGCGACGGCCTGTACGTGGTGGTCAACGCCGCCTGCAAGGACGCCGACTTCGCCCTGATCGAGCGCGAGCTGGGGGCCGAGACCAGCCTGGAGCGCCTGGAAGACCGCGCCCTGCTGGCCATCCAGGGCCCCGAGGCCGTGGACGTCATGGTCCAGCACGAGCCGAAGCTGGCCGAGCTGGGCTTCATGGAATGCGGCGTGTTCGAGCTGTTCGGCGCCAAGTGCTTCGTCTCGCGCTCGGGCTACACCGGCGAAGACGGCTACGAGATCTCCATCCCGGCCGACAAGGCGGAAGCCGCCTGGAACGCCCTGCTGGCCGACGCCCGCGTGAAGGCCATCGGCCTGGGCGCGCGCGACAGCCTGCGCCTGGAAGCCGGCCTGCCGCTGTACGGTCACGACGCCGACGAGACCACCTCGCCGGTCGAGGCGGCCCTGACCTTCGCCCTGTCCAAGCGCCGCAAGGAAGCCCGCGATTTCAAGGGCGCGGAGCGCATCATGGCCGAGCTGGGCGGCGCGGCTTCGCGAGTGCGCGTCGGCCTGTCCGTGCTGGAAGGCGCGCCGGCCCGTGAAGGCGCCGAGATCGCCGACGCCGAAGGCAAGGTCGTCGGCAAGGTCACCAGCGGCGGCCCGTCGCCGACGCTGGGCCGCAACATCGCCATGGGCTACGTGCCGCCGTCGCTGTCGGCGCTCGGCACTCGCCTGAACGTCATCGTGCGCGGCAAGTCGCAGGCGGCCGAAGTGGTCGCCACGCCTTTCGTCGCTCAACGCTACTTCCGCAAAACCGCCACGGCCTGAGGGGTCTCAATCATGCGTTTCACCAAGGATCACGAGTGGGTCTCCGTCGACGGCGACGTGGCGACCGTGGGCATCACCAAGTACGCCGCCGACGCGCTGGGCGACGTGGTGTTCGTGGAAGTGCCGGACGCCGGCAAGGCCCTGTCGAAGGGCGACAGCTTCGCCGTCGTCGAGAGCGTGAAGGCGGCTTCGGACGTCTACGCTCCGGTCGCCGGTGAAGTGGTCGAGGGCAACGCCGCCCTGTCGGCCGCGCCGGAAACCGTCAACGCCGATCCGGAAGGCTCGGGCTGGTTCGCCAAGATCCGCGTCGCCGACGTCGCCGACGTGGACGCCCTGATGGACCGCGCCGCCTACGACGCCTACCTGGCCTCGCTCTAATTCCAGACCCGTCCGTCCTCGTCCCGCCTCGGGGCTCCGCGCGACCGCGCGAGGCCTGAGGCGGGGCGGGGACGACGGCGTTTCAGGGACCTCCTCATGCGTTACCTCCCCCTCAGCGCCGACGATCGGGCCCAGATGCTCGACGTGATCGGCGCGAAGTCGATCGACGACCTGTTCGTCGACGTGCCGGCCGCGGCGCGTCGTTCGGGCACGGTCGACCTGCCGGCCCACGCCGGCGAACTGGAAGTCGAGCGCGAGCTCGCCGCCCTGGCCGCCAAGAACACCGCCGCGGGCTCCGTGCCGTTCTTCTGCGGCGCCGGCGCCTACAAGCACCACGTGCCGGCCACCGTGGATCACATCATCCAACGGTCGGAATTCCTGACCAGCTACACGCCCTACCAGCCGGAAATCGCGCAGGGCACGCTGCAGGTCCTGTTCGAGTTCCAGACCCAGGTCGCCAACCTGACCGGCATGGATGTGGCCAACGCCTCCATGTACGACGGCTCGACCGCCACCGGCGAAGCCGTGCTGATGGCCGCCCGCGTCACCCGCCGCAAGAAGGCGGTGCTGTCGCCGGGCCTGCACCCGCACTACGCCGGCACCACCGAGACCCTGGCGCACGCCGTGGGCATCGAGACCGTCACCTTGGGCGCCAAGGTCGACGCCGAGGCCGACGTGATCGCCGCCATCGACGCCGACACCGCCTGCGTGGTCGTCCAGACCCCGAACGTGTTCGGCACCGCCACCGACGTCACCAAGATCGCCGAAGCGGCCCACGCCGCCGGCGCCCTGGTGATCGTGGTCGTCACCGAGGTGATGTCGCTGGGCCTGCTGAAGGACCCGGGCTCCATGGGCGCCGACATCGTCGCGGCCGAGGGCCAGTCGATCGGCAACGCCCTGAACTTCGGCGGTCCCTACGTCGGCCTGTTCGCCGCCAAGGAGAAGCTGACCCGCCAGATGCCGGGCCGCCTCTGCGGCGAGACCGTCGACGCCGAAGGCCGCCGCGGCTTCGTGCTGACCCTGTCGACCCGCGAGCAGCACATCCGCCGCGACAAGGCGACCTCGAACATCTGCACCAACTCGGGCCTGTGCTCGCTGGCCTTCACCATCCACATGTCCCTCCTCGGCGAGAAGGGCCTGCGGCAGGTGGCGGCGATCAACCACGCCAACGCCCGCAAGCTGAAGGACGCCCTGTCCTCGGTGAAGGGCGTCGAGGTGCTGACCCCGCGCTTCTTCAACGAGTTCGCGGTTCGCTTGCCCAAGCCCGCCGCCGGCGTGGTCGAGGCCCTGGCGAAGAAGGGCGTGCTGGGCGGGGTTCCGTTCTCGCGCCTCGACCCGAAGGCGGGTCTGGACGACGTGCTGCTGGTCACGGCCACCGAGGTCACGACCGACGCCGACATCAACGAGTTCAAGTCGAAGCTGGCCGAGGTGCTGTCGTGAGCATGGTCAATGTCGGCCGCCCCACGCGGCCTGAAGGTTCCACCACCGAAACCCGCCCCGCCACCCTCACGGGCGGCCGCGGCCTGCTGCAGGACGAAGCGCTGATCTTCGAACTGGGCGGCTGGGACAAGACGGGCGTCGATCTGCCCGCCCCGGCGCTGGACGCCTCGGACCTGGGCGACCTGGTCCGCAAGGACCCGATCGGCCTGCCGGGCCTGTCGGAGCCGGAGGCCATGCGCCACTTCGTGCGCCTGAGCCAGAAGAACCACGCCATCGACCTGGCGCTGTATCCGCTGGGCTCGTGCACCATGAAGCACAACCCGCGCCTGAACGAGAAGATGGCCCGCCTGCCGGGCTTCTCGGACGTGCACCCGCTGCAGCCGCAGTCGACCGTGCAGGGCGCGATCGAGCTGATGGACCGCCTGGCCCACTGGCTGAAGACCCTGACCGGCATGCCGGCGGTGGCCCTGTCGCCGAAGGCCGGCGCCAACGGCGAGCTGTGCGGCCTGCTGGCCATCCACGCCGCCCACGACGCCAAGGGCGACACCGCCCGCCGCGTCGTGCTGGTCCCGACCTCGGCCCACGGCACCAACCCCGCCACCGCCGCCTTCGTGGGCTATTCGGTGCGCGAGATCGCCCAGACCGAGGACGGCCGCGTCGACCTGAAGGACCTGGAAGCCAAGCTGGGGCCGGACGTGGCCGCCATCATGGTGACCAACCCGAACACCTGCGGCCTGTTCGAGCGCGACATCATGGAGATCTCGCGCCTGGCCCACGCCGCGGGCGCGTACTTCTACTGCGACGGCGCCAACTTCAACGCCATCGTCGGCCGGGTGCGCCCGGGCGACCTGGGCGTCGACGCCATGCACATCAACCTGCACAAGACCTTCTCCACGCCGCACGGCGGGGGCGGGCCGGGCGCCGGTCCGGTGGTGCTGTCCGAGGCCCTGGCGCCCTTCGCGCCGGCGCCCTGGGTGGTGTCGGGCGCTGACGGCTACAAGCTGGTCGAGTTCGAGGAAGCCGAAGCTGCGGACGCCTTCGGGCGCATGTGCGCCTTCCACGGCCAGATGGGCATGTACGTCCGCGCGCTCAGCTACATGATGAGCCACGGTGCGGACGGCCTGAAGCAGGTGGCCGAGGACGCCGTCCTCAACGCCAACTACATCAAGGCCCGCCTGCAGGGCGTCATGAGCCCGGCCTTCCCGGAAGGCCCGTGCATGCACGAAGCCCTGTTCGACGACAGCTGGCTGGAAGGCACCGGGGTGACCACGCTCGACTTCGCCAAGGCGATGATCGACGAGGGCTTCCACCCCATGACCATGTACTTCCCGCTGGTCGTCCACGGCGCGATGCTGATCGAGCCGACCGAGACCGAGTCCAAGTTCGAGCTGGACCGCTTCTGCGACGCCCTGCTGGCGCTCGCCGGCGCGGCCAAGGGCGGCGACACCGAACGCTTCAAGGGCGCGCCGTTCTACGCCCCGCTGCGTCGCCTGGACGAGACCCGCGCGGCCCGCCAGCCGAAGCTGCGCTGGACATCCGAGCCGGGGGCCAACCTGGCCGCCGAGTAAGGCTTTCCGGCTCACGCCGGAACAGGGAAGGGGCCGCCGAAGGGCGGCCCCTTTTCAGTTTGCGCTCTGGTCAGCGGCGCGGGCGCGGCTCGTCCGGCGAGATCCGGTCCTCGCGCTGGCGGCGGCGGCGCTCGGCGTCGGTCTCCTCGCGACGCTCCAGGCCTTCCTCGGCCCGGAAGCTCGCCCGCTCGCGCAGGCCGAAGTCGTCCTCGACGTCGACCTCGGTGTGGCGGACGCTGTCGTCGATGTCCTCGCCGCGCATCTCGGCCTCCTTGCGAAGCACCAGTTCCTCGCGGACCCGGGCTTCCTTGCCGACGACGGCTTCCTCGCCCATTTCGCGCGCTTCGATCTCGCGTTCGCGGAAGAGCTCCTCGCCGGCCGGACGGTCGGCCGCGCGCCGTTCGAGACGCACGCGTTCCTCGCGCAGGTCGACGTGCTCGTGCACCGGCGTGGTGACGATGTAGGAGCGCACGCGCGCGTGGCCGCGCTCGACCTCCCGCTTGCCGACCACCAGCCGCTCCTCGACGATCGGAATGGCCCGCTCCTCGCCGGCCTTCAGCTCGTCACGGCCCTGCCAGCCGGCCTTCATCCACTCCTCGCGCCGCTGGTCGATGTCGACCGCCCGGGTGTCCTCCAGCGCCCGGATGGCGGTGTCCGCGCGGGTGTCGTCCACCTGGGCGCTGAGCAGGGCCCCGCCTCGGCGCAGGCCTTCCGCATAGGTCTGGCGGTCGGCCTCGGGCACGAAGAAGTCCTTCAGCGTCCCGAAGAAGCTGTTGTGATGGCTCGGGTCGCCGCGGGCCATGCTCTGGTCGGTGATGGTGATCTCTTCGACGCGCACGCCGACTGCGGCGAGGCGCGCCTTGGCCTCTTCGGCGTGCTGGCGCGTGTCGAAGAAGGCGGTGACGGTTCGGTTCATGGGGTACTCCTCAGCGCTTCCGGACGGCTCGTCCGGTTTTCCCCGTCGTTCGATCTCCGCTTCGGTCCGGCGCAGCGTCACCGGGGTGACCGTATGCTCGACGCTCCGGCGGCGGCGGATGCGGATCTCCTCTTTCAGGCGCAGCCGCTTCTCCACGACCACGACCTCTTCGACGACGGGCACGATGAGCACGTCGCCTTCCATGCGGACCTGCGGCGGCTGATCGACGTCGCGACCGACCGGCACCCGCTCGACCTCGACGTCCTCGCGCGCCAGATCCGCTTCTATGTTCACGTCACGCGTGCGCACGCGCGTGCGCACGCGCACCCGCCCGGTCTCCACCGTGCGTTTGGTCACCACCACGCGCTCCTCCACGAGAGGCAGGATCAGTTCGCCTGGATCGTCCTTGGCGGACATCGGGGCCGACCTTGCGTGCGGGTCACAGTAGTGGGGACATCTAAGCGAACACCTTGATTGTCGCGGGGTTCCTAGCGCCCCGGCGCCTTCCTGGCGCTGCGGGCTCGCGTTCGCGTGAGCGCCGGCCGGCGTTCCTTGGGAGGAACGCTGAAGGCGGAACCGGGCGTCTACCGGCGGGGTTCAGCGGCTTCCATCTCTAGGGAAAGCCGGCGTTTCCGTCGGTGTGACGGAGACTGAGCGATGCGTGCTCCAGGCGTTCGAACGACGGCGCGGCTCCAGGCGGCGGGAGCGGCGTCCTCGAAATCACCCGCCGCCGGCCACAATCCCGCCCGTGAAATCTTCGTAACTGGGCGGCGTGCTCCTTCCCTGGGAGCATGGCGTTCCACATATGCGGGGCGCCACCTCGCGGCCGCTCGGGCGTTCTGGGGGCCTGACCGACCTTCGGAGACGAGCTTGCTGCAGGCGATGACGTTTGGCCTCATCAGCGACAACGGCCGGGAGCGCGAGCGACACGACACGCTGGCGGAGGGCTTGCGCCGGCTGATGCGCTTCCTGGTCATGCTGCTGGGCGCGGGGATCATGGTGCTGGGCTTCGCCATCGCGCCGCTGCCCGGGCCCTTCGGCCTGCCGATCGCGGTGGTCGGCATGATGCTGATCCTGCGCAATTCGATCTGGGCCAAGCGCAAGTTCATCAAGCTCCAGCACGCCCGTCCGAACTGGGTCTATCCGATCCGCCGCCTGATGCGCCGCGAGCCGGAGGTCGCCCCGGTGATGTGGCAGCAGACCCTACGCACCGAGCGCCTGCTGTTGAACCGCGACGCGCGCTTCCTGGCCCGCACGCGCCGCAACGTGGTGCGCTGGAAGCGCCGCCGCCGGGGCGAGCGCACCCGCAGCTAAGCCTTTCGCCCGCCTGAAGAATCCTTAATCCAGCCGACCGGCCCCCGCGGTTCTACCGCGGGGGCTTTTGGCGTAGAGTCGGCGTCGCGCAGGTCGGGGGTCCTCAAACAGAGGCGACTTGCAATGAAAGGCGACATCGGCAAGGGCGTGGCGGCGGGGTTTGTCGCGACCCTGGCGCTCTCGGCCCTGATGATCCTCAAAGACCTGCTCGGCCTGTTCCCCAAGGTCGACCTGATAGCCCTGCTCAGCGGCTTCATCCATGCGCCGGCGGCGGTGGGGTGGGTCGTCCACCTGTTCATCGGCTCGGTGATCTGGGGCGGGCTGTTCGGCCTGCTGGCCCTCAAGATCCCCGGCGCGACGGCGATCACCAAGGGCGTTCTGTTCGCCGTGGCGCTATGGCTGGTGATGCAGCTGATCGTGCTGCCGCTGACCCCGGCCGGCTTCTTCGGGATCGGCTTCGGCTTCTGGGCGCCGGTGGTGAACCTGGCGCTGCACGTGGTCTACGGCGCGGTCCTGGGCTCGGTCTACGCCATGCTGAAGGGGCACTGGCATGCAAAGAGCCCCACGGACGACGCCCGCGGGGCTCTGAGGTACACGCACTACACGCACTAAGGCGTGAAAGGTATCAGGCGAGCTTGGAGGCGAGTTGCTCCACCGCGCCGTCGACCAGCGGGTCGGAGCGCTTGCCCTTCAGCCGTTTGGACAGCAGGGCCTCGGCCGCTTCGGCGGCCAGGTCGGCGGCCGCGGCCTTGACGTCGGCCGCCGCCTGCTGCTCGGCCAGAGCGATGCGACGCTCGGCCATTGCGGCGCGACGGGTCAGCTGCTCGTCCAGCTTGGCCTTGGCGTCGGCTTCCAGCCGCTTCGCCTCGACTTCGGCTTCAGCGAGCATGGCCTTGGCCTGGGCCTCGGCTTCGACGCGCTGGGCCTTCAGCGAGGTCAGCAGCTCCTGCGCTTCCTGTCGGATGCGCACGGCTTCGTCGAGTTCGGCCTGGATCGAGGCGGCCTTGCCGTCCAGCGCGCCCAGCAGCTTCTGGGGCACCTTCAGAAAGACCAGCAGGCCGAAGAACACCAGCAGGCCCACGCCCACCCAGAATTCGGCTTCGGAGAACAGTTCCATCGGATCGATCCCTCTTAGGCCGCGGCCTGGCCGAGCGCCGCGTCCACGTCCTCGCGGGCGGGGGCTTCGCCGGTCAGCTTCTCGGTGATCGCCGCGGCGGTGTCGCCGGCGATGGCGCGCACGTTCTTCATGGCCTTGTCGCGCGCCTTGCGGATGCGCGTCTCGGCTTCATCGAGGCGCGCGTTCAGCACGGCTTCCTCGGCGGCCTGGCGCTTGGCCGATTCGGCCGCGGCGCGGGCCTTGGCGTCGGCGGCGGTGCGCTGGGCGCGGCCGCGGGCCTCGGCCATTTCGGCCGCGGCGGCCTTGGCCTGGGCCTCCGCCTCGTCGCGGAGCGCGCGGGCGTTGGCGAGGTCTTCGGCGATCTTGGAGCCGCGGGCGTCGATGGCGCCGCGCATCTTCGGCACGAACAGCTTCGCCAGGGCGAAGTAGACGATCGCGAAGATCAGCAGCAGCCAGACGATCTGGCCGGCCCAGTGCTCGAACTGCAGCTGCGGCAGCCCGCCGCCGCCGTGGCCTTCGGCCTCGGCGTGACCGACGGTCTCGTGCACGTCTTGCGCCGCTTCCGGCGCGAGGGCTTCAGGCGCTGTGGCCATGGGGGACGAAGCTCCCTGGAAAAGCGACGAGGACGGCGCGGGGTCGCCGGAATGGCGCCCGCACCGTCCCCGACAAAGCGACTGCGCGGATTAACCGAACAGGATCAGGAAGGCGACGACGAGGGCGAAGATGCCCAGCGCTTCCGTCAGGGCCATGCCCAGGAACAGCATCGGGCGCTCGCCGGCGGCGGCCGACGGGTTGCGCAGGGCGCCGGCGAAGTAGTTGCCGAACATGACGCCCAGGCCGATGCCGGCGCCGATCATGCCCAGCATGGCCAGGCCCGCGCCGATGTACTTAGCGGCAGCAGCTTCCATCGATTTAACTCCCCTAGGATTTGCGATGGTGTGAGGTTTGGTCCGACCGTCAGTGCGAGTGCAGGTTGACGACGTCGTTGAGGTACACGCAGGCCAGCACCGCGAAGACGAAGGCCTGCAGGAAGGCGACCATGAACTCGAGGGCGGTCAGGGCGACCACCGAGCTCAGGGCCAGCGCCGCGCCCACCCAACCGGCCAGGCCCAGAGCGCCCAGCGAGATGATGAAGCCGGCGAAGATCTTCAGGACCACGTGGCCGCCCAGCATGTTTCCGAAAAGACGGAGGGCGAGGGTGACCGGACGGATCAGGAAGGAGAGGATTTCGATCGGGACGATCAGGAACAGCATGGGCCACGGCACGCCCGACGGGACGAACAGCTTGAAGAAGCCCAGACCGTTCTTGGCGATGCCGACGCCGACCACCGCCAGGATGGTCAGCAGGCCGAGCGTGGCGGTCACCGCCAGCTGCGAGGTCGCCGTGAAATAGAGGAACATGCCGACCATGTTCATGCCGAGGATCAGCAGGAACAGGCTGAACACGAACGGGAAGTACTTGCGGCCGTCGTGGCCGATGATCGATTCCGCCAGGTTGTCGATCAGGCCGAACAGGCCTTCGCCCACCACCTGCAGGCGGCCGGGGACGACCTGGGCGCGCATGGAGGCGGCCCCGAAAACGCCCAGCACGAGGACGGCGGCGATCATGGTCGCCAGGGTCGAGTTGGTGATCGACAGATCGATCGGCATGCCCGCGACGTTCACGGTCGGCAGTTCCACGATCTTCTGGATCTGGAACTGGTGCATCGGATCGGCCATGGCCGACGACCCTCTCTGTTAAAGCACGGGCGCGCCGAACTCAGCGCGCCGCGTCGTCCTCGTCCTCGTCGTCGAAGGGGACCGACGGAGCGATCCCGTGTTCCTGTGTCGCCTTGGCGCTGAGCCGGCTCGCCGTTTTCACGACGAGATAGACGCCGACCCCGGTGCCCAGCAGCGTCCCGGCGACCATCCCCCAGGGGGCGGCGCCGGTGTACCGGTCAACGAGCCAGCCAAGGCCCAGGCCGCACAAGAGGCCGCCGATGAGCTCGGCCACCATCTGGTAACCGACGCTCGTCACGTCCTCGCCGTAGCGCTTCGGCTTGCGCTGGGTCCGCGCTTCAAGCGTCTCGAGGCGCTCCCCGAGTTGCTTGAGCGCTTCCTCGTCAGAAGGGCGCTTCGGCATGGCGACAACAGAAAACCGGCCGTTCCGCCGGGTGGCGAAGCGGCCGTCTTCGAACGCGGCGGAACCTATAGGGGGCGCCCTTCTACGTCAAGGCGCGGTTGCGCTGCGGTAACGTGATGATTTGACGGGGAAAATCGCGCCCGCGACGTGTTGTCCAGCGCCGCCGCCGACTCGGACCGGAGCAGCGCAGGAGCTTTACTGCGCCGCGACCATCTCCTCGGCGGTGCTCAGGTCGACGGAGACCAGCTGGGAGACGCCGCGCTCGGCCATGGTGACGCCGAACAGGCGGTCCATGCGGGCCATGGTCACCGGATTGTGGGTGATGGCCACGAAGCGGGTGTTGGTGCGCGCGCGCATCTCCGCCAGCATGCGGCAGAAGCGGTCGACGTTGGCGTCGTCCAGCGGCGCGTCGACTTCGTCCAGCACGCAGATCGGGGCCGGGTTGGCCAGGAACACGCCGAAGATCAGGGCCGCGGCGGTCAGGGCCTGCTCGCCGCCCGACATCAGGCTCATGGTCGCCAGCCGCTTGCCGGGCGGGCAGGCGTAGATCTCCAGGCCGGCCTCCAGGGGATCTTCCGACTCGACCAGGCGCAGCTCCGCCTGACCGCCGCCGAACAGGGCCTGGAAGAGGGTCTGGAAGTGGCCGTTGATGACCTCGAAGGCGGCCAGCAGGCGCTCGCGGCCTTCGGCGTTCAGTTCGTCGATGCCGTCGCGCAGCTTGGCGATCGCCTGGGTCAGGTCGGTGCGCTCCGAGCGCATGGAGTTCAGGCGCTGCTGGTACTCGTTGGCCTCTTCCTCGGCCCGCAGGTTGACCGCGCCCAGCGCCTCGCGCTCGCGCTCCAGCCCGTAGAGCAGGGACTCCGCGCCCGCAGCGTCGGCCGGTTGGGCGATGGCCTCTTCCTTGAGCTTCTGGCCCAGCTCTTCGGGCGACATGTGCACGGTCTCGCGCACGTGGGCCTCGACCTCGGTCAGGCGGACGCCGGCGGCTTCGTCGCGGGCCTCGGCCCCTGCGCGCTTTTCGCGGGCCTCGGAGGCGGCGCTGTCCGCCGCGCGGCCGGCCCGGTCGGCGGCCTGGGCGGCGGCTTCAGCTTGCGACAGTTCGTCGGCGGACGCCCGACGGCGGGTCTCGGCCGTGGAGAAGGAGTCGAGCAGCTTCTCGCGCTTTTCGACGAAGGCCTCGGGCGCGGCCTCGGCGATCTTGAGGTGGTCGGCGGCGCGCTGGCGGTCGTCGGCCAGGGCCTCGACCCGCACGCCGGCGCCCTGCGAACGCTTGGTCCAGTCGGCGTGGTCGCGGGTGAGGGCGGCCAGGCGCTGCTCGCGGCCGGCCTTCTCGCGACCCTCGGCCTCGAAGGCGGCGCGGGCGGCGGCGGCGGCGGCGCGGGCCGAATGGGTCCGCTCGCGGGCGGCGCCCAGCTCGGCGCGCAGCGCGTCGAGGTCCGTCCCGGCCCCGCCCTCGGCCCGGGCGGTCTCGGCGGCCTTGCGGGCCTCGGCCAGGTCGGCCTCAAGGCGGGCGACGGTCTCGTCCAGGGCCTGGGCGCGAGCCTCCTTACGGGCCTGCTCGCGCGACAGCCGGTCGACCAGGTCGCGTTCGGTGGCCACCGCGCGCTCGGCCTCGGGCGGGCGCTTGCGGGCGTCGCGCAGGGCGTCCTCGGCGGCGCGCACACGCTCGGCGGCGTCCTTCAGGGCCTTCTGCGCGGCGTCGGCGGCCGGCTTGAGGCTGTCGATTTCCTCCTCGACCTCGGAGAGGCGGGTGCGCTGGGCCAGCCGCACGGCGGCCGGCTTGGGGGCGTCGGCGCGGGCGACGAAGCCGTCCCAGCGCCACAGGTCGCCTTCCTTCGAGACCAGGCGGGCGCCCACCGGCAGCGACTTGGCCAGGGCCAGGCCGTCGGCGCGGGCGACCACGCCGACCCAGGCCAGGCGGGCGGCCAGCTGGGCGGGGGCGGCGACCTGCGGGGCCAGCGGTTCCACGCCGGCGGGCCAGGCGGGGGCGGCCGCGTCGGCCCCGGCCCAGTGGGCGGGGGCCTTGGCGTCCAGCGCGGCGTCCAGGTCTTCGCCGAGCGCGGCGGCCAGCGCCGCCTCGTAGCCTTTCGCGGCCTTCACGGCGTCGAGCGCCGGCGGGAATTCGCGGCGCGAGCCGGTCAAGAGCTGCGCCAGGCCGCGGGCCTCGGTCTGCAGCCGGCCCAGCCGGTCTTCCTGGGCGCGGGCGTTCTGGCGCGCGTCGGCCTCGGCCTTGATCGTCTCGGCGCGGGCGGTTTCGGCGGCTTCGACGGCGGCGCGGCCGGCCTGCAGGGCCTCGACGGCGGCGGCGAGGCGGGCGCGGGCCTGTTCGATCTGCGGATCTTCCAGCGGGCCCAGGGCGGCGCGCTCGCCTTGGGCGGCGCGCAACGCCTGCTCGGCCCGGGCCAGGCGGGCATCGGCGTCGCGCAGGCGGGCGGCCTCGGCGTTCGCGCGGGCCTCCTCGGCGGCGAGCCGCGTGGCGAGTTGCTCGACCTGGGCCTCGATCTCGTTGCGAGCGGTGGAGGCGGCGCGCCAGGCGGCCTCCAGCTCCGGGCCGCGCTCGGGGGCGGCGGCGATCTCCGCCTCCAAGGCGACGATCTCGGCGTTCAGTCGGTCGAGCTGGCCCTTGGCGTCCTCGACGAGCCGGCCTTCGCGCTCGGCGTCGGCGTCGATGCGCGCGACCTCCGCCTTCAGCCGCTCCACTTCGGCGCGGGCCTGCTTCTCCTCGAGCTGCAGCCGATCCTTCTCGATGGTCAGGCGGTGCAGGACGGCCGCGGCGACGGCGTCCTCCTCACGCAGGGGCTTCAGCGCCTCCTGCGCCTTCAGCGCCTCGGCGGTGGCGACGGCGGCGGCGCGGGCGGTCTCCTCCACCGCGCGCTCGATCTCGCGCAGCTCGGACTTGGCCTTCTGGGCCGCGTCCTTCGCCTCGCTCCAGCGGGCGTAGAGCACCGCGCTCTGCAGGGCGCGGATCTCGGCCGAGATTTTCTTATAGCGCTCGGCCTGGCGGGCCTCGCGCTTCAGCCGGTTCAGCGCCGAGTCCAGTTCGCGGCCGATATCCTCCAGGCGCGACAGGTTGGTCTCGGCCGCCTTCAGGCGCAGCTCCGCCTCGTGGCGGCGGGTGTGCAGGCCCGACACCCCGCCGGCCTCCTCGAGGATGCGGCGGCGGTTCTGCGGCTTGGCGGCGATCAGTTCGGAAATCTGGCCCTGGCGGACCAGGGCCGGCGAGTTGGCGCCGGTCGAGGCGTCGGCGAACAAGAGCTGCACGTCGCGGGCGCGCACCTCCTTGCCGTTCACCCGGTAGGTCGAGCCGGCCCCGCGGTCGATGCGGCGCACCACCTCCAGCACCGGCGCGTCGGTGAAGGGCTGGGGCGCGCGACGCAGGCTGTTGTCGATCGAGAGCGAGACTTCGGCGTGGTTGCGCGAGGGCCGCCCGCCGGACCCGGCGAAGATCACGTCGTCCATGCCGGCGCCGCGCATGGCCTTGGCGCTGTTGGCGCCCATCACCCAGCGCAGGGCCTCGAGCAGGTTCGACTTGCCGCAGCCGTTCGGCCCGACGATCCCGGTCAGGCCGGGCTCGATGCGGAATTCCGTGGCGTCGACGAAGGACTTGAACCCGCTGAGGCGAAGGCGCTGGAAGTGCACGGCGCGCGCCTACTTCTTCGGCTTCTTCGCCTTGGCGGTCAGCAGCGGCTGGATCGCCTGGTCGAGCTCTTCGAGGGTCGGCGGGGCGTCCAGCTTGCGTCCGTTGACGATGAAGGTGGGCGTGCTGTTCACGCCGTACTCGGCGGCGTTGGCCTCGACCCGCGCCTTGGAAGCGTCGAGCGCGGCCTTGTCCATCAGGCACAGCTGCAAGCCGACCGGGTCCAGGCCCGACGCGTTGCGCAGCCAGCGGTCGCTGCCCCCTCTCAGCTGCAGCAGCGCCTGGCTGCGAAGCAGGGCGTCGACCACCTGGAAGTACTTGGCGTCGCCGGCGCAGCGCGCGGCCATGAAGCCGGCGGTGGCCGCTTCGAACGGCGGGGTCGGCAGTTCGCGCAGGACGTAGCGGACCTGGCCGGTGTCGACGTACTTGGCCTTGAAGGCGTCGAACACCGTCTCCTGCCAGTGGGCGCAGTGGCTGCAGGTGACCGAGGCGTACTCGATCACCGTCACCTTGGCCTTGGGGTCGCCCAGGCTCATGTCGCCCTCGGCCGCCGAGGCCGCGCCCGGCAGGGCGAGCGCGAAAGCGGCGGCGAGCAGGAGACGGCGCGTCGGGCTCATTTCAGCAGCGGCTGAATGGCGGCGTCGAGCTGCTCCATGCTCTGCTCGCCTTCGAACTTCTTGCCGTTGATGAAGAAAGTCGGCGTGGCTTCGACGCCCGCCTTCAGGCCGGCTTCGGCGCGGGCGTTGAAGGCCTTCAGGGCGGCTTCGTCCGACACGCACTTGTCGAACTGGGCTTCGGTCATGCCGGCCGACTGGGCCACGCGCAGCAGGGTGCCGCGCATGTCGCCGGACTCGAACATTTCCTGCTGGCTGCGCATCAGCGCGTCGACCACCTGGAAGTACTTGTCGTCGCCGGCGCAGCGGGCGACCAGGAAGCCGGCGGCGGCCACTTCCATCGGCGGGGTCGGGAACTCGCGGAAGGTGTAGTGGACCTTGCCGGTGTCGACGTACTTCTTCTTGAAGGTCGGGAAGACCTCCTGGTTCCAGCGGCCGCAGTGGGTGCAGGTGACCGAGGCGTATTCGATCACCTTCACCTTGGCGTTGGGATCGCCGAGGCTCATGTCGCCTTCGGCCTTCTTGGCGCCCTTGTCGCCGCAGGCGGCGAGGCTGAGCGCGGCGACGGCCGTGGCGGCGAGGATCAGGGTGCGGCGGGCGATGGCGCGCATGTCGAGGCGTCTCCCAGTCGAATTACGAGTTAAGCGCGATTCCCCTACGGCGCCGCGCCCACGTCTTGTTTGTCCATAGTCGAGAACAGGGGCGGCGAAGTTTTGTCAACGCCGCTCGGGATCGTTGCGCAGGACGCCGCGCCCCAAACGCAGCAGCGCGTCCTTCATCGGGCCTTCCGGAGCGTTGTCCAGCGAGGCGGAAAGCTCGGCCTCCGCGGCGGCGTCCAGCGGGACGGAGCGGCGCTTGCGGCCGCCCGCCGCGGGCGGCAGGGGTTGGGCTTTCACCGGGCCCTGGACGATGCGCAGCCGTCCGACCGCGCCGGCCCCCAGATAGAGGTTCACCCGCTCCAGGATTTCGCCGGTCTGGTGCTGGATCAGGGCGGCCGCCGGGCCGGCCACGCGAATCTCCAGCGCGCCGGGGGCACCGGCGCGGCCCTTGGTCAGCTTCACCGGCTCGGTCTGGCGCGAGAGGCGCTCGCCGACGATCTCGCGCCAGCGGGCCTGCAGGACGCCCGGCCCTTGGCCGAACTTCTCGTCCATCGTCTTGATGAACTTGGCCAGCGACCGGCCGGCCGTGCGCGGCGGCTTGCGGGCCGGGCGGGTCCGCTTCTGCGCCAGAATGCGCAGGGTCTCTTCGGGCGTGGGCAGGCGACGAGGCATCGGTCGACCCTAACCCATCGCCGGGCGCGGGCGAAGGCGGCGAAGCGCGCTTTGCGTGCGCGTCACGGAGGCGGCTATGGGAGGGGCATGAACCCCGCCGCGCTCCGGTCCGCCCTGCTGTCCTGGTACGACGCCCACGCGCGCGCCTTGCCCTGGCGCGTCGGCCCGGCCGAGCACGCCAGCGGGATGCGCGCCGATCCTTACCGGGTGTGGCTGTCGGAGGTGATGCTGCAGCAGACCACCGTGCCGCACGCCGCCCCGTACTTCCTGGAGTTCACCCGCCGCTGGCCGACCGTGACGGACCTGGCCCGGGCGGCCGACCCCGAGGTCATGGCCGCCTGGGCGGGGCTCGGCTACTACGCCCGCGCCCGTAACCTGTTGGCCTGCGCGCGCGCCGTGGCGTTCGAGCACGGCGGCGTGTTCCCGGACACCGAGGCGGGGCTGGCGGCTCTGCCGGGCGTCGGGCCGTACACCGCCGCGGCGGTGGCGGCCATCGCCTTCGACCGGCCGGCCAACGTGGTCGACGGCAACGTCGAGCGGGTCATGGCCCGGCTGTTCGCGGTGGAGCCCCCGCTGCCCTCCGCCAAGCCCGAGCTGAAGCGGCTTGCCGGCGGCCTGGTCGGCGACGAGCGGCCGGGCGACTGGGCCCAGGCCCTAATGGATCTGGGCGCGACCGTGTGCCGGCCCAAGGCGCCGCTGTGCGACCGCTGCCCGGTGGCCGAGCCTTGCGCCGCGCGCGCCGGCGGGGCGGCCGAGACCTACCCGCGCCGCGAGGCCAAGGCCGCGCGACCGCGACGGTACGGCGTCGCCTGGGTGGTCACGCGCGGGGAGGAGGTCGCCCTGGTGCGCCGGCCGCCCAAGGGCTTGCTGGGCGGCATGCTGGGCCTGCCGACCACCGACTGGCGGGACGCGCCTTGGAGCGAGGCCGACGCGCGCGCCGCCTCGCCGGTGGGCGCGCCGTGCGCCGCGGCGGGCGAGATCGAGCACGTCTTCACCCACTTCGCCCTGACCTTGCAGGTGCGCCGGGCCGAGGCCGAGGCGCTGGAGACGGCGGAGTGGACGCGACGCGAAGGGCTGGCGGCCTTGCCCAGCGTCTTCCTGAAGGCGGTCAGGCGAGCGTCATGATCCGCTCGGCCGCCCAGGGCGCGAGGTAGGCGGCGAAGGTCAGCCACGCGATCGAGATCGCGACGTGGATGCCCAGCGCATAGAGGCCGGCCCTGAGCGCGTCGAAGCAGGCGACCACGGTCAGCAGGAAGTCGGCGGCGACGTAGACCGCTCCGAAGCGGCTCCAGTCGTCCTCCAGCATGCCGTAGACGACCGCCGTGCCGGCCGCGGCCAGCACGATCACGCCGCGGCAGACCAGGGCCAGCCGCAGCGGCGCGGCCAGGGGGTGGGGGACGGACCGGGCGGGCGTAGGGGGCGACGGCCTCGCCGGTCGGCGCAAGCCGAGCGACATGTTCAAAGCAACTGCGCCACGAAGAACAGCCCGCAGCCCCAGCTGACCGCCAGGGCCAGGTGAAGGGTCTGGGCGCGCGGCCCCAGGGGCGAGAGCAGGGGGCGCAGGGCCAGGGTCAGGAGGAGGTCGGCGGTGATGTAACCGCCCAGCCAGTCGTCCTGCCCGATCAGGGCGGACAGCGCCAGGCCGGGCAGCAAGGCGCCGATCATGATCAGGGCGCGCCAGGCGGCGACCTGCCAGAGGACGCCCACCTGCTCGAGGGGCTTCATCGCGGCCTCCCGGCTCCGACCGTCGTCAGGGTGACGGTCGGAGGTTCAAACCTCGGGTCGCGGCGACGGTTCCGTTTCGAAAAACCCTCAGTTCATGCCGGCGCGGATCTTGGCGCGCAGCACGTCGATCGGGGCCAGGCCGCGGTCGCTGCGGAAGTGCCAGTAGGTCCAGCCGTTGCAGGCCGGGGCCTGCTGCACCATGGCGCCGACCTTGTGGATCGAGCCGCTCATCTCGCCGTGCACCAGGCTGCCGTCGGCCCGCACGCGCGCCTCCCGCTCGCCCTTGGGGCAGAACAGGCGGTCGCCCGGCCGCAGCAGGCCGGCCTCGATGATGGTGCCGAACGGCACGCGCGGCTCGGCCCGCTTGGAGCCGACCACTTCCAGGTCCTCGGGGCTGACCGGCTGGACCTTCTCGATCCGCTCGCGGGCCAGCTTGGCGTAGGTTTCGTCGCGCTCGATGCCGATCCAGCGACGGCCCAGGCGGCGCGCCGCGGCGCCGGTGGTGCCGGTGCCGAAGAACGGGTCCAGCACCACGTCGCCGGGCTTGGTCGAGGCCAGCAGCACGCGGTGCAGCAGGGCCTCCGGCTTCTGGGTCGGGTGCGCCTTGACGCCGTTGTCGTCCTTCAGCCGCTCGTCGCCCGTGCACAGCGGCAGGGTCCAGTCCGAGCGCATCTGGGTGTCGTCGTTGAACACCTTCAGCGCGTCGTAGTTGAAGGTGTAGCGCTTCTGGTTGCGCGACTTGGTGGCCCAGATCAGGGTTTCGTGCGCGTTGGTGAAGCGGGTGCCCTTGAAGTTCGGCATGGGGTTGGACTTGCGCCACACCACGTCGTTCAGCACCCAGAAGCCCAGGTCCTGGACGGCCACGCCCAGGCGGAAGACGTTGTGATAGCTGCCGATCACCCAGATGGCGCCGTCGTCCTTCAGCACGCGGCGGCATTCCCGTAGCCAGTCGCGGCAGAATCGGTCGTATTCTTCGAAGCTGGCGAAGCGGTCCCAGTCGTCGTCCACGGCGTCGACCTTCGAGTTGTCGGGCCGCAGCAGTTCGCCGCCGAGCTGCAGGTTGTAGGGCGGATCGGCGAACACCAGGTCGACAGAGCGATCGGGGAGGCTCCTCAGCACCTCGATGCAATCGCCGGTCAAAACAACGTCGGTCTGGATCATCGGTCCGCTCACGATTCCGAATCTCCACCCATGCGTCCGGTTGGTGAAAACGCCGTTACCAAGCGTGGTTAACGGGGCCGCGCCGACCTAGGAACGTCAAGGGGAAACCCACGTTACGTCAACAGTGACTGGCGTGTGTGGAGTACCCGTGATGGCCGTTTCCATTCGTCCGGCCGCATGCAACGACAACGATCGCATTCGCAGCGTCCCGCGCGCCCAGGCTCGAGCCCGGGCGATCCCCCAAGACGACTACGTCGAACTGTCCGACACCGCGGTGGCCATGATCGGCACGGTGTTCTGGGCCTTCGTCGGCATGCTCGCCGGCGCCTGGCTCCACCTCTAGAGCGCGATAGCCGAAAGTGGTCGCCGGTTTCGGCTATCGCGCTCCGACTCTAGTCGACGACCTCGTCCTCGAAATCGAACAGCTCGCCCGCCAGGGCCGCCTTCACCGGCGCCCAGGCCATCCGATGGATCGGGGACGGCCCCAGCCGGCGCAGGCCGTCGCTGTGGATTTTGGCGTTGTAGCCCTTGTTCGAGGCGAAGCCGTAGCCGGGGTAGAGGCTGTCGGCCTCGACCATCAGCCGGTCGCGGGCGGTCTTGGCCAGGATCGAGGCCGCGGCGATCGACAGCGACAGCGCGTCCCCCCCGATCACAGGGCGCACTTCGCACGGCAGCGGGAAGCGGTAGTTGCCGTCGACCAGGGCGACCACGGGCGTGACGCTCAGGGCCTCGACCGCCCGGCGCATGGCCAGGCCGGTGGCGTGCAGGATGTTCAGTTCTGCGATCTCTTCGACGGTGGCGAAGGCCACTGCCCACGCCAGCGCCCTGGCCTTGATCTCGCCTTCCATCGCCTCGCGCTGCTTGGCGTTCAGCTTCTTGGAGTCGTCGATCCCCTCTGGCCCGCCGTCGGCCGGCAGGATCACCGCGGCGGCGCAGACCGGGCCCGCCCAGGGACCGCGGCCGGCCTCGTCGACACCGCAGACGACGCCCTCGCACAGGGCCTCGAGCGTCAGGTTCGGGCCGAGGCGCGGGGCCGGGCGGCGAGGGGACTTGCCGGGGGACTTAGGCGACTTCATCGAGCCCGGCCATACGACGGACGTCGGCGTGACGGAAGCAGGTCGTCAGGTGGTCGTTGACCAGGCCGGTCGCCTGCATCCACGCGTAAACGATCACCGGGCCCACGAAATTGAAGCCTTTCGCCCGCAGCGCCTTGGATACGTCGACCGAAAGCGGGGTTTGGGCCGGCACCTGGGACATGGCGTCCCAGGCGTTCTGAAGCGGTCGTCCGTCGACGAAGGACCACACCCAAGGGCCGAACTCCTGGCCCTTCTCGCGCATGTCGAGAAACACCCGCGCGCCGTTGATGGCGGCCTCGATCTTGGCCCGCGATCGGATGATGCCGGCGTCGCCCAGCAGGCGCTGGATGTCGTCCTCGCCGTAGCGGGCGACGACCTCGGGATCGAAGTCGGCGAAGGCGCGGCGGAAGGCGTCGCGCTTCTTCAGGATGGTGATCCACGACAGCCCGGCCTGGAAACCGTCCAGCACCAGCTTCTCCCACAGGGCGCGGGAGTCGTGCTCGGGCACGCCCCATTCCTCGTCGTGGTAGGCGCAGTAGAGCGGGTCGTCCTTCGGCCAGGGACAGCGGCAGAGAGCGGTCATGACGCCACGCTTACCCGGAGTCGGGTTCGGCGAGAACCTAGCGTGAACATTCGGGGATTGAGTTTCAAGCGTCGCCGAACAAAGATCGCCCGGCCGGCGCGGCTCCCGTGAAGCGGGCCCCGGCGGTTTGGTCGGGGATCCCATGTTCGAGAGCTTGCTTCTGGCCCTGTTGGCCCCGGCCGCCGCGACGCCGGCCTTCACGCCCACGCCGGACTGTCCGCGCCAGGAGGTCTGTCGTTTCGTGCCGGCGTTCTCGGTTCGCGACCACGGCCGGGAGGTGACCGTGAAGGCGGACGTCTGGGGATCGTACGTGGGGCGCGAGGGCCTGCTGAGCCTGTTCCCCGGCGACATCGTCCTGGTTCGCCTGGAGGCCGACGCCGCCGGCCGGCTCACGCCGGTGTTCGTCCGCGCCGACAAGCCCGACGCCGACGCGCCGACGCGGGAGGCGGACGCGGCGGAGCAGGTCGCTCAGGCCGGCGACGCGGCGCTGGAGGGCGCCGTCGGCTTCTCCACGCGGGGGCGCGAGGTCGAACCCGACCTGCTGCGGTTCAGCTTCAAGCAAATGCCCGGCAAGGACGACATGCTGCTGGTCGTGGAGAACGGCTACGGTCGCCGGCTGGACTATCGGGCGTTGATGACCACGACCGAGGGGCGCGCGCATGTGACCAGCGTCTGCGAGGTGCCCGCCGGCCTGCTCTCCTTCGAGCACTGGCCGCACGCGATCGTCACCCTCGAGCTCACCGATTTCCGGCTCGTTCCCGCGGAGCCGGGATTCCATCCGAACGAACTGCCCTGCGACTGACGCAGGGCGGAGGCCTCACGCCTGGAGCTGGAACCGGGTCGAACCGACCACGATGGAGTCGCGGCTGTCGATCCGCACGCCGACGATGCGGCGCGTGACGAAGTCGTAGGTCACCAAGGTCTGGTCGCCGGCGGTGGCCATCGGCAGCACCACCGAAGACGGCGCGCCGGTCTCCGAGATGGTCTCGTAAAGCTCTTCGCCGTTCCAGGTGAACTCCAGCACCACGGCGGCCTTCTCGAACCGGAAGGTCAGGTGCGTGCGGATCTGGTCGGTCCCGAAAGGGGTCGGCCGCGAGGTGGGACGGCCCAGGCCCTGGAACGCCCCTGACGCCTGGCGCCAGGCGGCGAAGTCGGCCAGCCAGCCCTTGATGAAGAAGCCCAGGTCGCCGAGCAGCGGCTTCAGGGCTTCCGCGTCTTCGCGGGCGATCGCCTCGGCCAGGCGCAGGGTGCGCGCGTTGGCGGCGGCGAGACGCTTCTCCAGTTCGGGGTCGCCCCCGACCAGGGCGTCGGCGGCCGGCTGGCCGGTGGCGATCACGGTGAGGTGCTGATCGCTAGGATCCAGGCGCTTGAACTCGATCACGCCGTCGCCGGCGACCCAGCGGCCGGCGAGCCGGCGCTCGACGTCGCGGCGGACCGCGGTGACTTCGGGCGGCGCGTCGACCGGGACGTCCTCGCGGTAGCGCACGACGTCGCGGACGATCCCGCTCTTGTAGGTGGCCACGCCGGCGCCGGAGTCGTCGTAGGCTTCACGCGTGGCGATCACGAAGGCCCAGCGCCGCGTCGACGGATACCAGCGCAGTTCGCTGTGGTAGCCGGGGTTGTCGCCGCCGTGGAAGACGAAGGGCGGGCTGGTCTCGGGCTTGGCGGAATACCAGCCGTAGCCGTAGCCCTCGACGCCGCCCATGCCGGTCGGCGGCGAGTGCGGCGCGAACATCTGGGCCAGGCTGTCGGGACGCACGATGGCGCCGGCCTCCAGCGCGGTGACGTAGCGCTCCAGGTCGACAGCGGTCGAGACGATGTTGCCCGCGCCTTCGTACCAGCCCGGGTTTTGCTCCTCGCGGAAGCTGGCCAGCGCCTTCCACTCGTTGCAGCCGCGCGCGATCGTGGCGCGTGTGCGGTAGTCCTGGGCGAAGCCGGAATTGGCCATGCCGGCCGGGGTGAAGATTTCCTCGTCCACGACGGTGCGGAAGCTGCGCTTGGACGCGACCTCGACCACGGCGGCCAGCAGGCGGAAGCCTTCGTTGGAGTAGGTGAAGCGTTCGCCGGGCGCGGCGCCGAGCTTCGAGCCCAGGATCTGCGCCGTCGCGTCCTCGCGGGTCAGCGGTTCCTTGCCGCGCAGGACCTGCCGTTCCAGGCCGGAGCTGTGCGATAGCAGTTGGGCCAGCGTAATCGCCGCCTTGTCCTCAGGCGCGTCAGGGAAGAACCGGCGCAGTGGATCGTCCAGGGCGACCACGCCTTCCTCGACCAGGCGCATGACGGCGGCGGCGGTGAAGGTCTTGGTGATCGAGGCGATGTTGAATGGCGTGTAGCGGGAGAAGCGGACGCCCAGGCCCTTGTCGGCCCAGCCCAGCTCGCGGTGGAACGCCGTGCGGCCGTTCTCCACGGCGAACAGGGCGCCGGAGAAGCCGAAGGTCTGCAGGCGGTCCAGATAGGCGTCGATCCCGGCCGGCCGGTCCTCGCGCGGCTTGCGCGCGGCGAGCGCGTCGAGCGGCCGGGCCATCGCGGCCAGGCCCGCCGCGCCGGCGATGAGGCCGCGACGATCGATGCGCATGTGACTCCCCCCCCGAAACTCGCGAGGAGCTTAACCGCAAGAACGTTGTAATTAAAGGGGTTCCACGTCGGCGAACCAGGCTGGCCGCTCGATCCGGACCGGGCGGCCGTCGACCGTCAGATCGACGCCGTCGATCCGGTCCAGCCGCACCAGGGCCATGGCCCGGCCGTCGCGGCCCGACAGCACCTCGCCGGCGCGCAAGCTCCCGGCCAGCACCTCCGCCCCGAAGGCGGGGGCGGGGCCGTCGAAGGCTATCGGCAGCATGCGGTTCTTGATCTGGCCGCGCCGCTTCATGCGCGAGGTGGTCTCCTGGCCGACGAAGCAGCCCTTCTTGAAGTCGACGCCGTGCAGCAGGTCGAAGTTGGCCTCGATCGGGAAGGTCTTGTCGGCCAGGCAGTCGCGCGCCGGATCGGGCACGCCGAGGGCGAGGCGATGCGCCTCGTAGGCGTCTTCGGAGACGGTCGGCTCCGCCGCGCCGTAGCCGCGAAGACCAAGCTCCGGGAGGCGCGGGTCGGCGGCCCAGAAAGCGGCGCCCTCCGGCGCGGGCTGGCCCCAGAGCGCGAACACCGTCCGGTCGTCTTCGGCGATCTCGGCCTTGGCGCGCAGCTTGTACATGGTCAGCCGCCGGGCCAGGTCGGTGCGGCGGTCGGCCTGGACGTCCAGCAGCAGGGCGTCGGGCTCGGCGATCACGAACAGGTCGAACAGGAACTTGCCCTGCGGGGTCAAAAAGGCGGCGAAGCGGGCCTCGCCCGGGGGCAGGCTTTCGACGTCGTTGGTCAGCAGACCCTGAAGGAAACTGGCCCGATCGGGGCCGGTCACGCGCAGCAGGGCGCGGCTGTCGAGGCGGGCGAGCGAGGCGGTCATGCGTCGCCATTTAGTCCTCTGCGCGTCAAGCCGCTATAACCGCGCTGATGGCGGGACGTTTTCCGATTCTCTACGTGACCGAGGCGCGGGTCGAAGACTCGATCCTGTCGTCTGGCGTGCTCAAACGCCTGCACGACGAGATCCCCAACGCGGCCTTCACTGTGGTCGGCGGGCCCGAGACGGCGCCGCTCTACCGCGACGTGCCCGGGCTTGAGGCGCTGCACGTGGTGCAGGGCGACAGCCGCGGCGACTGGCTGAAGCTGTGGGCGTCCTTACGCCTGCGCCGCTGGGGCCTGGTGGTCGACCTGCGCGGCTCCAGGCTGTCGGACTGGCTGAGCCGCAAGAAGCGCGCGGTGCGCGCGCCGCTCGATCCGGAAGCCGGTCCGATGCACAAGGTGCTGCAGGCCGCCCGCGTGCTGCAACTGGACGACGATCCGCCCGCGCCCTTCCTGTTCACCGGCGGCAAGACCGAGGCCGCCGCCGACGCCCTGATCAAGCGCGACGGGCCGATCCTGGCCATCGGGCCGGGCGCGGACTGGGTCGGCAAGACCTGGCCGGCCGAACGCTTCACCAAGGTGGCCACCGCGCTGCTGGGCGCCGACGGTCCGATGCCGGACGGCCGGCTGATGATCGTGGGGGCCGAGGCCGACCGCGACGCCGCCCACACCATCCGCTTCGCCGTCCAGCGCGACCGGGTGATCGAGACGCAAGGCAAGCTCGACCTGCTGCAGACCTGCGCGGCCCTGAAGCGGGCGCGGCTCTACGTCGGCAACGACTCGCTGTGGACCCACCTGGCGGCGGCCGCCGGCGTGCCGACCCTGGCCGCCTTCGGTCCGTCCGACGAGACCATAGAAGGGCCGTGGGGCGCGGACGCGCGAACGATCCGCGGGCCGAAGCGGTTGCAGGAGTTCCGGGCGATCGACCCGGGCCTGAACCAGGCCATCAATCACATGTACGACCTGAGGGCGGATCCGGTGGTCGACGCGGCGGTTACGCTGCACGCCCAGACGGAGAGTGAAGTTGCAGAAGCCGTTTGATCTGATCGTCCGTGGCGGCGAGGTGGTGAACCATGCCGGCCGCGGGATCGCCGACGTCGGCGTGCGCGACGGCAAGATCGCCTTCGTGGGCGACCTGGGCCAGGCCTCGGCCGGCGAGACGATCGACGCCGCCGGCCTGACCGTCCTGCCCGGCGTGATCGACACCCAGGTGCACTTCCGCGAGCCCGGGCTCGAGTGGAAGGAAGACCTGGAGACCGGCTCGCGCGCCGCCGTGCTGGGCGGGGTGACCACGGTGTTCGAAATGCCGAACACCGAGCCCAACACCACCGACGCCGACACCCTGGCCGACAAGCTGGCCCGGGCGAAGGGGCGGATGCACACCGACCACGCCTTCTACATGGGCGGCACCCACGAGAACGCCGCCTATCTGGGCGAGCTGGAGCGCCTGCCGGGCTGCTGCGGGGTGAAGGTGTTCATGGGCGCCTCGACCGGCACCCTGCTGGTGCAGGACGACGCCGGCGTGGCCGACGTGCTGAAGCACGTGAACCGCCGCGCCACTTTCCACTCCGAGGACGAGTACCGCCTGGCCGAGCGCCGATCGCTGGCCCGCACCGGCGACTGGACCAGCCACCCGGAGGTGCGCGACGCGCGCGCCGCCATGCAGTCGACCGAGCGGCTGGTGCGCATCGCCCGCGAGCTGGGCAAGCGCATCCACGTGCTGCACGTCACCACGGCCGAGGAGATCGAGTTCCTGGCCGCGCACAAGGATCTCGCCACTGTCGAGGTCACGCCCCAGCACCTGACCCTGACCGCGCCCGAAGCCTACGAGCGGCTGAAGGCCCTCGCCCAGATGAACCCCCCGATCCGCAGCGCCGAGCATCAGGCCGGCCTGTGGCGGGGCGTCCAGCAGGGCGTGGCCGACGTGCTGGGCTCCGACCACGCCCCGCATACGCTGGAAGAGAAGGCGCGGCCCTATCCGGCCTCGCCGTCGGGCATGCCGGGCGTCCAGACCCTGCTGCCGGTCATGCTGACCCACGTGGCGGCCGGCCGGCTGACCCTGGAGCGGCTGATCGACCTGACCTCGGCCGGGGCGCAGCGGGTGTTCAACATCGCCGGCAAGGGCCGCATGGCCGAGGGCTGGGACGCCGACCTGACCATCGTCGACCTGAAGGCGAAGCGCACCCTGCGCCACGCCGACATGGCCACCCGGAGCGGCTGGACCCCGTTCGACGGCATGGAGGTCACCGGCTGGCCGACCGCCACCATCGTGCGCGGCCGCGCGGTCATGCGCGACGACGAGGTGATCGCCCCGCACCTGGGCGAGCCGGTGCGCTTCCAGGAGACGCTGTAAAGCGCGCGCGGCCCTCTCCTCCTCTGTGGAGCGCAGCGGAACGGGGAGGGCGGTGGAGGGGGCGAGCCGGCGCACGACGGCCGGCCCCCAATTCACTGATATCAGGCTGAGAAGGGAGCGACCGCGGTTCTCACACGCCGCTGGCGCCCCGACTAGGCAAAGAAAAAGGCCCGCCGGATCGCTCCGGCGGGCCTCTTTCGTTTCAGCCTGAGGCGTCGGTCAGACGTTCTCGGGCAGGGCGCACTTGTCGCCGCCGCGCGAGGCCGACTGCTGGCAGCTCAGCACCTGCTTCGGCTGGGCCCGCTCGACCGGCAGGTCGACGATGTAGCCCTTCTTCTCGCCGCCGCCGCAGGCGACTTCGAGCACTTCGCCGTCGCCCACGGACGGGCCGAGCACCTGGTAGTTGACCACGGTGCAGGACTTGCCGCCGGCGGTCATGGCCGAGGTCAGGGCGTTCATGATCGAGGCGCGCGGGGTCAGCTGGCACTTCAGCGCACGGCTCTCGGCGCGCAGGCAGTCGATGGCCGACGCCTTGCCCGAGGCCGGGAAGAAGCCGACCAGGCCCATCGGCTTGCCGGCGCAGACGAACTCGACGACTTCGCGCTGGGTGTTGCCTTCGCGACCGATGAAGCGGAACTGCTCGACGTTGCAGTTGACGCCGGCGGCGGTCAGCTGCTTGGCGTATTCCGCGCCCTTGGAGGACTGGATCGCCGAGACGTCGGTCAGCTTGCAGCCGCCGCCGATGCCGGAGGCCTCGATGCAGTCGATCGGCTTGCCGATCTTGCCGGTCGCGTCGGTCTCGAACACGAAGCCCGAGGCGCCGGTGCAGGCGACTTCATAGTAGTTGGTGCCGCGCGAGGTGGCGCCCAGCAGGCGGGCGTCGGCCACCTGGCAGGGACGGCCGGTCTTGGCCGCCAGCGCGCCGATGTGAGCGACGATCGCCGACTTCGGCGTGAACTTGCACTGATAGCCGCCGGCCGAGGCCACCAGGCAGTCGGTGGTCTTCACCTGGCCCGCGCCCTTCGGCAGGTCGACGATGTAGCCGATGCCCTCGGAGCAGCCGACTTCGAAGCGGTTATTGCCGGTCGAGGCGCTGAAGCCGATCCAGGTCGCGTCGGTGACGGTGCAGCGGGCGCCGGCCTTCTGGGCGATCGACTGGAGCCGCGCCTTCGGGTCGGCGTTGGCCGGCATGGTGCAGACCAGGCCGGGCTTCTGACCCTTGGCGACGGCGTCGTCGGCCGAAGCCTTGGCGGCCAGACATTCGATGGCGTCCGCCGACTTGTCCGGCTTGGACAGCAGCACGTAGCCCGGGCCGTCCTGGCACGAGATTTCGTAGGTCTGGACGTTGACCGAGCCGGACTTGCCCGCACCGGTGAAGCGGGCGTCGGCGATGGTGCAGGCGACGCCGGCGGCCTGGGCCACGGCCGGCGCTTCAGCCATGCCGCGCTCGGTGGCCTTCTTGTCGTCGATCTTGCCCTGGCGGTTGCTTTCGTTGCCAGTTTCCTCGCGGGTGACTTCGCGCCCGCTGGTGCGCGCGCCGATCGAGCGGTCGTCGCGCGACTTGTCGGCTTCCGCGTAGGCGGCCGAGACGGCCAGGCCGAGCGACGCGACGGCGGCGAGGGTTAGGCCCAGACGCCTCATAGGTGTTCCTCCCGAGAACAATACCACTTGGACCCCATCGCCGCGTCCGCCGGACGGGTCAAGGTCTTTCTCTTCGCGCGCGCGGAGGGGGATAATCGGCCTTTGACGGGGGGACGGTTTCGGACCAGATTGCGGGCCGTACCGTTTTCAAAGGAGACGCGCTGGTGCGCGACGGCCTCCCCGACGAGGCGCACGCGGACGCGGCGCCCCGTCGTCCCAGCCTGATCTATCCCTTCGACCGACGCCCGGAGCCGGGCGAGGCGATCGAGGTCGCCGACGGCGTGCTGTGGCTGCGCCTGCCGCTGCCCTTCGCGCTGGACCACATCAACGTGTGGGCGCTGCGCGACGGCGAGGGCTGGACCGTGGTCGACACCGGCGTGGCCTCGTCCGCCTGCAAGGACGCCTGGCGCGACGCTTTGTCCGGGCCGCTGCAGGGCCGGCCGGTGACGCGCGTGATCTGCACCCACATGCACCCCGACCACGTCGGCCTGGCCGGCTGGCTGGTGCGAAAGTTCGATTGCCGGCTGTGGATGACGCGGCTGGAATACATGATCTGCCGCGTGCTGGTGGCCGACACCGGCCGCGAGGCGCCGGAGGAGGGCGTCCGCTTCTACCGCGCTTGCGGCTGGAGCGCGGAACAGCTCGAAGGCTACCGGGCTCGCTTCGGCGGCTTCGGCAAGGGCGTGCACCCTCTGCCGGACGGCTATCGCCGCATCGAGGACGGCGACAGCATCCAGATCGACGGACGCGCCTGGCGGGTGGTGGTCGGCGACGGCCATTCGCCCGAGCACGCCTGCCTGTGGCGGGCCGAGGACGGCGTGCTGATCTCCGGCGACCAGGTGCTGCCGAAGATCTCGTCCAATGTCTCGGTGTGGCCGACCGAACCCGAGGCCGATCCGCTGTCCGACTGGCTGGCCTCCCTGGCCAAGCTGAAGCGCGAGATCCCCGCCGACGCCCTGGTCCTGCCCTCGCACGGCGATCCGTTCCGCGGCCTGCATGACCGGCTCGACGCCCTGACGCGCGGCCACGAGCGCTCGCTGGAGCGGCTGCAGCGGATGCTGAAGGAGCCGAAGCGCGCCACCGACGTGTTCGGCGCCCTGTTCGCCCGCGCCATCGGCGACGACATGCTGGGCATGGCGACCGGCGAGAGCGTGGCGCATCTCAATTGCCTGGAGCGACGCGGCCGCGTGGTCCGCGAGCTCGACGACAACGGCGTGCTCTGGTGGCGCGCCGCATGAAGGAAGAATCGATGACCGACCTGGTGTTGACCAGCCTCGAGGACGGCGTCCTGACCATCGCCCTGAACCGGCCCGACAAGAAGAACGCCATCACCGACGCCATGTACGCGAGCATGGCCGACGCCCTGTGCGAGGGCGCCGTCGATCCCGACGTGCGCGTGGTGCTGCTGCGAGCCGAAGGCGAGTCCTTCAGCGCGGGCAACGACATCGGCGACTTCGCCATGATCGCCATGAGCGGCCGGCCCGCCGAGGAGATGGCGGTCTTCCGCGTGCTGAAGGCGCTGGCGCACTTCGAGAAGCCGGTCGTCGCGTCGGTCAAGGGCGTGGCGGTCGGGATCGGCACGACCGCGCTGCTGCATTGCGACCTCGTCTACATGGCCGAGGACGCCCGGCTTTCAGCGCCGTTCGTAAATCTCGCCCTCGTGCCGGAGGCGGCGTCCAGCATTCTCCTGCCGGCGCGTATCGGTCATGTCCGGGCCTACGAAATGTTCGCCCTCGGCCGGGCGGTGGACGGGGTCACGGCGGCCGCCTGGGGCCTGGCCAACGCCGCCCTGCCGGCCGAGGTCGTCGACCAGGCCGCTACGGACGCCGCGAAGGCGCTGGCCGCCCGCCCGGCCGGCGCCCTGGCCGCGACCAAGCGGCTGATGCGCGACGGCGCGGCGATCTGGGCTCACATGCAGGTTGAGAGCCGGGTGTTCGGCGAACGACTGATGAGCGCCGAGGCGCGCGAGGCGTTTACTGCGTTCGCAGAACGTCGCGCGCCCGACTTTTCCAAGGTCTAGATCTTCACCGACGCAAAGCTTGGCTTTTCTTTTTCTAGAATCCTGCTTTTAGTCGCGCGCAGAGCGTGTGGGGCGCTCTTGCAACTAGTTCTGCCTGGGGGGCAACCTTGAAATCCGTCGCTCGTATCGCCGTGGCCGTTTCGGCCGCCGCCAGCCTGTCCGCCTGCGCCACCGTCACGCGCGGCACCAACACCGCCTGGGAAGTCCAGACCGATCCGGCTGGCGCCACGGTGACCACCTCGCACGGTCACCAGTGCCCGTCGACGCCGTGCGCCATCAAGATGCCGCGCAAGTCGGAGTTCACGGCCACCATCACCAAGGAAGGCTATGAGACGGCCACCGTGTCGGTGACCAACAAGGTCGCCGGCGGCGGCGCGGTCGGCGTGGCCGGCAACGTGCTGGTCGGCGGCATCATCGGCGTGGGCGTGGACGTGGCCTCCGGCGCGGCGCTCGATCTGACGCCGAACCCGGCGATCGTGAAGCTGGAGCCGAAGAAGACCGTCGCCGCCGCTCCGGCCGCTGCTCCGGCCCCGACCGCGGAAGCCGCTCCGGCTCCGGCGGCCCAGCCGGGCGCCTGATCCTAAAAGTATCGGACCTGACAAGACGCGCCGCCCGGGAGACCGGGCGGCGTTTTTCGTTTTCGGGCCGCGTCCCGGCCGCCTCTGGGGTGCGCTGACAAAGCCTTTGACGGCGAGGCTCGCCGTTCGTATGTGCGCGCCTTCGTCGAGGCGCGCGATGATCGAAAAGCGGCGGCGCTTTGAGAGTGTTCGATCATGAGTATGCCGGCCGCGGCGCCCGTCGCCTTCTCCCTTGTCCTCGAGACCGCCGCCGACGCGGCGCGCGTCGACGCGCTGGTGGCCGACGCCTTCGGCCCGGGACGGTTCGCCAAGACCGCCGAGCGCCTGCGCGAGGGCAATGCGCCGGTCGCTTCGCTCAGCTTCATGGCCCGCGCGGCCGGGGAGGCGATCGCGACCGTGCGTCTGTGGCCGGTGCGGATCGGCGAGACGCCGGTGGTGTTCCTGGGCCCCATCGCGGTCGAGCGGGCCTGGCGCAGCGAAGGCGTGGGCGCGGCCCTGGTCGAGGCCTGCTGCGCGGCCGCCCGCGCCGAGGGCTGGCGGGCGGTGCTGCTGGTCGGCGACGAGCCGTATTTCGGGCGCTTCGGCTTCGTGCGTGCGCCGGACGTGCGTCTGCCCGGGCCGGTGGATCAGCGCCGCGTGCTGGTGCTGGACTTCGACGCCGAAGCGGCGCCGCTGGCGGGGCCGGTCTGGAAGGGCTGACGCCTAGAGGCGCGCGGTCAGCGTGCCGACCACTTCTTCGGCGGTGATCCCGTGCCGGCGCGCCGCGTCGGTCAGCACCAGGCGATGCTTCAGCACCGGCAGGGCCAGCGCCTTGACGTCGGCCATGGACGGACTGACCCGGCCCTCGACCAGGGCGCGGGCGCGCGCCAGGCGCATCAGCGCCTGACCGGCGCGCGGGCCGGGACCCCATTCGACCGCCTCGGTGACGACCGGCGGCGCGGCCGGATCGTCGGGGCGGGCGCGGCGCACCAGCTCCAGGATGGATTCCACGATCTTCTGGCCGACCGGCAGGTCCGCCGACAGCTTCTGCGCCTCGAACAGGCGGTCGGGGCTGAGCGCGGGCGTCACGTCGGTCTCGTCACGGCCGCCGGTCTCCAGCAGCACGCGGCGCTCTTCCTCGCGGTCGGGGTAGGTCATGTCGACCTGCACCATGAACCGGTCGACCTGGCTCTCCGACAGCGGATGCGGCCCCGGCCCCTGCGCGCCGCGGGTGGCGAACACGTGGAACGGGCCGGTGATGTTGTGGCGCAGGCCGCCCACCGTCGCGCGGCGCTCATGCATGGCTTCGAACAGCACGGCCTGGACGGCCGGGGCGGCGCGGTCGACCTCGTCGGCCAGCAGCAGGTGGGTGAACAGCGGGCCGGCGGCCCAGCGCGCCTTCGGACCGAGCGCGCGTTCCTCGACCACCTCGCGGCCGACCAGGTCGTCGACGCCGAGCGCGGGATGGAATTCCAAGCGGCCGGAGCTCAAGCCCAGGGCCCGGCCCAGCGCCCTGATCAGGCGGGTCTTGGCCATCCCCGGCGCGCCGACCACGAGCGCATGGCCCTCGGCGACGACGGTGGCGAGGGCGAGTTCGATAGCGGCGTCCTGGCCGAACACGACGCCGCGCAGCGCCTTGCGCGCGGCCGCGAGCCCCTGGCTCGCGCGCTCGAAGGCGGCGATCTTGTCGTCGGACGCTTCCCTCGCCGGCTGCATGGGCCTACCTCAAACTAAGCGCGCTTTCAGGTGAGTGGTCGCCGGTGGACCGCCCGGAAAGCGCGTCAACAAGATGAGCGCGTTCGGACGCAAAACCGGCGTCCACTTTTGCTGAACGCGCTCTAGCGAATGTAGCAGAACGAGCTTCACAGGAAGCGCTTGTGACCGAGCGGGTGGAAAAATCCGATAAACGTGGCCTTGGCGCCGTAGTCGAGGCCGCGCGCGCGACAGGGGAAAAGCGCGGCCTCCCGCCGGTCCACCTGTGGAATCCGGCCCACTGCGGCGACATCGACATCGTCATCCGCCGCGACGGGACGTGGCTGCACGAGGGCGCGCCGATCGGCCGGCCGGAGCTGGTGCGCCTGTTCTCCACCGTGCTGCGCAGAGATCCCGACGGCTTCCACCTGGTCACCCCGGTCGAGAAGCTGAAGATCACCGTCGAGGACAGCCCGTTCAGGGCCGTGCGGGTCGACCGCCGCGACGGTGCGCTGGTGTTCACGACAGACGTGGGCGACGAGGTCGAGGCCGGCCCGCAGGACCCGCTGCGGGTCGAGACCGATCCGGTCACCGGCGAACCGGCGCCCTACGTCCACGTACGCCGCGGCCTGGAGGCGCGCGTCGAGCGGCCGGTCTTCTACGAACTGGTCGAGATGGCTGAGGAACGCCAGACGCCCGACGGCCCTCAGCTGGGCGTGACCTCCCAGGGCGCGTTCTTCCCGCTCGCGCCGGCCGGAGCGCACCGGTGAGCCCGGCCGAGGTGCGCGCGCGCCTGCTGGAGCGGCTCGACCCGCTGGACGGTTGGGACCCGGCCATGGTCGCCGACCGGTCGGATTTCGACCTGAACCCGGAGCTCAAGCGCGAGCGCACACGGCTGCTGCGCGACGCGGCGGTCCTGGTGCCGCTGGTCGAGCGGCCCGAGGGCCTGCAGGTGATCCTCACCCGCCGCGCCGACACCCTGTCCAGCCACACCGGCCAGATCGCCTTTCCAGGCGGCCGGCTCGATCCCGGCGAGGGCCCCCTCGAGGCGGCCCTGCGCGAGGCGGAGGAGGAGATCGGGCTGGACCGCGGCTTCGTAGAGCCGCTCGGCCTGTCCGCGCGCTACGAGACGGTGACCGGATATGTCGTCACCCCGGTGGTCGCCTTCGTGCGGCCGGGATTCGAACTGACGCCCAATCCGGCCGAGGTGGCAGACGTGTTCGAGACGCCGCTGGCCTTCCTGATGGACCCGGCCAACCACCAGCGCCAGTTCTACGAGGCGGGGGAAGGGAGCCGGCGCTACTTCTACGCCATGCCCTGGGGCGAGCGGTTCATCTGGGGCGCCACGGCCGGCATGCTGCGCGCCCTCTACGACCGGCTCTACAGCGACGAGGGCGGGTTGATCTCCGCGCCGGAAACGCGAACCTCGGCCTCGTGACTCGGATCGAACCCCAGCCCTGGATGACCGCGCCGGAAACGCGAGCGGTGCTGGACGCCCTGGAGGCGGCCGGCGGACCCGACTGCGCCCGCTTCGTCGGCGGTTGCGTGCGCAACACCCTGATGGGCCGCCCGGCCGACGACGTCGACATCGCCACCGTCCTGACCCCGCGACAGGTGATCGCCGCCCTGGAACGGGCCGGTCTGCGCGCCGTGCCAACCGGCGTGGAGCACGGCACGGTCACCGCCATCGCCGACCACCATCCGTTCGAGATCACCACGCTCCGCCGCGACGTCGAGACCGACGGCCGCCGCGCGGTGGTCGCCTTCTCCACCGACTGGGCCGAGGACGCCGCGCGCCGCGACTTCCGCCTGAACGCGCTCTACGCCGACCGCGAGGGGCGGCTGCACGACTACGCCGGCGGCGGGGTCGAGGACGCGCTGGCCGGCCGCATCGTCTTCGTCGGCGACGCCGAGACGCGCATCCGCGAGGACTATCTGCGCATCCTGCGCTTCTTCCGCTTCTTCGCCTGGTACGGCCGCGGCGAGCCAGACGCCGTGGGCCTGGCCGCCTGCGCCGCCCTGGCCGGGGGCATCGCTGCCCTGTCGGCCGAGCGGATCTCCAAGGAGCTGCTGAAGCTGCTGTCCGCGCCCGACCCGCGCACGGCCGTGCGGCTGATGGTGGAGGCCGGCGTCTGGGCGGCCGCCGTGCCGGTCGAGGCCAACCTGGCCCGCTTCGAGGCCATGGTGCAGATCGACCCGGATCCGGAGCTGCGCCTGTCGGCCCTGCTGCCGGACGACCCGGAGCTGGACGCTTCGCTGGCCGAGAACCTGCGCATGTCCAACGCCCAGCGCGACCGGCTGGTCGCGGCCCTGCCGTCGGGCCCGGCGGTGAGCCTCGACATGTCCGAACCGGCGGCGCGCGCGGCCATCTACCGGCTGGGGACGCGCACCTTCACCGATCGGGTGAAGCGCGCCTGGGCCGAGCACCCGAAACACTCTGAACCGGCGCGGGCCCTGCTGGACCTCGCCGCGCACTGGAAGACGCCGAAGTTTCCGCTTGGCGGCGCCGACGCCAAGGCCGCGGGCGTGCCGCACGGCCCGGCCGTCGGCCGGCTGCTGCGTCAGACCGAGGACTGGTGGGTGGAACACGATTTCCCCGAAAACGGCGCGCGCGAACGCCTCGAGGCCCTGGCCCGCGAGGCGGCGGCGTGAGCGTCGCGATCGGCTATTCCGGCAAGTCGGTGATCGCCAAGCTGGGCCTGAAGCCCGGCCAGGCGATGGGCGTGATCGATCCGCCGCCGCACTGGCGCGACCTGGTCGAGCCGCTCCCGGACGGTGCATGCGCCGAGGAGGGCGGCCACGACCTCGCCATGGTTTGGCTGTTCGTTCGCAACCGGACCGCGCTGGAAGCGCGGATCCAGCCGGCGTTGGCGGCTATCGCCCCAGGCGGCGCGCTCTGGGTCTCGTGGCCCAAGAAGAGCTCGAAGCTGTTCGTGGACCTGACCGAGGACGGGCTGCGCGAGATGGTTCTGCCGGCCGGCTGGGTGGACGTGAAGGTCTGCGCGGTGGACGCGGACTGGTCGGGGCTCAAATTCCTGAGGCGCAAGACGTGAAGATCGGCATTCTGGAGACCGGCACGCCGCCGGAACCGCTGGGCGACACCTACGGCGATTATCCGGCCATGCTGCGCCGGCTGCTGGGCGAGGACGCCTACGCCTGGAAGACCTATGCGGTCGCGGACGGCGCCTATCCGGAGCGGATCGACGCCTACGACGCCTACCTCGTCACCGGCTCGCCGGCCGGGGTCTACGACGGCGACCCCTGGATCGCCCGGCTGATGGATTTCCTGAACGAGGCCAAGGGCAAGGCCGCCCTGGTCGGCGTCTGCTTCGGCCACCAGGTCATGGCCGAGGCGTTCGGCGGGCGGGTGGTGAAGTCCGACAAGGGCTGGGGCGTCGGCCTGCACCGCTACGACGTCCACACGCGCGAGCCGTGGATGGACGACGCGAAGACCATCTCGATTCCGGTCTCGCACCAGGATCAGGTGGTGGAGCTTCCGCCGGCGTCGCGGGTGATCGCGTCGAGCGACTTCGCGCCGATGGCCATGCTGGCCTATGACGACCAGCCGGCGATCTCCATGCAGTTCCACCCGGAATTCGAGCCGGCCTACGCCACGGCCCTGGTTGAAAAGCGCCGCGGCACGCGCCTGACCCATGAGGAAGCCGACCGCGCGGTCGAGAGCCTCAGGGCCGCCGACGACCGCGCGCGGGTGGGCGCGTGGATCCGCGGGTTTCTCGCCAGCGGCCGCTGATCAGCTCAGCTTTCCGAGCAGGGTCGCGAGCGTCTCCAGCTCGGTCTTGTCCAGCCGGTCGCCGACGTGCGAGTGCACGGCGGCGGCGTAGACCGGCCACACCTGCCGACGGGCCTCCCGGCCCGGATCGGTCAGCACGATCGCGGAGCTCCGCGCATCGTCGGGCCACGGCTCTCGCCGGACCAGGCCGGCCGCCTCCAGCCGGTCGAGCAGGCGGGTGAGGTTGTAGCGGGCCAGCAGCAGCCGCTTGCCCAGATCAGTCTGCCGCAGGCGTCCGTCCGGTTCGCGATCCAACTCCAGCAGGACGTCGTACCAGTCCAGAGGCGGCAGCCCCTGCGCCTTTAGGTCGGCCTGGACCCGCTCCAGCACCGCCGGCGCGGTCCGCATCAGGCGCACCCACGCCTTTTCCAACGCGGGGCTCCATTTTGCGCCGTTTGTTGCACTTGCAATCATCTCGCGCCGACCTCATGTTGCACTTGCAACAAACTAGCCGAGGAGGCTGTGATGGTGAAGTCGATCACGCGTGAAGAGTTGAAGCGCCGCCTGGACGCCGGCGAGCCCGTGCGGCTCATCGAGGCCCTGCCGGAAAAGTACTTCGTACACGCGCACCTGCCCGGCGCGGTGCGGCTGAACTACGACGAGGTGACCGATCGGGCGGCGGTCGTGCTGCCGGACCGGGGCGCGCCCATCATCGTGTACTGCGCCAGCGACACGTGCGCGAACTCGCACAAGACGGCCGAAGCGCTCACCGCGCTGGGCTACGCCGACGTGGCGGTCTACCCCGGCGGCAAGAAGGACTGGACCGAAGCGGGTCTTGCGGTCGTGTCCGAACGGGAGCCGGCGTGATGGTCGAAACTCGCCTGGCCCCCTGGGGCGCGCTGGCGCTGCGCCTCGCGCTCGGGACGATGTGGGTCTCCCACGGCCTGCTGAAGCTGCTGGTCTACACGCCGGCCGGCTTCGTCGCCTACCTGCAGTCCGTCGGTCTGCCGACCCAGGTGGCGGTTCCCGTGATCTTGGCCGAACTCGTCGGCGGCGCGGCCATACTGGCCGGCTTTCACGGCCGGTGGGCGTCGCTGGCCCTGTCGCCGATCCTGGTCGGCGCGACCCTGGCCCACGCGCCCAACGGCTGGGTGTTCTCCAGCCCGAACGGCGGGTGGGAGTTCCCCGTGTTCCTGATCGCGGCCTCGGCGGCGCACGCGCTGCTGGGCGACGGTCGGCTGGCGTTCAGGGCGTGGCGGCCGCTGGCTGCGCAGCCGGCCTGACCCAAAGCCCCGCCCGCCTCGGCCGACGGGGCGGGCGGGTTCAGGGCCACTTCACCTCGGGCGGCATGGAGCTGAGGATCGAGTCGACGTTGCCGCCGGTCTTCAGACCGAACAGGGTGCCGCGGTCATAGAGCAGGTTGAACTCGACGTAGCGGCCGCGGCGGATCAGCTGTTCCTCGCGCTCGGCGTCGGTCCAGGCCTCGTTCATGCGGCCGCGGACGATCTGCGGATAGACCGCCAGGAAGGCCTCGCCCACGTCGCGGGTGAGGGCGAAGTCGCGCTCCCAGTCGCCGCTGTCGTGGTGGTCGTAGAAGATGCCGCCCACGCCGCGCGGCTCGTTGCGGTGCGGCAGGAAGAAGTACTCGTCGCACCACTTCTTGTAGCGCGGCCACCATTCCGGATCGTAGCGGTCGCACGCGCCCTTCATGGCGTAGTGGAAAGCCTGGGCGTCGGGGGCTTCCTGGTCGCGCTGGTAGGCCAGCAGCGGGGTCAGGTCGGCGCCGCCGCCGAACCAGGCGCGCGAGGTGGCGATGAAGCGGGTGTTCATGTGCACCGCCGGCACGCGCGGCGAGCGCATGTGGGCGATCAGGCTGACGCCGGTGGCGAAGAAGCGGGGGTCTTCGTCGGCGCCCGGAATGGTCTTGGCGAATTCCGGCGAGAAGGTCCCGTGCACGGTCGACACGTGCACGCCGACCTTCTCGAACAGCCGGCCGTGCATCATCGACATGACGCCGCCGCCGCCGCCCTCGCGAACCCAGGGGGTGCGCTCGAACCGGCCGGCGGTCTCGCCGTAGAGGTGGGCGGGAGCCTCGTCCTCCAGGCGCTCGAACTCGGCGCAGATGCGGTCGCGCAGGGTCTCGAACCAGGCGCGAGCCTTGAATTTGCGGTCTTCCAGAACGGCGGGATCGGTCATGGGGGCTCAATAGCGGCGCCGGCGACCGCGAGCCACCCCGTGACGATACGTAGTCGACAGGGCGGGCTTGCGGCGGAATCCGGCGCCCGGCATTCGGGGGCGACAGGAGGACGGCATGGACGAACACGAAGCGCTCGGACTGGCGACTCACCGTCACTACAAGGGCGGGCTCTATCGGTTCCTCTTCGAGGCGCGCCATTCGGAGACCGAGGAGGCCATGGTGGTCTACGAGCACCTGTGGCCGCACGCCCGCGCGCCCTGGGTGAGGCCGGCCGAGCTGTTCTACGGCCGCCTGCCGGACGGGCGCCTGCGGTTTCAGCCGCTGGGCGGGGAGGGGAAGCCGTCGACCTGACGCAGCGCCTCGCCCAGCGCCAGCGCCGCGGCGGTGACCACGTTCAATGAGCGTGTCTCCGGCCGGATCGGGATGAACAGGCGCGCGTCGGCGGCCGCGTGCACTTCGTCGGGGACGCCGGCGCTCTCGCGGCCGAACAGCAGAATGTCCGACCGGCGGTACTCGAATCGGTGAAACGGCTCGGCCGCCCGCGTGGTGAACAGCAGGAGCCGCCCCTCGGGCCGGTTCGCCCCGTAGGATTCCCAGGAATCCCAACGGTTCGCGTCGGCCGCGCCGCCGTAGTCCATGGCCGCCCGCTTCAGCGCGCGGTCGCCTAGCGGGAAGCCACAGGGCTCGATCACGTCGAGGGCGACGCCCAGGCAAGCGCTCAGCCTGATCGCAGCCCCCAAGTTTTGCGGAATGTCAGGTTGAAAAAGCGCGAGACGCATTCTAAGGCCATGCCCAACGCGCGATCCGGGGGTTCGTCCGCGCGCCGTCCGGCTTGGTTAAAGCGCCCGGCGGTGTACGGCCGCAAGGGCTGACCTAAGGATCGGGCTCGAGAACTTTGTTAGTGACTGGGCCGCCTAAGGCGCGGCTCGAGCTCGAAAGGGTGATCAAGTGGCCGAAACGGTCGTGAACCCCAACCTGGAGGGGCAGGAGCCCACCCGGCGGGACTTCATCCACATCGCCGCCGGCGCGGCGGCGGTCGGTGGCGCGGCGATGTTCGCCTGGCCGCTGATCGACCAGATGAACCCCGCGGCCGACACGCTCGCCCTGGCGTCGATCGAATTCGATCTGACCAAGGTCACCGAGGGCCAGCAGGTCACCATCAAGTGGCGCGGCAAGCCGGTGTTCGTGCGTTACCGCACCCCGGCGGAAATCGAAGCCGCCCGCAAGACGCCGCTGTCCGACCTGAAGGATCCTCAGAAGGACGAGGATCGGGTGAAGCCGGGCCACGAGCAGTTCCTGATCCTGGTCGGCACCTGCACCCACCTGGGCTGCGTTCCGACCTTCGGCGCCGGCGAATACGGCGGCTGGTTCTGCCCCTGCCACGGCTCGGTCTATGACACCTCGGGCCGCATCCGTAAGGGGCCGGCTCCGAAGAACCTCGCGGTTCCCGACTACGCCTACTTGACCGACACCCGCGTCAAGATCGGCTAAGGCGCACCATCATGAGCGAACACGAATCCACTTACGTGCCCAAGACGGGCTTCGAGCGCTGGCTCGACACCCGCTTGCCGATCATCCGCTTTGCGGCTGACTACGCCACGATCCCGACCCCGAAGAACCTGAACTACTGGTGGACCTTCGGCGGCATCCTGGCCCTGTGCCTGGTGATCCAGATCGTCACCGGCATCGTGCTGGTCATGCACTACACGCCGAACGCCGACCTGGCGTTCGCCAGCGTCGAGCACATCATGCGCGACGTCCGTCACGGCTGGATGATCCGTTACATCCACTCGAACGGCGCCTCGATGTTCTTCCTGGCCGTGTACATCCACATGCTCCGCGGCCTGTACTACGGCTCCTACAAAGCCCCGCGCGAGATGATCTGGATCCTCGGCGTGGTGCTGTTCCTGCTGATGATGGCCACCGCCTTCCTGGGCTACGTGCTGCCCTGGGGTCAGATGTCCTTCCACGGCGCCGTCGTGATCACCAACCTGATCGGCTCGATCCCGATCGTGGGTGAATCGATCACCACCTGGCTGTGGGGCGGCTTCGCGGTCGACAACCCGACGCTGAACCGCTTCTTCTCGCTGCACTACCTGCTGCCGTTCGTGATCGCCGGCGTCGTGGTGCTGCACCTGTGGGCGCTGCACGCCGCGGGCCAGAACAACCCGGTCGGGATCCTGATCCCGCAGGAGCAGCGTTCGCGCGACACCGTTCCGTTCCACCCGTACTACACGGTGAAGGACGGCTTCGCGATCATCCTGTTCCTGATGCTGTTCGCGGTGTTCGTGTTCTTCAATCCGAACGCTCTGGGCCACGCCGACAACTACATCCCGGCCAACCCGCTGGTCACCCCGGCCCACATCGTGCCCGAATGGTACCTGCTGCCGTTCTACGCCATGCTGCGCGCCGTGCCCGACAAGTTCATGGGCGTGCTGGTGATGTTCGGCTCGATCGGCCTGCTGTTCGTGCTGCCCTGGCTGGACACCTCGAAGGTGCGCTCCATGCGCTACCGCCCGGCGATGCGCTGGTTCTTCTTCATCTTCGTGCTGGTGGCCTTCATGCTGGGCTGGTGCGGCGCGAAGTCTCCGGACGACCAGCTGATCCACGGCATCACGACCTTCCGGCTGTTCGACGGCGACCTGAACTCGTACCTGTGGCTGTCGCGTCTGCTGACGCTCTACTACTTCTCGTTCTTCCTGATCATCATGCCGTGGGTGGGCCTGCGCGAGACCCCGCTGCCGGTGCCGGAGTCGATCTCCAGCCCGGTGCTGTCTGGCCACGGTTCCGTCCCGACCGGCGCGGTCGCCGACGCCGAAAAGAAGGGTTGAGCTCGATGAAGCTCTCTGTCGTTAAAACCCTCGCTTCCGGCGTCGCCGCTCTCGCCCTCGCGGGCGCGGCGGCTCCGGCCCTCGCCTCGGGCGGCGCGGAACATCCGAAGGAAGTGGCCTTCAGCTTCGAAGGCCCGCTCGGCAAGTTCGACCAGGCGCAGCTGCAGCGCGGCTACAAGGTCTATCGGGAGGTCTGCTCGGCCTGCCACTCGATGAACCTGATGTCGTTCCGCAACCTGGGTCAGGAAAGCGGTCCGTTCTGGGATCCGAAGTTCAAGCACAACCCGAACGACAACCCGTACGTGAAGGCGATCGCCGCGGAGTACGAAGTCGACGACATCGACTCCGAAACCGGCGAGCCGGTGAAGCGCAAGGCCACCCCGGCCGACAAGTTCCCGTCGCCGTACCCGAACGCCACGGCGGCCGCGGCCGCCAACGGCGGCGCCGCGCCGCCGGACCTGTCGGTCATGGCCAAGGCCCGTCACGGCGGGGCGCGCTACATCTACTCGATCCTGACCGGCTACGTGAATCCGCCGGCCGGTCTGCACGTCGGTCCGAACCAGCACTACAACCCGTACTTCCCGGGCGACCTGACGTCGGCCTGGCACGGCGATCACAAGAACGTCCCCAAGGGCGGCTTCATCGCCATGCCGCAGCCGCTGACGGCCGGCCAGGTGACCTTCGACGACGGCACCAAGTCGACGCTCGAGCAGCAGGCCAAGGACGTCTCGGCGTTCATCGCCTGGGCCTCCGACCCGAAGGCGACCGAGCGCAAGCAGACCGGCGTGGCCGTCATGATCTTCCTGGCGCTGTTCGCCGGGCTGACCTACGCCTCCTACCGTCGGATCTGGCGCGGCATCGCCCACTGACGTCTGGTAGAGCTTTGCTCTAGGAATGAGCCCGCCGGCCCCGCGCCGGCGGGCTTTTTCTTTGCCGGAGGGACCATGGCCGATCGCGGCGGGGAGTGGGTGCTGGGCGTCCTGGGCGGCTCCGGCGTCTATGAGATCGACGGGCTGGAGAAGCGCGAGTGGCGCCGGGTGGACACCCCCTGGGGCCTGCCGTCGGACGACCTGCTGTTCGGCGAGATCGAGGGCGTGAAGGTGGTCTTCCTGCCGCGCCACGGCCGCGGCCACCGGCTCACCCCCTCGGGCGTGAACGGGCGCGCCAACATCGACGCCCTGAAGCGCGCCGGCGCCACCGACGTGCTGTCGCTGTCGGCGGTGGGCTCGCTGAAAGAAGACCTCCCGCCCGGCACCTTCGTGATCGTCGACCAGTACGTCGACCGCACCTTCGCGCGACCGAAGAGCTTCTTCGACGAGGGCCTGGTCGCCCACGTCTCGGTGGCCGATCCGGTGTGCGCGCGCCTTGCCGGTCTGGCCGCGGAGGCCGCCCGCGCGGCCGGCGCGCCGGTCGTCGAGGGCGGGACCTATCTGGCCATGGAAGGCCCGCAGTTCTCCACCCGGGCCGAGAGCGAGCTCTATCGCGCCTGGGGTTGCTCGGTGATCGGCATGACCAACATGCCCGAGGCCAAGCTGGCGCGGGAAGCCGAGCTGCCCTACGCCTCGGTCTGCATGGTCACCGACTACGACTGCTGGCACGCCGAGCACGGGCCGGTGGAGGTCAGCCACGTCATCGAGGTGCTGCTGGCCAACGCCGCCAAGGCCCGCGACCTGGTCGGCCGGCTGGCCCGCGGCCTGAAGGGGCCGCGCACCGCGGTCCCGGCCGACACGGCGCTGGAGCACGCCGTCATCACCCCGCCGCACGCCCGCGACCCCGAACTGGCGCGCAAGCTCGACGTGGTGGCCGGGCGGGTGCTCAACCGCTAGGCTCGCGCGAACGGGGGAGGAAGCCATGCGGGCGATCTTCGCGGCGGCGCTTGTGGCCGGGATGCTGGCGGCTGGTTCGGCCGAGGCCTGCCGCTCTTCGAAGTACGTCACATCGGTGACCTTCGACGAGGCGCCGCCCGAGCTGGCCTACGAGCCGCTGGCGCTGCGGGTGAAGATCACCCGCGTTCGGGACACGGGCGCGCCGCGTCGAAACAATCGGGCCTACGCCTGGGCTAGGGTCATCGGTGTGGAGAAGGGGGCTTATCGCGCGCGTACGGTGCGCATCGCGCTGGCGGTCAACTCCTGCGGGCCGTTTCCGAAGGTCGGCGACACCGGGCTGATCGTGGGCCATCTCGATACCGCCGCCGATGGCCAGCCTGTGTTCACGCCTCAGCTCGACAGCCCGGCCGAACGCGATGCCCGCAAGAAGAACCCCCGTGCGTGAAGGGCGGAGAGGGCGGTGTGCAGGTTAGGGGGAGGCACGACAAAAGCATGCTCAAGCTAAGCTCGATGGCTTTCGCCGTTGGCGTTGCGGCCTTGGTGGCTGGGCGCGCTGAGGCCTGTATCGTTTCAGAGGCCGTCGAATTGATGCTGCACGACGACGTGTCGGCCGCGACGTCTGACGAAGAGCTCGTTCTACGCGTAGAAATCACGCGATTTCCGAGTGAGGAGGAACTTCGCTCGAATGTACCGCATGTCATTTCAGTCGACGCTAAGAATGTAGAGATTGATTCAGCTTCGGTTCCGGTCCCCAGGGAGCAGCTCGAACTCTTGATCTATCCTCGCTACGTTTGGGCTGAAGTTAAGGCCGTCGAGCGCGGGCATTTTTCTGACCGCGTCGTAAGGGTTAGGTACCTGGACAGTTCATGCGGGCCGTTTCCGGCTGTCGGCGACAGGGGCCTGCTGATTGGCCACTTCGAGGTTCAGCCCGACGGTCAGCCCGCGTTTGTGCCTCGGATGGAAACCGAGGGTGATCGGAAGCTCCGCAAGGGACAGCCGGACCGATGAACCTGAAGGACGCCATCCGCACCATCCCGGACTATCCCAAGCCCGGGGTCATGTTCCGCGACATCACGACCCTGCTGGGCCACCCGCGCGCCTTCCGCCAGGCGGTGGACGCGCTGGTGCAGCCGTTCGCGGGGCAAAAGGTCGCCAAGGTGGCCGGGATCGAGGCGCGCGGCTTCATCCTGGGCGGGGCGGTGGCGCACCAGCTCTCGGCCGGCTTCGTGCCGCTGCGCAAGAAGGGCAAGCTGCCCCACCAGACCATCCAGGTGGAGTACGCCCTGGAATACGGCGTCGACGCCATGGAGATGCACCAGGACGCGGTGCTGGCCGGCGAGGAGGTGATGCTGGTCGACGACCTGATCGCCACCGGCGGCACCGCGGAAGCCGCGATCAAGCTGCTGCGCCAGGCCGGGGCCCGCGTCGCCGCCGCCTGCTTCGTGGTCGACCTGCCGGAATTGGGCGGGGCCGAGCGCATCCGCGCCATGGGCGTGCCGGTTTCCACCCTGGTGGCCTTCGAAGGGCACTGAGCCGCCTTCAGAGGCGCGCATGACCGTCTTCGAGCGGGCGCCCGGTCCCCGCACGATCCTGCTCACCGGGCTGTGCGGCCTGGCCGGCGCGCTGCTGCTGTTCGCCGGCGACATGCTGTTCTTCGGCCGCTTCGGCAGCGGGGCAGAGGCGGTGCTGGCCGAGACCACCGCCCGGGCCTCCACCGCCCGGCTGATCATCGGCGGCGCCGTCGCCCCGTTCGCCGGCCTCGGCTACCTGATCGGATGCGCGCACCTGTTCTGGCGGCTGGCGCCTGCGCCGGCCTGGGCGCGGGCCGGGGTCACTCTCGGCGCGGCTCTGCTGTTCCTCGCCGGCGCCTGCGTCCACGCCGCCTGGGGCGCCTACGCCCTGGCGATCCGGGCGGCGGCGACTGAACCCGCCCTGGCGCCGCTGAGGGACACGATCGGCGGCTATACCGACGTGCTGTTCGCGCTCGCCTACGCCGCCGGCTATCCGGCCGCGGTCGTGCTGTTCGTCCTGGTCGCGGCGGGCCGGACCTCGTGGCCGCGCTGGACGGCGCTGGTCAACCCGGTGCTGGTCAAGCCGCTGCTGGAGACCGCCGGCTGGATCCCCGCGCCGCTGGGCGCGGTCCTGGTCGGGGGCGGCTTCAATCTGGCGATGGCCGTGTTCTTCGCCGTCTCAATCGCCACCTGCGGTCGGCGTCTGACGCGGCTGTAACAAAACCGACATGGTTTCGCCCCGATCGCGGCCGGTTTCCGCCTCCGGGGTGCGGCATAAGCGTCGCCATGACGACCCTGACCCCGCTCGACCGCCTGTTCGTCGCCTTCAGCGCGCTGGCCCTGATCTGCGCCGCCCTGCAGGCGTGAGCCGCCGCCACGGCGATTTTTACGGAGCCTGAGCCGCCTCGACGGTCACCCCGCCGCGGGCGATAGTTCGCGCCCGTCGTCGTCGAGGTCCGCCCATGAAGCGTCTCGCCCTGGTCGTCGCCCTGCTGGCCGCGGCCGCAGCGCCCGCCTTCGCCGCCGACACGCCGGTCGATCCGGCCGCCATCTCCGCCCACGTGAAGGTCCTCGCCGACGACAGCTTCGAAGGCCGCGGCGTCGGCACTGAGGGCGAGAAGAAGACCATCGCCTACGTCTCCCGGCAGTTCGCCCAGGCCGGCTTCCAGCCCGGCGGGCCGGACGGCGAGTGGGTGCAGCCGGTGACCCTGCGCCGCTTCGAGGTGACCAACCCGGCCGCGCGCCTGCAGGTCGGCGGCTGGTCCCAGGCCCTGACCCAGGGCGAGCAGATCGTCATGTCGACCCGCCGGCCGGCCCGGCGCGTCGATATTCAGAGCGCGCCGCTGGTGTTCGTCGGCTACGGGATCAGCGCGCCCGAGCGCGGCTGGGACGACTACAAGGGCCAGGACCTGAAGGGGAAGATCGCGGTCGTCCTGGTCAACGACGCCGACTTCGAGGACCCGTCGCTGAACACCTTCGGCGGCAAGGCCATGACCTATTACGGCCGTTGGACCTACAAGTACGAGGAGGCCGCCCGCCGCGGCGCCGAGGGCGTGCTGATCGTCCACGAGACCAGGCCGGCCTCCTACGGCTGGAACACGGTCAAGAACAGCTGGTCGGGGCCGCAGTTCGACATCGTGCGCAAGGACCCGGAGAAGGAGCGCATCCCGCTCGAAGCCTGGCTGCAGCGCGACACGGCGGTCGAACTGTTCAAGCGCGCCGGCCTGGATTTCGAGGGCGAGAAGTCCAGGGCCCGCTCGCGCGACTTCCGGCCCGTGGTGCTGAAGGACGCCAGCCTGTCGGCGGCCTTCGACGTGGCGACCTCGACCATCCAGAGCAACAACATCATCGCCCTGCTGCCGGGTGCGAAGCGGCCCGGCGAGTACGTGCTGTACACCGCCCACTGGGACCACCTGGGCGTGGGCGCGCCGGACGCCAACGGCGACCGCATCTTCAACGGGGCGGTCGACAACGCCACCGGCGTGGCCGCCCTGATCGAGCTGGCGCGCCTGTTCGCCTCGGGCCCGCGCCCGGACCGCTCGATCGTGCTGATCGGCTTCACGGCCGAGGAGAGCGGCCTGCTGGGCTCCGAGTACTATGCGTCCAATCCGGTCTATCCGCTGGCCAGGACGGTGGCCGGCTTCAACATGGACGCCCTGAACGTCGCCGGCCGCACGCGAGACATCGGGGTGGTCGGCTCCGGCGAGACCGACCTGGAGGATGACCTGGCGCGCGTGGCCAAGACCCAGAACCGCGTGGTGGTGCCCGATTCCACGCCCGAGGCCGGCGGCTTCTTCCGCTCCGACCACTTCCCGCTGGCCAAGCGCGGCGTGCCGATGCTCTACGCCGGCGGCGGCGACGACTTCATCGACAACCCGGCCAAGTCGAAGGCCATCGTCGATGACTATGGCAAGAACCGCTATCACCAGGCCGACGACGAATGGAGCCCCGACTGGGACCTGCGCGGGGCGGCCGAGGACGTCTCCTTGCTCTACCTGATCGGCCTGGACCTCGCGAATTCGCCCCGCTGGCCGCAGTGGCGGGCGGACGCGGAGTTCAAGGCGGCGCGGGACGCGACGGCAGGGGAGCGGAAGTAGCACCACGGCCGTCATCCCGGCCGTAGCGGAGGGCAGCGCAGCGAAGAGCCGGGATGACGGCCCTAGGGTTCGTACTCCTCCGTCGTCCGCGGCGCGTCGGGCAGTTCGCGGTCCAGGCTCTCGCGGTACTTCACGCAGCCACGCAGGAACTGCGGCCAGGCGGGAACGGCGATTTCCTTCGGGATCGGCTCGGGCAGCAGGCCCCACAGTTGCGGGTGATGCCAGCACAGGTCCTGGCCGCTGGCGTCGCGGTGGGCGCGCACGCCGGCGCGCAGGCGTTTGGCCTCGGCCAGCAACTCTTCGCGGGTCAGGCCGTCGAGGTCCTCGTCCACCGCCCTCAGTCCGTCGCCAGGATCTCCGGCAGGCCGCGCTCGGCCGGCGCGCGGCCGAACACCGGGTGGTAGTACCAGCTGAGGAACCGCTCCTCCGCCTCGGCCAGGGACACCGGCGCGAAGCCTTCCTGTTCGGCGTAGTCGATGCGCCCGCAGCAGGCGGTCTTCCACCATATGCCGACCTTCTGCCCGGCGGCGGCGCGGACCAGGGCGGCCCGGTCGCTCCAGGCGTCGCCGCACAGCGCCTCGCCGCCGTCGCAGGCCTCCATCAGCTTCAGCGCGTGGGCCCAGCAGTCCCAGACGCTGGTGGCCGACGCGCCGACCTTCAGGGCGGCGCCGCGGGGCTCCAGCCAGGCGACGTAGACGCCCGGCGCGCCGCGGGCGGCGGCGTCGACGGCGACATCGAGGAGACGGCCCGTCGGCGTGACGGAGAACTCGATCCCCTTGCGGAATCCGAAGGCGCTCGGATGTTTCAGCAGATTCAACGGATAACCCCCTTCAGCCCGAAGGGGTGAACTGCGGCGCACGCGCGCAGGTTCCCGCGTTCCGGAGAACCATCTCGACCGCTGGGGTTCGAACTGTATAGTCCGCCGCCAGATGAAGTCATTCGTCGGGGTAGGAAACCAATGAAGCGTATCTCCCTCGCCGTGGCGGCCGTCCTTATGGCCTCCACCGCCACCGCCGCGCTGGCCGCCAGCCAGCCGCAGATCGACGCCGCCAAGATCTCCGAGCACGTGAAGGTGCTGTCGTCGGACGAGTTCGAAGGCCGCGGCCCGGCGACCCCGGGCGAAGAAAAGGCCATCGCCTACATCGCCAAGCAGTTCGAAGCCGCCGGCCTGCAGCCGGGCGGCCCGAACGGCTCCTGGTTCCAGGACGTCACCCTGCTGCGCACCCAGAAGACGGGCCCGGTGACCGCCTCGGTGAAGGCCGGCGCCTGGAGCCACGACTACGTCTACGGCAAGGAGATCGTGGTCGGCACGCAGCAGCCGGTGGACCACATCACCCTGAAGGACGCGCCGCTGGTCTTCGTCGGCTACGGCGTGCACGCGCCGGAGCGTGGCTGGGACGACTATGCGGGCCTGGACATGCACGGCAAGGTCGCCGTCGTTCTGGTCAACGACCCGGACTTCGAGGCGGACCTGGGCGGTCTGTTCGGCGGCAAGGCCATGACCTACTACGGCCGCTGGACCTACAAGTTCGAGGAAGCCGCCCGCCAGGGCGCCGCGGGCGTGATCATCGTCCACGAGACCAAGCCGGCCTCCTACGGCTGGGCCACGGTCGAGGGCTCCTGGTCGGCCCCGCAGTTCGACATCGTCCGCGCCGACCCGATGAAGGAGCGCGCGCCGGTGCAGGGCTGGGTCCAGCGCGACCAGGCCGTCGAGCTGTTCAAGCAGGCCGGCCTCGACTTCGAGGCGCTGCGCACCGCCGCCCACACCAAGGGCTTCAAGGCCGTGCCGATGAACGCCTCGTTCTCGACCGACTTCGCCGTCCAGGCCGACAAGACCGTCACCCACAACGTCATCGCCCGCCTGGTGGGCAAGAAGCGTCCGGGCGAGACCATCATCTACGGCGCGCACTGGGATCACCTGGGCCGCGGCGTGGCCGACGCCAACGGCGACGACATCTACAACGGCGCCCTCGACAACGCGTCCGGCACCGCCGGCCTGCTCGAGCTGGGCCGCGTGTTCGCCGCCGGCCCGCGTCCGGACCGCTCGATCGTGTTCATCGCCTACACGGCCGAGGAGAAGGGCCTGCTGGGCTCGGAATTCTACGCCGCCAACCCGGTCTATCCGCTGGAGACCACTGTCGCCGGCTTCAACATGGACGGCCTGCCGACCAACGGCCCGACCAAGGACGTGGAAGTCGTCGGCTTCGGCCAGTCGGACCTGCAGGACGACCTGCAGCGCGTCGCCGCCAAGCAGCATCGCGTGATCGTGGCGGAGTCCTCGCCGGAAGCCGGCCACTACTACCGTTCGGACCACTTCCCGTTCGCCAAGCGCGGCGTGCCGATGCTCTACGCCGGCGCGGGCGAGGACCTGGTCAACGGCGGCAAGGAAGCCGGCAAGAAGGCCTCTGAGGAGTACAACACCAAGCGCTACCACCAGCCCGACGACGAGTTTAACCCGAACTGGGACTGGAGCGGCGCGGTGCAGGATCTGGACATGCTGCGCCAGATCGGCATGGGCCTGGCCAACACCGATCGCTGGTCGCAGTGGAAGGCCGGCTCGGAGTTCAAGCCGGTCCGCGACAAGTCGGAAGCCGCCCGCAAGAAGTAAGCGCCGGCTGAAGCCTGAAAACGGAAACGCCCGCCTCGCAGGAGGCGGGCGTTTTTCGTTGGAGGGGCCGAAATCCTCGTCCTTCGACAGGCTCAGGATGCGGATGTCTAATCAAACGCAGTAGCCCTCATCCTGAGCTTGTCGAAGGACGAGGGCGGGCCCGCCGCAAAGCAAAACGGCCGCCCGTGAGGGCGGCCGTCGCGCGAACCGATGTGCCGTCGGATCAGACGTTGAAGCGGAAGTGCATCACGTCGCCGTCCTTGACGACGTATTCCTTGCCTTCCGAGCGCATCTTGCCGGCTTCCTTGGCCCCGTTCTCGCCCTTGAACTGGACGTAGTCCGGGTAGGCGATGGTCTCGGCGCGGATGAAGCCCTTTTCGAAGTCGGTGTGGATCACGCCGGCCGCCTGCGGGGCGGTGTCGCCCACGTGGATGGTCCAGGCGCGCGCCTCCTTCGGACCCACGGTGAAGTAGGTCTGCAGGCCCAGCAGGGCGTAGGCCTCGTGGATCAGGCGGTTCAGGCCCGGCTCTTCCAGGCCCAGGGTCTCCAGGAACTCCGTGCGCTCGGCCTCGTCCAGCTGGGCGATCTCGCTCTCGATCTTGGCCGAGATGACCACGGCCTTGGCGTTGTCGCGGGCGGCGCGCTCGGCGATCACGGCCGAGTACTTGTTGCCGTCGGAGGCCGAGCCCTCGTCGACGTTGCAGACGTACAGGGCCGGCTGGGCGGTCAGCAGCTGCAGCATGCGCCAGGCCTTGTCGTCTTCCTTCGACACCTTGGCGGCGCGGGCCGGGCGGCCTTCGCGCAGTTGGTCGAGCGCCAGGTTCACCAGGCGCAGCGTGTTGGCGCTCTCCTTGTCGGAGCCGGCCTTGGCGCGCTTCTCCAGGTTGGGGACGCGCTTTTCCAGGCTCTCGAGGTCGGCCAGCATCAGCTCGGTCTCGATGATCTCCAGGTCCGACAGCGGGTCGACCCGGCCCTCGACGTGGGTGATGTCGTCGTCCTCGAAGCAGCGGGTGACGAAGGCCACGGCGTCGCAGTCGCGGATGTTGGCCAGGAACTGGTTGCCCAGGCCTTCGCCCTTCGAGGCGCCGCGGACCAGGCCGGCGACGTCGACGAAGTTGATGCGGGCCGGGATGATCTCCTTGGAGCCGGCGATCGCGGCCAGCTTCTCCAGGCGCGGCTCCGGCACGGCCACGTCGCCCACGTTCGGCTCGATGGTGCAGAACGGATAATTGGCGGCCTGGGCGGCGGCGGTCTGGGTCAGGGCGTTGAACAGGGTCGACTTGCCCACGTTGGGCAGGCCGACGATCGCGACTTTGAGGGCCATGAACGTCTCGGGATGCGTGGCGGCCGTCAGGAGAAGCCGCGGATGTCGGCGCGCTATATGGCCGTTTCCGCCTTCCGGGGCAACGCGACGGTTCGCCGGGTGCGGCGTCCGCTCTTGGAAAGAACGGCAACCGCGCTAGATATCGTTTCGAGTTTGCAGCTGGAGACGTCGATATGGCCGAACGCGCGGTGCTGAAGGTGGTCAAGGGCATGGCCGCGTCCGACGGGGCGGGCGTGCGCCTGACCCGCATCCTGGGCACGCCCGAGGCCCAGATGTTCGACCCGTTCCTGATGCTGGACTACTTCGACACCGCCGAGGCGTCCGACTACGTCGGCGGCTTTCCCGACCACCCGCACCGGGGCTTCGAGACGGTCACCTACATGCTCGAAGGGCGCATGCGCCACGCCGACAATCAGGGCAACGCCGGGGTGATCGAGACCGGCGGCATCCAGTGGATGCGCGCGGGCAAGGGCCTGGTCCACTCCGAAATGCCGGAGCAGGCGGAAGGCCGCATGAGCGGCTTCCAGCTGTGGGTGAACCTGCCGCGTGAGCTGAAGATGAGCGCGCCGGCCTACCAGGAGTTCGACGCGCCGAAGATCCCGGTCGAGAGCCGCGACGGCGGCGCCAGCGTGAAGGTCGTGGCCGGCCGCACCGCGCAGGGCACGGCAGGGCCGGTCTCGGGCGGGGCGGTCGACGCCCTCTACTTCGACGTGACCCTGCCGCAGGGCGCGGTGTTCGAGGAGCCCGTGGCCACCGACCGCGCCGCCATGCTGGTGGTGTTCGACGGCGCGGTCCGCGTCGGCGGACAGGTGGTCTCGGCGCTCGGCGCGGCCTTCCTGGGCGAGGGCGACACCATCAAGGCGGAGAGCGTCGGCGACTGGCCGGCCCGCTTCCTGGTGCTGGCCGGCCGTCCGATCCGCGAGCCGGTGGCCTGGGGCGGCCCGTTCGTCATGAACTCCCGCGAAGAGGTGCAGCAGGCGTTCGAGGACTTCCGGGCCGGGCGGTTCTAAGCGGGCTTACGCCCCGTGAGGCGCGCCCAGATGCGGCGGCGCGCCTCGAAGACGGTCAGGCCAAGGGCGGCGGCGAAGGTCCACAGCACCGCCTCGCCGGAAAGGGCGGCCAGGGTGACCAGCACGGTGCGGGCCTTCAGGTCGACGCCCAGGTAGAGGCCCACGAACATGCCCGCCCAGGCGGCCACGCAGACGACGACGGCGACCGCCGGCAGGATCCACTTCAGCTTCACGCAAAACTCCCCTCGCGTTCGGGCGCGCTTATGAGCGGCCCGTCGAGGAGCTAGTCGCGCGAGGCGGCGTGGTTCTTACAGGATCGCCTTACGCGGCCACCTTGGCGGCGGCGAAGTCGCGCCAAACCTTGGCTTCCTTGCGGAAATGGGCGCGAGCCTTGGCGGCGCGCTTGTCGAGGTCGGCCAGCAGTTCGCGCGCCTCGTCCTTGCGGCCGATCTCGGCCAGGAAGGCGGCGTGGCGGGCGACGCCCTCCAGGCCCGGCGTACGGGCCGCGGCGTCGCGATAGGCGCGCTCGGCCTCGGCGTGGCGGCCGGCCCCATGCAGGGCGCGGGCGTTGACCAGCAGGGCGCGCGGCGCGCGCGCCTCGTCGCCCTGCAGGCGCGTCAGCACCTCCAGCGCCTCGGGGGCGCGGCCCAGCTCGACCAGGGCGCGGGCGCGGCCCACGACCAGGGTGGCGTCGTCGGCGTACATGCCCTGCATGGCCGCGGCGAACAGGGTCTCGGCCTCGTCCCAGCGGCCGAGGTCGGCGGCCGCTTCGCCCAGCTTCAGCCCGTTCTGGACCGACGGCGTGTCGTCGTAGGCGGCCTTCGCGGCGCGGTAGGCGCGACCCGGATCGATCGCGTCGCGGGCGGCCTCGCCCATGCGCCGCGCCTTGGGGTCACGGGACAACTCGGGCAGGAAGACGGCGAAGAAATAGACGATCGCGCCGAAGGGCTGGAACACCAGCATCAGCCAGATCCAGTACAGCTCCCGCTTGCTGCGCACCACGTGGATGCAGAGCAGGATGGCCGCCAGGGTCGACACGCCGACCGCGACCGGACCGAAGCCGGCCAGCATTCCAAACAAGGCACTCATACGCCCCTCCACTAAATCCCCGCCGCTCCGGTGACATGCACGGCCCAGCCGGTCAATCGGGCGATGCGCGCGGGGCGTGCATGCTCGACAGCTTCGCCGCAGCGTGACAGGCTTCTCCCATCGGGGGAGTAAGCATGCACCGACTGGCTTTCGTGGCGCTTTTGCTGGCGTCGGCCGCTCCGGCCATGGCCGAGGAGCCGAAGCGCTCCCTGACCATCTACAATTCCGACCTGGCGCTGGTCGAGGAGGTCCGCGACCTCAACCTGCCGGCCGGCCGCTCCAAGCTGGAGTTCAAGGACGTCTCCGCCGCCATCCGGCCGGAGACCGTGGCCCTGACCGGCGGCGAGCTGTCGATCGTCGAGCAGAACTTCGACTACGACCTGCTCACGCCCGCCAAGCTGATGGAGAAGGCGGTCGGCCGCGAGGTGCAGATCGTGCGCACCAACCCCGGCACTGGCCAGCAGACCACCGAACGGGCCACGGTGCTGTCGGTCAACAACGGGGTGGTGCTGAAGGTCGGCGACCATATCGAGGTGCTGCGCGACGACGGCGTGCCCACCCGGGTGATCTTCGACAAGGTCCCCGAGAACCTGCGCGCCCGGCCGACCCTGTCGGTGACGGTCGACGCGGAGAAGGCCGGCCCGCGCAAGGCGACGCTGAGCTATCTCTCGCGCGGCCTGTCCTGGAAGGCCGACTACGTCGCCCTGTTCGACGAGAAGGCCGGCAAGCTGGACCTGCAGGGCTGGATCACCCTGACCAACCAGTCCGGCACCGACTTCAAGGACGTCGACGCCCAGCTGGTGGCTGGCGACGTGAACCTGGTCAGCAATCCGGGCATGCCCGATTGGCAGTGGCAGCAGGAGCAGCAGCGGCGTCGGTCGGGGCAGAGCGCCGGCGGCGCCGAGATCGGGGCGAAGGCCGCGATGGCCGACTACTACCTTTACCCGCTGCCCGAACGCACCACCGTGGCCAACAACCAGACCAAGCAGGTCGGCTTCCTCGATGTTTCGGGCGTCGCCGCGCGCAAGGTCTACGCCTACAGGGCGTCCTGGTTCACCTCTTCGACCGAGCCGCTCAGCGCCGACGTGGTGCTGCAGTTTTCCAACTCGACCCGGGGCGGGCTGGGAGCCCAGCTGCCGGCCGGGGTCATGCGCGTCTACATGCGCGACCAGGCCGGCGAGCCGAAGTTCGTGGGCGAGAACCGGGTCGACCACACCGCCCAGGGCTCGAACCTGACGGTGAAGACCGGGGAAGCCTTCGACGTGACCGTGCAGCCGACCCTGGTCTCCCAGCGCAAGGTGTCGTGGTCTCGCTCGACCTACGAGATGTCCTACCTGGTCCGCAACGCGCGGTCTGAGCCGGTGACGGTCGAGATCGTCCAGGCCGGGCTGTGGCGCGACGGCAAGGTGCTCAAGGAAAGCCAGACGAGCCGCCGGGTGGACGCCCGCTCGCTGGCTTGGGACGTCGCCGTCCCGGCCGGCGGCGAGACCACCCTGACCTTCACCGTCGACAACGGCTGGTGAGGCCGTGCGTCGAGCGGCCCTGATCGCGGCCGTCCACGTCGCGGTCGTTGTGGCGGCCGGTCCGGCGGCGGCCCAGGTCGTGTCGGACCGCGCCGACGCGGTCGCCGTCACCATCTATCGTGAAGGCGACGCGCCGAGAGTGTCGAACTTCGCCGACGTCACGTTCTTTGCGCGGGGCGGGCTGGCGCTGATCACCGAGACCCGCACGGTCGATCTCCCGGCGGGACGCTACCGATTGACCTTCCGCGGCGTCGCCGACGGCGCAGTGCCGGAGACGGCGGCGCTTGAGGGCCTGCCCGGGGAGACCGTGGAGCGGAACTACGATTTCGACCTGCTCAGCCCGGGCGCCCTGCTGGACCGCTCGGTCGGCGAGCGGGTGAGGGTCGTGCGCACCAATCGCGCGTCCGGCGCGGTGGAGGAGCAGGACGCGGTTGTGCGCTCCGGCCCGCGGGGCGTCGTTCTGGAGACGGTCGACGGCGTCGAAGCGCTGGACTGCAGCGGCTCGACCGAGCGGCTGGTGTTCGACCGCGTGCCGGACGGCCTAACCGACCGGGCCACCCTGTCGGCGGTCGTCGACGTCCTGAAGCCCGGCCGCCAGACCGTGCGGCTGAGCTACATCGCCATGAACTTCAATTGGTCGGCGGATTACGTGGCGCGGCTTTCGGCGGATGGGCGGACGCTGGACCTGACCGGCTGGATCACCCTGGCCAACGGAGGGAGCACGACCTTCGTCGACGCGCCGACGCAGGTGGTGGCCGGAAAGGTGGCGCGGGATAGCTCCACGCGTTCGCCGGAGGCCAATCTGATCGGCGTCGCGCCGCAATGCTGGCCGGCTGCAACCACGACCTATGGCCGCGGCCGGACCCGCGAGCGGAGGGAGGAGGGGCCGGTCGTCCGCCAGGACTTCACCGAAATCAGCCCGGCCGAGGATATCGTCGTAACCGGCAGCCGCATCCGCCGCTTGGCGGAGGTCAGCGACCTCGGCGACTACAAGCTCTACACCCTGCCGGAGCCGACGACGGTGGCGGCGCGCCAAAGCAAGCAGGTGCGTTTCCTTGAGCAGGCGAAGGTGCCGGTGAAGCGGATCTATTCGGCGAAGGTCGGGATCGGCGAGCTGTCCCGCGACGACCGCGACGGCTCCGTTGGCCCCGACATCCGGGGCGCGACCGTCTTGCTGCGGATGAGGAACGAGGCGGGCGCGGGCCTCGGCAGGCCGCTGCCCGGGGGCACAGTGGCGGTGATGGAGGCGACCGGTGGCAGGCCGGTGCTGGCCGGCGAGGCCAAGCTGAAGGACATCGCCGTGGGCCTGCCGGTGGAACTGGAGATCGCCCGGGCGATCGACGTGACCGTCTCGCCGAAGCTCGTGTCCGAGCGCCGCCTGATGCGTGCCGGGCGAAGCTACGTTCGGTACGAAGTCGAGGTCGAGCTGACCAACGCCAAGCCCGTGCCGGTCGACCTGGAGGTGGCGCACGAGCCCGAGGGCGAGAGCGGCCTGCGCGTGGTGTCGGAGAGCGGCCGGCATGTCATGAAGGACGGCGCGCCGCTCTGGCCGGTGCGTCTGCAGCCCGGCGGCCGACAGGCTGTACGCTACACCCTGGAGGTCGACGGCTGAATCCGGCGCCGGCCGCTCAGTCCTTCAGCACCAGCTCCTTTTTGTGGTTGTCGATCGACCAGCTTTTGAAGCGGCGCAGGAAGCTCTGGCCCAGCAGGAGCTGGCCCTGGCGGCCGCGGGCGACTACGGCGGTGACGTTGTGCAGGGTGCGGTCGCCGACCGTCAGCGAGTGCAGGTTGTACATCTCGGCGGGCACCTGGGAGCCGTCGGCCAGCACGGCGTAGCCTGAGCCGAGGTAGTCGGACTGGCCGAGCTTCTTCTGGCGGACCAGTTCGCGGAACACGTCTTCCGACAGGCTGACCTGGCTGGCCCCCGAATCGACGGTGAAGTCGGCCTCTATGCCGCCGTCCAGCTTCACCGGCACATAGAGCACGCCTGGCCCGCGCTTCAGCGGGACGCGGGTCTCGCCCTTGCCCGGCGCCGGCGCGTCGCTGGCCGCGAGCTTGCCCGCGGCTGCGGTGACCGCGGCGTCGGCGGCGGCCTGCTGCGCGGCGGCGCCGCCGCGGCCGGCGCGGATGCGGGAGACCTTGGCGGTGAAGTAGGGCGTGTGGCCCTGGTCCTCGAGCGAGCGGTCGAAGCTCTCCAGCAGATTGATCGCCTCGTCGGCCCGGCCCTTGCGGACCAGCAGATCGGCCAGCGAGCCGCGCACGTCGACCAGCGACGGGACGATGTCCAGCGCGCGATAGTTGGCCTTGATCGCGCCGTCGACGTCGCCGGTGGCCTCCAGGCTGCGCGCCTGATTGGCGTAGAAGTCGTAGGTGTCGATCCCCAGCGCGTCGGCCTTGCGATAGTAGGGCAAGGCCTCCTTGTGGCGCCCGTCGCCGGTCAGGACGATGGCCAGCATCGCGTTGGCGCGCGCGTCGTCGGGATACTGCCTCAGATAGGCGATGTAGTTGGCCTCGGCGCACGGGATGTTGCCGTTGCGCAGGCACCGCTGCGCCTCCGAGATCGAGGGCACGCCCTTGGCGACCGCCCCGGCCGGAAGGGCGTGGGCGCCCTTCTTCAGGGCCATGTAGCCCGCGCCGGCCCCGAGCACGCCGAGGACGGAGATGACCAGGACGGTGACGTTGGGCCCGCGCTTGCGGCGGCGTCCCCCGGACATGCCCTGCAGGGTCAGGGGGCTGTCGGCGCTGTCGTTGGTCGGATCGGCGCTCATCGGGCGCGCTCGCGGGCGCGCGGCGGCAGGCGGTCGGCGTGCATGTCTACTCCCCCCGGAACAGGCCGGGGAGCCTATCCTTGCACACCGGTGAGAGCAATTCGGCCGGCGCGCAACTTCTGCGACGCGTCAGTCGCCGGCGCTGATCGCCCGGCGCGGGTCGGCCTTGGGCGCGGGGGCCAGGCGCAGGACCTCGGCCTGGTAGCGCTCGTCCTCGCCCAGCATCAGGAAGGGCAGGGCGTCGGCGCAGGCGCGGGTCAGGCCGTCGACCCAGGGCTGGTCGACCTTGTGGAAGTCCGACAGCACCCAGCCGTGCACCAGCTCCTTCTCGCCGGGATGGCCCACGCCCATGCGGGCGCGACGGAAGTCGGCGGTGATCAGGGCGATGGTGGAGCGGATGCCGTTGTGGCCCGCCGCGCCGCCGCCGGTCTTCATGCGGAAGCGGCCCGGGGCCATGTCGATCTCGTCGTAGAACACCACGACGTTCTCGGGCTTCAGCTTGTAGAAGCGCATGGCCTCGCCGATCGAGCGGCCGCTCTCGTTCATGTAGGTCTGCGGCTTCAGCAGCAGGGCCTTCTGCGGGCCCTGGGGCGTGTCCACGACCCCTTCCGAGGCGATGCCCTGGAACTTGCTGCGCTCGGGGCCGAAGCGCCAGCGGCGGGCGATCTCGTCGATCGCCATGAAGCCGATGTTGTGGCGGTTCTTCTCGTACTTCGGCCCGGGGTTTCCGAGCCCGGCCAGGATCAGCACGGACGCAGCTCCTAGCGCGCATTCAGGTCGAGTGGCCGCCGGTCGACCGCCCGGAATGCGCGCAAGTTGAAAGTTTGTGCACGTTCTAACGCAAAACCGGCTTCCACTTTTGCGGAACGTGCACAAGGAAACGGCCCCGTCCCGAAGGACGAGGCCGTCTACATATCAGATTGTGAAGGCGATCAGCCTTCAGCAGCCTCTTCGCCTTCGGCGGCTTCTTCAGCAGCCTGGCTGGCCGAGCCGGTGACGGTCGCGATCACGAAGTCGCGGTCGGTCACGGTCGGGGTCACGCCCTTCGGCAGAGCGATGTTGGAGATGCGCACGGTGTCGCCGATCTCCAGGCCGGTCAGGTCGACCAGCAGCTCTTCCGGGATCTGGTCGGCCGGGCAGGCGATCTCGACGTCGTGACGGACGACGTTCAGCACGCCGCCGCGCTTGATGCCCGGCGAGGCTTCCTGGTTCTGGAAGTGCACCGGCACCGAGATCTTGATCGTCTGGTGCTCCTCGACGCGGTACAGGTCGAAGTGCAGCGGCACGTCGGTGACCGGGTGGAAGTCGACGGCCTTGGCGATGACCGGCTGGGTCTCATTGCCGTACTTCAGGGTCACCAGGTGGCCCAGCAGCTTGCCGGTGTACAGCGCCTTGCGCAGCGCCTTGGTCTCCATGGAGATCGGCACCGGGCCGCGGTCGCCGCCGTACAGGACGCCCGGGGTTTGGTCGGCCCGACGCGCGGCGCGGGCGGCGCCCGTCCCGGTGCGCTCGCGAACTTCGACGTTGAGAACGATCTCGGCCATCTGCTTCAGCCTCAAAAACGAAACCGCCGCGCACCCGGCGCGGCGTGGGGGTTACCCCGGAATCTAAGAGCGCGGCTTAATACATGCTTCGACGGGGGTGCGCAACCGGCGCGGACCTGAGCCCGCGCCGGCGCGCTGATCCGTCCTATTTGCCGCCCTTCGGGCCCTCGGTCTGGACCGCGTTGGTGGTGTTGGAGGCCGCGTCCAGGGCCGCCGGCGCCGCCGGCAGCGGAATCGGCTCGCCCACCGGCGCGATCTTGCCGGCGACCTTGGTGATGCACTGGCCGGTGTCCATCAGGACGTGCTGGCCCAGGCAGAAGACGTCCTCGTAGTGCGGCTTGGAGACGGCCAGGCACTGGTAGAGGTTCAGCTTCGACAGGTTCAGGCACGAGGGACCGACGTTGTCCTCCAGCAGGGCGTTCACCTGCGTGGCGTTGTCGTCGCCGGCCGCGCCCAGGGCGGCCAGGGCGGCGATGGCCAGCGAGCGCTGCACCGCGGGGGTGTAGGGCTTCTCCGCGCCGGCCGTGACGGACGGCAGGCCGGTGCCGCTCAGGGCCGCCTGCAGCAGCTGGGCCGACAGATCGGTGGAGGGGGCGATCGGCTGCGAGGAGAGCTGCTTGGCCGTGGCCAGGCGCGCCTCGCGCTCCTTCACGAATTCCTTGGACCACTTCTGACGCTGGACGTCGTAGGCGGACTGCTTCACGGCCGAGCCGGCCTTGTGCACGGCCGCGCCGTCGGCGGTGAGTTCGGCGACCACGCGTCCGGCCGCGGCGTCCGCGCCCGGCAGCTGGGCGGCGTAGGCCGGGTCGGCGAAGATCTGGTTGACGATCTGCTGGCGCTGGGCCGGGTCACGGCCCAGCTCGCGCACCCCGGCGACGAAGGTCGGCTCCTGCAGGGCCAGCACGGCGCCGTAGGCGATCACGCCCTGGGCCAATTGCTTGGCCTCGTACGACTCGCCCTTGCGCAGCGACGCCTGGATGGACTCGCCGTCGGCGAAGTTCGCCTGAATTTCTTTCGCCTGGCTGACGTAGGTCTCGTAGGCCGCGGCGGCCTCGGCCACGCCCGACGACAGGGCGACGGGCGGCGGCGGCGGCGGCGGGGCGGGCGGCGGCGGAGCCGGGGGCTCCTGACAGGCGACCAGGACGAGGGACGAAGCGAACGCGCCCAGAAGCGCAGCGCGCCGCAAGTTCACCATGCTCATACCGACACGTCCCCCTTCGAACCCAAGTCAGGCGCCTGCCGCGACCGCGGGCGGACTATAGCGACAGTCCGGGGGTGATTCGACGGGGATTCTGGACGAACCTCGGTCAATCAAAAAGCTTTGATACCGATTCTTCGTTGGCGATACGGCGGATCGCTTCGCCGATCAGGGGCGCCACGGTGACGGTGCGCACTTTGCCGCAGGCCAGAACCTGCTCCGGCTGCTCGATGGAGTCGGTGATCACCAGCTCGCTCAGCACCGACTTCTTCACGCGCTCGACCGCCGGGCCCGACAGCACGCCGTGGCTGACATAGGCCGAGACCGAGGCGGCCCCGCGCTCGATCATGGCGGCGGCGGCGTTGCACAGGGTGCCGGCCGAATCGACGATGTCGTCGAACAGGATGCAGCGGCGGCCCGAGACGTCGCCGATGATGTTCATCACTTCGCTCTCGCCGGCGCGCGGACGGCGCTTGTCGACGATGGCGAGGTCGGCGTTCAGGCGGTCGGCCAGGGCGCGGGCGCGCACCACGCCGCCGACGTCCGGCGACACGATCATCAGCTCGTGGCTGTCCTCGTAGTTGTTCTTGATGTCCCGGGCGAGCACCGGGATGGCCACCAGGTTGTCGGTGGGGATGTCGAAGAAGCCCTGAATCTGGCCGGCGTGCAGGTCCATGGTCAGGACCCGGTCGGCGCCGGCGCGGGTGATCAGGTTGGCCACCAGCTTGGCCGAGATGGGCGTGCGGCCGCCGGTCTTCCGGTCCTGACGGGCGTAGCCGAAGTAGGGCATCACCGCGGTGATCCGCCGGGCCGAGGCGCGCTGCAGCGCGTCGATGCAGATCAGCAGCTCCATCAGGTTGTCGTTGGCCGGATAGCTGGTCGACTGGATGACGAAGACGTCCTCGCCGCGGACGTTCTCGTCGATGGTGGCGAACACCTCCATGTCGGCGAAGCGCTTCACCTGCGCCTTGGTCAGCGGCACGTCGAGGTAGTCGCCGATCGCCTGCGACAGGGATTGGTTGGAGTTGCCCGACAGCAGCTTCATGGCACGCGCCCTTCGATTTGACGCCGCGCTTCTAGCAGCGAACGCCCGAAGGGCAAGGGGCGCGACGCCGCGCCCGCGCCCGTTAAGATCGATTGTGACGGGCTCAGACCAGCGCGATCGCGCTCATCAGCCGGCCGTAGTCGCCCTCGTTGCGCTTGAAGGCGCGGCGGTTGGAGAAGAACAGCTCTTCCTCGGCGCAGGTGTCGTGGCCGATCCACTCGGCGTGTTCGACCCCGGCCTGCTCCAGCCGCCACAGCACGAAGGAGGGCAGGTCGAACAGCTGGCGGTCCGAGCCCTCGACCGGGCCGAAGAAGCGCGCCGAGCCCGGATCGTGGTGGACGAAGCGGTCCACGAACTCAGGCCCGACCTCGTAGGACTTCGGACCGATGCAGGGGCCGACGACGGCGTTGATACGGCTGACCGAGGCGCCGAGCGCGACCATGGCGCTGACCGCGCTGCCGACCACGCCGTCCAGCGCGCCCTTCCAGCCGGCGTGGGCGGAGGCGACGATGCGGGCCTCGGCGTCGGCGAACAGGATGGGCGCGCAGTCGGCCGACAGCGCGCCGCAGACCAGGCCCGGCGTCGAGGTGACGATGGCGTCGCCCTCCGGCCGCTGGCCGGCCCAGGGAGCGTCGGCCACCCGCGCGATCACCGAGTGGGTCTGGTAGCAGCTCAGCAGATTGTCCGGCCCGACCTCGAAGACCGCGGCGGCGCGGCGGCGGTTCTCGGCCACCGCCTCCGGGTCGTCCTTGGAGCCGGGTCCCAGGTTCAGGCTGGAATAGATGCCGGTGGAGACGCCGCCATGGCGGGTGAAGAAGGCGTGGCGCACGCCTTCGAGCTGGAGCCGCGGCGAGGTGAGGGCGGGGGGCGGGGTGGTCATGACGTCTCCTCGAATCCCGGAGGCACGGGGCCGGCGTGAACCGCGCAGGCCTTGAACAGGGTCCCCATCTCGGCCGGATCGACCAGCCGCGCCAGCTGGCGGGCCAGGGTCTCGGCCCGGTCGGGGCGGGCGCGGGCCAGGGTTGCGGCCCGCTGCTCGATCCCGAGGCGGCGCAGCAGCGCGCCTTGCGTGAGGATCGCGGCCTGTGCGCCGGCGCTCCGCGCCCCCGCGGCGAAGGCGGGGAAGTCGGCCCAGACGGTCAGGTCGGCTTCGCCTGGCGTCTCCAGCGGCGATATTTTGGTATGCGCCTTCAGCGCCTGCAGGGTGTCGCCGGGCTCGGGCCGGTCGCGGCCGTAGTCGATGAACAGCGCCGCCCCGCCTTGCGCGGCGATGCGGGCCCCGACCTCCGCGCCTAGCGCCGCCTGGGCGGGCGAGACTTCCCAGACCAGGCCGGCGGCGAGGTCCTCGGGCGCGTCAGCCGGCCGATGGCCCGGGGTCAGGCCGAAGGCGAGCTCGCCGTCCGGCGAAAGGCCGACCCGCCGTTCGGCCCAGCCGCGTTCGGCGCGCACGAACTGGTCGGTCGGCAGGCAGTCCAGCAGCTCGTTCGACAGCAGGATCAGCGGCGCGTCGGACGGGACCTCGGAAAGCGCGTCCGCCCAGCGGGGCGCAAGCGGCGCGTCTGCCAGGCGCGCGGCCTGCGCGGCGCGCAGCGGTTGGGACAGCTCCACCAGCCACAGCTCTGCGGCCGCCAGGAACTCCGGGACCAGGCGGGCGGCGCGCAGCACGTCGCTCATCAGCGTGCCGTCGCCCGGGCCCATCTCGACCAGCAGGACGCGGGGGGGCTGGCCGAGCCGGGTCCAGGTCTCGGCCGCCCACAGACCCAGCATCTCGCCGAACATCTGCGAGACCAACGGTGCGGTGATGAAGTCGCCCTCAGGCCCCAGTCGCGGGCGCGTGGCGTAGTAGCCGCCCTCGGGGTCGAACAGGCAGCGGGCCATGAAGGCCGAGACCGGCATGGGGCCGGTCTGGGCGATCTCGGCCTTCAGCCGATCTTCGAGGCTCATGCGGCGGCGGGGGCTTCCACGCGGCGCGCGCGCCAGATCAGCCAGAGGCCGACGGCGATCATCGGGATCGACAGCAGCATGCCCATGGTGACGTGGCCGCGCAGGAACTCCGGCATGTGCTGGTCGGGTTCGCGCACGTTCTCCAGCAGGAAGCGGCAGATTCCATAGCCGGTCAGGAAGATGCCGGTGACCAGGCCCTCCCGCGGCAGCAGCTTTTTCACGTAGGTCGCCCAGTACAGCACCAGGAACAGGGCCACGCCTTCCAGGCCGGCTTCATAGAGCTGGCTGGGGTGGCGCGGGACCACGCCGGCCGGGCAGTGGCCGTAGGTCGCCTCGATCGTGGCGTTGCAGAAGCGGACGCCCCACGGCGCGTCGGTGGGGCGGCCCCACAGCTCGCCGTTGATGAAGTTGGCGATGCGCCCGAAGAACAGGCCGATCGGCGCGGCCGGCGCGACCAGGTCGCCGATGCTCAGCAGGGCGATCTTGTTGCGCCGCGCGAAGAGCACGATGGCCAGGGCCACCCCGATCAGGCCGCCGTGGAAGGACATGCCGCCCTCCCACAGCTTCAGCATGCCGAGCGGCGACTCCCAGATCATCGACGGCTGGTAGAACAGGATGTAGCCGATGCGGCCGCCGCCGATGATGCCGACGGTGATCCACAGGATCAGGTCGTCCAGTTGCAGCTTGGTCAGGGGCGGGCCCTTGGGGCCCCACAGCGCTTCCCGGGTGAGCAGACGCGCCGCCCACCACCAGCCCAGCAGGATGCCGGCGACGTAAGCCAGGGCGTACCAACGCACGCCGAAGTTGCCCCAGTGCAGGTACGGAACGAACGGGTCGATGTCGGGAAACTGCACGGCGCGTCCTCGCAGGCTGTCAGCCTCGTTTAGCAAGCGACACCGCGTCCGTCGCCCCCTTCGAACCGGACCGTCGCGTCGGCGTCGCTCGCGCTCTATAAAGAAACGGTGCGGGCCGCTTCGGCCCTGAAGAGATCCCCCAGACGAGATCGCCATGCATACGCGCAATCCCCTCCTCGACGAGTTCGCCAAGCTGACCACCGGCGCCATGGGCCTGGCCCAGGCGGCGGGCGAGGAGGCCCGGGCCGCGTTTCGCGCCCAGGGCGACCGGCTGGTGGCCGAACTGGACCTGATCCGCCGCGACGAATTCGAGGCCCTGAAAGCCGAGGTGGCGGCGCTGCGGGCCGAGCTCGCGACCCTGAAAGGGAACACTTCTGTGGATGGCGCTCGCCCGGCAGACGACGCCGGTTGAGCTGGTTTACGAAGCGGTTACCCTCATGAAGCGGGACGTTTGAGTCGTCCGCCCGTTTCGCCCGGTCGGCGCCGAGTACGAGGGACCGCCTATGGACACCCGACCGGAAGAGCTGGACCTCGCCTTCGATCCCCTCGACGTCGTTGAAAACGTCCTGTCGGCGGAAAATCTCCCGTTCGACCGGACCGAGGACGGCGACCTGGCGTTCGCCCTGGCCGGCGACTGGCGCGACTACGAACTCTGGTTCGCCTGGCGCCCCGAGGGCGACTGCCTGCAGCTGTGCTGCTCGCTGGACCTGCGGGCGCCGAAGTCGAAGCGGGCGACCTACGAACTGCTGTCGCTGGTCAACCAGCGCGTCTGGCTGGGCCACTTCGAGATCTGGCCGGAGGACGGCGAGATCGTCTTCCGCCACTCCCTGGCCCTGCCGCACGGCGAGCGCCCGACCCTGGCCCAGGCCGCGTCCATGATCGACGCGGCGGTGGAAGCGGCCGACCGCTTCTTCCCGGCCTTCAACTTCCTGCTCAAGGGCGCCAAGACCCCGTCGGACGCCATGGCCTGCTGCATGTTCGAGACGGTCGGGCGGGCGTAAGCCGCCACCTATCAGTTCGTCATCCCGGAAAGCGCGCAGCGCTTATCCGGGACCCAGCAGCTCGACCTGAACGCTGCGAACGCGGCCTGCAACAAGCGCCGCGCTTGCTGGGTCCCGGCTCTCCGCTGCGCTTCGCTCCGCTGCGGCCGGGATGACGGTTTGAGATCATCGGCCGCGCGTGGGTAGAAGAGCGCGCGTTCCGGAGATTCCCATGACCGATCGATCCTTCTCCCCCGTCCTGCTTGTCGGCGCGGGGCGCATGGGCCAGGCGCTGATCCAGGGCTGGCGGCGCGCCAACGCTTTCCCGTTCTCCGACCTTCTGATCCGCACGCCGTCGCAGAAGCCCGAGTGCGACGCGGCCGCCGCCGAGGGCGCGGCCCTGAACCCGCCAGACGCGGACCTGGCGAACGTGCGCACCGTGGTCCTCTGCGTGAAGCCGCAGAAGTGGCGCGAGATCGCGCCGGCCTACGACGCGGTCCTGCCGAAGGACGCGGTGATCGTCTCGGTGCTGGTCGGCACCCGGGCGGCCGACCTCGAGGCCCGCTTCGGCGGCCGCCGCGTGGCGCGCGTGCTGCCGACCACGGGCGTGGCCCGCGCCGAGGGCGTGACCAGCCTCTACGCCGCCGACCCGGAGGCGCGCGCCCGCGCCGCCGCCCTGTTCGCGCCGATCTCGGCCGTCGTCGAACTGGAGCGCGAAGAGCTCATGGACGCCGCCGGCGCGGTCTCGGCTTCGGCGCCGGCCTACCTCTACGCCTTCACCCAGGCCCTGGAAGACGCCGGCGTCAGCGCCGGCCTGCCGGTCGAGGCGGCCCGCACGCTGGCGCGCGGCACCATCGCCAGCGCCGCGGCCCTGATGGCCGAGAGCGGGGCCGAGCCGGCCGACCTGATCGCCCAGGTCGCCTCGCCCGGCGGCACCACCCGCGCGGCGTTGGGCGTCCTGACCGGCGAGGGCGGACTGGAGCCGCTGCTGCGTGACGCCGTGGCCGCGGCGGTGAAGCGGGCGCAGGACCTGGCGGGTTAGGCTCTCGCAATCCGGCGTGAGAATGCTCACGTTTCGTCCGAGCAGAAGGCGACGCCTCATGACCGACCCCGCCGAAGACCTGCTGGACCGCGCCGCCGCCGCCGCGCTCGCGCTCGCGGCCGAGCGTCCGTGGGGCGAGGTCGCGCTGAAGGACGTGGCCAGGAAGGCCGACATCCCCTTCGCCGACCTCTACGTGCGGGCCTCAAGCAAGGCGGTGGTGGTCGACTGGCTGGCCCGCCGGTTCGACCTGGCGGCGCTGAAGAACGGCCATGACGAGGAGGCCTCGGCCCACGACCGGCTGTTCGACGCGGTGATGCGGCGGCTGGAGGCGATGGAGCCGCACCGCGCCGCCCTGATCGCCATGGCCGGCGAGGATCGGGCCGCCGTGGCGCTGCGTCTGCCGCGCACGGCGCGCGCCCTGCTGGAGGGGGCGGGGATCGACGCGTCTGGGACCCGCGGCGCGGCGCGCCTGGCGGCCATGACGGCGGTGTGGGCGCGGGTGCTGCAGGTCTGGCGCGACGACGAGGGCGCGTTGAACCGCACCATGGCCGAGATCGACAAGCGCCTGCGCCAGATGAACGACGGCCTGAAGCGGGTGGGCGCGGGGTTCTGACCGGGGCTCGAAATCCTCTTCCTTCGACAAGCTCAGGATGAGGATTTCGACTGCGCTTCCAGTAGCCCTCACCCTGAGCTTGTCGAAGGGCGAGGGCGGTCAGCCGCACAACCCTCGCAATCGGCCTTTCCGCGACCTATGTGGCCGCCCGTATGACCGACGACACCGACATCGACGGCGCGCCCAAGCGCGCCCTATCCAACGGCCAGGTGCTGGCCTTCGTCTGGCGCCAGTGGATGCGCCGTCCGAAGGCGTTCGCCCTGATCCTGACCTTCATGCTGGCGGCCACCGCCTGCGACCTGTCGATCCCGTGGGCGGCCGGCCACCTGGTCGACGTGGTCTCCGACCCGGTCCGCCGACCCGAAGTGGCCTGGGGCGCATGGGCGACCCTGACTGCGATCTACGCCCTGTTCTACGGCTTCAGGCAGGGCGGCTTTAGGACCATGAACCCGTTCGCCGCCAGGAACATGGAGGAGATGACCAACGAGGCCTTCTCCAAGGTGCAGGGCTTCTCGTCCGACTGGCACGCCGACACCTTCGCGGGCTCGACCGTGCGCAAGGTCAGCCGCGCCATGTGGGGCTATGACAGCGTCTCCGACGTGCTGATCCTGATGCTGGGGCCGGCGCTGATCGTGCTGTTCGGCCTGTCGCTGTCCATGTTCGCCCGCGACCCGCTGGCCGGGGCGGTCAGCCTGGGTATCGTAGCGCTCTACATGGTCGCCAGCATCCTGATCACCACCAAGTGGATCCGGCCGGCCAACCTGAAGTCCAACGCGCTGGATTCGAAGATCGGCGGCGCCCTGGCCGACGCCGTCGGCGGGGTGGCGGTGGTCAAGAGCTTCGGCGCCGAACAGCGCGAGGCGGCCCGCTTCGGCCAGACCACCAGCGCCTGGCGCGCGGCCACCATCCGCACCTGGAACCGCTTCGCCGACAACGGCCTGGCGATGAACGTCCTGCTGCTGATGCTGCAGGCGTCGCTGACCGGCGTGATGGTCCGCGGCTGGGCCGCGGGCACCGCCCAGCCCGGCGACGTCGCCTTCGCGGTCACCTCGTTCATGCTGATGGCCGGCTATCTGCGCAACTTCGGCGACATGGTGCGCATGCTGCAGAAGGGCATCGACGACCTGGCCGACGTGGCCGCCTATCACCGCCAGGACCCGCAGGTCGCCGACCGCGACGGCGCGCCGGCCTTCCGGCCGCGCCTGGGCGAGATCGCCTTCGACCACGTCACCTTCCGCTACAAGAGCCAGCCGAAGCCGGTCTACGAGGACTTCTCGCTGCGCATCGAACCCGGCGAGCGGGTGGCCCTGGTCGGCCCGACCGGCTCGGGCAAGTCGACCTTCGTGAAGCTGATCCAGCGACTCTACGACCTGGAGGGCGGCCGGGTGCTGATCGACGGCCAGGACGTTTCGGCCGTGACCCAGGCCAGCCTGCGGCAGGCCATCGCCGTCGTCCCGCAGGACCCGGCCCTGTTCCACCGCACCATCGCCGAGAACATCGCCTACGGCCGGCCCGACGCGTCGCCCGAGGAGATCGTCGAGGCGGCCAAGCGGGCGCGCGCCCACGACTTCGTCATGCGCCTGCCCAAGGGCTACGACACCCTAGTCGGCGAACGCGGCGTGAAGCTGTCGGGCGGCGAGCGCCAGCGCGTGGCGATCGCCCGCGCCTTCCTGGCCGACGCGCCCATCCTGGTGCTGGACGAGGCCACCTCGTCGCTGGACGTGGAGACCGAACGCGAGGTGCAGGCGGCGACCGAGGCCCTGATGGCGGGGCGCACCACCATCGTCATCGCCCACCGCCTGTCGACCATCCGCGGCGCCGACCGCATCCTGGTGTTCTCGGGCGGCCGCGTGGTCGAGGAAGGCCGCCACGGCGAACTGGTCGCCCAGGGCGGGACCTACGCGCGGCTGAACGCGGTGGCGGAAGGGGTGGCTTAAGCGGGCGCCGCCGTATTCGTCTGGGCGACGAGTAGCCCCTCGGCCATCGCGGCTTCTGCGGCGGTGCCGTCACCATCGGCGTTCCAAAGCGCGATGCTCCGTGCGATGTCGCGGTGTCCCCACATCATCGCGAAAGCGACGGCGTCCATGTCCTTCATGCGAGCGCCGTTGTAGCGCGCTTTGCTGTCAATGCCGGCCCTTAGAAGAAGGTCGGCGACCTCTCGCGATCCCCCGATGATCGCGCCGAAAAGCGGGTTCCGAACTGGCTCGTCAATGTCCAGGGTCGCCCCGCAGTCCAGGAGGTATCGGACAATGTCGACGTTTCCCTTCGATGCAGCGCATTCAATTGGGCGACCCTGACCGAGGTGGTCAGGCGCGTTGACGTCAAACCCCGAGCTGACCAGGTGCTTGACGATCTCCACTGTCCCGTGGGCTGACGCATAGTGCAGCCAAGTTCCGAAGCCGGGCACGCGAAACGCAACCATTTCCGGATGGTCCGTGAACAGCCTTTGCAGCTGATCAAGGGAGCCATTCCGAATTGCTTCGGTGATCATGGGGTATGGTTTCAACGGACTCGCCTCGTGTTATGGCCGCGTCGCCTCCGCCTCACTCCACCGCCGCGATCACGTCCCTGGTGAACCGCGCCACCTCGAACTGCTCGCCGCCGGGGCCGACGGCGTCGAAGCCGCGGCGCACGACCACCAGCTTCTTCGACGGCACGATGAAGACGTACTGGCCGCGGTTGCCGCGGGCCGCGTAGGTGCCCTCCGGCAGGCCGTCCTTGGCGCCGTACAGCCAGAACTGCGCGCCGTAGCCCGGGCCCTTGTCCGGCTGGGCCGGGGCGGGGGTGGCGACGTACTTCACCCACTCCGAGGGGATGATCCGCTCGCCGTTCCAGACGCCGTCGTTCTGGTAGAGCAGGCCGAAACGGGCCAGGTCGCGCGCGGTGGTCCACACCTGGCTCGACATGATGAAGTCGCCGTTCCAGTCGGTCTCCGGGAAGGTCCGGCGCATGCCGATCTTCCAGAACAGCTCCTGGAACGGGAAGGCCAGGTAGCGGTCGTCGTCGCCGACCGCGGCGCGAAGGGACCGCAGGGCCAGCAGGGTGTCGTCGTTGGCGTACTGCCAGCGCGTGCCCGGCGCCGCTTCCAGCGGCTGAGCGGCGGCCTTTTCCGCGACGGTGGCGCCGCCGACATAGATCTGGTCGGTGCGGTTGCCGGCCTTCTCGGCGTAGAGGCCGCTGCCCATGTGCAGCAGGTTCGCGAGCGTGATCTTCCCGCGCGGGTCGGCGGGCTTGCGCCACTCCGGCACCGGCGCCGGTTCGTCGACCTTCAGCAGGCCGTCGCGCACGCCGATGCCGATCAGGGTGCCGGCCAGGCTCTTGCCGGCCGACCAGGTGCGCTGGGGCGTATGCAGGTCGTAGCCCTCGCGGTAGCGCTCGGCGACGATCTTGCCGTCTTTCACGACGATAACCGCGGTGGTCTCCGAACCCTGACCGTAGGTGGCGTGGTCGAAGGCCGAGGCGATCAAGGCGTCGACCGCCTTGGCCTTGGCCTTCGGCAGCTTGGCGACGGCGTCGCGGTCGCCCATCGGCCAGGCCAGGCCGTCGGTGCTGGGCGGGGCTGAGACCTTCAGGGTGGGCAGCTTGGCGATCGCGTCGGGGCCGGCGCCGATCGGCAGGGTGGTGCAGCCCAGGTTGGGGCGGAAGGCGGCGATGCGCGGCGGCATGTCCGGCGCGAACGGCACCGACACGGTCTTGGCTTCGCGGTCGATGGCAGCCGGCAGCTTGGCGATGGGCTCGCGGTATTCCTGATAGATCAGGCCCAGGTCGTCGGCGGTGATCTGCGCCTCGCTCTGGCCGGCGTCGAAGGCGCCGCTGCACAGGAACGAGGCCTTGTAGCCCGCCACCAGCGCCGCGAAGTGGCGCGGGGTCTCCTGGGCGTGGGCGGCGCCCGCTGCGAGAGCGATGACAGCGCTGGACAGCGCCAGGGTGGAAAGCCGCATTGTTGGTACGCCCCCGGACTCGATAGGGGCGCATCGGGCCTCGTCAGGGCCGGAAGGTCAAGCCTGCCTCAGGCCGCGTGCTGCTGCACCAGCCGCGCCCAGGGCCGCAGGCCTTCGGGGGTGTGCGTGTAGCCCGCCTCGACCAGGTCGTCGGGGCCGGCGTTCTCGACGAGCAGGTCTTCCTCGGGCGTGATCACCCAGGTCTGACCGCCGTCGCGGACGATGATCATGCCTTCGCCCCGGCGCAGGGCCTCGGACCAGTACTTGAACTGGCCGTAGTAGGGCGCCTCGCGCCAGCGGCCGACCGGGGCCAGCGGGTCGACGTCGACCCACAGGGCCACGCCGTCGGGCTCCGAGCGCAGCACGAAGCCGGCCACGTCGGGACGCCAGCGCGCGTCCAGCAGCGGGTGCTTCAGCCACAGGCAGGTGAAGGTCTTGCAGGTCTTGGGGTGACGGCCCCAGATCGCGCAGCCGCTCTCGCAGGAATGGCCGCACAAGAGCCCCGCCGGCTTGCGGAGCTCGTCGATATCGTAGAGGCGGCAGCACAGGTTGCAGTCGCCGCAGGCCTTGGCCGGTGCTTTCCCGGTCGTCATCGCTCGCTGAACCTTCTGTCCAGACCGGGTCTCAAGCCGGCTCCCCAGCGATGCACGATGAATTTTTTATAAACCGTTATTATCGACGCAGGGGGACGGCCTATTCGAACGGCGTCCGCCGCAGCGCCTCGTCCAGCGGCTCGCCGCCGTCCAGCGCCACGTCCTTCAGTCCCAGCCAGCGCGCCATGGCCGAGAGGTCGGCGGCCAGGGCCGGGGCGACCGCGTCGGGGTTCACGCCTTCCTCGGCGTGCGCGGCCTTCACCCGCAGCAGGCCGGCGGCGCGGTCGGACTTCAGGTCCAGGCGCGCGGGGATGCGGTCGCCCTGGAGCCAGGGCAGGACGTAGTAGCCATGGGTGCGCTTCTCGGCCGGCGTGTAGATCTCCAGCCGGTAGCGGAAGTCGAACAGCCGCTCCGCCCGCTCGCGCCGCCAGACCAGCGAGTCGAAGGGCGAGAGCAGGGCGGAGCCCGCCACCTTGCGCGGCCGCCGCGCGTCGGGCGCCAGGAAGGCCGGTCGGCCCCAGCCCTGCACGCTCGCGGGCTCCAGCTCGCCGGCCTCGACCAGCTCGGCGATGCGGGCGCGGGCGTCGGCCACGTCCATGCGGAAGTAGTCGCGCAGGTCGCCTTCGGTGGCGACGCCCATGGCGCGGGCGGCGATGCGGATCAGCTCGCGCTGGGCGTCGGCCGGCGCGGGCGTCGGCGCGCTCGCGACCCCGGCCGGCAGCACCCGCTCGGTCAGGTCGTAGACCCGCTCGAAGCCGCGGCGGGTGGCCGTGGTGATGCGGCCCGACCAGAACAGCCACTCCATGGCCCGCTTGCCGTCGCTCCAGCCCCACCAGGCCCCGGCCGCCTTGCCGCCTTCGCTCAGGTCGCCCGCGGCGATCGGGCCGCGGCTCTCGATCTCGCGCGCCACCGCCTCGATGAAGTCGCGACGCTCGGCCCCGAAGCGGGCCACGTTGCCCCACGTGCCTTCGCCGGCCTCGGCGCGGGCCATGCGCCAACGGAACAGCGGCTGCAGCTCGACCGGGATCAGAGAGGCCTCGTGGCCCCAGTACTCGAACAGCTGCTTCTTGCGCCCCCAGGCGGCCTCTTCCAGCAGGGTCTGCGGATAGGCGCCGAGCCTGGCGAACGGCGGCAGGTAGTGCGAGCGCGCCACCGCGTTGACCGAGTCGATCTGGATCAGCCCGACCCGCTCGAACACCCGCTTCAGGTGCGCGCGCCCGGGCTCGCCCGCGGGCCGCCGGTCGGCCAGGCCCTGGGCGGCGATCGCGATCCGGCGCGCCTCGGCGCGGGAGAGGGAGACGGTCATGGGGGAGATGTAGCGGCGTTCGCGGGATTTGGCGCGGGCCGCCCTCGTCCTTCGACAAGCTCAGGATGAGGGCTACTGAATGCACAGTAGAATTCCTCATCCTGAGCCTGTCGAAGGACGAGGATTTCGGAACCGCGATCAGCGGTGGACCTATCGCGCCAGCCGCCCGTCGGTGAGCGCCGAGGCCTCGAACGGAAAGACCACGTCGGGATCCGGCGGCTGCAGGTCCTTCGAAAGGCCCGGGCAGCCGATCGCCTTCAGGGCGTGGCGGATGATGTTCAGCCGCGCGGACTTCTTGTCGTCGGCCCGCACGCAGAACCACGGCGCGTAGGTCGTGTGGGTGCGGGTCAGCATCTCGTCGCGCGCGGCGGTGTAGTCGTCGAACTTCTCGACCGCGACGGCGTCCAGCGGGCTGATCTTCAGGAGCTTCAGCGGGTCCTCGCGGCGCTCCTCGATGCGCTTGGCCTGCTCCTTGCGGGAGATGTCCAGCCAGTACTTGCCCAGCCGGATGCCGGACTCGATCAGCATGCGCTCGTAGATGGGCGCATCGCGCAGGAACTGCTCGGTCTGCTCCGGCGAGCAGAAGCCCATCACCCGCTCGACGCCTGCGCGGTTGTACCAGGAGCGGTTGTAGAGCACCCACTCGCCCTCGCTGGGCAGGTGGTCGCTGTAGCGCTGGAACCACCACTGGGTGCGCTCGCGGTCCGAGGGCTTGGGCAGGGCCACCACCCGGGTCGAGCGCACCGAGAGGTATTCGGTGATGCGCTTGATCGTGCCGTCCTTGCCGGCGGCGTCGCGGCCTTCGAACACCCCGACCAGCTTCATGCCCTTTTCCAGCGCCCAGACATGGGTGCGCACCAGGCCGACCTGCAGCGCCTCGAGTTCCTCCTCGTAGGCCGCGTCGTTCTTGCGGCCCATCAGCCGGCTTTCCGGAAGACGAGCTTGTAGGTGAGCGGCTTGGGCAGCTTGGGGCTGGTGACCGTCGCGGCCAGGGTCAGGCGCCCGTCGGCGCCGACGGAGTAGACGTTCTTGCGCACGCCGTCCGGCGCGCTGAAGGTCTGGATCAGCTGGCCGCCGGCGATGTGGTTGCTGAGGTCCAGCACCTCGCCGTCGCGGCGCTTCCACTTGACCGTAGAGCCGTCGGCCGGGCCCACCGCGGGCGCGTAGCCGTCGAAGCTGACGCTGATCTTGCCGGGCGGCAGGGTGATGCCGAGGGTTTTGTAGACCGGATTGGTCTTCATCAGCCGGCTCTTCGCAATCGGACGGATCGCGAAGTTCATCGCGGCGATCGCCTTGTCGATCGCAGCCGAGACGTTGTCGCTGGCCTGGGCGTCCAGCGTCCAGTTGCCGGCCAGCGGATCGGCTGGCGCGGCGGCGAAGAGCAGGGGCGCGGCGGCCAGGGCGGCGAGGGCGAGGCGTCGGTCCAGCATGGCGTTCTTCCTTCGATCGACGCGGAGGGCTAAGTCGCGCGGATGATCCGTCTTCACGTCGAACCTTCGCTCAGCGCCGGCGCCCGAGTCGAGCTTCCGGCCGACCAGGCGCGCTACCTCCTGACCGTCATGCGACTCCAAACGGGCGAGGCGGTGTTGCTGTTCAACGGCCGCGACGGCGAATGGCGGGCGCGGCTGGCCGAGACCTCCAAGCGCGCCTGCGTGCTTGAGGTGGAGGAACAGACCCGCGCCCAGGCCGGCGTGCCCGACGTCGAGCTGGTCGTCGCGCTCGTCAAGCGCGCGGCGCTGGAGACCATCGTCGAGAAGGCGACCGAGCTGGGCGCGGCGCGCGTGCGGCTGGTGACCACGCGGCGCACCAACGCCGACCACACCAATGTCGCGCGCCTGCAGGCGATCGCCACCGAGGCGGCCGAGCAGACCGAACGGCTGGACGTGCCGCAGATCCTCGCGCCGGAGAAGCTGGAGCGCCTGCTGGACGGCTGGGACGCGAACCGCCAGCTGATGTTCTGCGACGAGGCCGGCGACGATCCCCAGGCCGAGTGGGGCGGGGCGGCCGGACGCGCCCAGCCGGCCCTCGACGCTTTGGGCGGGAACGAAAGCAGGTCTTGGGCTATATTGATCGGGCCGGAAGGCGGTTTCGATCCCGCCGAGCGGGCGCGGCTGCGCGAACTTTCCTTCGTCACGCCGGTGACCTTGGGGCCGCGCATCCTCAGGGCGGATACGGCGGCGATTTCGGCCCTGACGCTCTGGCAGGCCGCGCTGGGCGACTGGGCCTGAACGTTGGGGCTGAACTACAAGCTCTGCGTTAGGGGCTTGAGCCGGTCGCCTGTACCGCCCATGTAGCGGCCACTGTTGCGAATTGCGCGGAAGGGAGGCGCGAACCTCCCCGCCATCTGGGAGTCCGAATTCATGGCCGACGTCGTGCTGGACCGCCCGCTGGTCTTCGAGGACCTGGTGGCCTACCTGGCCAAGGGCTCCAAGCCCCGCGAGCAATGGCGCATCGGCGCCGAGCACGAGAAGTTCGGCTTCCGCCTGAAGGACTTCCGCCGCCCGGCCTACGAGGGCCCGGACGGCATCCACGCCATGCTGCAGGGCCTGACCCGGTTCGGCTGGACGCCGGTTTCCGAGGGCGGCCACGTGATCGCGCTGGAACGCGGCAAGGCGTCGGTGACGCTCGAGCCGGGCGGTCAGTTCGAACTGTCCGGCGCGCCGCTCAGCGACATCCACGAGATCTGCGACGAGACCGGCAGCCACCTGCGCGAGGTGAAGGCGGTGGCCGACGAGATCGGCTTGGGCTTCATCGGTCTGGGCTTCGATCCGATGTGGCGGCGCGAGGACGTGCCGATCATGCCCAAGGGCCGCTACGACATCATGCGCGCCTACATGCCCAAGAAGGGCACGCTCGGCCTCGACATGATGCTGCGCACCTGCACGGTGCAGACCAACCTCGACTTCGGCTCCGAGGCCGACATGGTCGAGAAGTTCCGCGTCGGCCTGGCCCTGCAGCCGATCGCCACCGCCCTGTTCGCCAATTCTCCGTTCACGGAAGGCAAGCCGAACGGCTTCCTGACCTTCCGCGCCAACGTCTGGACCGACACCGATCCGGACCGAACCGGCATGCTGGACTTCGTGTTCAAGGAGGGCTTCGGGTTCGAGGCCTACGCCCGCTACGCGCTCAAGGTGCCGATGTACTTCGCCAAGCGCGACGGCAAGTACGTCGACCTCTCGGGCCGCAGCTTCGAGGCCTTCATGAAGGGCGAGCTGGCCGAACTGCCGGGCGAGCGTCCGACCCTGAAGGACTGGGCCGATCACCTGACCACCCTGTTCCCGGAAGTCCGCCTGAAGAGCTATCTGGAGATGCGCGGGGCCGACGCCGGTCCGTGGAGCCGCATCTGCGCCCTGCAGGCGTTCTGGACCGGCATCATGTACGACGCCGACGCCCAGGCCGCCGCCTGGGACCTGGTGAAGGACTGGCCGATCGAAACGCACGAGAAGCTGCGCCGCGACGTCACGCGCCTGGGCCTGAAGGCGGTGGTGAACGGCCGCAGCGTTCAGGACATCGCCAAGGACGTGCTCGACATCTCCCGCCACGGCCTGCGCCGCCGCGCCCGCTTCCACGCCGGCCTGGTCGACGAGACCGGCTATCTGTCGGAGCTGGACGAGATCGCCGAGAGCGGCATGACCGCGGCCGACCGCCTGCTGGAGCGCTACCACGGGCCGTGGAACGGCGACGTGACCAGGGTCTACCAGGAGTTCGCGTACTAGGGGCTACGCCCGGCCGCCGCCGTAAGCGCTGGTGAATTGTTGCGCTTCGGCCAGTCGGCGACGCACCTGGTGCTGAACGCTTTCGTCTTCCGAAGGCGTTCCGGCGTGTGTATGCGCCGTGTCGGACAGCACGTCGTTCAGTTCGTCCAGAAGCTCCGGGTGCCGGAGGCTGAGCACGCGTATCAGGGCGTCGACAATCCGTTCCTGAGCCAAGAAGCGGGCGTCGGCCGCCGTCGAATAGGTGGCGTTCATCTGGCCGGATTCCGTTTGCTGCTTTCCCGGGTCAAATGGCGCGCCTTGGACCGACTCTCAACCGGAGCGGCCGCCCGCGAGGGCCGCGCCTACGGGAAACACCGGAATGTCCGTCGCCGAGGACGCCGCCTAAGCAGGACGGGCGCCCGGGGCCGTCCACGCCCGGACGGCCCGGCGCGGGGAGCTGCGGCGATGTCCTACGAGACCATGTATGAAATCCTGATCCTGGCCGTGTTCGGGGCCTTCATGGGCGCGCTCGCCTACGCCCGGTTCGTCACCCAGCGCCCGGCCCGCAAGCCGCGGGAAGTCTCGAAGCGCTGAGCCCTAGAGCGGCGCGGTCTGCACCAGCGGCAGCAGCCGGGAGTCCTCCAGCGCCGCGGTCCGGTGGCCGATCCCGGCCAGGTAGGCGGCGTCGGAGGCGAAGGCCAGGAAGCTCTGCAGGCTGGACTGACGAACCAGCATGGCCGCGTCCCAGCGCTCGTCCGCGGGACCGATGAGGAAACCGCCGCCGTCGCCGTAGAACCGCAACTCGCCGCCGCTGGCCGTGAGGAAGGGCAGGGTGTGCCGGATATAACGGTCGAAAGCTGCGGCGCCGCTGATCGGGGCGGCGGGCGCCAGCTCCGGCGCGGCGGCATAGTCCGCGACCGCGCGAAACCGCATCAGGTTCAGCATGACCACCGGCCCGACGATCCCGCGCATGAACAGGGCGCGCCCGGCCGCTTCAGTCGGTTCGAGGTGGGCGGTCATGGCGGCTCCTTGCGGCTTTCCGCCGCCAATATCGCCCGGGTAAATTGACCGCAAGTGTTTCATCCGGGTAGAACCCTGCCGAACCTCACGGAGCAGGGCTGATGGACGCCGCCGATCGGAGGGCCGCCGCCGCGGCCTACAAGGAACGCAAGACCGCGGCGGGCGTGTTCGCCGTCCGCTGCGCCGCGACTGGCCAGGTCTGGGTCGGCGAGAGCCGCCACCTGGCCACCCAGCAGAACGGCCTGTGGTTCTCGCTCAAGCACGGCAGCTGCATGAACCGGGACGTGCAGGCGGCGTGGGCAGCGCACGGGGAAGACGCCTTCAGCTTCGAGCCGTTGGAACAGCTGGAAGCCGACCTCTCGCCCTACCTGGTTCGCACCGCGCTGAAGGAGCGCTCCATCGAGTGGCGATCGAAGCTGGCGGCCGCGCGGCTCTGACGCGTCGACCGCAGACGATTCCCCAAGGCGCTTGGCGCGCCATACGCCCGAGGTTTACGAAGGGCCCGCAATCCTCGTCCTTCGACAGGCTCAGGATGAGGGCGGGCCGGCGTACAGGGAACGGGGCACACCAATGAGCGGAAAGATCTACGTCGGCGTCGGCGGCTGGACGTTCGAGCCGTGGCGGGGGCCGTTCTATCCGGACGGCCTGGCCCAGAAGCGCGAGCTTGAATACGCCTCGCGCCAGCTGACCTCGATCGAGATCAACGGCACCTACTACTCCACGTTCAAGCCGGACAGCTGGATGAAGTGGGCGGCCGAGACGCCCGACGGCTTCGTGTTTTCGGTGAAGGCCAGCCGCTACTGCACCAACCGCAAGGTGCTGGCCGACATGGGCGAGTCCATGGACCGCTTCCTGTCCCAGGGGCTGACGGCGCTGGGCGACAAGCTGGGCCCGATCAACTGGCAGTTCATGGGCACCAAGAAGTTCGACGCCGAGGACTTCGAAGGCTTCCTGAAGCTGCTGCCCAGGGAGAAGGACGGGCTGCGCCTGCGCCACGCGCTGGAGGTCCGTCACCCCAGCTTCGACACCCAGGCCTTCTACGACCTGGCCGCCAAGTACGGCGCGGCGATCGTCTACGCCGTGGACGACGAGGAGCCGAACTGGCCGCGCATCGACCAGCCGACCGCCGACTTCACCTACGCCCGGCTGATGTCCAGCCGCGAGGACGAGCCGACCGGCATGACGGCTGCGGAGCTCGACGCGGCGGCGAAGCAGGCCGAGGGGTGGGCGAAACGCGGCGACGTGTTCGCCTACTTCATCTCCGGCGCGAAGGTGCGCAATCCATCCGCGGCCGTGGCGCTGATCGAGCGGGTCGGCCGGCCCTGATCTCCTTCTCCCGGTCGGGAGAATGAAGGGGCCCGCCCGCGAAGCGGGTGGGAAGGATGAGGGGCCCGCGGTCGGCCGCGTAACCCCTCACCCTCCCATGCTTCGCATGGGCCCCACCCTCTCCCTCTGGGAGAGGGATTCCGATAGCGTGCAAACGGCACAGCTTGGAGAACCGTCCGTGATCCCCGTGAAAGGCTACGCTGCGTTCGACGCCGAGACCCCGCTCAAGCCGTGGTCGTTCGAGCGGCGCGAGCCGGATCCGGGCGAGGTGCTGATCGACATCCGCTGGTGCGGCGTCTGTCACTCCGACGTGCACCTGGTGAAGAACGACCTGGGCAACACGCGCTATCCGCTGGTGCCCGGCCACGAGATCGTCGGCACGGTCGCCAAGGTGGGCGAGGGGGTGACCCGCTTCCGCCCCGGCGACCGGGTGGGCGTGGGCTGCATGGTCGACTCCTGCCGCCACTGCGGCGAGTGCGCCGAAGGGCTGGAGCAGTACTGCGATCACATGGTCCCGACCTACGGCGGGACCGACAAGCACGACCAGCCGACCCAGGGCGGCTACTCGACGAAGATCACCGTCGACCAGGACTTCGTCCTGACCATCCCGGCCGCCATCCCGTTGGAGAAGGCCGCGCCGCTGCTGTGCGCGGGGATCACCACCTGGTCGCCGCTGAAGCGGTGGAAGGCCGGGCGCGGCACGCGCGTGGCGGTGATCGGCCTGGGCGGTCTCGGCCACATGGCGGTGCAACTGGCCGTGGCGCTGGGCTGCGAGGTGACGGTGATCTCCACCTCCGACCGCAAGAAGGCCGACGCCCAGCGCTTCGGCGCCCACGACTTCCTGATCTCGAAGGACCGCGACGCCATGCGCGCCGCGCGCGGCCGCTTCGACCTGATCCTCAACACCGTCTCGGCCACGCACGAGATCGGCCAGCACGTGGGCCTGCTGGCCCGCGACGGCACCATGGTGATGCTGGGCCTGACCACCGAGGCCCTGCACGTCAACGCCCTGCCGCTGATCGCCCGCCGGCGCAGCGTGGCCGGTTCGCTGATCGGCGGGATCCGCGAGACCCAGGAGATGCTCGACTTCTGCGCCGAGCACGGCATCGCCGCCGAGGTCGAGACCATCCGGCCCGAAGGGATCAACCAGGCCTACGAGCGCATGCTGAAGAGCGACGTGCGCTACCGCTTCGTCATCGACCTGTCGGCGATGTGACCGATCGCGCGACACCTCGCCGCTTGGCGCATGGCCGCACCCGCCTTAAGGGTACTTGCTTGTAAACCCTTACAGTGCGTGATCTCATCCCGCGCTTATGGGGGGCGGCCGTGGTGTAAATCTCTGCGCCGCCTTGGGAAACGCGAAGGTCGCGCATGAATAATATCGTCATCCTGGTCGGGCTGGTGATCACCCTGGTGACAGGGATCCCCGTCCTGATGCAGATCCTACGGAATCATCCGAAGGGCCTGATCATCCTGTTCTTCGCCGAGATGTGGGAGCGCTTCTCCTACTACGGCATGCGCGGGATCCTGATTTTCTATCTCACGCAGCACTTCCTGTTCGACGACAAGTTCTCGAGCAACCAGTACGGCTCCTACACCTCTCTGGTGTATCTGCTGCCGCTGCTGGGCGGCTTCGTCGCGGACCGTTTCCTGGGCACCCGTAAGGCGGTGGCGTTCGGCGCCCTGCTGCTGGTGTTCGGTCACCTGCTGATGGGCGCCGAAGGCGACCCGGCCAAGCAGCACCTGACCTTCCAGGGCCAGCAGTACGAGATGCAGATGGAAGGCCGCGGCGCCGACCGTCAGGTGCGCCTCGTCGTCGACGGCAAGCCCTTCGAGTACAAGGCCAGCCCGGACGGCGGCCTGGAAATCCAGGGTCTGCCGGCCAACGCCTCGATCCCGGCCGTGCTGCCCAAGGGCGAGTTCAAGCTGACCGAGACCCGCGACCCGCTCTACGTCAACATCTTCTACCTGGCCCTGTCGCTGATCATCATGGGCGTCGGCTTCCTGAAGCCGAACATCTCGACCATCGTCGGCCAGCTGTACCCGGAAGCCGACCCGCGTCGGGACTCTGGTTTCACCCTCTACTACTACGGCATCAACCTCGGCGCGTTCTGGGCCTCGGCTCTGTGCGGCTACCTGGGTCAGAACGTCGGCTGGTGGGCGGGCTTCGGCCTGGCCGGCGTCGGCATGCTGGCCGGCTACGTCGTGTTCGTGCTCGGCAAGCCGCTGCTGCAGGGCAAGGGCGAGCCGCCGAACCCGGAACAGCTGAAGAAGCCGCTGGTCGGCCCGATCAACCGCGAGTACCTGATCTACATCCTGGGCCTGCTGGGCGTGGGCGTGGTCTGGCTGCTGGTCCAGCGCAACGACTGGGTCGGCATCGCGCTGAGCGCGGGCATCATCGCCTCGCTGGCGGCGATCGCCTTCATCCTGGTGTTCGTCTGCAAGAACTGGGTCGAGCGCCAGCGCATGCTGCTGGCCGTGGTGCTGATCTTCGGCGCGGTGGTGTTCTTCACCCTGTTCGAACAGGCCGGCACCTCGCTCAACCTGTTCGCCGACCGCAACGTCGACCTGAACATCACCCAGGCGCCGATGGTCATGTTCAACGGCCTGCTCACCTTCGCCACCGAGGCGCAGCTGAAGGCGGCCGGGATCGCCCTGTCGAACGGCATGTTCACGCCGACCGGCATCTGGATCGACTCCCAGATCACCGCGGCTCAGACCCAGTCGTTCAACGCCGGCTTCATCCTGATCTTCGCCCCGATCTTCGCGGCCCTGTGGGCCTTCCTGGGCCGGCGCAACAAGGATCCGAACCCGGTGCTGAAGTTCGGTCTGGGCCTGCTGCAGGTCGGCCTCGGCTTCCTGGTGGTGGTGTGGGCCGCGAACAGCGGCCTGGTCAGCGACGCCTTCCGCGTGCCGCTGATCATGCTGGGCCTGCTCTACATGCTCCACACGACCGGCGAGCTCTGCCTGTCGCCGGTGGGCCTGTCGGAGATCACCAAGCTGTCGGTGGCCTCGGTCGTCTCCTTCATGATGGCCGTGTGGTTCCTGGCCAGCTCGATCGCCCAGTTCGTCGGCGGCTGGATCGCCGGCATGGCCGGCACCGAGACCGTCGGCGGCCAGGTGCTGGACCCGAAGGCGGCCCTCGACACCTCGCTGAACATCTTCGAGATGCTCGGCTGGTGGGGCGTGGGCTTCGGCGTCGCCTTCCTCGTGATCAGCCCCTTCATCAAGAAGTGGGCCCACGGGGCGGACAACACGACCGGCGGCCCGGCTGGCCACTAAGGGCTGAGGGGCGGTCCGCCGCCCCGGTCCCGCAAACGCTGAAGGGCGGCGCGCAAGCGCCGCCCTTTTTCGTTGCGCAACGAAAAGGGCGGGCGACGTCTCCGTCGCCCGCCCTCGACAGGTCGCTCCCGGATCCGGCGTCAGCCGCCGAAGGTGCGCCGCACGCGGAAATAGACGAACGGATCGAAGTCCAGGTCCTGGTCGGCGACGTAGGACAGCGCGCCGCCGGCCCGCGCGCCGGTCGGGCAGACGTCGGCGGCGCAGTCGTAGACCCGCCGGATCGTGCGATAGTCGCGCGAGTCCAGGTTCTGGGCCTCCAGCCGCAGCGACAGGTTCGGCCTCACCCGGTACTCCACGAAGGCGGTGTACCAGGCCCCCAGCTCGATGGTCCGCACCTCGTTGACGTTGAAGGAGGTGAACTCCCTGGCGAGATAGGCGTCGATCCCCCAGTTCAGCTTGTGCAGCGGCAGGTCCTGGGTGAAGTGCAGCTCGCCGCTGAGCGGCGGCTGGTCCGAAATGCGCCGGTCCTCGCCGGTGGTGGGATCCGTCACCGACGACCAGCTCCAGGTCGCCGCCGCCTTCAGCAGGCCGCCCTTCACCGCCAGGCGCTCCAGCGGCAGGGTCAGGCTGACCTGCACCTGATCGCTGGTCCCGTCGCCGAGATTGCCCGCCGCGTCGAACACCTCGTCCGGCTCGGGCGCGGCGCCGTCGCCGACGGCCACCGGCACCCGGTCGACCACGTCCTCGATGGCCTGGTGGCGCAGCGTCAGCACCGCCGCGCCATCCTTCCAGAACCGCCGCTCGTAAGCCGCCTCGTAGGTCCAGGACTTCTCCGGGGTCAGTTCGCGCGCGCCGGCGCTGGTGACGCCGGTCGAGGCGCTGAGCGAGGACACGAAGTCGCCGAAGTCGAGCTGGCCGACCTCACGCTCGACGCGCAGCCGCAGCTGGCTATGGCCGTCCGGCGACCAGGAGGTGACCAGACGCGGCTTTGGATAGACGAACGAGCTCTCGGCGCCTCCGTAGCTGGTCTGGCTGATCTTCGACAGCTCCACCCGCGCGCCGGCCTCGACCGTCAGGGTCTTGCTGGGTTTCCAGGCGCTGGACAGGAAGCCCTCGCCGCGCAGCTCCTCGACCCGCACCTGCTCGTCGCCGAGGTCCACCGGGGCGCCGCCGACCGTCATGGCCACCGTGCTGTCGAGGAAGTTGAAGGCCGCCTCCGCCCCCCACTCCAGCGACAGGGCGTCGGACTTGCGGAAGCGCACCACGCCGCGCGCGATGCTCTCGCCGGCGCGCGCGTCCTCGGTGAAGCGCACGTCGCCGGGCGCGGTCTGGTGCAGCAGGTAGGCGGTGTCGCGCAGCTGCTGGATCAGCACGGTCTGCAGCTCGGTGCGCGGGCCCAGCGCATGGTCGTACTGCAGGCCCAGCTCGCCCGCGACCTGGTCGTTGTCCTGGCTGGACAGGGCCAGCCGCGGCGCGGGCAGGGTGCGCGCCTCGTCCATGCTCCAGCCCCAGCTGTCGTATTCCAGGGTGGCGTTGGCGCTGAGCTTGCCGCCGGCCAGCGGGGTCTGGAAGCCGCCCTTCAACCGCGCGCCGTCCGCGCCGGCGGTCTCGTCGCGGTGCGCGCGCTCGATCTCGGCGCCGCCGGGGCCGTAGCGGACGCGCGGGCCCTCGCCGGCGTCGTCGTCGACGTTGGTGTAGGCCAGCAGCGAGCCTTCCAGCCGCTTGCCGTCCCAGTTGCGCGAGCCCTCCAGGCGGAGGGCGGGCGTGACCCGGCCGTCCGGATAGAACTGCGAGCCCAGCGCGACCAGGCCGCGGGCGCCCGCGCCCTTCTTGCGGATCACGTTGGCGAGCACGGTCTGGCCCTGCATGTCCACGCCGGGCGCGCCGCCGCGGATCAGCTCGATGCGCTCCACCTGCGAGGCGGGGATGCGGGTCAGCAGGTCGTCCAGGCGGTCGCGCTTGCTGGCCGGGCGTTCGCCGTCGATCAGCACGTTGCCGGCCGCGCCCGCGAAGCCGCGCACGCTGTCGCCGGCCTCGAAGGTGAAGCCCGGCAGCCGCTTGATCATGTCCATGGCCGTGTTCGGCCGGGCGTCGGCGAAGAAGGCCGGCTCGAAGGCGATCACGCCCTGGGCGGCCCCGGCCGACGGGCTCGCGGCGGCCTGGGCGTGAGCCTGGGTCGCGGCCGCGGCGAGGGCCACGGCCAGAATGGTGCGCTTCAACTGAAATCCCCCCGAGGCCGGCGCAAACCGGCTACTTCGGCGCAAGTAATGCCCCGAGCTTCGCCGGAGGCGCCAGTCGTTCCGTGCACGGAGATGCGATCGGGGTTCGCTGAGCGTGCGCGGCGGGCAAAGAAAGAGGGGCGGCGCTCGGGCGCCGCCCCTCTAGGTGGACGCGTCGTTTGGGACGCGGCTCAGAAGGTCCGGCGCACGCGCACGTAGGCGCGCAGCTGCGATTGGGTGGTGAAGCTCTCGACCCCGGCGACCGAGCCGGTGTCGCGCGGCGCGTCGTAGACCGTCCGCTCGCGGGTGAACTCGAACGGGTCCAGGTTGTCGATCTCGAACAGGAAGCTGGTCTTGCCGTCCGGCTTCCATTCGACGAAGGCGCTGTAGAAGTTCCAGATGTCGAGGTGCTGGATCTCGTTGAAGCGCCAGTAGGTCTCCTCCCACCCGCCGAACCAGCCCATGCCCCAGGTCAGCTTCAGCTCCGGCAGGTCCTGTCGGAAGTTGACCTCGGTGGACTGCGGGCGCAGGCCCGAGATCGGGCGCTTTTCGCCGGTGGTCGGGTCGGTGACCTCGCTGTCGTTCAGGGTGTAGTTCACCTTGAACTCGCCGCCCTTCACCTTCAGCCGGTCGAGCGGCAGGGTCAGGTCGACCTGCAGCGAGTTGTTCACGCCGTCGCCGATGTTGCCGGGGCCGTCGAAGATGGCGATCACGTCCGGGTCGGTGCCGGCGTCCGGACCGTCGGGGCCCAGCTGCTCGATCGGCACGCGGTCGATGGCGTCGGTGATCTGCTGGTGACGCAGGGTCAGGACCAGCGCGCCGTCGCCCCAGAAGTGGCGCTCGTAGGCGGCCTCGTAGACCCAGGTCTTGTCAGGCACCAGGCTGGAATTACCCGAGGTGAAGGTGCCGCCGCCCAGTCCGTTGGACAGGTTGGCGGAGGCGACGAAGTCACCGAAGTTCAGCTGGCCGACCTCGCGTTCGACCCGCAGACGCAGCTGGTTTTCTTCGTTCGGCGACCAGGTCGCGAGCACCCTGGGCTTCGGATAGAAGAACGACTCTTCCTTCTCGACCGTCACGCCCAGGCCGGTGGCCGTGCTGCTGATGGTCGAGCTCTCGAACCGCGCGCCCGCCTCGACGGTGAACTGCTTGGACGGACGCCAGTTGGCCTGGGCGAAGACCTCGCCGCGGCGTTCTTCGGCGCGAACGTCAGCCGAGGGCAGGGGGATGTCCGTGCCGTTCTCGGCGTAGCGGACCTGGCTCTCACGGAAGTTGAAGGCCGCCTCGCCGCCGCCCTCGAAGGTCAGGGTCGGCGACTTCTGGAAGCGCAGCACGCCGCGCACGATGCTTTCGCCGGTCTCGGAGTCCGACGTGAAATAGGAGCCGTCGGGCGCGCTCACGTAGCTGGAGCCGTAGGTGTTGTCGCCCAGCTTCTGCAGGGCCAGGGTCTCCAGCGACAGCCGCTCGGTCAGCGGACGGTCGTAGTTGACCCCGATCTCGACGCTCTTGTTGACCGACTTCTCGACCACGTCGGTCTTCGACGACGAGGTGTAGAAGTGGTCCTCGTATTTGAAGTCGTTGCTGGCCAGGGCGACGTTGCTGCGGAATTCGCCGCCGAACAGCGGCGTTTTGATCGACGCCTTGGCGCCCAGCGGCCCGCCGTCGCCCTCGGTGAAGGCTTCCTGCTGGCCGGTCACCGCGCCGGTCCCGTCGCGGAAGGTGCGCTGGCCGTGGCCGACCGAGTCGTCCATCGACACGCCGCGCGACAGCTGGCCCTCGATGGTGGTGTCGCCCGAGCGGCGGGTGAACTCGTAACGCAGGGCGGGCAGCATCTTGCCCGTGCCGAAGAAGATGTGGCTGCCGACCGCGCCGGTCTGCTGGAAGGAGTCGGTCTTCTTGCGGATCACGTTGGCGATGATGTTGCGGCCCTGCATGTCGATGCCGGGGGCGCCGCCGCGGATCAGCTCGATGCGCTCCACGTCGCCGGCCTGGATGCGGTTGAGCACGTCGCTCAGCGCCTCGGCCTTGGTGGTCGGGCGCTTGCCGTCGATCAGCACGTTGCCGGCGGCGCCGGCGTAGCCGCGCACCTGCGCGCCGTTGTCGAAGGCGAAGCCCGGAATGCGGTTGATCATGTCCCAGGCCGAGTTCGGACGGGAGTCGGCGAAGAACTCCGGCGGATAGACCGTGACGCCTTGGGTGGCGGCCGGCGCGGCGGCGTCGGCGGTCTGGGCGTAGGCGGGCGCTGCGGCGGCCGCCGCGAGCGCGGCGAGCAGGAAGATGCGCTTCATTTAAGGTCCCCCGTGGGAGCCGCTCTGGGGCGGCTTTTGGTTTTCTTGGCGTGAGAGATGGCGGTGTCGGGCCCGGCGGTTCAGCCGCCGAGGGTTTTGCGGACGCGGATGTAGAAGAGGTGGCCGAACTTCAGGTCGCGGCGGTCGCGGTAGTCGAGCGCGGCGGTGTCGCGTGGTCCGTTCCAGACCTCCTGGGTCTGGGTGAAGGGACGGCGGCCGAAGTTGTCGAGCTCGACGCGGATGCTGAGGTCGGTCCGCGGCTTGTACTCGGCGTACAGGACGCCCCAGGTGCCCAGATCGAAGGTCTCGATCCGGTCGAGCTTGAAGTACTCCTCACGCCAGCTGTTGAAGACGTCCACGCCCCAGGTCGTTTTCCACTTCGTCACGTCCTGACTGAAGTGGAATTCGCCGTCGAAGGGGTGTTGGCCGGAAATGCGGCGGCCCGCGCCGATGGTCGGGTCGGTGACTTCCGACACCCGCCAGGTGCCCTCGCCGCGCAGCAGGCCGCCTTTGACGCCCAGGCGGTCCAGCGGCAGGTTCACGCTCAGCGCGACCTCGTCGTTCTTGCCTTTGCCGATGTTGCCGGGCGCGTCGAACACGTCGACCACGTCCGGGTCGGAGTCGGCGTCGGGGCCGTCGGGGCCCAGCACTTCGACCGGCACGCGATCGACCACGTCCGACAGTTCGGCGTGACGCAGGGTCACGGTGACCGCGCCGTCTTTCCAGAAGCGGCGTTCGTAGGCCGCCTCGACGACCCAGGCCTGGCCCGGCTCGATGTCCGGATTGGCGACGGTGATGCCGCTGGTCGCCAGGTTGGCGTTGGCCACGAAGTCGTTGAAGTTGAGCTGGTCGACCTGGCGCTCGACGCGGAAGCGCAACTGGTTCTTGTCATTAGGCGACCAGGTCGCGACGGCGCGCGGCTTGGGGAAGACCAGAGTCTTCTCCAGCTCCACGTCGCCTTCCGAGGAGATGGTCGAGGTCTCCACCCGCAGGCCCGCCTCGAGGGTGAGCTTGGGGGAGGGGCGCCAGGTGCCGGTCCCGAACACTTCGGCGCGCTTTTCGGTGACGCGGACGTCGGCGGCCGGCAGCGGGATGTCCGTGCCGTCGATCGAGAAGCCGGTCTCGCTTTCCTGCCAGTTGTAGGCGACCTCGCCGCCGGCCTCGTAGGAGAGCGTGTCGGACTGCTTGAAGCGCAGCACGCCGCGCACGACGCTCTCGCCGGACAGCCGGTCCAGTTCGAAGCGCTGCTGAGATCCGTCGTTGAAGTCCGAGACGTAGTTGATGTCGCGGATCTGCTGCAGGCCCACAGCCTCGATCGAGGTGCGCGGTCCGAGGTTGCGGCTGTAGCGAACCCCGAACTCTCCGAGCAGCTTGTCCTGAACGTCGTGCTGGACCTCGTCGCCGTAGGGCAGGCGATCGATGGAGTCGTAGAAGAAGCCCTCGCGCAGCACCATGACGTTGGTGCGCAGCTTGCCGCCGGCCAAGGGCGTCTCGAAGGCGGCGGTGCCCACCGCCTGCCAGCCGTCGCCCTCGGTGTCCGGATAGGATTGCAGCAGCACGTTGCCGTCGGCGTCGGTGCGCACGCGCGGGCCGTCGCCGGCCCCGTCGTCGACGAACTCGGCCACTACGAACGAGCCCTCCAGGGTCTTGTCGTCCCAGCGGCGGGTGCTTTCCAGGCGCAGCGCCAGATGGTCGCGGCCGTCCTCGAGCAGGGTGTTGGACACCCCGATCAGGCCGGTGACGCCGCCGGCCTTCTTGCGCACCACGTTCACCAGCACGGTCTGGCCCTGCATGTCGATGCCGGGCGCGGCGCCGCGGATCAACTCGATCCGCTCGACCTGGCTGGCCGGGATGCGGCGAATGATGCTTTCCAGGTTGTCGGTCTTGCTGGCCGGGCGCTCGCCGTCGATCAGCACGTTGCCGGCCGCGCCGCCGAAGCCGCGCACGTTGTCGCCGCCGTTGAAGGTGAAGCCCGGCAGGCGGGCGATCATGTCCATCGCCGTGTTCGGCTGCGCTTCGGCGAAGAAGGACGGCGGATAGGCGATCACGCCTTGCGCGGCGTCCTGGCCGGCGGCCGGAGCGGGGGCGGACGTCTCCGTGGCTTGTGCGTGAGCCTGGCTCGCGACCGCCATTGCCATGGCGGCCACCCACATTGACGTCTTCATGCTGTCCCCCTCGAACTTTCGCCCGCAGGGTGAACAGCGAAGCTACTGAAGCTCCAATTAAATGCCGGAAAGGTTGATTAAATCGGCGCAATCTTATCGGCGTTATTTGAGGCTTTGCTTGCACGGCAAGGCTTTGCCGAATTTCTGACGCCGTCTATTGTTTGTGCGCCATCAAATTGTCGCGGCGCGCCGGCGGCAATTTTCAGCCGAAACGGGCGCGCCGCTCGCCCTCAGGACGCAGCTCCAGGACCGGCGAGGCGCTGTTCCGCCCCGCCGCAGATTCACGCGACGATGTTCGCGGATCAGACCGCGGTGCCGCCGACGGTCAGGCCGCCGATCTTCAGAGACGGCTGGCCGATGCCGACCGGGACGCCTTGGCCGGCCTTGCCGCAGACGCCGACGCCGGGGTCGAAGGCGAAGTCGTCGCCGATCATCTGCACCTTGGTCAGCACGGTCGGGCCGTCGCCGATCAGGGTCGCGCCCTTCACCGGCCGGGTCACCTTGCCGTCCTCGATCAGGTAGGCCTCGGTGCACTGGAACACGAACTTGCCGTTGGTGATGTCCACCTGGCCGCCGCCGAAGTTCACGGCGTACAGTCCGCGCTTGGTCGAGCTGATCATGTCGGCCAGCTTGTCCCGGCCGCCCTCCATCAGCGTGTTGGTCATGCGCGGCATGGGCATGTGGGCGAAGGACTGGCGCCGGCCGTTGCCGGTGGGCGCCATGCCCATCAGCCGCGCGCTCATGCGGTCGTGCATGTAGCCGACCAGAATGCCGTCCTCGATCAGCACGGTGCGGTTCGTCGGCGTGCCCTCGTCGTCCACCGACAGCGAGCCCCGGCGGTTCGGCACGGTGCCGTCGTCGACGATGGTCACGCCGGGCGCGGCCACCCGCTGGCCGATCTTGCCGGAGAAGGCCGACGTGCCCTTGCGGTTGAAGTCCCCCTCCAGCCCGTGGCCGACCGCCTCGTGCAGCAGGACGCCCGGCCAGCCGGGGCCGAGCACCACGTCCATCTCGCCGGCCGGACAGGGCACGGCGTCGAGGTTGACCATGGCCTGGCGAAGCGCCTCGTCGACCTGGTCGCGCCAGCGGTCGGGCGTGATCCAGGCCTCGAAGCCGGTGCGCCCGCCCGCGCCGGTGTAGGCGCTCTCGCGCTTGCCGTCGCGTTCGACGGTGACCGACACGTTGACCCGCACCAGCGGGCGCACGTCGCGCACGCGCCGGCCGTCGGCGCGCAGGATCTCCACCGAGCGGCGCTCACCGGCGATCGAGGCGGAGACCTGCACCACGTGCGGGCCCTTGGCGCGGGCGTAGGCGTCGATCTCGCGCAGCAGTTCGATCTTGTCGGAGAAGGCCGGCGAGGCGAGGGGGTCCATCTCGCCGTAGAGCTTCTGGTTGGTGGCGCGCGGGGCGTCGGCCGCCACGCCTGAATAGCCGCGCTTGGCCATGGCCGCCGAATCGGCGGCGCGGCGCACGGCCGCCTCGGTGATCTCGTTGGCGTGGGCGTATCCGGCGCGCTCGCCCGCCACCACCCGCAGGCCGAAGCCTTCCGAGGCGTCGTAGGCCGCCGACTTCAGCCGGCCGTCGTCGAAGACCAGCGACTCGCTTTCGGTGCGCTCCAGGAAGAGCTCGCCGTCGTCGGCCCCGCTGAGGGCGTCGCCCAGAATCGTCAGGGCTTTGTCGGCCCCGATTTCGGCCTGGTCGAGCAGGGAGGGAACGGCGGCGGAGGCGGTCATGGACAAGGCTCCAGAAGGCGACGCGACGGCCGCCAACATAGGGACCCTCGTTCGCACGCGAAACCTTGAAGGCTTTTGGCCCGCAATCGCTTGGCAAGGCGCCGTCGAGCCGATATGACCCGCGCCCTGAAGGGGTGCGACTTCACGGCCGCCCGCGCTCGCCTCGTCGAGGCTTGCGTTCGGCCTGAGTCTGGGGGCGTTAGACGTCCCGTACGCCTTAGTAGTTTGGCCGACCTAATGCGGGCCGTGAGGGACATGAAGATTTCGGGAATGGGGATTGGGAAGCTGGCCGCCGGCGCCTCCGTCGCGCTCGGCGCCATGCTGACCGCCGGCGCGGCCTTCGCCGACGAACTGCTGGGTCGTCCGACGCCGGGCGGCATCGGCCTGCAACCGGCCGCGTCGCCGCTGAAGCACTCGGCGCATTTTTTCCACGACGCGATTCTGCTGCCGATCATCACGGTGATCACGCTGGTCGTGCTCGGCCTGCTGCTGTGGGTGATCGTTCGCTACAATAAGAAGGCGAACCCGACCCCGGCGCGCTGGAGCCACAACACGCTGGTCGAGATCATCTGGACCGTCGTGCCGGTCCTGATCCTGATGGTCATCGCCATCTTCTCGTTCCGCCTGCTGTTCCAGTATCACGACACCCCGAAGGTCGACCTGACCGTGAAGGTCACCGGCTACCAGTGGTACTGGGGTTACGAATATCCGGACCAGGGCGTGGCCGAGATCACCTCGACCATGGTGCCGGAAGAGAAGACCACCAAGGAGCTGTACCGCCTCGACGCGGACGAGCCGATGGTCGTTCCGGTGAACAAGGTCGTTCGCGTGCTGGTCACCGGTTCGGACGTGATCCACTCCTTCGCCATGCCGGCCTTCGGTCTGAAGACCGACGCCATTCCGGGCCGCATCAACGAGACCTGGTTCAAGGCTGAGAAGACCGGCACCTACTACGGCCAGTGCTCGGAGCTGTGCGGCGTCGACCACGCCTTCATGCCGATCGAGATCAAGGTCGTGACCCAGCCGGAATTCGACGCCTGGGTCGCCTCCAAGGGCGGCTCGACCGCGCCGAAGGTCGCCGCCGCCGGCGCCGTTCCCGCCGCGGCCCCGGCCGCCGCGGGCGCCACGCCCGCC
>NZ_JACSJI010000008.1 GCF_014349105.1 Caulobacter sp. 17J80-11 | reverse complement strand
GCCGGGGCGGGCGTGCGGGCCGCGCGGGCGGCGTCGGCCTTCAGCGCGGCGCAGGCCTGGGCGCTGGCGAGCTCCGCGCCGGGCCTGCACAGCTCGTCGTAGGCGCTGGCCAGCTTGCGGGCCGGGGGCGCGGCGGCCAGGGTCAGCGGGGCCTTCACGAGCTGGGCGCCGCGGACATAGGTCAGTTCGAAGGTCGCGCCCGGCCGCTGCCCCGCCAGCCATTTGTCGAGGCTGGCCTGGTCGGGCAGGAGCACGTTCGGGCTCAGCAGGGTCTTGGGCGACTTCTGGACCGAGGCCAGCTGGTCGCCCGGGCGCAGGCCCGCCGCCGCGGCCGGGCTGCCCGGCTCCACGCTCAGCACCTCCGAGCGGAAATAAGCGGTGTTGGTGGCTCTCACCGCCGCCCCGAACCAGGCCGGCGCCGCGGCCGGCGCGGCGGCGCTCGCGGGCGCGCGGACCCCGGCGATGGCGCCGAACACGTCCGGCCCGGCCTGCGCCGTCCCCACGCCGCATCCCAGGACGGCCGCCAGCGCGACCGCCAAACCTGTCGCTCTCCGCATGAACCGCCCCCCGGCGTCTCGAATCCCCGGCGCCATCCTAGGGCACGGCCCCGCCGGGCTCCTCTGCAATATTGTAGAGGCGCGACGCTTTGTCGGCTCGGAACCGCCGGTCGGGGGAACCGTTCCGGCGGGGGCCATCCCAGAGGGCGTCATGAGTTTTCTTCAGGTTCTACAAAGGCTTTGTGCGATTGTTTCGCTCGCCGTCTTGGCTTTAGGCGGCTACCTGGTCTGGAGCTGGTGGCAGGCCGAACAGGTGATCCGGCCCTTCGGCGGGGAGCCCGGCGAGGCGCGGCTGTACTGGGGCCTGGGGCTGCTGGCTCTGAGCCTGCTGGGACGCGCGCCCGTGCTCGGCCTGCTCGCCCGCTCCGGCGCGGGCACGGCCGCCGAGCCGCTGATCGAGGCGGGGCGGGAGAGCGTGGCCGGGCCCGAAGGGGCGCGCCTGCACGTCGAAAGCTTCGGCCCGCCCGAGGCGCCGGCGATCATCCTGACCCATGGCTGGGGCCTGAGCAGCATCGAGTGGCGCGAGGCGCGCCGCCAGCTGGCCGACCGCTATCGCGTGGTGGTGTGGGACCTGCCGGGCCTGGGCCTTTCGGAAATGCCGGTCGACCGTCGCCTCGACCTGCCGCGGCTGGCGGCCGGGCTGAAGGCGGTTCTCGATCTGGAGGCCGGGCGGCCGGCCCTGCTGGTCGGCCACAGCATCGGCGGCATGATCGTGCAGGAGTTCTGCCGCCGCTATCCGCAGGCCCTGGGGCGCGAGGTTTCCGGCCTGGTGCTGGAGAACACCACCTACACCGACCCGCTGAAGACCACGGCCCTGTCGGCCGTGCTGGCCCCGCTGCAGAAGCCGCTGTTCGAGCCCCTGATGAAGCTGGACAAGGTGCTCTTCCCGCTGGTCTGGGCGATGAACTGGCAGAGCTATCTCAGCGGCTCGGCGCACCTGGCCATGCGCGTCGGCGGGTTCGGCACGCGGCCCAGCCGCGCCCAGCTGGACCGGGTGACCCGGCTGGTCACCCGCCACTCGCCGGCGGTTCAGGCCGAGGGCAATCTGGCCATGATGCGCTGGGACGCGACCGGGGCGATGGCCGGGGTCCGCTGCCCGGTGCTGCTGTTCATCGGCGGGCGGGACCTGGTCACCCGGCCGCGCGCCGGCGAGGCGATCGCCCAGCAGAACCCCGCCATCGAGGTCGCGCGCATCGATCGCGCCGGGCACATGGGGCCGGTGGAGTGCGCCGACGCCTACGACGCGCGCCTGCTCGACTTCGCCGACCGCGCCTTCACCGCCAAGGCCGTGTGGGCCGACCGCCGGGCCGGCGAGCGGGCGGCGGCCGAAGAACGGCGCGGGCAGGGCCGTCCGCAGGCGCGCGGCGAGGGCCCGCCGGCCACCCGCTAGCGCCGCTAGCCGTCTTCGCCGTCCGGGACTTTCAGCGACTCCGTCAGGGGCGGTCACGCGAGAGCGACTGACCCGCCGAGCCCAAGCGGTCAGGGAGTCCCTCAACTTACGGACACCCCCGGCGAGGAACCAACCTCGCCGTCGCAGCTTCCCACGGCGTCGCCGTGTGGACGGCGACGGTTCGCGCGTAAGCTTAGACGGCAAGCTCAAGCGTTTGTGTTTTCTGCGAGTTTTGTCGGCAAACATACAGATCGCCGGCGTGAAAAAGCGCATAATGGCCGGCCGCTCGCCAGGAGACGGCATGACCCAGATCCACCCCGAAAGCGACGTCCGGCCCTATGTGGTCCTGCGCTTTTCCGAGGGGTGGGGGATCGTCTGCCGCGGCTGGAAGGCCGGCCGGTTCTCGACCCTCGCGCAGGCGGTGCGCGCGGCCGAGCGCCTGGCCGGGGAGGCCCTGGCGCTGGGCGACCGGGTCGATCTGCTGGTCCAGTCGCCCTTCGGCGAGCTCGAACGGCGGGGGCCTGAACCGGCTGCCTGGGAGACGATCATGGAGGCGACGCCCCGGATCCCCGAGCTAAGACGACAACTGGACGCCGTGCGCCTGTTCAACGAGGCCGCGCGGCTGGACCTGGAGGGCCAGGAGGCCGCGGCCCTGCCGCTGTACCGGCGCGCGGCGCTGATGGGCCAGACCTACGCCCAGTCCAACCTCGGCGTGCTGCTGACCACGGTGGGCGGCCGCTGGCGGGCGGAAGGCGTGCGCTGGCTCAAGCGCGCCGCCTTCGCCGGCAACGCCACGGCCGCCTGGAACCTGGCCATGGAAGAGCGCCTGAGCGAGAACCGCGGCGCCTACCTGCGCTGGCTGGCCGTCGCCGCGCGGTTGGGCCACGAGGAGGCCTTGGTCGTGCAGGCCGAGATCGCGCGCCGGCGCGCCGCCGGCGAGCCGTGGTTCATGCTCAGGACCGCCCTGGTCGACGCCCTGGACGTGGCCATCGAACTGGACGAGGTGCGCGAGGGCGAGGAGACGCCCGAGGACGCCGCCGAATGGGCCGCCGGCGCCATCGGCCGCCGCTGGGCCGTGGGCCTGGACCCGGCCCAACGCGCCCGCCTGCTGCCGGTGCTGTGGGAGATGACCGCGCCCGGCCTGACCCCGCAGCGCGCGACGGAGCTGATCTACAAGCTGGTGGGGTGAGGGGCCTGAGCCCCCCCCACCGCCGTCACCCTCGGGAGCCCGAGGGTGACGGTTAGGGGGACACGCTCGGCGAACCTTCTCCCTCAAGGGGAGAAGGAGCGATCTGTGGCTCGCTAGCCGCCGGTCGTGATGGTGACCGCGCCCTTCGAGTCGCACGCGACGAACCGGTCGGTGCCGGGCCGCACGCAGGCGGGCTCGGCGCGTTCGGCCGGGCTGAGGCGGTTGAGCCGGGCCTGGTGCTCGGCCAGGGTGCGGGTCAGCTCGGGCGCGTCGCCCGGGTTGGGGAACTTGGCCAGGGTGGCGCGGTCGCGGGCGATCAGCGCTTCGATGAGTTCGCCCTTGGTCAGGGCGCGAACCTGCTTCGTCTGGGCCTGCGCGGTGGCGGCCAGGATCAGGGCGAAGGCGGGGAACACGACGCAAGCGAGGGTACGGAACGAACGGGTCATGGGGCAGGGCTCCGTGTGTCGGCGCTCCCTGCGTGGCCCGACTTCGCGGCGCCGTCAGCGCGCTTGCGCCGAAGCCCGCCGCCGGCGCGGCGAAGCCGTCTCCTGTCAGGCCTTCACGTAGACCCAGGCCGTCCCGCCGGCGCGCAGCTGAGCCTCCACCCGGCGGTAGTCGTCGACCTCGTAGTCGTCGGCGGCGGCCAGTTCGGCCGGGGTGATCAGGAACACCGTGCCCTCGACCGCGTCGTCCGGCCCGCCCGCGACCAGGATCGGGTGGCGGTCCGAGCCCGAGGCGGCGATCACGGCCGGGTCGGTGATCCGCACCCACTCCAGCCGCCAGCCGGTCAGGGCGTCGGGGCGGCCCTCCAGCCGCCGCCCGAAGGTCGACAGCTGCACCTGCGGCTGCTGCAGGGTGCCGTAGGAGAACAGGCGTTCGGTGGTGTCGGCGGTCATGGCGGTTCCCCTACAGCTTCAGGCCCAGCCGCGGTCCGATCGCGATCATGGCGAAGTACAGGCCGATGGTGACCGCGCAGCCGAAGCCCAGCGTCGGCCAGAACGGCGCGCCGCGGCGCAGCAGGGCCGGCATGATCAGGAACATCGGCAGCGAGGGCAGCACGTACCAGAAGGTGGCCTCGACGTGGGACGCCATGCGCACCGGGTCGTGGGTGTCCCGCCACAGCCACATCATGCCCATCACCGAGATCAGCGGCAGCGAGGCGACCAGGGCGCCGAAGGGCGGGCTGCGCTTGGCGATCTCCGACACCAGGGCGATGATCACGCCCGACACCGCCGCCTTGAGGATCAGGTAGTACACGCCGCCTCCGTCTGATGTGGCGCGACCTTGGCCTGATTCAGGGCGTTGTTTTAGGACGGACCGAAGCCGTCCGCCGGCCGGTTGATCCGCCGAACGTGTTCAACGTTCGTTGACATCCCAGCAAATTCGGTCAAACGGACGCGCATGAAAAAGGCCTCCGAGTACCACCAACACGCCGTCGAATGCCGCGAGCTCGCCAACCGCATGGGTGTCGGCGAACATCGCGAGCAGCTGCTGGAGATGGCGGCGACCTGGGACTCGCTGGCGCGCGAACGCGAGGCGCTGGTGCGCCGCCACCCCGAACTGGCCCAGGACGGCGAGAACGTGGAGAAGGCGTAAGAGGGCTTCAGATCCCGTCATCCCGGCCGCAGGCGCGCGCAGCGGGCCGGAGAGCCGGGACCCAGCAAGCTGGCGATTGACGCTGCTGACCCGCGCTGCGACGAGCGTGGCGCTTGCTGGGTCCCGGCTCTTCGCTGCGCTACGGCCGGGATGGCGGACGTGGAGGAGCGGCCCGCAGCCGCGCCGCGCCGGGCGGGCGGCCGGTGAGCTTCACGAAGGCGCGGCGCATGCGCTCCGGATTGCCGAAGCCGGTCTGCCGGGCGACCTGGTCCAGCGTGCCGGCGCCGGTTTCCAGGGCCGCGCGGGCGGCCTCGACCCGAAGGCGCTCGACCGCCTTGGCGGGAGCCACGCCGGTGGCCTCGGTGAAGGCGCGGGTGAACTGGCGCACGCTGAGCGCCGCCTGTTCGGCCAGCCGCTCGACCGGCAGGGGCTCGTCCAGCCGCTCGCGCGCCCAGCCCAGCAACGGCGCGAAGCGGTTGTCCGGGGCGACCATCTCCAGCAGGGCGGAGTGCTGTGACTGGCCGCCCGGGCGGCGGTGATAAACCACCAGCTTGCGCGCGGTCTGGCGGGCGACCGCCTCGCCGTAGTCGCGCCCCACCATCGCCAGCGCCAGGTCGACCCCGGCCAGCACCCCGGCCGAGCTCCACACCCCGCGGTCCTCGACGAAGATGCTGTCCTCGTCCACGCGCACGCCGGGATGGCGGCGCTTCAGGCCGGCGGTGGCCAGCCAGTGGGTGGCGGCGCGGCGGCCCTCCAGCACGCCGGCGGCGGCCAGCACGAAGGCGCCGGAGCAGACGCTGGCCACCCGCCGCCCGGCTTCGGCCGCTTCGGCGACCGCGCGCTGCAGGTCCGCGTCGGCCGCCCGTTCGTGGGCCAGCTCGGCGCCCGGCACGATCAGGGTGTCGCACAGCTTCGCCTCGGCCAGGGGGACGGTCGCCACCGTCAGGCCGCCGGAGCTGCGCACCAGCCCGCCGGCCACCGAGGCGAAGGTGACGGCGTAGGCGCCGCCGTAGTCGCCGGCGATCTCGAACACTGCGGCCGGCCCGGTGGCGTCCAGGATCTGGAAGCCGTCGTAGAGCAGGAAGGTGATCCGGTGCATCCAGGCTGCGTCCTGAAACGTGGGAACAACGTCCTTTAGGCCGCGCGCGGGCGGGCGTAGTCAAGCCCCGCCAAAGAGGACGCCTCGATGATGACCAGACGAACCCTGATCGCCGCCGCGGCCGGCGTGGCCGCCGCCGGCGCCGCCCAAGCGCAGGACGGGAAAGCCAAGGCCGCCGACGCGCGCGAGCTCGCCGCCCGCATTCCCGGCCTGAAGCTGACCGGCCGCGAGCAGATCGCCATGCTGCTCTATCCCGGCTTCACGGCCCTGGATTTCGCCGGCCCCTACCACTTCCTGGGGAGCATGCCCGGCGCCAAGGTGCACCTGGTGACCAACCAGGCGGACCTTAAGCCCGTGCCCAGCGACATGGGCATGGCCATCCAGCCGACCACCACCATGAAGGACTGCCCCGAGGACCTGACCGTGCTGTTCACCCCCGGCGGCACGGCCGGCACGGTGGCGGCGGCGCGCGATCCGACGACGGTGGCCTTCATGGCCGACCGGGCCGCGCGCGCCGAGTACGTGACCAGCGTCTGCAGCGGCTCGCTGATCCTGGGCGCGGCCGGCGTGCTGCAGGGCCGGCGCGCCACCTCGCACTGGTCGGCGGTGCCGCTGCTGGCCCAGTTCGGGGCCATCCCCCAGCGCCAGCGCGTGGTGCGCGACGACAACGTCATCACCGGGGCGGGCGTGTCGGCCGGTCTGGACTTCGGCTCGGCCCTGGTGGCGGAGCTGCGCGGCCAGCCCTTCGCCGAGGCCGCCGTGCTGGTGGCCGAATACGACCCGGAGCCGCCGATCGCCGGCGGCTCGATCGAGACCGCCCGGCCGGAGATCCGGCAACTGATGGAGGGCAGCCTGGCGGCCTTCGTGGCCGAGGCCCGCACCCTGAGGCCGCTGGCGTGAGCGGCGTGAGCGTCCGCGCCTTCGAGGAGGCCGACCGGGCGGCGTGTCAGCGCATCGCCGCGGCCGCGGCGCTCAGCTCCTACGGCGCGCGCATGCCCGAACGCGCCGGCCGGTTCACGCCGGAGGCGCCGCTGGAACCGGCCGAGGTGCGGCTGGTGGCGGTGGCGGACGGAGAGGTCGCAGGCCTGGTCGAACTGATCGGGGCCCACGTCGCCAACCTGTTCGTCGATCCGGCGCGGCAGGGGCGGGGGATCGGCTCGGCCCTGCTGGCGGCGGCGGAGGCGCGCGTCGCCGGCGACGTGACCCTGTCGGTGTTCACGGTGAACCCCGACGCGCGCCGGCTGTACGAGCGGCTGGGCTACGTGGTCGAGGGCCGGCGCGAGATCAGTTTCGCCGGCGCTCCAGCCGAGGTCTGGCGCATGCGCAAGCTGAGGACGCCGCCCTACCGGCTGGTGATCTTCGACTTCGACGGGACGCTCGCCGACAGCGCCGAGTGGATGATCGGGGTGCTGAACCAGGTGGCGGTTCGCTACGGCTTCCGCACCGCCGACGCGGCCGAGATCGAGCGCCTGCGCGGCCGCTCCAGCCGCCAGATCGTGAAAGCCCTGGGCGTGCCGGCCTGGAAGCTGCCGGCCATCGCGAAGCACATGCGCGCCTTAAGCGCCGAGGCGCCCGCGCCGCTGTTCCCCGGCGTGCCGGCCTTGCTGGAGCGGCTGGCGGCGGCCGGCGTGGAGACGGCGGTGGTCAGCTCCAACGCCGAGGCCAACGTGCGCCGCGCGCTGGGGCCGGCGGCGGCGACGGTCGGGCGGTTCGCCTGCGAGGCCGCGATGTTCGGCAAGGCGCGCAAGCTGGCCGGCGTGGTGCGCGCGGCCGGCGTGCCGCGCGGCCAGGTGCTCAGCGTCGGCGACGAGACCCGAGACGTGGAGGCGGCCCGCAAGGCCGGGCTGGCGAGCGCGGCGGTGACGTGGGGCTACGCCACGGAAAAGGCGCTGGCCGCGGCCCGTCCGGACCGCATGTTCCGCCGACTGGACGACCTGGCCGCGGTGCTGGCGCCGGGGTGAGGGGGCGTGCGGCTTTGCATTCTTGTTCCGTCATCCCGGCCGTAGGCCCGCGCAGCGGGCCGGAGAGCCGGGACCCAGCAAGCTCGACCTGAACGCCGCGGATCCGCGCTGCAACTAGCCACGCGCTGGCTGGGTCCCGGCTCTCCGCTGCGCTTCGCTCCGCTGCGGCCGGGATGACGGGATGGTTGGGGCGTCGCTTCTCAGCGCTCCCGCACGATCTTCCCGCCCTTCATCACGAACACCGGCTTCCCCGCGGCGGTGATGTCCGTCGTCGGATCGCCCTGCACGGCCACCAGGTCGGCGTAGAGCCCGGGCTTCACCTTGCCGACCCGGTCCTGCCAGCCCAGCACCCGCGCGTTCACGGCGGTGGCGGCGGTGAGCGCCTCGGCCGGGGTCATGCCCTCGCGGACCATCCAGTTGAGCTCGCGGGCGCTGTCGCCGTGGCGGAAGACGCCGACGTCGGAGCCCAGGCCGATGACGACGCCCAGCTTGCGCGCGGTGTGGAAGGCCTTGTCGGCCGCGGCCATGTCGTCGGTGGGCGGGCTTTTGCCGGCGACGTAGCCCTGGAAGTACTGGCCGTAGGCCTCGTGGGCCGTCAGGGTCGGCATCCAGGCCACGCCCTTCTCGGCCATCAGGCGGAAGGTGGCCTCGCTGACGTACTGGCCGTGCTCGATGGTGTCGACGCCGGCGAGGGTCGCGCGGCGCGCGCCCTCGTCGGTGGAGGCGTGGGCGGCGACGGGGCGCTTCAGGTCATGGGCGGCGGCGACCAGGGCCTTCAGCTCCTCCAGCGAGAAGGTGGCCATCGGCTCGCCGTTCGGGCCGACACGATAGTCGGCGTAGACCTTGATCCAGTCGGCCCCGTCGGCGGCCTGTTCGCGCACGGCCGCCACGATCTCGTCGACGCCGGAGACCTCCTGCGCCCCCTGCGGCGGGTCGAAGTCGCCGCTGTAGTTCTTCCGGGCCGGGCCGTAGGCGCCGCGCGCGACGATGGCGCGGCCGGCGATGGCCAGGCGCGGGCCCTCGATCATGCCGGAGTCGATGGCGCGCTTCAGCGACAGGTCGGCGTTCCCGGCGCCCTCGGTGCCGAGGTCGCGCTCGGCGGTGAAGCCCGACTGCAGGGTGGCCTGCGCCTGGGCCCCGGCGCGCAGGGTGCGGGTGGCGAGCGTCTCCTTCAGCACCTGATCGTCCCAGCGGGTCTCGTCGTAGGGGTGCAGGAACAGGTGCGAGTGGGCGTCGATCAGGCCGGGCAGCAGGGTGGTGCCGGGCAGGTCGACGACGCGGGCGCCGGCCGGCGCCGCGATCTGCGCGGCCGGGCCGACGGCGGCGATCCTGTCGCCGGTGACCAGCACCGCCCAGCCGGCGTGCGCCTGGCCGTCCTCGGCGGTGAACACCCGGTCGGGCCTGAGCAGCGTGCTGGCCGGCTCGGCCGCGCGGGCGGGGGCGCTGATCGCGAGGGCGGCGGCGGCAGCCGCGAGAAGGCGTCGCACGACGGCGGTCTCCGGAAGGTTCGTACCCCGTATGGCGGAGCGGAGCCCTCCAGATCAATCCGCCGTGCATTTCAGCGTCACCCTCGGGCCTGTCCCGAGGGCCCAGTCCTCCGGTTCGCAAAGCCGTCAGGGCGGGGCGCCAGCTGAACGCTGGGCCCTCGGGACAAGCCCGAGGGTGACGACAGGGGGCTAGCGCCCGTAGATCCGGTCCAGCGTCTCCGCCACCGCGACCAGCCGTTCGGCCTGAGGGTCGTACCGCTCGCCGGCCGCCAGCCTCTGGGCCCAGGCGACGGCGGCGCGGCCGCCCCAGGCGTCGGGCGGGGCGCACAGGGCCTCGCGTTTGGGGCCCTCGCAGCGCCAGGCTTCGAAGTCGTAGAACGAGCCGCCGACATTGCTCAGCTCGGCCCCGCCGCCGGTCCCGTACAGCGCCGCGGAGATGGCCGCGTCGCGCCCGGCCGGCAGGTTCCAGGAGCAGGCCAGCCGCACGCTGACCCCGCCCGCCAACGCCAGTTCGGCGGTGGCGTAGTCCTCCACGCAGGTGCGGCCGCCCAGCGGTTCGCCGGCGGCGTAGAGCCGGCCGCGCACGGTCTGGACCGAGGGGAAGTCCAGCGTCCACAGGGCCAGGTCGACCAGGTGGACGCCCAGGTCCATCACGCAGCCGCCGCCCGACAGGGCCGGGTCGTAGAACCACGGCTTGTCCGGCCCGTAGGCGTTGTGGAAGGTCAGGTCGGCGGCATAGACGCGGCCCAGCGCGCCGTCGCGGACCAGCTCGCGCACCCGCCGCGCGGCCTCGGTGAAGCGGTAGGAGAGGTCGACCTCGAGCAGGCGGTCGGCGGCGCGGGCGGCGCCCACCACCGCGCGGACCTCGTCGGCGGTGCGGCCCAGCGGCTTCTGGCAGAAGACGGCGCAGCCGGCGGCGAGCGCCTGGAGCGCCTGCTCGGCGTGCAGCGCGCTGGGGGTGGCGACGACGATCCCGTCCAGGTCCAGGTCGAGCAGCTCGTCCAGGCCCTCGACCGCCGCGCAGCCGGCCTGACGGGCGGCCTTTTCGGCGGCGTCGGGCGAAGCGTCGGCGACGGCGACGGCCTGGACCGCGCCGGCGTCGATCATGGCCTGCATGCGGTGCCGGCCGATCCAGCCGACGCCGAGGAAGCCGACGCGGGGGCGGGTCATGCCAGCGTCACCACCGCCTTCATGAACCCCTCGGGCCTATCCCGCGCGGCGTTGAGCGCGTCGGCCAGGCGCTCCAGCGGGTAGGCGTGGGTGAGCAGGGGGTCGGGATCCAGCCGCCCGGACGCCACCGCCTCGACCGCTTCCTTCAGGCCGCGCACGGCCACGGCCGGGTCGCGCTCGTGGGCGTTGATGACGTCGAAGCCGCGCCAGTTCCACAGCTGCATGTTCACCTGGCGCGGGCCGTCCTGGTGATAGCCGGCGATCACGAGGCGCCCGCCCTCGCGGGTCAGTTCGGCGGCCAGGTCCAACGGCCACTGCTTTCCGGCGGCCTCGATGACGCGGTCGCAGAAGGCGCCGCCGGTCAGCTCGCGCACCTGTTCGATGACGGTGTGGCGGCCCTCCATGCCGAGGGCCTCGACCGCGCCCATGGCCCGCGCGGTCTTCAGGGCGCCCGGCCGGCGCGAAATGGCGATCACCCGCGCGCCGGCCTCAGTGGCCAGCCGGGTCAGCACCGCGCCCAGATAGCCGATCCCGACGATCGCCACGGTCTGGCCGGGCTGGATGTCGCTGCGGCGGAAGATGTTCATGGCGCAGCCCAGCGGCTCGCCGGGGAAGGCGCGTCCGTCCAGGCTGGCGGGCAGGGCCACGACGTTCGAAGCCTCGGCCAGGTCGTATTCGGCGTAGGCGTTGTAGCTGAGCGCCGCGACCCGCTGGCCGGGCTTGAGGTCGTCCACGCCGTCGCCGACCGCGTCGATCACGCCCCAGCCCTCGTGGCCGAGCGCGCCGGGGGCCGTCGGGAACTCCATCCACGGCGGGCCTTCCCAGGGCGTCAGGTTCGACGCGCACACGCCGCAGCCCTCCAGACGCAGGCGCACCTGGCCGGGGCCGGGCTCGGGTCTGGGCACCTTGGCGGTGTGCAGCTTGCCTGGCCCCGTCAGCACCGCCGCCCGCATGGTCGCCGCTCGCGCCTGCGCCCCGTCCATCGCCGCTCTCCCTCGCCGTGCGAGGGTGAACCGTGACGGTGGGGCGAGGTTCCCGCGGGTGAACCCGACGCGCTTCCCCGCAGCCGATCAGCCCTTCGGCCGGGTGAACTCCGCCTCGATCTGCATCTCCACCTCGTCGCCGACGCCGAAGGTGGAGCCCTTGGCCGGGACGCCGTAGCTGATCCCGAAGTCGGAGCGGTTCAGCGCGCCGGTGGCCGAGAAGCCGATGCGCGCGCCCGACGGGTCCATGGCGTGGCTGGCGTAGCCGCCGTTGAACTTCGCCTTCAGCGTCACCGGCCTGGTCACCCCGTGCAGGGTCAGGTCGCCGGTCACCTCGGCGGTGTCGGGGCTGGTCGGCTCGACCTTGGTGGTCCGGAAGCTGATGGCCGGATAGCGGGCCGCGTCCAGCCAGTCCGGCCCGGTCAGCTGGGCGTCGAAGTCGGGCTCGGGGAGGGGATAGTCGGTCTCCAGCGAGCGCGGATCCACCGTGGCGCTCACCCGCGAGGCGGCGGGGTTTTTCGGGTCCAGCTCCAGCGTGGCGTCCAGCTTGGTGAAGCGGGCGGTGTAGTGGGACATGCCCAGGTGATTGACCCGGAACACCAGCGAGGCGTGGGCGGGGTCCAGCTTGTAGGTCCCGGCCGGGACGTCGGTCTTCACCGGCTCGGGCGTGCGGTGGCAGGCGGACAGCGCCAGGACGGCGGCGGCGAGCAGGAGCGGGCGGACGGCGACGGGCATCGAGCGGGGGCCTCTCTGGACGAACAGCGCTACTTTACCCTTCTCCCCTTGAGGGAGAAGGAGGGACCCGCGCACCGGAGCCCGAAGGGCGGAGGTCAGTGCGGGAGGATGAGGGGTCTCGCTGGCGCAGGCCGATCTCCGGCAGGTTTTGGCGCCGGGTTCCGGAGGGTTCGCGCGACCCCTCATCCTCCCGCGCAGCCCCCCGCGTGCCGCTCCGGGGCGCGGGCTCCGTCCTTCTCCCTCAAGGGGAGAAGGCGAAAAAGTTCGAACGGCGGTGTCGGAATGGACGGCGCTCGTACGTTCCTGTGCTCGACCGCTCAGCAGAGGAGCCGCCCCATGCAGCAGATCCACCCCTTCCTGTGGTTCGAAGGCCAGGCCGAGGAGGCCATGAACTTCTACGTCTCGATCTTCCCCAATTCGAAGGTGATCAAGGTCATGCGCTACGGCGACGCCGGGCCGGGGCCGAAGGGCGCGGTGATGCTGTGCGTGTTCGAGCTGGACGGCCAGGTGTTCAACGCCCTGAACGGCCGCCCCGCGGGGTTCGGCTTTTCCGACGCGGTCTCCTTCACGGTCAACTGCGAGACGCAAGCGGAGGTCGACCGCTTCTGGGACGCCCTGGTCGCCGGCGGCGGCCAGCACAGCCAGTGCGGCTGGCTGAGGGACAAGTTCGGCGTCGCCTGGCAGGTCACCCCGATCCAGATCCGGGACACCGTCGGCGGCGACGACCCGGCCGGCGCGCGCCGGGCGATGGAGGCGATGATGCAGATGACCAAGCTCGACATCGCGAAGCTGGAGAAGGCTTACGCGGGGGAATAGCACCGCAGGGGTCCGAGGTCCGTCACCCTCGGGCTTGTCCCGAGGGCCCAGTGTTCAGCTCGCACTCAGTCCTGAAGACTTCGCGCACCGGATGACTGGGCCCTCGGGACAAGCCCGAGGGTGACGAGTGGTGGGCGGTCGACAGGCGTGTTTACACCGTACACAGCCCCGTGTACGGTGTACGCATGACCGCCCGCGACCGCCTGTTCGCCGCCGCCCGCGCGCTCTTCGAAAGCGAAGGGCTGGAGGGCCTGTCGATCCGCGAAGTGGGGCGGCGCGCCGGCATGTCGGCCATGGCCATCTACCGGCACTTTCCCGACAAGGACGCCCTGGTCGACGCCCTGATGGACGACGGCTTTCAGGCCTGGGAGGCGATCGCGCTGGCGATCGACACCGACGATCCGGTCGAGTGGCTCACGCGGCTGATCGGCGCTTACCGCGACTTCGCCCTGGAGCAGCCGCACAAGTTCGACGCCACGTTTCTGCTGCCCGCCCGCAAGGCGCGCACCTTTCCCGAGGACGCGAACCGCTCGCCGGTGTTCGGCCTGATGATGGCGAAGGTCGAGGCGGCGCAGGGGCGGGGGCGGATGCGCCCGGCCCCGGCGCTGGAGGTGGCGCTCTTGCTGTCCGCCCTGGCCCAGGGGCTGGTCTCCATGCAGCGGGCCCGGCGGTTCGCGAGCGAGGCGCAGTTTCGCGCCAGCTATGACGCGTCCATGGCCACGGCGTTCGAAAGTCTTCTGACAAATCAGACGGATGGGGTGGGGTGATGAAGCTTGTTCTGAAGCTGGTCGGCGCCGCGCTGGCGCTCGTCGTCCTGGCCGTCGCCAGCCTGGCCGCGAGCCTGCTGCTGAGCGCGCGCACGCCGCAGACGCCGGTCGGCATGACCCGGGTGCTGGCCCCCGACCCGGGCCACGCCGCCGTTCCGGTGACGCTGTACTATCCGACCGAGGCGAAGCCGAAGCTGACCTGGATGGGGACGGGCTTCGCGCGGCTGGCCCCGGGCGGGGCGGTCGCGCCGGGCGCCCACCCGCTGGTGGTGATCACCCACGGCACCGGCGCCGGCCCGGTCAGCCATATCGACACCGCGCTCGCCCTGGCCGAGGCCGGCTATGTCGTCGCCGCGCCCATGCACCCGGGCGACAACTACCAGGACCAGAGCGCGGTCGGCACGGCCGCCTGGTTCCCCGACCGCGCCCGCCAGGTGGTGCGGGTCAACGACTTCCTGCTGGGCGCCTGGAAGGACCGCGCCCGGCTGGACCCGGCCCGGGTGGGCGTGTTCGGCTTCTCGGCCGGCGGCACGACGGCGCTGATCGTGGCCGGCGGCACGCCGGACCTGGCCAGCATCGCGGCGCACTGCCGCCAGACGCCGGAGTTCGCCTGCCAGCTGATGAAGCCGGACCTTACGGCGCCGCAGAGCTGGACCCACGACGCGCGCGTCCGCGCCGCGGTGGTGGCGGCGCCGGGCGTCGGCTTCGCCTTCGCGCCGGACGGCCTGAAGAACGTGAGGGCGCCGGTGCAGCTGTGGACCGGCGCGGCCGACACCTCCGTGCCGACGGCCACCAACGCCGGCCTGGTGCGCGACCAGCTGCCGGAGGCGGAGTTCCACACCGTCATGCGGGCCGGTCACTTCGCCTTTCTGGCCCCGTGCGGGCCGGCCGGCGTGCTGCTGCCGCCCATGCTGTGCCGCGACCCCGAGGGCTTCGACCGCACGGCGTTCCACAAGTCGTTCAACAGGCAGGTGGTGGCGTTCTTCGACCGCACGCTGGGCGAATGACCCCTCTCCCAGAGGCCTGTTGCGACATGCCGCCGCCAAAACTCCGTATGCCCCGACGAACGTCGGGGCCCAGGTGAAACCCACTGACGTCGCTGATGTATCTGGGTCCCGACTTTCGTCGGGACATACGGACTTCAAGCGCAGAGCAAAGCTTGCAACGTCCCGTAGCGACCGGGAGAGGGATCACCCCTTCGCCACCAGCACGATGATGTTCACCGCCAGCGCCACCAGCACCGTGTTGACGAAGAACGACACGATTCCGTGGGCGACGGTCAGGGCGCGCAGGGGGCTGGTCTCGACGCTGACGTCGGAGACCTGGGCGGTCATGCCGACCGTGAACGAGTAGTAGAGGAAGTCGACCGCGCCGGGCTCGGGCGTGCCGGGGAAGGCCAACCCGCCGGGCCGCCGCTTCGAATAGTAGGCGTGGGCGTAGTGGAAGGCGCCGACCGTGTGCAGGGTCAGCCAGCCCAGCGGCACGCTGGCGATCGAGACCAGCAGGCGAAAGGCGCCGGGCCGCTCGGGGCTGTTCAGCAGGGCGAAGATGGCGCCCAGGCTCAGGCCCACGACCGCCAGCGTGATCAGGGTGATCAGCACGATGCCGTCGTCGTCCAGCCGGGCGCGGTCCATGAACATCGCGCCCCTGGCCCGCGCCATCATCAGCCCCATGGCCGTCAGGTGGGCGGCGAAGAACACGTCGCCGGCGAGGACCAGCCTGAGCGCGCGCTCCAGCCCCGGCGTCGCCAGCCAAACGACCACGCCCAGCAGGGCCGAGGCGTAGAAGCGGATGTGGCGGACGAAGAGGTTCTTGCGCGAGGCCATGGCGCTAAGAAAACGGCCGGGGCGCGGCTTCTTTCCCTTCTCCCAGAGGGAGAAGGAGGGGCCCGCGCGACGCGCGGGAGGATGAGGGGTCAGGGCCGGCGGCGGCCTTGGCGCGCCTGATCCTGCACGCTCCCGTGTCCCTCACCCTCCCACGTCGCTCCGCGACGCGGGTCCCTCCCTCTCCCGACCGGGAGAGGGAAAGCCTACTCCGCCGCCGCCTGCGCTTCCGCCCGGGCGGGGGCGCGCAGCACCGGCAGGGCGATCAGCAGGGCGATCACCCCGCACGCCGCGATGGCGACGACCATCGGCAGCGGCGTCCCGTCGGCGAACAGGCCGGCCAGCGTCATCAGGGCGGCGCCGACCAACAGGTGGGTCGCGCCCATCAGCGCCGAGGCGGCGCCGGCGATCTCGCCGTGCGGCTCCATGGAGATGACCGCGGTGGTCGGCACCACCAGGCCCAGGAAGCCGTAGGCGACGAACAGCAGGGCGGCCATCACCCACAGCTGCTGGGCGCCCAGCGCCATGACCGCGGCCAGCAGCACCAGGGTGGCGGCGAAGCCCGCGACCGCCCCGCGCGTGGTCGCCGCCATGCCGAAGCGGCGCGCCAGGCGGGCGGTGAACTGGGCCGCGCCGAAGAAGCCGACCGCGTTCAGCGCGAAGCACAGGCTGTACTGGACGGGGCTCAGGCCGTACGCGCCGGTCAGCACGAAGGGCGACTGGGCCAGGTAGATGAAGAAGGCCGAGACGCCGACCCCGCCGACCAGGGTCAGGCCCATGAACTGCGGATCGACGAGCAACTGACGGTAGGCGCCGATCGCGCCGGCCCAGCTGGACCCGGCGCGGGCGTGGGCCGGCCGGGTCTCCGGCAGGGCGAACCAGGCCAGGCCCAGCCCCAGGAGCGACAGGGCCGCCACCGTCCAGAACACCGCGCGCCAGCCGACCGCCTGGATGATCCAGCTGCCCGCCAGGGGCGCCAGGATGGGGGAGATGCTGACCACCAGCATCAGCATGGACATCAGCCGGGCGGCCTCATGGCCGGTGTGCAGGTCGCGCACGACGGCGCGCGGCACCACCATGCCGGCGCAGGCGCCCAGCGCCTGCAGCACGCGGAAGCCGACCAACGCCTCGACGTTGGGGGCCAGCGCGCAGCCGACGCTGCCGATCGCGAACAGGATAAGGCCGGCATAGACCGGCGGCTTGCGCCCGATCATGTCCGACAGCGGCCCGTAGCCCAGCTGGCAAAGCCCGATGGTCAGGAAGTAGGCGGTCAGGGTCATCTGCACGGCCGCGGCGTCGGCGTTCAGCGACGCGCCGATCGAGGGCAGGGCGGACAGGTACATGTCGACCGCGAACGGGCCGACGGCGGTGATCAGGCCCAGCACGAGGGCGGTCTTGAGGAATTGGCGGGCCATGGGGCTTTCGCTTGGACACGAGGGGGCGGCCCCGAGGACGAACGGGGCGGCGCCGCTGCGACAGACGTCGCGCGGGCGGAGGGGGAGAATTTTCGGGCGGCCGGCGGGAGAGGATTAGCTGGAGCGGCGGGGGAGGGCAAGCGCACCTGAACCTTCTCCCAGAGGGAGAAGGAGGGGCCCGCGCGTCAGCGCGGGAGGATGAGGGGTTGCGGACCGCGGGGGCCTTGGCGCCAGGTCCTGAGCCCTCCCGCATCCCTCACCCTCCCGCGCGGCTGCGCCGCGCGGGCCCCTCCCTCTCCGGACCGGGAGAGGGAACCAGAGCGCCGCCCCCGTCAGTTCTCAGCGGTTCGTTCCCGCAAGCTTCGCTGAACCGCCCTCGAGGGAGGCCCGTCATGATCCGTGCCGCGTCCCTGTTGCTCGCCCCTGGCCTGGCTTTGGCGCTGGCCGGCGCCGCCGCGGCCGCCGACGATCCCAAGCCGGCCCCGGGCGAGCCGGACCTCGCCGCCGTGCGCGCGTCGGCCGAGAAGTACCGCGACGTGAACCAGGCGCTGGCCGACGGCTATGTGCGCGACCCGATGAACACCTGCGAGACGGCCCAGATGATGGGCCTGCCGGGCGAGCAGGGGGCTATGGGGGTCCACTACTTCCGCCCCGACCTGCTGGGGGTCACCGCCCCGCCCAATCCGCGGGTGAGCGGCACGGGCACCCACACCGACTTCCTCAAGCCCGGCGTGCTGATCTACGAGCCGCAGGCGGACGGGACGCTGGCCCTGGTCGCGCTGGAGAACCTGGTGTTCGAGAAGGCCTGGACCGCGGCCGGCCACAAGACGCCGCCCAGCTTCCACGGCGTCGCCTACGAGCACATGGTCGACGACCCCAAGACCCCGGTCGACGAAGCCCACATGTTCGAGCCGCACTACGACAAGCACGTGTGGATCTGGCGCGAGAACCCCAACGGCGTGTTCGCCCCCTTCAACCCGAAGGTCACCTGCTTCCACCACGGGGCCCAGGCCAAGGCGGTCCCGACCGCGGAAGCCGCGCCGGCCGTGACCCCCGAACAGGCGGCCGTGCACAAGGCGATGGGGCACTAGCGGGCGATCAGGCGCCGCGCGCGTGGCGGCGCCGCAAGACGCTCGTAGTCCGCGGCGCGCTCGGCCGCGGGGCCGGCCATGACCGGCGTCCTTGTCCACGCGGCCGCTCGGCTCGACCGGTCCGTGCGGCTTCGCTAAGGTTGCGCCACCGGACGCACGCCACAGGGCTCGGCGTCGGGAGAGCGGTACGGGGGAGTGTTGTGAGCGCGCAATTCTGGCGTCCTCTCGCCTACGAGCTCGTGGCGGTGGGGCTGATCGCCCTGTTGTTCGGCCGGATCGGCCCGTTCGACACCTTCTCGGAAATGGGGGCGGGGGAACGCCACCTCTACTGGTTCGGCGTGCTTCTCTTCGGCTGGGCGCAGGTCGCCCTCGTGCGCGAACTGCTGCGCAGGGCCGCCCTGCTTCAGGAACGGCCCGTGGCGGGCACGATCACGAGCGCGCTCGCAGCCGCGGCGCCGACCGTGTTCGTGGTCGCCTGGGCCGAGACGTTGGTGCGGGGGAAGGGGCCGTTCACGCCTCAGGACCTGGCGATCCTGTACGGGAACGTCGCCGTGGTGACGCTCGGGCTGGCGGCGGTGGTGGAGCTGGCGCGGCGCCGCCGCGTCGGCCGCGCCTCCGCGCCCGCGGCGGGCGACGCCCGGGGCGACGATGCGGATCTGCGGCGCTTCCTCGACCGGCTGCCCCGCCGCCTCGGGCGCCAGATTCTGACGGTGGAGGCGGAGGACCATTACCTGCGCGTCCACACCACGTTCGGCTCCGACCTGGTGCTTCTCAGCATGTCCAGGGCGATGGAGGAACTCGCCTGCCTCGACGGCATGCGCGTGCACCGCTCCTGGTGGGTGGCCCGGGAGGCGGTGGCGGGGTGGGAGCGCGACGGCGATCGCCTGCTGCTGGCCTTGCGCGACGGGCGCAAGATCCCGGTCAGCCGCAGTTACGCTCTGGTGGTCCGCAACGCGGGGTGGCTTCCCGAGGCGGCCTGAGCCGCCTTCGACAGGGGGGGCGCGAACGGCGTTCACGCATTGGGACTGGCGTCGGCGAAGTCAGGGCGGCGCGGCGCGGCGAAGCGCTCTAGCGGCGAGGTCTCCAATCACCCGCCTCGCCGGCGCTTTCCCCGGAGCCCTAGCTTGAGACCTTCCGCCCTGATCGGCGCAGCCTGCGCCCTTGTCCTGACCTCGACCGCCGTCGCGCAGACACCGCCCCCCGCCGCGGCGCCCGGTGCGCCGGGAACGGCCGCCGCGCCGCCCGCGGCCCGTCCGCCCGCGCCGCCGGCCGCTCCCTACGGCGCGCCGCTCAGCTACGAGCAGGCCGAGCGCGTCATGGCCGCGGCGATCGCGGAGGCGCGTCGGCGCAACCTGCAGCTCACCATCTCCATCGTGGAGCCGACCGGCGAACCCGTCGCCTTCGTGCGCATGACCGGCGCCGGCTACGGCTCGGCCGACGTGGCGGTGGCCAAGGCGCGCAGCTCGGCCCGCTTCGGTCGCGAGACGCGCGTTCTGGAAGAAGCCCTCGCCGCCGGCCGCCTTTGGCCGCTCGCGGTCGACGGTCTGATCCCGGTCGAGGGCGGCGTGCCCATCGTCGTGGACGGCCGCACCGTCGGCGCCATCGGCGTCAGCGGCGCCTCCGCCCAGGCCGACGGCGAGGTGGCCCGCGCCGCGGAGGCCGCGGCGGGCTGAGCCCGACCGCGTGGAATTCAGAGCTGACATGCCAATGAAGTACCTACGTGGCGCGCTCTCTGCCGCCGCCGTGCTCGCCTGCGCCTTCCCCGCCTATGCCCAGCGCGCCGAAGAGAATCCCGTGGTGGGCGCCGGCGACGCCTTCGGACGCAGCATCGGCGCGGAGCGGATAGGCCTCTACAACGACCAGGAGGTCCGCGGCTTCAGCCCGATCCAGGCCGGAAACGTGCGTCTGGACGGGCTCTACTACGACCACCAGGGCGGCACGATCTCCACCCGGCTGGTGCAGGGCAGCACGGTGCGCGTCGGCCTGACGGCGCAGGGCTACCTCTTTCCCGCGCCGACCGGCGTGGTCGACTACGCCTTGCGCGGCGGCGGACCGAGCCAAACCCTCAGCGTGAACCTGATCGCCGGGCCGTACGAAGGCTGGGGGAGCGAGGTGGACGGCGACCTTCCGATCGGCGGCGGGCTGTCCGTCAACTTCGGGCTTGGTTACCGCCATAACGAGATCGCGCCTGGCGATGTCGGCGACACGTTCGGCCGCACGGCAGGCTTGACCTGGCGCGGGGAACGGAACGCGCAGGTGCGTGTCTTCTGGTCCGCTCTGGACATTTCCGGCGACAACGCCACGCCGGTCCTGCTGCCGTCCGCCGCAGGCCTGCCGACGGCGGAGCCCATCCACTTCTACGGCCAGAACTGGGCGATCAATGAAGCGGGTCTCGTGAGTTTGGGGCTCCTCGCGGCGGTCGACCCGGCGCCGGGCTGGCGCGTACGCGCCGGACTGTTCCGCTCCGAGGTCGACCAGGAACGAAACTTCGCCGACCTGTTCCGAAACGTCGGCCGGGAGAATTTTGGAGATCGCGTCATCGTCGCGAACGCGGACCAACAGGCCGGCTCGACTTCCGGCGAGGTCCGCGTGTCCAGAACGTTCGACGAAGGTCCGCGCCGACATGTCGTTCACGCCAGTTTGCGCGGCCGCTCGGTGGTCAGCCTTCGTGGCGGAGCCTCTGTCGCCTCGTTCGGCATGGCCGAAGTCGGCGTCCCGGCCGCCTTGCCCGAGCCCGACTATCAGTTCGGCCCACGCACCCGTGACGAGCTGGACCAGTATTCTCCCGGCCTGGCTTATGACGGGTTCTGGCGCGGGCTGGGCGAAGCCAACCTGGGCGTCCAGCGGACCGTCTACTCCAAAACGGTGACCCGACCCGGCGCGGCTCCGACCACGGCGCAGGAGGCGGCCTGGCTCTACAACGTCGGCGCGGCCTGGCGCGCCACCCCGCGTCTGTCGGTCTACGGCAGTTACACGGAAGGGCTCGAGGAAAGCGGCGTCGCGCCCGACAACGCGACGAACCGCGGTGAAGTTCTCGCACCCATCCGCACCCGCCAACGGGACGTGGGCCTGAGGTACGCCATCCGCGAGGACCTTCGGGTCGTGGCCGGCGTTTTCGAGGTCGAAAAGCCCTATGTCGCGCTCGGCGTCTCCAACCAGTTCGGGGAGATCGGCGTCGTGCGTCACCGCGGGCTGGAGTTGTCCGTCGCGGGGCCGCTCGCGCCGGGTCTGAATCTCGTGGCCGGCGCGGTGCTGATGGATCCCGAAGTCACCGGGGAGGCGGTGCAGGCCGGCCTCGTCGGACCGGACCCGATCGGGCAGACGGATCGGGTTCTGCGGCTCAATCTCGACTATCGTCCCGGCGACGGGCCCTGGTCCGTCGACTTCGGCGTGGCCCATTCGGGTGAGCGCGCGGCGCGAGTGGACAATCGTGTGTACATCCCCGCACGCACCACCGCCGACGTCGGGGCGCGATATCGCTTCCGTATCGGCGAGGCCCGGGCCGCGCTGCGCCTGAGCGTGACCAACGTGACGGACGAGTACGGCTGGAACGTCAACGGCGGCGGCGCGCTGTTTCCGATGTTTCCACGTCGCTACACCGCGGCCCTGGTGACCGACTTCTGATCGAGCGAGCGGAGATCCGACCGGACCGGCGTCGCGGACCCCCTCGCCGCGGGGGCCGCGCGCCTAGGTCCGGCGGATCAGGCTGGGGCGGACCGGGTCGGTCACCGGGTGCAAGCCGGCCCGACGCAGGCGCTCGATCATGGCCCGTCGCCCGGGTGAACCGGGGCGAGGGCATCGGTGTCAGCGGCGATGTATGCAGCCATCGCGGCCTCCCGGTCTGCGGCATGTGCGTCCGGGACGTATCATCTCGCGATACTTCGGTCGTGCGTCACCGCAGCGGCGGCAGCGCGTCCTGCACGGTCTTGAGCACGCCCTTCAGCTCGTCGCGGGCGGGGACCTCGCCGTTGGCGCCGACGAAATAGAAGAAAGCGTCGCGGCCGGGGAACAGGGCGAGGTAGGAGAAGAACGTCCCGTCCGAGCCGCCGTGGCCGGCGCGCAGGGTCCGGCCCTGGTCGTCCAGGCGGAAGAACAGGCCGTAGCCCTCGCGCACGTCGACGGTCTCGCCCGGCGCGTGCGGGGAGAGCACCAGGGCGCGCACGGCTTCGGGCTGGGCCATGAGGCCGTGGTAGAAGCGCTGCATGTCGGCCGCCGAGGCCTGCAGCCCGCCGTTGCCCTTCAGGTTCCAGTCGGCCCCGTTCAGCGCGGCGATCTGGTCGGAGATCAGCGGCTGGCGCCGGTCGTTCAGATAGCCGGTCGCGAAGTCGGACCGCGGGCGGCCCGGGAAGGTCCAGCCGGTGCGGGTCATGCCGAACGGGCGCCAGACGTGCTCGCGCAGATAGCTTTCCCAGTCCTGGCCGGCGGCGGTCTCGACCGCCGCGGCGGTGATGCTGAGGCCGAGGTTCGAATAGAGCGAGACGCCCGGCGGCTGCCTGAGCGGCTTGGCCATGCAGGTCGACAGCAGTTCGGCGCGGGTGCGCCGGTCGAAGTCCTCGCCGCAATAGTCGTCTAGCCCGGCCGTATGGGTCATCAGCTGGTCCAGCGTGGCCGAGGCCGCCGGCTCGGCCGCGCCGGGCAGGTAGGTCCGCACCGGCGCGTTCAGGTCGAGCTTCCCTTCGGCGGCCAACTGGCTGGCGGCCAGGGCGGTGAAGGTCTTGGTGATCGAGCCGATCTGGGCGGTGGTGTCGGCGGTGAAGGGGACCTTCGCCTCACGGTCCGCGTAACCGTAGCCGGCCTTCAGCACGGTCTTTCCGCCCATCTCGACCACCACCGCGCCGCCGAAGCCGCGGGTCTGCGCGGCCTCGGTCAGGCGCGCGTCGATGGCCGCGGCCACGGGGCCGTCCAGGATCTCCACCGTGCGCGGCGCGGCGGCGTGGGCGGCCGGGGCGAAGGCGAGCGCGGCCAGCGCGCACAGCAGGATATTCATGGATTCCCTCCGCGGGGAGGGTTGTCGCAGTCGGGCGGCCGTGTCGAGCGGCTTGGCTTAGCGCTTCACCTCGCTCGCCGCGGCGAAGACCAGCCCGCCGACGAGGCCGGCGATGAGCAGGACGTTGATCACGCCCTGTTCGGTCTCGCGCTCGCTGAAGGGCGCGACCAGGCGCGCCTGGTCGGAATAGCGGATCAGCCGCGCGCCGTCCTTGACCAGCTCCATGACGACTTCGGGATCGTCGCCGAAGGCCGGCACGGGGAAGTAGCGGGCCGTCACGACGTCGCCGTCGCGCAGGCCGGCGCGACGCAGCGCGTCGGGGCAGGTCTGGTAGGCCGGCCCGCGGCGCGGCACGAGGGGGTGGCAGAGCAGGCGGACCTGCCGGCCGGAGGCGGCGGTCACGGCCATCACCCCGGTCGAGCTCGTCTCGTAACGCAGCGCGCCCCGCACGCTCGCCAGCTCGGAATACGCGGGCACCGACCAGGGCCGCGGAAGCAGCAGCATCACCAGCCAGACGACGACGCCGAGCAGGAACACGCCCACGGCCCCCACGACGACGGTCGTACCCTTCATCTTGATCGCCACGCCGTTCCTCACGCCTACGCGGCGCCGCTCTAGCGTGACTGTAGCCGGGGCGGGGCGTGGCGAACCGCCGCAGGGCGGTCCGCCGCCGCCTCGCGGCCTTACGCCTGCGGCGGCATGGCCGACATGTCCATGTACATCAGCTCCCAGACGTGGCCGTCGGGGTCCTGGAAGCTGGCCCCGTGCATCGGGCCCATGTCGAAGGTCGGCATCCACGGCCTGGCGCCGGCGGCCAGCGCCTTGGCCAGGGTGTCGTCGACCTCCTCGCGGCTGGCGCAGGACAGGCAGGTCAGCACTTCGGTGGTCTTGTGCGCGTCGCTGATCGGCTGGGTGAGGAAGCCTTCGAACTTGGCGTGGGTCAGCAGCATGACGAAGATGTTCTGGTCCACCACCATGCAGGCGGCGGTGTCGTCGGTGAACTGCGGGTTGTTGGTGAAGCCGATCGCTTCGAAGAAGGCCATCGAGGCCTTCAGGTCCTTCACCGGCAGGTTGACGAAGATCATGCGCATGGGAGGGGCTCCTTGGGTTCTGGCGAAGGACGAATGAAGCGGCGTGGGGCCGACAGTTCAGGTTCAAATATCTTCGCTACTCAGGGGCGGGAAGGGCGGGAGGCGCACTTCCTCAGATCTCCCCCCTTGGGGGGAGCAGGCGGCGAAGCCGCCGTGGGGGCCTCCAGCCTGACTCGACGGCGGCCCTGGACGCTCGGGTGTTTGCAGCGGAGGCCGCGCACTCCGCTGGAGGCCCCCACGCCGCTGCGCGGCGGCTCCCCCAAGGGGGGAGATCTCGTCCGCGCGGAACGCGGCCGGCCCGGCGCCGTTCACGCCCCATGGAGCTGAGCGAAGCGGACCGGCTCTGTCTGGCCGAGGCCGAGAGCCACGGACGTCTGGTCGCCCCGATCGTGCGCGCGGGGCGGGAAGTGCCCGACGGCGTCGCCCTGAAGCGGCACCTGGACGGCATGGTCCGGCGCGGGCTGCTGGCCGACGCGGGCAAGAGCGGCTCGGAGGCCAGGGTGCTGGCGGTGGCCTACGAGGCGACGGAAGCCGGGCTGGAGCTGATGCGCGCGGTCGAGGTGCGCGACCAGGCCATGCAGATGCTCGCCCAGTGCAGGGGCGCGCTCGCCGCCGGCGGCTCGTGCGAGTACCGGCTGTCGGAAATCCGCGAGTTGCTGCAGGGGCCGCGCTGGTGGGCGCTGGTCAAGGCGGCGGAGCCGTCGCGGCGGCACTGAGCGGCGCCGTCCGCATGCTGGCCAGCTGGGCCTCCATGGGCGCCTGGTTCTCGCGCACCGTGCCGCCGGTGGGCCGGTCGATGTCGAGGATCAGCAGCAGCACCAGGGCCAGCAGGGCCAGGAACACCCCGCCCGACAGCCGCCCGCGACGGCCCACCAGCACGTAGCCGAGGATGGCGGCGGTCACCACCACATAGACGTAGAGCACGGCGTAAACCGGGGCCGGCACCTTGGCCCGGCGCGAGGCCTTGCGCGCGGCGTCCAGGTCGACGAGGTCGTTGGCGTTGTTCACCAGCGGCACGACCAGGCCCGCCTCGCGCGCGGCGGGGATCGCGCGGGCGACGGCGGCCCAGTAGTCGGCCAGCAGCCGGTCGCTGGCGGCCAGCAGGGGCTTGTTAGCGGGCGGCGCGGTCCGGGCCAGGGCGATGCGGTTTTCGGCGTAGCGCACCAGCACGGACTGGATCTCGCCGCGGTGCGGCTCGGCCAGCAGGCCGGCGCGCAGCCAGGCGGTGCCGACCGCGTTGGCCTCGTCGATCACCAGGCCGCGGCGGGTGTCGTAGCGGCTGATCGCCTGCGAGAAGGTGAAGCCCAGCAGCAGGGCCAGCAGGCCGAGCACGGCGGACACCACATAGCCGCCGTGCGCCTCGTCGCTCGGCTCGGGCGCGGGCCAGTCGCGCATCCGACGGCCGGCGAGCCCGGCGACGGTCATGCTGAAGAGCAGGATCCCGCCGATCAGCAGGATGGACGCCGACCCCAGCCAGGCGTCGAACGCGGCCATGCGTGAGCTCCCTTGCGCCGGAGCGTCAGCATAGCGACCGCGCCATCGCGGCGAAGGCGGGGGAATCTACGGAATAGATCTCCCCCCGCCCGCGGGGACAGCTGGCCTCAGCCGCTGACCAGGCTGTGGATATTGCCGTCCGGGTCCTTGAACCAGGCGACCCGCACGCCGGCGGCGACGTGGACGTCGCCCTCGCGCACGGTGTCGGGCAGGTCGTCGTAGTGTTCGAACCGGACGCCGCGGGCGGCCAGGCCGGCGACCAGGGCGTCGAGCCGCTCGCCGCAGGGCCAGGTGACGGTGGTGGCCTGGTTGGTCCCGGCGTAGGCGGAGGCGTAGACGAACAGCTTCCCCCCGCCGGGGGCGTAGGCGATCACGCCCTGGTCGGGGCCGCCGTCGACCGGCCTAAGGCCCAGCACGTCCTCGTAGAACTTCGCGGCCGCCGCCAGGTCGCGGACCGCCACGGTGGCGACGGGGGTCAGGTCGGAGAGCATGGGGGAGGTCTCCTTCAGCTCTGAACTTTCCTTCTCCCCCTGCGGGAGAAGGTGGCCGGCGGAGCCGGTCGGATGAGGGGTGCAGGCGCGACGTTCGAACCGTCTCGCGCCTCCACGCGCCTTATCCGGACGCCACGGCGCCGGCACCCCTCATCCGGGTTGCTCCGCAACCCACCTTCTCCCGCAAGGGGAGAAGGGAAGGACTAGCCGCCGACCTGCTCGCGCATCTTCTGTTCGCGGGCGATCAGCTCGGGCGTCAGGGCCTCGCCGAAGTCGGCGGGGTCGAACAGCTGGCGGATTTCCAGTTCGCCCTTCTGGCCGGTGGGGTTGGGGCACTGCTTCATCCACTCGATCACTTCGTCGAGCGAGCCCGCCTCCAGCATCCAGAAGCCGGCCACCGTGTTGTTGAGCGGGAAGGGGCCCTTTTCGGCCGTGCGCGTCGCGCCGTCGAAGCGCACGCGCGCGCCGGCGCTGGTCGGGTGCATGCCTTCGCCGTCCCTCATCAGGCCTGCGGCCACCAGCTTCTCGTTGAAGCTCATCATCTCGGCCATTTCCTGCTCGGTCGGCATGACGCCGGCTTCGGTGTCGGCGTTGGCCTTCACAAAGACGATGAAGCGCATCGGTTCGTCCTCCTCGGGTGCGTTCGAGAGAATGACGCACGGACGCGGCCGGGTCCGACAGGGGCGGGGAAATTTTTTATCTCGTCATCCCGGCCGCAGGCCCGCGCGGCGGGCCGGAGAGCCGGGACCCAGTAAGCTCGCCCCCGAGGCTGCGAACCCGCGCTGCAACACCCGCGGCGCTTGCTGGGTCCCGGCTCTCCGCTGCGCTTCGCTCCGCTGCGGCCGGGATGACGGGCTGAGTTCAGGCGTTCGCCGATCCCGACACCGCCACCCCCGGCAGGGCGTAGCCGCCGTCGATCATCGCCTGCTTGGGCCAGTAGGTGCGCGCCATCAGGATGAACGGCCCGCTGGGCGCCGGCAGCCAGTTGGACGCCTTGTCGGGGCCGGGCGACCTGGCCTGGACGTAGACGTCGGTCGTGCCGTCGGGGTTCTGCTTCAGCTTGTCCCGGGCGCTGATCGTGAAACGGTTCAGCGGGTTGGCCACGAAGAAGTACTGCGGGTCGTACATGGTGATCGACCAGAAGCCGTTGACCGGCGGCAGGCCGTCCTTCGGGAAGCGAATGACGTAGTTGTTGATCGAGGCGTCGAACGCCTGGTTGTTCGCGTCGACCTTGGCGGTCGGATAGATCGCGTCCTGCGGCAGGTTCGCGCCAAGCCCCGCCTGGGCGATGAAGGCGCGCTGCAGGTAGTCGGTCCCGTACTGGCCGGTGGGCGAAGCGAAGGTCCAGCCGTTCACCTCCTTGCCGGCCTTGGGCAGGTGCTCGGAGATCCGCTTCAGCGCCGCGGCCTTGGCCTGGTCGGCGGTGGCGGCGTCCAGCCTGGCGGCGTCGAAGGCCTGGCCGGGGACGATGCCGATCTTCGCCAGCCGGGCCACCATGGGCGCGTCGGCGGCGGCCGGCGGGTTGGTCTTCAGCAGCTCGGCCATGCGCTGGAAGAAGGCCTGGCCGCTCAGGCTCTCCACCTGGGTGCGCGGCGGGGTCTTCATGTCCACGCTCGTGTCCACCACGCCCGCGGGCGGGGCGTAGGGCTGGCCCCAGGCGCTGAGCGGGACCAGTTTCAGCTGGTCCTGGATCTTGTGCACCTCGGCGTAGTCCTGCGGCGTGCCGCTGGAATAGGTGCGGCCCAGGATCCAGACCATGTCGGTGGGCGACTTGTACTGGGTCACCCCGGCCGGGACGGCCCCCGACCAGGCCGGGCCGGAGATCAGATAGCTCTGCGGCCCCGTCCCGGTGGTGCGCTTGCCCGGCGACTGGAACACGTTGGTCCAGCCGTCCAGCATGGGCATCAGGAAGTAGCGGCCGTGCTCGTCGGGGATCTGCAGGATCACCGGCTCGCGCCCGACGTCCAGCCAGGCGGACGAGTAGAGGGTGTCGGCGTTGGGCGCCGTGACGTCGCGGAAGCTCGCGTCCGGATAGGTGCGCATGTTGGCGAACTGGCCCGCCGGCGCGCGGCTGGTCTCGGCGGCGGCGACGTTGGTCATCACCCGGCGCGTGGTGTCCATGGTCACCAGCGGATAGCCGTAGACGTAGGCGTCGGTCGCGTCGGTCAGCAGGGGCGCGGCCGTCTTCTCGCCGGGGCCGGTGGTCTCCTTCGGCTTGCAGGCCGCGGCGCCGAGCGCCAGCAGGGCGGCGCCGCCGGCCAGCACGGTTCGGCGGGGCGGGGTGGGGGAGCGGGTCATGGGAGCCTCCACGCGCGCGGGCGGCGCTGCGGGAGACGGTGCGTCCGCGGACGGCGGCCGGGCAATCAGGCCAGCCCCCTAGGCGGGCGCGGAGTTTGCCGGAGGCTAGAGGGTGTGGAGGTCGATGAAGGGTTTGACTTCGGGTTTGCGGAACAGCTCGATCAGGCCGTCGAAGCAGGCTTGGAACGCGACCTGGGCGACGAATTCGAACAGGATTTCGGCCATGCGCGAGCCCCCCTCTGAACTGCAGGTGGGGGCGGGGCGGGAACAGTCAAGGTTGGGGGGCGCGTCCTATCCTTCTCCCCTTGCGGGAGAAGGTGGCCGGCGGAGCCGGCCGGATGAGGGGTGTCAGCGCCGGCGCGTCAGGATGAGAAGCGGGGGCGCGCCGGACGGATCAGGCGGCCCGCAGGCACCCCTCATCCGACGCGCTCCGCGCGCCACCTTCTCCCGCAAGGGGAGAAGGGGAGTCGATCAGCGCCCGAACATCCCGCGTTCGCGTTCGATCTGCTCGCGGCTGTAGGCCGGGGCCTTTTCGTCGAAGCGGCCGCTCCAGCCGGCCTCGCGGTAGGCGCGGCCGCGTTCGGCGGCGTCGACGCCGTGGTGGCGGCTCATGATGCCCTCGACCGTGGGGACGGCGTCGTCGGCCACGCGGATGGAGACCAGCGCGCCGCCGCGGCGCACGCCCTCGGCGTAGACGTGGGCTTCCTCCTCGGTGTGGCCGGCGTGGGTCAGGGCGCCGATCAGGCCGCCGGCCGCGCCGCCGACCGCCGCGCCCGCCACCGCGCCCAGCGCCGTGGTCGCCAGCCAGCCGGCCGCCACCGCCGGGCCGATGCCGGGAAGGGCCAGCATGCCCAGTCCCGCCAGCAGGCCCGCGCCGCCGCCCAGCACCGCGCCCGCGCCGGCGCCCATCACCGCGTCGTCGGCGGCGTCGGCGTGCTTGCCCTCGGTCCCGCGCGCTTCGCGGTCCAGCGGCGAGAACGACTTCTTCTCGGCGTGGCGGCCTTCGACGTTGTTGGCCACCAGGCTGATCATGTTCGGGTCGAAGTCGGCCTGCTCCAGGGCCCGCACGGCGGCGAGGGCGTCCTTGTAGTCGTCGAACAGGCGGGTGACGGTGCGGGTCATGGGAACTCTCCTGGCTACGCGCGTGCGTAAAAGGAGGAGAGGCGGGGCGGGGTTCCGTGGCCGCGGGGCGAGCGAGTTCCAATCCAACCGTCATCCCGGACGCGCGCGTCAGCGCGCGGGAGAGCCGGGACCCAGCCAGCGCGCCGCTCGTTGCAGCGCGCGCGCAGCGTTCAGGTCGAGCTTGCTGGGTCCCGGCTCTCCGCTGCGCTTCGCTCCGCTGCGGCCGGGATGACGTGTGTTTAAACCCCCAACCTCTTCGCCACCTCTTCCCCGATCGCCAGGGACGCCGTCAGGCCGGGGCTCTCGATGCCGAACAGGGCGACCAGGCCGGGCACGCTCGTGTCCAGGTCGAAGTCGGGCTGGGCTTGGCCTGGGCCATGGATCTTGGGGCGCACGCCGGCGTAGTCGGGGGTCAGCGCCCCGTCCGGCAGGGCCGGCCAGAAGCGGCGCACATAGGCGTAGAAGCCCTCGGCCCGGGCCGGATCGACGTCGTAGTCGGGGTGGTCGACGTATTCGAGGTCCGGCCCGAAGTGGGCCCGGCCGCCCAGGTCGCGCTTGTAGTGCACGCCCAGCGCGCCGGGGATCGGCGGCGGATAGACCAGGCGCTGGAACGGCGCCGGGCCGCTGAGCGCGAAATAGGTGCCCTTGCCGTAGTGCGCGGGCGGGATGCGGTCGGCCGGAAAGCCCTCGACGTGGGCGGCGCAGCCCTGCGCGTCCAGGCCCGGCGCCAGCACCAGGTACCGGCAGGTCAGCTCGGCCGGCTCGGCCCCGCCGGCGCGCACGCGAAAGCCGCCGTCGGCGAGCGGCGTGGCGGCCTCGAACGGCGCGGCGAAGGCGATGGCCCCGCCGGCGGCCTCGATCTCGCCCTGCAGGGCCAGCATGTAGCCGTGGCTGTCGAAGACGCCGGTCTCTTCCGAGAGCAGGGCTTCCACCGCGTTGACCTGAGGTTCGAGGGCGCGGGCCTGTTCGCCGGTCAGGCGGCGCACGCCCTCGACGCCGTTCGCGGCCGCCTGGGCCTCGATGGCGTCCAGCCGCGCGACCTCGGCTTCGTCGGTGGCCACCACCAGCTTGCCGCAGCGCTCGTAGGGGACGCCGTGCTGTTCGAGGAAGGCGTAGAGCGCGCGCCGGCCCTCGACGCACAGGCGGGCCTTCAGCGAGCCGGTCGGATAGTACAGCCCGGCGTGGATCACCTCGGAATTGCGCGAGGACACGCCCGAGCCGATCAGCCGCTCCTTCTCCAGCACGATCACCGAAAGGCCGCGGCGGGAGAGGGCGTAGGCGCAGGCCAGGCCGACGGCGCCTGCCCCCACCACGATCGCGTCGACGTCGAACATGCGCCGAGCGTGGCCGGTGGGGTGGCGGAGATCAAGGGGCGGCTCGGGGCCGCGGCGGCGGTGCGACCCCTCATCCTCCCGCGCAGCCCTGCGCGTACCGCTCCGGGGCGCGGGCTCCGTCCTTCTCCCTCAAGGGGAGAAGCGGCGCTCACTCCCCCGGCAGGTCCGCCGCCGCGTCGACCATGTGGGCGGCCATGCGGGCGGCGGCGTCGGGGCGCAGGCGTTCCAGGGCGGCGAAGGCGGCGATCTGGGCGCGGCAGTATTCCGGGCGGGGCAGGCGGCGGATGTCGGGGTTGGGCGGCACCCCGGCCTGGGCGCGCAGCTCGCGGTAGGCGGCCTCGTAGAAGGCCTGGTCGCTGGCCCCGGCGCGGGCGCGGCGGACCGGCTCCAGCCGGCCGGCGGCGGCGGCCTGCATCACCGCCAGCCGGTAGCGGCGCCAGGCGTGCTCGACGTCCGGCGAGGTGAGGTCCCGGCGGTCGGGCGTGTCGGCGCAGGGCCCGACGTTGTCGTTCAGGGCGGCGACGTAGACCCCGGCCATGGCCCGCTGCTGGGCCATCAGCTTTTCGACCGGCGCCTGCATCATCAGCTGCGGCTCTTCCCAGGGCAGGCGGTCGGCCGCGACCAGGGTCGAGACCACCGCCCGGTCCAGGTCCGGGGTCTGCTCCAGCGCCCGGGCCAGCAGGCGCGGGCCCTCGTCGGGGAAGGCCTGGTCGAGCGCGCGCCAGTAGCTGGCGGCGGGGCCCTGCTCGCGCAGCTGGTCGTAGAGCGCGTCGACGTCCGGGGCCTGGGCGGCGGCGGGGGCGGCGACGAGCGCGGCGGCGATACAGAAGGCGAGCGATCGACGCATGAGGGACTCCGGACCGGCTGACCGCGTGTAACCCGGACGCCGGCGAACGGGCTCCTTCTCCCTCAAGGGGAGAAGGGGGCAGGCTCAGCTCACAGCAGCAGCTTCACCGCCTCCTTGAGGATCTCGGTGGCCGGCACCTCGATCAGCGCCACGGGCGCGAACGGCACGATCGCGGCGGCCGCCAGGCGCAGCAGGTCGGTGCGGCTGAACGGGGTGACGCGCAGCCGCCCGGCGGTGGCGACGGTGGAGGAGAGGTCGATGACGGCGGAGAAGTCCGGCGTCTCGAGCGGGTCGGGCATCTCGTGGGGCGGGGTGTCCAGCCACTTGGCCTCGAAGCGGCGCAGCTGGCGCTCGGACAGGGCCGAATAGGCCAGCTGGCCGTCGCGGCGCGCCTCCAGCAGCCGCCGCGAGAAGAAGGTCAGCGGGAAGGCCGCCATGACCACCAGGGCCAGCGCGATGACCACGGCGGTGGCGACCGAGAAGGTCGGGTCCTGGAACGGCGGGCGGCGCTCCAGCACCACCGAGGCGAGGGCCCCGGCCGGCGCGACGGTCAGGGCGAACACGGCCGGCTGAAGCCCGCGCAGGCCCACCGCCAGGAAGCCCAGCCCCGCCGCCAGGTCCGGATGCCCGGGGGCCAGCTTCAGGTTCAGCCGCGAGGTGCGCCACAGATAGCTCCACCACAGCATCACCCGCCAGGCGAAGGTCAGCACCACGTAGTAGTAGATCGGCAGGGCCACGACCGCGTGCCACACCGCCGCCGGCGAGGGCCCGCCGTCGGGGGCCAGCCGCCAGGCCAGGTGCGCGCTGCCGGCCAGCTCGCGCTCGAACGAGACGGCGGCGATCACCGCGGCGGCCAGGGCGACGGCCAGGGACAGCAGCTGCACCAGGCGGGAGTCGCGCAGGCGCAGCAGTTGGTCCAGCTGCTGGCTGTAGCGGTTGCGCTGGTCCGGCGCGATCAGGTCGGCGCGCAGGAAGTGGCGCGCGACCTCGGCCATGCGCGGATTGACCAGGGTCGGGGCCAGGATCAGCAGCGGCAGCGAGATCAGGAGCCGCCCGTGCGGGCCCGGGTCGCTGAGAAAGGCGTCCAGCCGGCCCGCCCGCGCCGCCAGCAGGGCCACCGGCAGCCAGGCGATCGCCGCCGCGACGGCGGCGAGCAGCAGGTGCCGGCGCGGTTCGGCCCGCCTGGGCAGCGGGGCGGTGTGGCTGAACAGGGGAAAGTCGCGCTCGCGCTCCATCGCCCAGCAACCGCCGCCGGGGCGGCCGGGGTTCCGGAGGATGCGGCGTACGCGCCCTAGCGGTAGATCGCCACCCGGCCGTCGGGGCGGCGGATGGCGAGCGTCGCGCCGGCGGCGTCGATCGCGAAGGCCAGCCGCTCAGGCCGGGCGATGCGGCCGAGGTCGACGACGCGCTCGGCCGATCCGGCCGGGGCGGCAAGCGGAACCAGGCGCACGCGCATGGCGGCGGCCTCGCCCTGGAGCGGGCCGGTTTCCAGCACCGCCAGGCGCCCCCCGTCGGCCGACAGCCGCCAGGCCTTCGTCGTCCAGCCCTTGTTCGCGGGGACCTCGCCGACCAGGCGGCGGCCCGGCGCGCGCCACACGCTCAGGGCGCCGGCGCGGGCGCAGACCACGGCCAGCTCGCCCTTGGCCGGAACGGCGCGGCCGCCTAGCGCGCAGGCGCCGTCGGCCTCGCCGTAGCGGTCGCTGACCTTGCCGGTCGAGACGTCCCAGACCAGGGTGCGGCCCTCGAGCTCGCCGCCGAAGGCCGAGCCGTCGCGGCTGAAGGCGCGCCAGCGGGGAGGCGTCGCGAAGCCCGGCTCGGCCCACAGCAGGGTGCGCGGATAGCGCATGAAGTAGAGGTTGCGCCCGTCGGCGTCGGCACTGTCGCGGGCCCAGGCCACCGCGGTCAGGCTGTCGTCGACGGCCGAGACGTAGAGGTCGTGGTTGTAGCCGGCCTCGGGGATCCACAGGCTGTAGAGCATCTCGCCCTTGCGCTTGGGGCTCATGGCGCGGACCGCGCGCGCGTCGTTCAGGCTGGAGGCCTCCAGGCCCGAGCCGTTGCTGCGGAACGGGTCGGCGTGCGGATTGTCGGCCACGGTCGTGCGGATGTTGCGCGCCGCGTAGGTGGCCACGCCGTTGTCGAAGCGCAGAAGCCGGACCGTGCCCTTGGCGGTGGACTGGGCCAGCAGGCGCGCGGGCAGGCCGGCGCCGGCGGCCAGCGCGTCGGCCCCGCCCTCGACCACGACGGTCGACTGGCCGTTGCGGGTGTCGAACAGCTCCACGGACCTGGCGCCGGCCACCGCCACCTTGGTCCCGTCGGGGCTGAGCGCCAGGGCGTCGCCGGCGCAGCGGCGGGCGAAGGTTTGCGCCAGCCGCCCGCTGGTCAGGGCGGCCTTGTCGAAGGCGCGCGGGCACGCGTCGGTCTTGATAAGGACGGCCGGCTTCGCGCCCTCGATCCCCCCGTCGCAGCCGGCCAGCAGCGCCGCGGCGCCGAGCGCCAGCGCGGTGGAAAACTCGCGCATGTCGGACGTCCCCACGGACCTGCGCCGACTCCCGGGCGCGGCCCCACTAGACCGCGCGCGCGGGCGGGGCGCAACGGGGGCGGGGTCGTCCTCGCCCTCAGGGCGAGGGGGACCACCCGCAGGGTGGTGGAGTGGGTGTCCGGTCGCGCGTCGCGTGGCGGCGCCCCTCTCCACCATGCTTCGGTCCCCCTCTCCCTCGGGAGAGGAAGGCGCCGCGCCTACGGCCGCGCGATCACCGCCAGCGTGCAGCGCGACACGCAGACCAGCTTGCCGGCCTCGTCGGTCAGCCGGATCGACCAGATCTGGGTGGTGCGGCCCAGGTTGTCGGGGCGGGCCTCGCCGTAGACCCATTTGCCCGAGGTCACCGGGCGCACGTGGTTGGCGTTGATCTCCATGCCCACGCAGGCGAAGCGCTCGGGATCGAGCGTGTAGTAGCCGGCCGCCGAGGCCAGGGTCTCGGCGAAGGCCACCGAGGCGCCGCCGTGCAGCACGCCGGCGTACTGGCGGGTGCGTTCGTCCACCGGCATGCGGCCCTTGACCCAGTCGGGGCCGGCCTCGGTGAACTCGATGCCCAGCGCCTCGACCAGGGTGCCGGGCGAGAGCGACTGGACGCCGTCGAGCGGGAAGTCGCCCGCATGCCAGATGGACAAGGAAAGCTCTCCGGGTGTGCTGGCGCCGGATACGGCGGCGCTTGCGGGAGATGGCGCGCCGGGCGGCGGAAGGGAAGGGGGCGGTGATGTCCGCTTTGGGTGGTGAGCGGACATCACCTGTGCCAGCTTTGCTGGCTTGGCGAGACTGAGCCGCGGCGCACGGAGCTGGATTAGGATTATGTCGGCCTTCCGGCTCCCCAAGCAAAAGCTCGGTCCCGTCGATCCGGTCCTGGTTCGCCGTAACCGGATCATGATGTGGGCCAGATTTCCGGTGCTCGCCGCCGCTCTTGGCGCGGCTTATCTCGTCGACTCTTTCTGGCCGGCGCTCGCTGCGCTCGCCCTTTGGTATCTAGTTTGGCTGTTCTGGGTGGGCGGCGTGGGACGCTACTAGCCGCCTTGGCGGAAATGTCCGCTTTGGGTCGAAAGCGGACATCCGCAGCCGAGGCCAAGCCTTACGCACGCCGGGTCGCGGGCGGGCCGGGGGCGGGCTGCGGTCGGTGATCGCCTTGCGCCGCGATCATGCCGACCCTAACCTTCCCCCTCGGGCGGGGGAGGATTGCGCGTGCGCTTGGTGATGATGACGGCGGTCGGCCTGCTCGCGGCGACGAGCGCGGCGGGCCAGACCCTGGACCAGGCCAAGGTCGTCGCGGACGGGCGAGCGGCGCAATACAGCCTTCAGCGGCAGGGGTTCGGCGGGGTGACCTGCACGCTGACGCCGGATTGGGAAACGACGCTCGGCCAGTCGCGCAGCGACCCGGGCATGACCGGCGCCTTCGAAATCTTCGACCAGTTGAAGTTCACCACGTGGGTGGACGCCGAGGGCGCCGCGGCCGTGGACGGGGTCGACGCCGGGGCGCCGCGGCAAGGCGACGCCGCCGCCGGCATCGAACAGATCTTCCAGGGCGCAGACGACGCCGTCCGCGGCGTCTTCTTCACCTGGAGCATGTTCATGGTGAACTCGCCGTTCCCGCCTTCGGGGGCCGCGGCGACGGTGACGCCGCAGGCGGGCGGATACCGGGTCGCCTACAAGGAGGGCGACGCCGATGTGACCGTCCACCTCGAGCGCAACCTGACCATTTCACGCGTCGAGGTTCGCGCGCCGGCGTACCGCGCGACGATCGAGCCGGTTTTCAGGCCCTCGTCCAAAGGCCTGGTGCTGACCCGCTACGTGGCGGACTACGTGCCGACCGCCGGGCCCGGGGTCACCCACCTGACGGTGGGCGTGGACTATCAGAGCGTGTCGGGCATGCAGATCCCGAGCATGATCGACGTCAGCTCGACCCTGGACGGAGAGCCCTCGAAGCTCAGGGCGTTCTTCAGCGGTTGCCGGATGGCGAAGTAGCAGCTTCGCCTCGTCAGGAACGTAGCTGCTTCCGGGCGTGACGTCCGCTTCGGCGACCGCCGGTCGCCAAGCGGGGCCGTCGCTGCTAGGTGCTGGAGAGCTGCGGATAGCCGGGGCGGCCGAGCCGCCCCCTGTGAATGTCCGCTTTGGGGGGAGCGGACATTCCACTCGCTACCGTCACTGGGCGAGGGGCGACATGGTTCTGCGGATGCTGGTGGCGACTTTGGTGGGGGCTGTTGCAGCAGAGGCTGCGTTTGTGTCCGCTTACGTGCTGATTGCCTGGGTGGAGAGCGGGGGCGGCTTGCGGGAAGTGTTCGGAGGCTTCCACCCCGACACTCTTCTTGCCCTGATCATCCATTTCATCGTTGTTTTCGCAGTCGCGTCCGTCGCCGTTTTCGTGCTGGACCGACTGCGCATCCGCTCCTTCAGGGGCTATTGTGCAGCAGGAGCGCTCCTGCCCCTGCTGATTAGCGCCACCACTTTCGCGCTCACGGTGCACGACGCCTGTCGCATGTCGCGCACATACGAAGCGGACCTGACCTGGGCTTTTCAGTATTGGCTCGGAACGCCGGCGGCGATCTGGCTCACTGTGAGTGCCCTGTCCCTACTGACGGGAATCGTAGCTGCCGCCGTCACGTGGTGCGTTCGCTGGCATCTTGAACGGGGCCCCTCAGAGCCCGCATCTGCCTAGGACGCTTATGCAGTGGGCCCGGCACGAATGTCCGCTTTGGGTCGGAAGCGGACATTCGCGTGGGGCCACTGAGCTGGATGCGATGGGTGACTTTCCACGGCGACCGGCTGTTACGTCCCGAGCACCAAATCGCGCCGTGGTTCTGCGGATTGCTCGGCGGGTGGACGCGCGCCTGCGGCGCGGGCAGGATCAGCGCCGGGCCGGGCCGGGCCGGGCCGGGTCGGGGGACCATCGCCGGTGCTCACCGGGGGGATAGCTTTGAAGACGGTAATGGGTGCGGCGCTCGCCGCCTGCATTGCGCTGGCCCTGCCTTCGGCGGCGCGCGCCGAGGAAAGCTGGTGGTTATGCGCCGCCATCCAGGACGCGGGCTCCGGCGTCAAGGTGAGCATGGGGTTGATGGGGCCGAACTTCAGGCCCACCCGGAAGGCCACCGTGTGGGCGGCCAAGTTTGCAGCCCCGGGGACCACGCAGGCCGACGACGCGACCTTCGAACCCGCCTATCGCAAGTATCTGCTCGCGGCGGGCTATCCGTTGACCGACGCGAACGTGCAATGCGGCCGCCGCCAGACCGAAGCCGAGATCGCCGCCCTGCGCGTGAAGCTCGGCGAGCCCGAATACATCGGCGACAACCGCCCCGGCGCCATCAAGGTGACCTACGACGTCGTGGACGTGGCCTGGAAGCCGGAAGGGCTCGCGCCCCTCGCGGCGGCCGGGCCGGCTCCGCACGCCGCCCCCGCTACGGCGACGGTCGCGAGCCTGGGGGCCCGCTTCGAGGACCTGACGGCGCAGGCCGCCGAGCTGGCCGGGCTGGCGAAGCCCGAAGGCGCCGTCGTCATGGCCGTGGACCCGCCGGCGACGGGCGGACTGAAACGGCTGGACGTGGTCACCGAGATCGCCGGCCAGCCGGTTGCGCGGGCCGCCGACGTCGCGCGCCTAACGGCCCAGATGCGGGTCGGCTACAAGGCCCCGGTCGTCGTCTGGCGCGGCGGCAAGTCGGTCGAACTGGCGATCGCGGTCGCCGCTCCGCCGACGCCGCCTGCGCCGCCTGCGGCCAAGCCTGATGCGCTGGCTCCCGCAGTGCAGGTTGCGGTGGACAAGGCGCGCGAGGCCGTCAAGCTCGCGGAGGCCAAGGTCGCCGCGGCCCGCGAATCCGCCGGCCGGGCCCGCGAAATCGCCGCTCAGGCCGACGAAGCCGCCCGCAAGGCCGAACAGAAGGTGGACGGTTACGGCGTCATCACCGGCCGCATGGGCAAGTTGAAATTCCGCTACGCCGGCCAGATCGAGGGCGGCGTGGCCGCTGGGCTCGGCGTGAGGACCTACTCGAACGGCTATGTCGATCGCGGCCAATTCGTGGCGGGCGATCTCGACGGCCTTGGTGTGCTGTTCCTGACGGGCGATGTCTATTCCGGTGCATTTCGCCGCGGATTGCGGGCGGGGCCGGGGGTCTACGAGTTTTCGGTCGGCACCCGGTGGGAAGGCGTCTGGGCCGAGGACGCCCTGGCCGTCGGCGTCGTCACCACGGCGCCGTCGTCCAGCATCAAGTCGCGCGCTGGCGAATTCTCGGGCAGACAGCTCTCCGGACATGGGATCGTGATCGGCCGCGACGGCGTGCGACGCGAGGGCGCCTTCAGTGCGAACGCGCTGTCTGGGCCGGGGGCGGTCTTCGCCGCGGACGGCACGCTGCTGCAGCAGGGACGCTGGGAGTGGGACCAGCTCGTCGAGCCGATGAGCGCTGGCGCCGGCGAAGCGACCGGGACGCGCTGAAGGAGGGCCGACGCGTCTATCGAAGAGCTTGTGGGCTTGGTCGGCCGCCTCGTGGACGCGCCTGGCCCGGGCTAGCTACCCCGATCGGGGCAGGTAGCGTCGATGTCCGCAATGGGTCGAAAGCGGACATCGAGGATTTTCCGGATCGGGCGCTATCGCGCGAGCGTTCTCGCGCTTTCCCGAACCACGCGATGCGGATCGTCACGCATCGGCCCGAGCAAGCTGCGCCTGTCGGTTCAGCTGGCGAGCTCCTTCACCAGGCGAGGGCGCGCGTCCGCCGGCGGGAGCGCGACGACCAACGGAAGCAGCTCATGCTTCTGTAAAGCGTCGGGGCGGGAAAAGTAGAGATCCAGGACCCAGTCTGCGTCGGCTCCCCTCACGTGCGCTCGAAGGGCGCCGACAATCACGCCACGAAGACTCCAAGCGTGAGCGATGGAAAACGCGCGCGAGAGTTCTTCGGCCAGGAGCTTGGAAGGTCGTTCGCCGCCCCATGCGCCGAGCACGTTGACGGCCCCCGCACGCAGCCCCTCGTGCTTGCTCGCGAGCATTTCCGCCACGTAGGCCCAGGCGTCGCTGTTCGGCTTCGACCGCGCCAGATCGGCGAGGCGGCTGGCGTGCTCGGCCATGGATGGACGGATGTCGGACAGGTGCGTTCCTTTCGCGCCAGCCAAAGGTTTCCCGCGTTTGCGAATGTCCGCGACAGCATACATACCCAGGCGTCGGCGTTTTGGAGGCCTGACATCGCAAGACCACCGACGGCCTCGGTGCGCGCGCCGGCCTGGTTCAGCAATCGTATGACCTGAAGCCGGAGACGCTCGTCAAATCGCCATGATCGGGCGAAGGCCTGGCCAGCCGGCTCGCTTCTGCGCCGCGGCGGTTCGAGCTATGCAGAGGACCTCGGGAGGAGGTCCGCCGCATGGCCAAGCTCATCTACGCGTTGAACGTGTCGCTGGACGGTTACGTCGACCACGACAGGTTCGCGCCCGATCCCGTGCTGTTCCGGCACTTCATCGAGGACATCGGCGGCGTGGCCGGCGTCGTCTACGGCGGGCGCATGTACGGGATCATGCGCTACTGGGACGACGAGCAGCCGGGCTGGGATGAGGCCGAGCGCGAATACGCCGCCGCCTGGCGCAGCCGGCCCAAGTGGGTGGTGTCGCGCGCCCTGACCTCGGTCGGGCCCAACGCCACCCTGGTTTCGGGCGACGTCGAGGCGGCGGTGCGCAAGCTGAAGGCCGAGCTGGACGGCGAGATCGAAATCGCCGGGCCGGGCCTGGCCGGCGCCCTGGCCGACCTGATCGACGAGTATCGTCTGTACCTGCACCCCGTCGTGCTGGGCGGCGGCACGCCGTTCTTCACCGGCCCGCGGCCGCGCCTGCGCCTGACCGCCAGCGAGCGGATCGGCGAGGACGTGATCCGGCTGACCTACGTGCCGGCCTGAGCGCGCGCCCGATGACCACCCGTTCGCGCATCTTCCAGGTCGACGCCTTCGCCACGCGCCGGTTCGCCGGCAATCCGGCGGCGGTGATGCTGTTGGCGGCGTATCCGCCCGACGAGGTGCTGCACGCCCTGGCGGCCGAGAACAATCTGTCGGAGACCGCCTTCCTGGTCCCCGAGGGGCGCGACTATCGCCTGCGCTGGTTCACGCCGCGAGTGGAGGTGCCGCTGTGCGGGCACGCGACGCTGGCCAGCGCGGCGGTGGTGATGGAGCGGCTGGAGCCCGGGCGCGAGGTCGTCGTGTTCCACACGGCCAGCGGGCCGCTGACGGTGAGCCGCGCGGATGGCGGCTATGTGATGGACTTCCCCGCGCGGAGCCTGAAGCCGGTCGAGGCGCCGGAGGGGCTGGCCGCCGCGCTGGGGGTGGAGCCGCTCGAGGTGGTCTGGGACGGGGGCAACTATCTGGCGCGGCTGGCGGCGCCTGCGCAGGTGCGCGCGCTCACGCCGGACCTGGCGACGGTCGCGAAGCTCGATTGCGGCGGCGTGATCGTCACGGCCGAGGACACGGGTGAGGAAGGGGGCGAGCACGACTTCGTCAGCCGCTACTTCGCCCCGGCCAAGGGCGTGCCCGAGGACCCGGTGACCGGCGGCGCGCACTGCGGGCTGGCGCCGTTCTGGGCGGCGCGGCTGGGGCGCACGGAATTCCGCGCCTTCCAGGCCTCGCGCCGGGGCGGCGAGATCGTCTGCCGGCTGAAGGGCGAGCGCGTCGAACTGGAGGGCGCGTGCGTGTTCTACCTGGAAGGCGAGGCGGTGTTCTGAGCCGTCGGCGTGCGGGCCGCATGACAGCGCCGAACAGGCGCGCTAGCCTCACGGAAAATCGGGGGGACGTCACGTGCAGGACACGAGAGCGCTGAAGAGCGCGAAAAGCCTGGAATCCTGGCGCGCCTGGGAGCAGCAGGCCCAGGAGCGGTCCGGATTCTACGCCATCGCAGGGGTTGTCATGCCGCTGCTGATGCTGGTCTTCGTCTTCGCCTGCGTGCTGCTGAAGCTGGCGGTGAGCGACGCCGCGGCCGGCTTCGGCGTCTATCTGGCGGCGGCCTTCGCCCTGATGGCGGTCGCCATGCTGCGGCTGCGGGCCTGGAAGCGGGCCAACCCCTGGACGCCGCCCGCCTGAGGCGCCTCAGCCGCGGTCCAGCACCAGGCGGAACCTGGCCTTGCGCCATTGTCCCGCGCGGATCGCGGCGACCACGAACACCAGGCCCGCGGCCAGGCAGATCGTCAGCGCCACCAGAGAGGCCTCCGGCCCGAAGGCGCCGCCGGTGATCAGCTCCGAGGCGTCGGGCGCGAGCGCGACGTCGAACACGCCCTGGCTCTTGCCGCCGGAGACGGCCGCGCCGTAGATCCCGCCCTGGGTGAAGTTCCAGGCCAGGTGGATGCCGATCGGCAGCCACAGGCTGCGGGTCCAGGCGTAGGCGGCGGCCAGCATGACGCCGGCTTCCAGCGCGACGGCGACGGTGCTCAGGGGCGTCGCGCCGGGATTGCCGGCGTGCATCAGGCCGAAGATCGCCGCCGACAGGACGAGCGCGACCAGGGTGCCGAAGCTCTCCTCCAGCAGGCGGAACAGGACGCCGCGGAACAGCAGCTCCTCGCCCACGGCCGCGACGATCGCCAGCAGCAGGGCGGGCGCGACCGCGCCGAAACCGTTGAAGCCCTGCCAGCTGGCCACGCCCATGGCCGCGAAGACGGCGTAGACGGCGCTGAACAGCAAAAAGCCGATGAGAAGGCCCGCGGCCAGCCAGCCGGGGGCGGGGCGCAGCGCCAGCTCCTTCGGCCAGCGGCCCTCGAAGGCGCGCACCAGCAGGGCGTAGAGGACCGCCAGGCCCAGCGTCACGCCCGCCGTCGCGGCGAAGTCGAGCGCGGGGGCGAGCTGCTTGGCGGCGAACTCGAAGTGGAAGGCCAGGGTGAAGCCCAGGCCCAGCAGCAGGGGAAAGCCCAGGCCGATCAGGCGGACCAGGCCGATGCGGGGCAGGGTGGCGAGGAAGCTGCGTTTGCGGGGTTCGGACATCGGTCGGCCTTGCGGGATGAGGGTCAGGCGTCGGTGCGGGCTTCGGCCAGGCGCTGGCCGAAGGGTTTGCGTTCCAGAGCGGCGATGGCGTCGGCCAGGGTCTGGGACAGGGGCCGCGCCAGCTCGGCGTCGAGGCCGGCGGCGGCCCGGGCGGTGGCGGCCCAGCAGGCCTGCAGCTTCGGCATGAGCGCGCGGGCGGCGGGCGTCAGCCGGATCTCGCGCTGGCGGGCGTCGGCCGGCGAGGGCGTGGAGCTGACCAGCCCGTCGCGGATCATCAGGTTCACGGTCTGGGTGGCGGCCGGCTGGGTGATGCCGGCGGCCTCGGCGATCTGCCCGATCGTGCGCGGCTCCGAGGCGATCAGCGCGCGCATGACCGGCGTGTAGCGCGGCCGCCAGTCCAGGCCCTCCAGGGCGTAGGCGTCAGCCACCGCCCCGTCGAGCAGGTCGAGCAAGTGGCGCAGCTGGGTGCCGAGGCCCTGGGTCATGGGAATTACATAAGTGCTTATACGTCTAGCGTCACGTTAAACTGTCGTAACGGATCAATCCCTCTCCCCTTGCGGGAGAGGGAGGGGCCCGCCGGCCGCAGGCCGGTGGGAGGTTGAGGGGTTGCGCCACGGCGCCGCTCGTGGCGCCCTCGCGCCATGGCCGACCTCCGCACCATGCAGGATCGCACGCGCCATGCGGGGCGAGCCCACCTTGGCTGAGAAGCGCCTTTAGGCGCTGCTGCGCGGCGGACGGGGCGGCGGTCTGAAGTTCCGCCGGCAAGTCCCGCTCGGGCCGTACATCGCCGACTTCGCCTGCTTCGATCCCAGGCTGATCGTCGAGGCGGACGGGGCCGCGCACCAGAATTCCGAGTACGACGCCGCGCGCGACGCCTGGTTCGCGGCGAACTACTTCAAGGTGCTGCGGGTCCGGAAACGAGGACGTCTTCGAGCGTCCGGAGGCCGTGGCGGCCGCGATCCAGCGGATCACCGGCCGAACGTAGCGCGACCCCTCACCCTCCCACGCTGCGCGTGGGCCCCTCCCTCTCCCGCAAGGGGAGAGGGATCGATCAGGGCGATGAACTGTTCGGGCGTCATGCGGCCCGATGTGGAAGCAGACGCCGACAACCGGCCCGCCCGCGCCCCCTGGCTGCCGCTGGTGGTCATCGTGCTCGGGCAGCTGCAAATGGGCGTCAACGTCAGCGCCCTGCCGGTGTCGCTGGGGCCGCTGTCGGAGGACCTGGGCGCGCCGACCACCGCCGCCGCGACCGCCCTGCTGCTGTACTCGCTGTTCGTGGCCGCCTTCGTCATGCCCGGCGCGCAGATCGGCAAGCGGGTTGGCGAGCGGCGGCTGATGCAGGTCAGCCTGGCCGTGCACGGGGCGGCCATGGCGCTGATGGCGGTCAGCGGCGACGCGGCCATGATGAACCTGGCCCAGTCGATCGCCGGCGTGGCGGCCGCGGCCGCCGTGCCGACCCTGGTGGTGCTGATCGCCGCGCACTATCGCGGGCGACAGCAGGAGACGGCGCTGGGCGTGCTGGCGGTGATGCCGGCGGTGGCCAGCATCATCGCCTTCGCGCTGGCCGGCTGGCTGGCCACCGCCTTCAGCTGGCGCTGGTCGTACTGGCTGATGGTCGCCCTGGCGGTCGTGGTGCAGATCCTGAGCTTCCGGCTGAAGCCGATCGCGCGCCAGCCGGGCGTGCGGATCGACGGGGTCGGCGTGGCGCTCTCGGCCGCCGCCGTCGCGCTGGTCCTGGTCGGCTTCAACAACCTGCAGACCTGGGGCCTGCTGGCCGCCGAGCCGGCCGCGCCGGCAGCAGTGCTGGGGGTGTCGCCGGCGCCGATCCTGATCCTGCTGGGGATCGTGCTGGGGCAGGGGTTCTTCGCCTGGTCGAACCGGCGCGTGCGCGCGGGCGAGCAGCCCCTGCTGGCGATGGAGGTGCTGGACAGCCGCGAGGAGCAGAGCGCGGTGATCGCCTTCCTGGTCGCCGGCAGCCTGGGCCTGGCGGTGGGATTCCTGATCCCGCTGTACGTGCAGATCGTCCAGGGGCGCACGCCGCTGGCCTCGGCCGTGGCCATCCTGCCGTATTCGGCGGCCATAGCGGCGGCGGGGGTGCTGTCGGTGCGGCTGTACGACCGCTTCGCGCCGCGCGGGCTGGGGATCGCATCGTTCGTGGCGATCGCGATCGGTCTGGCCGTGGTGGCCTTCACCGTCGGCCGGGCCTGGAGCACGGTCCCGGTGGTGCTGGGCCTGCTGCTGGTGGGCGTGGGCGAGGGGACGCTGCTGACCTTGCTGTTCAACGTGCTGGTGTCGGCCTCGCCCAAGCGGCTGGCCGGCGACGTCGCCGCGCTCCGGGGCGTGGCCAACAACGTCTCCAACGCGCTGGGTGCGGCCTTCGCCAGCGTGGTGGCGGTGGCCCTGCTCAGCGTGTTCCTGGGCGCGGCGCTGGGCCGCTCGGACCTGCCGGCGCCGGTCCGGGCCCAGGTGGTGTCCGAGCAGGTCGGTTTCGTCACCTCCGACGAACTGAGGCGCGGGCTCGCCGCGACGCAGGCGACGCCGGATCAGACGGAGGCGGCGGTCGCGCTCAACCGGGAGGCCGGGGTGCGCGCCCTGCAGGGCTCGTTCCTGATCGTGGCGTTCGTCTCGCTGCTGTCGATCTTCCCGGCGGCGAAGCTGCCGAAGTACACGCCGGGCGAGCTGTCGGCGGAGGAGATGGTGCGGGAATCCCTCTCCCCTCCCTCTCCCGCAAGGGGAGAGGGATCGATGTAGCTCACCCCTCGGCCGGGCCGAACGCCGGCGGGCGCTTCTGCAGGCCGGCCATGATGGCTTCGCGCTGGTTCAGGCCGCCGATCAGGGCGGACTGTTCGCGCGCCTCGGCGGCCAGCACGCCGGCGGCGTCGAGGTCGAAGGCCTGGTTGAACAGGCGCTTGGCGGCGCGCACGGCGTCGGGGCTCTTCGCGGCGATCTCCGCGGCCAGCGCGCGGGCGCGCGCAAACGGGTCGTCGCCGACCCAGGTCGCCAGGCCCAACGCGGCGGCCTCGCTCCCGTCGACCACGCGGCCGGTGAAGACCAGCTCGCGGGCGACGTCGGCGCGGACCAGTTCGCGCAGCAGGGCGACGCCGGCCATGTCGGGCACCAGGCCCCACTTCACCTCCATGGCCGACAGCTTCGCGTCCGGCGCGACGCAGCGGACGTCGGCCCCCAGCGCGATCTGGAAGCCGGCGCCGAAGGCGGGGCCGTGGACGGCGGCGATCACCGGGACGGGCAGGGTGCGCCAGCCCCAGGCGGTCTGCTGCGGGGCGTTGGCCTGGCCGTGGGTGCGGGCCATCAGGCCGAGGTCGTCGCCGGCGGCCAGCGCGCCCATGGCTGTCATGTCCAGCCCGGCGCAGAAGCCGCGGCCTTCGCCGCACAGCACCACGGCGCGCACGTTTCGGTCCTCGCGCAGGCGGTCCTGGGCGGCGACGATGCCCGCGATCATGGCCGGGTCGACGGCGTTCAGCTTGTCCGGCCGGTTCAGCCGAACCTCGGCCACGCCGTCCTCGCCCAGGCTCACCCGAACGCGTTCGTTGATGGGCTGGGTCATGGCTTCGGGCGCGCGGCCTTCCGTGCGGCCAGCTTGGCCCGATAAAGATTGAGCGCGTCCCGCCCGGATCCGTCGATCACGACGCCTGGATACCTGGTCTCGTCGTCGCAGACATAGCGGGCGAACGCGTCGAGCTGGGGCTTGGAGGCGACGGGAGTCCAGTCTTCTTTGGTGTAGTTGCTGTCCACCATCCGAAAGTCGCTGTTGAAGAACATCGCCTGACGGGCGCGGGTCAGGCCGTTCTCGCAGTCGATTTCCAGGTAAGTCTGGACGATGTCGAATCCCTGTTTGGATCGTTCGCTCAAGACTTGGGAGTACCAGGCCCCGGGGAATCCGAGCGCCTCGTCGATTTCGGTGTCGACGAAGAAGGCAGACTGGTCGTCGGCGTAGAGGGCCTGAAGTTGCTTGGCCTCAGCTGACGTGGCCGCCGCCGCCAGGGCCAAGACGGCGAGCGTGAGCTTTTTCATGGATCTCTGCCCCCAGATGGTGCGCGAAAGCTTAGACAGCGGTCCGGACGCCGCCAAGCCCGGGGCCGGGCGCCTCACTCGCCTGCAATGGGCGACGGGCGGCGCTTGACGCCACATACATGCGCCAATATGCATATGCACCATGATGCATTCGGACGCCTTCGAGATTCTCGCCGACCCCACGCGCCGCCGCATCGTCGCCAGCCTGCGCGACGGCGAGCGCCAGGTCGGCGACATCGTGCGCGAGGCGGGCGTCCACCAGTCGGGGGTCTCGCGTCATCTGCGGATCCTGCACGAGGGCGGCTTCGTCTCGGTGCGGCCGGACGGGCAGCGGCGGCTGTATGCGCTGCGCCCCGAGCCGTTCCGCGATCTGGACGCCTGGCTTTCGGACTACCGACGTTTGTGGGAGGCGCGCCTCGACCGGTTCGGCGCGGCGCTGGAACAACGGCGCGCGGGCGCCGGGGAGCAAGAACCATGAACGACTGTCCTGCATCCGCGAACGTCCAGGCGCCCCAGGCGGCGGTGGTGATCGAGCGCAGCTATCGCGCGACGGTCGAGGAGCTGTGGGCGCTGTGGGCCACCAAGGACGGCTTCGAGTCCTGGTGGGGCCCGGAGGGCTTCCGCGTCGAGGTGCACGCGCTGGAGGCCCGGCAGGGCGGGGCGCTGGAATACGACATGATCGCCGACGCCCCCGAGGCGATCGCGGCCATGCGCAACATGGGCCAGCCGCTGTCGCACGCCACCCGCGGCGTCTACGCCGAGTTCCGGCCGCACGAGCGGCTGAGCCTGGTGCACGTGATCGACTTCGTCCCCGGCCAGGACCCCTACGAGACCACCATCGAGGTCGCGTTCAGCCAGGCGGGCGAACAGGCGCGGATGGTCGTGACCCTGCACCCGCACCTGGACCCGCACTGGACCAGGATGTCGGTGATGGGCTTCACCAGCCAGCTCGGCAAGCTGGACCGGCGGTTCGGGTGGAGCGGGTGATCCCGCGAAGGAGGACGAGGCCCCGTCGCGCCTTATCCGGCCTGGATCTCCCAGCTGAACGCGGGCCGGTCGGCCGATCGAAGTCCACCGAGCCGGTTGAAGCCCGCCGCTGCGCGGTGGCGCGCGCCGCTCGCCAGCCTTGAGTTCGAGCGTCCGACCGGCAGGTTCGCCGCTGGAGATCCAAGCCGGGCCGCCGGGTCGAACCCAGACCTCGACCTACGCCTCAGTGGAACCTCTCGCCCCGATCGAGCCGCGCGAGGATGTCGGCCATCCGCCTCGCCCGGGTCTCGGGCCTCTTGGCCGTCTGAAGGCGGTAGTAGATCGCGAAGAGGTTCTTGCGGTCCAGCGTATGGAAGAACGCCTTGGCCGCCGGGCTCGCCTCGAGCGCGTCGAGAAAGTCGTCGGGTATGCTCATCGCGGCCGAGCCCGCATAGGCGCTCTCCCATCGGCCGGCCGCCTTCGCGGCCTCCACCTGGGCCAGGCCCGCGGGCGCCATCCGCCCTTCGGAGATCAGTCGCGTCGCGTGTTCGCAGTTCTTCTTCGACCAGTTAGAGCCAGGCTTCCTGGGTGTGAGGCGCTGAAGATAGGACACGGCGTCGAGAGACTGCTTCTGACCGTCGATCCAGCCGAATGCGATCGCTTCGATCACGCAGTCGGACCAAGTCACCGACCGGGGCCCTGAGCCGGCCTTGTATATCCTGACCCACAACTCGCTGGCGCTGTCGTGGTGCTTGGCGAGCCACTCGCCGAGCTCGTCGGGAGCCTCGAACGACAGGAAAGCGCGGGTCATTTTGCTCATGCACCAAAGCGCCCTCAGTGGGGCGGCTCGTCACCAGACGCAGAGCCTAAGCGGTCGCTGGGGGGCGGCCAACATTCGATACGGGTTGGGAGGCGGACACCCCGCGCTGAGGGGGAGGTCTGTGCCCCGACCGCCTTGCCGACGCGCGATTGCGGCGGTAGCGCTGGGGGACGGAGGCGCTCATGACCGTCGTTCAGGCTCTGCTGGCCTTTGTCGCCGCGGCGACGCTTCTGACCGTCACGCCCGGGGTCGACACCGCCATGGTGCTGCGCTCTGCGGCCGGGGGCGGGGCGCGGCCGGCGGCGTTGGCGGCGCTGGGGATCTCGATCGGCTGCCTGGTCTGGGGCGCGCTGGTCTCGCTGGGGCTGGGCGCGCTGCTGGCGGCGTCGGGCGTGGTCTATACGGTGGTGAAGTGGGTCGGCGCGGCCTACCTGGCGTGGCTGGGCGTGAAGCTCTTGTGGAAGCCGCGCGAGGGGTTCGACCCGGCGCTGGGGGCGGCCGGCGGGGCCAGCCCGTGGCGTTCGCTGCGCCAGGGCTTTCTGACCAACATCCTCAATCCGAAGATCGGGGTGTTCTACATCACCTTCCTGCCGCAGTTCGTGCCGGCCGGCGCGGACGTGGCGGCCTTCTCCATGCTGCTGGCCTTCGTGCACGTGCTGATCGGCCTGCTCTGGTTCGCCGTGCTGATCGCCGCCACCGCGCCGGTCGGGCGGTGGCTTCGCCAGCCGCAGGTGACCCGGGCGCTGGACCGGGTGGTCGGCGGGGTGTTCCTGGCCTTCGGGGCGCGGCTGGCCCTGTCGAAGTAGCGGGCGAACCGCTACGCTCGCCGCGAATCCGGGGGGAGCTTCAGTGGTCGGTATCATCACTCGTCACGCACGGACCTTGCGCGGGGGCGCGCTGGCCGCCGTCGTGGTCGTCCTGTCGCCCGCCGCGGCGTTCGCCCAGAACCCGCCGATCACGTCGAGCGTGCCGGCCGACTACAACGCCGAGCTCTGCCTGCGCATCAATGCGGGCGGAGTGCTGGCCTCCACCGGCAAGGCGGACAAGGCCGCGGCCCTGCTGCTGAACGTCTGCGCGCCGCCGGTCGAGCGCGCCACCCTGCTGGAGTTCAACACCGCCCTGCTGGCCGAGGCCGGGGAGGCGGGCGCGGCGATCCGCGTCGACCCGGTCAGCGGCGAGCTGCGGCTGGCCGACGGGGCCGGTCCGGGCGCCGAACAGCGCCTGGCCGACCTGCGCGGCCGCGCGCCGGCGCAGTTGCCGACCTCCGCCCGCCTGCAGGCCTTCGCGCTGCAGGCGGTGAAGGACGCCAAACGGGGACGCTGAGTGGGGCTCCGCCCGCCCGGAAGAGGAAGCTGCCGTCTCACCGGCTGAGACGCGTGGGCATTCGGCCGGGGCGGGGCGCCTGCTAGCTGGACGGCCGGGGCGCGGCGAAGACCGGCGATGGCGCCGCCGCCGCGCGGGGGCGTAGTTGTGATCGCGTTTGAGTTCGAAGTGGACGTGCTGGTCCGGGGCTTTCTGGCGGCCCACGGCGGCCGGGCCCTGCAGGCGGCCGTGGGCGTGTGGCTGAAACAGACCGCGCCGGCGGCGCGCGGGGTGACGGAGGTGGTGGCGCTGCGCCTGCAGCGCGCGCCCGCCGGAGCCTACTGAGCGCGCAGCCAGTCCATGACCACGTCGTGGCGGACCTTGAGCGCCTGACCCTCAGGCGTGCCCAGCTCGCCGGGCGCGATGCCGTAGCGCTCGCGGAAGGCGCGGCTGAAGTGGGATTCGCTGGCGAAGCCGCAGTCGAAGCCGACGTCGGCGACCGTCGGGCTGGTCCCCTTGCGCTGCCGCAGGATCGCATAGGCCCGGGCCAGGCGCCGGCGCTGGATGCCGACAGCCACCCCGCCTGAAGACTCGAACGCCCGGTAGAGGGTGGCGCGCGACACGCCGAGGTGCGCGGCGATCAGGTCGGCGTTGAGATCGCGGTCCAGCAGGCGTTGATCGATCACCTCGATGGCCATGCGCCGCACCGTCCGATAGGCCGCCTGCGCCTCGTCCGGCGACATGGCCTGGGCGGCGCCGATCGAGCGGCGGGCCAGGACCAGGGCGGCGTCGATCGCCGCCAGGCCGTCGGCCGTGTCCAGCTCGTCGGCGACCTCGGCGATGGCGCGCAGGTGGGCGGCCAGCATGCGCCCGGCGGGCGTCGTGGCCTCGATGGCGTGGCCGTGCATGGCCCCGGCCAGCAGCCAGTCCGGCGCCACCTCGCGCGGGATCACCGTCATGATGGCGTCGACGTGCTCGGCCCGGGAGTTCGAGGGGCGCGAGAGGTCGCGGAAATGGATCGCGCCCCGGCCGGCGCGCAGGTCGCGCCCGTCGACGTCGCCGACCACCGCGCCGCCGTTGAGGAAGATGCTGACCCCGTCGAAGCCCGAGCGGCGCAGCTCGTGGGCCGAGCGGCGCATGGTCTGGCCGACCGAGGCGCCTATCCCGAACACGGTCGAACCGAACTGGTAGGAGGAGGCCTTGTTGAAGAAGCCGGCCGGGCCGCCGCCGAGGTCGGTGACCGCGTACAGGTCCGCCAGGCTGTCGCGGTAGGCGTCGATCGCGTCGGGATCGCTCGCCGAGGAGATGCTCCAGGCCAGCCGCGGCGGCCGTTCCACAAGCTTGTTAGGCGAACTCATGACCGCGTTTCACTTCGGGACGCGGCCACTAGAGCCTGCGTTGCGCCGCTTGTCGATGCGGCGAGCCCGAAAGGGGAAAGCCATGAACGCCGGTCGTCTCAGAGGTGAGATTGTGGGGCATTCGGGCGGCCAAGGCGGGGTGCTAACCGAGATGTCCTTGCAGGAGCGCAAGGGGTTTTGGTCGGCGTCTAGTCCGCAACTTTGGGGCGTGACGCGGCAAGCCTTGTCGTCTAGGGAGCATGCTTACGCGCCGGTACGCAAATTGCAGCGTGCGCGGCGCCGGGGGTCTCAGCGTTCCTCTCTGAATTCGATCCCGTCCGGGCCGTGGGTCCAGGCGTGATTTCGCATGGCCGAAAGAAATCGAGAAATCTTTATTTCGTATTCGTCCCGCGCGCGAACATTAACACTGTCCCATGTCGCGTCAGGTGCGTGTCTATACAAAATTGTATAGGCGCGGTTGTCGCTGCACGACTCTAGCTTGACCTTTGATTTAATTAGTCGTTAAGCGTGCGGCGGGGGAGCGGACTCGCTCTGCATGACGAATGGTCTTCGCCGGCGCCGTATTGGCGCGGGCGAGTACGCGCGTCCGCAGGCCGGCCCGAGCCGTGATCGCGCTGCAAACCCGTAGGGATCGGGGCGGCGCCTGGGGGCGAATACATGTCGAAGGTGAAGTCGGGTCGCGCGGCGCGCGGCGTCGTGTCGAAGCGGTCGGGTCTGCTGAACCGGATGCTGCTGGCCAGCGCCTCCATGGCGGTGCTGGGCGCCGCGGGCGCGGCCCACGCCCAGAGCCTGAGCACCACCTACGCCGGGGGCAACAACCAGGCCGGCAACCTGTTCGACATCCAGGCCAGCACCGACCTGCTCCTGACGGGGATCGACCAGAGCTTCCTCGCCTGGAATCCGGGCTGGACCTATTACGTCTACATCCGCCAGGGCGGGCTGACCGGCGATCTGTCCGAGTACACCCTGCTCGGGAGCGTCTCCGATCTCACGGTCAACCCGGAGGGGACGCCGACCCACATCCCGCTGACCCTGAACTACGGGCTGCTCGCCGGTCAGCGTTACGGGTTGTACCTGACCAGCGACGCCGGCAGCACCGGCGTGGTGTCCTACACCAACGGCTCGGCGGTGGGCGACATCGCGGCCCAGAACGACGACCTGACGATCTACCAGGGTTACGGCGTCGCGTCTCTGATGGCCGGCTTCTACCAGCCGCGGATCTGGAACGGCACGCTGTCCTACGCGCCGGCGCTGATGTGCGTGGACGCGACCGAGGACGACGACGTGTGCGCGATCGACGCCGCCACCACGGTGTTCGGCACGGGCGACGCCCTGGGCGGGACCGACACCCTTCAGCTGGGCGGGGCGGTCGACTTCAGCTTCAACGCCGACACGCTGGGCGTGAACCTGCTCAACTTCGAGAAGCTGTCGAAGACCGGGACGTCGACCGTGACCCTGACCGGCTCGGCCGAGATGCCGGTCGTCGTCGACGAGGGCGTGCTGGCGGTGGCCGGCACGGTCACCAGCAACAACGCCAACAGCCCCGCGGTGCTCGTCCAGGGCGGCGGCGCGCAGGTCCAGGTCCTGGCCGGGGGCATGGTCGACGGCGGCGCGTCCTCCGACGCGATCTATGTCTCGGGTGGCGTCGGCACGGTCACCAACGACGGCCAGATCCTCAGCCACGGAACCGGCGTGTTCATGGCCGGCGCGGGCTCGGTGACGAACCAGTCGCACGGCTCGATCTCCAGCGACATGAACGCCGTGGCGTTCGGCGGGACCGCCACGGTCACCAACGACGGGGCGATCACCAGCGCCTACGGCGCCGGGGTGTACCTGAACGCCGGCGGCACGGTCGACAACCGGTCGACCGGGCTGATCTCCGGCGCGACGGGCATCAATACGGCCGGCGGATCCCTGACGCTCACCAACGCCGGCACGATCACCGGGACCGGCGGCACGGCGGTGAAGGTCAACGGCGGCTCGATCACCAACCAGGCCGGCGGCCTGATACAGGGCGGCAACTCCGTCTTCAACAACGGCGCGGGCGCCCTGAGCGTCGACAACGCCGGGACGCTCAACGGCCAGGTGGCGACGGCCGGGACCGGCGTGCTGACCCTGGTCAACCGAGCGACCGGCGAGATCCACGGCCAGTACTCGGCGATCGACTCGCAGGGCGGGCGCATCGACGTCGACAACGCCGGCCTGATCCAGGGCGGCAGCTGGGGCGTGGTCGGGCGCAACGCCGGCGACGCGATCGACAACTCCGGCACGATCCGGGCGGGCTCGGACGGGGTGACCCTGGCCGGCGGCGGCGAGCTGACCAACAGCGGCGTGATCACCGGCGGCTATCGCGGCGTCGTGGGCACGAACACGGCGGTCGACAACCAGGCCGGCGGCTACATCGTCGGCGGCAGCTACGGCGTGGATCTCTACGGCGTCTCGAGCCTGGAGAACGCCGGCACGATCGCGGCCGGATCCTACACCGGCGAGGTCCTGACGCTCGGCGGCTACGACGGCGTGCGGATGGCGGGCGGCACGCTCACCAACCAGGCCGGCGGCGCGATCAAGAGCGGCGCCTACGCCGGCGTGTATTCGTACAGCGGCGCCGTCTCGATCACCAACGGCGGCGCGATCACCTCGAACACCGGCAACGGCGTCTACCTGCGCGGCTCCAGCATCGAGCTGACCAACCAGGCCGGCGGCACGATCTCCGGCGGCACCGGGGTGAACATCGGCAGCGTGGCCGCCGAGGTCACCAACGGCGGCGCCATCACCGCGACCGGCTGGGCCGTCTATCTCGAGCAGGGCGGCACGCTCGACAACCTGGACGGCGCGACCATCTCCGGCGGCGGCGGGGTGTGGAGCGGCGGCGCGGGCCTGACCCTGACCAACGACGGCCTGATCAGGGGCACGAACGGCAACGCGATCTTCCTGAACAGCGGCGCGGCCCAGATCACCAACGGCGGGACGCTGATCAGCACCAACCCGAACTATACGGGCGTCTTCGGCAACGGCGGCGGCACGCTGACCAACCTGGCGGGCGGGACCATCAGCGGCGGCTATGACGGCGTGCGGTTCGGCGGCTCGGCCACGGTCGACAACGCGGGCGACATCGTCAACGTGAACACCGGCCGTTACGCCGTGCTGCTGAACGGCGGGGGCTCCGTCACCAACCGCGAAGGCGGCTCGATCGCCGGCACGTTCCGGGGCGTGTATTTCGGCGCGACCGGCTCGGTGACCAACGACGGCACGATTTCGGCCGTGACCGACAACGCCGTGAGCTTCGCCGCCGCCGGCACGCTGACCAACTCCGCCACCGGGGTGATCACCTCGGCCGGGCGCAACAGCGGCGGCTGGGGCGTTTGGGGCAACGGGACCCTCAGCGTCGACAACGCCGGCCGGATCGACGGCGAGAGCGGCGTGGTGTTCACCGGCACGGGCGGCGTCACCAACCGCGCGGGCGGGGTGATCGACGGGCGGCTCTACGGCGTGCTGGCCTATCCGCAGGCCTCGACCGGGGCCGTGAGCGTGGACAACGCCGGCACGATCAGCGGCGGCACGGGCGTCGCGTTCGCGGCCGGCGGCTCGGTGCTGAACCGGGCCGGCGGCGAGATCGCAGGCGGCGCCGGCTACGGCGTGCTGGGCTCGGGCGGCGCTGAGCGGGTCGAGAACGCCGGCGACATCCACGGCGGCGTCGCGGCGCTGGACCTGGGCGGCGGAAACGACACGCTGGTGATGATCACCGGCGGCACGTTGGGCGGCTACGCCCTGGGCGGAGCCGGCACGGACGCCCTGATCCTGGGCGGGGCCGGCGAAGGCTCGCTGGACGTCAGCCTGCTGGGCGGGTTCGAAAGCCAGACCAAGATCGGCGACGGGTCGTGGACCCTGACCGGGACCCACGCCCAGGGGCTGAACTGGTCGATCGAGGCGGGCGTGCTGCGCGTCGCCGGCGGCGACGCGATCGGCGACGGGGCGACGGTCAGCGTCGCCGCCGACGCGACCTTCGCGCTGGACGCCGACGAGACGATCGCGGCGCTGGGCGGGACCGGCACGGTGCACCTGGGCGGCTCGACCCTGACGCTGGGCGGCGACGGCGCCGACAGCGTCTTCGATGGCGTGATCGTGGACGGCGGCCTGAGCTTCGTGGGCAGCTGGCGGGTGTCGGACGGCCCGAGCTGGGAGGAGAACCCGGCGGTCCTGAGCGGCCAGGAGGCGGCGGCCCTGCTGTTCGGCGGCCAGGGCGCGGACTATTCCATCTCAACCGTCTCGGACGATCCGAACCAGATCGACTACCGCGCCTGGATGGACGGCTGGGGGGACAGCCAGTACCTGTACGCGCCCGCGCCGCAGAACCTGCACGTCGACCAGGACGGCGAGGGCTACAACGATCCGGGCGGCGAGGGCTCGGCCTATTCGGCCTATGTTCTGGATCACCAGCAGGCCGGCGAAGGCCCGGTCAACTACGCCTTCCGCAACGAGTTCGGCTCGCTGGTGAAGACCGGCGCGGGCGTGCTGACCCTGAACGGGGCCAACACCTTCTCCGGCTCGGCCTACGTCCAGCAGGGCACGCTGCGCATCGGCGGCGACGAGCGTCTGTCCGACCAGCTCACCCTGTGGGTGGAGAGCGGCGCGACCTTCGACCTGCAGGGCTATGACGAGACGGTCAAGGAAGCGCGCCTGAAGGGCACGCTGGCCGGGACCGGCACCCTGACGGCGGCCGAGTACCAGCTGAACGGCGCGACCGTGGACGCCAACCTGGGCGAGGGCGTGATCTACACGGTCGGCGGCGTGTCGACCCTGAACGGCACGGCCGGCGCAGGCCAGGTCCACGTGGCGGCCGGGACGCTCGAACTGGGCGACGACGAGCGGCTGGACGACGCGGCCCTGGTCGCGGTCATGGCCGAGGCCACGCTCGACCTGGGCGGCTTCGACGAGACGGTCGAGCGGCTGCAGCTGAACGGGACCCTGGCCGGGACCGGCACGCTGAGCGCCGAGGAGTACTGGCTGCTGGGCGGTACGGTCGACGCCAACCTGGGCGAAGGCGTGCTGCTGCAGTTCGAGGGCGAGAGCCTGCTGAACGGCCTGGCCGGCGCGGACCTGACGGAGCTGGTCGGCGGCAGCCTGACGCTGGGCGCCTCCGAGCGGTTCGACGACGCCGCCCTGGTGCAGGTCGACGAGGACGCGACCTGGGCGCTCGACGGCTGGGACGAGACCATCGACCAGCTGTGGGGCGAGGGCGTCGTGGACCTGGGCGAGGGCGGAAGCCTGACGCTCGGCTGGGACGACGGAAGCTCGACCTTCGCGGGCAGCTTCACCGGCGAAGGCACGGTCACCAAGACCGGTGACGGCGCCTTCACCCTGGTGGGCGAGCACGACTTCGCCGGCGCGCTGGTGGTCGAGGGCGGCCAGGTGCGCATGGCCGCGATCCTGGCCGGCGACCTGCACGTCAACGGCGGCCTGCTGGCCGGCGTGGGCGAGATCGGCGGCGAGCTGAAGATCACCGGCGGCACGGTCTCGCCGGGCGGCGCGATCGGCACGGGCCCGGCCCGTTCGACCCCGGCCGCGGACCTGGGCGTGTTCTTCACCAACACCCTGACGGTGAGCGGCGGCACGCTGAACTTCGGCTTCGCCGGCGCGGACCTCGACTACGCCAGCGACCACATCGTGGCCGACGGCGCGATCCGGTTGTCGGGCGGCGTCATGGACCTGCATCCGGTCTCGGCGCTCGACCAGTACGGCTTCAACCAGCAATACCTGCTGATCGAGGGCGCCAGCCTGACCGGGGAATTCGCCAACCTGAGCGGCGACTTCACCGCCAACGCCTACGAGGGCCAGCTCTTCCAGCGCCTGCGCTACGACGTGGTGCCGGGCGGGGTGGTGCTGGAAGTCCGGCGCATGGTCGACTGGTCGGAGTTCGACCCGACCCTGCAGGGCCCGGTCGGCGAAGCGCTGACGGGCACCCAGCTGAAGGGCTCCGACGAGTGGGCCGGGGTGCTGAACACCCTGCTGGACCTGACGCCGGAAGAGCGTCATGCGGCGCTCGAGGACATGAGCGGCGAGGGCGTGGCCAACGTCTCCGCCTCGACCCTGGCCTTCGGCGACCGCTTCCAGAGCGTCATGCAGGGCCACATGAACGCGGGCGGCGGCGCCGGGGCCGGGGCCGGCGGCGGCACGGCCTTCGCGGCCCTGCCGTTCGGCCAGGGCGCGCGGTCGGACGTGATGGGCGGCATGCTGGGCGTGGCCGAGGCCGGGCTGGACAACCGTCCGGGCGGCTGGGCGGAAGCCTTCGTGGTCGACTCCACCCTGAAGGGCGAGGGCGGCGCGGCCGACGCGGGCGCCCGCGGCGGCGGCTTCGCGACCGGCGCGGACTTCCAGGTCGCCCCGTCCTGGCGGGTCGGCTTCGCGCTGGGCTTCAGCGACATGCAGGGCGACACGACCGACCGGTCGACCGCCAGCGAGGGCCGCTTCTGGCACGCGGGGGCGTACGCCTCGTACTCGGACGGCCCGTGGTACGGCGGGGCGGCGTTCAGCCGTCTGACCGGCGATCTCGACGTCGACCGCCAGATCGGCCTGGGTCCGCTGACCCTGGACGTGGCGGGCAGCACCAGCGTGTCGGCGACCAACGTGTCGATCAACGCCGGCCGGCGCTTCCAGCTGAGCGAGGCGACCGAGCTGCGCGTCGGCGTCAGCGGCACCGGCTCGAAGGTGCAGCAGGACGGCTACACCGAAACCGGCGCGGGCGGCCTGTCGCTGAACGTGGGCGAGATCGAGCGCAAGCTGTTCGTCGGCGAGATCGGCGCGCGCGTCACCCGCGACTTCGACCACGGCCGGCTGAAGCCTTATGTCGGCGCGGGCGCGGCCTTCGCCGGCGGCGACCTGGAGAGCCTGGCCAACGTCGGCTTCTCCGGCGCGCCGACCGGCACCGGGACCTTCGTGGTCCAGGGCGCCGAGCTGCCGTCGGAGTGGGCCCGCCTGGAGGCCGGCGTGGCCTTCAAGCCGCGGGAGAACGTCTGGCTGCAGGTCGGCTACGACGGTTCGCTGGCCGAACGCCTGCAGGAGCACCGCGGGACGGTGAAGGTGTCGTTCAAGTGGTGACGGTCCGCGCCTGACGGCGCAGGTGACGAAAAGGCGAGGGGGCGGTCGCGAGGCCGCCCCCTTTGCTTTGGCGGTCAGCGCCGGCGCACGATGTAGGTGAGCAGGGCGCCGGCCGCGAGGACCAGCACCAGCACGACCAGAGCGCCGATCAGGCCCATGGCGCCCATCTGGTCGCCCATCATTCCGTGCATGCCCATGCCGTGGCTCGTCCGCTGAAATCGTTTCCGATTCAAATCCAACGCGCCGGGGGGCGGTTTGTTTGTAGAAACCGACGCCGGTCGTGCCGGGTTTGCCGTAATCGAATGTACGCGCCCGGGCGAACACCTCGACCGTGCTGGTCCGGTTTCTCGCCTAGCCTTGCAGGGAGGCCGCCGTGCGGAGAGCTCTACTTGGGTGTGCTGCGGCGCTGGCCATGGGCGCCGCCGGAGCCGCGGCCGCCCCGGCCCACGCCCAGGCCGCGCGGCCGAACGTGGTGTTCATCCTGGCCGACAACGTCGGCTACGGCGACATGGGCGCTTACGGCGGCGGCGAGCTGCGCGGGGCGCCGACGCCCCGGACCGACCAGATGGCGCGCGAGGGGCTGCGCCTGACCCAGTTCCTGGTCGAGCCGGCCTGCACGCCCTCGCGCGCGGCCCTGATGACCGGGCAGTATTCGATCCGCAACGGCCTGTCGCTGATCATCGTGCCGGGCACGCCGGCCACCCTGTCGGGCAAGGCCTTCACCATGGGCGACATGTTCCACGCCGCCGGCTACGCCACGGCCATCTACGGGAAGTGGCACCTGGGGAGCGAGCCGCAGAGCCTGCCCACCGCGCACGGATTCGACGAGTTCTACGGCATCCCGCCGGACACCTCCTGGGACTCGGCCGCCTACGTCGACACCATCGAGATGACCCACTCGATCGAGGCGCCGCCCGGGGCGTTGCTCGCCAAAGGACCGCATGTCGTCGAGGCGACGGCGGGAAGCGCGCTGCGGCAGGTGAAGCCCTACACCCTGGCGGTGCGCGCCGAGATCGACAACGAGCTGACCGCCAAGTCGATCGACTTCATCAAGCGCCAGCACGCGGCCGGCAAGCCGTTCTTCCTCTACCTGCCGTTCTCGATGGCCCACTTCCCCAACCGCCCGTCCAAGGAGTTCGAAGGCAAGTCGCGCATCGGCAATTACGGCGACAAGCTGATGGAGGGCGACTTCCACGTCGGCCAGGTGCTCGACACGATCAAGCAGCTCGGCATCGACAACGACACCCTCGTCATCTTCTGCTCCGACAACGGGCCCAGCGCCTACATGGCCCACGAGTTCGGCAACCTGGGCTCGACGGACTTCGGCAACAGCGGCCCGTTTCGCGGCGAGCTGGGGGAGGTGACGGAAGGCTCCGTCCGCACCTTCGCCTTCATCCGCTGGCCGGGGCACGTCGCGGCCAACACCACCTCCAACGCCATGTTCTCGATCATGGACTTCCTGCCGACCCTGGCCGGCGTCGCCGGCGGCAAGATGCCGACCGACCGGCCGATCGACGGCGTCGACCAGAGCGACGTGCTGTTCGGGCGCAGCGCCACGGGCCGCCGCGAAGGTCTGCTGAGCTTCATCGGGCCGGACCTGGTCGCCGCGCGTTGGAAGCAGTGGCGGGTCTATTTCACCGACATCTACCCGACGGGCGTCGGGCCGCAGCGCGCGCCGGGCCTGGGATCGGCCAGCGCCCCGATGGCCGGCTATCCGAAGGTCTTCAACATCGAGATGGACCCGCACGAGGACCGCAACGTCGGCGCGGTGTTCGGCTGGTCCGCCGAAGGCCCGCTGAAGGAGGTCGAGGCCTACGAGAAGTCGCTCAAGGGCCACCCCAACCCGCCGGCGCCGAACATCACGGTCTTCCGCGGGGAGTGAGCGGCCTCAGCCGGCGCGCTTCCCGGTCGGGAAAAGGGCGACGATGTTGATGCGGATGCCCCAGTCGGGCCCGTTCGGCGGCTTGTCGACGTAGTAGCGCAAGCCGAGCTGAGCCTGGACCGGGAAGGGGATCCCGCCGCCCGGCGTGGGCTTGAGCATCTGCGCCACCATCAGGTTGATCGGCGCGGTCCACTGCTCGGCTTCCCAGTCGTAGGTGCTTTCGGTGTTGAGGGTGAAGCTGGTGGCTTTGGCCGTGGTGTAGTTCAGGAAGGGCTGCAGGAAGAGGGCGTTGACGTCCGGGTGGTTGCCGGCGCCGTTGATCGACCAGACCTGGTTGGCCAGCATGCCGTAGGTCCAGGGGCCCTGCTGGCGCAGCACCACGGCGGTGGGGCCCGCGCCCCACTGGTTCGAGCCGAGCCCGTCGGTGGCCGTGGGCAGCAGGAAGATCGGGCCGACGCCCCAGATCCAGCCGTTGGTCGGATTCTTGGGCGAGAAGAACAGGCTGGCGCTGGTGTCGCCGAAGCCGCTCTGGTCCTGGCCGTTCGCGGTGACGTCCTGCTGGTCGATCACCGGCACGATGGTGCGCGAGATCAGGTTCCAGTCGCGGCTGATCGAGACCGGGATCACCGGCTGGAAGTTCAGCTTGTACTGGAAGCCGTCGCCGCTCGGGCCGAGGTCCCAGTCCCAGTTGTTCTGGAAGGGCACGCTGATCAGGTCGGAGACCGGATTGGCCAGCTTCTTGGCCAGCTCCGCCGCGCTGGCGTCGGGCGCCTGGGCGCGGGCCGCGTGGGCGGCGGCGGCCGCCAGGGCCAGGGAGATCGCCAGCCAGCCTGACTTCATGTCCTTGCTCCGCTTGCGCGGCGAGCCAACCCGCGACCGGCGAAGCCTGTTCCGGGGCGGGCCGGCTCAGCCGCCGGCCGGGCCGGGGGACGCTGTCCCACGGCCCAGCTTCGCAACCCCGCGTGGCGACCGCCGGTTTGGCGCCCGGTACCGGACCGAGGGCGGCAGCATGTTCCTGACCGTCGACGTCCCGATCTCGGCGCTGGCCAAGGCCGAGGCGGCCAAGAGGAAAACGCCATGAAACTGTGCAAGCGCCTGCTCGCCTGTGGGACCGCCCTGGTCGGCGCGGCGGTGCTGTCCGCCCTGCCGGCGCCGGCGGCGGCGCAGCAGCAGAAGCCCAACGTGGTGTTCATCCTGGTGGACAACGTCGGCTGGGGCAATTTCGGCGTGTACGGCGGCACGGTGCCCACGCCGAACATCGACCGGCTGGCCCGCGAGGGCGTCCGCTTCAACAACTACAACGTCGAGGTCCAGTGCACGCCGTCGCGTTCAGCGATCCTGACCGGGCGCCATCCGGTCCGCTCGGGAACCTACAAGGTCCCGTTGCCCGGGGAGGGCAAGGGCGGGCTGGCGCCGTGGGAGTACACCATCGCCGAACTGCTGTCCGCCGACGGCTACAGCACCGCGCTGTTCGGCAAGTGGCACTGCGGCGACACGCAAGGACGGCTGCCGAACGACCAGGGCTTCGACGAGTGGTGGGGCATCGAGAACAGCTGGGACGAGGCGGGCTACACCGCCTGGCCGCTGTTCAAGGAGACCGGCCAGCCGACGCCGATGATCTGGGAGGGCGTGAAGGGCCAGCCGTCCAGGCCGGTGATGCCGCTGGACCTGAAGGTGCGGCCGATCGTGGACGAGAAGTACATCATCCCCAAGACGGTCGAGTACATCAGGCGCGAAGCGGCGGCGAAGAAGCCCTTCTTCGTCTACGTGGGCTACTCCGAGGTGCACCCGCCGGTGATGTCCAACCCGAATTTCGCCGGCAAGTCCACCGAGCGCAGCGGGGAGTTCGCCGACGTCATCGCCGAGATGGACTACCGGGTCGGCCAGGTCATGGACGCCGTCAAGGCCGCGGGCGTCGAGGACAACACGATCTTTATCTTCAGCAGCGACAACGCGGGCGGAGGGGCGGTCCCGCAAGTCGGGCCGGGCTCGAACGGGCCGTTCCGCGGCAATTTCTTCAACACGCCGTTCGAGGGAAGCATGCGGGTGCCGGCCATCGTCCGCTGGCCCGGTAAGGTCCCGGCCGGCGTGGTCACGGAGCAGATGCTGGCCGCCGTGGACTGGCTGCCGACAGTGGCCGGAATGGTGGGGGCGCCCGGCCTCGTGCCCAGGGACCGCCCGATCGACGGCGTTGACGCGTCGCCCTTCATGCTGGGCAAGAGCGATAAGACCGGCCGCGACAGCTACATGTTCTTCGGCGCGGACGGCGAGCTGATGTCGATCAAGTGGAAGTTCTGGAAGACGGTCTTCCGCTACACGGCCGATAGCCCGGCCGTCGAGAGCCCCTACCTCCGGCCGGCGTTTCCCCTGATGTACAACCTGAGCAGCGATCCGCACGAGGACAACAATCTATTCTATACCGATTTCACCACTGCATGGGTTCTGGCCCCGAATCTCAAGCTCATCGAAGGGTATGAGCGGAGCGTGAAGCAATACCCGAACATCAAGGTCGGCGAGGACTTCACCGGGTATAATAAATAAGCGCCGGATCGCGCCGCGCCCAAACGGCCAGCTTCGCCGGTGGCGGCCGCCAGCGGTCGAGGCATGCCTGCGACGATCCGTTCGGCCTGGGCGTCTGGACCGCGCCCGGGGCGCCGCTATCCTCGCCGCGATTCCGGGAGGGGACCCCCATGAAGTCGATTGTTTTAGCGCTCGCGCTGGCGCTGACCGCGGGCGCGTCCGCCCAAGCTGCGCCGGCGCCGGCCGAGCCGAGCCAGGCCGCCATCGACAAGGCGCAAGGCCTGCTGAACCAGGCCCAGGCGCTGCAGGCGAAGGGCGACCTGGCCGGGGCGCTGAAGCTGGTCGGCGAGGCGGCCCTGGCCGTCGACAACCCCGATCTGATGCACAAGCTGGGGCACATGTATCAGACGGCCGACGCCCAGAAGGCGGTCCCCGACCACCTCGCCCAGTCGCTGCGCTGGTTCAAGCTGGCGGCCGACCGGAACCAGGCGGACTCGCTGGCCCACTACGGCCAGGCCCTGATCGACGGCGCGGGCGTGAAGCGCGACCACGCCGAGGGCGTGCGCATGCTGCTGGACGCCCGCGAGGGCGGCTATCACGGCGCCTACGCGGCGCTGGAGAAGATCGCCGAGACCCAGAAGCTGGCGGTGGAGTGCGCGGTCGCCATGGCCGCGCGCAAGGGCTACGAGCCGGCCAAGCAGGAAGAGCTGGTCATGGGCCGGGCCACCAAGTGGTACCTGGTGCGGTCGGGGGCCGGCGACAGGCGCCGCGGCGACACCCTGAGCATCTACGGCGCGCGCGACCGCGGGGTGTCCGAGTCGTCCGCCTACACCGAGTTGCTGCTGTCGACGGGCGGCTTCACCCGCATGGAGACGGTGGTGATCCCGGTCGGCTCGGACCGCGAGTTCCGCTACGACCAGCCCGCCGACTACGTCGACGCCAGCGCCCAGGGCGAGCGCGACGCCGCCGAGATCCTGGCCGCCTGCAAGCGCTGAGGCGTCAGCCGCCGGCGGCCGCCTTGGGCCGGGGGCCGCTCAGCGGCACGCTCAGGGTCAGGAAGCCGGCCCAGCCCTCCAGCCGGTGTTCGGCGGCGAACTCCCAGTAGGCGCGCGCGTTCAGCGCCGCCTGGCGGCCGTTGACGCTGAACAGGTAGCCGACCTCGGGGCCGACGGCGGCCACGCTGGACTTGAACGCGCCCACCCGGTCGCCTGAGCCGCTGTCGTCGGTCAGCTGCTGGTACCAGTAGCCGGCCAGGCCGACATAGACCTGCTGGTTCAGGAACTGCGAGGCGGCCCAGTCGAGGTGGAAATCGACGCCGCTCTTATAGTCGGTCTGCGGATTTTCGAAGTTGTAGGTGAGCCCTGCCGTGGCCGAGAACTCCCGCCCCGACTTCGGATCGAGGTAGGTGTAGGCGCCGCCGCCGTCGACGGCCGCGTGGCCGAGGCCGATGTTGGCCAGCCGGTCGGGATCGTACGCGCCGACCGGAAGGTCGCCGGTCAGGTAGGCCATCCAGTTGTTGACGCCCTTGTTCCAGGTCACCGAGGCGAGCGGATAGAGGTCGCCGAACCCCCAGACGGAGTCGTCGCGCCGGCCGGTCAGCTCGTCGCCGTTCGGGCGCGCGACCCGGATGTCGCCCGAGACGCTGTTCCACGCGTACATGCCGGTCATGGACAGGGCGAGCTGGCCGCCGCCGAGCACCTTGCCCTCGGGCGCGTAGAGGGCGGTGACGAGCTGGGCGACGAGGTCGCCGTCGACGTCGGCGACGATGGATCCGCCGATCGGAAAGCTCCGCTCGTGGCCGGCGTCGCCGCTGTAAACGTAGGTGTCGCCTCCCAGGTAGAAGCCGGGCGGCGGGGGCACGGCCGCGTCGCTGGCGTACTGGCCGGGCAGCCAGAAGCTGACCCCGCCCTCGTCGGCGCGGGCGGGGGCGGCGAGGGCGGCCAGCGCCGCGGCCAGGACGGCGGCGAGGAGCGGAGCGGGTTTGCGGGACGCACGCATGGCCTGGCCTGCACCTGTTGAGCCGATGCTGAGCAACATTCCTCGAGCGGGGGTGTTCCTGGGGCCTCTTCCCCTCTCCCGGTCGGGAGAGGGCGGGGCCCACGCGCCGCAAGGCGCGTGGGAGGGTGAGGGATACGGGAGGGGGCAGGGCGGGGCGCCAAGGCCGCTCGGGTCCGTAACCCCTCATCCTCCCACGCTGCGAAGCAGCGTGGGCCCCTCCTTCTCCCTCCGGGAGAAGGGTCAGGAACGGTTGGGGCGGAGGCCGGTTGACCGCCCGCGGCCGAGGCCGCGTCTGTACTTCTCGTTCGCTTGGAGGACGGAGGGCTTCGTTCGGCGGAGCGCGGGGCGAAGCCCTCCGGACAGGCTTAATGCGTGTTCACCAAACGGTTCGCGTATAACATGGATAATGCAAATTAAGCCTTTGCTTTCGCACTCGATTTAACACGCGGGCGTAGCCTCGACGGAGCAGGTGATTCTCTCCGGGGGCGCGTGGTGATGCGGAACTTCCTTCGACGGTTCAGGTCCGAGGGCGGCAACGTCGCCCTGCTGTTCGCTCTGACGCTGCCGCTGGTGGCCGGCGGGGCGGGGCTGGGGATCGAAACGACCTACTGGTATTTCAAGGACCTGGAGCTGCAGGCGGCGTCCGACGCGGCGGCCTATGCGGCGGCCATCGACAAGCGGGCCGGCGCCAGCGACGCCGAGATCGCCGCCACGGCCAAGCGCGAGGCGGTGGCAAACGGCTTCACCATCGCCGGCGGCACGGTGGTGGTGAACACCCCGCCGAGCTCGGGCAAGTTCGCCGGCAGCCCGGACGCGGTGGAGGTGCAGCTGCGCTCGCCGGTGCAGCGGTTCTTCACCAAGGTGTTCAGCAAGTCCAAGGTGGAGGCGCGGGCCCGCTCGGTGGCGGTGTTCCAGACCGCGGCCAGCGCCTGCGTGCTGGCCCTGCACCCCTCGGCCTCCGGCGCGGCCAAGTTCTCCGGCAGCTCCAGCCTGACGCTGAACGGCTGCAGCGTCATGACCAATTCGGTGGCGGCCGACGCCACCATCACCCAGGGCTCGAACAGCCTGAAGACCACCTGCCTGATCTCGGTCGGCGGCGTGGCCCTGTCGGGGGCCAACCTGACCATGACCGAGTGCGACGCGCCCGTGACCCAGGCGCCCCCGGTCGCCGACCCGTACCGCAACGTGCCCGAACCCTCCGCCTCCGGTCCGTGCAAGCCGGACGTGGGCGCCACGCGCACGCCGGGCATCTACTGCAGCGGCATGAGCCTGAGCGGCACCGTGAACCTGCAGCCGGGCGTCTACGTGGTCACCGGCGGCAACCTGAAGATCAACGCCAACACCAAGGTGATGGGCGAGGGGGTGACGATCTTCTTCAACGGCTCGTCCTCCCCGCAGATCAACGGTTCGGCCACCATCCAGGTGAGCGCGCCGACCTCGGGGCCCTATTCGGGCGTGCTGTTCATGGGCGACCGCGAGAGCACGGCCGGGCGGGCGACCTTCAACGGCACGGCCGACTCCAAGATGACCGGAGCGATCTACTTCGCCAACAACGCGGTCGAGTACCTCGGCGACTTCGAGGGCGAGAACGGCTGCACCCAGGTGGTGGCGCGCACGGTCGAGTGGAACGGCAACGCCACCTTCAACGCCGACTGCACCGACAAGGGCATGAGCGCCCTGCCGGCCATGAAGCTCGTCAAACTCGCGGAATAGGCCCATGCGCGGATTGAAGAAATTCCTGAAGGACTGCGGCGGCGCCTCGGCCGTGGAGTTCGCCCTGATCGTGCCGATCCTGTCGGGGGCGGCGGTGATGACCTACGACCTGTGGACCGGCTCGAGGGGCGTGCTGGCCATGCGCGCCGGCGTCGAGGCGGGCGCGCAGTACATCCGCGGCGGCGGGTCCAGCGACGCGACGGCGAAGACGATCGCGCTGGCCTCCTGGAAGGACAAGCCGCGCAACGCGGCGGTGACCGTCTCGCGCTCGTGCAAGTGCGGCAGCGCGGCGAACGTCTGCACCGGCCTGTGCGCCAGCACCCAGACCCCGCCGCAGGTGTTCGTGACCTTCGCCGCCAGCGGCACGGGCACCGGCGTGTTCCTGAAGCAAACGCTCAAAGACACGCAGGTGGTCCGTGTCCGCTGAGCGCGCCGTGAAAGCCCCTCGCCGGCGGTTCGCGGGCGACGAGGGCGGGGCGACGGCGGTGGAGTTCGCCATCGTCGGCCCGATCTTCCTGATGCTCCTGTTCGCGCTGATCAACTTCGGCTGGGCCATGCACTGCGCCTCGAGCGTGCGCTACGCCACCGAGGAATCCGCGCGCAAGCTGGCCATCGACGCCGACGTCGACGCGGCGGTGATCAAGGCCGACATCGTCAAGCGCCTGACCCAGATCGCCGATCCGGACGTGACGGTGACGGTGACCAAGGACCGCTCGACGCCGAAGCTGCAGGTGGCCGACGTGGTGACCTCGTACAAGCACCACATCGGCTCGCCGTGGATCCCGGCCTACACGGTGAACTTCCGCACGGAAGTGAGCATCGCGACGCCGCTGTTCGAGTGATCTCCGATCCCCCTTCGGGGGGAGCCGCCGTCCCAGGCGGCGGCGGGGGGCTTCGGCGCGCGCGGCGGTCGGCCGCGCAAGCGCACCAGTACCCGTGGTCTCCGTCGCCTTGCGCCGGAGCCCCCCGAACCTCCGTGCGGCTTAATCCATGGCGGCGAGTTTGCTCCCGGATCGGGGCTGGAGCTCCGCATCCGGCGTGCGGAGGTTCAAAATGATCGTCACCCTCGGGCTTGTCCCGAGGGCCCAGGCATCCGGTGCGCGAACGGTTCTAGCGGAGGTGCGAGCTGAACGCTGGGCCCTCGGGACAAGCCCGAGGGTGACGGGCGTGGGGCGGCGCCGTCGCGCTCCGCTGGAGGCCCCCACGGCGGCTTTGCCGCCGGCTCCCCCCAGCGGGGGGAGATCTAAGGGGGCGCTTGCCCTGCGGTCGCGGCGGGCGGAGACTGTCGCGGTATGCTTGAGATCCGTGACGAGCAGGACGTGCGGGGGTGGCTGGCGGCGCCCGACCACGGGCCGGCCATGTTCCACTCGCTGGACCTGCGGCCGTTCGCGCAGGGCTTCGCCCGGACCACCACGGCCGGCTGCGCCTTCCTGGACTGCGAGCTGGCGCCCGAGACCGCCGCGCAGGCGGTGGCGGAGGGGGCCTATGTGGTGTCCAAGGCGCCGGGCGTGCCGTTCCGCCAGTTTCCGAGCCGCTGGTACACGGTGGCGACCATCTACGACGGCTTCCAGCCGGGCCGGCCGGGCTCGTGGGCCGACTCTTACGACCATCGCTGCTTCCGCTGGTTCATGGAGGAGCAGGCGGTGCCCCGGCGGCTGAACGCGGCCGAGGCGGTGGCGGCCAAGCTGCACGACACGGCCATGGAGCACGCGGTCGGGCGCTTCCTGAAGCAGTGCGGCCGGCGGGCGGTGGCCTTCATGGGCGGCCACGACGTCAGCCGCAACGCGCCCAGCTATCGGGACGTGGCGGTGCTGGCGCGCGACCTGCACCGGCTGGGCTTCCTGATCATCACCGGCGGCGGGCCGGGGCTGATGGAGGCGGCCAACCTGGGCGCGTTTCTCGCGCCGTTCGCCGATCACGAGCTGAACGTCGCGCTGGCGGAGCTGGCCCCGGCCCCGGACTACAAGGAGGTCGACGCCTGGCTGGAGACGGCGTGCGCGGTGCGCGCGCGGCTGCTGGGGACCTGGGACGCGCCCTCGCATCCGGGCGGGCCGAGCCTGGGCATTCCGACCTGGCTGTACGGCCACGAGCCGCCCAACCTGTTCGCCAGCCACATCGCCAAGTTCTTCTACAACGCGCTGCGCGAGGACGGCCTGGTCAGCGTGTCGAGCGGCGGCATCATCTTCGCCGAGGGCAACGCAGGCACGGTGCAGGAAATCTTCCAGGACGCCACGCAGAACTACTATCGCGGGCGCCTCTCGCCGACGCCGATGGTGCTGCTAGGGCGGGATTACTGGCACCGCTCGGCGCATCCGGCCGATCCGAAGGCCAAGCCGCTGTATCCGCTGCTGAAGCGGCTGGCCGAGGAGAAGGGGTTCGAGCGGTCGCTCTTGCTGACCGACGACCTGGAGGAGGCGCGCGAGTTCGTGGTGGCGGCGGCGCGGGCGGCGGAGGTGGAGCTGCGCCTGGCCGACGAGCGCATTCCGGAGCTGGGCCTGTCGGCCATGCCGACCGAGGACGCCGCCGAGCGGCGGGCGGCGCGGGCCTATGTCGAGGGCCTGCTGCGGGCGGCCGAGCGCGACCGCTATCGCGTCGGGGCCGGCGAGGACGGCGTGGCCGACGGCTGCGTCTACGCCCTGTGGGAGATCGCCGCGCGGCTGGGGGCCGGGCGGCCGCTGGCGCGCGAGGCGGGCCGGGAGCGGGCGGCGATCCTGGACTTCGTGGGCGCCGTGCTGGCCCGCTGCGAGGAGGAGCGCGCCGACGGCCACGGCGAGACGCCGGAGGCGGAGGGCCGGGTGGCGGTGCTGCAGGGGCTGTATTCGGCGCTGGAGGCGGGGGCGCACCGGCGGTGAGGGCGGGGGCTCCAGCGGAAACCGCGCCTTCCACCTCCTCCGTACGCCCCGACGAAAGTCGGGGTCCAGGTGAAGCCCACTGAGAGTGGCGGATGAATCTGGGTCCCGACATTCGTCGGGACAGACGGATTTGGAGCGGCTTCAGCGGGCCAGCAGGGCGGCGAGCAAACAGCCCAAGGTCATCCAGAACATCACCGCCCAGAAGCCGTGATTGAGTTCGTTGGCGCGATAGTCTTCGTCGAGGAAGCGGGTGCTGAGCGGGAAATAGGTGGCGGCGATGGTGATCCAGCGCCCGGGCGTGATGAAGATCCGCTCGATCCGTTCTCTCGTCATCGCCGCCGCTCGCGTCGCGCCGGGCGGGTCATCCGTCCGGCGAGGGGCGAGATTGAAACTGTAATGTTTTCAGCCGGGTGAACGCAGCAATTGATCGTCACCCTCGGGCTTGTCCCGAGGGGCCAGGCTTCCGGTGCGCGAACGGACCGAGGGGAGGTGCGAGCTGAACGCTGGGCCCTCGGGACGAGCCCGAGGGTGACGGTATTTGGGGGGGGCTCGCGCGCTCCGCTGGAGCCCCCCACGCCGCCCGCCGGCGGCGGCTCCCCCCGGAGGGGGGAGATCTTGGCTAGTCGGCGACCGTCGTCGCGATCGCCATCGACCGTTTCAGCGTGAGCGTCACCGGGGTGCGTTCGGCGATGTCGGCGAGGCGGGCGCGTTGGGTCTCGTCGAGCTCGCCTTCGAAGCGGAGCGTGCGGTCCAGGCGTTCGACCTCGCCTTCGCGGGCGAAGTGGACGTCGACGTGGGCGGCGGTCAGCGCCCAGCCCTTGCGGCCGGCGTACATGCGAAGCGTGATGGCGGTGCAGGCCGACAGGGCCGCGCACAGCAACTCGTAGGGGGCGGGGCCGGCGTCCTGGCCGCCGAGGTCGGGGCGTTCGTCGGCGGTCAGCCGGTGGTGGCCGGCCTTGAGGGCGACGGCGTAGTCGGTCGTGCCGATGTCGGCGTGGGCGCGGGCCATGGCGGTGCTCCGAGGGCGGGGACCGTGCTTTAGCGCGATGCGCGCCAAAGATCGTCACCCTCGGCGGGGGGCGGCGGCGTCGCGCTCCGCTGGAGGCCCCCACGGCGGCTTCGCCGCCGGCTCCCCCCCGGGGGGAGATCTGGCTAGTTGCCCGACGTCGGCGGGAACTTGGCGAGCACGCTGGTCACCGCGGCGTCGATCTCGGCCTGCGAGACCGGGCCGCTGAGCCGCTGGGTGGCGGTGCCCGACCAGACCGGGCGGCGCGTCTTGGCGTCGAACACGTCGATGGTCAGGGTGCCTTCGGTGATGGTGCGCACGTGGGTCTGGGCGTTCCACCAGCCGCCGCCGGACTGGCCCCAGGCGCCGTAATAGGGGCCGTAGTTCCAGGTCTCGATGCGGTCGCGCTTGCCGAGCGTGAAGCCGACGGCGAAGTCGGGCGTGTCGCTGCGGGTGAAGCCGCGGGCCTGAAGCGTGCGGTTGATGGCGTCGCTGACCCGCTGCCAGGTCAGGGGCGGGGCGCCGGGCTGGGGCGTGTCGCTGGCCAGCGAGAAGGTGTGGAAGCTCGAGAAGTCGACGCTTCGGTCATAGTCGGTGTTGATGTTCGGGCCGGTGGCGCAGGCGCTCAGGCCCAGGGCGACGCTCAGGCCGGCGGCGAGACCCAGCAGGCGGCGACGGTCGGTCATGGCGCGCGCTCCTCGAGACTTGGCCCGCAGGATCGCGCCGGGGCGGGGCCGCGTCGCTCGGCAAAAACCCCGAGACGGGCGGCGGTCTCCCCCGAGGGGGCTCACTTTGCGGGCGGCGGGGGCGGGAACTTGTCCAGCACGGTTTTCACCGCAGCGTCGATCTCGGCCTGGTCGGGGACGGCGCTGATGCGCTGGGACAGGGCGCCGTGCCAGAGCGGCCGCCGGGTCTTCGCGTCGAACACGTCGATGGCCAGGGTGCCCTCGGTGTAGTCGATGACGTCGGGCGAGCCGCCGGACCAGTCGACCGGGCCGGGGCCGCCCCAACCGCCGTAGGACTGGCCGAGGTCCCAGGTCTTGGTCTGCTGCCGGCGGCCGATCGTGAAGCCGATCGCGAAGTCGCCGGGCTGGGCTTGGGTGTAGCCGCGGGCCTGCAGGTCGCGGTCGATCGCGTCGCGCACCTGCTTCCAGGTCGTGGCGACAGCGCCGGCGGGCGGGCTGGTGACGGCCCAGCTGTAGCTGTGCATGTCGACGAAGTCGGCGGTGGCGTCGAACTTCGTCTTCACCTCCGGGCCGGCGAAGGCGCACAGCACCAGAGCGACGACGGGGCCGGCGGCGCGGGCGAGCGGGCGGGCGGACATGCGGGTCAGTCCCGGGCCGGGAAGTCGGCCAGCACGGCGGCGACCACGGCGTCGACGTCGTCGGGCGTGGCGTCGCGGCCGAGGTGCGCGCGCGAGGTCGAGCGCCAGACCGCCTTGCGCGAGGCGACGTCGACCACGGCCACCGTCAGGGTTCCGGGCGTGGGGCCCGTCTGCTCGGGCCAGTCCAGCAGGCCGCCCCAGCTGCGCTGGCCGGCCCGCGGGTCGGGGGCGGCGCTGTAGCGGGGGCCTTCGGTGTAGAGCGGCGGCTTGCCCGGATCGCCGAAGAAGACGGCGACGGCGAACTGGGGCGGCTGGCCCTGGCTGTAGCCGCGCTGCTCGAGGGCGCGGGCCACCGAGGCCTGGGCCTGGACCTCCAGCGCCGGATCGACGTCGGAGGGCGACATCGGGCCGGTCCAGACGAAGTTGCGCCAGCCGGAGACGTCCACCGACGGGTCGGCCTGGACCCGGGCGGCCGGCTCGGCGGCGGCGGTGCACGCGCCCAGGACCAGGGCGGCGGCGAGGCTGAAGAGACGGTGGCGATCGAACATGACGCCCTCCGGCGGAAACGACGGAGCATGGCGTGCTGGGACGGCCGGAGGGATCGGGCAAACCCCGAAGAGGGGTGGGGGAGGTTGCGTAGGGGCGCGCGGTTTCGCGGCGGAATTCCTGTCGCCGGCGCGGGCGGACCCGGGCGGATGCGCGGCGCGTGATGGCGGGCGTAAGCTATTGAAATAACAGACGTGTGGCTGGCGGACGCCAGGCGTCCGCTTGGGCCGGGCTTCAGCCGGGCTCCAGCATCTCAGAGTCAGATATCAGAACCAGACAAAGGTTACTTACACGGGAAAGGCGCGCGGGCGCGCGAGCCGGCCCGTCGAAAAAAGTTCTGGTTTTGTTCTTGACGGCCCCGGGGCGTTCGGCTATCCCTTAGCCACGGTGGATTGCTGCGCCGGGGGCCGAGGCGCTCTCCTGAAGCGCCCGCCGGATCGCTTTTCCCTTTCGAGGTTTCGCCGCGGCGGACCGGGTGGACCCCGGACGCAACGCCCCTGCCCGGGCGGCGGCGACCAAGCTTCGCCGAGCGGCGCGGCCGCCCCTTCGCAGGTCGCCCCTGTGACGGGAGCGCGGGACGCTTCCCCTTCAGCGTTCCCTCCCGAGACCGGCGCTCCCCCGCCGGCCCCGCGGCCCTTCGCGTCGAAATGGCGGTCGCCCCGCCGACCTCGGCGAACCCAATCCTCCCCCTAGCGAAGCGCTGGGGGAGGGGGACCACGCGAAGCGTGGTGGAGGGGGCTCCAGCGTGGCGCTGCGGCTCACGTCGCACTCCGCTGGAGCCCCCCACGGCGGCTGACGCCGCCTGCTCCCCCAGCGCTCCGCTCGGGGGGAGATCTAAGAGTTTCCGCCCCTGACGAGTCGCGCCGAACACGCCTGTGAGCGACCGTTGACCCCTGTCGGCCGAACTCCGACGGGGCGGGAATCCTCTGCGCCCTCATCCGGCTCTCCGCGAAGCTCGCGCTGCGCTGCGGCCGGGATGACGGATTGTGAATTGAGTTTCCGCCCCGGACGAGCCGCCGAGCACGTGATGTTCGCGACCGTTGACCCTTGTCGGCCGAGCTCCGACGGGGCGGGATGCCTTTGCGCTCGACCATTTTCGTCAGCCCCAGGGTGACGTTTTTGGAGGCGGCTCAGCGATCGACCGGCTCAGCGGGAGAAGGTGACGGTGTAGGTGTCGTCCCAGGGGAGCACGTGCGCCTCGAACCGGAAGGGCGCCTCGCCCTCGGCGCACTCGTCTTCGCGGGTCGCGGTGCGGTTGAACGCCTTCAAGGGCACGCAGAACCGGGTGTCGCCGTCCCATTCGTGTCCGTCCGCGGAGCCGGCGAAGGTGTAGAGGACGCCGCCGCGCGCGATATCCTCGTGGCGGCAGGTATGCGGCGCGATCGTGTACCACCCGCGGATGACGTACTGGCCGAAAAGTGGTGTGTCGTAGTGCGCCATGGCCAAAGAGATGGCCTCGTCGTCGTCGTTGCAGAAATCGACCTCCACGTACCGGGCGTCGGCGCGTACGGCCGGCGCCGGGCCGCCCACGGTCGCCGCCAGAACCAGGCCCGCGGCCAACAGGGCCCGTCCGCTCGTCGTGGTGTTCATGTGAAGTCCCCCCGCGCGTGAGTAGGCGCCTGCGCCCGTGTCTTGTCCAGCCGGAGGGCTCACCATGACCGCGTCCCGCTATCGCGCCGCCTTCTGCGAGACGGCGGTGGAGTGCCTGTCAAAGGGCTACAGCCTGGCGGTGTTGGCCGGGGAGCTGGACGTGGCGCGCTCGACGGTGAGCGCGTGGATCGCGGCGCATCCGGCGTTTGCGGAGGCCGTGGCGCGCGGTCGGGCCAAGGGGGCCAAGGTCTGGGAGGACCGGCTGGCGGCCGCCGCGTCCGGCAAGGGCGCGGGCAATGCGACGGTGATCGCGTTCGCGCTGAAGCAGATCGCGCGGGACGACTGGGGCGAACGGGCCGAGAGCGCGCCCGCCGGCCCCGGCGTGGCGGTGACGGTGGAGTTCGTGAGGCCTGGCCATGCCGACCGCTCAGATCCCTGAGGCCTTCCAGGAGCTGTTCCGCCCGGCGCGGCACAAGGCGTTCTTCGGCGGGCGCGGGTCGGGCAAGTCGCATTCGTTCGCTACCGCCCTGGCCCTGCAGGCGGCGAGCGAGCCGCTGCGGGTGCTGTGCGCGCGCGAGATCCAGAAGTCGGTGAAGGAGAGCGCCAAGCGGCTGATCGAGGACAAGATCGCCGAGCTGGGCTTGAGCGGCGTGTTCAGGTCGACCGACGCGGAGATCCGCGGGGCCAACGGCTCGCGGTTCTTCTTCGCGGGCCTGCGGTCGAACCCCGAGGCGATCAAGTCGATGGAGGGGCTGGACCGGGTGTGGGTGGAGGAGGCCGACCGGGTGTCGCAGCGCTCCATCGACCTGCTGGTGCCGACCGTGCGCAAGCCCGGCTCGGAGCTGTGGTGGGCGTGGAACCCGCAGAACGAGTTCGATCCGGTCGACCTGATGTTCCGCGGGCGGACGGTTCCGCCGGACGCGGTGGTGCGCCGGGTCTCGTTCGCCGACAATCCGTGGTTCCCGCAGGTGCTGGCCGCCGAGATGGCGCACGACCTGGCGGCCGATCCGGACAAGCACGCCCACGTGTGGCTGGGCGAATACCGCAAGGTGGCGGAGGGCGCGTACTACGCGCGGCTGCTGTCTGAGGCGCTGGCGCAGGGACGGATCACGCGGGTGCCGGCCGATCCGGCGCTGGAGGTCTGGACGGCGTGGGACTTAGGCGTCGGCGACGCCACGGCGATCTGGTTCGCCCAGGTGGTGGGCCGCGAGGTGCGGCTGGTCGACTATGTCGAGAATTCCGGCGTCGGGCTGGACTGGTACGCGCGGGCCCTGCGCGAGCGCGGCCATGTCTATGCGCCGCTGGTGCTGCCGCACGACGCCATGGCGCGGGAGCTGGGCACCGGCAAGAGCCGGGCGGAGATGCTGGAGGGGCTGGGCTTTCGGGTGCGCATCGCGCCCCGCGTGGGCGTGGCCGACGGGATCGAAGCGGTGCGCCGCTTGCTGCCGCGGACGTGGATCGACGCCGGCGCGTGCGGGCCGGGGCTGAAGGCGCTCGGCGAATACCGCGAGCGGGTGGACGAGAAGCGCCGCGTGGGCCTGGGGCCGCGGCACGACTGGGCGAGCCACGGCGCCGACGCGCTGCGCTACCTGGCGGTGGCCGTCGAGGAGCCGCGGGTCGCGCGGGCCAAGCGCGAGGGCGAGCGCGGGGCCGGCGGGTGGATGTCCTGATCCCTTCTCCCGCAAGGGGAGGGGATGTTCAGGCGCGCTGCAGGCGTTCGCTCAACTGGCGGCGCGTCCACGCGTCGGCGGCCGCGGCCAGCATCCGATAGAGGCGTTCGAGCGGAACGGCCGGGTTGCGCGCCGCGGCCAGGCGGACGCCCGGCACGGGGTCGTCCAGCAGGCGCTCGAGCACGGCCGGGGGCAGGGTGTTCTTTTGCGCGATGCGGGTGCGCACGTCGGGGTCGGGGTCGGCGGCGAGCCGGTCGATCAGGTGCGCAGGAATGCTGCGGTTGTGGGCGACCCAGACGCGCAGCTCCGGCCAGCGGTCGATCACCTCCGCCCACACGGCGTCGGGCGCCGCCGCCCAGGACGAGCGTGAGTATTCTTCCTTGGAATTGCTGAGGCGCAGACGGCGGAATTCCTCCGCGCTCTCGATCGGCGGCCAGTCCTGCATCGTTTCCTCCACCCGATCGCCCCGGCCTTTGGCGGCCGGTGGCGGCGAGTCCCTGGATACGAGTGTGCGCGCGTGGGCGGGGCGGTCAAGGACCGGCGTTCGGCGGGTGGAGGGGGTGGCTGATCCTTCCGCTTTGGCGCCGGGTTGCGGAGGCGTCGCGAGACCCCTCATCCTCCCATGCGGACCTCCGCCCTGCGGGCTCCGGTGCATGGGCTCCGTCCTTCTCCCTCAAGGGGAGAAGGATGCCATGAGATTTCTGAAACGACCGTGCTCTGGGTCCCCGCTTTCGCGGGGATGAGCGGAGAATTTTGCCATGACCGACGACAAGATCCTGGAGCAGGCGCGCGCGGCGTTCGAGCGCTGCGTGGAGCGCGAGGCGGACAATCGGGCGGAGGCGCTGGACGATCTGCGCTTCGCCCGGCTGGGCGAGCAGTGGCCGGCGGAGGTGCGTCGGCGGCGCGAGCGCGAGGGCCGGCCGTGCCTGACCATCAACCGGCTGCCGGCCTTCATCCGCCAGGTGGTCAACGACGCGCGGCAGAACAAGCCGTCGATCTCGGTGCATCCGGTGGACGGCGCGGCCGATCCGGCGGTGGCGGAGATCATGAGCGGGCTGATCCGCCAGGTGGAGCAGGCCTCGGACGCCGACGTGGCCTACGACACGGCGCTGGAGTTCGCGGTGACCTGCGGGGTCGGCTACTTCCGCATCGGCACGGCCTGGGCGCGCGACGACGGCTTCGAGCAGGACGTCATCATTCAGCGGATCGCCAATCCCTTCACGGTGTACGGCGATCCCGACAGCACGGCGGCGGACAGCTCCGACTGGAATTCGTGCTTCGTGGTCGAGAGCCTGACCCCGGCGGCGTTCGAGAAGCGCTGGAAGGGCAAGGAGAAGGTCGACTGGTCGTCGGACGCCTGGGCGGGCCTGGGCGCGCCCTGGTTCGACCGGGGCGGCGAGCGGGTGATGGTGGCCGAGTGGTGGACGCGCGAGGAGGTGCGTTCGTCTGTGGTCGGCCTTTCGGACGGGCGGGTGCTGCCGCTCGACGCGGTCGAGGAACGCGCCGCCGAGCTGGCCGCGGCCGGGGTCGTGCCGGTGGGCGCGCCGCGCGAGGTGGTCTCGCACAAGGTCATCCAGCGGATCCTGACCGGTTGCGAGGTGCTGGAGGAGAACGCCTGGCCGGGCCGGTTCATCCCCATCGTCCCGGTCTACGGCGAGGACCTGAACGTCGAGGGCGAGCGGGTGCTGCGCTCGCTGGTGCGCGACGCCAAGGACCCGCAGCGGATGTTCAACTACTGGCGCACCACCTCGACCGAGCTGGTCGCGCTGGCGCCCAAGGCCCCGTTCATCGGCCGCAAGGGCGCGTTCGAGACCGACGCGGAGAAGTGGGCCAGCGCCAACACCGACACCCACGCCTTCATCGAGTACGACGGGCCGGAGGCGCCGATGCGCCAGCCCTTCGCCGGCGTGCCGGCCGGGGCCCTGCAGGAGGCGCTGAACGCGGCCGACGACCTGAAGGCGATCATCGGCCTGCACGACGCTTCGCTGGGGGCGCGGTCGAACGAGACCAGCGGGCGGGCCATTCTGGCGCGGCAGCGGGAAGGGGACGTGTCGACCTTCCACTACATCGACAATCTGAGCCGGGCGATCCGGCACGCGGGCCGGGTGCTGATCGACCTGATCCCGCGCGTGTACTCGACCGCACGGATCGTGCGGGTGCTGGGGCCGGAGGGCCAGGCGACGGGCGTGCCGGTCAACCAGCCGGTGACGGTGGCGGGCGTGGAGCGGGTGTTCGACCTCGGCGTCGGCAAGTACGACCTGACGGTCACGGCCGGGCCGGGCTTCACGACGCGCCGCCAGGAGGCGGCGGTGCAGATGACCGAGTTCGTGCGGGCTTTCCCCGCCGCCGCGCCGGTGCTGGGCGACCTGCTGGCCAGGAACCTGGACTGGCCGGGCGCCGACGAGATCGCGCGGCGGCTGCAGGCCCTGCTGCCGCCGGCGGTGAAGGGCGCGCAGGGCGGCGCACCGGATCCGCAGGTGGCGCAGCTACAGGCGGTGATGGCGCAGGGGATGGAGCGGCTGAAGGCGCTGGAGGCCGAGAACGCCGCGCTGAAGGCCGGCCGCGAGGTCGAGGCGGAGAAGCTGCGCCTGGAGGCCGAGAAGCTGCGCATCGAGGCGTTCCGCGCGGAGACGGAGCGGTTGGGGGTGTCCGCCTGAACTTGGCGCTGCGACAAGTCGTCCGGCCTGATCGTCGAGACTTTTAAGGATCTGGTGTCGGCTTCGTCCGATCCTGCGCGCGGATTCGTGCGGCAGGAGAGTTTCCATGTGGCGTAGGCTTTGGGCGGCGATCCGTGCGGCGGTGTTCGGTACGGGCGGGCGGCGCGGCGCGCGGGCGCCGACGCAGCCCGTCGAGGTCGCGCCGACGCCGGCGCCTGAGTCCGCGCCCGCGCCGCAACCGGAGCCGCCGCGGGAGCGCGCGTCTGAGCCGGTCGAAGTCGCGCCGGCGCTGGAGTCTGCCCCCGTGCCGCAACCGGAGCCGGAGGCGCGGCGGGAGTCCGCGCCTGAGCCGGCCGATGTCGCGGATCCCTGGTTCGACCTGGCCCTGCTGCGGGCGCTCGCGCCCGAATCCGAACTTGCGCCCGACTCCGCGCCCGAGCCAGGCGTGGACGCGCTGCCGGAGGCGCGGTTCTGGGCGCTGATCGAAGCGGCCGCCGAGGCGCGCGCGGGCGGCTCCGAGGCGCAGGCCGAGGCGTTGCGGGCGGCGCTGCAGGCGCTGACGCCCGAGGAGCTGGTCGCCTTCGAGGCCGCCCTGGCCGTGCAGATGGCCCGGGCCAACCGCTGGGAGCTGTGGGGCGCGGCCACCGTGGCGCTCGGCGGCGCGCCGGACGACGGCTTCGCCTACGCCCGGCTGTGGCTGATCGGCCAGGGCCGCGAGGTGTTCGAGCGGGTGCTGGCCGATCCGGACGCCCTGGCCGACGTGCTGCCCGAGGACGTCGAGGCGGCGCTGGAGTTCGAGGGGCTGATGTACGTCGCCGGCGACGTCTGGTGCGAGAAGACCGGGCGCGAGGCCGAGGAGTGGCCGGGCGCGGGCGTCGACGGGGTCGACGAGCCGGCCGGCGAGCCGATCGAAGAGGACGAGGACCTGCTGGCGAAGCGCTATCCGAAGCTGTGGAAGCGGTTCGCGGAGGCGGCGCTGGGGTGAACCTTCGGCTGGATGAGAGCCCTCGGGCCCGGACTCACGCCACGGCGGTGATCACCAGGTTGAGGAGGACGGGCTTCCTGTTGGCGCGGAAGTCGCAAATCACGGTGTAGGTGTTCAGCGCACGACCTCGACCGCTTCGCGCTCGACCGCCATGGCCGGGCCTGCCGGGCGGATCATCAGGAAGCGGCCTGAGCAGGCGCCGGGGATGGACCAGGCGCCTTCGATCTCGGCGCCGCAGGCGCTGAGCACGCCCGTATAGCGGACCGTGTGGGTCTGGCCGCCGGAGCCGTCGTAGGTCTTGACGAAGCGGACGTCGGCGCCTTGGCGCGCGCCCTCGACCGTGGCGTAGAGCAGGCGGTCGGCGGTGGCGCCGGTCCAGTCGGGCTCGTGCGTGGTGCCGCCGACGTGGCCGCCGGTCTCGAACAGAACGGCGACGAAATCGCCCGGGGCGTAGGGGCCGTCATAGCTGTAGCGGCCGTTCCAGACGCCGGTCAGGGCGGGGGCGGCCGAGAGGGCGTGGGTCATGGCGGCGCTCCGTCGGGCGCGGGTCGGATACCAGTGAAACGCCACGGCGTCACCTGAGCGAAATTCCCAGAAGATTTTGAGGAGGAGGCGGCGATGGCCCAGCCCCCGAAACTGCGCGACGGGCAACGTCGCGTCGACGCCGACGGCCGCCCGTGGCTGGTCGAGAACGGCCGCTGGCGGCGCGAGGCGCCGTGGGAGACCGTGGCGGTCGGCGCGCGGCGGACGCTGGAGGACGCCGACCGGTTCGTGGAGCGCGAGGTGCGGCCGCGACTGGACGCCGTGCTGGCGCCGCCGGCCCGGGCGCCCCGGCGCTCGCAGCGGGCCGCATCGGAGGAGCCGCTTCGCCTGCGCCGGCTGCCCATGGTTCCGCAGTTCGTGGCCGACGGGCGGGCGGCCGGGCCGTCGCTGAAGCTGGGGCTGCTGCCCGCGGCGACGTCGGCGCCGGCGCCCGCCGGGGCGGGCCGCTACGATGTGGACCGGGCGTTCCTGCTGGAGCAGGAGGCCGCGGGCGGCCCGAAGCTGGACATGTACGTCCCCACCGTGAAGGACCGTCCGGACCTGGCGCTTGAGAACAGCGGCCCCACCATCGGCGCCGGGGTCGACCTGGGCCGCAAGGACGCAGCCTACCTGAGGCGGGTCGGGGTCGACCCGGCGACGATCGACAAGCTGAGTCCGTACTTCGGAATGACCCGGCAGAAGGCGTTGGACTATGTGCGGGCGCACCCGCTGAGCCTGAGCGAAGCCGAGGTGGCGGCGCTGGACGCGGCGGTCCAGGACGACCACATCGCCGAGATCGCCAGGACCTTCGACGCCGCCTCGAAGGTGGGGCGGTTCGACCAGCTGCCGCGAAGCACGCAGACGGCGGTCGCCAGCCTATACTTCCAGTACGGGCCGAACGAACCGTGGAAGACCACGCCGCAGTACTGGACCCAGATCACCACCGGCGACTGGGAGGGGGCCCACCGCAACCTGCGCAAGTTCGGCGACGCCTATCCGTCCCGGCGCGGGCGAGAGGCCGACCTGATGAAGAAGGATATCGAGGCGGGGACCCTGCCGCGCGCGGCGCGGTAGTCCGGGTTGACTCGCCGTGTCGAATATCGCTGTCGTCCGGTCTGGTGAGGCTGCGCTTCCTGCGGTCCGGAAGTCGGGGGACGTCATGCGTCGGTTGGGCGGAGCGGTTCTGGCGGCGGTGTTGCTGGCCGCCGTGGGCGCGGGCGGCGCGCTCGCGCAGGCCTACGCGGCCGATCGGGACCCGAATTTCGGCGCCAAGGTCAAGGCCTTCATGGGCGCGCGGAAAGGCGACTACATCGAGCCGGGCGACCTGGCCTCCGGGCAGGTGCTCATGGCCCTGACCGGCCCGAAGGAGCAGAAGACCCTCGACGACGGCGCCGTGCGGTTCGACGGCTGTCGGCTGCACAGCTGCCCCGAAGCGGCCGCGGTGGTGCTCTCGCCGCAGGGCGAGGTGCTCGCGGTGGGGCTGATCCACTTCGGCTGCCACTTCGCGCCGCCGCCGGCGGACGCACCGAAGCGCAAGTCGCCCTACGTGGAGTGCGACACCAGCGCCGGTCCGCGGCTGACCATGTTCGTGAAGCCGGGCGGCGCGTACGGCATGGCGCTGTACCGCTGGGCGGCGGCGACGACCCGCAATCCGGCGATCGCGCGCGAGACGGTGGTCGTCGGCTGAGGCCGCGGCCGGGGCCCGTCAGCCCTCTTTTGGTTTTCCGGGCGTCTCGATGGCCGCGAAGAAGGCGCCGATCAGGGCGCCGACGCCGCCCATGGCGATCAGCCTCTCGACGGTGGGGCCGGTGTGGTTGACCAGGTCGCCGACCAGGTCCCAGCGCGGGAAGACGAAGGCGACCAGCGCCCAGCCGCCGGGCAGGACGATGGCGCCCAGGGCCGCCTGGCGGACGATCGACTTGAACTTGTGCATGCGCGCGCTCCCCCGAGGCGTTGGCGTCCGCAGAAGAGCGCAGTGGGGGAGTCGCGGCAAGGTGGGTGTTCGGCCGGCGCGCTTGAGGGAGGCGCCTACTACGTCGCCACCGCGCCGAGCAGGCCGGTGACGCGGCCGATCAGGTCGGGCGGGCCGCGCAGGATCAGGCCGGCGTGAGCTTCGGATTCCAGCAGGAGGCGCCGGCCGTCGAACCACCATTCGCGGCGGACGATCGGCTGTGGGCCGCCGAGGTCGAGCCAGGCGAGGAAGCGGGGGCGGCCGTCAGCCCGTCGCAGCGCTTGTTTCACGCGGCGGCGCAGCTTCTTGTCGTCGGCGGGGCCCAGGTGGCAGGCGACCTCGGCCTGGGCGGCGCAGGCCTCGGCGCAGGCGGCCAGCTTTTCGGCGTCGTCAGGCAGCTTGCGGGCGAAGGTGTGGGCGTCGAGGAAGTCGGCGCAGGTCTCCATGGCGCAGGCCAGCGCCTTGCGCGCGTGCTCCAGCTCCTGGGGCGTGCGGTGGGGCAGGGCGCGGATCCACACCGGCCGCCAGGGGGCCAGGCGGTCCGCGCGCGGGCCCCTGGGCTCGGCCGTGGCGGCCTTCAGGCGGGCGTGCAGGCCGCCGCCGCCGCCGAGCCGGAAGAAGGCCGGGCGGGGGACGGACTGGACGACGTAGACGCCGCCCAGCCGCGGGTCGCCGTAGCGGCGCAGCTCGATGTCCCAGTCGTGCGGGTCGATGGGCTCCACGCGGGCCTCCTGGGGAGGAGGATGCGGCGCGGGCGGCGGGTCGGGAAGCCGGGGGAAATTAGGCGCCTAATTCAGGACGGTCGGGAAAGCGCCCGAAACAGCTTGGCGGCGAGGGCATCCGAGATCGTCCCGTCGGGCGTGAGCGCGCAGTCTTCGTCAAAGCCGTGTGCGAGAACTTCGTCCAAGAGGCGCTTGCGCAGCACGTCTGCTGGCTCGGCTTCGAGCAACAGAACGGAACCGCCCGACGTTCGGGTCGTCTCGTGTGTGACCGCATCGGGAAGACCCGGCAGGGCTCGCAGGAGATTCAGCTCGTCGGAACTCACGTGAATGGCCAGCCAGGCGCGAGGGTCGTGGATCACAGCGTAGGCGCGTTCGGCGATCTCCCGGTTGCGCTCGCAGGCTTCGGAAAGCCCCATGTGCTCGGCCACGGCCCAGTCGAGATAGGCCTCCAGTTCGTCGATTCCGAGCTCACGACCGACGCCGGCCAGCTGGCCCGCGTAGCTGTCGTATTCATCGCTGGGGCCTCCTTCCGCGCCGGTGTTCACGCCGATCGGGTCCCAGTCCTCCCAGAGAAGTCGGCGAAGGCGTTCGAGCTTTGCGGCCATGAGGCTTGGTACTGTCGGATATGCAAGGGACCAAGCCATTCCTGCGCAGGCGGTCACGCCTCCCGACGGCAGGAGAGTGAAGTGAGGAGCACGCGTCGAGCATGGCGCGACCCCTCACCCTCCCACGCTTCGCGCGGGCCCCTCCCTCTCCCGCAAGGGGAGAGGGAAAATTAGGCCAGCTCGTTGACCGCGAAGGCGTGCATGGCGTCGGCCAGCCACTGGGCGAAGCCGGGGTTGATGGTTTCGTAGCGGGCGCGGAAGTCGGGGTGGTCGAGGTACATGTCGGCCAGGCCCGCGTAGGCGTCGGCGGTCGGCGGGGCCGGCCAGCTCTTCGCGACCCAGGCGTGGTGACGGCGCAGCAGGGGCGCGATGTCGGCGTGGTCGGGGCTGCGGCCGGCGCGTTGCGCGTCGGCGAGGGCGGTCTCGATGGCCTTCAGTTCGTCCATCTGGCCCTGGAAGTCGGTCTTGCTCATGGCGTTCGAGCGGGCGCGGCTGTGGTCGACCACGGGCTTGGCGGCTTCGCCGAAGCGGTCGACGACTTCGGCCTCGTACTGGGCCTGCTTTTCGGGCGCGAAGCCCTTGTAGAGATCGGCGTCCTTCATGGGCGTCTTCATGGGCGCGGTTCCTTCCAGGTCTGCGATGGTTTGGTCGAGCGTCTGCAGCAGCAGCCGGCGCCGCTGGTCCTCTGCGGCCAGGCGTTCGCGGTGGCCGCGCAAGGCGGCCAGGCGGTCGAAGCCCGGGCGGTCGAGCAGGGCGGCGATCTCGGCCAGGGAAAGGCCGAGCTCGCGGTGGAACAGGATCTGCTGCAGGCGCAGGAGCTCGGCGCGGCCGTAGTAGCGGTAGCCGTTGTCGCCGACCTCGGCGGGCTTGAGCAGGCCCAGTTCGTCGTAATGGTGCAGCGTGCGCACCGACACGCCCGACAGCCGGGCGAGGCCATTTACGGTGTGGCGAGTCATGCGCGGCGCTCCCTCATCGCCGGGAGATGTGCGGTCTGACGCGGCGTGAGGGTCAAGCGGGTTCGCGAACAAAATTTCCCGTCATCCCGGAAGCCGCGCCAGCGGCTATCCGGGACCCGGCAAGTGCGAGGCTGACGCTGCGATCCCGCGCTGCAACGCACGCCGCGCTTGCTGGGTCCCGGCTCTCCGCTGCGCTTCGCTCCGCTGCGGCCGGGATGACGGCTTAAATCAAAACAGATCGGCCCGGTCGCGCCGGCACACCAGCCGGTCTTCGTCGCAGACTTCGACGGAGCGGTAGGCGGGCTGTTCGGCCAGGCGGCCGAGGGCCAGGCGTTCGGCTTCGGCGTCGTCGCCGGCGGTGAGGATGGTCAGGTCCAGGACCGCGCTGTCGGCGCGCACGAAGTACAGGATGTAGGCCACGGCGGTCGTCCCCGATGGGGAACGCGCCCCCGCGCGCTCCCTTCCGCTTTGAGAACGACGGCGAGGCCCGGTTTCATCCCGGCGATCAGCGCGTGGCCTTCACCACCACGGGGTCGGGGGCGTTCGGATCGACGGCGGCCTGGTAGCTGGGCGGGATCAGCACCAGCGGCTCCATCTTCATCAGCGACCCGCGCGGTCCGATCCGCGGCGGGGTGACGAAGCCGACCTGCAGGACGATGGGCCGCCCGACGATGGAGGGCGGCGGCGGCGGCAGGTTGATCATGGTCAGGTCCTCGGCCGCGTCGGTCATGGCGTCGTCGAGCGGGAACTGGCCGGTGGCGCGGGTGATGGCCCAGGACTTGATGACGCCGCGCTCGTCGATCTGCAGGGTCGCCTCGGCGATGCGCAGTTCGCCGTGGGCGCCGGCGGCGCGCTGGAGCGCGTAGGGCGCGGGCCCCAGCACCCGGTCCAGCCGCCAGCCGGCGTAGCGGATCCAGCGCGTGGCGGCGGGGTCGGGATCGACCGGGCGCCACAGGGGCTGGGCATGGGCCTGGCTCTGGGCCAGGGACCCGGCGACGAGGGCGGCGGCGACGGCCGCCGCGCCGAGAATGGATGATCTGCCCCGCATGACGCGTCTCCCGTAGGGCCGGCGTCGCCGCCCCCGGAGCGCGCCGCGACCGACGGATCAACCGGCGAGCCGGGCCGGGCGCGTCGGCTTCGCCGCGCACACATTGTCGTGTGGGCGAGGCTTGGCGGCGGGCGGCCGCACGAACGAAGCGCCCGCGTGAACGTTTTTATCGGTTGGGAGTCGGTCGGAGTTCGGGCGTTGCATCTGTTGGTGGTCGAGGATCAGGGCGTGTTCGCGGAAGCCATGGCCGAAGAGCTGAAAGCGGCCGGACACGAGGTCGACGGACCCGCGCGCAGCATGGAGGAGGGCCTGAAGCTGGCCCGCAAGCGCCGCCCGGAGTTGGCGCTGGTCGACATCGGCCTGAAGGTCGAGGGCGACGGCATCATGCTGGCGCGCATGCTGTGGCTGGAGTTCGAGGTGCCGTCGCTGTTCGTCAGCGGCAGCCGAGAGGAGGCGGTGGCCAACGCCGACCTGGCGGTGGGGCTGGTGGAAAAGCCGGTCGCGCCGGAGAAGGTGGTGCGCGCGGTCGAGGCGGCGCGGGCGGTGCTGCACGGCGATCCGGCCCCGGCCGGGCCCTCGGAGCTGACCCTGTTTTCGCACGGCCCGCGCCCCTCGGAGCACCCCCGCAACGTGCACTGACCCGGAAGGAACAGGCCATGGGCCCGCAGAAGGACCAGGCGGCGGCCCCGCAGAGCCAGAAGGGCGGCCGCGACCTCTCGCACGAAAAGACGAAGGCTTTGAAGCGCGGACCGGCCCGGGGCCGGCCGGCGCCTGAGGGCGACATGGTCGGCGGGGCCGACGGCGAGGACGACGGGCTGCCGGCCGCGCTGTTCGCCCCGCAGATCCGCCTGCTGGGCGACATCGACAAGGCGCTGGTCGAGAGCTTCCAGGACCAGTTGAAACGGATCGGCGAGACGGTCGACCCGGTGGTGATCGAGTTGACCACCCTGGGCGGCGACGCCGAGCTGAGCCGGCGACTGGCGCTGGAGGTGCGCCTGGCGCGCCGGCGCACGGACCGGCGGCTGATCTTCCTGGGCAAGACCGCGGTCTACTCGGCCGGGGTGACGGTGATGGCCGCCTTTCCGCGCAAGGACCGCTACATCACGCGCGACACCGTCCTGCTGATCCACGGCCGGCGGATGGACAAGCCGGTGCACTTCACCGGCCCGCTGAAGGCTCAGGCCCAGGTGGCGCGCGAGATCCTGGCCCAGATCGAGGTCGGGCTCGCGCTGGAGCGCGAGGGGTTCGCCGAGCTGGTCGAGGGCGCCGACGTCGGTCTCGACGAGGTGGTCGAGCGGGCCGCGAACAACTGGTACGTCCCCGCCGAGGAGGCGCTGAGGCGCGGGCTGGTGGCGGCGCTGGTGTGAGCGAATTTCACGGCGGCGTGAACCGGGCGCGAGGCCGGTCGGTTGGTCGGGCGGCCGGGCGGGCCCCGGCCGCAGCTCCGGAGGAGAGTTTCCCGTGTCCACCGCCGTTCCCCTGTCCGTCGGCCTGTTCCGACTGACCGCCATCGTCGGGTCGCTGGCCCTGCTGATGGCCTGCTCGCCGAAGAAGAGCGCCGCCGAGAAGGCCGCCGAGGCCCAGCCCGAACCCGCCGCGCCCGAGTCCGTGCCGCCGGCGTCCACGTCGACCGACGCGGTCGGCGCGGCCGAAGCGCCGCCGGCCGGAACCGCCATGCCGTCGACGCCGCCCACCGAAACCCCGCCCGCCGGCGCCCCGGCCGGGACGGGCACGCCTCCGCCGGCGGGTTCGACCTCGCCGCAGTAGCAACAGCGGACCTCTCGTCAGGGAGGCCCCCAGTCCGTGTGCCCCGGCGAAAGCCGGGGGCCAGGTGAAGCCCACCGAGCCTCGTGGATGAATCTGGGTCCCGGCTTTCGCCGGGACATACGGGTTCAGGGCTGGCTTCGTGGATCGCGCAGGAGCGTCACCACGCAGCGATCCACCCTGATCAGGCCGCGGCGCTCGAGTTCGGCCAGGGCGGCCTCGATCCGGCGCGGATCGGCGGTCCCGCCGTCGGCCAGGGCGGTGTAGCTGAATTCCCAGGTCCCGTCGGGGCCGGCGTGGGCCCTGATGATCTCGAGCAGGCGCTCGAGGTCCAGGTCAAAAGCCCCGGCCGTGTTCGTGGATGTGGCCGGGCTCGGGGGGCGGATGACGGTCGCCCCGGCGGCGCCCGGGCCGCAGCAGTTTCCGCAGACGCTTGCCGCCGGGCAGGACCGCGAAGGCCAGGTCGGCCGCGGCCCCGGCCGCGCGCAGCGGCGCGGGCGTTGAAGGCGTCGGCGCGTCGGCCTCCAGCTGGGCCGCGGGGCCGGAGGTGCGCAGCCGGCTTTTCAGGTTCAGCGCCGCCTCGCGGCTGAGTTCGGCCTTGCGGGCGGCCAGCTTCGCGCCCAGCGCGTGGACGTCGACGCCGCGCACGCGGGCCGCCTCGAACAGTTCGGCTTCTTCCTCAGCGGCGTGGCGCAGGGAATAGACGCCCAGCACCCGCACCTTGGCGTCGAGCAGGGGATCGTCGATGGCGGCGGTCTCCACGTCGGCGATCAGCTGGCGGGCGGTGAGGTGCTCGACCTGGGCGTTGTCGATGCGGTCGGGGTCGACCCCCGCCGCACGGAGCGCCGGATAGAACAGCTCCTCCTCGATGCGGGCGTGGACGGCGAGCGTCAGGCACAGCCGCTCGGCCACCGCGACCTTGTCCAGCGGGCCCGAGGCCTGGTCGTACTCGGCCAGCAGGCGGGCGACCGACTGGTGGTCGCGACGCAGCAGCTCCAGGCCGTCGGGAGCGTCCGCGAAGGCGGCTGGCTCGGCCGGCGCGTTGCCGGCGGTGAACGGGTCGGGGGTGGTGGCGTGGGCGGCCGGTGCGGCCGGCCGGTCGGCGGTGGTCATGACGCGGTCCTGACTGGGCACTGTCCTGACAACGCGCGAGGGGGGCGGGGGCTTCCCTGCGTCCGATTCACCGACCGTCATCCCGGCCTGAACGCTGCGGGCGCGCTGCAACGCGCGTGGCGCTTGCTGGGTCCCGGCTCTTCGCGGAGCTGCGCTCCGCTACGGCCGGGATGACGTCCATTTTGGTTTGGAAACCCAGAGGATCCCATGGAAACCGAAACCCCGACCAACCCGGTCGAGGACGCGGACGCGTGCCTGCCGGGAGTCGAGACGGAGGCCGACGGCGCCGACGACTTACGCGAGACGCTCGAAGACCTCGAGACCGAGATCGAGCACGACGGCCAGGTCTATCGCGTGCCGCAGGCGCTGAAGGGCGCCTTCCTTCGCCATGCCGACTACACCCGCAAGACCCAGGAGGTGGCCGAGCAGCGGCGCGCCCTGGAGACCGAGCGGCGGGCGGCGGCGGAACGGGCCGAGCTGGAGCGGGCGCATGCGGCCGACTACGGCCGGCTGGCGGCGCTGGACGCGGCGGTGGCCGATTACGAGGACTACGACTGGGACCTGTGGTTCCGGCAGAACCCCGAGCAGGCGCAGGCCGACTGGGCCCGCTTCCAGCAGGCGCAAGGCCTGCGCGCCGAGGTCGGGGCTCAGTTGCACGCCAGACAACGCTTTTCGACCCTCGAAGCGCAGCGGGATCACGCCACGCGCCTCGAACAGGGCCATGCGGAGCTGGCTCGCGACATCGAGGACTGGTCGCCCGCCCTGGCGCGCGAACTGGCCGTGTTCGGACAATCGCTCGGCTTCAGCGCGGAAGAGCTGAACGCCGTGGTCGACCCGCGCGCGGTGAAGGTTCTGCACGCCGCCTGGCGCGGCGCGAAGGCCCTCCGACAAGAGACCGCCGGGCGCGAGCTCGAGCGGGCCCAGGCGTTCCGCCCGGTCCGTCAGGTCGGAGGCGCGGCCTCCGCCCCGCGCGACCCGGCGCGCATGAGCACCGCCGAGTGGATGCGCTGGCGCAGCGAACAGACCCGCAGAAAGGCACGATAGACGATGGCGAACTCCATCCTCAGCGCGACCCAGGTGACCCGTGAGGCCCTGCGCGTGCTGCACCAGAAACTGAACTTCGTGGGCTCGATCGTCCGCGACTACGACGACAGCTTCGCCCGCAAGGGCGGCAAGATCGGCGACACCCTGAAGGTGCGCCTGCCGAACGAGTACGTGGTGCGCACCGGCGCGGCGCTGGCCACCCAGGACACCAACGAACAGAGCGTCGACTTCAAGATCCAGACCCAGAAGGGCGTGGACCTGAACTTCACCTCGGCCGACCTGACGCTGAGCCTGGACGACTTCTCCGAGCGGGTGCTGGAGCCGGCCATGAGCGTGCTGGCCGCCCACATCGAGGCGGACGCCATGAGCATGTACAAGGACGTCTGGCAGCAGGTCGACAACCAGGGCCAGAAGGCCGACTTCGGCAAGATCCTGCAGGCTCGCAAGAAGCTGGTCGACGCGCTGGCGCCGCTGCCGGACCGCACCTGCAACCTGAACACCCAGGACAATGTCGACCTGGTCGACGCGCTGAAGGGCCTGTTCAACCCGCAGGAAGGCGTCTCCAAGCAGTACCGCGAAGGCTATATGGGCCGCACCGCCGGCTTCGATTTCGTGGAGAACACCCTGTGGCCGTCGCACACGCGCGGCGACGCCGCCGGCTACGTCTGCAACACGGCCACCGGGATCGCCTCGGGCTCGAACACGGTGACCCTGTCGGCGGGCACGGGCACGATCAAGCAGGGCGACGTCTTCACCATCGCCGGCGTGTTCCGCGTGCACCCGGAGACCAAGGCCTCGACCGGCCAACTGCAGCAGTTCGTGGCGACCGCCGACGGCACGACCTCGGTGACCGTGGCCCCGACCCCGATCACCTCGGGCGCGCGCCAGAACGTCAGCATCGCCTCGCCGGGCGCCTCGAAGGCGGTGAGCGTGTCCGGCGTCTCCGGCGTCGCGCACGGCGTTTCGCTGGCCTACCAGAAGGGCGCCTTCGCCTTCGGCACCGCCGACCTGGTGATGCCGCAGGGCGTCGACTTCGCCGCGCGCGAGGTGTTCGACGGCATCTCCATGCGCATCGTGCGCCAGTACGACATCAACCAGGATCGCCTGCCGACCCGGGTGGACGTGCTGTACGGCTACAAGACCCTGCGCCCGCAGCTGGCCTGCCGGCTGGCGAACAACTGAATCTAGGGCGGGGAGGGCGTTCGCGCCCTCCCTTGCTTGGCCGTGGGGCGCGGGGCGTGGATCAGAGCCGAGGCGGCCCCGGATTGGAGACCTTGGTCAGCGCAGCCGCGGACGCGTCGCCGGCGCAGGCCGGGCCGCGGCCGCTCAGCGTCCAGGCGGCGGCGACGTTGTCGGCGGCGATCTGGTGGCCGAGTCCGTTCCAATGGCCGTCGAGCGGCGAGAAGTCGACCTTGCGGCCGGCCCGCGCCTGGTGGGCGCGGAAGGCGGGGTCGAGGTCGACCACGGTGAAGCCGCGAGCGCGGGCCTTGGCGATCAGCAGGGCGCGTTCTGGGCCGTATTCGGGTTCGCGCGCTTCGACGATGGACTCGCGGTCGGCGTCGATCACGAGGGTCACGCGGCTGGGCGGCAGCTCGGCCTGGAGGCGCTCGAGGAAGGCGTCGACCACCCAGGCGACCGGGGCGGGCTCCTGGTCCGGCGCCGGTTTGGCGAAGGCCTCGGACAGGCGCGCGACCGGATTGAAGCCGAGATTGCCGTGGACGTAGCGGAACAGCTTGGACGCATTGATCGCGTCGCGCAGCGGCGTGGTCCCGGCCCGGTCGGTGCGTTCGAGCGTGACGGTTCCGTCGGCCCGCCGCACGAAGTGGTGCATGCCCGGGCGCGGCGCCGTGGCCTCCCACAGGTCGCCGTCGGAGAGCACGACGACCGCGTCGCGGACGTTCAGCCGCTGGCGCGCCCAGTGCAGGTAGCTGACGTAGTCGGACGGCGCCGTCCCGGAGACGCCGAAGCCGTAGACCCGCGTGCAGTCGCCGACGCGCCGGCGCAGGCGGGCCTGCAGGGTCTCGGCGTAGGGGACGGCCAGGCCCTCGACATAGCTGTCGCCGAGCACGGCGGTGACGGGCCCTGTGCCCGTATAGGTCTGCGGGTCGTTGAAGCCGAGATTGTTCAGCCGGCCGGTGCGCGGGTTGAACAGGGTCCAGCCGACCGAGTGCACCCAGTGGCGCCCCGGAACGCCCAGCATCACCGGGCTGGCCTGGTCGACCGAGCGGTAGGCCATGCCGGCGTGGATCGGCGCGACGCGGAGCGCGAGCTCCAGGCCGAACACGCCGGCGAGCCCGCCGAGCGCGAGCGCGACGGCGGCGGTCGCGGCCCGCTTCAGCCTAGAAGTTGAAGTAGATGAAGGCCGAGACATGCTTGGACACGTTGACGATGGCGAGGAAGACGACCGCCGCGGAGACGGCGCCGAGCGCGAAGAAGCTGGCCTGGAAGCGGCGTAGCGGCGCGGCCGCGGCCGGCCACAGGCGCGGCAGCTTCTCCAGCACCAGCTGCTGGGAGTTCGGCGCCAGCCAGACGACGGCGAGCAGGGCGGCGATCAGCCAGGGGCCGCGGCCGTCGACGAACAGCTCGGGCGCACCGACAGCGGCGGGATTGAACATCGACTGGACCAGGGTCCACGCCGTGCCGAGGTCGGCGGCGCGGAAGAACACCCAGGCGACGACGACGGCCAGGAAGGTCAGGAGGCCGGCGAACAGCTTCCAGACCGGCGCACGATCGAGGACCTCGCGGCCCCGCGCGCCGATCAGGCTGCGGAAGGCGTGGGCGATCAGCAGGTAGAGGCCGTGCAGGCCGCCCCAGACCACGAAGGTCCAGCCCGCGCCGTGCCAGAAGCCGCCGATCAGCATGGTGGCCAGCAGGTTCAGGCTGCGCAGGGCCGGGCCTTTGCGGTTGCCGCCCAGCGGGATGTAGACGTAGTCGCGCAGGAAGCGCGACAGGGTCATGTGCCAGCGCCGCCAGAACTCCACGATCGAGCCCGATTTGTAGGGGCTGGCGAAGTTGAACGGCAGGTCGATGTTGAAGGCCTTGGACAGGCCGACCGCCATGTCGCAGTAGCCCGAGAAGTCGAAGTAGAGCTGCAGCGTGTAGGCCAAGGCGCCGGTCCAGGCGTCGGCGAAACCGACGGCGCCGTGGGCGTCGAACACCGGGTCGGCGTAGGCGGAAACCGCGTCGGCCAGCACCACCTTCTTGAACAGGCCGATGACGAAGAACAGGGCCCCGACGGTGACGTTGTCGAGCGAGATCCGATAGGTCGCCTCGCGCCGGAACTGCGGCATCATCTCGCCGTGGTGCAGGATGGGGCCGGCGATCAGGTGCGGGAAGTAGGTCACGAACAGGCCGTAGTGGACCGGGCTGTACTCGCGCGCCTTGCCGGCGAAGGCGTCCACCAGGAAGGCGATCTGGGTGAAGGTGAAGAAGCTGACGCCCAGAGGCAAAACGAGCTTCAGCAGGGGCAGGGCGCCGCCCGAGACGGCGTTGACGTTGCCGATGAAGAAGTCGGCGTACTTGTAGAAGCCCAGCACGGCGAGGTCGGCGACGACGCCGAACACCAGAAGCGCCTTGGCGCGGGCGCGGTCGGTCTCGCGCAGGCGCGCGATCCCCGAACCGACCAGCCAGTTGAAGGCGATCGAGCCCAGGAGCAGCGGCACGAAGCGCCAGTCCCACGCGCCGTAGAACACCAGCGAGGCCAGGGCCAGGAAGCCGGCCGCGGCCGCGCGGCTCCACCGGCCGATCAGGAAGAAGCCGGCGAAGACGATCGGCAGGTACAGAAACAGGAACGCCGGCGACGTGAACAGCATACTCAAGGACCTGAAGCGCGGTTCGCCGGATCGGCGCAGGGATAGGGCGTGCGGGTGACTGCGCCGTTAAGCGCCGAGCCTTCCCGGAGACGGCGGCGGGCGTCGATGACGGCCCGAGCGACCGGAGGCCCGCCGAGGGCGCCTAGTTAACATCACAACGGTGTTTGGCCAGCCCGCCGGGGCGCGACCGATCCACCCACCTTTCAGCGGGAGGCCCCATGGCCCTGACCGACTACGCCGGGCTGCTCGCGGCCCTGGCGGACTTTTCCGTGCGCGCCGACCAGGGCGCGCTGTGGCCGGCCTGCGTGGCCCTGGCCGAGGCGCGCGCCAGCCGCGAGCTGCGGGTGCGGCCGATGGTCGGGCGCGCCGCCGCCAGCTTCTCGACCGAGTACTTCGAGGGGCCGCGCGACCTGGTCGGCGCGATCAGCCTGGAGCTGGCCGAGGCGGAGATGAAGCTGACCTATGTCGCGCCCCAGACCCTGGCGCGGCTGAAGCGGGCCGATCCGGACGCCGCAGGGCCGCCCCGGGCCTATTCGGTGGTGGGCCGAGAATTCCAGGTGTGGCCGGCGCCGAGCGGGCCCATGGCCGCCGAGCTGACCTACTGGCGGCGCATTCCGGCGCTCGGCGAAGAGACGCCCAGCAACTGGCTGTTGGCCGCGCATCCGGACGTCTACCTGTACGGCGCGCTGCTGCAGTTCGCCATGACCGCCGAGGACGAACGGCTGGGCGCGTGGGCGCAGGCCTACGAGACCGCCCTGGCCCAGGCGCAGGGCGCCTATCCGACCGAACCCGACGGCGCGCGCCTGCGCGTCGAGCTGCCCCTCTGAGCCGCGAGCGTAAGACATGACCGAATGGATTCCGGCCGGGCTGGAGCCCGGCAGCGTGGGCGAGCGCGTCTACGCCTCGACCAGTCAGGCCGAAGCGCGCGAGGCGATCGGCGCGGCGGCGGACGACGACGCGCGCCTGGCCGGCGCGGCGCAGGCGGGCGCCAACCTGGCCGACCTGAGCGACCCGGCCGCGGCGCTTGCCCAGCTGAAGGGCGCGCGCATGGTCGGCCTGTTCGTCGAGCTGGAGGGCGAGACGGTGGGCGAGGACGCGAAGGCCGTCTTCACCGCCGGCCACACCCGCTCCGGCCTGGGCGCGGCCCGCTACGTGCTGGACGCCGACCAGGCGAGCCCGACGGCCAGCCCCTGGCGCGGGCGTTCCGCCGACGGCTTCTGGTTCGTGCTGGACGAGGCCGAGCCGAGCTTCGAGCAGTTCGGGGCGCTGGGCCAGGCCGACCACCTGAACCCCGTGGTCGACGACACCGCCGCGATCGTTGGCGGGGCGGTGGCCTGGTCGAACCTGACCGGCCGGGCCGTGCGCGCCGGCGGGCGGATCTACAACGTGCGCGACACCATCGAGCTGACCTACGGTCGGCTCAAGGGCGTGGGCTCGACCAACGGCGGCAACGGCGCGCTGGCGACCAGCTGCCTGCTGTTCTCGCACCTGGGCGCCAAGCCGGGGATCCGCACGACGCTGGCGACCAGCAAGAAGCTGGCCCTGATCGAGGGCTTCGACCTGCGCGCGGCGTCCTGGGACCCGGCGACCGGCTGCACCGGCTACGGCCTGGACATCGGGGCGCGGCTGATCGCGCGCGACCTGTCGGTGCAGCACTGGGGCAAGTCGGGGTTGTTCCTGCATGGCGACGGCGCGTTCGGCGGCGCAGCGACCGGCGGCCCCTACCATTCGCGCTTCGAGAGCTGCCGCTTTGTGTTCTCCAAGGAGCACGGCGCGGTGGTCGGCACCGGCGCCAACGCGGTGACCTTTGTCGACTGCGAGTGGAAGTGGAACGGCGCGCCCGGCTACGGCGTCGCGCCTAGCGCGGCGGGGAGCTGGGACGGCCTGCACGTCGCCTATGACGGCGACGGCAATCCCGGCAACGCGTACGCGCAGTACTGGCCGGAAGCGCTGACGGTGCTCGGCGGCGACGCGTCGTACAACAGCCGCTACGGGTACAATTTCCAGGGAGTGCGCAACTCGCCGGCGATCATGCCGGGGTATGCGGAGCAGAACAGGGCGGCTGACGGGCAGGTCAACATCGGGCTCGGGGTCGATCACTGCTTTATCGTCTTCGGCGGGCTGAGTGGCGGTTCCGCTTCAGTTAAGATGGGTGTCTACGGCGACTACCAGCGCACGAACCAGATCTGGGTCGGCGGGGAAAGCCTCGGCGGCGGCGGCACCGGCAACGCCAAGCTTAACTATCAGACCGGTGCGGGTCAGGTGTACGCTGAAAGTCCGGATCGAGCGCATCAGGTTTATTCGATCGCGTCGGACAACAAGACCTACATGTGGGGCGTAAATACATGGGGTAATGGTCAGATTAAGCTGGGTGCCAACCAAGCTGAGTACATCCAGATCGATCGAATGGCAGGTGTGCAGTTGCCCGCGCGTAGCCGAGCCGTGAGTGCACTGGAATTCGTACCGCTCGCCAACCGCGCCTCGGTGCTAGCGCGCACCTACGCGGGCGACTCTACCGCGTGGCTTCAGGCGGCGATTAACACGGGGAAGAACGTCGACCTGTGCGGCTTGGATTGGTATTGCGCCGGCCTGACGATTCCCAATAACCAGCAGGCGCTAATCTCTCCTGGGGGGACGGCGAACCTGTTCAAGAACGCGAATGGCGCGATTCTCACGGTCTCTGGTAATGACGTAGTCGTTAGAGACGTGGTTTTCCGTGGTCAGTCAGCGACCTTCACAGGGCACAATGTCGTTTTGAATGGACTCCGCCCGCGCCTGGAATTTTGCGGTTCACTCGATGCTCAGGCGCGCGCGTTATACGGTCCGACGGCCGACAAGACGCAAATCTACGGCTATACCTACGGCTACCAGACGGCAGACACGTCAGCGACCGGCTACGATATTGAGCTCGGCAATCCCGCCGCTGCGACTCTCTACCATCAGATTATTGGGACCTATGGCAGCGCGAACGGTGGGATTCTGCTCGTCAATTCCGGCTCGCACTCGATCACCGATAGCCTGTTCGGCAAGTTGACTGTCCAGAACATCGGTAGCCCGCCCGGTTCGAACGGCGGCAAAATGTCGGGCAACCGAATCCTTGGAAACGTCTCGGTCGGCCTGCCTAGCGCCATCTTCGTTGGCAACCAGTTTGGGGCGATCACCGTCACACTCGAACTAGGGTCGGGCGGCTGCAGCATCGATGAGAGTAATACATGGCAAAGCGGCTCGCTGGTCGTAAACAACGGCAACGGGTCGTCCAACTTCATTGCGCGCAGCATTGGCACGGGCGCCCGGCCTTATAACGGCCCCGGTACAAAGTATGGGGCTACGGCTGACGCGGTCGAGGTCGTGCACCGAAACGGCGAAGGTCTATGGACCAACTGGAATTTTCTGCTTTCGAACTCGCGCGCGCTCAAAAGCCGCAACTCTGCCGATGCCGCCGATCTTAACCTGATCTCGATGTCGCAAGCGACGGATAGCGTGTTTGTCGGCCATGGTCAGGGGGGCGGGAACACGGTGATCGATAGCGGCACGAACGGCGTCCGCATCGCTACCGCTAACGCCGCCTTCCTCGACTTGAAGACAACTGGGGTCACCCCGGCCGCCACCAACGTTCTGGATCTGGGCACGACGGCGTTGCGCTTCAAACGCGCATTCTTTCAGGGAGTGATCGAGACCGCTGGCCAGTACAACATCGGCGGGAACAAAGTGGTGGGCCCACGTGACACAGGTTGGACGATATCGACCGGCATAGCCAGCAAGGGCGCGTACGCAACCTATGCCGCGGGTACTGCGAGCGCAGCATATACTCAAACCGAGCTGCAGGACGTAATGACCAAGCTTCAAGCGGCGTCGCAACGCGTGAAGGCACTTGAGGACGCCATGCGTACGCACGGGTTGATCGATTAGCGTCCCAGGACGAGGGACCAGAGGCCTATCCAGGAATCGCGCGCCGATACGGCATTCCGATCGGCCCATAAGGTCGCCGCCACCATCACGGCAAACCAGTAGCCGATTGCTAGAACCCGGCGCTTAGGTGGCGACTGAGCGAGCGCCATCAGCATAAAAGCATTCAGACTCAAGAAGATGCGAACAAATCCAGCGTTCACGATCGAAAGCGCTGCGCCTGCGGCTGCGAACACCAAGGTTCCGCCTAGCCAAGGTGAGCGCGTGTCACGGGCGAGGAGCAAAGTGCCGCCATACTGGATGATGAGAGCGGTGTATCCGAGCAGGTTGAGCCCCGAGGCGAGTTCATAGGTCGTGGTGCGCCGTCCGAGGTCGAGGCTTCCGAACGGGGAGGCGGCGACGCCGAGCGCCAAAAGCACACCATAGAGTGCAATTGCTCCGGTCACGGCTGCCGCAATGCGCGGGTCACGAGCGCCGAACTGGACAAGGCCAACTATGCCGGCGACCACGAGAAATGAGGTGTGGACCGTGCCGGCCAACAATGCCGCAGCGACCACGGGCGCGCGGAGGGCGACGAGCAGCAGGAATAGCGAAGTCGCCAGACCTTGTCGGATGGCGGCGACGTACAGCCCGACGCCCAGGCCGCGGTCAAGAATTAGTGCTGCAATGATCAACCAAGACCACCACCCGACGGCGAGCCAACGTCCGCCAGTGATCTTGTTGGCCGCGAGGATAAAGGCTGCAGGGCTTAGTAGCAGGACGACGCGATAGCCCAGCTCGTCCCGAAGCGGGGAAAGAATGACAGTAAGTAGCTGCCACCCGGGCTCCTCGATCAGAAAGAGCCACCAACTGCGGAAGTGCTCGAAGTCGGGGTCGAAGGCGGCGAGGTAATTGGTGTCGTCGTAGGTGACGCCGATAGGTCGCGTGGCAAGCAGAACGCACAGACCGATGGCGAGCGACCACCAGACTAGTCCCTGAATTCCGCGGATCGCAATCTCGCCCCGGAGTCGCTGCGGGTCGCCAACCCACGGCGGCCAAGGCGAGGCGACTTCAGCTTCTCTTAAGAGCATCCCTAGCGCTTCCCGAACTGGGCTCGGTCACGCCAGGCGAGCAGGGCTCCAGCGGGGAGGCCGACGAGCCAAAGCGCGCGCGCGGTGGAGCGCGCGAGAACGCGCCCTTGGGCTGTCAGGCTCAAGCCCAGATGGGTGGCGTAGCGGACGTTGTTGGTCGCCGCACGCAGGAACTGCAGCGGCGCGGACCAGAACCAGCCGAGTTCGTGGTTCAGCACCTCGCGGTAGTACAGCAGCCGTCCTTCGGCGCTGGGGATCGGATTGGCGACGGTTAGGCGGTCGCCGCCGGTGGTGTGGACCACCAGCAGCGGTTCGTTGACGTAGCGGGTCTTGTAACGGCGCGCGATCCGGCTCCAGACGAGGCCTTCAGGGACGAATTTCACGCCCTCGGGTTCGGGGAAGGGGTGCTCGCGGATCACGGCGAGCCTATGAAAGCCCCACTTGTCGCCCCTTACCTTGTGGCGGTAGCGGATTTCCAGCGAGTCGGAGTCGGTCGGGTCTAAGGGGAAGCGGCTGCCGACGAGGCGGCCGTCCGGGTCGCCGGCCAGCGCCGTCACCGCTGAGAAGCCCGGGTCGTGTTTGACCTGGTCCCAGTGGTGCTTGAACCGCTCCAGGGCGGCGGGCACGCAGGCGTCGTCGCTGTCCAGCGGCAGGAACAGTTCGCCCCGGGCCAGGCCGGCGCCGCGGTTGAAGGCCGTGTGCTTGCCGCGGTTTTCCTGCCAGACGTAGGTGATCGGGAAGTCGGCCTCGGCTTTCCAGCCGGCGATCAGGGCGTCGGTGCCGTCGCTGGAGCCGTCGTCGACCACCACCCATTCGAAGTCGCGTAGGGTCTGGGCGCGCAGGCTGTCGTAGACCCGGTGCAGGGTCGCGACGCGGTTGAAGGTGGGCGTGAAGACCGTGAACAGCGGCGCGGCCGGGGGCTCCCCGGACGCGGCGCGCGACGGCGCCGACAGCACGTCGACCATACCCCCGACCCCCGATCCTCGCGCCTGGTCTAGGTTATTCGCGCCGCTTCGCCAACCGCCGGTCAGCGATCGGCGCTCGCGGCGGCGCTTTCGTTTTTCCCACAATCGAAAGGTCCGCCGATGGCCGACACCGTCACCGCCCACTACGGGCTGGTCAAACCCGAGCCGGGGGCCAGCGCCGACACCTGGGGCTCCAAGCTGAACGGCGATCTGGACGCCGTCGACCAGGCCCTGTTCGAGGGGCTGCCGCGCGACGGGGCGCGGGCCATGACCGGGCGGCTGGCCCTGGCGGCCGGGGGGGCGTCCCAGGCGTCGCTGCTGGTGCCGGCCGGCGGCGCCGATCCGGTGGCGCCGGCGCCGGGCGAGCTGTGGAACAACGGCCACGCGCTCAAGTATCGCGCCGCCTCGGCGACCCGGGTGATCGCCTTCATCGACTCCGCCATGAGCGGAGACACCACGGGCAAGGCGGCGCAGGCCGACAAGTGGACCACGGCGCGGACCCTCGAGTTCACCGGCGGCGCGACCGGCTCGGCCCTGGTGGACGGCTCTGAGAACGAGAGCGTCGCCCTCACCCTGGACAAGCCCAGCGTGGTCGCCGGCGCGTGGGAGCCGGGCGACATGAAGATGCGCGCCGGCTCGAGCGTTGCGGCCGGTTGGCTGGAGTGCGACGGGGCCGCCGTCTCGCGGACGACCTATGCGGCCCTGTTCGCAGCGATCGGGACCCTCTACGGCCCCGGCGACGGCATCTCCACCTTCAGGCTGCCCGACATGCGCGGCGAGTTCCCGCGCGGCTGGGACCACGGACGCGGGGTCGACGCCAGCCGCGCGCTGGGCTCGGCCCAGGCGGGGCAGAACGAGAGCCACACGCACCGGGTCATGGAGGGATCGGGCGGCACCACGACAGGGCCGATCCTCGGTTGCGGCTTCTCCGGTCAGGACAACGCGACCAGCTTCGTCAGCGGGGCCAATCTGCTCGAGGCGTCGGGCGGCGCGGAAGCCCGGCCGCGCAACGTGGCCGTCATGTTCGTGATCAAGACCTGATGCTGGTCCCCATCAAGATTCCGCCGGGCGTGTTCGCCAACGGCACGACCTATGAGGCGAAGGGGCGCTGGAACGCGGCTTCCCTGGTGCGCTGGATCGACGGGGCCATGCAGCCGGTGGGCGGCTGGCGGCCGCGCTCGGACGCAGGCCCGATGGAGGGCGCCGCGCGCGCCATGCTGGCCTGGAAGGACAACAGCGGCGGGCGCTGGTGCGCGGTCGGCACGCACTCGCGCCTGTACGTGCGCACGGCCTCGGACGCCGTCCACGACGTCACGCCGGAAGACCTGACGGCGGGGCGGGCGGACGCGCTGGCCGTCGGCGGCTACGGCTATACGACCTACGGGACCGGCGCATACGGTGCGCCGCGGCCGGACCTGGGGGCGGTGCAGGCGGCCACTGTCTGGAGCCTGGACACCTGGGGCGAGCGGCTGGTCGGCTGTTCGCCAGAGGATGGGCGGATTTTCGAATGGCGGCTGGACACGGCCGAGCCGGCCCAGCCGATCGGCGGGGCGGGCGCCCCGTTCGCGGCCGACGCCCTGGTGGTCAGCGCCGAGCGGTTCCTGTTCGCCCTGGCCGGGCGGACCGTGAAGTGGTGCGACCAGGGCGACAACACGGTCTGGGCCGCAGCCCCCGAGAACCAGGCCGGCGAGGTCGAGCTGCAGACCCACGGCGCGCTGAAGTGCGGCCGGCGGGTGAGGGGCGGCACCCTGCTGTTCACCGAGGTGGACGTGCACCTGGCCAGCTTTATCGGCGGGGTGTTCGTGCACGCCTTCGAGCGGGTCGGGGCCGATTGCGGCGTGGCCGGAGCAGGCGCTGCGGTGTCGATCGACTCTTCGGCCGTGTGGATGGGGCGCGAGAGCTTCTGGATTTACGACGGCACGGTGCGCGCCCTGCCGTCGGCGGTGTCGGACCAGGTGTTCTCGGACTTCAACGCCGCCCAGGCGTCCAAGGTCTCCGCCTTCCACAACTCGGCCTTCGGCGAGGTGTGGTGGTTCTATCCGTCCGGCGGATCCAACGAGGTCGACCGGGCGGTGTCGTGGAACTACCGCGACGGGGTGTGGGCGACGCACGCGCTGGCCCGCACCTGCGCGGTGGACGCCGGCGTGTTCCGCCAGCCGATGGCGGTGGACGCGGACGGCCGTCTCTACGAACACGAGACCGGGTTCTCCTATGCGGGCACGCAGGGGCCGTGGGCCCAATCGGGCCCGTTCGAGATCGGCTCGGGGGAGCGCATGGCGCTGGTGCGCCAGTTGGTGCCGGACGAGCGCACCGGCGGCGACGTGCGGGTGAGCTTCCTCACCCGCGACTGGCCCAACGGGCCGGCGACGACCCACGGGCCCTACGAGCTGTCGGCCAGGACCGACGTGCTGTTCACCGCCCGCCAGGCGGCGGTGCGGGTCGAGCCGGCGCGGCCGGCCGACTGGCGCTGGGGCGAGCCGCGGGTCGATGTGGCCGTGGGAGCAAAGCGATGAGCCTGCAGCTTCCGGCCGCGCCGGCGGCCTACGACCGCAACGACCAGGCCTCGGTGCGCCTGCTGCTGCAGGCCCAGGATCGCCGCACGCTCAAGCGCGACGGCGACCTGGTGCTGGGCGCGGGCCTGCGCCTGGTGGCGGTGGCGCCGGACGGGACTCGCTGGGCGCTGGGCGTGGACGACGCCGGCGCGACCACCTGGACGGCGGTCTAGCCCCGCCGCTGCGGCGGTCTTCTCAAGGGGGAGCCATGAGCCGATCGATAGAGGCGCCGGCCGATCTGGCGGCGTGGGATCGCTGCGCGCCGTGGCTGGCGGCGGCGCTGGAGCATTCGCTGGCCGGCTGGACGGTGGAGGACCTGCGCGCCGGCGTGGCGCGCGGGCAGGCGCAGTTCTGGCCGGGGGAGGGCGCGGCGCTGGTCACCGAGATCGCCAGCTATCCGAACCGGCGCGTGCTGGAGGCGGTGGCCGCCGGCGGCGACGGGGCGGAGATCGTCGACGTGCTGCGGCCGCGGGCGGAGGCCTGGGCGCGGGCGAACGGCTGTGCGGCGGTGATGGTGGCCGGCCGGCCGGGCTGGACCCGGCGGCTCGCGGCCCACGGCTACGGGCTGAAGTATCTGGTGTTGGGAAAGGATCTCTGACGACCCGGACAGGATCCTCCCGGCTAGATGACCTAGGCCCGCCGCGCGGTCGCGGCGGCGCGTATCTCCACAATCGAACGCGGGCGCAAGCCCGCGCGCCGGCGGCGCGCGGGTCGCGCGGTCGTGCGCGCTCGCGGGTACGGCTTGAAATTCACGGTATTTGGAAAGGAAATGCGATGGCGGGGCCGTACTTCGGCATCAGCGGCGGCAAGAACAAGACGAAGAGCTCGTCGACGACGGACACCAGCCTCGACGCCTGGTCGAAGGGGATCTACGGCGACCTTTCGGGGCAGGTGCGCGGGCTGCTGGCCCAGCCGTTCCAGGCCTATGGCGGGCCGTTGTCGGCCGGCGTCAACGGCTATGAGACGGCGGCCGCGGACCTGGCCGCGAAGGCGTCCGGCTACACCCCGGGCAAGATCTCGGCCGGCGCGTTCACGGACGCCGACATGGCGGCCTACGCCAACCCCTACACCGAGGCGGTGCTGGGCGGGGTGCTGAGCGACGCGGCGACCGCGCGCGACCGCCAGCAGGTCGCCGACGCCCAGGACGCCACCCGGGCCGGCGCCTGGAACGGCGCGCGCCACGGCGTGGCCGAGGGCCTGACCAACTCAGCCTACCTGAAGCAGGTGAGCGACGCGTCGGCCCAGATCCGCGCCAGCGCCTTCGACCGGGCGGCCGACCTGTGGGGCCAGGACCGCGCCGCGCGCCTGCAGGCCGAACAGGCCAACCAGACCGCCGGCCTGCAGGCGGCCCAGCTGGGCCTGACCGGCGCGGGCGTGATGGGGCAGTTGGGCGCGCAGCTGCGCGGCGCCCAGCAGGACGCCTACGACCGCGCCTACGCCGAGTTCGTCCGCGCCCAGGACGATCCCGGCAAGCGGGCCGACGCGCTGCTGAAGCTGCTGCAGGCCACGCCGATGTTCTACGACACCCGCGAAACCGGGAAGTCGACCGGCACGAACATCGGCTTCAAGGCGGGCTACGGGGAGGGCTGACATGCCGGCTGTCGACGCCGGCGACGTGCTGACCGTCGCCCTGGCCGTGCTGGCCGCGGCCGCCGGCTGGGGCGCCAGCCGCCAGAAGATCCTCGACCTCGAACGCCGCGTCGCCGCCCACGACGGCGCGCGCGACGAGGTCATCCGCCTGCAGGAGCAGGTGCGCGCCCTGACCGACGCGCTGAAAGACCTGCGCGAAGACCTGCGCCTGGCCCTGCGCCCGGAGCGGCGCCCCGGCGAGGGCTGAGGCCCGCCCGCGGCGCGCGCGGCGCCGCCTTCCGATCCTCGGAGTTTCCATGTCCCTCGATCCACTCGCCGCCGCCTCGCGCGCGGCGATCACCTTCGCGCGCCTGGCCGGCTTCGCCCGCGGCCTGGGCTGGCACGACGCGCGGCGCATGGCCCGCGCGCTGGAGGCGGCCCGGTTCGCCGCCGGCCTGTCGACACCCCGGCGCGTGGCCCACTTCATGGCCCAGCTGCATCACGAGAGCGCCGGGTTCACGCGGCTGGAGGAGAGCTTCCGCTATCGACCCGAGCGGCTGGACGCGATGTTCTCGGCCGTGCGTGGCGCGGCCGACGCGCAAGCCCTGCTGAAGCGGGGCCCGCAGGCGGTGGCGAACCGGGTCTACGCCGGGCGGCTGGGCAACGGCGACGAGGCGTCCGGCGACGGCTGGCGCTATCGCGGCCGCGGTCTGGTGCAGCTGACCGGGCGGGCCAACTACGCCGAAGCCTCCGAATGGATCGGCCGCGACCTGGAGGCCGAGCCGGACCTCGCCGCCGAGCCGGAAGCCGCCTGTGAGATCGCGGCGGCCTGGTGGGCGCGCAAGTCCGTCAATGAAGCGGCCGACCGCGACGATTTGGTCGCCGTCACGCGCGCGGTCAACGGCCCGGCCCTGGCCGGGCTGAAGGACCGCGAAACCCAGCTGCACCGCGCCAAGGGCGTGTGGCGCTGAAGGAGACCGTCATGATCGACCAAGACCCGCCGCCGGAGCCGACCTGGACGTTCCGGCGGGTGTTCACCTATGCGGCCACGGCCGCCAACTCGGCCCTGCTGGCGGTGATCGTGCTGAGGCTGCAGGAGGGCGAGACCCTGCGCTGGGTGGCCCTGGCTCTCGTCGGCGCCAACGTGGTGCTGGCCACCCTCTACCTGGCCGGAGCCTCGGTGCTGGACTGGGCGCGCCTGGCCGCCGCGGCGGGACGCAGGGCGTGATCGCGCTGGTGCTGAAGCGGCCGCTGACGGCGGCGTTGGCCCTGCTGGCGGCGCTCAGCCTGGCGGCGGCCGGCGTGCAGGGTCTGCGCGTCCGCTACGCGGCCCAGCGTGCTGTGGCGGCCGAGACCGCGGCGCGCGAGGCGACCCGGCGGGCCGAGCTGAACGCGGCGGCCGTCGAGGCGCTGGACCGCGCCCATGAAACCACCCGACGACTGGAGGAGACGGCCGATGACGCGGCCCGCACCCTGGCGCGCGATCCCCGCGGCGACGCGCGCCTCGACCCTGGCCTGCTGGCTGACTGGCGCGACGCTCTTGAGCGGCTGCGCGCGGACGCCGCCGCCGCCCGTGCCGATCGCCGTGCCGCAGAGCCTGCGCGCGCCGTGCCCGAGGCCTGACCCGAGCGGGGTGTTGACCCAGGCCGACCTCGCCGCCTTCAGCCTGCGCCAGGAGGCGGCGATCGGGGCCTGCGAGGCGTTGAAGGACGCCGCCGTAGCCCTGCTGGACGCCCGCGGGCCTTAGGCGGAGGATCGCGGCGGGGAGGGCGCTTCCTTTTGCCGGGCTCCGCAGTTGAACCGGGGCTGGCCCGACGGCGCTGACGGACCCTGATGACGCTGACGACGCGAACGGTGATCGGTGTCGGCGCCCTGACCGCGGGGTACGCCGTCCTCGGCTATCTGGGCCTGACCTGGGCCACCTTCGGCGCGGCGGTGTCGCCGGTGTGGCCGGCGTCGGGGCTGGCGATCGCCGCCCTCCTGCTCGGCGGCCTGCGGCTGTGGCCGGGCGTTTTCCTGGGGTCGTTGGTCGCCACCAGCCTGGCTCCGACCCCGGACCCGGTCCCGGTGCGCCTGATGTTCGCGGCCGGAGACACCGTGGCGGTCGCTATCAGCGTCTGGCTGCTGCTGTACGTCGTTCGGTTCGACCGGACCCTGCGGCGCGTGCGCGACGTGTTCTGGCTGATCCTGATCGGCGCGCTGGTCTCCGGCCTGATCTCCGGCGTTCTGGCCTTGGCCGTGCTGACCGGCTTTCAGGGCATGCCCGCCGACGCCGCGCCGGAAGCGCTGCTGCGCTGGACGGTGGGCGACGTCGTGGGCGTGATCACCGTCACGCCGGTGATCCTGACCTGGGCCCGGCCCGACCCGCTGCACCGCAACGTCGACTGGTGGGTGGCCTTCGTCGCCCTGCTGGGGACCTGCTCGGTCCTGGCCTGGCTGGTCTTCGTGGCGCCGCCGCCAGGGGTGATCCTGCTGCCCTGGCATCTGGCGCCGCTGATGATCGCCGCGGCCTTCATGCTGGACGCCCGCGCCGCCTCGACCATCGGCCTGGCTTCGTCCGCCCTGGCGCTCTACGGGGCCCAGCCGGGCGGGGGCGCCTTCGCGGAGCTGTCGCAGGGCCGGGTGCTGGCGGTGCAGCAGTACGTGATGATCATGCAGGGGACCATCGTGCTGGTGGCGGTGATGGTCGAGGCCCTGCGCCGCGCCCGCACGGCGGTGGACAACGAGCGGATCTACCTGGCCACGGCCGAGAACGAGGCGCGCCTGCGCCTGGCCCAGGAGGCCGGCCAGGTCGGCACCTGGGACTGGAACATCGAGCGCGGCCAGTCCCTGTCCAGCGACACGCTGCTGGAGATCTTCGGCTGGCCGTTGACCCGCCCGGACGTCGGCTTCGACGCCTGGGTCGAGCGCGTGCACCCCGACGACCGCGAGCGCGCGTTGGAGGAGGTGAGGGCCGCCTACAAGGGTTCGACCGCCTATTCGTCGGTCTATCGGATCCTGCTGCCCTCGGGCGAGGTGCGCCACGTCGACAGCCGCGCGCGGCTGTTCTACGGCCCGGACGGACGGGTGCGCCGGGTGCTGGGCGTGGTGGTCGACATCACCGAGCGCAAGGAGGCCGAGGAGCGCCAGCGCCTCTTGATGCGCGAGGTCGATCACCGGGCCAAGAACGCGCTGGCCGTGGTGGCGGCGGTGGTGCGCCTGACCAAGGCCGACACCAAGGAAAGCTTCGCCGCGGCGGTCGAGGGCCGCATCCAGGCGATCGCGCGGGCTCACAACCTGCTGGCCGCCTCGCGCTGGACCGGGGCGTCCTTGCGTCAGCTGATCGACGAGGAGATCGAGCCCTATCAGGGCGACGCGGAGAAGGGCGGCGCGCGCATCCGGGTGAAGGGGCCGGAGGTCATGCTGGCCGCCGACGCGGCCCAGCCGCTGGCCCTGGTGCTGCACGAGCTGATCACCAACGCCGCCAAGCACGGGGCCCTGTCGTCCCCCGGCGGATCGGTCGATCTGAAGTGGTCGGTCGATCCGCAGGCCGACCGGCTGAAGCTGGACTGGACCGAGAGGGGCGGCCCCATCACCGAGGCCCCCAGCCGCGCGGGCTTCGGCTCGACCCTGATGACCGCCTCGGTCGAACGCCAGCTGAACGGCGAACTGCGCCAGACCTGGCGCAAGAGCGGCCTGCACTGCGAGATCGACATCCCGCTGCAGCGCGTGGTGCGGACCGCCCCGGTGGAGGCCGGCGTGGAGGGGCCGCGCGTCGTGCTGCTGGTCGAGGACGAGGCGTTGATCGGCCTGGACATGAAGGCGCGGCTGGAGGCGCTGGGCTGGTCGGTGATCGGCCCCATCGGCGGCGTGGCCGAGGCGCTGGGCGCGATCGAGGCGACGACGCCGGCCGCCGCCGTGCTGGACGTAAACCTGGCCGGCGAGGCGATCGCGCCGGTGGCCCGCCGGCTGACCGAGCTGCACGTGCCCTTCGCCTTCTCGACCGGCTATGGCGACCTGATCGACGGAGCGCGCGAGTTCGACGCGCCGGTCCTGGTCAAGCCGGTGACGACCGAGGAGCTGAAGGACGCCTTCGAGCGCCTCCACGTCGGCCCGGACGGCCACGACGGAGCGGCGCCGCCCGCCTGAGCGGGGCCTTTCCCCCCTAAGGGAACTCGCTCTGCGCTGTTCAGTCTATTGGACAGCCTGCGCAGTCCAGTCCATGTTCGGCGCAGGGGAGGACGACAGGGCATGGCGCACAGACGCACGGCTCCAGTTCCTAACGTGGTCCTGGTCGGCGGCGTGCTGTTGTGCACGCTGGCGCTGGGCGCGTGTACGATGACGCGCACGACGGTCACCCGCAGCAGCAAGGCCATCGGCGAGGGCATCGACGAGGCGGTCACCGCGCCGCTCGAAGACCTCAACCTGATGCGCGAGAACATTCCCGTCGCCCTGATCCACGCCCAGGCGGAGCCGTACTCTCTGAAGGGGCTGACCCGCTGCGAGGCCATCGCCGGCGAGGTCGGCCGCATCGACGCCGCGCTCGGCCCCGACCTGGACGAACCCGCGCCGCCGGACGTCCGGCGGATGAGCGAGAAGGGCGCCGACTACGCGGCCGGCGCGGCGCTGAACGCCGTGCGCGACACCACCACAGGCGTCATCCCCATGCGCGGCTGGGTCCGCCGCCTGACCGGGGCCGAGCGCCACGAGAAGGCCGTGCGCGAGGCCATCAAGGCCGGCACCGTGCGCCGCGCCTACCTGAAGGGCGTGGGCATGCAGAGGAACTGCGCGCCGCCGGCCGCGCCCAGCTGGTTCGTGCCGGTCGAGCCCCATGCGGCGGAGGTGACGCCGCCGCCGGTGGTCGCCGACCAGGGCGGATCGTGACCTGACATTTCCGGACAAAGACGCGCCCTCGGCTCCGGCCGGGGGCGCTTTTTGCGTTTTGGGGCTAGTCGTCGGCCTCGACTGGATCGATGGCGCAGAAGGCGGCGATCCAATCCGTGAAGCTGTCGGCCACCTTCCGGACCGTGCCGAAGTCGTGATCGAACAGCCAGACGGGCGACTCCGCGTCGCTGGCCGTGCGCCGATCAAATGCAAACAGGTTGCCTGAGCAGTCGCCCGCGAAGGCGATCAGATGTTCAGGCAATCCGAGTTCGCGCCAACCCTCGGTCGTCTCCACGATCTCGGCGGGATCGAAGAAGTTGCTGACGTCGGCGATGTCGAGCTCTCGGTCGACGATGCTGCTCAGCAGGGCGATCGTGGGGCGGGGGAGTCCGGTCCCGAGCACCGCTTCCCGGTAAGCAGGCGGGAAACGGCAGCCCAAACGGGCCTCCGCCTGTTCGAGGGCCGCTGGCGCGACCGCGTCGGGCGCATAGTCGGGGTGGGTCCACTTGCGGACGAACGCATCGAGCGACATGCGCTCAGTCTTTTCTGAGATGCCGCTCGGCGAAGCTCTGGCGGAAGGCGTCGAAGCGGCCTTCGGCGATGGCGGCGCGGCTATCGGCCATCACCGCCTGGAAGAAGGCGATGTTGTGCCAGGACAGCAGCACCTGGCCCAGGATCTCGCCCGCGCGTACGAGGTGGTGGAGGTAAGCCTTTGAATAGTCGCGGCTTGCGGGACAGGTGCTGGTCGGGTCCAGCGGCGCGTCGTCCTCGGCGAAGCGGGCGTTCTTCAGATTGATGGGCCCGTCCCAGGTCCAGGCCTGGCCGTGGCGCCCGGAGCGGGTGGGCAGCACGCAGTCGAACATGTCGATGCCGCGCGCCACCGCCTCGACCAGGTCGATCGGCTTGCCCACGCCCATCAGATAGCGCGGCCGGTCGGTGGGCAGCATGGGCGTGGAGTACTCCAGCGTCTCCATCATCTGTGCGTGGCCTTCGCCGACGGCCAGGCCGCCGACCGCATAGCCGTCGAAGCCGATCTCCTGCAGCCGCTCGGCCGATTCCCGGCGCAGGTGTTCGAAGGTGGAGCCCTGCTGGATGCCGAACAGGGCCTGGGTGTCGCGCTCGCCGAAGTAGGCCTTGCAGCGCTGCCCCCAGCGGGCCGACAGGCGCAGCGCGTCGGCGGCGCGTTGTTCGTCCGCCGGCCAGGCGACGCACTCGTCCAGCTGCATGACGATGTCCGAGCCCAGCAGGTCGGCCTGGATCTCCATCGAGCGCTCGGGCGAAAGCACCCACTTCGACCCGTCCAGGTGGCTCTGGAAGGTGACCGCCTCTTCCTTGACCTTGGAGATGTTGGACAGGCTCATCACCTGGAAGCCGCCGCTGTCGGTCAGGATCGGCCCGTCCCAGCGCATGAACCTGTGCAGGCCGCCCAGCCGCTTCACCCGCTCGGCCGTGGGCCGCAGCATCAGGTGGTAGGTGTTGCCCAGGATCACGTCGGCGCCGGTCTGGACGACCTTGTCGACGGTCAGCGCCTTGACCGTGCCGGCCGTGCCGACCGGCATGAAGGCGGGCGTGCGGATCTCGCCGCGCGGCGTGGTCAGCACCCCGGTGCGGGCGGCGCCGTCGGTGGCGGTCAGGGCGAAGGGGAAGGCGGCCATGGGGTCTCAGATAAGCGCTCGGGCGCGCTCTGTAGCGTGAAGCGACGCCGCAGGCACACCAAAACCTGCCCGCGTCGAGCGCGCCGGGTCAGCTCCAATACCCGTCACCCTCGGGCTTGTCCCGAGGGCCCAGGGCGGCCGGAAGCGCGAAGCTGTCGAGGGCTCGTGCGAGCTGAACGCTGGGCCCTCGGGACAAGCCCGAGGGTGACGATGTTGGGGCGGGGAGAGGGCTACGCGGCCCGAAACAGCAGCGACGTGTCCCCGTACGAATAGAACCGGTACCCCGTCTCGATCGCCCGGGCGTAGGCCGCCTTCATCGTCTCGGCGCCGGCGAAGGCGCAGACCAGCATGAACAGGGTCGACTTCGGCAGGTGGAAGTTGGTCATCAGCACGTCGGCTGCGCGAAAAGCGTAGCCCGGCGTGATGAAGATGGCCGTCTCGTCGGCGAAGGGCCGCACCACGCCGTCCTCGCCGGTGGCGCTTTCCAGCAGGCGGAGCGACGTGGTGCCGACGCAGACGATCCGTCCGCCGGCGGCGCGCACGGCGTTCAGCGCGTCGGCCGTCGCCTTCGTCACCACCCCGAACTCGGCGTGCATCCTGTGCTCGCTGACCTCGTCGGTCTTGACCGGCAGGAAGGTGCCGGCCCCGACGTGCAGGGTGACGAAATGCGTCGAGATTCCGCGGGCTTGCAGGCTGGCGATCAGTTCCGGCGTGAAGTGCAGGCCCGCCGTCGGCGCGGCCACCGAGCCGTCCTCGCGGGCGAAGACGGTCTGGTAGTCTCTGGTGTCGCGCTCGTCCTCGGCCCGCAGCGCCGCGATGTAGGGCGGCAGCGGCATGTGGCCGTGGGCGGCGATGGCCTGGTCCAGGGCCGGGCCGGACAGGTCGAACTTCAGCTCGACCTCGCCACCGTCCAGCTTGGTCACGACGGTCGCGTCCAGCCGGTCCAGCTCGCACGAGGTGTCGGAGGTGGCGCCGAACAGCACCCGGTCGCCGTCCTTCAGCCGTTTGCCGGGCTTCATGAAGGCGGTCCAGCGGTCGGCCGCCGTGCGCTTGTGCAGGGTCGCCTCGACCCGGACGGTGGAGTCCTCGCGCGGGCGGATTCCCGACAGTCGGGCGGGGATCACCCGGGTGTCGTTGAACACCAGGGCGTCGCCGGGTTGCAGCAGGTCGGCCAGGTCGCGGACCTGACGGTCCTCGAACGGCTGGCCGGGGCGCACCACCAGCAGGCGCGCGGCGTCGCGCGGCTCGGCGGGGCGGAGCGCGATCAGGCTCTCGGGAAGCTCGAAGTCGAAATCGGACAGGCGCATGGGTGGCCGGTGAAGGCCACGGCGAGGCCGGCGGGTCAACGACTTTTCCCTCTCCCCTTGCGGGCTCGCTGCGCATTTCGGGGCGCGCTCTCAAGCCGTATGTCCCGACGAAAGTCGGGACCCAGATTCACCCGCGACGCCCTGTGGGCTTCACCTGGGCCCCGACTTTCGTCGGGGCGTACGGAGATTAGGCGCGCCGCATTCGCAACAGCACCGCAGCGGGCTTGACCGTTGAGACGCTTCGCGCACCCATGATCGGTGAAATACGGGGAGGGCCGACATGCGTATCGCTCTGATCTGCGGCGCGGCCGCGCTGGCGCTGGCCGGGTGCGGCAAGCCTGAGGCGTCGAAGACGGAGAAGCCGACGACGGTCGTGGCGACGGCGCCGGAGCCCGGCGCCGAGGCGCTGGAGGGCTTCACCACCCAGCCGGGGCTGGAGCTGTTCGGCTACTACATGCCCCAGAGCGAGATCACGGTCGGCCAGTGGCGGCTGGATCACCTGCACCTGGGCTCGCCGACCGAGTTCGAGGACTGGGCGGCGGGGCGGCGCACGGCTGCCTACGCGCCGGTGATGATGGAGTTCGACGACACCAAAAGTCCCAGGAAGGTCAACGAGCTGGGTCAGGACGTTTACGCCGTGCGCGAGCGCGTCCTGCCCGACGCCTGGCGGGTGACCGAGACCGAGATCGCCTTCGTCGACAACCACCCGCGGCTGGGGAAGGTGAGCTTCCAAGGCAAGCTCGATCCGGCCGCCCTGAAACGGGCGAAGGCCGGCGACGCCGAGGCCGTGGTGCTGACCGGCACGCTGACCATCGGGGAGGCGACCTTCACCGACGTGAAGTTCACCTGGTTCGGCGGGGATTGAAGACCTCGCTCCTTCTCCCGGTCGGGAGAAGGAAGGGGCCCGCCCGCGCTAGCGGGTGGGAAGGATGAGGGGCGCACCGCCGGCCGCGTAACCCCTCACCCTCCACGCTGCGCGTGGGCCCCTCCCTCTCCCTCGGGGAGAGGGGTATGGTCACGCTGTTTTCTGAAGGACCCGCTCATGAAGTCCGCACTCGCCGCCGTGTTGGCGCTCGCCCTGACCGCCGCCGCGCCGGCGCCGCCGCGGATCGACGGGACGCGGCTGGTGCAGGACCTGAAGGTGCTCTCCGCCGACGACATGGCCGGCCGCTATCCCGGCACGCCGGGCTCGGCCAAGGCGCGGGCCTATGTCGAACAGCGCTTCCGCGAGGTCGGCCTGACGACCAAGGAGCAGCCCTTCACCTACACGACCAAGGCCGGGGCCGAGGTCCCGGGCGTCAACGTCTGGGGCGTGGTGAAGGGTAAGAAGACGCCCGACCGCTACATCGTGGTCACCGCCCACTACGACCACCTGGGCGTGAAGGACGGCCAGATCTTCAACGGCGCCGACGACAACGCCTCGGGCACGGCGGCGCTGTTCGCCATGGCCAAGTACTTCAAGGCGCACCGGCCGGACCACTCGCTGGTGTTCGTGGCCCTGGACGCGGAGGAGGGCGGCGCGCGCGGGGCCCACGCCTTCGTCGCCGGTCCGCCGGTCCCGAAGGACGCCATCGTCCTGAACGTGAACCTCGACATGGTCGCCCGGGGCGACAAGGGCGAGCTCTACGCCTCGGGCGGCTACCACAATCCGGGCCTGGTCCCCGTGCTGGAGCGCGTGGCCAAGACCGCGCCGGTGACCCTGAAGCTGGGCCACGACCGTCCCGAGCAGGGCCAGGACGACTGGACCGGCCAGTCCGACCACATGGCCTTCCACGAGGCCGGCATCCCGTTCGTCTATTTCGGCGTCGAGGACCACCCCGACTATCACCGCCCCACCGACGACTTCGAGAAGGTGAACCCGGACTGGTACGTGCGGTCGGTGCAGACCATCACGGAAGCGGTGATGGCGCTGGACGCCGACGACGCGGCGATCCGGGCGGCTAAGGCCAACTAGATCCTCCCCCTCTGGGGGAGGGGGACCGCGAAGCGTCGAGGGGGCTCCAGCGGAGCGCGCCCGTTCCATATCCGCTCATCCCCGCGAAAGCGGGGACCCAGGTGCGGGACCTTTGGCTGTTGAAAGTATCGGTTCGAACGTCCGAGCGCGCTGGGACGCGGGGGCGCTCTGGGTCCCCGCTTTCGCGGGGATGAGCGGAGGTTGGGGCTGAACCCGTGCGCTCCGCTGGAGCCCCCCACGGCGGCTTGCAGCCGCCTGCTCCCCCCAACAGGGGGAGATCTCAAGCCCGCCAGCCCTCGAAGATGATGTTGTCGGCGTGGCGCTCGACTCGCGCGGCTTCGGCCCGCGAGCGGATCGTCCAGGTCGCGACCGGCAGGCCGCTCGCGCGCAAGGCGGCCACCCGGCGGCTGGGGATCAGGTCCTGGCCGGGGATCAGGACATGGGGCGCGGCCAGCTCGAGCTGGCGGTCGGTGTAGGCGCGGGCCGGGTCAGGCAGGACCGTTCGTCCGCTCTCGTCGACGCGGGCCGACGCGTTCAGGCCGCGGGGCAGGCGAGGCGCCAGAGTCCGCATCAGGCCCAGCGCCGCGGGATTGAAGCCGATGACCATGGCCTCGCCGCGGAAGTCGGCCAGCAGGTCGGCGACCCGGCGCTCCAGCCGGCCTTCGCGGCCCGCGGGCGTCTTCAGCTCGATCAGCAGCACGCCACGCCGCCCGACCTGGTCGAGCACGCGGCGCAAGGTCGGGATGGTCTCGGTCGTTCCGCTCAGCCGCACGCCGGCCAGTTCGCCGGCGGTCAGGGCGTCGACCCGGCCCTGGCGCCCGGTCAGCCGCTTCAAGGTGTCGTCGTGGAACACCACGGCCTCGCCGTCGGCCGACAGCCGCACGTCGAGCTCGACGCCGTAGCCGGCCTCGCAGGCGGCGTCGAACGCCGCCAGCGAGTTCTCGGGCGGGCCGCCCGGCCTCCACAGCCCGCGATGGGCGAAGGCCGGGCCGCTCAGCAGGGCGTGCGCCCGGCTCACTTCACCTCGACGACGGCGTCGACTTCGACGGCGAAGTTCACGGGGAGCTTGTAGACGCCGACGGCGGCGCGGGCGTGGCGGCCGGCGTCGCCGAACACCTCGACCATCAGGTCCGAGCAGCCGTTGATCACCTTCGGCACGTCGTAGAAGTCCGGGCCGGCCTGGACGAAGCCGCCCAGCTTCACGATGCGGGTCACGCGGTCCAGGTCGCCCAGGGCGACCTTCAGCTGGGCCATGATGTTGATCCCGCACAGGCGCGCGGCCTTCACGGCGGTGTCGAAGTCGACGTCGACGCCGACCGTGCCCTTGATGCCGCCCGAGGCGTCGGTCGAGACCTGGCCCGACACGTGGATCAGGTTGCCGGTCTGGACGAAGCCGACATAGGTGGCGATGGCGGCCGGCGGCTCCGGCAGGGTGATGCCGAGTTCGGCGAGGCGGGCTTCGATCTTGGACATGTGACGCTCCGTCAGCTTTCGCCGCGCTGCTTAGCGGTCCGCGGCGAAAGGCGGAAGAGGCGGCGCGCGCCTCAGCGGCCGGCGCCGGCGGAGCGGGCGCTCCGCGTCCGGCCGGGCAGGGCCTGGAACGGGCCGTGAGGACCCACGTTCCGGCTTGGGGGCGCGACTTCCGGAGGTTGCCATGGCGGGCCTTATTCATCGCCACGATCACCATCACCACCACGTCGAGCGCGAGCGGCCGAAGAGCACGCTGATCGTCGCCGCGGTGCTGTCGTCGATCGCGCTGGTGCTGTTCCTGATCTACGGCATCCCGACCATCTTCGAGATCCTGAGGTCGGTCGGCTGACGTTTTTCGCTGCCGTCGTCCCGCCTGAAGCCGTGTGTTTCGACGAAAGTCGGGACCCAGATTCGGCCCTGAAGCCGACCGGGCTTCACCTGGACCCCGGCTTTCGCCGGGGCGTGCGGAAGGTGGCGACGGCCACGACGCTACGGCTGAGCGCTCTCCTCGAAGCGCCGCACCACCCCGGCCGTCAGCGTGTCCATCACCTCCTCCTTCAGCTGATCGGCCAGGTCGTCGAGGTGTTCGGCCTTCGCCCTGAAGGAGGCGCCCTCGGGGGTCGCCAGGAAGGCGTCGACCTCGGACCGGGCCTGGCCCGACGGCGCCGGCGGCGCCTGGCCGGACGCGGCGCCCGCCGCATAGGCCAGCAGGGCCTGGCCGCCGGGCTGCTTGAGGAAGGCGTTGACCGCGTCCAGCTCGCGGGTGGTGAACTTCATCGCGAACAGCCGTCCGGCCTTCAGCTCCAGCAGCGGCGCCTGGGCGTCGACCTCGGCGGTCGCGGCCGCCTGCAGCCGCGCCTCCCAGCCGGGCTGGGCGTCCAGGGCGTGCGCGGCGGCGAACTCAGGCCCGCTCAGCTCGCGCACCAAGTAGCCGCGGAAATCGATCGCCTGCATCAGCACGCGGGCCAGCTCGGCCCCGCGGGCCTCCGGTTCGGTGAGCGGCAGGGCGTCTTCGACCGGCTGGGCGGACGCGGTGAGGGCGGTCGCCAGCGCCACGCTCAGCCCGGCGGCGGCGAGCCGGCGGCGGAAGGTCTGACGGTGAGGGGCGCTCGGCATCGACAAGGCCTGCGCGCGTGACGTCCCCTTAGAAAAACGCGCGTTTCTCCAGCCGTATCCAGCGCGGCGGCGCCGTCGCCACAAGCTCTGCTTTCTGTTATGCAGAATGCATGAGCGTCCAGCGTAAGCCCCTGTTCGACACCGCGGCCTTCGAGGAACAGCTCGTCGGCGCCGGTGTTACCCAGAAGAACGCCGCCGCCCAGCGGCGCGCCTTCGCGGACGCCATGGCAGAAGCGCTGGACACCCGACCGACCAGGCAGGATCTCGAACTGATGCAGTCGAGGATCGAGACGGCGATCGCCAACCAGACGGTCGAGATCTCCAAGCGGATGAACGCCCAGTTCGTTCAGTTCGTCGCCATCGTCGGCGCCCTGATCGCCGCGGCCACCGCCATCATCAAGCTGGGCTGACCTAGCGCTTGCCGAAGGCGGCGGGACGCGCGGCGCGCACCGGGGCCATCTTGGCCTCGTAGCGTGCGACCACGCCCGGGGTCAGTTCGGCCAGCATCAGCTCTTCCATCCGGTCCTCGGCGCGGTTGAGCAGCACCATGAGGGTCTGGCCCTCGTGCGAGTAGGCCAGGTAGTTGCGGATCTGCTGGTAGTTGGCGTCGGACGCCCGCGTGAAGTTCAGCTCGGGCTTGTAGATCCGGACGATCTGCAGCCCTGTCTCCTTCAGGCTGGCGCTCTCCGGCGCGGTCTCGCGCATGGTGGAATCGAATACCAGGGCCAGCATCTGGCGGCCGGCCGGCCCCTCCAGGAACTCGACATTGGCCTTCAGCTGATCCAGCGGCATGCCGCGCGCGAACTCGCGGCCGGCCAGCCGCTCCAGGGCGGGAAGGTCGTTGTACATCTCCTCGACGACCGCTTCGCTGAGCGCGGCTTCGCCGCCGGCCTCCCACTTGATCTTGAAGGTCTTCTGCGCGGTCAGCGGCCGGCTCAGCCGCTGCGTCCACCAGCTGCCGACCTTGGCCGTGCTGAAGAACTGGTGCGCCAGCCGCAGGCCCAGCGCCTCGGCCTCGGGCGTGATCTCGGAATACGGCTGCGGGGTGCGGTCGGCGCCCGCCTGGGCCGGCGCGGCGGTGCTAAGGGCCAGGGCCGCGCAGGCGGCGGCGATCATCCGGACACGAGACATCTGACTTCCCCCAGGCGACGCGTCGCCTCCCGCCCGGACGGTTAACGGCTTTGCCGAACCCCGTCCAGCGAAGGGCGGCGAGGCGGACCTTCCTTCTCCGCACAGGGAGGAGGAAGCCGCTCCTGAGACGCCGTCAGGTTCATTGCTGCAAGTTAACTTGCATAACAAGGCATCGTGCCTCACCGTGTGTTCATGGGCCGGACCCGACATCCCGCCCGCATACGGAGGACTCCCCATGACCCAGGCGCTCGCTTCCGCCCGCCCGGCCGAACTGACCCTCAACGTGCTGGACCGCACGGCCCGCGGCTTCGCCGCCGCCACGCTCGGCTTCGGTTCGTTCAGCCTTTACGCGATGGCGGTGGCCTTCGCCCTGGTGGCGGCGATGGACCCGATCGTCCCGGACCAGGTCGGCTTTTGGCTGGCGCCCTTCAAGTTCGGCCTGACGATCGGCGAGGCCCTCCCGGCCGGCCCGGAGCTGCTGGGCTCCAACATCGTGCCGGTGGGCGCGGCGCTCGCCATCGCCTGCTGGCTGCTGGCCCGCCCGCTGGGCCGCGGCGCCGCCCTGCTGCTGAACCGATCGGCCCGCTGATGGACCTCGGATCCTGGCAGACGCAATTGCGCAAAGGGGCGGCCGAGCTGGTCGTCCTGGCGCTGCTCGGGCGCAAGGAGCGCTACGGGCTCGAGATACTGGAAGGGGCGGGGGAGGCGGGCGAGCTGGTCACCGAAGGCGCGCTCTATCCGCTGCTCACCCGGCTGGAGCGCGAGGGCAAGCTGGCCTCGCGCTGGGCCCTCGACGAGGGCGCCAGTCATCCCCGCAAGTATTACCGCCTGACCGGCGAGGGCGAACGGCTGCTGGCCGAGATGCGCCCGGTGTGGAGCCGCTTCCACGCCCAGGTCACGGCCATCGTGGAGCGCGAACAATGACCCCCGCCGCCGAAGACTTCGCCCGCCGGCTCGACGCCGGCCTGAGAGGCCTGCCGGCCGATGAACGCGAGCGCATCGTGCTCGAGATCCGCGGCCACCTGGCCGAACGCGGCGAGGCCGGCCTGGCCGCGCTCGGCGCGCCCGAAACCCTCGCCAAGACCTATATGGAGGACTTCCGCATGACCCAGGCGATCGCTCAGGCCAATCCGGCCGCCCTGCTGCTGACCATCCTCGACCGCGCCGGCCGCAACGCCGCCGCGGCGGTGATCGGCTTTGTCGCCGTGACGCTGTACCTGATGAGCGCCGGCTTCCTGGTGGTGGCGGTGCTGAAGCCGTTTTTCCCGACCCATGTCGGCCTGTGGCTGGACCCGTTCAGCTTCGGCGCCTGGGTCAACACGGCGACGCCGGCCGGCCCGGAAGTGCTGGGCTGGTGGACGATCCCGGTGGGGCTCGTGCTCGGCCTGGTCTGCGGCGCCGTCGCCGGCCCGCTGATGCGCTGGGGCGCCGAGCGGCTGATCAAGCGGCCGGTGTTTGGGAGCTGACCGACACGGGCGGACCGCGCTCCCTCTCCCCTTGCGGGAGGGGGAGGGACCCGCGCGCCGGAGCCCGCGAGAGCGGGCGCAGGTCAGCGCGGGAGGGTGAGGGGGCTCGCCGCCGCCGGCCGTGCGACCCCTCATCCTCCCGCGCAGGCCTCCAGGCTTCCGCCTTCCGGCGCGCGGGCGCCGTCCTTCTCCCTCAGGGGGAGAAGGAGGTCGTCACCTTTTCAACGCCCGCCCGGTGGTCACCGCCGCCTTGCCGAACTTTTCCCTGAGCGCATCCACCGCGGTCTCCGTCTTCAGCGCCCGGCCGTCGTCGCCGCCGAACAGGTCGCCCCGGGCGTCCGCCGCGTCGACCAGCTCGGCCATGCCGATGCCGATCAGGCGGTAGGCCACGCGCCCGTCGGCCTCGCGGGCCAGTAAGGTCCGGCCCTCGTTGAACAGGGTGCGCGCGGTCTGGGTGGGGACGGGCAGGGTTCGCCGGCGGGTGATCAGCCGGAAATCGGCGGTCTTCAGCTTCAGCACCACCACCCGCGCGGCAGCGCCGTCGCGCCTGGCCTTGGCGGCCAGCTTGTCGCACAGCGGCCAGAGCTCGTCCTCCAGCTGGGCGAGCCCGGCCATGTCGTCGTTGAAGGTGGTCTCGGCGCTCATGCCCTTGCGCTCGGACTCGGGGTCGACGGCGCGGGCGTCCTGGCCTCGGGAGAGCTGGGACAGGCGCAGGCCGTACTCGCCGAACCGGCGGGCCAGGTCCTTCACGTCGGCCCGGGCCAGGTCGCCGACCGTCGACAAGCCGGCCGATTGCAGCTGTTTGGCCATCTGCGCGCCGACGCCGGGCAGGATCTGCACCGGGCGGGCGCTGAGGAAGCTCTGCGCCTCCTGCGCCCCGATCACCGAGAAGCCACGCGGCTTGTCCAGGTCCGAGGCGATCTTGGCCAGGAACTTGTTGGGGGCCAGGCCGATGGAGACGGTCAGCCCGGTCTCCTGCTCGATCTGGCGCTGGGCGCGGGCCAGCTGGAAGGCGGCCGGCCCGCCGTTCAGCCGTTCGGTGCCCGACAGGTCCACCCACGCCTCGTCCAGCGACAGCGGCTGGATCAGCGGGGTCAGCCTAGCCAGCGTGCCCAGGATGTGGCGGCTTGCTTCCTTGTACTTGGCGAAGTCCGGCTTGATCACGACCGCGTCGGGGCAGGCCTTCAGCGCCTTGAACATCGGCATGGCCGAGCGCACGCCGTACTGGCGGGCGATGTAGCAGCAGGTCGACACGACGCCGCGCTTGCCGCCGCCGACGATGACGGGAAGGTCGCGCAGCTCCGGCCGGTCGCGCTTCTCCACGGAGGCGTAGAAGGCGTCGCAGTCCATGTGCGCGATGGTCAGCCGGTCCAGTTCGACGTGCGAGATCACCCGCGGGCTGGCGCACGACGGACAGCGGCGGAAGGGCTCTGCCGCCGTGGTCAGGCAGTCGCGGCAGATCGCCTTCATGACCACAGCCGCGCAGCCCCTCGCACGCCCGACGAATCGCCCCAGGCGGCCGGGACCAGCGGCGTCTCGAAGGTGTCGGAGAACACGTAGGCCCCGATCAGGGCCGGGGCCTGCTCGTAGAACTCGTGCACGTTGGACAAGCCCCCGCCGACGACGATGACGTCCGGGTCAATCAGGTTGCAAACGTTGGCCAGGCCGCGGGCGGTGCGCAGCATCCAGCGGTCGAGGGCGGAGCGGGCTTCGTGCTCCAGTCGGCGCGCGACACTCCCCCGATCGTCACCCTCGGGCTTGTCCCGAGGGCCCATCGCGCAGTTCGCACTCAGCTTTGCGGGTGAGGGCGCTTCCGAGCCGTCGTGCGGCGAGCCCGAGGGCGACGCCCCTTGGAAGCCGCGGTGCAGCGGCGCCAATCTCGCCGCCTCCACGATCTCCTCCGCCGTCCATGATTCGCCGGTCGCCCGGGTGAAATCCCTCTGCAGGCCGGTGCCGGAGATGAAGGTCTCCAGGCAGTTCTTCCGCCCGCACCAGCAGTCGGTCGCCTCGTCCGCCCGCGACCAGGGCAGCGGCCCGTGGCCCCATTCGCCGGCGAAGCCGTTGCGGCCGCGAATCAGGCCGCCGTTCACCACCAGCCCGCCGCCGCACCCGGTGCCGAGAATCACCGCGAACACCACGCCGGCCCCGCTGCCCGCGCCGTCGCGGCTTTCCGACAGGGCCAGGCAGTCGGCGTCGTTGGCCAGCTTGACCTTGCGGCCCATGGCGGCGGCCAGGTCCGGGCCGAACGGCTTGTCGTTCAGCCAGGTGGAGTTGGCGTTCCGGATCCGGTCGGTCTTGGGCGAAATCGAGCCCGGGTGGCCCACGCCCACCGTGCCCGGGCGGCCGGCTTCGGCCTCCACCCGGTCGACCAGGGCGGCGGCGGCGCGCACGGCCTTTTCGTAGTCCTGCGGGGTGGAGACGCGTTCGCGCACGAGGAACCGGCCGTCTTCGTCCAGCGCGGCCGCCTCGATCTTGGTGCCCCCGAAGTCTACGCCGATACGAACCGTCAAGCTTCACCCGACCTTAATTAGTGTCGTGCGACGACCTTACGTGAAGAGGCGAGCCGTGTCCGTCACGTGACTGCGCCCGAATGAAGCGGTTCGGTGGATGATGTCCAAGAAGGTCCTCATCGTTGAGGATAACGAGCTGAACATGAAACTCTTTCATGATCTGCTCGACGCTCAGGGCTACGAGACCCTGCAGACCCGCGAAGGGCTGCAGGCGCTGGCCCTGGCCCGCGCCCATCGCCCCGACCTGATCCTGATGGACATCCAGCTGCCTGAGATCTCCGGCCTGGAAGTCACCAAGTGGCTCAAGGAAGACGACGAGCTGTCCCACATCCCCGTCGTCGCGGTCACCGCCTTCGCCATGAAGGGCGACGAGGAGCGCATCCGCGAAGGCGGCTGTGAAGCGTACATCTCCAAGCCGATCTCGGTGGTGCACTTCCTCGACACGGTGCGGCGCTACCTGGGCTAGGTGGTGACGCCATGACCGCCCGCATACTCGTGGTGGACGACGTCGAGGCCAACGTCCGGCTGCTCGAGGCCAAGCTCGCGGCCGAATACTACGACGTTCTGACCGCCTACGACGGCCCGACCGCGCTGGCGGTGGCCGCGGCCGACCAACCCGACATCGTCCTGCTGGACGTCATGATGCCCGGCATGGACGGCTTTCAGGTCTGCCGCCGGCTGAAGGACGATCCGCTCACCCGCCACATCCCGGTGGTCCTGGTCACCGCGCTCGACGGCCGGGACGACAAGCTCCAGGGCCTGGAGGCCGGGGCCGACGAGTTCCTGACCAAGCCGGTCGACGACCTGGTGCTGTTCGCGCGCGTGCGCTCGCTGACCCGGCTGAAGCTGGTGATCGACGAGCTGCGCCAGCGCGAGGCCTCGGGCCGGCGCATGGGCGCCATCGAAACCGCCTCGGCGCGCCTGGGCGGCGCCGGCGGCCGTGTGCTGATCGTCGACGACCACGAACGCCAGGCCGAGCGCATGGCCGCCGAACTGGCGGTCGAGCATCGGCCGGTCATCGAATCCGAGCCGGACAAGGCGCTGCTCTCGGCGCGCGGCCCGTGCGACCTGGTGATCGTCAACCTGGGCGCCCGCAGCTTCGACGGCCTGCGCCTGGCCGCCCAGATCCGCTCCGACGAGACCACTCGCCAGACCCCGATCCTGGCCGTCTACGAGCCGGCCGAGCGGGCGAGGGCGGTCAAGTCGCTGGACCTCGGCGTCAACGACCTGCTGGCCCGGCCGATCGACGACCAGGAACTGGCCGCCCGCGTGCGGGCCCAGATCCGGCGCAAGCGCTACACCGACCTGTTGCGCGACAACCTCGACCGCTCGCTGGAGCTGGCGGTCACCGATCCGCTCACCGGCCTGCACAACCGCCGCTACATGGACAGCCAGCTGACCGCGCTGCTGCGCCGGGCGGCGAAGGGCGGCGAGCCGGTGGCGGCCCTGATCATCGACATCGACCACTTCAAGGGCGTCAACGACGCCTACGGCCACGACGTCGGCGACGAGGTGCTGAGCGAGTTCGCCGTGCGCCTGGCCACCAACGTGCGCGCCATCGACCTGCCGTGCCGCTACGGCGGCGAGGAGTTCGTCGTGGTCATGCCCGACACCCGGCTGGAAGACGCCCACCACATCGCCGAGCGCATCCGCACCCAGGTGGCCGGCTCGCCCTTCCGCGTGGCCGACGGGCGCGAGCTCTTGTCGGTGACCATCTCCATCGGCGTGGCGTCGGGCCAGGGCGAGACGCCCGAAAGCCTCCTGCGCCGCGCCGACGCCGCCCTCTACGAAGCCAAGACCGCCGGCCGCAATCGCGTAATCGCGCGCTCGGCGGCGGCGTAGCGTCTTCTTCCCTGCAGAACGAAACGGCCCTCTCCCAAAGACGGACGGCGTGACCCGAAACAGCCGGCGCACCCGCCGGTTGAGGGGCGACCTTCGGGCGGCTCGTGCCGCCTCTGTCACCGTGGAGTTCGCGTCATGCCCCGATTTTCGACTCTGGTCCCGATCGGCCCCGAGGCGCTCTTGCGCTCCGACGTGCTGGCCCCGGCCGCCGGCGTGCTGCCCAACCGGACCGTGGCCCTGTTCGACGAGCCTGCGGCCGGGGCGGACCCGGAGACCCAGCGCTTCGGCCAGTTCGGGCGGCCGCTGGGGCCGCGGGTGGACCTCGGGCCGCTGGAGAACCCGGACGGCGGCGGCGTGTCCCACTCGCTGATCGAGCCGCTCCGCGGCGGCGGCTACGTGGCCGGCTGGCTGGAATCGTTCAGCCAGGCGACCGACAGCCGCTACGCGGTGATCGGGCCCGACGACCGGCTGCTGGTCAGCACCACCTTCGGGAACAGCGGGCGGGTGTCGGGCCTGGCCGCGACCGACCTGCCGGGCGGCGGATTCGCGTTGCTGGAAACCGTCTCGGGCATCTTCGGCGAGTCCGCGGCGCTGCATTTCCAGCGGTTCACCGCCCAAGGTGCGCCGATCGGCCAACCGTTGACGCTCGCAGCCCAGAGCGGCGGCGCGGGCACGCTGTCCTACAGCGACCCGCAGGCGCTGGCGCTGAACGGAGCGACCGAGCTCCTGTGGATCGCCCGCGACGGAGTGCACGCCGGCCGGCTGGCCGCCGACAACAGCTTCCAGTCGCAGTTGCTCGACGCCGGCCAGGCCGCCGACCTCGACGCCGTGCGGCTGAACGACGGCCGTGTCGTCGCCACCTGGGCCGAGCCGAACGGCTTCGACGCCTTCGTGATGGCCGCGGTGTTCGATCCCGCCCATCCGGACCAGGCCCGGGTGTTCAAGGTCGGGGACGCCGACGCCTTCGCCTCCGCCACCGATCCGGAGCTCGCGGCGCTGAAGAGCGGCGGCTGGGCGGTCAGCTGGCACGACGGACAAGCCGACGGCTCGACCACCGCGCGGACCTTCGGCCCCACCGGCGACGCCAGCCCCGAGTTCCACGCCCGCGGCGACTTCATCGGGACGGACGCGTTCGGGCGGGTGCTGGCCATGCGGGTCGACCCCGACGGCGACGTCTTCCTGTCGCGCTATTTCGAACTGTCGCTGCCGTTCTTCATCCCCGGCCTGGACGTCGTCCATCAGCCGCAATCCGCGCTCGCAGCGGCGCAGGAATGGGCGTTGTAGAAGCCTGAGGCGAGCGCGGCGGGGGTCTTCAGTCTGACCCGTCCGCCGCCGCCGAGCGCGCCGGCGGCGGGGGCAGTCCCATGGTCTTGCGCCGCTCCGTCTCGAAGCCGCGCACGCGCTCGGCCACGCGGAGGAGGGGCGTCTCGTCGACCCGGATGACGCCGGTGCGGGCCGTGTCGAGGTCGAGGATCAGACCGATCGCCAGGGCCAGCAGCACCAGCTGGACGGTGGACGGCAGGAAATGGCGCCGGCCCTTCTTGTCGCCGTAGCCGATGAAGCCGGCGGCGACGACGGCGTAGATCAGCATGGCGCGCACGACATTCACCGGCACGCGCGCGTTCAAGGCTTCGCGCCGCATCACCGCGGCCTTCAGCATGGCGTCGATCGCGCCCAGCGCGGCGCCCGCGTCCGGCGGCGCGCCCTTTCCGGTCAGCTGAGCGGCGCTGTCGATCCACAGCCGGGCGGCGCTCAGTTCGCTGCGGCTCTCCGCAGCCGCCATGCCGCGGTCGCTGCGCGCCTCGGCGAAGACCTCTCGGCTGTCGAGATAGCGGATCAGGGAATCGGCCAGCCGGGTGCGCTGGGGCTCCGGCAGGATGACCAGCCGTCGGTAGGCGCCGCTGATCGCCGAGGTCTCCTCGATGACCAGGTTGCGGCGGGTGTTGTAGCGGTCCATCCCCATGCCGAAGGTGAACCCCACCAGCAGGGCCATCAGCCCCATGATCGCGCCCTGGTAGCCGCCGAAGGCGTCGTCTTCCTCGGTGACCCCGCGCGCCTGCTGGCGTTTCAGGTTCCAGCGGCGCAGGCGCACACCGGCCTCGTGCGCGATCATGAAAAGCGCCGCGAACAGCGGGGCGATGAGCCAGAGGGACAGGTGCTGGATCGGCGGCGGGCTGGGCACGCCGCGGCAACCGCGGGGGACGGCGTCCGGTTGCCGCAACGAAAAACGCCCGGGCCTTGCGGTCCGGGCGTTCGAATAGCGTCGCTGGAAGCGAGATCTTACTTGATCTTGCCTTCCTTGAACTCGACGTGCTTGCGCACGACGGGGTCGTACTTCTTCAGCACCATCTTTTCGGTCTTGGTGCGGGCGTTCTTCTTGGTGACGTAGAAGAAGCCGGTGTCCGCCGTGGAGTTGAGGCGGATCTTGATGGAAGCCGGTTTGGCCATGGCGGGACTCCTCGGCGGCCACGGCCGCTGAAATTCGAGGCGCGGAAAATACTCAACGAGCCGGCGAAGTCAACGGCTTCGGCGGGGTTCGGCGCGACCTTTCCGCACGGTTTTGCTGGGCTTTCGCGAGAAAGGGGACCGGGCGGCGGCTCGACGGCTTCACGGCCGGCACGAAGCGCTGCGATTCCGGTCCCGCGATTCGCGTCCGTCACCCCGGCCGCGCCTGCCAGCCCGCGCCCAGCGCCTGGCCCAGCCGCACGTAGGCCAGCGCCTCGCGGGTGCGGGCGACGGCCAGGCGGTCCTCGGCCTCGGACAGGCGCCGTTCGGCGTCCAGCACGCTGAAGAACGGATCGGCGCCCTGGCGATAGCGGACCCGCGACAGCTCCGCCGCCTCGCGCGCCGCGGCCGCCGCCGCGTCGAGGTCGCGGGCGGCCACGCGGGCGGCCGACAGGGCGGCCAGGCCGGTGTCGACGTCGCGCACGCCCGACAGCACGCTCTGGTCGTAGCGGTGGAACTCGGCCTCCGCCCCGGCCTGGGCCGCCTGTTCACGCAGCGCGTTGCGGCGGAAGTCCAGGGCCGGCCAGTCAATGCGCGGCCCGATCGAGTAGGAGAAGCCGTCGCTGACGCCGAGGTCGCCGAAGCCCGGGGCGAGCCAGGCGGCTCCGCCGGCCACGGTCAGGCGCGGCCACCAGTCGACCTTGGCGGCCCGGCGACGCGCCACCGCCGCCTGCAGCCGCGCCTCGGCCTGGCGGATGTCCGGGCGCCGCTGCAGCAGGTCCTCCGGCGAGCCTACGCCGAACTGCGCCGGCGCGGCCGGCACGGCGGTCGGGTCGGCTAGCAGGGCCTCCAGCGCCGGCGTCAGCCCGGCCACCAGCACGTTCAGCGCGTCGTGGGCGCCGGCGATCTGGGCCTCCAGGGTGGAGACGGTCGAGCGGGTGGTCTCCAGCTGTTCGCGCGCGCGGGCCACGTCCAGCCGGGTGCCCTGGCCGGCCGCCTTCATCTTCTCGGTCAGGGCCAGGGTGTCGGTCTGGCTCTTCAGGTTGGCCTGGGCCGCCGCCAGCCGCGCCTGGGCGCCGCGCAGGTCGACGTAGGCGGCGGCGGTCTCGGCCGCGACCGTGACCAGGGCGCCCTTGCGGGCCTCCTCCACCGATAGGGCGTCGGCCTCGGCGGCCTTCACGCCGGCGTGGATGCGCCCGAACACGTCGGCCTCCCACGAGGCCGTCGCCCCCAGCGCGGCGACCTCGCCGTTGACGGGCGGCTGGCCGTCGCGGGCCTGGCTCCAGCCGGTGTTGGCCGAGCCGAACGGCAGGAAGTTCCAGGCCTCGACGTCGGCCAGGGCGCGGGCGCGGCGGACCTCGGCCTCGGCGGCCAGCAGGTCGCGGTTGGAGGTGAGCGCCTTCTCGACCAGGGCGTCGAGGGTGGGATCGCCCAGCGCCGTCCACCAGGCGGTGTCGGGCTGGGCGGCCTGGCCCCCCTCGGCGCGGGCGAAGGCGCCGGGGAGGGGGCTGGCCCCGGCCGGCAGGTCGCCGGTCGAGGCGCAGGCGGTGAGGGCGGAGGCGGCCATGAGGGCCGCCAGCAGGGTTCGGGCTTTCACTTCGGGACTCCGGATCATTCGGCCGCGTGGGCGTCGGCGGGCGCGGCCGGGTCGGCCCTCAGCCGGCCGATCAGGGCCGAGAGGCGGCGGGTGACGACGTAGAAGACGGGGGTGAGGACGAGGCCGATCAGGGTGACCCCGATCATGCCGGCGAAGACCGCCGTGCCGATGGCGACGCGCTGTTCCGCCCCGGCCCCGTGGGCGAACACCAGCGGCGTCACGCCCAGGATGAAGGCCAGCGAGGTCATCAGGATGGGACGCAGGCGCAGGCCCGCCGACTTGGCCGCGGCGGCGAAGGGATCGAGCCCCTCCTGGTCCTCGAGCTGCTTGGCGAACTCGACGATCAGCACCGCGTTCTTGGCCGCCAGGCCGACCAGCACGATCAGCGCGATCTGGGTCAGGACGTTGACGTCCAGTCCGCGCAGCAGAAGGCCGACGAGGGCGCCCAGGATCGACATGGGCACGATCAGGATCACCGCCAGCGGCAGGGTCAGGCTCTCGTACTGGGCCGCCAGAACCAGGAAGACGAAGAAGGCGGCCAGCAGGAAGATCCCGAGCGTTCCGCCCGACTCCGTCTTCTGGATGTAGCCGAGCTCGGTCCACTCGTAGGACATGCCGGCCGGCAGGGTCTTGGCGGCCAGCGTCTCCAGCTTGGCGATCAACTGGCCCGAGGAGGTCCCCGGCGCGGGCTCGGCGTTCAGTTCGGCGGCCGGATAGAGGTTGTAGCGGGGCACCCGCGACGGGCCGGCCGTTTCCGCCACCCGGGTCACCGCCGAGAGCGGCACCATCTGGCCGTCCAGGCTGCGCACCCACAGGCGGCCGATGTCTTCCTTGCTCTGGCGGAACTGGCCGTCGGCCTGGGCGGTCACCCGGAAGGTGCGGCCCAGATAGTTGAAGTCGTTGACGTAGGCCGAGCCGAGATAGACCTCCAGCGCCTGGTTGACCTCGGAGACCGGCACGCGGAGCGCCTCGGCCTTGTCGCGGTCGACCTCCAGCTTCAGCCGCGGCGTGCGCGCCTCATAGAAGGTGAAGGCGTTGGCCACGCCCGGCGTCTGGTTGGCCGCCATCATCATGTTGAAGGAGGCGTCGGCCAGGGCGGCGTAGCCTTTGCCCTCGCGGTCCTGGATCATCATCTTGACCCCGGAGCCCGAGCCCAGGCCCTGCACCGCCGGCGGCGCGATGACCAGGACGAAGGCGTCCTGGATGTCGGCCGTGGCCTTGCGCACGTCGTTCAGGATGGCGTCCTGAGTGCGGTGGGTCTTCGCCCGCTCGTCGAACGGCGCGAAGGTGAAGAACACCGTGGCCGAGTTGGTGGCCTGGGTGCCGGTGGCGCCCGAGTAGCCGACGAAGCCGGGGTCGGCGACCACGCCCTTGACGCTGCGGACCCGCGTGGAGACCTCCTGGGTCACTTCGCGGGTGCGCTGCAGCGAGGCGCCCTGCGGCAGCTGGATGGCCACGAAGCCGTAGCCGCGGTCCATGGCCGGTACGAAGCCCTTGGGCGACATCTGGAACAGGCCGCCGGTCAGCAGCACCAGGCCGCCGTAGACCACCAGCACGATGGCCGCGTAGCGCACGGCGCGCTTGGTGAGCAGGCCGTAGCGGTCCGACAGGATGTCGAAGCCGCGGTTGAAGGCGCCGAAGAAGGCGTGCAGCGGCTTCTCCCAGGCCTTCGGCTCGCGGTCGTGGGCGTGGGGCTTCAGCAGCACCGCGCACAGGGCCGGCGAGAGGGTCAGGGACACGAAGGCCGAGATCAGGGTCGCGGTGGCGATGGTCAGGGCGAACTGCTTGTAGAACTGGCCGGCCACCCCGCCGATGAAGCCCACCGGCACGAACACCGCGGTCAGCACCAGGGCGATGGCGATCAGCGCGCCTCCGACCTCGTCCATGGAGACCCTCGCGGCCTCCTTGGGACTGAGGCCCCGGGCGATGTTCCGCTCGACGTTCTCGACCACCACGATGGCGTCGTCGACGACGATGCCGATGGCCAGGATCAGGCCGAACAGGGACAGGGTGTTGATCGAGCCGCCGGTCAGGGTCAGCAGGGCGAAGGTGCCTACCACCGAGACCGGGATGGCCAGCACCGGGATCAGCGCCGCCCGCCAGCTCTGCAGGAAGACGAACACCACCACCACGACCAGCAGCACGGCCTCGAGCAGGGTCTTCTGCACCTCGTGGATGGAGGTCGAGACGAACTTGGTGGTGTCGTAGACGATCTTGTACTCGAGCCCTTGCGGGAAGTCCTTGGACAGCCGCTGCATCGTCGCCTCGACCTCGCGGCCCGTCTCCAGCGCGTTGGAGCCCGGACGCTGGAAGACGGCCACGGCCACGGCCGGCTTGCCGCCCAGCGAGGCGTCGGAGGTGTAGTTCTCCGCGCCCAGCTCCACCCGACCGACGTCGCGGACGCGCACCAGGGCGCCGTCGCGGCCGGTGGCCACCACCACGTCCTCGAAGGCCTCGGGTTCGACCAGGCGGCCGGGGGCCTCGACGGTCAGCTGGAACTGGGCGCCGTTCGGCTGCGGCTCGGCGCCGACGCTGCCGGCGGCGACCTGGATGTTCTGGCGGCGCAGGCCGGCCAGCACGTCGCCGGCGGTCAGGCCGCGGGCGGCGATCTTCTCCGGGTCCAGCCAGATGCGCATGGCGTAGTCGCGCGCGCCGAACACCACCACGTCGCCGGCGCCCTTCAGGCGCGCGAGCTCGTCGCGGACCTTCAGGGTCGTGTAGTTGGAGACGTAGATCTGGTCGTAGCGCTCGTCGGGCGAGAGCATGTGCACGACCATCATCAGGTTCGGGCTGCTCTTGGCGACGGTGACGCCGAGCCGTCGCACCTCCTCGGGCAGGCGGGCCTGGGCGGTCGAGACGCGGTTCTGGACCAGCACCTGGGCGTCGTCGAGATCGGTGCCCAGCTTGAAGGTGACGGTCACCGTCAGCCGCCCGTCGGCGGTCGACTGGGACCCCAGGTAGAGCATGTTCTCGACGCCGTTGATCGACTGCTCCAGCGGCGCGGCGACGGTCTCGGCGATGGTCTCGGGGCTGGCCCCCGGATAGGCCGCGGTCACCGTGATGGTCGGGGGGACCACCTCCGGATATTCCGACAGCGGCAGGGTCCGGATCGCCAGGATCCCGACCAGGGTGATGACCACCGACAGCACCGTCGCGAAGATCGGGCGGTCGATGAAGAACCTCGATAGGCGCATGTAGGGATCAGCCTGCGGTCTTGGCTTGGGCCGCCGCCGCCTCGCGGGCGGGGCGGGCGAATTCGGGTTTGACGGGCTGGCCGGGGATGGCGCGCTGCAGGCCGTTGACGACGACGCGTTCGCCCCCCTTGAGGCCCGAGCGGATCACCCTGAGGCCCTGGTAGGTCGTGCCCAGCTCGACCGGCCGGTACTCGACCAGGTTCTTGGCGTTCACCACCAGCACGTACTTGCGCGACTGGTCGGTGTTGATCGCCGCCTCGGGCAGCAGCACCGACGGGCCGCTGGCGGCCGCCAGCAGGCGCACGCGGCCGTACTGGCCGGGCGTGAACTCGCCCTTGTTCTGGAAGACCGCCCGGCCGCGGATGGTGCCGGTGGACGGGTCGATGCGGTTGTCGACGAAGTCCAGCTTGCCGTGGTGGGCGAAGTCGCTCTCGCCTTCGAGCTTCAGCGCCACCTCGCGCGGGGCGCCGGGCGTCAGGGCCGGGCCGCCGGCGCCGGACAGCAGGGCCTCCGGCGCGGAGAACTCGAAGTGGATCGGGTCCAGCGACACGATGGTGGTCAGCACCGTCTGGCCGGCCTGCACCAGATTGCCGCCGTCGACCCTGCGGTCGGAAATCCGGCCCGAGATCGGCGCGTAGACCCGGGTGTAGCCGAGGTCGAGGTCGTTGGCCCTGAGCGCCGCCTGGGCCGCCGCCTTGGCCGACTTGGACTGGGCCACCGCCTCGCGGCGGGCGTCGAACTCCTCGGCCGAGATGGCGTCGGCTTCGCGCAGCGCCTGGGCGCGATCGAACTCGCTCTGAGCGCGGGCCAGCCTGGCCTCCGCCTGGCCGACGTCGGCCTTGGCCCGGTCGACCTGGGCCTGCAGGGGCAGGGGGTCGATGGTGAACAGCAGCTGGCCCTTCTGGACGTACTGGCCGTCGGTGAAGTGGATCTGCTGCAGGTAGCCGCTGACGCGCGGGCGCACGTCCACGCTCTGGGCGGCGACGAAGCGGCCGGTGTGCTCGCTCCATTCCTCCACCGGCTGGACCAGCGGCTGGGCCACGGTGACCGGCGGCGGCGGCGCGGCGTCGTCGTCCTGCGCCTTGGCCCCGCAACCGGCCAGGGCCAGCACCGCCAGGCTGACGCCTGCGGCGGCGAGCCAGCTCGTGGTCTCCCCCGCCTCTCTGAGTCTCGACATGCCGTATCCCCACGACTTGGATTATGACGATCGTCATACGATATGACGTGCGTCATGCGTTATGACGGTCGTCATGTGGATCGCGAGAACGATGGTTCAAGAAGCTCGGCCGGAAAATTGTGCGGAGGCGCGCAGAAATCGATCCGGACCTTCCAGGCCGAGGAAGGTTTTCCCCGAATCCCCTAACGCCTATATGGATTTTCAGTCAGCGGACGATGGGTCGGTCGTGAGCAACCTGAAGACGCGCAAGGAAGAAACCCGCCAGCGGATCGTCGAGACCGCCAGCCGCCTGTTCCAGCAGAAGGGCGTGGACGGGGTCGGCGTGGACGAGATCATGCGCGAGAGCGGCCTGACCCACGGTGGCTTCTACGCCCACTTCGCCAACAAGGAGGCGCTGGTCGCCGAGGCCTGCACCTGCGCCCTGCAGCAGGCCTCGGCCAAGTGGTCGGGCCTGGGCCAGCTGCTGTCCGACGACGCCCGCTTCGAGCAGTTCATGAACGAGTACCTGGCCGGCGACCCGCGCACCGGCGCGCCGGCCTGTCCCGCCGCCATGCTGGGCCCCGACGTCGCCCGGCGCGGCGAGGCGGTGCAGGCGGCCTACACCGCCGGCGTCAAGCGCATGATCGAGGTGATCGCCAAGGAGGCCGGGGCCGAGCGCGAGGAGGCCATCGCCATGTTCGCGGCGATGATCGGTGCGACCAACCTGGCCGCCTCGGTCGGCGACGACAAGGCGCTGGCCGCCGAGATCCTGCAGGCCACCCGTCGCCAGCTCTTGCAGTGCGGGGTCGCGGAGGGCTGAGCCCGGCCGGCCTACGACCCGGTCTTGTTCGGGGTCAGGACCAGCGGCAGCACCAGCATCCGCCCTTCGGCCGGCCAGTCGGCGGGCGGCTTGCCCTTTTGCTGCGAGGCGATCTGCACGGCCGCCTGTTCGGCGTCGGCGTTCTTCGGCTCGGAGCTGAGCGCCTTGCAGTCCTTCAGGGCGCCGTCGGGCATGCCGCGGCACTGGACCTTCACGGCCACCTGGCCGGCGGCCAGCGGCTTTGCGGACGGCGCGGCCGGGGTGGTGGGGGCGGCGGCGGGCTTGGCCGCCGGCGCGGCCGCGGCCGGCAGGGCGGCGGCGATCAGGGCCAGGGCGGCGAGGGGAGAGACGAGAAGCAGGCGCATGCGGTCCTCTCGGGGAAACCCTGGCCAACCTTTGGGCGGCCCCTAGGTTCCCCGCTCCGCTCGCCAAGCGCGTTCCACGCCAGCCCCAGGCCGTATGTCCCGGCGAAAGTCGGGCCCCACGGCCCTCCGCGGCGCTCGGCGGGCTTCACCTGGACCCCGGCTTTCGCCGGGGCAGACGGAGCGAGGTTGGCACGCGTCCCGTGGGACAGGGCCCTTACGGCGCGGCCTTCGCCGCCGGCTTCAACCAGCGGTCCAGCCAGGTGGTCATCTCCCACAGGGTGTGCAGGTTCGACTCCCGCGCGCGGTAGCCGTGCGCCTCGTTGGGCAGCACCACGTAGCGCACCGCCGACGCCCTTCAGCGCGGCGTAGAACCGCTCGCTCTGGATCGGGAAGGTGCCGGAATTGTCGTCGGCCTCGCCGTGGATCAGCAGGATCGGCTCGTTGACCTTGTCGGCGTAGGTGAACGGGCTCATGCGCGTGTAGGTGTCCTCCGCCTCCCAGTAGGTGCGCTGCTCGGCCTGGAAGCCGAACGGCGTCAGGGTGCGGTTGTAGGCCCCCGAGCGGGCGATGCCGGTCTTGAACAGGTCGGTGTGCACCAGCAGGTTGGCGGTCATGAACGCGCCGTAGCTGTGGCCGCCCACGGCGATGCGGTCGCGGTCGGCGACGCCCATCTCCACCACCTTGTCGACCGCCGCCTGGGCGCTGGCCACCAGCTGCTCGACATAGGTGTCGTTCGGCTCGGCCCCGTTCGCGCCCACGATGGGCATGGTCGGGTTGTCCAGCACCGCATAGCCCTGGGTCAGCAGGAACAGGTGGCTGGCCCCGGTCGGGCGGGTGAAGCGGTTGGAGCGGTCCACCGTCTGGCCGGCCACCTTCGCGTCGGTGAACTCGGCCGGATAGGCCCACATCAGCAGCGGCAGTCGCCCGTCGCGCTTGGGATCATAGCCGGCCGGCAGGTACAGCGTGCCGTTCAGCGGCACCCCGTCGGCGCGGGTGTAGGTGATCTGCTGCTTGCTGACCCCGGCGAACTGCGGGGCCGGGTCGACGAAGCTGGTCAGGGCGCGCGACTTGCCGCCCAGGTCGCGCAGGAAGAAGTTCGGCGCGTCGGACTTGCTCTCGCGGCGGGTGATCAGCTTGCGGCCGGCCTCGTCGGCGATGGCCACGACCGGCTCGTAGGCTTCGGCCTTCGCCTGCCACAACCGCTGGGTCTTGCCGTCGGCCAGGGTCATGCGGTCCAGGAACGGCCGCGCGCCGGCGGCCTCCGCGCCTTCGCCGGCCAGGAACACGCTCTTGCCGTCGGGGGTGAAGTGGATCACCTGCCGGCCCTTGCCGTCGGCCTTGGTCTCGACGTCGCCCGGGTCGCCGTACTGGTCCTGGTAGTTGCGCTGGATCAGCACGCGGCCCGATCCCGGCTGGGCCGGGTTCACCAGCACGCGCTTCTCGTTACGGGTGTTGAACCAGCGGCTGTAGACCAGGGCCGCGTCGGCCCGGCCCCAGTCGATGCCGGCGTAGCGCTGGTCTAGGTCGACCAGGGTGCGGGGCGCCGCCGTGAAGGGCGCGTCCTGCATCAGCACGCGATCGCGCACCTCGGCCTTGTTGCGCGGATCGCCGCCGTCTTGGGCCTCGACCCAGACGAGGGTCGCGGGCGCGTCGGCGCGCCATTCCGCGTTGCGGGGACCCAGCACCACGGCGTCGAACGGCGGCGGCACGTTGTCGGCCAGCGGGCGGTCGACCAGGGTCTTCACCGTCTGGCCGCCGAAGTCGATCACCGAGATTTCGGTCGGGAACAGGGTGGCGGGCACCAGGTAGCTGAACGGCGGCTTCACCCGGGTGGCCAGGATCAGCCGGCCGTCCGGCGAGACGCTGGCGCCGGTGTAGAGGCCGGGCGCGCCGATCGCCTGGGCCGCGCCGGTGCGCAGGTCGACGCGGGTCAGCTGCGAGGTGAAGTAGTGCGCGAACAGAGCTTCGTCGTGCGGCGAGGACAGCAGGTCCTGATAGGTGCGCACCGGGGCCGACTTGCCGCCCTGGGTCTCCTGCACCTTCGGACCTTCCGGCGTGGTTGGGGCGACCGGCGCTGCGCCGCGGCCGGCCGGCACGGCGCGCACCAGGAAGCCCGAGCCGTCCGGCAGCCAGCTGTAGGACGCGCCGAACGCGCCGTTCAGGCCCGGCGCGCCGACCCGCCGCGCCGTGGCGGTCTTCACGTCCGCCGCCCACAGCTCCAGCCCGTCGGCGGTCTCGGCTACGAAGGCCAGGGTCTTGCCGTCCGGCGACCAGCGGGTGTCGGTGAAGCGCAGGCCGGCGGGCAGGGCGACCGCCTTGGCCGGGCCGCCGGCGACCGCCTGGAAGCTCAGCGCGTTGCGCCAGGCCACGCGCGCCTCGATCGGGCCGCCGGTGCGCGGATTGATGCGGTAGCCGCCCAGCCGCAGGATCGGCTCCGACACCGCCGCGATGGACGGCAGGTTCTCGCCGCCCAGGATGGCCAGGGTCGAGCTGTCGCTGCTCAGGCTGACCTGCGGGGTCGGCGCGGCGTCCAGGATCTGGGCGATCGGCGCGGGCGGGACGTGGTAGGTCTCGGCCAGGGCCAGCGGCGCGGCCGTGCAGGCGGCCAGCAGGGCGGCGACGGCCACGGCCGTCCGGTTCGCGCGCAGGAACATGTATCCCCCGATGTGCTGTGCGGCCGCGCTTCCCCGCGCGGTCCGATTTGTTCGAACCCGAACAATGTCCCGCGCCGGCCGCGAAGGGAAGGCCGAAAGCCCGGCCCGGGATTGGCGCCGGGCCGCCCGCTGGCTATCACCGCCTCAATTCAAAGTTCGAGGCCCCCGATGTCCGACACCCCGCCCGACCGCCTGTCCGTCGACCCCAAGAGCCCCTTCCACGACGAGGCCGTGCTGGCCCGCGGCGTGGGCGTGCGCTTCAAGGGCGAAGAGAAGACCAACGTCGAGGAGTACTGCGTCAGCGAAGGCTGGGTGCGCCTGGCCGTCGGCAAGAAGGTCGACCGCAACGGCAACGCCCTCACCGTCAAGCTGCAGGGCCCGGTCGAGCCGTACTTCGAAGACATCGAGCAGGCCTGATCCTCCTTCTCCCCCTGAGGGAGAAGGACGGAGCCCGCGCCCCGGACCCGGCGGAAGCCGGGGCCGCGCGGGAGGATGAGGGGTCGCTCCGCGGGCGGCCCTTTTTCTTTGCGAGAAACGCGTCCGTGGTCGCGAGACCCCTGAACCTCCCGCGCACGCCTGCGCTCCGCTCCGGTGTGCGCGTCCCCCCTTCTCCCTCAAGGGGAGACGGGGCAGGCGCTCCCTAAAGCCCAGCTTTCCTTCAGCTTTCCAAGCGCCGCCGTCGGAACGGCCGCCGCCCTGACGGGTTCGGACCCCGTCCTGGGAGCAAAGGGAGCTCACGTCATGGCGGTGTTGGATCGGGCCGACCTCGGGCGCGGGAACGGGCATGCGCCCGGCCACGCCTTCGAGCGGATGGGGCGCTTCCTGCGCTCGCCGCAGATCGCCTTGCCGAGGCCCGGCAAGCCGCCGGCGACGGTGGTGATCGACCGGGTGCGCGCGCGGCCCGCCGTGACGCCGACCCTGGCCGGGAGCCTGGGGGTGATGGGCGTGGGCCTGGGCCTGGTCGAGCTGTTCGCCGCCCGCCACCTGGCCCGCTGGCTGGGCATGTCGGAGCGCTCCACCGGCCTGATCCGCGCCTTCGGCGTGCGCGAGATCGCCACCAGCTTCGCGCTGATGGCCGACCCGACGCGCACCCGCTGGCTGTGGGCGCGCACGGCCGGCGACGTGCTGGACTACGCCGCGCTGAGGGCGGCCGACCGGGCGGACAACCCGCACGCCCACCGGGTGCGCGGCGTGATCGGCTTCATCCTGTTCGCCGGCGTGCTGGACGCGGTGGTGGCCGGACGGATGTCCACGGTGAAGCGCACCTGCGGCGGGGAGGCCCGGCGATGAAAGCGATCTGCTGGCAAGGCAAGAAGGACATGCGCTGCGAGGAGGTGCCCGAGCCGCGTATCGAGCACGGCCGCGACGCCATCATCCAGGTCACCACCTGCGCCATCTGCGGTTCGGACCTGCACCTCTACGACGGGTTCGTGCCCGCCATGATGAAGGGCGACGTGATCGGCCACGAGTTCATGGGCGAGGTCGTGGAGGTCGGGCGGGACAACAAGAAGCTGAAGGTCGGCGACCGGGTGGTCGTGCCCTTCACCATCTGCTGCGGCGAGTGCGCCCAGTGCCGGCGGGGCAACTTCTCGCTGTGCATGACCACCAACCGCAACAAGCCGCTGGGCGACGCCGCCTTCGGCCACACCACGGCGGGCCTGTTCGGCTATTCGCAGCTGACCGGCGGCTACGCCGGCGGCCAGGCCGAGTTCGTGCGCGTGCCCTACGCCGACGTCGCGCCGGTCAAGGTGCCGGACCACCTGACCGACGAGCAGGTCCTGTTCCTTGGCGACATCTTCCCGACCGGCTGGCAGGCGGCGGTGCAGTGCGACCTGCAGCCGGACGACACGGTGGCGATCTGGGGCTGCGGTCCGGTCGGCCAGTTCGCCATCCGCAGCGCCAGGATGCTGGGCGCCAAGCGTGTCATCGCCATCGACCAGGTGCCCGAGCGCCTGGCCATGGCCCGCGCCGGCGGGGCCGAGACCATCGACTTCAGCCAGGAGAACACGCTGGAGCGCCTGAACGAGATGACTGGCGGCCTCGGCCCCGAGAAGGTCATCGAGTGCGTCGGCCTTGAGGCTGTCGGCCACGGCATCACCGGCGTCTTCGACAAGGTCATGACCGGCATCAAGATGGAGACCGACCGCGGCGTCGCGCTGCGCGAATGCATCATGGCCTGCCAGCCGGGCGGGGTGGTCTCGGTGCCGGGCGTCTACGGCGGCCTGCTGGCGGCCTTCCCGTTCGGTGCGGCCATGAACAAGGGCCTGACCTTCCGCATGGGGCAGACCCACGTGAACCGCTGGACCGACGAGCTGCTGCGCCGGGTCGAGGCGGGCGAGATCGACCCGTCCTTCGTCATCACCCACACCGCTCCGCTGGGCGAGGCGCCGGAGATGTACAAGACCTTCCGCGACAAGCAGGACGGCTGCATCAAGGTGGTGCTGAAGCCTGGCCAGAAGACTCCGCGCGGCCGCGGCGGGCCGGCGACGGTGCACTGAGGCGGGCTGCCGCCCCGGTCCCGCCGCATTGCGCGCGCATGGCGGACGCTCAGCTGAGCCGTTCGCCGAGCCCCGCACATGAAGTATCTGGTCCTCACCGTCCGCCGTCCGGCCTTCCGCGACGACGTCCGCGACGCCCACTACGCCTTCCTGGACCGGCTGCGCGCGGCCGGTGCTCTGGTGGCGGCCGGACCGTTCACCGACCGGTCGGGCGGCGCCTACGTGCTGACCGCCGACAGCCTGGACGCCGCCCGCGAGCTGGCCCTCCAGGATCCGCTGCACCTCGAGCGCTGCTCGACCGTGACCGTCCACGAGTGGGACGCGCGCTAGGCCTTGCCCACGACCGGCCGCCGTCTAGCTTAGGGGCATGCGCAAGCTCGCCCTCCCGATCGCCTTGTCCGTCGTCGCCCTGTCCGTCGTGGCCATGTCCGCCGTCGCCCTGCCGGCCGCCGCCGCGCCGGCCGACACCTTCTTCGCCGAGCTGTCCGCCCTGTGCGGCAAGAGCTTCGAGGGGGAGGTGATCTCGACCGATCCCGCCGACGCCGACTTCCGCGGCAAGCGCCTGGTCATGACCGTGCGGGACTGCTCGGCCGACGAGGTCCGCGTACCCTTCGCGGTCGGCGAGGACCGTTCGCGCACCTGGATCGTCACGCGCACGGCGCAGGGGCTGCGCCTCAAGCACGACCATCGCCACGCCGACGGCACGCCCGACGCGCTGACGATGTACGGCGGCGACACGATCGCGCCGGGGACGGCCGGGCGCCAGGAATTCCCGGTCGACGCCCAGTCCAGGGCCCTGTTCGAGCGCGAGGGGCGCACCGCTTCCCTGACCAACGTCTGGGCGATGGAGATCGAGCCGGGCCGCGCCTTCGTCTACGAGCTGCGCCGTCCCAACCGCCTGTTCCGGGTGAAGTTCGACCTGAGCCGGCCCGTGACGCCCTAGGCCGTTTCGACCACGTGCTGGCCGCGCACCATGCGCACGAAGGGCACGGGGCGGTCGGGCGCTTCCAGCCGGGCCGAGACCTCGCCCAGCACGAAGCGGGTGATGGCGGGCAGGTCCTGGCGGCCGGCCTCGTCGAGGGTCAGCCAGGCCACTTCGTCCAGCTCGCGGTCGCCGCCGGCCGGGTCCAGGCCGGCTAGCCGCTCGGCGTCGGCCAGGAAGAAGCGCGCGTCGAACCGGCGCGCGCGTCCCGGCGGGGTGATGGCCCGGGCGACATAGCTCAGGGCGCCGAGGTCCGGCGCGACGCCCCGCTCGGTGAAGGCCCGCCACGGGCCGATCGCAGGACGAGCGGCGACGGGACGGGCCAACAGCAGGCCGGCTTCCTCCCAGGTCTCGCGCACCGCCGCGCAGGCCAGCGACCGGGCCCGCGAGGCGGTGGCCCCGCGCTGCAAAGCGACGGCGGTCTCGGGCGTCAGCTCGCTGGAGGCCGGCGCCGTACGGTCGACCGGATCGACGCGCCCGCCGGGAAACACCCACTTCGAGGCCATGAACACGTGCCCCTGCGCGCGGCGGCCCATCAGCACGCGCGGCACAGGCCCGTCGCGGCGGACCAGGATCAGGGTGGCGGCGTCCTTGGGGCGAAGCCGGTCGCCCGTGGGCGGGGCGTCCTTCAGGTCGGCGGCGGAGTCGAACGGGGTCACCCGCGAGGGATAGCACGGGTGAAGGCGCGAAGGGCGCGCAAGTGCGGGCAGGGACGGAAAGAGCCGCTCAGACCTGGCGCGCCAGAATGGGTCAGAACCGGTCAATCCGAGGCAGCGATCTGCTCATCAGTCACCGCCTTTGCCTGACATTGCCCGAGACACGGCCTCAGTTTTCCTCGATGTGGCGTTCGCTGTCGCTCTCCAGGGCGACTTCGGCGAAGTCGAGCTCCTCCTGCAGGATCAGGAAGGCGTCGGGCCCGATCGTCTGCGCGTTGCGCAGGCTTTCGAGCGCCTCGCGCTGTCGGTGCATGGCGCGGCGGCCCAGCGCGCGCCATTCGTCCAGCGGCGCGCAGGGGGCGCCCGGCTGGGCGGTCTCGCGCCGCGTCACGAAGATGTAGCGCCACGCGTCGGCGGCGGGGCCGCCGGTTCCGGCGCATTCGTTCAGCGCGGCGGTGGCCATGGCCGCGCGCGCCCGCGCAAGCTCGTCGGGCAGGTCGGTCACGCCGTCCAGCTTCAGCAGCTTCACCAGCGGCCCGAGCGTCAGGCCCTGAAGCACCAGGGTGGCGATCACGGTGGCGAAGGCGGTCAGCACGATCAGGTCGCGCTGGGGGAAGTCGGCCGGCAGCGCGAAGGCGGTGGCCAGCGTCACCAGCCCGCGCATGCCGCACCAGCCGACAAGCACGCCCTGCGCCAGGCTGGCCGGGCGCAGCTCGCCGCGCAGGATCTGAAAGCGGACGGCCAGCCGGTTGTAGACCAGCACCCAGGCCATCCGCACGACGATCAGACAGGCGACCACGGCGGCTGCGAACCCGCCGGCCTGCGCCAGCCGGTCCGCGGGCATGGACGCGACGATGGTGCGCGCCTGCAGGCCCATCAGCACGAAGGCCAGGACGTTGAGCAGGAACACCGCCGAGTCCCAGACCGCGAAGCTGTGGATGCGCGAGCGCGGCGGCGTGTCCAGGGCGGCCGAGCGGGCGATCGTCATGGCGAAGGCGACCAGGCAGAGGATGGCCGACAGGCCCAGCCGATCGGCGATCACCCAGGCGCCCAGCGTTCCGGTGAACTCGCTCAGATTGCCGCCCAGCGTCCCGGTCACATGGGGCGTGAGCCAGCGGAAGAACCAGGCCAGAAGAACGCCCAGCAGGACGCCGCCGGGCACGGCCAGGGCGATGTGGAGGCCTAGCCCTGTGTCGATCGCGCCGCGCTGGTGCACGGCGAGGGCGGCGCTGAACAGCAGCAGCGCCGAGGCGTCGTTCAGCAGGCTCTCGCCCTTCAGCACGGTCACCGTGCGGCGCGGCATGCTCACCCGGCTGAGGATGGCGGTGGCGGCCGCGGCGTCGGGCGGGGCCACGATCGCGCCCAGCGCCAGGGCGGCGTAGAGCGGCAGGCCGGCCCAGGCGACGCCCATCGCCGCCACCGCCGCCGCGCTCAGCAGCACCGCCACCAGGGCCAGCGCGGTCAGCGGCCGCCAGTAGAGCCGCAGCGCGCCGATGGGAAAGTCGAAGGCGGCGTCGACCAGCACCGGCGCGATGAACAGGGCCAGCACGGTGTGCGGATCCAGCTGGATCTGCGGCGCGCCGGGGACCAGGGCCAGGGCGACGCCGGCGGCGGCCAGCATGGCCGGGTAGGGGATGGCCACCCGCCGCGAGACCTGCAGCAGCACGATGGCCACCGCCAGCAGAGCCAGCATGCTCTCGAAGAAGCTCATCCTCGACCCCTCGAGCTCCCCCGGCGGGATTAGCGCCGCGGGCGAGGGGCGAGGCAAGCGGGGCGGCGATCCTTCTCCCTCAGGGGGAGAAGGAGCTTACCGCCGCTTCCCGCGCGAAATGTTTTTCGGCTTGCCGGGCTTGCCGCTCTTCCCGGTCGCACGTTCTGGCTTGCCGCCGGCGCGGCGGCGCACGCCCAGGCGCGGGCGGGCCGCGGTCGGGTCGGCCGGGGCCGGATCGCTCAGCATTTCGAACACCAGGCCGCCGGTGATGGGCGTGGCCTCGACCAGGCGCACGACCACGTCGGCGCCCAGCTTCCAGCGCTTGCCGGAGCGCTCGCCGACCAGGGCGTGGGCGCGGTCGTCGTGGTGGAAGTACTCGGCCCCCAGGCTCGACACCGGCACCAGGCCGTCGGCGCCGGTCTCGCGCAGGCGCACGAACAGGCCGAAGCGGGTGACGCCGGTGACCTTGCCCTCGAACTCGGCCCCGACCCGCTCCTCCAGGAAGGCGGCGACGTAGCGGTCGGTGGCGTCGCGCTCGGCCGCCATCGAGCGGCGCTCGGTGGTGGTGATGTGCTCGGCCGTGTCCTTCAGCGTCGCGACTTCCTGGTCGGTCAGGCCGTCGTCGCCCAGGCCCAGCGCCCGGATCAGGCCGCGGTGCACGGTCAGGTCGGCGTAGCGGCGGATCGGCGAGGTGAAGTGGGCGTAGCGGTCCAGGTTCAGGCCGAAGTGGCCGACATTGTCGGTCGAATAGTGCGCCTGCATCTGGGTGCGCAGCACCACCTCGTTGACGATGTCGGCGTGCGGTCCGTCGCGGGTTTCGTCCAGCAGCCGATTGAAGCGCTTGGTGGTGGCCGGCTCGCCCTTCGACCAGGCCATGCTGATGGTCGACAGGAAGTCGCCGAGGTTGAACAGCTTCTCCTGGCTGGGCGGCTCGTGCACCCGCACGATCAGCGGCTGGCGCTTCTTCTCCAGCGTCTCGGCGGCCGAGACGTTGGCCTGGATCATCATCTCCTCGATCAGCCGGTGGGCTTCGAGGCTCTCGCGCCGGGTGATGCCGGTGACGTGGCCTTCCGGGCTGATCTCGACCTTCCGTTCGGTGGTCGCGATGGCCAGCGGGCTGCGGGCCTCGCGGCCCTTCAGCATGGTCTTGTAGGCGTCCCACAGCGGCAGCAGGATCGGCACCAGCAGCGGGCCGGTCTGGTCGTCGGTGTCCCCGTCGATCGCCGCCTGGGCCTGCTCGTAGGACAGCTTGGCGGCCGAGCGCATCAGGCCGCGGATGAAGCGGTGGCTCTGCTTCCTGCCGTTCTTGTCGAACACCATGCGCACGGCCAGGCAGGCGCGGTTCTCGCCTTCGCGCAGGCTGCACAGGTTCGACGACAGGGCGTGCGGCAGCATGGGCTCGACCCGGTCGGGGAAATAGGTCGAGTTGCCCTTGTCGCGCGCCTCGCGGTCGAGCGCCGAGCCCACGCGCACGTAAGCGGCGACGTCGGCGATGGCCACCCAGACGATCCAGCCGCCCTTGTTGTTCTCGTCCAGGTCCGGCTCGGCGTAGACCGCGTCGTCGTGGTCGCGCGCGTCGGCGGGGTCGATGGTGATCAGCGGGACGTGGCGCAGGTCCTCGCGCCCCTCCAGCGTCGGGTGCTTCGCGGCCTGCGCCTCGGCCTCGGCCTGGTCGGAGGCGCCGACCGGCACGCCGTGGGCGTGCACGGCGATCAGCGAGAAGGCGCGCGGCTCGTCCTCGCGGCCGACCACCTCCAGCACCCGGCCCATCTTGGGGCCATAGCGGCGGTGCTGCGTGCCGACGGCGGCCAGCACCAGGTCGCCGTCGTAGATGTCGCGCGCCTCGCCCTCGTCGAGCAGCAGGAATTCCTTGGAGCGCCGGTCGACCGGCTCGACGCGGGTCTCGCGGCGCGACTTGCGCACCACGCCCAGGATCTTGTGGGCGCTCTGGCCCAGCTTCTTGATGAGACGGGCCTCAAAGTCCTCGCCGACCCGCTCGAAGCGCACCAGCACCCGGTCGCCCACGCCCGGCGCGCCGGCGCCCTTGCGTTCGGCCGGATCGGGGGCCAGGCGAGCCGGCTTAAGGTCCTCGCCGGCCTTGGCCAGGCGCACCCAAAGCTCGCCGTCGGTGTCGCGCTCGACCACGTCGGCCACGCCGACCGGCGGATAGGCCCCGGCCTCGGCGAAGCCCTTGCGCCCACGCTTGCCCAGCCGGCCTTCGGTTTCGAGTTCGCGCAGCATTTCGCGCAGCGCGCGGCGGTCGGAGCCTTTCAGGCCGAACTCGCGCGCGACATCGGCCTTGTCGGACTCGCCGTGCTCACGCAGGTACCGAAGCAGGGTTTCCTTGTCCGGCAAGCCGGCGGGGCGTTTGGGTGTCTTGGCCACGAATCCTCTCAGCGCCCATACATAGCGCTGTTTGGGAACGCGCCAACGTGCCGGCGGGAGGCAGACGCTCTGTCAGCCGCCCGGATTGGCCGCGTCGTAGGCGCGGACGATCTCGTCGGTGATGTCGGGCGCGGGCGGGGAGGGCTGTTCGTCCACGATGGTCAGGCCGTCGCGCCGCTGGATCGTGGCGGCGACCCGGTCGTACCTAGCGAGGATGGCCTCGATCTCCTTGCTTTCCCGGGCGGCGGCTTCGGCGCGGCTCCGCTCCCACTTCTCGCTCAGGGCGACGACCTTTCGCTTCAGGTCGGCCGACTTCTGCTCGCGCGTGGCCGCGTCCATCGTCGGGGACGCCTTGTCGAGCGCTTCCTTCTCAGCGCGAAGCGCCGTCTGCTCGGCGTCGATCTCCTTTTGCCGGGCGTCCAGCCACGTCCTCAGGCGCGCCTGGGCCGCCTTGCCGTCGCGCACCTCGAGCAGCACGCGCTCCAGGTCCACATAGGCGACCTTGGCCTGCTGGGCGGCGGCCAGGGAGGGCGTGGCCAGGGCGGCGACCAGCGCCAGGGCGGAGAGCTTGCGGCGGATCGACATGGGAGGGCTCCTTAGTGCGCCTGGGCGCGCGCGCTGCAGACCTTGGCGTCGCCGAACCGGCCCTGGGCGCGGGCGAAGGCGGCGCTGAGCGGGGCGGATCGGGTCTCGAGCGGCGGCAGGAAGGCGGTGGCCTGGCCCAGCGGCCGCCGGCCGGCGTCCAGGAAGCGCACGCGCAACCGCTTGGCCGACCAAGCGCCCGCCACGATCTGCGCCTGGCCCTTGGCGCTGGCGCGGAACTCCAGGCCGGCGGCGCCGTGGATGCGCCCGGCCAACGGACCGCTGAACAGCGGCTTTCCGTCGGCGGTGATCTCCAGCCACTTCGGCTCCGGGGCGCCCTTGGGCGGATCGAACCGGGCGCGGAAGCGATCGGGCGTGGCGGCGAAGCGGTCCGGGCCGGTCACCGGGAGGCTGAAGCCGACGCCGAGCGGACCGCCCGGCGTGTCCCAGACGACCGCGCTGTGCTCCAGCTCCAGGCGCCGATGGGCGTCGTATTCCAGCACCGCCCGGCTGGCGCCGTCGCCCGCCGCGCAGCTCCACCCGGCCAACATGTCCTGCGCCGCCGCCGGCGTTCCCGCCATCGCGCAAACCAGGCCGAGCCCGCCGATCATCCGTCCACGCATGCGCCGTTCCCCCCGGTCGCGGTCTACTGCGGCCAAGATAGCGCCGTTCGCATCAAGCGCGACAGTGCGAAGGTTCTAGCGCGCGACTCCTTCTCCCCCTGAGGGAGAAGGAGGGCCCCGGCCACCGGAGCCCGGAGGGCGGAGGTAAGGACGGGAGGATGAGGGGTCGCGCCGCCTTTTCAGCTGCCAACCGTAGCTCGACCCCTCATCCTCCCGCGCAACCCTCCGCTAGCGCTCCGGGGCGCGGGCTCCGTCCTTCTCCCGCAAGGGGAGAAGGGGAGGGTTTGATAGACAAGTTTGCAATTTAAACGAGTTCATGCATTCTCGTCCCACGACGCCGCCGCGAGGGGAGAGCCGGCCATGCACGAGAGTGAGCGTTTCCATGCCCTGGACGCGGTCCGCGGCTTCGCGCTGCTGGCCGGGGTGACGCTGCACGCGTCGGTCGGCTTCCTGCCGTCGGAGGCGCCGTTGTGGCCGGCCATGGACGACAGCCGCAGCGTCGAGCTCGCGGTGATGTTCTACGTTCTGCACGTCTTCCGCATGACGGTCTTCTTCCTGATCGCCGGCTTCTTCGCGCGCATGAGCCTGGAGCGGCGGGGCTTGGCCTCCTTCGCCTGGGACCGGCTGAAGCGGATCGGCCTGACCTTCGTGATCTTCTGGCCGGTGGTGTTCGCCAGCCTGATTGCGGTGATCGTCTGGAATGCGGCGATCGCCAACGGCGGGACCATCCCTGACGGTCCCCCGCCGCCGCCCATGACGGTCGAGACCTTCCCGCTGACCCACCTGTGGTTCCTGTACCTCTTGCTGTGGTTCTACCCGGCCATGCTGGTCCTGCGGGGCTTAGGTAAGCTGGTGGACGGGCAGGGGCGGTTGGCCGGGCTCATGGACCGGCTGACGGGCCTGGCGGTCGGCGGCTGGACCCCGATCCTGCCGGCCCTGGCCGTGGCGCTGGCCATGTGCCTGGATCCGGAGTGGCGCATGTGGTTCGGGATCCGCACCCCCGACTTCGGCCTGATACCCAATCCGGCGGCGCTGAGCGCCTTCGGCCTGGCCTTCGCGATCGGCTGGATGGTCCACCGCCGGCAGGAGCTGCTTGAGGCCTGGGCGCGGCGCTGGGCCTTCCTGATCCTGCTGGGCGCGGGCTTCACCGCCGCCGGCCTGGCCATGGTCGGGCTGGAGCCCAGCCTGGACGCGGCCCCGACCGACGGGACCCAGATCGCCTATGCGGTCTGCTACGGCCTGGCCGTCTGGGGCTGGACGCTCGGCCTGATCGGGGCGGCGGTGCGCTTCCTCTCGGGCCACAGCCCGGCGCGCCGCTACGTCGCCGACGCCGCCTACTGGATCTACCTCGTCCACATTCCGGTGGTGATGGCGGCCGCGGTGCTGGTCGCCCGCCTGCACCTGCCGTGGACGGCGAAGTTCCCGATGGTGGTGGGCGGCTCCCTGCTGGTCCTGTTCGCCAGCTACCAGCTGTTCGTGCGCCACAGCTTCATCGGCCGGTTCCTGAGCGGCCGGAAGAAGCCCAAGAAGGTCGCGCCCGCCGCCGTCCCCGAACTGGAGCCGGCGTGACGCCTCCAGAGACTTTCAACCCGAACCACCCCATGCTTCCCGCCGATTCCGGAGACCCGCCGATGAGCGCCGCCGACACCGCCCTGGACGACCTGGCCTTCCTCAAGGGCCTGGTGGAGGCCGGCGACCGCAATCAGGCCCGCATGGGCGAGGCCTTCGTGGGGGGCGGGCTGATCTACGGCGTGCAGGGCCTGGTCTGGTGGGCCTCGGACGTATTCGGCTGGCCGCTCGGTCCGCTGGGCAATCTGGCGCTTGCGACCCTGCCGACGATCCTGTTCTGCGGCGTGGCGGTCTGGGTCGCCCGACGCGACCGCCAGCCCCGGCCGGCCGGCGCCGTGTCCCGCGCGGTCCGCGCCGCCTTCATCGCCACCGGCGTGACCAACCTGGCGCTGCTCTGCCTGTTCGCTCCGGCCGCCATTTCGCGCCAAAGCATGGTGATCTGGGAGCTGTACCCGGCCGTGGTGTTCGCCCTGCAGGGCGGCGCCTGGGCGACCGCCTACATGCTGCGCCGGCGGCTCTGGCTGGGCGTGGTGGCGCTGGGCTGGTTCGTCACCGCCGTGGCGCTGGGCCTGACGCTGGCCACCTCGACCTACCTGCTGATCGTGGGCCTGGGCCTGCTGGCCTGGATGGCGGTCCCGGGCTTCGTTATGCTCCGCCTCGCCCGCAAGGGGGCCTGAGCCAGCCGATGGGCGCGCTGGACGTCGAGCGCATCGACGAGGTGATCCACGGCCGCCTGCGGCTGGGGATCATGGTCTACCTGGCCGACGCCGAGGTGGCCGACTTCGTCGAGCTGAAGGAGGCGCTCGGCGCCACCCAGGGCAACCTGTCCGTCCACCTGCGCAAGCTGGAGGACGCCGGCTATGTCGGCATCGAGAAGAGCTTCCTGGGCCGCAAGCCGCTGACCCGCATCCGCATCACCGAGGCCGGCCGCAAGGCGTTCGCGGCTTACCTGGAGGCGCTGGAGGCGGTGGTGGGCAAGCGCTCCTAGATCTCTTCGCAGACGTCGGGATCGTCGAAGCCGCCACCAGCCCAGGCGACGCCCGGACGGATCAGGGCGTCGCGTGCGGTCACGGCGGGCAGGGCGAGGGTATGGTCGTAGATCGCCTCGCCGCTCCTGGCGAGCAGCCGGACCCGCACCTTCGTCGCCCGCACGGCGCCGGCCAGGGCGGCGGCGTCGGCCGGGACGCTCGCATGGAAGCTCTTGCCGCGATGGCTCGCCACCTCCGCCTCGGCCGGCCCCTTGTAGAGCAGACGGCCGTCCGCGGAGATTTCGAGGGTCTCGTCGCCGTTCCAGAAATCGGTCGCTGAGATGGAAACGTCGAAGCTGTCCGGGCGCCACGACCAGCGACCGCCGGCGTCGACAGGCAGATTGAACATCAGGGCCGGGCCGGGCTCCGGGGTGTGGGACGAGATCGACCACCAGATCTGCCCCCCCATGAGGCTCTTGCCCGCGTCGAAGTCGAGCTCGACGTCGGCGACGCCGTTCGACGTCGAGGCCTGCGGCGCGTCGAGCACCTGGACGTACGAGCAGACCCACGCGGCCTTCGCCGGCGCGGCGAAGCCCAGCACGGCCACGAACGCGGCGGCGGCGGTCTTTATCGACATGTGTAGTCCCCCCGGGAGTCGGGGGAGCATACCTCGTCCGAACGCCTTGGGAGAAGATCAGGCCTTGGCGGCCGCCTTCTTCTTGGCCGCCGGCTTCTTCGCCGCCGCTTTCTTCGGGGCCGCGTCGCCCTCGGTCTTGGCTGCGGCGGCCTTCTTCGCCGGAGCCTTCTTCGCGGCCTTGGTCGGGCTCTTGCCGGCCTTCTCCGCGATCAGGGCCACGGCCTGTTCCATGGTCAGTTCGGCCGGGTCCGTCCCCTTGGGGATGGTCGCGTTGACCTTGCCGCACTTCACGTAGGGGCCGAAGCGGCCGGGCATGACCTTGATCGCCTCGCCCGACACCGGGTGGGCGCCCAGGTCCTTCAGCGCCGCGGTGGAGGCCCCGCCGCGGGCCCCGCGGCCGCCGCCGGCCCGCTTGGTGGCGAGCAGGTCCACCGCGCGGTTCACGCCGATCTCGAACACGTCCTCGATCGACTCGACGTTGGCGTAGGTGCCGGCGTGCTGGACGAACGGGCCGTAGCGGCCCAGGCCCGCCAGGATCGGCTGGCCGTCCTCCGGGTGCACGCCCACCTCGCGCGGCAGGGTGAGCAGACGAACCGCCCGCTCCAGGTCCATGCCGGCCGGGCTCCAGCCCTTGGGCAGGGACGAGCGCTTGGGCTTGTCGCCTTCGCCCAGCTGCACGTAGGGGCCGAAGCGGCCGATCTTCAGGCTGACCTTCTCGCCGGTCCCCGGATCGACGCCCAGTTCGCGGTCGCCGCTGGCTTCAGCGCCCTCGGCGTCCGGTGCGCCGATGGCGCGGGTGAAGCGGCATTCCGGATAGTTCGAGCAGCCGATGAAGGCCCCGAACTTGCTGGTCTTCAGCGACAGGCGCCCCGTGCCGCAGGTCGGGCAGGCGCGCGGATCCGTGCCGTCGCCCTTGTCCGGGAAGATGTGCGGGGCCAGCGCGTCGTTCAGAGCATCCAGCACGTTGGTGACGCGCAGCTCGCTCATGCCCTCCACGGCGGCATGGAAGTCCTGCCAGAAGTCGCGCAGCAGGACCTTCCAGTCCAGTTCGCCGGCCGACACCTGGTCCAGCCGCTGCTCCAGCGCGGCGGTGAAGTCGTACTCGACGTAGCGCTCGAAGAAGCGCTCCAGGAAGGCGGTGACCAGCCGGCCCTTGTCCTCCGGATGGAAGCGGTTCTTCTCCATGCGCACGTATTCGCGGTCGCGCAGCACCGACAGGATCGAGGCGTAGGTGGACGGACGCCCGATACCGAGCTCCTCCATCTTCTTGACCAGCGAGGCTTCCGAGTAGCGCGGCGGCGGCTCGGTGAAGTGCTGGTCGGCGCGCACCTCGGCCACCTTGGCCTTGGCGCCCTCGTGGACCTGGGGCAGGCGGCCGCCTTCCTCGTCGTCGGCGCCGGTGTCGTCGCGGCCTTCCTCGTAGACGGCCAGGTAGCCGTCGAAGGTGATCACCTCGCCGGTGGCGCGCAGGCCGGTCTGGCCGTCGGCGGTCTCCAGCTCGATGACCGTGCGCTCGACCTTGGCCTGCTCCATCTGGCTGGCGATCATGCGCTTCCAGATCAGCTCGTAGAGCCGGCCCAGGTCGCCTTCCAGGCGCACGCTGTCGGGGTGGCGGGCGAGGCTGGTCGGGCGGATGGCCTCGTGCGCCTCCTGGGCGTTCTTGGCCTTCACCTTGTAGTGGCGCGGCTGCTCGGGGACGTAGGCGGTCCCGTAGCGCTGCTGGATGACCGAGCGGGTCTCGGTCAGGGCCTCGGGCGTGACCGACACGCCGTCGGTTCGCATGTAGGTGATCAGGCCGCCCTGGTCGTCGACGCCTTCGTACAGCTTCTGCGCGGCCTGCATGGTGCGGGTGGCAGAGAAGCCGAGCTTGCGGGCGGCTTCCTGCTGCAGGGTCGAGGTGGTGAAGGGCGGCGGCGGCGAGCGGCGGCCGGGCTTCTTCTCGACCGAGGTCACGGTGAAGTCGCCGGCCTCGACGGCCTGGCGGGCGGCGGTGGCGGTGGCTTCGTTCGGCAGGTCGAACTTGCCGAGCTTCTTGCCCTGGTGCTTGGCCAGGCGGGCGGTGAACGGGCCGGAGCCGGCCGAGACGTCGGCGTCGACGGTCCAGTATTCCTGGGTCTTGAACGCTTCGATCTCGATCTCGCGGTCGACGACCAGGCGAAGGGCCACCGACTGCACGCGGCCGGCCGAGCGCGAGCCCGGCAGCTTGCGCCACAGCACCGGCGACAGGGTGAAGCCGACCAGGTAGTCCAGCGCGCGGCGCGCCAGGTAGGCCTGCACCAGCTCCATGTCGATCTGGCGCGGCGCGGCCATGGCCGCCTGCACGGCGTTCTTGGTGATGGCGTTGAAGGTGACGCGCTGGACGTCCTTGTCCTTCAGCATCTTCTTGCGGTTCAGCACCTCCAGCACGTGCCAGGAGATGGCCTCGCCCTCGCGATCCGGGTCGGTGGCCAGGATCAGGCGGTCGGCGCCCTTCAGGGCGTCGGCGATCTCGGAGAGGCGCTTGGCCGCCTTGCCCTCGACCTCCCACTCCATGGCGAAGTCCTCGGCCGGCTTCACCGAGCCGTCCTTCGAGGGCAGGTCGCGCACGTGCCCGTACGAGGCCAGCACCTTGTAGCCGGAGCCCAGGTACTTGTTGATGGTCTTGGCCTTGGCCGGGCTCTCGACGACGACGACGTTCATGCGGGGCGGAGTCTGTAATGAGAAGGCGGGAGGTTTCGGGGCCGGAAAGTGGGGGCGGCCCCCGCCCGATGTCAACGCGCTCCGATCAGGCGAGCGGCGCTCCCCCGTAGGGGGAGGAAAAATTCGCTGGCGAGGGGAGGGGGAAATTCGATCTCCTTCCCCCCGTGGAGGGGGAAGGAGTTACCGTCCCACCGCCGCCAGGCCGGCTGCGTTGTATCTCGCGCCGGTGACGGCCGTCTCCGGCACCGCGGCGTCGATCGCCGCCAGCTCTTCGGCCGTCAGCGCCAGGTCCGCCGCCGCCACGTTCTCCTCCAGGCGCGACAGCTTCGTGGTGCCGGGGATCGGCACGACGTCTTCGCCCTGGTGCAGCAGCCAGGCCAGGGCCAGCTGGGCAGGCGTGCAGCCCTTGGCGGCGGCCAGATGCTTCAGGGTGTCGACCAGCGGCAGGTTGGCCTCCAGCGCGCCCGGCTCGAAGCGCGGGAGGGTGCGGCGGAAGTCGTCCGCGGCGAGCGCGCCGGCATCGGTCACCGCCCCGGCCAGGAAGCCGCGGCCGAGCGGGCTGTAGGGCACGAAGCCGATCCCGAGCTCGCGGCAGGTCGGCAGCACCTCCGCCTCGGGATCACGGACCCACAGCGACCACTCGCTCTGGACGGCCGCCACAGGGTGGACCGCGTGCGCCCGGCGGATGGTCCGCGCCCCCGCCTCGGACAGGCCGAAGTGCCGGACCTTGCCGGCGGCGACCAGCTCGCCGACCGCGCCGGCGACGTCCTCGATCGGCACGTCGGGGTCGACCCGGTGCTGGTAGAACAGGTCGATGACCTCCGCGCCCAGGCGCTTCAGCGAGGCGTCGCAGACCTCCCGGATGTGCTCGGGCCGGCTGTCGACCCCGACGGGCGACTTGCGGCCGGGCTCGAGCCGGAAGCCGAACTTGGTGGCGATCACCACGCGGTCGCGCACCGGCTTCAGCCCGCGCCCGACGACCTCCTCGTTGACGTAGGGCCCGTAGACCTCGGCGGTGTCGAAGAAGGTGACGCCGCGCTCGACCGCGCCGCGCAGCAGGGCGATCGCGTCCGGCTCGGCCATGGGCGTCCCGTACGCCGCGCTGATCCCCATGCAGCCGAGGCCGATGGCGGAAACCTCCAGGCCGTCGCCGAGTGTGCGGGTCTTCATGGGTACATTCCTTCATTCTTTCCCCTCTCCCGGTCGGGAGAGGGCGGGGCCCGCGCCGCTTTAGCGGCGTGGGAGGGTGAGGGAAACGGGAGGGAGCAGGACCAGGCGTCAGGAACGGCGGCCGTTCGTAACCCCTCATCCTCCCGCGCAGGCCTTCGCTGGCGCTCCGGCGCGCGGGCTCCGGCCTTCTCCCGCTGGGAGAAGGGATGCTAGCTCCGGCAGACCATCCCGCCGGGCAGAAGTTCCGCCTCGCCGGCGAGGGCCAGTTCGACCAGGGCGGCGAACACCACGGCGGCGGGCGCGCCCACGCCGCGGGCCAGCTCGTCGCGGGGAATGGCGGTGGGCGACAGGAGGGCCAGCACGCGGTCGCGCACCGCGTCGACCTCGTCGTCGGGGACGGCGCCGTCCCAGCGGCCGTCCGGCTCGCGCAGGGTGCGCGGGGCGGCGAGCGCGCGCAGCACGTCCTCGGCCCCTTCGCACAGGGCCGCGCCCTGGCGGATGAGGTCGTTCGTGCCCTTGGCGCGCGGCTCCAGCGGCGAGCCGGGGACGGCCAGCACCTCGCGGCCCTGTTCGGCGGCCAGGCGGGCGGTGATCAGCGATCCCGAGCGCAGCTCCGCCTCGACCACCACGACGGCGCGCGAGAGCCCTGAGATGATGCGGTTGCGGCGGGGGAAGTCGTGGGCCTTGGCGCGAACGCCCGGCGCCTGTTCGGAGACGATGCAGCCGCCCTCGCGGATGCGGCCCCACAGGTTGTCGTGCTCGGGCGGATAGACGTCGTCTATGCCGCCGGCCAGCACGGCCACGGTGCCGGTCGGCAGCGCCCCTTCGTGCGCCGCGCCGTCGATGCCGCGGGCCATGCCGGAAGTGACGGTCAGGCCGGCCTGGCCGAGCTCGGCCGCCAGGCCGCGGGCGAAGCGCAAGCCGGCTGACGAAGCGATACGCGCGCCGACGACGGCGCAGGCGTTTTTGGAAAGCAGGCCGGGGTCGCCCAGCGTCCACAGCACCGGCGGCGGGGGATCCAGCGCCGCCAGCTGCGGCGGGAAGCCGTCGTCGCCCAGCACCAGCAGGCGCGCGCCGAGCGCCTCGCCGGCCTCGAGCTCGGCGTTGATCGTGTGTTCAGGCGGAATGGAAAAGCCGTCGGCGCCGCCGCGACGGGCCAGGTGGGGCAGGGCCTCCAGCGCCGCCCCGGCCGAGCCGAAGCGCTTGACCAGCTGGTCGAAGGCGACGGGGCCGACGCGCTCGGTGCGCGCCAGCCTCAGTCGGTCGAAGCGCTCCCCCCGGTCCAGGCGTCAGTCCTTCTTCTTGCCCGCGCCGATCTTCGGCTCCTCGCCCTTGAGCAGGCGTCCGATGTTGGCGCGGTGGCGGATGAAGATCAGCACGGCCATGAACAGGGCCAGCCACAGGTAGGCGTAGGGCTCGTCGGTGATCAGGATGTAGATCGGGGCCAGGGCCGCCGCCGTCAGGGCCGCCAGCGACGAGATGCGGAACAGGAAGGCCATGGCGATCCAGGTCGCGGCCGCGAGCAGGCCCGCCCACGGCATCAGCGGCGCGAACAGCATGACCCCGAAGAAGGTGGCCACGCCCTTGCCGCCCTTGAACTTCAGCCAGACCGGGAACAGGTGGCCCAGGAAGGCCGCGCCGCCGGCGACCGCCGTCACCGCCGGATCGTGGGCCAGCAGCTTGGCCAGGAGCACGGCCAGGATGCCCTTGCCGACGTCGCCGATCAGGGTCAGGGCGGCAAGGTCCTTGCGGCCGGTGCGCAGCACGTTGGTCGCGCCGATGTTGCCGGAGCCCACCTTGGTGATGTCGCCGGCGCCGCCCAGGCGCGTGGCGATCACCCCGAAGGGAATGGAGCCCAGCAGATAGCCGCCCACGGCGGCGGCCAGCATCGGAAGGTAGTTGGTCACGCGCGCACACCTCTGGCGTCCCCGGCGGGGACCGCCGTTTTGTAACGCGCTTCGCGGCGATTCCTAGCGGGGTTCCCGCAGCGCTCTCAGAGGCGTGACAGCGTTCACCAAGCTTCGCCATATCCACGTTCTGCGAGCCGGTTTATGATCGGGGCCATGAGCGAGTCCCTCGATCCGGCTCCGGCGACGGCCACGTTTCGCGACGGCGTGCGCGGCGCGCTGGTCTTCGTGGTCGCCGCGCCGTTCACCGCGGCGGTGGTCGCCGCGACGGCGGCCGGGACGCTCAGCCTCACGCGTGGGCCGCTGGAGGCCGAGGGGCTGGTGATCCTGCTCGCCCCGGTGCTGGTGTTCGCCGGCGCCCTGATCCCCGCCGCCGTCGCCGGCTTCGTCACCGGCGCGGGCGCGACCCGGGTGGGCGGCGGCAAGCGCATCTACCTGCTGGCCGGCGCGGCCGGGGCGCTGGCCACCCTGATCGTGCACGCCGGCCGTTTCCTGCCCGACGTCGGAGCCCTGGGCCTGGTCGGCGCCCTGGCCGTGCCCCCCTGCCTGGTCGCGGCCTGGTTCGGGGCCCAGATCGGTGTGATCGGACGGGACGAAGACCGATGAGCGAGGCCGCGCCGCAAACCGTCGCCGGGAGCTCTCCACTGAGATCCGCCCTGCGCTACGCCGTGCTGTTCGCCGCGCTCGGCCCGCTGGTCGCGGGGACGGTGGCGGCCGCGGTGGTGGCCCTGCTGCTCACCCGCCTGGACGGCGGCGGCCCCACCCTCGAGGACGCGTCCGACGCCCTGCGCGCGCTGGTCGCCGACGTGTTCATCTGGGCGCCCGAGGCCTATGCGGCCGGGACCGCGCCGGCGGCCCTGGCCGGCCTGGCGGTCGGCGCGTTCGGGGCCAATCGCAAGAGCCCGGTCGTGTATCTGGTCGCGGCCCTCGCCGGCGCGCTGGCGGCCGTGCCCGCGGGCCTGGGCGACTACGCCGGCCAGATCGTGTTACTGGCCGTCGACGGCGCGATCGCGGCGGTGATCTGCACCGCCATTGCGCGCCGGTTCAGCTTCCGGAGCCGTGTGTGACAGACGCCGCCGTGGCCGGTTCGGCCCCTGTGCCGCCGAAGCGAAGCTCTGTCATGAGCGGCGCCGTCCAGTTCGGGGTCCTGTTCCTGCTGACGGGGCCGCCGATCGGGAGCTTCCTTTTTGTCGCCGCCGCCGGCGCGATCGGGGCCGCCCATGGAAGTCCGCGCGACATCGCGGACCTCATGGCTGAGCCGATCCTTTTGCTGGGGCTGGTGCTGCTCGGCTACCTGTTCGCAGGCGCGCCGGCTTTCGTCGCGGGCCTGCTGGTCGGCGCGGCGAACCGGTGGGTACGGGGCTGGACGTTGTCTGCGGTCGCCCTGGCCGCCGGATTCGTGGCGACGGCCTTGCCGCTCGTCGCGTTTGGGTCGGGGTTGAGCGATCCGCTGCCGTGCGGAGGCCTCGGGGCGGTCGTCGCGCTCGCCTGCACCGGTGTCGCCCGGCGCTGCGGGTTGGGGGCCTGAGATGAGCCCGGCTTCGCTGGCGCTGGTCCTGGCCCTGGCCGCCGCTTCACCTTCCGCCGACCGCATCGAGTGGCTCGACCGCGACCAGCGTTTCCCCGCGCCGTGCGACGTGGAGGTCTCCTTCGGCAGCTACGCCTCCGGGACCAACGGCGAGGTCGCCCGCAAGGTGCGCGCCTACGTCGGGCGCAGCCGCGACGTCACGCGGGCGCAGGCCGTGCGCTGGGGGCGCGAAGGGGAGTGGGACCTCTGCCTGACGGTCCGGCCGCAGCGGACCGCGCGGGTCTACGCCGACATCCGCCGCATGATCCCGAAGTACAGCCGTCAGGGGCCCACCCGCGTCACCCGCCGCGACGGTGTGAGATTCGAGAGCAAGCAGCCGTAGTGACAATCCCTCTCCCGGTCGGGAGAGGGAGGGGCCCGCGCCGCGTAAGCGGCGTGGGAGGGTGAGGGAAACGGGAGAGTTCAGGACCGGGCGCGCCATGAGCGCCGCCGGTCCGTAATCCCTCATCCTCCCGCGCGGACCTTCGCGCTTCGCGCTCCGGTGCGCGGGGCCCGTCCTTCTCCCCCTGGGAGAAGGTCTTAGCCGCCGAACACCGTCCGGCCGCCGACGACCGTGCGCATGACCTTGCCCTGCAGGCGGCGGCCGTCGAACGGGGAGTTCTTCGACTTCGACTGCAGCTTGGCGGCGTCGATCACGACCGGGGCGCCGGGGTCGAACAGCACCAGGTCGGCCGGCGTGCCTTCGGCCAGGCGGCCCGACTTCAGGCCCAGCAGGGCCGCCGGCGCGCTGGTCACCGGGCGCAGCACCTCCAGCAGGCTGAGGCCCGCCTCGTGGTGCAGGCTCATCAGGGCCGGCAGCAGGGTTTCGACGCCGATGGCGCCGGGGGCGGCCTCGCTGAACGGGCGGCGCTTGTCTTCCGCCGGAGCCGGCGCGTGGGCGGAGACGATCACGTCGATCAGGCCGTCGCGCACCGCCTCGATCAGGGCCTGGCGGTCCTCTTCGGGGCGCAGCGGCGGGTCCAGCCGGAAGAAGGTGCGGTAGTCGCCCAGATCCACCTCGTTGAACGACAGGTGGTTGATCGAGCAGGAGGCGAAGGCCTTCACGCCGCGCGCCTTGGCCCGCTTGAGGCTGTCCAGCGCGTCGGCGGTGGAGATCTGGTCGACCAGCAGGCGCGCGCCGGTGGTCTCGGCCAGGGCCAGGTCGCGCTCCAGCATGATGCGCTCGGCCACCGCCGGGGCGGCGGGAAGGCCGTTCCAGCCGGACAACTGGCTGGCCGTGGCGACCGCGCCTTCGGCCAGCCACGGGTCCATCGGCCGGTGAGCGACCAGGGCGCCGAAGGCCTTGGCGTAGGTCAGGATGCGGCGGAACACCTTGGTGTTGACGATCACCTTGTCGGCGTCGGTGAAGTAGGCCGCGCCGGCCTCCTGCATCAGCCCCAGCTCGGCCATGCGGGCGCCTTCCAGGCCGCGGGTGGCGGCGCCGGCGACCAGCATGTTGACCAGGCCCAGGGCGCGGGCGCGGCGGGTGACGAAGTCGACCATGGCCGGCTCGTCCAGGGCCGGGTCGGTGTCGGGCTGCAGCACGACCGTGGAGACCCCGCCGGCGGCGGCCGCGCGGGCGGCCGACTTCAGCGTCTCCTTGGGCTCGTGGCCGGGCTCGCCGGTCTTGACCCGCAGGTCGATCAGGCCCGGCCCCAGCACCGCGCCGCCGCAGTGGACGGTGTCGCCGGTGTGGCCTTCGATGGTCGGGGTGTGGGCGACCTGGACGATCTCGTCGCCGATCACCAGCACGCTGCCGGGACCGTCGTAGCCCGAGGCCGGGTCGACCAGGCGGGCGTTGATGAAAGCCGTCTTCATCGGCCGGCCTCCTGCTCGAGCCGCTCGGCCAGCGAGGCCAGCACCGCCATGCGCACGGCCACGCCCATCTCGACCTGGTCCTGGATCAGGCTGACGGCCGGATCGTCGGCCACGTCGGAGTCGATCTCGACCCCGCGGTTCATCGGGCCGGGGTGCATGACCTTGGCGCCCGGCTTGGCGTGCTTGAGTTTTTCGTGGTCCAGGCCCCAGAAGCGGAAGTACTCGCGCATGGACGGCACGAAGGCCCCGTCCATCCGCTCCAGCTGCAGGCGCAGCATCATGACCACGTCCGCGCCCTCGATGCCCTTGCGCATGTCGTGGTGGACCTCGACGCCCCAGCGGTCGACGGCCGGCGGCATCAGGGTCGGCGGGCCGACCAGGCGCACGTTGGCGCCCATCATGGTCAGCAGCGCCACGTTGGAGCGGGCCACCCGGCTGTGGGCGACGTCGCCGCAGATCGCGACCGTCAGGTTGCCGACGTCGCCGAAGGCCCGGCGCATGGACAGCATGTCCAGCAGCGCCTGGGTCGGGTGCTCGTGCTGGCCGTCGCCGGCGTTGACCACGCTGCCCGACACCTTGCGGGCCAGCAGGTCCGGCGCGCCGGAGCCGGCGTGGCGCACGACCAGCAGGTCGGGCTTCATGGCGTTCAGCGTCACCGCCGTGTCGATCAGGGTCTCGCCCTTGGCGACCGAGGAGGTGCGCGGGTTCATGTTGACCACGTCCGCGCCCAGCCGTTTGCCGGCCAGCTCGAAGGAGCTCTGGGTGCGGGTGGAGTTCTCGAAGAACAGGTTGACCAGGGTCCGGCCCTTGAGCAGGTCCAGGGTCTTCGCGGTCTGGCGGTTCAGCTCCACGAAGGCGTCGGCCAGGTCCAGCAGCGCCGTGACGTGCGGCGGCTTCAGGTCCAGGACCGTGGTCAGATGCCTTGCAGGAAACGGGAACAGCCGGGCGCGGATGTCGTCGGAAACGGCGCGGTTCGGTGTCATCGAGGCCGGGCTATAGGCCGGGGAGGGCCGGGGCGTCTAGGGGGCGCCGGGGTTCGGGCCCCCCGGCGTCCGGCTGAGGTCAGGGTTTATATCCGTCTGGATCAGGGGACGCCCTAGAGACGCCCGCCATAGGAGAGGAGGACAGTTGCGGCGGACAGCGGTCACAGGCGCGCCAGCCATGAAACTGAAGAAGTTCCTCCTCGTCATCGGCGGGCTCGTGCTGGTCGCCGCCCTCGTCGGCTTCCTGGTGATGAAAGCCTTCCCTGTGCAGACCTCGCGCGCGGGCGGCATGGCGCGGGCCTATGTCGACTCGATCGCCGATCCAAAGGGGACGCTGACCACGGAGACCAACCCGGCCTACAGGCCCGCTGCGCTCGTGGCCCCGGCTGCGCCTGCGGCTGCGCCCGCGCCCGTTTCCGACGAGTGGCCGAGCTACAACAAGACCCTGACCTCCGAGCGGTTTTCGCCGCTGACCCAGATCAACAACGCCAACGCCGGCCGGCTGAAGGTCGTCTGCACGTACGACACCGGCTCGTGGGGCGCGTTCGAGAGCGGCCTGCTCATGGTGCGAGGCGCGCTGATCGGCACCACCCAGTTCGACATCTTTTCGCTGGACCCCAACACCTGCAAGGTGAACTGGCGCACGCACGAGCGCTACCCGGGGTACCTGCTGCCGACCAACCGCGGCGCCGCCTACATGGACGGCGTGCTCTTCCGCGGCACCCAGGACGGCCGGCTGCTGGCCTACGATTTCGCCACCGGCAAGCGGCTGTGGGCGACGTCCCTGGTCAACACGGCGAAGCGGGGCGAGACCATCCCGGCCGCACCGATCGCCTGGAACGGGATGGTCTTCGTCGGTACAGCGGGCGGCGACGTCAAAGGCGGCAAGGGGAAGCTGTTCGCGCTCGACGCCAAGACCGGCAAGGTCCTGTGGCAGTACTTCAACGTGCCGCGCGCGCCCGACGACCCGGTGCTCGGCCCGGTGGCCGCTTCGCCGCTCAATGGCTCGACGTGGAAGACGCCGCAGGGCTTCCCGATCAGCGGCGGGGGAAGCTGGACCTCGCTCAGTCTGGACCCGGCGACGGGGCGTCTGTACCAGCCCGTCGGCAACCCGGCGCCGGACTTCGCCATCGACGTCCGCCAAGGCTCCAATCTTTTCACCAACTCGATCGTGGTGCACGACGCCCGGACCGGGGCCTACCAGAAGCACTACCAACTCCTGCCGGAAGACTGGCACGACTGGGACGCCTCCAATCCGCCGGCCCTGATCACCACCCGCGGCGGCAGGCAAATGATGGCGACCGCGCCGAAGGACGGCTATCTCTACGGCTACGACCGCGCGTCCGACGGCCTGCTCTACAAGGTTCCGGCGACCACCATCCGAAACATCGAAGAGCGGTTCGCGCCCGACAAGGACGTGTCCTTCTGCCCCGGTTCGGTCGGCGGCGCGGAGTGGAACAGCCCGGCCTACGATCCGCGCACCAACCTCATCGTCCTGGGCGAGAACGACTGGTGCGCCACGGTGAAGGTCAAGAACGAACGGCAGCTGCGGGACGTGAAGCTGGGCCAGCCCTGGATGGGCGACAACGCTATCAACCCCTTCAATATGATCGGCCACAAGCAGGTGCGCGGTCACGATCACTGGGCCGGTTGGCTGACCGGCTTCGACGCCGACACCGGCGTGTGGAAGTGGCGGATCAAGACTGATTACCCGGTGGTCGCCGCGGTGACGCCCACCGCGGGCGGGGTCGTCTTCTTCGGCGACCTCGGCGGCCACTTCTACGCCGTCGACGCCGACACCGGCCGCAAGCTCTATGGCAAGAAGATGCCCGGGCCGCTGGCCGGCGGCGTCATCACCTATGCGACCCCGGGCGGGGCGCAGCGCGTGGCGGTGGCGACCGGGTTCAACAACATCTTCTGGCCGGTCAAGTCCGGGTCGGAAAAGGTCGTGGTCCTGGGGCTGGAGGACGCGGCGAGCCCCCGTGCGGCCGCACGACCGTGACGGGCGGCTAAGGCCAGGAGCGACCGACGATGGACTTCGATCCAGTCACGCTTTCACGCATCCAGTTCGGGTTCCTGATCAGCTTCCACATCATCTTTCCGGCCTTCACCATGGGGCTGGCGGCGTGGCTGGCCGTGCTGGAAGGGCTGCGGCTGGCGACCGGCGACCTGATCTACCGGCGGGTGTTCGAGTTCTGGCTCAAGATCTTCGCGGTCTCGTTCGGCATGGGCGTCGTGACCGGCATCGTCATGGCCTTCCAGTTCGGCGCCAACTGGGGGGTGCTGGCCGAGCGGGTCGGCTCGATCCAGGGCCCGCTGCTGGGCTACGAGTCCTTCACCGCCTTCATGCTGGAGGCGAGCTTCCTGGGCGTCGTGCTGCTGGGGCGCGACCGCGTTTCGCCGCTCTTCTATTTCGTCGCCTGCTGCCTGGTCGCCCTGGGGACGATGCTGTCGTCGTTCTGGATCCTGGCGAACAACTCGTGGATGCAGGTTCCCGTCGGCCACGCCGTCGTCGACGGCAAGATCGTGCCGGCGGACTGGCGCGAGATCGTGCTCGGGCCGGTGATGATGGTGCGCTGGCCGCACATGCTGCTGGCGGCCTTCCTGACCACGGCCATGTGCGTCGCCGCCACCGGGGCCTGGTACGTGCTGCGCGACGTGCACCGGCCGGCGGCGCGGGTCATGCTGCACTGGGGCCTGGGCCTGGCGGCGGTGCTGGTGCCGATCCAGATCCTGTTCGGCCACGAGAACGGGCTCTACGTGCTCAAGCACCAGCCGGCCAAGTTCGCGGCCATCGAGGCGCGCTGGAAGACCCAGCAGCCGGCTTCCGAGGTGCTGGTCGCCTTGCCGGATCAGGCGCAGCAGAAGAACCTGTTCGCGATCGAGGTGCCCAGGCTCGGCAGCTTCATCGCCTCAGGCAACTGGACCGCGAAGGAGATCGGGCTGGAGACCTTCCCGCCCGAAGACCGGCCGCCGGTGTTCATCCCGTTCTGGGGCTTTCGCATCATGGTCGGCATGGGGCTGATCATGCTGGGCGTGTCCTGGCTGGGGAACGTCCTGCGCTGGCGGAGGCGTCTGGAGACCTCGCGGTGGTTCCTGTGGATCACCTTCCTGTCGTTTCCGACCGGCTTCATCGCCGTTCTGTGCGGCTGGTACACGGCCGAGGTCGGGCGTCAGCCCTGGGTGGTCTACGGCCTGCTGCGCACCAAGGACGCGGTGACCCCGTCGCTGACCACCAGCGACGTGCTGCTTTCGCTGGGGATTTACGGGCTGGTCTACGCCGTCCTGGCGGGCTTCGGCTTTCTCTACATCTACAAGCTGCTGCGTCGGGGCCCCGAGGAGGGCGCCGAGCCGATTCCGAACGCGACGCCCAGCCGGCCGATGGCCTTCGCCGACACGGCCGGAAGCGCAACCGGCGGCCGCGTCGACGAAGGGAGCTGACCATGGTGGATCCGAGCCCGCTCGCCCTGTTCTGGGCCGGGGTGATCGCGCTGGCGATCGTGGCCTACGTGATCCTCGACGGCTTCGACATCGGGGTGGGCGTCCTGTTCGGCACGACTCGCGACGAGGCCCGGCGCGCCGAGATGATGGGCAGCGTCGCGCCGTTCTGGGACGGCAACGAGACCTGGCTGGTGGTGGTGGGCGCGAGCCTGTTCGCGGCCTTTCCGGCCGCCTACGCGGTGCTGATGGGCGCCTTCTACATGCCCGTGCTGCTGATGCTGGTCGGGCTGATCTTCCGCGGCGTCGCCTTCGAGTTCCGCTATCGCAGCCACCGGATGCGCTGGCTGTGGGACGCGGGCTTCGCCTACGGCTCGACCCTGGTCGCCTTCGCCCAGGGCGCGGCGGTGGGGGCGATGATGCGGGGCGTGCCGGTCGAGAACATGCAGTTCGCCGGCGGCGCCTTCAGCTGGGTGCACGGCTTCCCGGTCCTGACCGGGATCGGCCTGGTGCTGGGCTACGCCCTGCTGGGGGCCTGCTGGATGGTGCTGAAGACCGAGGGCGCCCTGCAGGCTTGGTCGTACGCTCGCATTCCGTGGCTGGTCGCGGGCGTGTTCATGATCCTCGGCCTGGCCTTCGTGTGGAGCCTGACCATCGATCCGGACGCCGCTCAGGGCGCGCGCCGGCTGAGCGGCTGGGGCGTGGCCTTCCCGATCCTCAGCGTTCTGGCCCTGCTGGGCGTGCTGCTCGGCGCACGCGCCCGACGCGAGACCGTGCCGATGGCCATGGCGGCGGTGTTCTTCGTCACGGCCTTCCTGACGCTGGGCGTGATGTTCTGGCCGTACATGGTCCCCTATGCTGTCACCGTCGGCGACGCCGCCGCGCCGGATCAGGCGCTAGGGTTCTTCCTCTTCGCCGGCGTCGTCGTGCTGCCGCTGATCGCGGTCTACACCGCCGGCAAGTACTGGATCTTCCGCGGCAAGACCGACCGGGGTCATGTCGGTGTGGCGCGCGGCGGGCGCTAGCGCTCGTCCACGCCCTTCACCCGGCCGTCGGCGTTGAGCCGGCAGACGGCGTAGCGGCCGCTGGCGCGGACGTCGACCTCGTAGCCGCCGTTGTCGCGGGGCCGCGCGCTGACCGGCTGGGCGCTGCCCTGGCGCAGGCCGAACACGCGCTCGACCTCGTCGGCGCAGGCGCGCATGCCGCCGCTGGGCACGCCGCGGGAGCCGACGCTGGCCCCTGCCGTCACCCGGCGATAGTCGGTGCTGGCGCCGTTGCTCGAATAGTAGTCGTCGCGGCTGGAATAGCCGGTGGCGTAGTCCGAGCGGCTGTCGCCGTAGCCGTAGCTGCTGGGGCCGTAGCCGTAGGTGTCCGAGGCGTAGTCGGTGGCCCGGGCCCGCGCGCGGGTCGTGCCGCGCGTCGCGTACCGGTCGTCGTAATAGTTGTCGTTGGCCTGGTAGGCCTGCCGGTCGCGCTGCAGTTCGCGCCGGCCGGCGTCGTAGCCGCGGCGGTAGGCGGCGCTGCGTTCGTCGCGATTGAACTCGGCGTCGCGCAGGCCGTCGCGGATGCCGCGTTCGTAGGGGCTGACGCTCTCGTCGTAATAGTCGCCGCCGCGGCCGGAGACGGCCGAGAAGGCCCGTTCGCCCCGCGCCGCGAACTCGCCGAACGGTCCTTTCTCGCGGCCGTTCGAATTGGGCTCGCGGCACGACGCCAGCGCCGCGGCCAGCAACAGGAGCGAAGCCAGCCTCAGGTTCATCCCGGATCCTCCAGACCCGGGCCGGAGCCTAGGAAAGATCCGCGAGCCGCCAAATCCGGAAGAACCCCGAACCGGCTCCGGAAAACCCCTCAGGGCGAACCGCGGAGTGAAGCGGGACAGGCGCTGGCGGTCCGCCTCGACTTGCTGCGCTGGAAGACGAGGGGGTTCGTTATGAAGTTGAGTGTCTTTGCGGCGGCCCTGCTGGCGACGACGGCGGTGGCGACAGGGGCCGCGGCGGCCGGTGAGGGCATGGCCGCCTGCACGCCGGAGGGCGCGGTCTACGCGCGCGACGCCACCATCGTGGGCGAGAGCACCGACGCCTTCGACAAGGGCGACTTCCCCGCGGTTGAAGGCGCACGTCGCGGGCCTCGAAGAGGTGCTGAGCCACGCGCCCGACAAGCTCAACTACGTGGAACTGTGCGGCGAAACCGTGGTGCTGCGCGAGGCGTCACGGTTGAATGCGGGGTCGAGTGGCGGCCCTCGCCGTATTCCGAGGCCAGCATGATGGCCGGCTCTTTCTACGTCGAGATCCAGGACTTCGCCGCCGCCGAGAAGGCGCTGAGCGTGGGCTTGCGGTTGGAGCCCCTCAATACGGAGCTGGTCAGCGAGGCCGCGCTCGCCCTGAGCCGGCTTGGGCGAAACGCGGAAAGCCTGGCCGTGATCGACCGGGCGCTCGGCGAGAACACCTGGATGGACGCGCTCGATCGCGCCCGGCTGCTGCGCACGCGGGGGTTCACCCTGATCGAAATGGGGCGGCTGGAGGAGGCGGAGGCGGCCTATCGCGACTCGCTCAAGCTTCAGCCCGGCCATAAGGGCGCGCTTGGCGAGCTGGAGTATGTCGCAAAGGCGCGCGCCGGCATGGCCCCGTCGGGGATCACGACGGTGCGCAGCACCACCGGCGAACCCAGCCCTGAATAGGTCAAACCGTAGGTCGACGCGGGCGTGGTCGTCGTAAGCGGCGATCTCAGCGCCAGTAGTTGTTGGCGGCGGCGATGGTCGCGAACTCGACGGCGACGACGTGGCTGGCGGCGATCAGGCCGAGCGGGTCGTTGGCGTAGCGCACGCGGCCGGCCTTGAGGACGTCCACCTCCTTCTGCATCGCGTGGATCGAGTGACGGGCCAGCATGAGGGCCAGCGCGCGGCCTTCTTCCGGCGTGGCGGTGATCAGGCTGGCGGCGGGGACCAGGGGCTCGGGCGGGAGTTGCATCGCGACCTCGGCTGGATGGCCGCCTACAATTTCGCTGTGCCGTGAAGTGTTCCCGCTCGCAGCTTCAGGCGAAGTGGAAGGCGGTCAGGAACAGCGGGATGGTCAGCGCGCTGGTGACCGTGGTCAGGGCGACGATGCCGGCCATCAGCGGGGCGTCGCCGCCCATCTGGCGGGCCAGCACGTAGGAGGCGGCCGCCCCGGGCGCCGCGCCGCACAGCAGGGCCACGCCCTGGGCCAGGTCGTCGCCGCCGTAGAGCCGGCACAGGCCCCACATCAGCGGCGGCATCAGCAGCACCTTGGCCGCCGAGGTCAGGCCCAGCGTCCACGGCCGCCTGGCGGCGTAGGTGAAGCTGAGGCCCGCGCCGGCGATGATCAGGCCCAGCGGCAGGGCGGCGTCGCCCAGCAGCTGCAGGGTTTCGAACACGCCCGGGATCGGCGGCACGCCGGTCAGGTTGAGCGCCAGGCCGGTCAGGCAGGCGACCAGGATCGGGTTCTGCAGCATGGCCCTGGCCACGGCCTTGGGCGAGGTCCCGCCCTGGCCTTCGCCCCAGCGCACCATGACCAGCACGCACAGGATGTTCACGACCGGGATCAGCGCCCCGATGATCACCGCCGACAGGGCCAGCCCCGGCTGGCCGAACACCGCCTGGATCACCGGCAGGAAGACGAAGGAGTTCCAGCGGATCGCCCCCTGGAACACCGAGGTGAAGGCCGGGCCGTCGATCTTCATCAGCGGACGGAGGGCCACGGTGACCACGCCGATGACGATCACGGCGGTGACCGCCGCCAGCGCCGCGGCGCCCGCCGAGCCGCCCGACATGTCGGCCTTCCAGATCGCCGGGATCAGGAAGCCGGGATAGAGCACGTGGATCGACAGCCGCTCGATCGGGCCCCACAGCTCCAGCGGCAGGAAGCCGGAGCGCTTCAGGAAGTAGCCCAGCGCGATCAGGGCGAAGACGGGGAGGACCCCCATCAGGATGGCGATCACTGGGCGGCGTCCCGCATGCGGTCCAGGGCGCCTTGCAGGATGTAGGCGGCGGCGTTGCGGTCGACGACCTCGGCCCGGCGGGCGCGGGTCATGTCCATCTGCTCGATCAGGAAGCGGTTCACCGCCGAGGTCGACAGCCGCTCGTCCCAGAAGGCCACCGGCACGTCGCGCAGCCGGTTCAGGTTGCGCGCGAAGGCCCGGCAGGACTGGGCGCGCGGGCCCTCGGTGCCGTCCATGTTCATCGGCAGGCCGATGACTATCCCCGCGGCGCCGCGCTCGGCCATGATCGCGAACAGCCGTTCGGCCTCGTGGGTGAACTTGGTCTTGCGGATCAGCTCGAACGGGCTGGCGATCATCCGGGTGGCGTCGGAGACCGCCACGCCGATGGTCTTCTCGCCGAGGTCGAGGCCCAGCAGCGGCGTGTTCGCCGGCGTGGCGGCGGGGAGGTCCAGGAGATCGACGACGGCCATGGTGCGGCGGGTATAGCGGGAGTCGGGGCAGGGCAAGCGATGATCCCTCTCCCGGTCGGGAGAGGGAGGGGCCCGCGCGGCGAAGCCGCGTGGGAGGGTGAGGGACACGGGAGGGCGCAGGACCTTGCGCCAGGGCCGCCGCCGTCTGTAACCCCTCATCCTCGCACGCGGGCCGCCGCGCTTTCGCGCTCCGGCGCGCGGGGCCCGTCCTTCTCCCGCCGGGAGAAGGACAGTCAGCCCTTGCCAACCGTCCCACCCCCCGGCTAACCGGATCGGCTGAATCTGTATGGAGAGGGCCGATGGCCATCGACGCCGCGACCGTCCGCAAGGTCGCGCATCTCGCCCGTGTCGCCGAGCCGGAAGACCGGCTGGAGGCGCTCGCCCAGGAGCTGAACGGAATCCTGGCCTGGATCGAGCAGCTGAACGAGGTGGACGTCCAGGGCGTCGAGCCGATGACCACGGCGGTCGAAGCCACCCAGCCCCTGCGCGAGGACGAGGTCACCGCCGGCGGCGATCCGGCCAAGGTGCTGGCCAACGCGCCGAAGAGCGCCGACGGCTTCTTCGTCGTGCCGAAGGTGGTCGAATAATGAGCGCGCTGACCAACATCACCCTGAAGGCCGCGCTGGACGGCCTGAAGTCGAAGGCCTTCACCTCCGAGGAGCTGACCCGCGCCCACGTCGAGGCGATCGAGAAGGCCAACCCGCACCTGAACGCCTACGTGCTGCCGACCTTCGAGCGCGCGGTCGAGATGGCCAAGGCCTCCGACGCCAAGCTGGCGAAAGGCGAGGGCGGCGATCTGGAAGGCGCGCCGCTGGGCATCAAGGACCTGTTCTGCACCGAGGGCGTGCGCACCACGGCCTGCTCGAACATCCTGGGCGAGTTCACGCCCACCTATGAGTCGACCGTCACCGCCAACCTGTGGCGCGACGGGGCGGTCATGCTGGGCAAGCTGAACATGGACGAGTTCGCCATGGGCTCGTCCAACGAGACCTCGCGGTTCGGCCCGGTGGTGAACCCGTGGAAGGCCAAGGGCTCCAACGCCGCCCTGACCCCGGGCGGTTCGTCGGGCGGCTCGGCCTCGGCCGTGGCCGCGGACCTGTGCCTGGGCGCCACCGCCTCCGACACCGGCGGCTCGATCCGCCAGCCCGCCGCCTTCACCGGCACGGTCGGCATCAAGCCGACCTACGGCCGCGCCTCGCGCTGGGGCATCGTCGCCTTCGCCTCGTCGCTGGACCAGGCCGGCCCGATCGCCAAGTCGGTCGAGGACGCCGCCATCCTGCTGAAGTCCATGTGCGGCCACGACGCCAAGGACTCCACCAGCCTCGACGTGCCGACCCCGGACTGGCCGTCCTTCGTCGGCAAGTCGGTGAAGGGCCTGCGCATCGGCGTGCCCAAGGAGTACCGCGTCGACGGCATGCCCGAGGAGATCGAGGCGCTGTGGCGCCAGGGGATCGCCTGGCTGAAGGACGCCGGCTGCGAGATCGTCGACATCAGCCTGCCGCACACCAAGTACGCGCTTCCGACCTACTACATCGTGGCGCCGGCCGAGGCCTCGTCGAACCTGGCCCGCTACGACGGCGTGCGCTACGGCAAGCGCGCCGAGGGCAAGAACCTCATCGAGCTGTACGAGAACACCCGCGCCGAAGGCTTCGGCAACGAGGTGAAGCGCCGGGTGCTGATCGGCACCTACGTGCTCTCGGCCGGCTACTACGACGCCTACTACGTCAAGGCGCTGAAGGTCCGCCGCCGCATCGCCCAGGACTTCGACCAGGCCTGGACGAAGGTCGACGCCATCCTGACGCCGTCGACGCCGTCGGGCGCCTTCGCGCTCGGCGACAAGTCGGCCGATCCGGTGGCGATGTACCTGAACGACATCTTCACCGTGACCGCCAACCTGGCCGGCCTGCCGGGCATCAGCGTCCCCGCCGGCCTGGGCGCCGACGGCCTGCCGCTGGGCCTGCAGCTGATCGGCAAGCCGCTGGACGAGAGCACGATCTTTTCGCTGGCCGGCGCGCTCGAGCAGGCCGCGGCCTTCAAGGCGAAGCCCGAGAAGTGGTGGTGATCTGAATCCCTCTCCCGGTCGGGAGAGGGAGGGGCCCGCGCCGCGGAGCGGCGTGGGAGGGTGAGGGACACGGGAGGGGGCAGGACGTGACGCAAGCGTCGATGAAGCTTTTCCGGCCGCGTCCGGCGGCGTCCGCCTCCGTAACCCCTCATCCTCCCGCGCGGACCTCCGCTGCGCTCCGGGGCGCGGGGACCGTCCTTCTCCCGCTGGGAGAAGGGAAGTGAGCACGGACCGCGCCCGCTCGTTGCGACAGTCCCAGACGCTCGCCGAGGCGGCGCTGTGGAAGCTGCTGCGCGGCGGCCGGCTCGACGGTTTGAAGTTCCGCCGCCAGCACCCGATCGGGCGGTACTTCGCCGACTTCGCCTGCGCTTCTGCGCGGCTGGTGATCGAGCTGGACGGCGGCGTGCACGATCGCGACGAGGCGGTCACCTACGACCACCTCCGCCAACAGGAAATCGAAGCCGCGGGCTGGCACGTGCTCCGGTTTCGCAATGACGACGTGTTCGGCGAACCGCATAAGGTCGTCGACGAGATTCTGCGTGGGGCCAGATCGGCCGGCCGCGTAACCCCTCACCCTCCCGCGCTTTCGCGCGGGCCCCTCCCTCTCCCTCCGGGAGAGGGGTATGAGAAGACGCATGACTGATACCGTCGCCGAACGTGAATCCAAACAGATCCAGGGCCGCACCGGCCTCTGGGAGATCGTCATCGGGCTGGAGGTGCACGCCCAGGTGTCGTCGAAGTCGAAGCTGTTCTCCGGGGCGGCGGTCGGCTTCGGCGCGGGGCCGAACGAGCAGGTCTCGCTCGTCGACGCCGCCATGCCGGGCATGCTGCCGGTGCTGAACCGCTTCTGCGTCGAGCAGGCGGTGCGCACGGGCCTGGGCCTGAAGGCGCAGATCAACAGGAAGAGCCGGTTCGCGCGGAAGAACTACTTCTACGCCGACCTGCCGCAGGGCTATCAGATCAGCCAGTTCGACGAGCCGATCGTCGGCGAGGGCGAGGTCGAGGTGGAGCGCGAGGACGGCTCCTTCTTCACCGTGCGCATCGAGCGCCTGCACCTGGAGCAGGACGCCGGCAAGCTGATCCACGACCTGTCGCCGACCGAGAGCTTCGTCGACCTGAACCGGGCCGGCACGGCGCTGATGGAGATCGTCTCGCGCCCGGACATGCGTTCGGCCGAGGAGGCGACCGCCTACGTGCAGAAGCTGCGCACGATCCTGATCTACCTCGGCACCTGCGACGGCGACATGGAGAAGGGCAACCTGCGCGCCGACGTGAACGTGTCGGTCTGCCGCCCCGGCGACTACGAGAAGTATCGCGAGACCGGTTCCTTCAAGCACCTGGGCACGCGCTGCGAGATCAAGAACGTCAACTCGTTCCGCTTCATGCGCGCCGCCGTCGAGTACGAGGCGCGCCGCCAGATCGAGATCATCGAGGACGGCGGCAAGGTCCTGCAGGAGACCCGCCTGTTCGACCCGACCAAGGGCGAGACCCGCTCCATGCGCTCCAAGGAAGAGGCGCACGACTACCGCTACTTCCCCGACCCGGACCTGCTGCCGCTGGTCGTCGAGGACGCGTGGATCGAGGAGATCAAAAAGAGCCTGCCCGAGCTGCCGGACGACAAGCGCCGCCGGTTCATGAGCCAGTACGGCCTGTCGTCCTACGACGCCAACGTGCTGATCTCCGAGCAGGCGCGGGCCGACTTCTACGAGAAGGCCGCCGTCGGCCGCGACGCCAAGCTGGTCGCCAACTGGACCACCAACGAGCTGCTGGCCCGCCTGACCAAGGACGGCCACGACATCGAGGACAGCCCGGTCCCGCCCGAGCACATCGCCGAGCTGGTCGCCCTGATCGAGGACGGCACCATCTCGTCCAAGATCGCCAAGCAGGTGTTCGACTACGTCTGGGCCGGCGAAGGCTCGCCCAAGGCCGTGGTCGAGAAGCACGGCCTGGTGCAGGTGACCGACACCGGCGCCATCGAGGCCGCCATCGACCAGATCATGGCCGCCAACCCGGACAAGGTCGAAGCGGTGAAGGACAAGCCGCAGGCCCTGGGCTGGTTCGTCGGCCAGGTCATGAAGGCCACCGGCGGCAAGGCCAACCCGGCGGCGGTCAACGACATCCTGAAGGCCAAGCTGGGCGTTTGAGGCTCAGCGCCTCCCTCTCCCGGGCGGGAGGGGGAGGCGATCTACGACGCGCGTGAAGTCAGCCAGCGGCTGGGCCGCCCGCTGCCCGCCGGCTGAGGCGGGCGGAGCGGTTGTTCCACCGAAGGTCTGCCGCCTGGGCCTCGGACTGGCCTTGCGGTCGGCGGCGCGGTGGTGCTCGGGCCCGTGTTGCTGTTCGTGTGGGTCGTCTTCGCTGGCGGGCTGACTGAACCGTCGATTCCCCCGCCGCGGGGCGAATCTCACCCTTTCCGCCGCCCAAACCTCCGTCGGAAAAGAAAAAGCCCCGCGGTGGAGGCCGCGGGGCGAAGAAGTGATCCAACGTGAGTGATCACAGTGAGCGGGAGTTTCGAGGCACAAATGTGGCGAAACTCTCGCCTCCGTGAATAACGACGTTCTCCTCAATACAGGTCGAACAGCACGTCCAGGATCAGGCCGGTGGCCAGGCTGATCAGGACCAGGTCGTTGTCGCAGTGGACCCAGACGTAGCCCGGAGGGGCCGGACGGGCGCCGTACATGTACGGATCGTAGACCCGGTAACGGAAGTAGTAGCGCGGCAGGTACTCGCCGCGGCGCCACGCGTGGTGGCGGTAGTCCCGCGGGTAGGACAGATAGCCGTAGCCCGGCGCGAACCAGAAGCCGGCGCGCGCGCCGTTGTAGTCGCGGAAGCGCGGATTGCCGCGCCACCAGTTGCGGTTCGAGCGGCTGTAGTGCCATTCGCCGCGCCCGCCGCCGCGGCCGTCGTTCCAGCGGTCGTCGTCGCGATGGTCGCGACCGTCCCAGCGGCCGTCGCGGTCGCCGCCGCGATGATCGTCGCGCCGATCGTCCCAGCGTCCGTCGTTGCGGCCGTCGTTGCGTCCGTCCCAGCGCCCGTCGCGATCGCCGCCGCGCCCGTCACGGTCGCCGCCGCGGCCGTCCCAGCGTCCGTCGCGATCGCCGCCCTGGCCGCCGCCCCGTCCGTCGGTGCGCCCGTCCGAACGCCCGTCACGGTCGCCGCCGCGGCCGTCCCAG
>NZ_JACSJI010000007.1 GCF_014349105.1 Caulobacter sp. 17J80-11 | reverse complement strand
GCCGCGACCGGCTCGCGGCCGGCGGGCGGCGCAGCGTGCGCGGTCTCGACAGGCGGCTGGGGCGGCGCGGCCGCCGCCGACGACGACGCCGGGCCAAGCACCGTGTCGAGCTTGTGCTCCAGCAGGTCGATGCGCCGGGCGCGATCGGCCGCCTCGGCTTTCAGGGCGCTGAGCTCGGCGCGCAGGGCCGCGACCTCGTCGGCGGACAGGGTCACGTCCTGGGCGAACGCGGGGCCGGCGAACGCGCCGGCGCCCAGGGCGAGCGCCAGCCATCCCGCCCGTGCGGCGGCGAACCGAAGCGACATCACTACCCCCGTCGGTGAAACGGACGCCCGGCCCTCAGACCGGGCGCACCATGTACGGATTGCCGCCAAGCGCGTTGGAGACGTCGGTGATGGCCCGTTGCCCGCGCACGCTGTTGCCGGCCTCGTCCAGCGGCGGCGAGAAGGTGCCGATACCGAACTTGCCCGGCGACACCGCCATCAGGCCACCGCCGACGCCGCTCTTGGCCGGCAGGCCGGTGTGGAACAGCCACTTGCCGCTGTCGTCGTACAGGCCGGCCGTCGCCATCACCGCCAGCGCATGGGCGATCAGCTTCGGATCGACGATCTGCTGCTTGCTGACCGGGTTCTTGCCGCCGTTCGCCATGGTGGCGGCCATCACGCCGAGATCCTTGGCGGTGACGTTGATCGAGCACTGGCGGGTGTAGAGGTCCACCGCCTGGGCCGGATCGCCGGGGAAGCGCTCGTAGGCGCTCATCAGGGCGCTGATCGCGCGGTTGCGCTGGTTGGTGTCGGACTCCGACTTGTAGACCTCCTGGTTCACCTCCAGCTGGCGCCCGGCGAAGGCGCTGTGGATGGCCAGGATCTTCTTCCAGACCTCGTCGGCGCTGGCGCCCTTGACGTTGCCGACCGTGGCGATGGCCCCCGGATTGACCAGGGGGTTCATCTCCTTGCCCTTGTACTGCTCGATCGCCTCGATCGAGTTGAACACCCGGCCGGTGGCGTCGACGCCGACCGTCTCCTCGATCTTCTGCGGGCCGGACTCCTGCATCACCAGGATCATGGTGAAGACCTTGGAGATCGACTGGATCGAGAACGGGCTGTCGATGTCGCCGGCCGTGGCCTGCTGGCCGCCCGGCGTCAGCAGGGCGATGCCGAACAGGCTGGAAGGCACCTTGGCGAGCGCCGGGATGTAGTCGGCGTTCTTGCCTTCCTGCAGGCCTCGGTACTTGTTGAAGGCGGCCTTCACCGCCTTGTCGGCGGCGCCGGCGGCGACGCCGGCCTCCTCCTTCTTAAAGAACATGGCGTTGGCGGGGGCGGCCGAGGCGGCGGCGCCCGCGATGGCGATCCCGCCCAGGCCGAGGGCGAGGCGGCGACGGGTGGTGTCCATCAGAGGATGTTCCCGCTGGAGAAGTTGTATTTGGCGGTGAGCTGGATCCGGTAGTCCTCGGCCGACCGGTCGTCGTTGTCCTCGCGCTGGCCCCAGAGGAACTCGCCGCCGAACAGCAGCTCGGGCGCGGGCGTGAACAGCAGGTTGATCGAGGCGTACTGGCCGGTCTGGAAGGCTTCCGGCGCCTGGAAGTCGGTGTTGTCGACCTTGGTCTGGCTCCAGCCGAAGGAGGTCGACCAGCGGTCGTTCCAGTAGTGGTCGTAGTAGAGCGAGATGCCGACCAGATTGACCGCCTCGGCGCTCAGATCGCCGGGCACGCCCTCAGGCGCCAGGTCGGTGCCGCCGTCGTTCATGTAGCTGGCGATGCCCTTGCCGGCGACCACGCCGGCCAGGATCTTGTCCTTGTGGCCGACCATGATGTTCGACGTCAGGTTCAGCCCGTAGCCGAGTTCGTTGCCCTTCGGCCGGTTGTCGACCGTGCCCAGCGTCTCGAAGCCGAGATTGCGCAGGATTCCGGCCAGTTGCACGTAGCCCCACTCGCCGCCGGTGTAACGGAACTGGGCGGTCAGGTCGGGCACGTTGTCGTGGGCTTGGATGTTCGCGCCGATGTTGGGGTCGATCTCGCGGATGCGGCCGGGATCGATGTCGTTGCCGGGTTTTTCGGCCGCGATGGCGAACCGGTAGGTGTCGTTGTCCACGAAGGTCCAGCGCGCCTGCGGGTTGCGCAGGAAGACCATGCCGGCCGGCCCCCAGTAGTCGATCACGTTCGGGAAGATGTCCCCGTCCATGAACAGGCTGTTGGTCTGCCCGGCCAGGAAATGACCCCACACGCCGTAGGCGTGGCGCAGGCGGATGGTGGTCTGGCCGGCGTCCGAGCCTACTCCGAAGAAGTCGAATTCGAACTTGAACTCGAACGGCAGGCCGTCGACGTCGTCCTGGCCGCCCTTCACCCCGAAGCGGGTCTGGCGGACGCTGATGATCGACTCGCCGTCGCCGCCGAACTGGCCCGGGATGGTCGGGATCTTCGAGGGTCGCAGCGTGGCTTCCCAGTCCGGGTCCACCCGCCGGAAGTCCTGAATGTAGTCGGCGTCCGCGAAGCCGTAGACCTCGAAAGTGCGGTCCTGGGCCTGGGCGGCGCCGGGCAGCGCCACGAGCAGCGCGGCCGCCGAGAGGCCGCAGAGCAGTGCCGGGCGCAGCGCGCCCGTTTGGCTGGGAAACATCCCCCACCTCCGACAGTGAATGACCAGAGCGACGCTACCGACGCGCCTTGCCGCCTCACTCTCGGGACAAGCGCCACCACAACCACGGTCAAGCCGGACTGTTCCGTTTCGCCTAGGCAGATTCTCGGGGGGACAGCGGTGCGGACCGGCGCGCGGGCGGCCGCGGCGCAACCATGCCCGCGCGCTCGCGGTTGGATCGCCGCGCTTGGAAGCGCCGCAAGCAGCCGGGTCGATCGTCCATGAAAGCCCTCGCCGTCCTGTCGGCCATCGCCCTGCTGTCCGGCTGCGCGCCGCCGGCCCCGGTCACGCAAGGCGCCCACCGCGGCTATACGCAGGGCGAGGCGGCCAAGGGGCGCAACTGCGCTGACAACCGTCGCGCCGGCGAGGTGTGGTGCACCGCTTGCTGGGTGGTCGCCGGCGAGCCGCAGTTCAAGGAAGTGACCTGCGACGACGGCAAGGTCCGCGACTACGGCCCGTGCACGACCGAAGCGGTCTGCAAGGCCCCCGCCCCCCCGTCCGGCTCGGACGCCAAGGCGTCGCTGATGGTCTACGACATCGACGCGCCGGACCGCGGCTGCAACCTGCCCGGCAAGGGCGCGCGTGCGGTGATGCTGCTCAATCGCGACAAGGTCCGCGCCGTCGTCGCGACCATCCGCTCCGAGCAGAGCGCCGCCCAGGCCATCACGGTGCCGCCGGCCCAGCAGGTCCGCCTGGGCTGCGCCGAGGAGGCCACGCAGCCGACCAACTGGCGGGTCGAAAAGGCGGAGTGGGCGGCCTCGTAGCAGGCGCTATGTTGCCGGCATGACGACGCAGACGGTGACGATTCCGATCGAGGGCGCCGAGCCCGTGTCGGGCCTGTGGCAGGCGCCGGCCGGTGCCCGTGCCAGCCTGGTGCTGGCGCACGGCGCGGGGGCGGGCATGACCCACAAGGCCATGGCCGCGACGGCCGACGGCCTGGTCGAGCGCGGCGTGGCCGTGCTGCGCTACCAGTTCCCCTACATGGAGAAGGGCTCCAAGCGCCCGGACCCGCCGGCCGTGGCGCACGCCGCCGTGCGCGCCGCGGCGGCCGAAGCGGGCCGGCTGGCGCCGGGCCTGCCGCTGTTCGGCGGCGGTCGCTCGTTCGGCGGGCGGATGACCTCCCAGGCGCAGGCGCAAAGCCCCCTCCCCGGCGTTCGCGGCCTGGTGTTCTTCGCCTTCCCGCTGCATCCGGCCGGCAAGCCCGGCATCGACCGGGCCGGCCATCTGGCGGACGTGACCGTGCCCATGCTGTTCCTGCAGGGGACCAACGACGCCCTGGCCGGGCTGGACCTGCTGCGCCCGGTGGTCGAGGGGCTGGGCGAGCGCGCCAGCCTGGTGCTGGCCGAGGGCGCCGACCACAGCTTCCACGTGCCGGCCAAGAGCGGCCGCAAGGACGCCGACGTGCTGGCCGAGCTGCTGGACGCGGCGGCGGCGTGGATGACGGCGCGGGCCTGACGGCCGCGCTGCGTCTTCTCGCCCGGCCGGGATGTTGTCCGCCGGGTCGCGAAGGAGTGAAGCATGGCTGGCGCGCACAAGGTCGAGATGAAGCTCGAGGTCCTCGTCATCCCCGTCTCCGACGTGGATCGCGCGGCGCAGTTCTACGAAGGGCTCGGGTGGCGCAAGGACGCGGACTTCCGCGCGGAGGGCCGCCGGCTGCTCCAGTTCACGCCGCCGGGCTCGCCCGGCTCGATCATCTTCGGCACGCGCGCCAGCCCGGCCGCCCCGGGCTCGGCCCAGTTCAATCACCTCGTGGTCGAGGACGTCGAGGCGGCGCGGGCGGAGCTCGTCGCCAGGGGGATCAAGGTCAGCGAGGTCTTTCACGACGTCGCCGGTGGCTACAACCCGTTCGACCCGGCGGCGCGGGCCAGCGGGCCGGATCCGCAACGGCGCAGCTATCTGTCGTTCGTGAGCTTCAAGGATCCGGACGGCAACGTCTGGCTGCTGCAGGAGGTCACCTCCAGGCTCCCCGGCCGCATCGAGGCGGAGGCGACCAGCTTCGCCGACGCGTCGGACCTCGCCGCCGCGATGAAGCGGGCGGAGACCGCCCACGGCGAGCACGAGAAGCGGTTGGGTCACCGCGACGAGGACTGGCCGTCCTGGTACGCCGCCTACATGGCCGCCGAGCAGCACGGCGCGGCGCCGCCGGCGTGAGCGGCGACATGATCGACCGGCGCGCCGTCCTGGCCACGGGCGTGGCGACGGTGGTCGCGCCGGCGGGGCTGGCCCGGGCCGTCCCGGCGAAGGCGCGCAACGTTGTCTGCGTGCACGGCCTGTTCGCCGACGGCTCCTGCTGGTCTGACGTGATCGTCCGCCTGCAGGCCAAGGGACTGAACGTCACCTCGGTGCAGAACCCGCTCACCACCCTGCCCGAGGCCGTCGCCTCGGCGGAGCGGGTGCTGGCCCGGCAGGAGGGCCCGACCGTGCTGGTCGGCCATTCCTTCGCCGGCATGATCGTCACCCAGGCCGGCGTGCAGCCGAACGTCTCGGCCCTGGTTTATGTGGCGGCCCGCGCGCCGGACGCGAACGAGGACTACTCGGCGCTGGCCGCGAAATATCCGCCGCCGCCGGCCACGGCCGGGATCGTCTACGACGGCGACGAAGGCCGGCTGAGCGAGACCGCCTTCCTGCGCGATTTCGCCAACGGCGTCCCGGACGTGCGGGCGAAGGTGCTCTACGCGGTGCAGCAGCCGTTCCACAAGGCGCTGCTGGCCGGGCGGACGAGCGTGGCGGCCTGGCGGTCGAAACCCAGCTTCTACGCGGTGTCGAAGCAGGACCGGACCATCGACCCGGGGCTGGAGCGCTTCATGGCGAAGCGCATGGGCGCCACGACCATCGAGCTCGACGCAGGCCACCTGTCGCTGATCTCTCATCCGGACGAGATCGCCCGGCTGATCCTCGACGCCGCCGGCGCTTAGTCGGCGGCCGCGTCCGTCCGGCGCTGGGCGACATGCCAGAGCACGCCGGAGGGATCGAAGACGTAGGCGACGCGCAGGCCCCAGGGCTGCATCGCTGGGGCACGCGGCGCGGCCACCCCGAAGGCGGTCGGGAGGTCCAGCGCCTCGATGTGCGCCCACCAGCCGTCCAGGTCGTCGACCAGCAGCTGCATCATGAAGTTCGAGGCCCAGGCCTCGACGTAGTAGTTCTGCAGGATGAACTCGCTGCGCCCGACGCTGAAGATCGCCACGTCGCTGTCGAGGAGTTTCGCGAAGCCTAGCGCCTCGTAGAAGGCGCGGCTCAACTCGAAGTCTTTGGCCGGCAGGAAGGGCCGCGCCGATTCAGATCCGTCGAGCGCCGCCATGTCCCTGCCCCGCCTCAGCCCAGGGTCTTCTCGTACACGTCGGGCTTGAAGCCGACCAGCAGGGTCCCGTCCACGTCCAGCACAGGGCGCTTGATCATCGACGGCTGGGCCAGCATCAGCGCGATCGCCTTGGCTTCCGTCAGATCGGCGCGGTCGGCGTCGGGCAGCTTGCGGAAGGTGGTGCCGGAGCGGTTCAGCAGAACCTCCCAACCCACGGACTTCACCCAGCTTTCCAGCCGCGGCCGGTCGATGCCGACGACCTTGTAGTCGTGGAAGGCGGCGTCCACGCCCCGGCTCTCCAGCCAGGTGCGGGCCTTCTTCATCGTGTCGCAGGCCTTGATGCCGTAGATGGTGACGGGGCGAGTCATGCGGATCCTCGGAACTCGCCGCTGCTTAGCCGCACGCCGCGGCGGCCGCCAGAGGCGGGGGGGCGCCTGCGCCGCTCAGGGCTCAATTCGGGGATGGGAACCGAACTTCACCGTCACGAGGGCGCGCGCTTTCTTGCCTGCTCGGACCTTCGGGACGCCGTGGCTGACCTGATAGGCCTTCAGTGCGTCGGCGACGGTCTTGTGCAGCTTTTGCTTCGGTAGGTCGCCGCTGCACGACGCCACGTGCCAGGTGACGTGTTCCTGGATCCCCGGGTTGAGCAGCCGCTCCAGCGCCGACAACGGTCGCATGCCGGTCTGGGAAGCGAGAAAGCCGATGTAGCTAAGACCCTTGCGGGTGATCCGGTACGTCGCCGCATGGCGCATGTGCTCGACGACGCTCAGTTCGAGCCGCTCGTTCGGCTCCCAGGTGCGCTCGCTTTCGTAATCGGACTTCCACGCCACCGAAGCCCCCCGGACCGCGTGTGCGGACGGTAAGGCTTCGGCCGCGAGCCTGCAAACCGCCCTGAGCAAGCGGAATGCAGGCGCGCCGCCTTCTCCCGCGAGGGGAGCGGCTTACGGCAGGATCACTCCCACTCGATGGTCCCGGGGGGCTTGGAGGTGACGTCGTAGACGACGCGGTTCACGCCGCGGACCTCGTTGATGATGCGCGTGGCGGTCTTGCCCAGCACGTCCCACGGGAACTCGAAGAAGTCGGCGGTCATGCCGTCGGTGGAGGTCACGGCGCGGAGCGCCAGGACGTTCTCGTAGGTGCGCGCGTCCCCCATGACGCCCACCGTCTTCACCGGGAGCAGCACGGCGAAGGCCTGCCAGATCTTGTCGTAGAGACCGGCCTTGCGGATCTCCTCGAGGTAGATGGCGTCGGCCTCCTGCAGGACGGCGACCTTCTCCGGCGTGATGTCGCCGGGGATACGGATGGCCAGGCCCGGCCCCGGGAACGGGTGACGGCCGACGAAGGCCTCGTCCAGGCCCAGTTCACGGCCCAGCGCGCGGACCTCGTCCTTGAACAGCTCGCGCAGGGGCTCGACCAGCTTCAGCTTCATGAAGTCCGGTAGGCCGCCCACGTTGTGGTGGCTCTTGATCACCGCCGAGGGGCCGCCGCGGGCCGAGACGCTTTCCACGACGTCCGGGTACAGCGTGCCCTGGGCCAGGAACTCGGCGCCCTCGATCTTGGCGGCCTCGCGGTCGAACACGTCGATGAACAGCTTGCCGATGGTCTTGCGCTTGGTCTCGGGATCCGAGACGCCGGCCAGGGCGCCGAGGAAATCCTTAGACGCGTCAACGTGCACCAGCGGGATGTTGTAGTGGTGGCGGAACAGGTTCACGACCTGGTCGCTCTCGCCCTTCCGCATCAGGCCGGTGTCGACATAGACGCAGGTCAGCTGGTCGCCGATGGCCTCGTGGATCAGCACCGCGGCGACCGAGGAGTCGACGCCGCCCGACAGGCCGCAGATCACCCGGCCTTGGCCCACCTGGTCCTGGATCTTCTTGACCATCTCCTGGCGGAAAGAGGCCATGGTCCAGTCGCCGGTCAGGCCGGCCACGCCATGGGTGAAGTTCTTCAAGAGCTGCGCGCCGCGCGGGGTGTGCACCACCTCCGGGTGGAACTGCACGCCGTAGAAGCGGCGCTCCTCGTCGGCGATGGCCGCGAACGGCGCGCCGGTCGAGGTGGCGACGACGCGGAATCCTTCCGGGATCGCGGTGACGCGGTCGCCGTGGCTCATCCACACCTGCTCGCGGTGATCCATCGCGCCGATGCCGGCGAACAGCGGGGTGTCGTGGGCGATGACGATCTCGGCGCGGCCGAACTCACGGTGATGGCCGGCTTCGACCTTGCCGCCCAGCAGGTCGCACATCAGCTGTTCGCCGTAGCAGATGCCCAGCACCGGCACGCCCATCTCGAACACCTTGGCGCCGATGCGCGGGCTCTCCTCCTCGGTGACGCTGGAGGGGCCGCCGGACAGGATGATCGCCTTGGGCTGGTAGTCGTCGAGGATCGCCTCCGCCTTGTCGAACGGATGGATCTCGCAATAGACGCCGCTTTCGCGGATCCGGCGCGCGATCAGCTGGGTGACCTGCGAGCCGAAGTCGATGATCAGGACGCGCTCGTGTAGTCGGGCGGGATCGGGGGCGGTCATGCGGTCCTTTCGTATAGCGCGATGAAAAAGCCGTCGGTGCCGGTCGCGCGCGGGGAGAGCCGGAGCCTATGGCTCCCGTTCGCCAGCGAGGCAAGCCGAGCCCGGGCGGCGTCGGTCAGGTTCGGAGTGTTCAGGGCCGTCTCGATCGAAACCGGGCGGAAGTTCGGGTGCGCCGCCTCGAAGGCGTCGCAGCTGTCCTCGTTCTCGCGCTTGAGCATCGAGCAGGTGACGTAGGCGAGCCGCCCGCCAAGGCGCACCAGCTTGGCCGCGCGTCCCAGGATCACGACCTGCAGGGCGTGCAGGCGATCGACCTCTTCTTCGGTCAGCCGCCAGGCGTCCTCGGGACGGCGACGCCAGGTGCCCGAGCCCGAGCACGGCGCGTCGGCCAGCACCAGCTCGGCCGAGTTCTCCAGGTCGGCCATGCCGCCGCCCTCGAGCCCAAGCTTGCGCAGCTCGGCGGTGACGCCGGCGCGGTTCAGGCGCGGGCGGATGTTGTCCAGCCGCTTCTGCTCGACGTCGCAGGCGATCAGGCCGCCGCTGCCGGCCATGGACTGGGCCAGCGCCAGGGTCTTGCCGCCGCCGCCGGCGCAGTAGTCGACCACGGTCCAGCCCGGATGCGCGTCGGCGAGCCACGCGGCCAGCTGGCTGCCCTCGTCCTGGATCTCGATGTGGCCGGCCTGGAAGGCCTCCAGCTTCTGCACGTTCGGCGGCGGTTCGGCGGTCAGGCGCAGGCCCCAGGCCGAGAACGGCGTGCGCTCGGGGGCCAGCCCCTCGCCTTCCAGCTCGGCCTTCACGGCCTCGACGCTGGCGCGTTCGCCGTTGACCCGCAGGTCGATCGGCGCGCGCGGCCGCATCAGGGCCTCGGCCTCGTCGGCCCAGGCGTCGCCGTAGACTTCGCGGAAGCTGTCCGCCGCGAAAGCGGGAAGGCCCGCGGCGACCCAGGCCGGCGGCTCGCCCGGCCGGGCCTCGAGGCGGGCCCGTTCCTCCGCGGTCAGCGCCGCCGGGGCATAGCCTTCGCCGGTGTAGAGGGCGTCGATCTCCTCCAGCGGCACCCCGTCGATCAGGGCCAGCGACCCGATCACCAGCGCGCGGCCGTTGCTCGCGCCCATGGCCCAGCTCAGCCGGGCCTTGGCGCGGATGCAGCGGTAGACCCGGTCGGCGATGGCGCGCCGGTCCTTGGAGCCGGCGAACCGGTGGGTCTGGCCCCAGGCTTTCAGCGCCCCTTCCGCCGGCGCGCGCGAGCGGGCGATCTGGTCGAGGACTTCGGCGGCGGCGGCGAGGCGGGCGGCGGGGGTCAAGGGACTCCGATCAGACGAACGGCGCGGCCAGCACCATCAGCAGGCCGACGAGGGAAACAAACCAGACCAGGGAGCGCACGGTGGGCACCCCCAGGGCGTAGAGCGGCACGTAGACGATCCGCGCCACGACGTAGAGGAGCGAGCCCCACAGGCTGAGCTCGCCGAGCTTTCCCGTGACGGTCGCCAGCAGCACGGCGGCGGCGAAGAACGGGAAGGTCTCCATGTAGTTCTTGTAGGCGCGGTCCAGGCGCCCGGCGACCTTGCCCAGCGGCCGGTCGGTGTCGCGGGCGCCCGCGCCCCACTTCAGCCCCTGGGTCATCCGTGCGGCGTAGGCCGCCCAGGCCAGGTGCAGGACGCCCAGCAGGATGGCCGCGCCGAGCAGGCAGAACTCGGGCCGGCAGCCGGCCTTGAACGCCAATTCCGAAATCTGAACGCCCGTCATGGTCCCCTCCCCCTCGTCGCTCTCGCGGAGCCGAAATCCTCGCCCTTCGACAAGCTCAGGGTGAGGATTTCTACTTCGCTGTCAGTCGCCCTCATCCTGAGCTTGTCGAAGGACGAGGGCGATCGCACGGGTTCACCCCGGCCGGTAGTTCGGCGCTTCGCGGGTGATCTGCACGTCGTGCACGTGGCTTTCGCGCAGGCCCGCGTTGGTGATGCGCACGAAGCGGGCGCGCTTCTGCAGTTCCGGGATGGTCGGCGCGCCGACATAGCCCATGGCCGCGCGCAGGCCGCCCACCAGCTGGTGCAGGATGGAGCTGATCGGCCCCTTGTACGGCACCTGGCCCTCGATGCCTTCCGGCACGAGCTTCAGGGTGTCGCGCACCTCCTTCTGGAAGTAGCGGTCGGCGGACCCTTGCGCCATCGCGCCCAGCGAGCCCATGCCGCGGTAGCTCTTGTAGGAGCGGCCCTGGTGCATGAACACCTCGCCCGGAGCTTCCTCGGTGCCGGCGAACATGGAGCCCAGCATGGCGACCGAGGCGCCGGCGGCGATGGCCTTGGCCAGGTCGCCCGACTGCTTGATGCCGCCGTCGGCGATGATCGGCACGCCGGAGCCTTCCGCCGCGCGGACCGAGTCCACGATGGCGGTCAGCTGCGGCACGCCCACGCCGGCGACGATGCGGGTGGTGCAGATCGAGCCCGGCCCGATGCCGACCTTCACCGCGTCGGCCCCGGCGTCGATCAGGGCGCGGGTGGCGTCGTAGGTGGCGACGTTGCCGGCGATGATCTGAACCTTGCCGGCCTCGCGCCGCAGGCGGCGGACGGCCTCGGCGACCTGCGAGGAGTGGCCGTGGGCGGTGTCGATCACCACCACGTCCACGCCCGCCTCGACCAGGGCCAGCGAGCGCTCCAGGCCGGCGTCGCCGACGGTGGAGGCGGCGCCGACGCGCAGGCGGCCCTGCTCGTCCTTGGCGGCGTTCGGGAAGGCCTGGGCCTTCTCCATGTCCTTGACGGTGATCAGGCCGACGGCGCGATAGTCGCCGTCCACCACGATCACCCGCTCGACGCGGTTCAACGCCAGCAGGCGGCGCGCCTCGTCAGGCCCCGTGCCCTGCAGCAGGGTGACCAGGTTGTCCTTGGTCATCAGGTCGGCGGCGATACGGTCGCCGTCGCCTTCGAAGCGCATGTCGCGGTTGGTCAGGATGCCCAGCAGCTTGCCGCTGCCGCGCTCGACCACCGGGAAGCCCGAAACGCTCTTCTGGGCGACGATGGCGCGCACTTCGTTGAGCGTGGTGTCCGGGTGGACGGTGATCGGGTTGATCACCATGCCGCTCTCGTGGCGCTTCACCTGGCGGACCTGCTCGGCCTGCTGTTCCACGGTCAGGTTGCGGTGCAGCACGCCCAGCCCGCCGTACTGCGCCATGGCGATCGCCAGGGCGCTTTCGGTGACCGTGTCCATGGCCGAGGACACGATCGGGATGTTCAGCTCGATTTCGCGGGTAAGCCGTGACGCGGTGGTCACTTGGGTCGGCATCACATCGGACGGACCCGGCTCCAGCAAAACGTCGTCGAAGGTGAGACCTTCGCGAATCTCCATAGGGACTCTCCGTTTTGCGGGCCGCCTATAAACCCTAGTGCTGCGGTGCGGCAACCCCGATCGGGCGCGGCGCCACAGCGCAGCAGGATATTTCTCGGAACGCCGCTACGGAGGTCGTCTGCTGCGTCGTCGAGCTTGAGCGCGCAAAACGGCGCCTCGGGTGGTCAGGTGCGGTCGGCGTCGCCGGAGCCCGGTTCGGCCAGCTTGCGATGGCTCTCGGCCGTGGCGGTCTTGGGCAGGATGGCGGCGGCGGCCGCCTGCAGCTTGTTCTTCATGCCGTGCACCACGTCGCCGTCGCCACGCATCATCGCCTCGAAGCCGGTCTTGGCCACGTCGGCGGGATCGTCCTTCTTCTCCTGGCCGACCTTGGTGTCGGTCAGGTCGGCCCGCTCGAAGAACCGGGTGTCGGTCGCGCCGGGCATCAGGCAGGTGACGGTCACGCCGGTGTCCTTCAGCTCGTTGCGGATGGCGAAGGCGAAGGAGTCGATGAAGGCCTTGGTGCCGTTGTAGACCGCCTGGAAGCTGCCGGGCATGAAGCCCGCGATCGAGCCGGTGATCAGGATGCGCCCGCGGCCGCGCTCGCGCATGTCGTTGCCGACCAGCTGGATCAGGCGAAGCGTGCCGGTGATGTTGGTGTCGATCACCCGCACGACCTGGTCGAAATCCTGGTCGAAGAACGACTTGCCCAGGCCCACCCCGGCGTTAGCGGCCAGCGCGTCGACCGGCCGGCCGGCGCTGCGCGCCTGCTCGTAGAGCCGCTTCACCCCGTGTTCGGTCGACAGGTCGGCCTCCAGCGGCGTGGCTTCGACCCCGAGGCGCCGGCAGGTGTCGGCCGCCTCGACGATCGCCGGTTCGTCGGCGACCAGCAGCAGGTCGTAGCCGTTCTGGGCGAACTGCTTGGCCAGCTCGTAGCCGATGCCGCTGGACGCGCCGGTGACGACGGCGAAGGGGCGAAGGAGGTCTGCCATGGCGAAACTCCGGAAACGGGGATTTCGCCAGAACGGCGCGCCCGTCCGGGACGTTCCGGACGCCCTTCCCTTTCCGTCCGCGACGAAATCTTAGCCCTGTCGGCGCAGTCTGAGGATCGACGCCAGTTCGCCCGGCGCCCTCGTTTCGGAGGGGTCACATGGCTGCGGCTCGCACACGAACGCCTTCCCCGAAGGTCGCTCCGGGGAAGGCTGTGCGGCGCGGTCCGCCGGCGGTTCGCGCCAACCGGGCGCTGGAACAGCACCGCGCCGACGTAGCCGTGCTGGCCGAGATCGCCGACACCTACGTGAAGATCGCCTGCAAGCTGATCGGCGCCGCCGTCGTGGCCTGGGCGGCCAGCCGGCTTTTTACCGGCCGCGTCGCGGAGCTCGACCCGTGGTGGGTGGCCGGCGGCGGCGGCGCGGGGGCGCTGCTGTGGTTGTTCGGACGGCTGACGGACCGCAGCCCGCCGCCGGGCCTCAGGCCACGTGAACGGCGTCGGAGCTGAAGCTCTCGAAGCTGAGCGCGTCGGAGCCGTAGCGGTCCTCGCGTTTCAGCGACACGCCGACCTCGCCGCCGTCCTCGAAGCGCACGAACACGCGCTCGGCCTGCACCTCGGCGCCGGCGACCTCCCGGCCGATGCGGGCGCACAGCGCGTCGCGGAAGCCCGGGTCGTCGGCCGTGATGGTCCCGTCCTCGTCCCGGACGTCGGTCAGGGCGTAGGCCGAGATCACGTGACCGTCGAAGTCGAGCTGCAGGTAGTCCTTCAGGAAGGTCACGGCGCTCAGGCGTTCGCCGGCCAGCACCTGCAGGGCGTCGTTGAGGCTCATCGGGGGGCTCCCTTGAATCCGGTCGCCACCAGATAGACTTCCGAGGAGTCCTGCCGGCTGGCCTTGGGTTTGACGAACTTCACCTCGGTGAAGGCCGCTTTCAGGCGGCCCAGCACGTCGCCGGCCGAGCCGCCCTGGAAGTTCTTGGTCACGAAGGCGCCGCCGGGCTTAAGCGTGTCGATCGCGAAGTCGGCGGCGATCTCGATCAGGGCGACGATGCGCAGGTGGTCCGTGGCTTTATGGCCGACCGTGTTGTGGGCCATGTCCGACAGCACCAGGTCCGGCGCGCCGCCCAGCATGTCCAGCAGCCGCTCGCCCATGCCGGGCTCGGTGAAATCGCCCTCGACCAGGTCGGCGCCCGGGATCGGATCGACCGGCAGCAGGTCGACGCCCACCACCTTCTCCGCCCCGCGCTTCAGCGCCACCTGCACCCAGCCGCCCGGCGCGCAGCCCAGGTCGATGACCTTGGAGCCGCGCTTGATCAGCCGGAATCGGTCGTCGATCTCGGCCAGCTTGAAGGCCGCGCGCGAGCGCCAGCCCTCGGCCTTGGCCTTCAGGACGTAGGGGTCGTTGATCTGACGCTCCAGCCACTTCTGCTGGGAGGTCGTCCGCCCGAACGCGGTCTTCAGCCGCTTTTCGGTCCCGCCTCGCCCGGCCGGATCGCCGCCCGTGGGCGGGCGGACCATGCGGCGGCGCTCTTCACCTTCACTCATGGGCGCCCTCTTAGCACGTCGGGCGGGCGCGAATACGGCGTTTGCAGCCTTCCCCCGCCGCGCGAGTTGGGGCAGACAGCGCGAACACTGAAATCAGGAGTGCCCGCCGATGGCCGCCGATCCCGAAAACACCCTGCTCGTGAAGCTCGACACCGGCGACGTGACCATCCGTCTGCGCCCGGACCTGGCGCCGAACCACGTCGCACGCATCAAGGAACTGGCCCGTGAGGGCTTCTATGACGGCGTCGTGTTCCACCGGGTCATCCCGGGCTTCATGGCCCAGGGCGGCGACCCGACCGGCACGGGCTACAACGGCTCCAGCAAGCCGAACCTGAAGGCCGAGTTCTCCGACGCGCCGCACGTGCGTGGCGTCTGCTCGATGGCCCGCGCCGCCAGCCCGGACAGCGCCAACAGCCAGTTCTTCATCGTATTCGACGACGCCCGCTTCCTGGACAACCAGTACACCGTCTGGGGCGAAGTGACCGAGGGCATGGAAGCCGTGGACGCCCTGCCGAAGGGCGAGCCGCCGCGCGCGCCCGGCAAGATCGTCAGCATGAAAGTCGCGGCCGACGCCGCCTGATGCGGCCGGGGGCGACCGCCCTCGCCGTTCTCGTCGCCCCGTTGATCGCCCTGCCTCTGGCGGTGGTGGTCGGCGGGGCGGCCGACACCTTCGCGTCCGGAGACCGGCCCGACCTGATCGGCCTGTTGCTGCTGGGCGCCGACGCTGTGACCCGGGGCTATCTCCCGGCGATCCTCGTCACCGCGCTTCTGCTGGTCCCGCTGAGCCGCGCGCTCCACGCCGCCGGCGTGGTCGGCGCCTTCAGCTACGGCCTGGGCGGCGCCCTGACCGCCGTTCCGCTTCTGCTGATCCTGCCCTTCGTGGAGCGCCTGCTCGATGAAAGCCTGCTCGGCGGGTACGTCGCGCCCGTGTTCTGGGCGACGGCGCTCGGCGTCGGGTGCGTCGCCAGCTGGCTGAGCTTCTGGGTCGTGGCGCGCCCGGATCTCGCCAGCGATCACGCCTGAACTATTGTTAACTCGGCCGTATTTAACTTCAGCGCTAGCGTCCGTGCCGTATCGCCAGCAGTTCGGCGGCAGGAATGACACGCGCACCTCACTCCGGCCTGGTCCTGGCCTACGCCGAGCCGCATCGGCGCTATCACACCCTCGCCCACGTGCAGGACTGCCTGGACGAGCTCGCCGCCGTCCCGGACCTGTCGGCGGCCGAGCGCCTGACCCTGGAGCGGGCGATCTGGTGGCACGACGCGATCTATGACCCGACCCGCTCCGACAACGAGGACCGCAGCGCCGACCGGGCCGAGCGCGACCTGGCCGGCCAGGGCGTCAGCGCTGAGGAGCGCGCCGAGGTGGTGCGGCTGATCCATCTCACCAAAGGCCATGCGGTGGAGCCCGGCGACCGGCTGGGCGCGCTGCTGGTCTCGATCGACCTTTCGATCCTGGGCCGGCCGGCGGCGGCGTACGACGCCTACGCCCGCGCGATCCGGCAGGAATACAGCTACGTGCCCGAAGACCTCTACCGGATGGGCCGCGCCGCGGTGCTGAAGCACTTCCTGAACGGCCCGGCGATCTACGCCGATCCGGGCTTCCGCGAGCGCTACGAGACGCAGGCGCGGGCTAACCTGGCGCGCGAGGTGGCGGCGCTGACGGCGTGAACCGCCCTCGTCCTTCGACAAGCTCAGGATGAGGGCTCCTGCGCGGTCAGTAGAAATCCTCATCCTGAGCCCGTCGAAGGACGAGGATTTCGGCCTCGCATTGGCTTTCCGGCTCTGCAGTCCCTAGATCGGAGCGCAATGAGCGCCCCCGCCTCCGCCCCAACCAACGTGCGCGTGCACGGCCGCATCGCCGAGATCGGCCGCGAGGCCTGGGACGCCTGCGCCGCGCCCTCCGGCAATCCGTTCGTCAGCTTCGATTTCCTCGACGCCTGCGAACAGGCCGGCTGCGCCGTCGAGGCGGCCGGCTGGGGACCGCGGCACCTGGCGGTGGAGGGCGAGGCCGGCAGCGTTGTCGGCGTCATGCCGCTCTACCTGAAGGGTCACAGCCAGGGCGAATACGTGTTCGACCACGCCTGGGCACAGGCCTACGAGGACGCCGGCGGGCGCTACTATCCCAAGCTGCTGTCGGCCGTGCCGTTCACGCCGGTGACCGGCCCGCGCCTGCTGGCCCGGCCGGACGCCGACGCCGAAGCCGTGCGGGAGGCCCTGCTGGGCGGCGCGCTGCAGTTTTGCCGCCAGAGCCGCGCCTCGTCCCTGCACGTGACCTTCCCGACCGAGGCCGATTGGAAGCGGCTGGGCGGCCACGGCCTGCTGCTGCGCCAGGACGTGCAGTACTGGTGGGACAACCCGGGCTACGCCTCGTTCGAGGACTTCCTGGCCGCCCTCTCGTCGGGCCGGCGCAAGACCATCCGGCGCGAGCGGCGCGAGGCCCTGGCCGGGCTCGAGATCCAGATCCTGACCGGCGCCGATCTGACCGAGGCGCACTGGGACGCCTTCTTCGCCTTTTATGAGGACACCGGCTCGCGCAAGTGGGGCCAGCCCTATCTGAATCGGCGGTTCTTCTCGCTGATCGGCGAGCGCATGGCTGACCAGGTCGTGCTGTTCCTGGCCCGGCGCGGCAGCGAGCCGATCGCCGGCGCGCTGAACTTCGTGGGCGGCGACACGCTCTACGGCCGCTACTGGGGCGCGACCGAGCCGGTGCCGTTCCTGCACTTCGAGCTCAGCTATTACCAGGCGATCGAGTACGCGATCGCGCGAGGGCTGAAACGGGTCGAGGCCGGCGCCCAGGGCGAGCACAAGCTGGCCCGCGGCTATCTGCCCAGGCCGGTCTATTCCGCCCACTACATCGCCGACCCGGCGCTGCGCGCGCCCGTGGCCCGCTACCTCGAGCGCGAACGCCCGGCGGTGGCGGCGGAAATGGCGGCGCTGGAAGAGGAGTGTTCGCCCTATCGTTCTCCTTCTCCCGGTCGGGAGAAGGAAGGGGCCCGCCCGCGATAGCGGGTGGGAAGGTTGAGGGACAAACGGCGGGCCGCGTAACCCCTCACCCTCCCACGCTGCGCGTGGGCCCCTCCCTCTCCCTCTGGGAGAGGGTCACGAGTTCTCGTACGCCCGCTTTAGCCAGGCCGCGAGCTCCGCATCGACGTCCGTCGGCCGGTCAAGCCGCACCGTCGCCTTCAGGCGGTCGGACCAGGACACGCTCTTGCCGCGCGGGGCCAGGCGCTCGCCCTCGGGCGGCACGGCCAGGCCCAGCGACGCCGCGCCGCCCTTCAGCGGCTTCACGGCCGCGAACTGCACCTTGCGCGACCAGGCGGTGTAGCCCTTGCGCTGGCCCTCGGTGACGTCGTCGTGGGCGGCGGCCGCCTGCGCCACCGCCTCGAAGATCGCGCGCGCGGCCGGGTCGGCCCACAGGGCGGCGCGCAGGGCGTCCGGGTCGTCCCAGCCCATCTCGTTCGGGAAGGCGGCGTCCAGCACGGTGGAAGCGCGGTTCTGGCCCAGGCCGTGGTGCGTCTTCAGCCACTCAAGGCGCGCCCGGTGCGCGGTCTCCGGACAGCCGCGGGCGATCTCGGCCCACTCTTCCAGGGTCTTGCCGGTTTCGCGCTCCAGACCCTCGCGCACCGAGGCGAACCACTTGGCCTGGCGCTCGGTGATGTTGGCGTCCCGCTTGGCCAAGGGCCCCTCCCCGTTCTAGCGTTCGCAGAACGCAAGCCTCCGACTCCCGGGAACGTCAAGATGAGCCTGAACGGCGCCTACGACCGCGACAACGTCTTCGCCAAGATCCTGCGCGGCGAGATGCCGGCGACCAAGGTCTATGAGGACGACCAGGTGCTGGCCATCATGGACGTCTTCCCGCAGTCGCGCGGCCACACCCTGGTGCTGCCCAAGGTCGAGGCGCGCAACCTTCTCGACATCGAGCCTGACGCCCTGCAGGGCCTGATCACCCGCGTGCAGAAGGTCGCGCGCGCGGTCGAAAAGGCGCTGGATCCGGACGGCGTGACGGTCATGCAGTTCAACGGCGCGGCCGGCGGCCAGACCGTCTTCCACCTGCACTTCCACATCGTGCCCCGCTGGGACGGCAAGGCCATGGGCCGCCACGCCGAGGGCATGGCCGATCAGGCCGAACTGGCCGAACTGGCGAAGCAGATTTCGGCGGCGATGAGGGGGTAAGGCTCAAGGCGTCGTCGTGTCAGACGGCGGCCCGTCCGGCTTCCAGGTCAGAGGGATGCGGCCGTCCGGATTCCGAGGCTACTCCGTCGCGGTCGTGCCGGGCTTGAAGCGGAACGGGATCCGAACCCGCTTCACCTCGCCCAGCTCCGGCGGAGGCGGCCTCATGCGGATTTCAGCCGTCGCCTTCAGGCAGCCCTCTGCGAAGCCGCTCCCCGCAGGCGCTTCGTAGAGCGTCAGGCAATTCGCGAGGGTGCCGTCCGCGTTCAGGTCGCATTCGATCAGGGCGTAGGCTTCGCCGGGCTGCAGGACGGGTACGCTCGCCGGATCAGACGATGGAGCCGCAGACTCGGCTGCGAGCGCGGCCGCGAACGCAAACGCTGCACTGATCATTTGACGCCCCCCGACGCCCAGCAAAAAGGCCGTCCGGATCGCTCCGGACGGCCCATGCTTAGCTCAGGTTGCGAGCCGGCGTCACTCCACCGGTTCGGCCGCGTCGTCGGTCTTGGCGTGCCCGTCCTTGGCCGCCTCGATGTCGAAGGCCAGCTTGCCGTCGACCAGGGTGATCTTGACGTGGCCGCCGCGGACCAGCCGGCCGAACAGGATCTCGTCGGCCAGGGGCTTCTTGACGTGCTCCTGGATGACGCGGGCCAGCGGCCGGGCGCCGTAGAGCTCGTCGAAGCCGTTCTTGGCCAGCCAGTCGGCCGCGTCCTCGGCCAGCTCGACCGTGACGTTGCGGTCGGCCAGCTGGGCCTCCAGCTGCATGACGAACTTGTGCACGACCTGGCGGATGATCTCCGGGCTCAGCGGCTTGAACGCGACGACCGCGTCCAGGCGGTTGCGGAACTCCGGCGTGAACAGCCGCTGGATCGCCTTCTCGTCCTCGCCCTCGACCTTGGAGCGGCCGAAGCCGATCGAGTTACGGGCGTTGTCGGCGGCGCCGGCGTTGGTGGTCATGATCAGGACGACGTTGCGGAAGTCGACCTTCTTGCCCACCGCGTCGGTCAGGGCGCCGTGGTCCATCACCTGCAGCAGGATGTTGTAGACGTCCTGGTGCGCCTTCTCGATCTCGTCGAGCAGCACCACGGCGTGCGGGTGCTGGTCGACCGCGTCGGTCAGCAGGCCGCCCTGGTCGTGGCCGACATAGCCCGGAGGCGCGCCGATCAGGCGGCTGACGGTGTGGCGCTCCATGTACTCCGACATGTCGAAGCGCAGGAGCTCGATGCCCAGCGTCGAGGCCAGCTGCTTGGCCACCTCGGTCTTGCCCACCCCGGTCGGGCCGGAGAACAGGTAGGAGCCGATCGGCTTCTGCGGGTCGCGCAGGCCGGCGCGGGCCAGCTTCATCGCCGCCGACAGCTGGGTGATGGCGTCGTCCTGGCCGAACACGGTGCGGCGCAGGTCGCTTTCGAGCTGGCGCAGCGCCTCGGTGTCGGACTTGGAGACCGACTTGGGCGGGATGCGGGCGATCTTGGCGACGACGGCCTCGACCTCCTTCTGGCCGATCACCTTCTTGCGCTTGGACTCGGCCACCAGCATCTGGCTGGCCCCGGCCTCGTCGATCACGTCGATCGCCTTGTCCGGCAGCTTGCGGTCGGTGATGTACTTGGCCGACAGCTCCACCGCCGCCTTGATGGCGGAGTCGGTGTAGCGGAGCTTGTGGAAGGTCTCGTAGTAGGTCTTCAGGCCCTTGAGGATCTTGATGGTGTCCTCGACCGTCGGCTCGTTCACGTCGATCTTCTGGAACCGGCGCACCAGGGCCCGGTCCTTCTCGAAGTGCTGGCGGAACTCCTTGTAGGTCGTGGAGCCCATGCAGCGCAGCGTGCCCGAGGCCAGGGCCGGCTTCAGCAGGTTGGAGGCGTCCATCGCCCCGCCGCTGGTCGCGCCGGCGCCGATCACGGTGTGGATCTCGTCGATGAACAGCACCGCATTCGGGTGGTTCTCGAGTTCCTTGACCACCTGCTTCACGCGCTCTTCGAAATCGCCGCGGTAGCGGGTGCCGGCCAGCAGCGCGCCCATGTCGAGCGAGTAGATGGTCGCCCCGGCCAGAACGTCGGGCACTTCGCCGTTGACGATCTTGCGGGCCAGGCCCTCGGCGATGGCGGTCTTGCCCACGCCCGGGTCGCCGACCAGGAGGGGATTGTTCTTGGTGCGGCGGCACAGGATCTGGATCGCCCGCTCGACCTCGGCCGCGCGGCCGATCAGCGGGTCGACCTTGCCCTGGCGGGCCTTCTCGTTGAGGTCGACGCAGTAGGCCTCCAGGGCCTCGCCGCCGGACTTGGCGACGCGCTCCTCGGGCTCCTCGTTGGCGCCCTTGACCGCGCGCGGCTCCGAGGCGCCCGGCTTCTTGGCGATGCCGTGGGCGATGAAGTTCACCGCGTCGTAGCGGGTCATTTCCTGCTCCTGCAGGAAGTACGCCGCGTGGCTTTCGCGCTCGGAGAACACCGCGACCAGCACGTTGGCGCCGGTCACCTCGTCGCGGCCCGAGGACTGCACGTGGATGACGGCGCGCTGGATCACGCGCTGGAAGCCGGCGGTCGGCTTGGCGTCGTCGCCGTCCTCGACGATCAGGCTGTTCAGCTCGCTGTCGATGTAGTCGGTCAGGCTCTTGCGCAGCAGCGTCAGGTCGACGTTGCAGGCCCGCATCACCCCGGACGCCTCCGGGTCGTCCGCCAGCGCCAGGAGCAGGTGCTCCAGGGTGGCGTACTCATGCTTGCGCTCGTTGGCGTAGCCGACTGCGCGATGAAGGGTCTCTTCGAGGTGACGGGAGAAAGAAGGCACCGGTGCTCAGTCCTTTTCCATAGTGCACTGGAGCGGGTGTTGATGGCGGCGCGCGGTCTCGACGACCTGCGCCACCTTCGTTTCGGCCACTTCGTAGGTATAAACGCCACAGACGCCGACACCATGCTGATGCACATGCAGCATGATACGAGTCGCGTCCTCTCGCGATTTGTTGAAGAACCGCTCGAGGACGTAAACCACGAATTCCATCGGGGTGTAGTCGTCGTTCAGGATCAGCACGCGGTAAAGCGAAGGCTTCTGCGTCTTCGGCTTGACCTGCGTGACGACCGCCGACCCGGCGCCGTTGCTTTGATCACCTTGCTTCCGCTCGGTCATCAGGTTCCCCGACTGTGTGGGCCGAAGCCCGGACTCTAGAATTAGATATGGCAACGCGGGCGCATTGGAAGGTCCCCCCGGCAACCTTAACGTCGCACGCGCGGCCTTCGATCCGGTAAACGCGGAAAGGCCCGGGACGTCGCCGTCCCGGGCCCCTTGCTGCGTTCGGGTTTCGGCGCCGCTTAGCGGACCGACTGGAACCGCTCGACGGTCGCGGTCATGCGCTCGTTCAGCGGCTTCAGGCTGTCGTTGACCGACGACGAGACGATCTCGGTCATCCGGGTCATTTCCGACAGGTAGGATTCGATGGCGGATTTCGCCCACTTGGTCTGCAGCTCGACCACTTCCTGGACGCTCTTGGCCGACGACAGGGCCTGGGCGGCGGACACGTTGTCCTCCCAGCTCTTCTTCGAATAGGCCAGCGCCTGGGCGCCCAGAGTCTCAGCCCCGCGGGTCGCGGCGGTGACGCTCTCGACCACGGCTTCCAGGTTGCGCTTGCCGGCCGAGTTGATCTCGTTCAGCGCGCCCAGCGACTTCTCGACGTTCTCGCGGAAGGCCTGCTGGCCGGCGGCGGTGGCGCGCTCGACGTTGGCCTTGATGGCTTCGGAACCGTTCTGCATCTCAGTCTCTCCTGCGATGTCCACGGGGCGATGGGAGGCCCCGCGCGCGCACCGTCGGGGTCCGCGCCACGTGACCCTCGATATATTGCACCTGCGAACTAAGTCAAGGTCACGTTGTGCGCTGCACAATCGACAAGGCTTACCCTGCGACAATCACGTTTGTGGCAAAGCTCGTTTACCGGCGAGAAACCGTAACGGGATCATGCTAAACAGATGTTTCGACGGCGCGGAAAGCCGTCGCGTGCCTTCCAGAACGACGGACGATCGTATGCTCCTCACCGCCCGCCGTATCGCCGTGGCGCTCAGCCTGGTTTTCGGCGCCGTCACGGCCTCGCTGCCTCTCGCCCTCGCCGCCCCCGCCGTCGCCGCTCCGGCTGACGACGTTCGCTATGCGGCCATCGTCGTCGACGCCAATTCCGGCGAAGTCCTGTACGCGCGCCGCGCCGACGAACAGCGCTACCCGGCGTCGATCACCAAGATCATGACGCTCTATCTGGTCTTCGAGCAGCTGAGCCAAGGCAAGCTGAAGCTGACCGACACCATCACCATTTCGCCGCGCGCGGCCGCCCAGCCCCCGTCCAAGCTGGGCCTGGCCCCCGGTCAGAAGATCACCGTCGACGAGGCCATCCAGGCCCTGTGCATCAAGTCGGCCAACGACGTGGCCCTGGCGGTCGCCGAGAAGATCGGCGGCTCGGAAGCCCGCTTCGCCGCCCTGATGACCCTGCGCGCCCAGGAGCTGGGCATGACGCAGAGCCGCTTCGTCAACCCGCACGGCCTGCCCGACAGCCGCCAGCTGACCAGCGCCCGCGACATCGCCATCCTCTCGCGCGCCATGATGCGCGATTTCCCGCAGTACTATTCGTACTTCGGCCAGAAGAGCATGACCTTCCGCGGTCAGACCATGCGCAACCACAACGGCCTGCTGCACCGCATGCCGGGCGTGGACGGCATCAAGACCGGTTTCACCAACGCTTCTGGCTACAACCTGGCGGCCTCGGCCGTGCGTGACGGGCGTCGCCTGATCACCGTGGTGATGGGCGGCTCCTCGACCCGCTCGCGCGACGACAACGTGGCCGACCTGCTGAACACCGGCTTCGAGGTCATGCGCCGCCGCCAGGCCGGCGAGGTGATCAACGTCGCCCAGAACCTGTTCGAGCACCCGACGAGCCCGAACGGCCCTGTGGCCTACGCTTCGCTCGGCCCGAGCGCGCAGCCGCGCGACATCGGCGACGTGCTGAGCGCCGCCCAGGCGTCCGACTCCGGCGTCGCCGTCGCGGCCACCTCCCGCATGCGGCCGATCGCCAACCCGGAAGAGTCCGACCCGATGGCGATGGTCTCGGGCATGGACGCCAAGGCCAAGGCCAAGGTCGTTCCCGCCAAGACTACCCCGGCCAAGACTGCGCCCGCCGCCAAGAAAAAGAAGAAGGACCCGGACGCGATCTGGTCCGTCCAGGTCGGCGCCTACAAGCAGAAGTCGCTGGCCAACAACCAGCTGAAGCAGCTGAGCAAGAAGTTCGCCCAGCACTTCGCCGAGGCCGAGGGCGGCGTCGACGCCGGCGGCGGCTGGTATCGGGCCCGCTTCGAGGGCCTGACCAAGAGCGGCGCGCAGCAGGCCTGCAAGGCGCTGAAGGCCAAGAAGATTCCCTGCCTGGTGATGGCTCCCTGAGCGGGGGTCGCGCCGATCAGACCGATTGAGAGCCCTCCGCCCCACGGCGGAGGGTTTTTCCTTTGGGCCCTTGCGAGCGTTGTCTACGCTGCGCCGATGCTCACCGTCTCGATCAGCGGCGATGAATGGGATCCCCGGGCGGTGGAGGCGGCCACCTGGGCCCTGCACGAGGTCGGGGCGAAGCCCCACGGCGGCTCCTGGGGCGTCGGCGGCTCGCAGGAGATCGTCTCGCAGGAGTGGCGCTGCGGGGGAGCTTCTCTGACCCTTGGGGCCGAGACCTATGTCGGCCTCACGCTTAGCGGGCCGGCGGCGTTGGTTATGCGGGTGGCGCGACTGGCGGCAGACAGGCTCAGCGCCGCTCCAGTAGGCGATCCCGCGCGGCGTTGAGCTGGCTGGCGAGGCCGCTGGTGCCGCCGGCGTCGGGGTGCACGGCGCGCATCAGGCGGATGTAGGCGGCCTGGATCTGCTCGGGGCCGGCTTCGGCGTCGACGCCCAGGACCGCCCTCGCCTCCGCCAGGCTCATGCGCCGCTGCGGATCGGCGGGCCGTTCGGCGCGGCGCGCGCGAGGCCGGCGGGCCGAGGCCGCCACGCTGACGCCCACGGCCAGCAGGGCCAGCCCCACGATGTAGGCGCCGCGGATCACCGCGGCCGTGCCGGCCACCAGCACCGCCAGGCCCAGCAGGGCCGCGGGCGTGCGCCAGTCGGCGCGGGCGGAGGCGCTGCGCCGTCCCAGCCAGACCAGGAAGGCGAACACCGCCACGATGAGCAGCAGATAGGTCATCGGTCGGCCGTCAGCCCGCGGGTGAGCAGGGCTCCTTCATAGGCGCGGCCGCCGGCCGGGGAAATCCCGCTCAGGCGGCTTCGTCGCGGACCAGTTCGCCCAGGTTCAGCGCCTTCATCAGCGAGCGCAGCTCCTGGCGGGCGGCCACGTGGGCCAGCGACACGGCCACGGGACGGATCTGCGAGGACAGGTCGGCCACGGTCAGGCCGAAGGGGAACAGCTCGCGATAGATCACCCGGTCGCGCAGGCCCGGGCCGATGCGGAAGCCGACCTTCTTGGACAGGGCGGCCATGCGCTCCTCGACCCGGCGGCGGTTCTTGGCCTCGGTCGGGGCCAGGCGGTTCCGCAGCACCACCCAGTCGGCCATTTTGCGCTCGCGCTGGGCCTTCAGCTTGCGCGCTTCCCAGACGCTCTCCGAATAGATCGACGGCTTCACCAGCTCGAAGCTGACCGGGTCGACCTGGCCCAGCAGGTCGAAGTCCACGAAGCTGTCGTTCATCGGGGTGACGATCAGGTCGGCCGCGGCGTGGGCCGCGCGCGACAGCGGGGTGTCGGCGCCGGGGGTGTCGATCACCACGTGGTCGGCCTGGGCGCGGGCCTCGGCCAGGATTTCCTCGAAGCGGGCCACGGCGGCCTCCGCCGTCGCGCTGGCGAAGGCGGCGGTGTCCTCGCCCAGCTTGAACTCCAGCGGCATGGGCGCCTCCGCGTTGGAGGCGGCCAGCCAGGTGCGGCGGTTGGCCAGGAATCGGCCCAGCGACTGCTGGCGCAGATCCAGGTCGATGATGGCGACGCTCGCCCCGCCCCAGCCCAGACCGGTGGCGAGGTGCATGGCGATGGTGGACTTGCCCGCCCCGCCCTTTTCGTTGCCGATGACGATCACACGTGACTGAGACACGACGAAGCTCCCCCGCCCGACTCAGATTCGGGCCAGGCGCGCAGGGTCACTTGCCCCGCCCGAGGGGTCAACGCGGCGTTCCGGACGTCGTTCGACGAGGGGGGGCTCGTGTCCGCCGGGCAACCGGCCGAGGCACGCCGCGTTGTTCCGTCATGGCCCACCCCCGTCCCCGATGCCTGTTGGTGGTCGAAGACGAGGCCCTCTTGCGTATGCTGCTCGAGACCGTCCTCGAGGACACCGACTACACCTTCCGGCTGGTGAGTTCGCCGGGCTCGGCTATGGCGGCGCTGGAGGCCGAGGGGAGCCGGTTCGACGCCCTGGTGACCAACGTCAACCTCGGCGAGGGGCCGGACGGTTTCGACATCGCGCGGCGCGCCCGCGAAGTGAAGCCGGACATTCACGTCATCTACATGAGCGGCGACGCCGCCCACCGGGTCGAGAGCGAGAAGGTGCCGGACGGCGTGTTTCTGCCCAAGCCGTTCGACCCGAACGATCTGCTGGAGGCGTTGCACCGCCGGCTGGCCCCGCCGACGGGGCTTGGCGCCTCCGTCGAGCAACCGCGACCGGCCTAGCTTTTCGTCAGGCGCGCGCGCACCAGGCGTCGGCGACGCCGGCCGCGGCGCACAGGGCCTTGGCGGCTTCCGGCGTGGTGATCGGGCCGGCCTTCAGGCGCACCCAGGCGCCCTTCGAGCCCAGATCGACCTTCTCGAACTGCGGGGTCAGGCCGGCCAGCTCGCGGTGGCGGTCCACCAGGTCCGACCAGGCCGTACGCGCGTCGGCCTCGCTGCGGAAGGCGGCGATCTGGACGGCGCGGCCGGCGGTCGCCTGGGTCGCCTGGGCGAGCTTCTCGCCGATCACGTCGCGGACGACCGGAGCCATGGCCGGGGCGGCCGGGCCTTCGTTCGCCACGGCGGCGATCAGCCGGCGCTCCGCCTCGGTCGTGGCGGCCTCGACCGGGTCGATCACGTCGACCTTCACCGGCTCGGGCGCGCCGTGGCGCTGACGCGAGGCCTCGATGTCGGTGACCGGGATGCTCTTCACTTCGGCGGCCCAGCGCTGGAACATCTGCCCGTCGTTCTGGACGCTGCAGCCCGTGAGCACGAGGGCGGCGAGGACGAGGGCGGCTGGACGGAACGCGCGCGACAGGTTCATAAGGCCGACCCTACGCGCCGCCGCTTAAATCGTGGTTGAGCGACGTGCTTAAGAGGCCTGGTTAACGGCTTAACCATGACGAACGAATTTCCCCTCCCCGTGGCCCGTACCGTGGCCGATCTCCGCGCGACCGTGCGCGGCTGGCGCAAGGCTGGCGAGAGCGTCGGCTTCGTGCCGACCATGGGCGCCCTGCACGAGGGCCACCTGTCGCTGATCCGCGAGGCCAAGGCCCGCGCCGACCGGGTGGTCGCCAGTGTGTTCGTGAACCCCAAGCAGTTCGCCGCGCACGAGGACCTGGGCACCTATCCCCGCCAGGAGGGCCGCGACGCCGAGCTGCTGGCCGCCGAGGGCTGCGACCTGCTGTTCCTGCCGTCGGTCGAGGAGATGTACCCGGAGGGCGCGGTCACGTCCGTCAGTGTCGGCGGCCCGGCCGAGGGCCTGGAGAGCGACTTCCGCCCGCACTTCTTCGGCGGCGTGGCGACCGTGGTGGCCAAGCTGCTCAACCAGGTCCAGGCCGACGTGGCCGTGTTCGGCGACAAGGACTACCAGCAGTTGCTGGTGGTCCGGCAGATGGCCCGCGATCTCGACATCCCGACCGAGATCGTCGGCGCGCCCACCGCCCGCGACGACGAGGGCCTGGCCCTCTCCTCCCGCAACGCCTACCTCTCGCCCGAGCAGCGCGACCGCGCCGTGTCCCTGAACCTGGCCCTGGCCGAGGCCGCCCGCCGCGCCGCCAAGGGCGAGCCGATCGCCCGGGTCGAGGCCGACGCCGCCGCCGCCATCCTCGAGGCCGGCTTCGACAAGATCGACTACGTCTCGATCCGCCGCGCGGACGACCTGAAGCCGTTCGAAGGCGGCGTCCTGCGCGGACCCGGCCGGGTGCTGGCGGCCGCTTGGATGGGCAAGACGCGGCTGATCGACAACCTGGCTGTTTGACGAGGTCCGCCCCCATTGGGGCGCCCTAAACCCGTCTGTCCCGGCGAAAGTCGGGACCCAGGTTCATCCGAAAGCGTGAGTGGGTTTCACTCCGACTTTCGTCGGGCATGCGGGGAAAAGTGAGCCTGGAAGCCTGCTCCAGGCCGGCCTCACCACGCCCCCAGCGCGCGCAGCTCGCGGGCCAGTTCCAGCGGCATCTCGCCGGCGTCTCCGGTCGAGAGGTCGGGCGGGATGTCCTTGGTCTCGAAATAGCGCCAGCCCTGGAAAGCCCGCCGGGGCTGCGGGGCGGTCGGGATCACGTCGTCGTGCAGCGTGATCTCGCAGCGGCTCTGGCCGCCTTCCTCGAAGGTGTCGACCTTGAGGATCTGCTGGCGGCACAGGATCACGCCCTTGATCACCCAATAGAGCGAGCCGCCCTCGATCAGTTCGTCAGCGCGCTTGGGCGTCTGGCGGGTGTGCACGATCGGCACCCGGCCGCGCCCGCGCTCTGCCCGGCCCCACGCGGTCAGCTCCTCGACGCGCTCGACGCCGACGCAGAGTTTGACGAGGTGCAGGGGCATGGACGCGATCCGCTACTGGTGACGGTGTGCAGATAGCGGCTTCAGCCCGCCTTCTCCACCCGCGCCAGGGTCGCGCCCTCGACCACCTGGTCGCCGAGCTGGACCGGCAACTCGGCCACCACGCCGTCGAACGGGGCGGTGAGCGCGTGTTCCATCTTCATGGCTTCCAGCACCACCAGCGCGCGGCCCTTCTCGACCGTGTCGCCGGCCTTGGCCTGCACGGCGACGATCTTGCCGGGCATGGGCGCCAGCAACGCGCCGGTGGCCTCGGCCTCGCCGTGGGCGTGGCCGGCCAGTTCGCTCTCGCGCACGTCCAGGGCCAGGCCGTCGTCGAACAGGGCCACGCCGTCGTCGGTGCGGACGAAGTTGAGCGACAGCTCCTCGCCGATGGTCACCTGCTCGTGCATGACCGCGGCCACGTCCATGCGGCCCTCGTGCTCGATCATCCAGCGCCATTCGCCGGGCGCGAGCGGACGGGCGGAGCCGACCACGGTCTGGCCGTCGACCTCGACCTCGTGGCGCACGCGCTCGGGCCCGTTCAGGCGGAAGCCGTAGAGACCGTCGGGGGTGGCCTGCCAGGGGCTGTTGCGGTCGCCCTCGGCCGGCAAGCCCAGGTCGGCGGCGGCGTCGGCCGCGGCCAGGGCCAGGGCGGCCACGAAGGCCTCCGGCGAGCCGCCGGTCGGAACCAGCTCGTCCAGGCGCGCGGGAATGAACCCCGTGTCCACGTCCCCCGCCACGAAGTCGTCGTGGTCCAGGCAGCGGGCCAGGAAGGCGGCGTTGGTGCGCACCGGCCAGACCTCGACCTCGCGGCAGCCTGCGCCCAGCAGGGCGGCGGCGGTCTCGCGGTCGTCGGCGTGGACGATCAGCTTGGCGATCATCGGGTCGTAGTGCTGGCTGACCTCGCCGCCCTCCTCCACGCCGGTGTCGACGCGGATGAAGTCCTCCGGCAGGCGGAAGTGGTCCAGCCGGCCGATCGACGGCAGGAAGCCCTTGGCCGGATCCTCGGCGTAGAGGCGGGCCTCCATGGCCCAGCCGTTCAGCTCGATCTCGTCCTGCTCCAGCGGCAGAGGCTCGCCCGCGGCGACGCGCAGCTGCCATTCGACCAGGTCCTGGCCGGTGACCATCTCGGTGACCGGGTGCTCGACCTGCAGGCGGGTGTTCATCTCCATGAACCACACGCGGTCGGGCTTCAGGCCTTCGGAAGCGTCGGCGATGAACTCGACCGTGCCGGCCCCGACATAGTTCACGGCCTTGGCGGCGCGGACGGCGGCGGAGGTGACGGCGGCGCGGGTGGCCTCGTCCATGCCCGGCGCGGGGGCCTCCTCGATCACCTTCTGGTGGCGGCGCTGCAGCGAGCAGTCGCGCTCATAGAGGTGCACGACATTGCCGTGGCCGTCGCCGAACACCTGCACCTCGATGTGGCGCGGGCGGGTGACGTATTTCTCGATCAGCACGCGGTCGTCGCCAAAAGCGGCCTTGGCCTCGCGCTTGGCCGAGGCCAGGGCGGCGGCGAACTCGCCGGCCTGCTCGACCTTCTTCATGCCCTTGCCGCCGCCGCCGGCGACCGCCTTGATCAGCACCGGATAGCCGACCTTTCCGGCCTCCTCGGCCAGGCGCGCTTCCGACTGGTCCTCGCCCAGATAGCCCGGGGTCACCGGCACGCCGGCCTCGGCCATCAGCTTCTTGGCGGCGTCCTTCAGGCCCATGGCGCGGATCGCGCCCGGCGGCGGGCCGATCCAGACCAGGCCGGCGGCCATGACGGCTTCCGCGAACTCGGCGTTCTCGGACAGGAAGCCGTAGCCCGGGTGGATGGCCTGGGCGCCGGTCGCCTTGGCGGCGGCCAGCACCTTGGCGGCGTCGAGATAGCTCTCGCGCGCCGGCGCGGGGCCGATCAGCACCGCTTCGTCGGCCATCTGGACGTGCGGCGCGTCGGCGTCGGCCTCCGAATAGACGGCGATGGTGCGCAGCCCCATCTGGGCGGCGGTGCGGAACACGCGGCAGGCGATCTCGCCGCGATTGGCGACCAGGACGGATTCGAACATGGCGGTCCTTTAGCGCACCCGAGCGGTCGGCGGCCACAGGTCTGCGTGGCCGGCGCGCGGGTTATGGGCAGTCCGTCGACGGCGCAGCGAGGCAGCGGTCGGCGAGGCGCACGGCCTCGGCGCGCTGCTCGGGGGTCAGGTTGGCGAGGATGGCGTTGCGCCCCTCCGGCGAGACCCCGTTTCCGGCCTTTTCGGCGACCAGCACCCAGGCCTGCGCCTTGACCGGGTCCCTGGCCACGCCGCTCCCTTCGAAGAAGGCCTGCGCGAGCTTGGTAGGTGACTCCTTCGCTCCGGCCGCGAAGGCCTGCCGCCACAGGTCAACCGCGCGCGCGGAGTCGCGGGGGACACCCTCGCCGCGATCCAGCAGGTCAGCCAGTTCCGAGAGGCTCTCAGTATCTCCGGCCACCACGGCGCGTTCGAACCAGGCCGCCGCTTCGGCGGGGCGGCGGTCGGCGTAGCGGGCCATGTAGCCGAGATTGTAGAGCGACGACGTCTGGTTCAGCTCGGCGCCCCGGCGCCAGATCCTTTTCGCCTCCTCGAGGCTTTGCGGCACGCCGTCGCCTTCGAGGTAGGCCATGCCCAACGCGCCGATCGCGCGCGGCTCCCCGCCCTCGGCGGCGCGGCGCAGCAGGACGAGCGCCTGCTCGGGATCGGCCCGCACGACGCCGTAGCCGTCCTTGACGATGACGCTCAGCACGAAGGCCGCCTCGGCGCCGTACGGCGACGCGGTCAGGGCCGAGTAATGCGCGTACGCGGTCTTGAAGTCGTGCGCCTCGAAAGCGGCGCGTGCCTGGGCCAGGTCGTCAGCTGGCGGCTGCGCGGACGCGCGCCCGCCGGCCAGGGCCAGGCCGAGCGCCAAGGCTGTCGCAACAATCCGCATGGTCCCCTCCCCGGCCGCTGAGCGCGTCCTCAGTGTCCCGCCATCTGCTGGACGCCGAGGTAGAACCACAACAGCGCCAGCCCGCTGAAGCCGAACACGGTCAGCACCGCCAGGCCGGCCATGCGCCCGATCGTGCCGAACACGCCGGTCGAATAGACCCCGCGCATGTGCAGGAACAGGTGCACGGGGGCCAGCAGCACCAGCCACCAGGCCACCGGCCCCAGCGGAATCGACAACAGCAGGATGGTGGTCAGCAGCAGCAGCTGGAACGACAGCGAGTGCATCGAGAACACCAGGTGGTCGAACACGAAGAACCGCCGCTGGAACACGAACAGCAGGCTCAGGAACAGGGCGGCCATGGGCAGCATCAGCACCGCCACCCGGTGGGCCCAGATCTCCAGGATCAGGAAGAACCGCTCGGGGTCCTTGTTGATGGTGTCGACGCGGCTCTCGAGCCAGTGCTCGAAGGCCTGCCCCTTGTCGTCCTTGGGCGAGAACAGGTTGATGTCGGCCGAGCCGGTCGCCTTCAGGCGGTCGTCGGCCTTGTCCAGCTTGGCGAGCGCGGCCTTGCGTTCCGCCGGCGACAGGCTCTTGTCCTGCTCGACCGCCTTGCGGGTGGCGGTGGACAGGGTCGCCGGCGTGGCCTTGTCCTTCGGATCGAGCACGACGGGCGCGGTGCGGACGCTCTCGGCGTGTTCCTTGTTTCCGCTGGCCAGGTGACTGGCGAAGAAGGCGACCAGCAGCACCACCAGGAACAGGCGGAAGGGCGGGATTTGCGGCGCGCGCTTGCCGTCCAGGTAGGCGCGGGTCAGCCGGCCGGGCTGGATCGCGAGCTGCGGCAGGGTCTTCCACAGCCGCCCGTCCAGGTGCAGCAGGCTCTCGATCGCCTCGACGAACAGGGCGACGATCGACTTGTGGAAGTCCTCGGCGAGCTGGCCGCAGGTGTGGCAGTAGGCCCCCTGCAGCGGCGTCTCGCAGTTGGCGCACGGCGTGCCCGGCGGGATGTCCGCGTGCTTGCGCCGCCATTTCAGCCAGCCGCCCGCCGCCGCGGCGCCGACCAGCTCAAGTTCCCTCGCCATGTCACGCCCTCGCTGATCGTCGATCAGCGCAGGGCATAACGGCTAGGCTGGAGTCGTCAACCGTGAAGGTCCGCGGTTCGGCGAACCGGCCTACGCGATCCAGCTGGGCTTGCGCTTTTCGAGGAAGGCGCGGACGCCTTCGCGCCCCTCGGGCGAGACCCGCTTCTTGGCGATGCGCCGGGCGGTGTCGTCCATCAGGGCGTTGTCGATCGGCCGGCCCCAGACGTCCCAGACCAGCCGCTTGGACTCGGCGATGGCTTCGGGCGCGCAGGCCATGATCTCGCCGGCCAGCCGCTCCTGCAGCGCGTTCAGCGCCTCGGAGTCGTGGACGACCTCGGTCACCAGGCCGATTTGGCGGGCGTATTCGGCGTCGAACACCCGGCCGGTGCTGAACAGCGCCCGGGCCTGGCGCGGGCCGATGGCGTCGACCACGTAAGGGCTGATGGTGGCCGGGATCAGGCCCAGCTTCACCTCCGAGAAGGCGAACTTCGTGTCGCGGGTGGCCACGGCCATGTCGCAGGCGGCGACCAGGCCCGCGCCGCCCCCCATGGCGGCCTTCTCGACCAGGGCCACGGTCAGGGCGGGGATGTCGTAGAGCGCCTTCAGCATGCGGGCCAGCTGCAGGGCGTCGTCGCGGTTGTCGGCCTCGGTCCAGTCGGCGGAGTCGCGCATCCATTCCAGGTCGGCCCCGGCGCAGAACACGCCCTCCGCCCCGCGCACGAACACCACCCGCACGTGGTCGGCCCCGTGCAGGGTCTCGAACGCCTCGCGCAGCGCCGCGATGGTGGCGGCGTCGAAGGCGTTCTTCTTCTGCGGCCGGTTGATCATCACGAAGGCCACCCCCGACGGGCTGGCGTCCAGGAGCACCTTGGTGGTCTCCAGGTCCGGGGCGGGCTCTTCCACCCAGGGGTCGGTGATCGGGAAGTCGGACATCGCGCTGGCGCTCCTGGTCCGCCCTCGTCCTTCGACAAGCTCAGGATGAGGGCTACTGATCCGACGAAGTCCTCACCCTGAGCCTGTCGAAGGGCGAGGACTTCAGCATTACATCCTAAACACGCCGAACGTCGTTTCGGGCACGGGCGCGTTCAGCGAAGCCGAGATGGCCAGGCCCAGCACGTCGCGGGTCTGGGCAGGATCGATCACCCCGTCGTCCCACATCCGGGCGGTGGCGTAGTACGGGCTGCCTTCCTGCTCGTAGCGCTCGCGGATCGGGGCCTTGAAGGCCTCCTCGTCGGCCTTCGACCACTCGCCGCCCTTGGCCTCGATGCCGTCGCGCTTGACGGTGGCCAGCACGCTGGCCGCCTGCTCGCCGCCCATCACCGAGATGCGCGAGTTCGGCCAGGTGAAGAGGAAGCGCGGGCCGTAGGCGCGGCCGTTCATGCCGTAGTTGCCGGCCCCGAACGAGCCGCCGATCAGCACGGTGAACTTCGGCACCTCGGCGGACGCGACCGCGGTGACCAGCTTGGCCCCGTCCTTGGCGATGCCGCCAGCCTCGTACTTGCCGCCCACCATGAAGCCCGAGATGTTCTGCAGGAAGACCAGCGGGATCTTGCGCTTGCAGGCCAGCTCGATGAAGTGCGCGCCCTTCAGCGCGCTCTCCGAGAACAGCACGCCGTTGTTGGCCAGGATGGCGACCGGATAGCCCCAGATGCGGGCGAAGCCGCACACCAGGGTCGTGCCGTACAGCGGCTTGAATTCGTCGAAGGACGAGCCGTCGACGATGCGGGCGATCACCTCGCGCACTTCGTAGGGGGCGCGCACGTCGGTCGGCACGATGCCGTACAGCTCGGACGGATCGTGGGCCGGCGGGACCGGGTCGCGCACGTCCAGCGGGACGTCCTTGACAGTGTTCAGGTTGCCGACGATCGAGCGGACGATCTCCAGCGCGTGCTCGTCGTTGGCCGCCACGTGGTCGACCACGCCGGAGCGGCGGCCGTGCACTTCCGCGCCGCCCAGGTCCTCGGCCGAGATCACCTCACCGGTGGCCGCCTTCACGAGCGGCGGGCCGGCCAGGAAGATGGTGCCCTGGTTGCGGACGATGACGGTCTCGTCCGACATGGCCGGGACATAGGCGCCGCCGGCGGTGCAGCTGCCCATCACGCAGGCGATCTGGGCGATGCCCTTCGCCGACATGCGGGCCTGGTTGTAGAAGATCCGCCCGAAGTGCTCGCGGTCGGGGAAGACCTCGGCCTGGTGGGGCAGGTTCGCGCCGCCGCTGTCGACCAGGTAGACGCACGGCAGCCGGTTCTCGGCGGCGATCTCCTGGGCGCGCAGGTGCTTCTTCACCGTCATCGGGAAGTAGGCGCCGCCCTTCACCGTCGGGTCGTTGGCGACGACCATGACCTCGCGGCCGGAAACGCGGCCGACGCCGGTGATCACGCCCGCGGCCGGGGCCTCGTCGTCGTACATGCCGCCGGCGGCCAGTTGGCCGACTTCCAGGAAGGGCGCGCCGGGATCCAGCAGCCGCTCGACCCGCTCGCGCGGCAGCAGCTTGCCGCGGCTGACGTGACGCTGACGGGAGGCCTCAGGGCCGCCCAGGGCGGCCTTAGCGACCTTCTCGCGCAGCTCGCGCACCAGCGCTTCGTTGTGAGCGCGGTTGGCCTTGAAGGTTTCGGACTTCGGATCGATCGAGGAGGTCAACTTCGGCATGGGGCCCGCCATAGCGGGGTTCCCCGGCCGACGGAAGGCCCGCCGCGGCGATCACGGGCGCCCAGCGCGCGCGCGCCTGGTTCAGCTGGGTGACCAGCTCGTGGGCGCTGATCTTCAGTCCGCCCGGCAGGCGGCCGGGACGACGGGCGTCGGCGTAGTCGAAGCCGACGCTTTGCCGGACGACCTTGAACGCCCGGACTTCGGACCAGGCGAGCCGGGTCCGCTTGCCCAGGCGGGTCCAGGAAAGCCCCTGCGGTCCGTAGGTCAGGCGGGCCGGAAACAGCGCGTCGACGAAGCCGACCACGAGGCAGCAGGCGCCGGCGGCGGCCCAGGCGCCCGCCTCGACGGCATGGACCCAGTCCGTGCGGGGATCCCAGCCCGTCTCGCCGCGGAAACGCCAGACGGCGACCATCATGAGCCAGAACAGCAGGCTGAAGCCCGACAGGCGGGACGCCTTGAACACCCTGGGTTGGTTGAGATCTGTCGCCACGGCGTGCGCCCCCTGCCCCGAATTGATGCCTTGCGGCGGCGCTTGCGTCTAGCCGACCCGCGTTCGACGGGAGCTCGTGGGCTTCCGGATTCAACCGGCGCGGGCGGGTTGCAGCTTTCGGGGCACAGGGTACGGCGGCCCGAAATGCCGGCGCAGCGCCGCGACGACCAAAATGCCAAGCTGCAGGTAGACCAGCACGCTGATCAGCCACCACTGGGCCCACCAGGCGGCTCCCCAGGCGCCCTTCGGCATGAAGGCGTAGTGGATGAAGTCCACCACCGTCGTGATGGTCTGCACGACGACCTGCAGGCCGACCCACAGCGCGCGGTCGCGCCAGTAGAGCCAGAGCGCGGCCGCCAGGATCGCGCCGTCCAGGGCGACCGAGGCCCACGTGAAGGTCCGCCCCATGGGAATGACGGCGTAGGCGATCAACGACAGGCCGCTCACGATCAGCAGCACCAGCGCGAAGTAGCGCACGGCGCGGCCCCCGGGCCCGCTCGAGATGGCGACCACGGCGAACAGCACGAAGATGAAGATCAGCGGCGAGAGCATCCGCCCCCTTCGTCGCTCCAAGCGTGGCGGTTTGGCAAGCCGGCGGGCTTGTCAGGGCGCCCGGTGCGCACGATTTCATCGCGACGAATCCGAAACCGCCTTAGTTTCCGTCCATGGCCCACGACCGACGCTCCGACACGGTGGAGAGCGCGCTGGCGCGCCTGTTCGAGGCGGCGCCTGACGCGCACTGGTTCTCCTTGCCTGGCGGCGAACGCCTGTTCTCGGCCGGCGAGGCCGCCGACGCGGTCTATCTGCTGCGGGTCGGACGGCTGGGCGTGTTCCGCCGCGAGGAAGGCCAGGACCCGCACCTGCTGGGCGTGGTGAAGCCCGGCGAGCCGGTCGGTGAAATGGCGCTGATCGCCGGCACGCCGCACACCTCCACCGTCGTGGCGCTGCGCGACAGCGAGCTGATCGCCCTGCCCCGCGACGCCTTCTTCGCCGCCGCGCGCCAGATGCCGGAGCTGATGACCGAGCTGGCGCGGCTGATGATCCTGCGCGCCCGCCAGACCGGCGCGCACGCGGCCGAGCCGACGGTGTTCGGCTTCCTCGGCTGCGCCGAGCACCCCTGCCGGGGCTTCGTCGAGCAGGTCGCCGCCGAGGTCCGCTCCCAGGGCTCCAGGGTCCAGGTGATCGATTCCAAGGCCCTGCGCTCGGCCGCGGCCTGGTTCTCGGCGGTCGAGGAGAGCCACGACTACGTGCTCTACGTGGCCGAGCGTGGCGAGGTCGCCTGGTCGCACCTGGTCGCCCGCCAGGTCGACCGGCTGTTCCTGGTCGGGCGCGCCGAGGACCCGGCCCCGCACGAGCGGCTGTGGGCGGCCGCGCCGCTGGACGAGCACCGGCTGGTCGACCTGATCCTGATCCACCGGCCCGACACCGTGCGCCCCAAGGGCACGTGCGCCTGGCTGGACGCCAAGAACCCGGCCCGCTGGTTCCACGTTCGGGCCGACGACCGCGGGGACGCCCAGCGGATCGCCCGGGTGCTGACCGGGACCTCCGTCGGCCTGGTGCTGTCCGGCGGCGGCGCGCGCGCCTACGCCCACATCGGCGCCATCCAGGCCCTTCGGGAAGCCAAGGTGCCGATCGACTTCATCGGCGGCTCGTCCATGGGCGGCATCGTGGGCGGCGGCGTCGCCATGGGTTGGGACCAGGACGAGCTGGACGACCGCATCCGCAAGGCCTTCGTCGACTCCAGCCCGGTCGATGACCTGACCTTCCCGCGCATCGCCATGACCCGCGGCCGCAAGGTCGACCGCCGGCTGGAGGAGCACTACGGCGAGGCCCAGATCGAGGACCTGTGGCGGCCCTTCTACTGCGTGTCGTCCAACATCACCGCCGGCGGCTATGTCGTGCACCGCACGGGCTCGCTGCGCCACGCGCTCCGCGCCTCCATTTCGCTGCCGGGCGTGCTGCCGCCGGTGCTGGAGAACGGCCAGGTGCTGGTCGACGGGGCGGTGATCAACAACTTCCCGGTGGGGCTGATGCGCGCCTGGCACCTGGGCCCCGTGGTGGGCGTCGACGTCAGCCGCGCCCGCAGCGTCGATCCGAAGGCCCTGGAACCGCCGAAGTCGTGGCTGCGCTGGATCGCGACGGGCGAGTGGCGCAGGGGGCCGCCGATCGTTTCGATCATGATGCGCTCGGCCACCCTGTCGACCCGCGCCGACCTGATGGAGGCGCGCAGCGCCACCGACCTGCTGGTCATCCCGGAGCCGGCCGGCGTCGAGATCCGCGACTGGAAGGCCTACGAGCCGGCCGTCGCCGCGGGCTACACCGCAACGGTCCACGCGCTCGCCAAGCTGGACGGCCCGGTCCCGACCCTGCGCCGGCGAAAGCACGCCGCCGCCGCCGCCCTGGTCGCCCCGGTCAGCCCCGACGCGCCGCTGGACGTCGCCGCCGCCAAGCCCAAGGGCTGGTTCCGCCGCTCCGGCGAGAAGCCGGCCAAACCCGCCCCGGCTCGACGCCGCCAGCCCTCCCCCGCCCCCTCGCGGAGCTGAGGCCGGGCGTTCGGCGAACGCGGTTGCCAGACTCGGCTGTCCCCCGCAGGATCGAAGTTTGGGGGACAGCGAATGTTCAGACGTACATCGAGCCCGGCCGTCGTCCTGTGCGCGGTCCTGCTGCTCGGCGGTCCGGCGATCGCCGGTCCGGCCGCGAAGGCTGACGAGGGCCGGCCGATCGTCATCGGCCGTTCGTTCGAGCTGCCGTCCAAGGTCCTGGGCGAGGTGCGGCGGATCAACGTCTACGTGCCCCCCAGCTACGCCAAGGGCGACGCGCGCTATCCGGTGCTCTACGTGATCGACGGGGGCGAGGACCAGGACTTCCACCACATCAGCGGCCTGGCCCAGCTGGGCACCATCTCGGGCACCACCCAGGACCTGATCGTGGTCGGGATCGAGACCGTCGACCGGAGGCACGAGCTGACCACCCGCAGCGCCGACCCGGCGTACGTGAAGCGCTGGCCGACCCACGGAGCGTCGGCCGACTTCCGCCGCTACGTCGCCGACGAGGTGATCCCCTTCGTCGAGGCGCGCTGGCGCGCCGACGGCGAGCGCGCCGTGATGGGCGAGAGCCTGGCCGGCCTGTTCGTGCTCGAGACCTTCCTGCGCGAGCCGGGCATGTTCGACCGCTATGTCGCGATCAGCCCCAGCCTGTGGTGGGACGGCGGCGCCCTGGCGGCGGAGGCCCCAGCCCTGCTGGCCAAGCACGACGGCGCCGAGCGCACGCTCTGGATGACCGTCGCCGACGAGGGCGACGAGATGCAGGCCAGGATCGACGACGTAGTCGCGGCGCTGAAGGCTAAGCCGCCCTCGGGGCTCAAGTGGAGCTACGCGCCGCGGCCCAACGAGACCCACGCCACCATCTATCACGCCGCCGCCCTGGACGCGCTGCGCGCCCTGTACGGCCCGAAGCCGGAGACTTCGGCCGCGCGCTAGGCCCGGCGGGCGACCAGGAAAAGGCGCTGGAACGGGAACAGGGTGACCCCGTCGGCGCGCCGCAGGAACGCCGCGCGCAGCCGCGCCCGGTAGGCGTCCACAAATCCTGACCGCTCCGCTTCGGAGGCGAGCGCCTGCAGGTAGGGCCGCAGGCCCGTGCCGGCCATCCACTCCAGCACCGGGTCCTCGCCCTCGAGCGCGTGCAGGTAGGTGGTGGTCCAGACGTCCACGCTGGCGCACGTCGGGGCCAGCCAGGCGTAATAGTCGGCCGGCTCGCCCAACGGACGCACGCCGATCACGCCGGCCAGCCGCTCGGCCCACGGGCCGTCGGCGGCGGTCTCGCGGAGCAGGCGGTGCTGGTCGCCGACGTAGGACACCGGCATCTGGCAGGCCAGCACCCCGCCGGTGGCCAGGAGGCCGGCCAGGCGCGGGAACAGCGCCTCATGGTCGGGCAGCCACTGCAGGGCCGCGTTGGAGAAGATCAGGTCGACCGGCCGCTGCGGCGTCCAGGTCCCGGCGTCGCCTTCGACCCAGCGCACGGCCTCCGGCCGCGCCGCGCCCTTGGCCAGCATGTCGGGACTGGTGTCGAGGCCGCAGACCTCGGCGTCGGGCCAGCGCCGCTTGAACAGCGCCGCCTGCTCGCCCGTGCCGCAACCCAGGTCCCAGACCTCGCGCGGCCGGAGGTCGGCCGGGATCTGGGCGATCAGGTCGTTCGCCGGCCGCTCGCGCCAGGCCTTGTAGCGGTCGTATTGGGTCGGGTCCCAGCGAGTCGTCATGGCGGGAGTCTAGCGCGAGCGCGTCGGCCCGCCCTCGTCCTTCGACAAGCTCAGGATGAGGGCTACTGAAGCGCAGTCGAAATCCTCACCCTGAGCCTGTCGAAGGGCGAGGATTTCGGTTCGTCCGCCCTAGCGCGCGCCCAGCCGGGCGATCACCGCGCGCGGGATCTGGTAGGCCTCGATCGCCTCGCTGTGATCACAGAAGCCGCTGAGCTCGCGCAGGATGAAGTACTCGTAGACCGCCTCGGCCGCGTGCCCCATCGGGCCGGCGTCGCCGCTCGCGGCGGCTTTCAGCGCGACCATCGCCTGCTCGACCTTCCGGCCGGCGCGGCCGAGCGCCGCAGCCCGTTCGGCCAGGATTTCGGCGTCGAGGATGCTGGCGCCGGTCTCGAACTGGAGCTGGTTGCTGAGGTTCTGGGGCATACGCAGCGACATGGGGCGGGCTCCGCTCTGCTGAGAGCGCTGGTACGCCTGGGCGCGGGCCCGTTCAACCTCGCTGGCCTTCAACCATTGTGACGCGAAACCATTGCGCCGGAGGTCGGGAAGGCCCACCTTCGACTTCCTGTTCAACAGCTGAAAGGAGGTGACCCAGTGTCTCATTGTCTCAAACGCGGTGCTGAGATCGTGACCCTGGCCCTCGTTTCCGAGGTCCGCGCGTAAGCAAGGGTTCGAGACCGCATCGCGGTCGACAATGGAAAGGCCGCTCCGGCGACGGGGCGGCCTTTCGCATTTCGGGGGTCGCCGTATAAGCGCTACTGTAGGCTGCGCTGTGGGAGGACGCCTCGTGTTGAAGAAAGCCGGATTGCTCGCGGCGCTGCTGCTCGGGGTCAGCTCCGGCGCGCTCGCCGACTCGCGCGTGCGGGCCGACCGTCCGGTCCTGGCCTCCTCCGCCCTGGAAACCAGCGCCCGGCGCGACGCGCGCATGGCCATGGCGATCGGCGATTTCCGCCAACGCGATCCAGCCCAGGCGAAGACCGAGGAAGGCCGACGCTACGCGGTGGCCTTCAACCGCACCCTCTCGCAGGAGCGGCCGTACATCACCGCCGGCAATCCGCTGGAGGAGACCCTCCTGGCCCTGGCCCGCACGCCGTCGCCGCTGACCAGCCAGGCGTTCGAGGACGCCTTCCTGACCTCGAAAGTCTATTTGGTCACCACCAAGGAAGGTCAGGCCGAGGCGCGCCCGCCCTTCTGGCGCACCTCGGTGGGCGCGAGCGCCGAGGCCATGGTGGTCTTCACCAGCGAGGATCGTCTGCGCGAGGCGCTGACCAACGAGCCGACGATCTATTGGGTGACGATGAGCGGGCGCGACGCCCTGCGGCTGGCGCGCGGCCTGCCGGTCGCCATCAATCCCGGCCTGCGCCCGCCGGCGGTGATCCAGCCCGCCCAGGCGGAAAGCCTGCTGCAGAAGATCGGCGGCTAATCCGCGGCGGCGCGGCGCTTGGCGTCCTTGCCAGCGGCGCCGTCCACGCGCACGGTGCCGCCCGACGCCCAAGGTTGCCGATGACCCGTTCCCTTCTTCTCGCCCTCGCCCTGCTGGCCGGCGGTTCGGCGGCGAACGCCGCGCCCGCCCCGGCTCCGGCCCCGGCCCAAAACCCCGCCCAAAACCTGGCCAAGCCTCCCGCCGCCGCGCCTGCGCCCGCGCCGACGCCGGACGACGCGGTCGCCGACGCTCGCGCCGCCATCGCCAAGGGCGACCTGCGCCCGCGCGAGCTCAAGGCCGGCCTGACCGACGCCCAGCGCCGCTACGCGCTCGCCTACAACAAGACCATCCTGCTGGAACGGCCGTTCATCGCGCCGGCCAACGAACTGGAGCGGCGTCTAGTGTCCATGGCGCGCAACCCCTCGGAGGCGAGCGAGCGCGCCTTCGGCGAGCTGCTGCTGACCTCGAAGGTCTATCTGGTCACCAACAAGGAAGGCTACGCCGCGGCCAAGGCCGGCTCGACCGACGTGTCGTTCTGGACCGCCCCGATCCGGCCGGGCACGGACGCCCTGGCCCTGTTCACCAGCGAGCAGCGGGTGCGCGAGGCGATGGCCAACGACGACAAGATCTACATGCTGGCCATGCCCGGCCGCAGCGCTCTGGAGCTCGCGGGCGGCGTGCCGATCGCCGTGAACTACGGCCTGCAGCCGCCCGCCATCGTGCAGCCCGAACAGGTCGCGCTGCTGCTGGAACGCTCGACCGCGCCATAAGGCTCAGTCCTCGGGCTGGGCGGGCAGTCGGGCCAGCACCGCGGCGGTCATGCGCTCGCAGCGCGTGCCCAGGAACGGGAAGGCCGAGCTGGTGGTGGCGGACAGCTGCTCGTCCAAGGCCGCGCGCAGCATCCGGCGCGCCCGGTGCAGGCGGGTCTTCACGGTCTCGGGCTTGAGGTCGAGGTTCGCGGCCGTCTCTTCGACCGTGCACTCCTCCACTTCGCGCATGACGAACACCACGCGGAACGGCTCGGGCAGATCGTCGACCGCGCGCTCGATCAGGCGGCGGATCTGGGCGCGGGCGGCTTCGGATTCCGGGCTTTCCGGCCGGGCGGCCGACAGGGACACGATTTCGGCTCCTTGGCGCTGGGCGGTCTCGACCGCCTCCAGCTCGACGGTCGGGCGGCGGCGGCGCAGCCGGCCGCGCGCCTCGTTCAGGGTGATGCGGGTCAGCCAGGTCAAAAGCCCCGCCTTGCCGCGGAAGCTGTCCAGCTTAGCGAAGCCCTGCAGGTAGGCGGCCTGCACCACGTCCTCCGCCTCGGCGTCGTCGCGGACCACCGCACGCGCGACCCGGAACAGGCGCTGGTTGCAGCGCTGCACGATCACCCGGCAGGCCTCGCGTCGGCCCGCACGGGCCAGGGCGACCAGTTCGGCCTCGTCGAGGTCGTCGTAGTTCAGCGCGTGCGCGTGGCTGACTGGCATCGGCATGGGCTTTCCCGGAACTCGCACCATTGGATGCGGCCGCGGACTCTAAGGTTCCCGCAATTCGCCTCCAAGCGGCGCGCACCCCCGGGAACCTTTCGAGCGGCCCCCTCCTCCAATGGAGCGTCTCAAGGAGGACGCCCCATGTTCAACCGCCTCGGCCTCGCGGCCGCCCTCGCCATCGCCGTTCCGGCCGTCGTCTCGGCTCGGGCCCAGAAGCCGACCGATCCCCAGATCGCCCACATCGCCTACACCGCCGGCGCGATCGACGTCGCCGCGGGCGAGCAGGCCCTGAACAAGTCGCAGAACCCCGACGTCCGCGCCTTCGCCGAGGAGATGGTGCGCGACCACAAGGCGGTGAACGACCAGGCGCTGGCCCTGGTGAAGAAGCTGGGCGTAACGCCCCAGGACAACCCGACCAGCCAGGCCCTGACTAGGCAGGCCGAGGCCAAGCGCGCCGAGCTCGCCAGGCTGAGCGGCCCGGCCTTCGACAAGGCCTACGTCGCCAACGAGGTCGCCTACCACAAGACCGTCAACGGAGCGCTCGCCGGCACGCTGATCCCGGACGCGTCGAACGCCGAGCTGAAGTCGCTGCTGCAGACCGGCCTGAAGCTGTTCCAGGAACACGAGATGCACGCCGAGCACCTGAGCGGAGAACTGAAGTGAGCGCCCGCCGCGGCTTCGGCTTCGCGCGGCTGCTGATCGCCGCGGGCTGGGTGACGGTCGCGGCGGTCTCGTCCGCCGCGACGGCGCCCAAGGTGCACACGGTCGTCATCGCCGACATGGCCTTCGGGCCCGCGCCGGCCGACGTGCACGTCGGCGACACGGTGCGCTATGTGAATAAGGACATGTTCCGCCACACCGCCACCGCGCGCGACGGATCGTTCGACCTGGACATGCAGCCCAAGACCAGCGCCGAGACGGTCGTGAAGAAGGCCGGGACGATCAACGTCTATTGCCGCTTCCACCCGGGAATGAAGCAGGCGCTGACGGTGAAGTGAGCGTTTTAGGGGCCGAAATGGCCGGCGCCCTACTTCCGGTCCGACACGTGCTCCGGCTTGCCGGCGCGCTTGGTGTGGGCGAATTCCTCGAGCTGCTTTTCGCTCATGGACTCGTACATGGACTTCGACGCGCCCTTGAGTTCGCTCTTGGGCGTCTCGCCCCGCTTGGCCGACAGGGCGATCCCGGCGGCCTCCTGTTGCGCCTTGGACTTGGCGGGCATGTAAGCCTCCCGCGGTTACTGGTGGGACAGGCGGAACGGCCCGGTCAGCCGCCGGTTCCGGCGTGGAACAGGCCGTCGACCACCGCCTGCACGCCGTCCCAGGCGGCGTTGCCGACCAGGGCCAGCAGGCCCGCGGCGATCGCGGTCGCCAGCCAGCCGAGCAGGGCGATCAGCCCGTCGCGCTCCATGATGGCCAAGGCGAACAGGGCCATGGCCAGGGCCGGCACGAGATTGCCCAGCGGTATGGGCAGGATCAGCACCAGCGACAGGATCACCGAGGCGATCCCGATCAGCCGCTCGCCCACGCCCGAGACCAGCCAGCTCATCCGCTGGTCGGACAGCCGCTCGGCCACCCGCACGGCCGGCATGACCTTCTCGGCTCCCTTGCGGAAGGCGGAGCGCGACACCGAGGCGTCCATCACCTTGTGCGGCAGCCACAGGCCGCCGCCCAGCGCCAGTTCCAGCGACAGGAGCAGCAGCGGCAGGCCGGTGATGGTGGTGCCGCCTGGCGGCAGGGGCAACAGGTTGATCAGCGCGATCACCAGCATGATCGCGCCGAAGCCCCGGCCGGCGAAGGTGTGAACCATCTCGGCGACCGGCAGGCGTTCGCCGTCGCCTTCGCCGAGCGTACGGATCAGGACCGAGAAGTCGCGGCCGTCGTGGGGGCCCTGCCAGTGGCTTTCGCCTCGTCCTTGGCTGGCCTTCATCCGCCGTCCGACCTTTCGCGAGCGTCTCGCGCGGCGGATGCGCCGCGGGGGTGAAACTCGCGAAACGGTGAGAGGTCCCGGCGGCTCCCCCGAAAAGGGGATGGGCGCCGCGCCCCGGAGCGCGCGGCGCCCGATGACGCTTACGCGCCCAGCAGCTCGCGGCCGATCAGGAAGCGGCGGATCTCGTTGGTGCCAGCGCCGATGTCGTAGAGCTTGGCGTCGCGCAGGAAGCGCTCCACCGGCCACTCCTTGATGTAGCCTGCGCCGCCGAGGGCCTGGATGGCCTCCAGCGAGGTCTTCACCGCGTTTTCCGAGGCCATCAGGATGGCGCCGGCGGCGTCAAAGCGGGTGGTCTTGCCGGCGTCGCAGGCCTTGGCCACCGCGTAGACGTAGGCGCGGGCCGAGTTCAGGGCGACGTACATGTCGGCGATCTTGCCCTGCATCAGCTGGAAGCTGCCGATCGGGCGGCCGAACTGCTTGCGTTCGCGGACGTAGGGCAGGACCACGTCCAGGCAGGCCTGCATGATGCCGAGCGGGCCGGCCGACAGGACGGCGCGCTCATAGTCCAGGCCGCTCATCAGCACGGCCGCGCCGCCGCCGATCGGGCCCATGACGTTCTCTTCCGGGACTTCGCAGTCCTCGAACACCAGCTCGCCGGTGTCGGAGCCGCGCATGCCCATCTTGTCGAGCTTACGGCTGACCTTGAAGCCGGCCATGTCCTTCTCGATCAGGAAGGCGGTCACGCCGCGGCTGCCGTCCTCCGGCGAGGTCTTGGCGTAGACCACCAGGGTGTCCGCGTGCGGGGCGTTGGTGATCCAGAACTTGGTGCCGTTCAGGACGTAGCGGTCGCCCTTCTTCTCGGCCCGCAGCTTCATGGAGATGACGTCCGAGCCGGCCTCGGCCTCGGACATGGCCAGGGCGCCGACGTGCTCGCCCGAGATCAGCTTGGGCAGGTAGCGCCGCTTCTGGTCGTCGTTGGCCCAGCGGCGGATCTGGTTGACGCACAGGTTCGAGTGGGCGCCGTACGACAGGCCGACCGAGGCCGAGGCGCGCGACACCTCTTCCATGGCCACCACGTGCTCGAGGTAGCCCAGGCCCAGGCCGCCCCACTCCTCCTCGACGGTGATGCCGTGCAGGCCGAGGTCGCCCATTTCGGGCCACAGCTGGCGCGGGAAGGCGTTGGTCTCGTCGATCTCGGCCGCCAGCGGGGCGATCCGGTCGGCGGAGAACCGGGCGGTCGTTTCGCGGATGGCGTCGGCGGTCTCGCCGAGGCCGAAGTCCATGGAAGGGGTGAATTGAGTCATGGCGCGCGCTTAGCACGCGCGCCGCGGCCCCTCCACTCCCCCGCTTCAGTCGTGAACGCCGCCCAGCCGCTTCAGCAGGAAATAGACCGAGATGGTCACGCAGCCGAAGGCGATCAGGGCCAGGGTCCAGGCCAGGATCACCGGCTCGGGCGAGGCCAGCTGCTTGGCCTTGATGAAGGCCGCCACCGCGCCGCCGAAGGCGAACAGGCCGATCACGCCCAGCAGCACGAACGGCCCGCTGGGACCGGCCTCCTCGTCGCCCAGATCGGTGTCGACCGGCTCGTGGCGGATGATGCGCGGCGCCGGGCGGACCTCTTCCCAGGTCTCCTCGAACAGCGGCGTCTCGTCGACCGCCGCCGTCTCAGGCTGCGTCCAGACGACGCTGGCCGGCTGCGGCATGAAGGTCGGTTCCCGCTCGGGCGGCGGGGTCAGGCTGAAGGCCTGGGCCTCGAAGCCGGTCTGGGTGGTCACCGCCGGCTCCGGCTGCGCCGGCGGTTCAAATTTTGACGGGGCGGCCTCCGCCAACGCCGGCTCGAACGCCGGGGCGGCGGCCACGGGCTCGGGCGCGCGCTCCACGACCGGCTCGACGACCGGTCCAGGCGCCGGAGCGGCCCCGACCTCGGTCAGGGTGGCGCGCGGCGGCAGCGGGCCGAAGCCGGCGCCGCCGCCATAGGGCGAGAACAGGCGCGCGCTCATCACCGCGGCGGCGGCGACGTTGAGCGCCGGCGCGCCCGGTCCGGGCGTGGTGTCGACGGCGGGCGCGGGGGCCGGCTGGACCGGCTCCGGGGCGACCGGCGCGGGCTCGGCGGCGACCGGTTCGACCACGGCCGGTTCGACGACCGGTTCGAAGGCCGCTTCGGGGGCGACAGGTTCGGCTTGGGCGGCGACCGCTTCGACGACGGGCTCGGCCATCACCGGGGTGATCACCGGCGCGATCGCCTCGGCGCCCGGCTCCGACGCCTCGGCGGCGGCGACCTGCTGCTCGAAGGCGTTCCACAGCGGGGCGACGACGTCGGCCGGTTCCACCGGCGCGGCTGCGACTTCCGGCTCCAGCGCCTCGGCGCCGGGCTCGGCGGCCTCGAGGACGGCCAACTCGACCTCGGCGGGCTCCGCCTCGACGACCGGCGCGGCTTCGACCTGCGTCTCCACAGGCTCGGCGGCGACCGGGATGACGCCGGCGCCCGCTGCGGCGGCCGTCAGCGCCTCGGCGCCGGGTTCGGCCTCTTCCGCGACTTCAAGCGCGTGTTCGGCCGGCGTCGCTTCGGCGACAGGCGCCGGTTCCGGCTCGACGGCGGCGGGCTCGGGCTCGGGCTCGTCGATCGGGCCGACGCGGCGGACGACCGCCTCCTCGCCTTCCAGCGGGGTTTCGATGTGGGCCGGGCGGCGCTGCGGCAGCATGGGCGCCATGGCCGGGTCGTAGGCCGGGCGGACCAGCGGGGTCGGTGTCGGCACCACGCCGTCGGCCGGGGTCAGGAACAGCGCCTTCTCGGCCGCGCGGCGGCGGATCAGGGCGTCCAGCACCATCTCCTCGCCGGCGATGTCGGCCTTGCGCCACAGGTCGAAGGCGCAGGCGGCTTCGGTGAGCCGGCCCTCGTTGACGCGCTTGAGCACGTCGGAGCTGCGGAACGCCTCGACGCCGACGTTGAAGGCGAAGGCGCTGAGCGCATCGAACTGGTTCTGGGTGAGCTCGACGAAGACCAGGCCGTTGACGGCCTCGACCACCGGCAGCAGGTCGAACAGCAGCAGGGCCTCGGCGTCCTCCGCCGTGACCTCCGCCCCCTCGCGGGCGGAAAGCGTGTGTCCGTAACCGATCGTCCAGCGGCCGTCGGGCAGGCGCGCGGCCTTGCGACGCAAGCCTTCGAAGCTCTCGATCAGTTCGATCCCCGCGCGGGAGATCTTCAAACGCGATCGCATGTCGTCGTCGGTCCCCTGACCCAAAACGGCACGGGCGTCCTCGCCCCGGAGGCGAAGGAGCAAGACCCGCGCCGCCGTAACGGCGCCGCTGGCCACTCTAGAACGCGTTCAGCGAACGGGAGGTCGACAATTTCGTGAACAGGAAATTCACCCTCCCCTCGACGGGGAGGACGGCCTGAAGGGCCGCGTCCTAAAGCAGGACGATGGTCGCCAGGCCCAGGAAGATCAGGAAGCCGAAGAAGTCGGTCGTGGCGGTCACGAACACGGCCGAGGAGACGGCCGGGTCGAACTTCAGGCGCGACAGGGTCAGCGGCGTCAGCACGCCGACCGAGGCGGCGATCAACAGGTTCAGCACCATGGCGGCGCAGATCACCAGGCCGATGCGGTAGTCGCCGGACCAGACGGCCGCCACCACCCCCATCAACGGGGCCAGGGCCAGGCCGTTCAGCAGTCCGACCGCGATCTCGCGCCCGAAGGTGCGGATCGAGTTGGCCGCGGTCAGCTCGCGGGTCGCCAGGGCGCGCACGGTGACGGTCAGCGACTGTGTGCCGGCGTTGCCGCCGATGGCCGAGACGATCGGCATCAGCACGGCCAGGGCGACCACCTTCTGAATGGTGCCCTCGAACAGCGAGATCACCCAGGCGCCCAGCATGGCCGTCGCCAGGTTCACCGCCAGCCACGGAATGCGCGAGCGCGAGATGCCCAGCACCTTGGCGTCGCGGCCCGCGTCGGTCACGCCGGCCAGGGCCAGGATGTCCTCGCGGTTCTCCTCCTGGATGATGTTCACGACGTCGTCGACGGTCAGCTGGCCGACCAGCCGCCCGCCCGCGTCGATCACCGGCGCCGAGATCAGGTGGTATTTTTCGAAGACGTAGGCGACTTCTTCCTGATCGGCGTCGACGGCGATTTCGGTCACCGGCTCCATGATCTCGGAAAGCTTCACGTCTCTTTTCGTACGAAGAAGACGGCTGACCGGAACAGCGCCCACCGGCTTGTAGGCGGGATCCACGACGTAGATGTCGAAGAACAGCTCCGGCAGGTCCTCGTCGTGGCTGCGCACGTGGTCGATGGTCTGGCCGACGCTCCAGAACTGCGGCGCGGCCATGACCTCGCGCTGCATCAGACGCCCGGCGGTGTCTTCCTCGTAGGCCAGCGACTTTTCGATCGCGGCCCGGTCGCCCTCCGGCATGGCGGCCAGCACTTCGCGGCGCTGGTGCTCCTCCAGGTCTTCGACCACGGCGGCGGCGTCGTCGGAGTCGAGCTCCTGCAGCGCCTCGGCCAGGGCGCCCGGCGGCAGCAGGTCGAGCACTTCCTCGCGGATGCGGTCGTCCAGTTCGGGCAGGATCTCGGCCAGTTCGTCCAGCGGGATCCAGGGCGCGACTTCGGCCCGGTGCTCCGACGACAGGAAGCCCATCAGGTCGGCGACGTCGGCCGGGTGCAGCGCGCCCAGCAGCTCGCGCAGGCGCAGGCCGTCGCCGCGGTCGGCGGCGTCGACCACCAGCTCGACGTATTCCGGATTGAGCGCGTAGTCGTCACGGAGCGCCAGCTCTTCCAGCGCGGCCGCGTGATCGAGGGGCTGGGCGGCGGTGTCGCTCATCTCAGCCTCCTCTTGGCCGGGGTGGTCCCCGGATTATTCTTTTAGAGAGTTGGTGCGGTCGAGAAGACTCGAACTTCCACGGGTTGCCCCACAGCGACCTCAACGCTGCGCGTCTACCAATTCCGCCACGACCGCACGCGTCGGAGGCCGGGGGAATAGCAACTGATTCCGCCCTTGTGAAGGCTCGTCGAAGCCTTGTCGCAGAATCGCCGTAGAACGCCGGCTTCCTACGGTGATGGTGAGACCGCGCACCGTGTCCGAGCCCGCGTTCCGCATCCTGGTCGTCGAAGACGAAACCCTTGTGGCCCTGCTCCTCGAAGAGCTGCTGGTCACGCTCGGCTGCGAGGTGGTGGGCCCGGTCCCGACCCTGGACGAAGGCCTGGAGCGCGCCGGCGCCGGCGGATTCGACGCCGCCCTTCTGGACGTGAACCTGGGCGGCCAGCGCAGCCACCCCATCGCCGAGCTGCTGGCCGCGCGCGGCAAGCCGTTCGCCTACGCCACCGGCTACGGCAGCTACGGCGTGCGCGACGAGGACCTGGAGCGGCCGCTGCTGCTGAAACCGTTCACGCGCAAGGAGCTGGCGAAGGTGGTGGACGAGCTGAAGGCGCTGTGCGCCGGCGCTTAGGTGTTCTTGGCCCCGGCCATGTAGTCGTAGACGTCGGCCGCGCGGGTGACGGTGATGGCGATCTTGTCGTCCTGGATCTGGATCTCGCCGCGCGCCACCGGATGGTTGTTGGCCAGAATCCACACCTCGTCGTTCTCGCGGGCGTCCAGCGGAATCACCGCGCCGCGGCCCATGCGCAGCAGTTGCTGCATGGGAAGCGAGCTGCGCCCCAGCACCACCGAAATTTCGACGTTGACGGCTTCGACCTGACTCACGGCTTTTCGATACGCCCCGGAATCGCCGGCGCCTGTTGCGCGGCGGATCACGCTCCCACATTGGATCGGCATGCTTGACGACGCGTTAAACATCTCCGCCCCGCCCTTCGCCCGCGAAGACGGACTGCCCGCCGGCTGGGCGGTCTCGAAGGGCTATGTCCCCTACCCCGACGCCGTGGCCTTCATGGAGAAGCGGGTGGCGGAGATCGCCGAGGGCACGGCGGGCGAGCTGGTCTGGCTGCTGGAGCATCCGCCGCTCTACACCGCCGGGGTCACCGCCAAGGAAGCCGACCTGCTGACGCCCGAGCGCTTTCCGGTGTTCAAGACCGACCGCGGCGGCCAGTTCACCTATCACGGCCCCGGCCAGCGGGTGGCCTACCTGATGCTGGACCTGAAGGCCCGCAAGCGCGACGTGCGCGGCTTTGTCGAGGCGATGGAGCGCTGGATCATCGGGGCGCTCGGCGAATTCAACGTCGAGGGCCAGATCCGCGAGGGCCGGGTCGGCGTGTGGGTCGAGCGCAAGGCGCCGGGCTTCCCGACCCGCGAGGACAAGATCGCCGCCATCGGCGTGAAGCTGCGCCGCTGGGTCTCGTTCCACGGCATCGCGCTGAACGTCGAGCCCGACCTCTCCCACTTCGGCGGCATCGTGCCGTGCGGCATCACTGAGCACGGGGTCACCAGCCTGGTCGACCTGGGCCTCCCGGTCGGGCTGGACGAGGCCGACGAAGCGCTGAAGGCGAGCTTCCGCCGGGTGTTCGGCGAGGTGGTCGAGGCGGAAGCGCCCGCGCTCTAGCGCGCTTACGCCGCCACGGGCGCGCCGCCGTCGGCCTTCGGGTCCGGGCCGTAGCGGTTCGGGCCGTGCGTACCCGGAATGATGCACAGCAGCACGAAGAGCGCGAAGCTCGCGCCCGGGATCAGGGCCAGCAGGGCCAGCCAGCCGCTGGCGCCGACGTCGTGCCAGCGCCTCGCCGCCAGCGCCATGTTGGCCCAGAAGGCCAGGATTCCGACCAGGGCGGCCAGGGCGGCCACCACCGGATTGGGCGTGAACACCATGGACCAGCTGTGCAGGCCGTGGACCACGTCGGCGTCGCCGTTGATGGCGGCCAGGCCGAACAGGTTGGAGATCACGCAGACGGCCAGCGCGGCCAGGAAGTAGTGGGACCGGCGCAGGCGCCCGTTGAACCCGAACAGAAAGCTCAGCATCGGAGGCCTCCCTGTGTGTCGCCAGGGAGCCTCGGCCCGAAGACGGGCGGTCGCAACTTAAGCTTTGTTCACACCCCGCCGGGGCCTTGCGGCGCGCGGCGCGGGCTGGGGCCGAAGCGGTTGGCCCCCTGCTCGCTCGGCATCAGGGCGCACTCCACGAAGGCCCAGCCCAGCAGGATCATGCCCAGCACGTCCCAGAAGTTGGTCGGGTACGGCAGCACCAGGGCGTAGGCGAACAGCACCGGCGCCGCCCACCAGCCCGACCGGCCACGGTCGTGGAAGCGCTTGGCCAGCACGCAGGTCGCGACATAGCCCAGCAGCAAATAGACCGGCACGCCGGTGATCCAGTGCAGCAGCGAGCTGCCGGCCACCAGCGACTCATAGAGAGTGAAGAGCAGCAGCAGCAGCACGCCGGCGATCAGGAACGGCGTGCGCGCGACACGCCCGTTGGCCGAGAAAAACAGCTCGCTCCAGTCGATCCGATCGGTCATGGACGTCCCACGCTGATACCGGCGCGAAAGCTAGGGATGTTCGCCCCGCCGGTAAACCGGTGACGCTGTTAGCGCGGATACGCGATGGCCGACGAGTCCAGACGCTCGGTGAAATACTCGACCCTTCGCCGCCCCTGCGGGTCAGGCTTGGACAGCAAGACCAGGTAGCGGCTCCCGTCGACAGGCGGCGGACCGTTGCCGCACTGCGCCCGAGGCTGCTCCCATTCGGTGTAGGCGACGTCGACCGCGCCGGCGGCGTCGAGCGCGCCGAAGCGCACGCTCTCCACCGTGAACCGGCTGCTGAAGGTCTGGGTCGAGCCCTCGCCTTCCGGCGTCGCGGGCGCGGCCTCGGTATCGGTGATCACGCCGACGGCCACGACCGAGCCTTCGCTCGCCCGCGGCTGGGCCAGGCTGCACGCGGCGGCGGGCGTGGCGGCCACGGCCAGGGCTGATGCGACGAGGGCGGCTGCGGCTTTCACGACAAAACCTCCGGCTCGCCGTGACGCTATCGGGATCAGGCGAACTCGACCAGCACCTCGTCGGCGGCGACGCTGTCGCCCGCCTTGGGGCCGACCGACTTCACCACGCCGTCGCGTTCGGCCTTGATGATGTTCTGCATCTTCATGGCTTCGATGATGGCGACGGTCTCGCCTTCCTTGACCTCCTGGCCGGCCGTGACCTCCAGCGCGACCACCAGGCCCGGCATGGGCGAGACCACCAGCTTGGAGGTGTCGGCGGCCTGGCGCTCGGGCAGGCGGGCGTAGAGTTCGGCCACCTTCGGGGCCAGCACGCGCACGCGGGCCTTGGCGGCGCGGTGGCGCACCACGTAGCCGTCGGCGGCGGGCTTCACTTCGGCGGCGAAGCTGCGACCGCCCAGCACGCCGCGGAACAGCGGCTGGCCCGGTCGCCAGTCGACCTGGTCGAGGCGCAGGGTTCGCCCTTCCTCCGGCAGCTCGACGTCGAGGCCGCCGTTGGAGTGGGTCACGCGCACGCCGCGCACTTGGCCGTCGATCGAGACGATCCATTCCGACCGGCTGGTCGGCGCGCCGCTGCGCTCGGCCTGCAGGCGCTGCATGGCCATGGCCGCGACGGTCATCACGTCGCGCTGGAAGTCGGAGGCGTCCAGGCCGTGGAAGCCGTCCTTGAACTCCTCGGCGATGTAGGCGGTCGAGATCGCGCCCGAGCGGAAGCGGTCCTGGTCCATCACCGCCGACAGGAACGGCACGTTGTGGCCCGGGCCCTCGATGTGGAATTCCTCGAGCGCGTGGGCCATGCCCTCGATCGCGCCCTCCCGGGACGGCGCCCAGGTGCAGAGCTTGGCGATCATCGGGTCGTAGTACATCGAGATCTCGTCGCCCTCGCGGACGCCGGAATCGTTGCGCACGGTGTAGGCGCCGGTCGCGGCCGGGCCTTCGGCCGGCGGGGCGTAGCGCGACAGCCGGCCGATCGAGGGCAGGAACTTGCGGTACGGATCCTCGGCGTAGATCCGGCTCTCCATGGCCCAGCCGTTGATCTTCAGGTCGGACTGGCCGAAGGCCAGCTTCTCGCCGGCGGCCACCCGGATCATCTGCTCGACCAGGTCGAGGCCGGTGATCAGCTCGGTGACCGGATGCTCGACCTGCAGGCGGGTGTTCATCTCCAGGAAGTAGAAGGAGCGGTCCTGGCCGGCGACGAACTCCACCGTGCCGGCCGAGTCGTAGCCGACGGCCTTGGCCAGCGCGACGGCCTGGGCGCCCATGGCCATGCGGGTCGCCTCGTCCAGCAGCGGCGACGGCGCCTCTTCGATGACCTTCTGGTTACGGCGCTGGATCGAGCACTCGCGCTCGAACAGGTGCACGACGTTGCCGTGCTTGTCGCCCAGCACCTGGATCTCGACGTGGCGCGGATTGACGATGAACTTTTCCAGGAACACCCGGTCGTCGCCGAAGGCGTTCTTGGCCTCGGCCTTCACCGCGGCGAAGCTCTCGGCCATCTCGGCCTTGGAGTAGGCGACGCGGATGCCCTTGCCGCCGCCGCCGGCCGAGGCCTTGATCATCACCGGATAGCCGATCTGCTCGGCGATCTCGACGGCGTGTTCGGGGCTGTCGATCAGGCCCATGTAGCCCGGCACGGTCGAGACGCCCGCCTCGGCGGCGAACTTCTTCGAGGTGATCTTGTCGCCCATCGCCTCGATGGCGTGCGGGTTGGGCCCGATGAAGACGATGCCCTCGTCCTTCAGGCGCTGGGCGAAGGCGGCGTTCTCGGACAGGAAGCCGAAGCCCGGGTGGACCGCCTCGGCGCCGGTCTGGCGCACGGCCTCCACGATCTTGTCGGCCAGCAGGTAGGACTGCGCCGCCGGGGCCGGGCCGATGAACACGGCCTCGTCGGCCATCTCCACCGCCATCGAGTCGGCGTCGGCCTCGGAATAGACCACGACGGTTTTGATCCCGAGACGGCGGGCCGTCTTGATGATGCGAACGGCGATCTCGCCACGGTTGGCGATCAGGATTTTCGAGAACATGGCGGTCGCGGACCCAATAAACCGAAGCGCGCCTGCTTACGGCGACCGGCGTTGGTTGGCAATTCGCGACACGCGGCCAAGCCTTGGCAATTCGCGACAGGGTTGGTTTACGCTAACGCTGGTATAAGCTTGACCGTTAAAGCCGCGACTCCGGAGTTCGCCGATGAAAGCCTTCGCCCTCGCCGCCTGCGCCGCCGCCCTGGCGGTCGCCACCGGCGCCCAAGCCCAGGACTGGCGCGCCGCCGCGGGTCAGGACCTCGCCAAGATGCGCGAGCTGCTGAAGGCCGATCACCCGGCCGCCTATGTCGAGAAGGACGGCGGCACGTTCCGCAGCTGGGTCGACACCGGCTACGAGCAGGTCCGCGCCAACCTGGACAAGGTCGACGACACTTCCGGCTACTACTACGCGCTGAACGGCTACGCCGGCGGCTTCCGGGACGGCAACATCCGCGTGGTGCGCACCCTGCCCGCGCTGGATCCGGCCTTCGCGGGCGCCTGGCCGGGCTTCTCCACCGCCTGGCGCGACGGGGCCTACATCGTCGCCTGGTCCGACGGCGCCTCGAAGACCCCGCCGGTGGGGGCCAAGCTGATTTCCTGCGACAAGCGTCCGGCCGAGGCGATCGCCCGTGAGCGGCTCGACCGCTGGGAGGGCGACCTCGAGCTGCAGGCTGACCGCGCCCGCACCGCGCCCTACCTGCTGTGGGATCGGGGCAACCCGTTCGCCGGCGCGAAGCCGGCAAAGTGCGATTTCGACGTCGCCGGGCGCAAGAAGACCTTCACCCTGACCTACGGCTTCACCGCCGAGGCTCAACGGAAGGCGGCCTTCCAGGCGGCCACGCCGCGGCCGGAGCGCGCCCTGTCGGTCGAGCAGTGGAACGACGGCTACTGGATCCACCTGCCCTCCTTCGCCGACGACATGCCGTGGGAGGCCTTCCTGGGCCAGCTGGAGGCGCAGCGCGCCGCGATCCAGAACTCCAAGGTGGTGGTGATCGACATGCGCGGCGCCGGCGACGGCCCGGGCCGTCACGGCTACCGGGTGGCCAACTGGCTGTGGGATCCCGACTTCGTGCTGGCCCACACGCCCCAGTTCGGCGACGTCGCCTATCGGGTCTCGGTCGACAACCGCGCCTTCTACGCGGGCGTGCTGGCCAACCTGAAGACCGACGGCAAGTACTACAAGGAATGGGCCCGCTGGGAGGCCCTGCTGGCCGAGTTCGACCAGGCTCTGGCCTCGGGCCAGCCGCTGCTGAAGCGCAACGAGGCCCGCGCGGCGGTGGCCGAGACCCCGGCCAACCCGATGAAGGCCAAGGTCGTGGTGCTGACCGACGCCGCCTGCGCGCGCGCCTGCCTGAACATGATGGACCTGTTCACCCGTCTGCCGGGCGTGGTGCACGCCGGCTCGGTGACCAGCGCCGACAGCATCTTCGTCGGCGAGGCGGTTTCGCCCCTGCCGTCCGGCTTCGCCAACCTCAGCATCGGCGACCGCGCCTGGCTGGACCGCCCGCGCGCCTCGCACACGCCCTACACGCCGTCCCTCGCCTACACCGGCGACCCGGCCGACGAGACGGCGGTGCGCAGCTGGCTGGCGGGGGCGCTGTAAGGGGACTGCAGGAGCTTTGATCCTTCTCCCCTTGAGGGAGAAGGACGGAGCCCGCGCACCGGAGCCCGTCAGGGCGAAGGTCCGTGCGGGAGGATGAGGGGTCGCACCGCGGCCCCTTTTTCTTTGTCCCGGATGTGTCGACGGGTGAAATGAAGTCGTCACCCTCGGGCTTGTCCCGAGGGCCCAGAGTTCCGCTCGCACGAACCGTGGCGATGTGATCGCCCGGCCAGCGCTCTGCGGCTGCGCCCTGGGCCCTCGGGACAAGCCCGAGGGTGACGAACCTTGGACAGCGCTCGCCTGGACTTACGCCCGGAACACCTTCTCCAGGTCCGTCCCCAGCGCCTCGAACTCTCCGCGGGCCATGTTCCAGTAGGCGACGACTTCGGCGGCGCGCTCGGGCTTCACCGCCGCGGCCACCGCGCAGGCGAAGCTGGCCGGGGCCGAGCCCGGGGCGGTGACGATCACCCCGTCGCTGACCGCGTGGGCCACGTCGCGATAGTGCGCCTCGCCGTGGTATTCGGCGGCGTTCTCCTTCAGGAAGCCCAGGGCGTTGGAGGTGTGCGGGCGGCCGTCCAGCACGCCGGCGCGGGCCAGCGGCAGGGTGCCGGCGCAGATCGCCGCGATCGGCCGGCCGGCGTCGGCGCGGGCCTTCAGGCGCTTCTCCAGGGCGCTGTCGCCCTGCGGCTGCCAGACGTCCGATCCGACGATCATGACGATGTCGGCGTCGACGATGTTGGCGGTCTCGAAGATGGTGTCGGCCTGCACGCGCAGCCCGCCGATGGTCTCGATCGCATGGCCGTCCGGCGTGGCCGTGCGAATCTCCAGGCCCAGGTAGTAGCGCAGCACCGGCAGCACCGGGCCGAACTCCCAGTCGGCGGCGCCTTGCTGAAGAAGGACGGTGGCGACGGCGGACATGGGGAGGCTCCGGGTTCGGGTGGCGGGGCGTCGTCGTTACGCCCGCGTCGTCCGGTTTGCAAACCGCGCGTGGGCACGCCAGTTGAGGGGCGAAAGCGGAGACCCGACCATGACCGACCCCCGGCTCGAGAGCGCCCACGCCCACACGTCGGACTTCGACCTGACCCCGCCCTCGCCCGAGCAGCTGCAGGCGCTGGCCGCCAAGCTGGACCCGGAGGCCCGGCGCGTGCTGCTGCACCACGGCACCGAGGCGCCGTTCTGCGGGGCCTTCCTCGATGAGAAGCGCAAGGGCGTGTTCGCCTGCCGGCTTTGCGGCCTGCCGCTGTTCCGCGGCGGCGAGAAGTTCGACAGCGGCACCGGCTGGCCCAGCTTCACCGCGCCCTACGACGAGACCCACCTGAAGTTCGTGCAGGACACCAGCTACGGCATGGTCCGCACCGAGATCCGCTGCGCCCGCTGCGACGGCCACCAGGGCCACGTCTTCGACGACGGCCCGCCGCCGACGGGGCTGCGGTTCTGCATCAATTCGGTGTCGTTGGACTTCGTGCCCGAGGGCGAACGCCTGCCGGATCCGCTGGGGCGTGGGGAAGAGTTCGCCTGACTCCCGCGCGCGCAGCGCGTGGGAAGGATGAGGGTAAGGCGGCTAGCCACGTAACCCCTCACCCTCCCAGCCTACGGCTGGGCCCCTCCCTCTCCCCCCGGGAGAGGGGTCACTTGAGCTCCCCCAACAGCGTCGGGATCAGCTCGGCCACCGTCGGGTGCACGTGCACCGCTCGGCGCAGCGCCGGGTACGGCATCTTCGCGTACATGGCGTCGATCACCGCGTGGATCGCCTCGTCGCCGCCGGGGCCCAGGATGGCCGCACCCAGGATCTCCTGGCTGTCGGCGTCGACCACGATCTTCATCAGGCCCTCGGTCTCGCCTTTCTCCAGCGCGCGGGCGACACGGGTCATGGGCCGCGCGCCGACCTTTACGTTGCGGCCTGAGGCGCGCGCCTCCGTCTCGGTCAGGCCGACCCGACCAAGCGGCGGGTCGGTGTACAGCGCGTAGGCCGGCAGGCGGTCGGTCACCTTGCGGTCCTCCCCGTCCAGCAGGGCGCCCGCGACGATCTCGAAGTCGTTGTAGGCGGTGTGGGTGAAGGCCCCCCGCCCGTTGCATTCGCCCAGCGCCCAGACGCCCTCGGCGCTCGTGCGCAACCGCTCGTCGACGCTGACATAGCCGCGCTTGTCGGTCTCGACCCCGGCGGCCTCCAGGCCCAGGTCGCCGGTGTTGGGCGTGCGCCCGGCCGCGACCAGCAGGTGCGAGCCCTCGACCGCCGACGCGTCGTCGCTCCGGCCGGTGCGGACCCGCACCCCGGCCGCGCACGGCTCGACCGCTACGCACATGGCGTCGGTGACCACCCGCACGCCCTCGGCCTGCAGCGCGCCGCGAATGGCCTCGCAGACCTCCGGATCCTCGCGCGACAGCAGCCGCGCGTCGGCCTCGACCACCGTCACCTGCGCGCCGAGACGCCGGTGAGCCTGGGCGAACTCCAGTCCGACATAGCTGCCGCCGATGATCACCAGGTGGTCCGGAACCTCGTCGAGACCCAGGACGGTGCTGGAGGTCAGGAAGGCGACGCCGTCCAGGCCTTCGATCGGCGGACGGGCCGGCCGCGCGCCGACGTTCAGGAAGATCTGCCGGGCGGTCAGGGTCTGGTCGCCGACGCTGACCGTGCCCGGCGCCGTGAAGCGCGCCTGGCCGCGGATCAGGGTGCAGTTCTCGGTCTCGCTCAGGCTGTGCTCCAGCCCGCGACGGAAGGCCAGCACCACCTCGTCCATGCGCCGCTTGACGTTCTTCATGTCGACGGCGAGCTCGCCCACGTTCACGCCCCAGCGCGCGGCCTCGCGCGCCTGCCAGGCCACCCGGGCGCTGGCGATCAGGGTCTTGGTGGGCGTGCAGCCGACGTTGACGCAGGTGCCGCCGACCCGGGCCCGTTCGATGATCGCCGTCCGCCAACCGGTCGCCGCCAGCCGCAGCGCCAGCGACGGACCGGCCTGGCCCGCCCCGATCACGATCGCGTCGTACTCCGCCATCCCGCCCTCCGCCGAAGGTCCTGGACGTCGAACCCCGGGAGCGGCGGCGGCGTTGCGGGCGCGCCGGAACGGCCCGATGCTGGCGCCCTCAGATTCGGGGGTATTCAGATGCGTCTCGCCGTCATCGCCGCCTGCGCGGCCCTCTTCGCCACGGCCGCTTCGGCCCAGACTTCGCCGGCCGCCCCGGCCGCGGCCCCGGCCCCCCCGACGATCTACCCCTACGGCGCGCCGGTCCTTCAGGAGCAAGCCCGCAAGGTGCTGGCCGCCGCCGAGGCCGAGGCGCGCAAGAACGGCTGGGTGATGTCCTTCGCCGTGGTCGAGCCGTCGGGCGAGCTGGTCGCCTTCCAGAAGATGGACGGGGCCGGCTACGGCTCCATCGAGGTCAGCCAGCTGAAGGCCCGCTCCGCCGCCCGCTTCGGCCGCGAGACCAAGGTGTTCGCCGACGGCGTCGCCGCCGGCCGGCTGGGCGCGCTGGACATCGACGCCATCGTGGCGGTGGAAGGCGGCGTGCCGATCGTGCTCGCCGGCAAGACCATCGGCGCCATCGGCGTCAGCGGCGCCACCGCCGCCCAGGACGGCCAGGTCGGCCGCGCGGCCGCGGCGGCGGTGCAGTAGGACCTGCGCGCCGCCCTCAGGGGCGCTCCCGTGGCTCGCAATGCTTGAAGAACGCCCTGATCGCATCCCGCTCCGGCGCGGTCTGGGCCGGGAAGCTGCCGACGCTCGGCCCCGACAGGCCCCCGGTCACGCGGAAGGCGGTCATCACCGCGTCGGACGTGCGGGCGCGCAGCACGGCGTAAAAGCCGTCCGTGAGTTCGCCGTCGTAGCGGACCTCGGCGGCGTAGTCGGCCCTGGCGGCTCCGGCCCAGAGCTCGACCCGCTCCGGCCAGGGACCGTCGCCGGCGCCGGGCCGATGGTAGCCGGGAACGGAGACGAGGACCTGGACCAGCCCGCTGCCCGGCACGCAGGTCAGCGACACGGGCTCGTTGTCGGTCTCGTCGACGGCGTAGCCGAGATAGCCGTGGTTCTGGGCGTCCTTGTGGAAGCCCCAGACGAACGGGTCAGACGCCGCCGCTTGCGTTGTGCAAGCGAACGTCGCCAACGCCAGTCCGGGAATGCATACACGCATCTTCACTCCCCTATCGGACGGGGACGATGGACCGACGTGGGCGAATGCTCAAGCTCGTGAAATCCTTCTCCCCTTGCGGGAGAAGGAGGGGCCCACGTGGCCGCAGGCCGCGTGGGAGGATGAGGGGTCACACGACCTCTCAGAGCGCGGCGCGACCCCTCACCCGCCCGCGCGGACCTCCGCTGGCGCTCCGGTGCGCGGGTCCCTCCCTCTCCCGCAAGGGGAGAGGGCAAGAAGCCTCACAGCGGAATGTTGTCGTGCTTCTTCCAGGGATTCGACAGCTGCTTGTTCTTCAGCGTCTTCAGCGCCTTGATCAGGCGACGGCGCGTGCCGTGGGGCATGATCACGTCGTCGATGTAGCCGCGGGAGGCCGCCACGAACGGGTTGGCGAAGCGCTGCTTGTATTCCGCCTCGCGGGCGGCCAGGGCTTCGGGGTCCTTGGCCTCGGCGCGGAAGATGATCTCCACCGCCCCCTTGGCGCCCATCACCGCGATCTCGGCGGTCGGCCAGGCGTAGTTGACGTCGCCGCGCAGGTGCTTGGAGCTCATCACGTCGTAGGCGCCGCCGTAGGCCTTGCGGGTGATCACGGTCAGCTTCGGCACGGTGGCCTCGGCGTAGGCGAACAGCAGCTTGGCCCCGTGCTTGATCAGGCCGCCGTACTCCTGCTTGGTCCCCGGCATGAAGCCCGGCACGTCGACGAAGGTGACCAGCGGGATCTCGAAGGCGTCGCAGAAGCGCACGAAGCGCGCGGCCTTACGGCTGCTGTCGATGTCCAGAACCCCGGCCAGCACCTGCGGCTGGTTGGCGACCACGCCCACGGTCTGGCCGTCCAGGCGGCCGAAGCCGGTGATGATGTTCTTGGCGTAGTCCGGCGAGATCTCGAAGAAGTCGGCCTCGTCCACGACCTTCAGGATCAGCTCCTTCATGTCGTAGGGCTTGTTCGGGTTGGCCGGGACCAGGCTGTCCAGCGAGGCCTCGTCCCGCATGGGATCGTCGAAGGTCTTGCGCGGCTCGGGCCGGTCGCGGTTCGACAGCGGCAGGAAGTCGATCAGCCGGCGGATCTGCGCCAGGGCCTCCAGGTCGTTGTCGAAGGCGCCGTCGGCCACGCCCGACTTCTGGGCGTGCACGCGCACGCCGCCCAGGTCCTCGTGGGTGACGACCTCGTTGGTGACGGTCTTCACCACCTCAGGGCCGGTCACGTACATGTAGGAGGTGTCCTTCACCATGAAGATGAAGTCGGTCATGGCCGGCGAATAGACGTCGCCGCCGGCGCACGGTCCCATGATCACCGAGATCTGCGGGATGACGCCCGAGGCCAGGGTGTTCTGCAGGAAGATGTCGGCGTAGCCGGCCAGGCTCTCCACGCCCTCCTGGATGCGCGCGCCGCCGGCGTCGAACACGCCGATGATCGGGGCGCCGTTCTGCAGCGCCATCTTCTGCAGCTTGACGATCTTGCTGGCGTGCGCGCCCGACAGCGAACCGCCGAAGACGGTGAAGTCCTTGGAGAAGACATAGACCAGCCGGCCGTTGATGGTGCCGTGGCCGGTGACCACGCCGTCGCCGGGGATCTTCTGGTTCTCCATGCCAAAATCGGTGCAGCGGTGCTCGACGAACATGTCGGTCTCCTCGAAGGAGCCTTCGTCGAGCAGGACCTCGATGCGTTCGCGCGCGGTCAGCTTGCCCTTGGCGTGCTGGCTGGCGATCCGCTTCTCGCCCCCGCCCAGACGGGCCTGGGCGCGGCGGCGTTCGAGTTCCTCGAGGATGTGCTGCATGGGGGTACCCGGCTGAACTGTGCGCCCCGGATTAGAAGCGTGCGGGGATTGTGGCAAGCGCGTGACGTGAAATGGCAAGCGGGGCGGCGCGCACAGGCCTTCGCCCGCGTGTGAATTCACGACACAGTGGCGCCGGGGACAGGGAGTTCAGCGATGATCAGCGGCGTTCACGCCATGCTCTACAGCCGCGCCGCCGACCAGGTGCGCGCCTTCTTTCGCGACGTGCTGGAGGTGTCGGCGATCGACGTCGGCGGCGGCTGGCTGATCTTCAAGCTGCCGCCGGCCGAGATGGGCGTGCACCCGACGGAAGAGACGCCGCACGCCGAGCTCTACTTCATGTGCGACGATCTCGCGGCGGTCATGGCGACCCTGGACGCCAAGGGGATCGCCTACAGCCCGGCGCGCGAGGCCGACTGGGGCGTGGCGATCGGCGTCGAGGTCGCGCCGGGCGAGCGGATCGGCATCTACCAGCCGCGCCACCCCTCCCCGCGCTGAGGCGTCAGAACGCCTCCCAGCCCTCTTCGTCGACGACCGGCTCCAGCTTGCGGGCGGTCGCCGCGCCGCCGGCGTAACCTCCGGCCTGCGGGCGGGCGGCGGGACGGCGCTCGGCGGAGCCAGCTGACGCGGTCCGGAACTGGCGCATCAGGCGCGCCACCGAGGCGGCCTCCTCGGCCAGGCTGTGCGAGGCGGCGGTGGACTCCTCGACCATGGCGGCGTTCTGCTGGGTCATCTGGTCCATCTGGTTGACGGCCGTGTTGACCTGCTGAAGCCCGGTGGCCTGCTCCTGCGCCGAGGCGGCGATCTCGCTCACCGCGCTGTCGATCTGGCCGACCTGGGCCACGATCTGCGACAGCGCCTTCCCGGTCTCGGCCACCAGATCGACGCCGGCGTCGACCTGCTCGGTCGAGGTGTTGATCAGCGCCTTGATCTCCTTGGCCGCCTCGGCCGAGCGCTGCGCCAGGGCGCGCACCTCGGAGGCCACCACGGCGAAGCCCTTGCCGGCGTCGCCGGCGCGGGCGGCTTCGACCCCGGCGTTCAGCGCCAGCAGGTTGGTCTGGAAGGCGATCTCGTCGATGACGCCGATGATCTGCCCGATCTGCTTGGCCGACCCCTCGATCTGGTGCATGGCCGCGACGGCGCGGGACACCACCTCGCCGCCGTGCTCCGCCCCTTTGCGGGCCGTGGAGACCACGCCACGCGCCTGACCGGCGCTGTCGGCGGTGCGCCGCACGGTGGCGGTCAACTCGTCCAGGGCCGCGGCGGTCTCTTCCAGGCTGGCGGCCTGCTGCTCGGTGCGGCGCGACAGGTCGTCGGCCGCGCGGCTGATCTCGGCGGCCCCGGCGTGCATGCCGCCGACCGCGCCGGCCACACCGCCCAGCGCGTCCTGAAGACGGGTCGCGGCGGCGTTGTAGTTGTCCTTCATCGGCTGCGACATGGCCGTGAACGGCGCGTCGATGCGGTGGGTGAGGTCCCCGTCGGCCAGCGCCTGCAGCGCCCCGGCCAGCGCGGCGACGATGGCCTCGTCTGTGGCGTTGGCCTGCGCCCTCTCGGCCTCAAGGGCGGCGCGCGCGGCCTCGGCGTCGCGGCGCTCGGCGTCGCCGGCCCTCTCGCGGCGGCGCACCTCCAGTTCGGCTTCACGGATCAGGCCCAGGGCGTAAGCGATCTGCCCGATCTCGTCGGGGCGCCGCGCGTCCGGCAGCTTCACCTCGGCGTCGCCGGCCGACAGGGCGCGGGCGGCCGCCACGGTGCGCGCCAGCGGACGAGCCACGGATTGCAACAGCCACCAGCTGGTCGCTGCGGCGATCGCGAGCACGCTCGCCCCGCCCAGCAGCAGGCCGCCGCGGGCGGAAGGCTCCAGGGCGCCATAGGTCGATGCGACCGTGGCGACGACCCCGATCGCGGTTACGCCGAACCCCACCGCAAGTTTTGCGCCCACACGCATGCGACCCACCCCTATTCGCAGCCGGGCCGCCTTGAGTCGGGCGGGCCCCGACGCACTCAGTGGGGGGACAAGGGTTAACGGTTGCTGTAACGCGGGTCCGCGTCGCAGGCGCGTCAGGCGAGCGCGCGGAACCAGCGGTCCAGCAGCAGGGCCTCGGCCTTGTGCGCCTCGGCCCGTTCGGCGGCTTCGGCGTCCACGCCCCACTGCTCGGCCTGGTACTGCTCGTCCAGGCGCGACAGGTCGAAGGCTTCCGCCCCGCTCAACCGGCCGCGCTGCAGCGCGAAGGCCAGCACCGCCGAGCCCAGCAGGCCGGCCGCCCAGGCCAGGCCGGTCAGGCCGAAGTCGTCGCTCTCGGCCGCCAGCGCCCGGGCGCGGGCCAGGGTTTCCGGCGACTGCGGCCGGTGCACGACGCCGCTGGTCCGTTCCAGGTGCAGCCCCAGCTCCTTCGCGGCCCAGGTAAGCCACGGGCCCCAGCGTTCCTCCTCGCGGTCGACCAGGGTCGCGGGACTGTCGGCGAAATAGCAGAGCACGTCGGAGCCGGCGTAGCGGCCGACCTCGTCGGCGACTTCGGCGCGCGTCTCCGACACCCGGTCGATGGCGGTGAAGGCCAGGCGGGTGGCCGGCATCAGGGCGTAGTCGACGACCTCCCCAACCCCGTTCCATTCGCCAGCCACCAGAGCGGCCAGGGCCTCGGTCGGCAGCACCAGCTCGGCCTTGGCCGGGGTGCGGGCGGTGCGCGCGTCCAGCAGCACCGGCCAGCCGTCGTCCTGGCGCGGACCCACGGCGGCCTCCTTCCAGAACCGCCGCGGGCGGTACAGCTGGTCGGGACGTTCCTTGAACTGGGACATGGTCGGGCCTCACGCGGGGAACGACGCCTATGGAGCGGAACGCGCTTGTCCCGCAAGGGGCGCCGCGCGCCCCGCGAACGCGCGAACTTCTCCGCGAGATGGAAGCATTCGCCTCTTACGGCGCCGTCTTGCGGCGGGGAAACCCCCGCAAAATCAGGCCGAACGGTGAAGCTCGGCCGGCCCGTCCGCCGCTTCGCGCCCGGCGGCGATGCTAGCTTCGCCATATCCGGTTCAACGAGAGGCCGGGTCCATTCACGCCGGGGGGCGGGACGACGCGGCGCACGCCGCGACGTCGGGTGCGCGTGCGGTTTCTTCAACGCTTTCAGACATCTGCAGAAGGAACAGCCATGAAGCTGTTGATCACTTGCGGCGTGGCCGCTGTTGCGCTGGCGGCCGCCTCCTCCGCCTTTGCGGAAACGGGGAACGGCTCGGTCACGGTCATCCGGCCGCTGACCGTCACCAAGAACGACGACCTGGCGTTCGGCACCGTCGTGCGCCCGACCTCCGGTTCCGGCTCGGTGGGCGTCAGCACCGCGGGCGTCGCCTCGTACAGCGGCGGCGTCGCCAACGTGACGTCCGGCGGCGGCCAGGCCCCGGCCCGCTTCACCATCGACGGTGAAGGCGGCCAGGCCATCTCGGTGTCGGTCGACCCGACCTTCACCATCTCGGGCAGCGCCGGCAACCTGACCGTCACCACCACCAACGACTTCGACAGCCTGCCGCTGTCGGGCTCTCTGGGCGGCTCGGGCTCCAAGACCGTGAAGGTCGGCGGCAGCGTGCCGATCACCTCCACGACGGGCACGGGCGCCTACACGGGCGCCTTCAACGTGACCGCCAGCTACAACTGAGCCGACGGCGACGGCGGGCCTCGCCGCCCGCCGTCGCCGTGTTCATCCTCGGGGGGATCTGAATGCGGTGGACGTGGGTGCGGGCCCTGAGGCTCGCCTTGCTGACCTGTCTGGTCGTCGGCGTGGCGGGCTCGCGCGCCTCGACCCCGGTCGGCGCGGACCTGAACCTTTCGCCCAAGCGCCTGGTGTTCGACGACGCCGGCCGGTCGGCCACGCTGTTCGTGTTCAACCAGGGCGACCAGCCGGCCACCTACAACATCGAGCTGATCGATCAGGCGATGACGCCGGAAGGCCGCATCGAGCGGCTTGGCGATACGCCCGGCGCGGCCGAGGCCGCCGGCGTCCGTTCCGCCAAGCCGCTGGTCACCTTCACGCCCCGGCGCGTCACGCTCGGCCCACAGCAGAGCCAGACCGTGCGGCTTCGCATCCTGCGCCCGGCCGATCTGCAGCCCGGCGAGTACCGAAGCCACCTGCTGGTCACCGCCGTGCCTCCTCAGGACACCGGCCTGACCGCCGACCAGGCGGCCGCGGGCGGCTCCAGCCAGGAGCTGTCGGTGCGCGTGGTCGCCGTGTTCAGCCTCAGCATTCCCGTCATCGTCCGCCAGGGCGCCCCGGACGTGAACGCCGGCATCGAGGGCGTGCGCTACGCCGCGGCCGACCCGCAGATTCTGAACCTGGAGCTGGTGCGCAAGGGCGCGAGCTCGCTCTACGGCGACGTGGAGGTGGAAGCCCAGCGTCCCGGCAAGCCGGCCGAGAAGATCGGCGGCGTGCGCGGCGTCGGCGTCTATCCGGAGATCGGCCGGCGCGCCCTGCGCGTGCCGCTCAGCCGGGCGCCGGCCGCCGGCGAACGCCTGACCGTGACCTATCGAGACGACGACACTCACCCGGGCGCGGCCCTGGCGACGGCGACCTACGCCGCCCCATGACCGCGCTTGTCCGGATCGGCCGGACGCTCTGCGTGCTGTTCCTGAGCGTCGCGGCGGTCGCCCATGCAGAGACCAGCGATGGCCAAAGGGTCGAGACCTCCGCCGCCGCCCCCGCCGCCGCCCCGTTCGGGCGCGACGACCTCATGCTGTTCGAGGTCGAGGCGGCCGGCCAGCCGCTGTCGGACTCGTTCGAGGGCTACGCCGCGCGCGGCGGGGTCTGGCTTCCGCTGGGCACGTTGGCGCGGCTGCTGGACCTCGCCGTCGTCGTGGTTCCACCCGAGCGGCGGGCCGAGGGCTGGGTGATGGACCGGGCCCGCACGGTGAGCCTCGACCTGAGAAACGGCCGGGCCACGGCGAACGGGCGCGACTTCTCCGTGTCGCCGGCCGAGGCCGTGCTGTTCGACGACGACATCTACGTGCGCACCGACCTGGTCGAGAAACTGCTGCCGGTCGCGGCCGAAGCCGACCTCTCCAGCCTGAAGCTCACCCTCACGCCGAAGGAGCCCCTGCCCTTCCAGCAGCGGCTGGCGCGCGAGCAACGGCGCGACGGACTGGGCGCGACGGGCACGCCGGCCGAGACGGTCATGCGAGTGGAAACGCCCTACGCGCTCGCCACCGCGCCGGCCATAGAGCTGGTCCTGGACGCCGGCTGGTCGAACCGCGAGCCGGAACTTGTCGGCCGCTACGACCTGCGCCTGGCCGGCGACCTGGCGCGTGCGGGCTATCAGGTGAACGCCGGTTCCGACGACGACGGCCGCCTCAGCTATGTGCGCATGCTGTTCGAGCGGTCCGACGTCGAGGGCCGGGCGACCGGCCGTCCCTGGGGCGTGACGCGCGCGGCGCTCGGCGACGCCTACAGCCCGCAGACCTCGCTGGGCGCGCGCAGCGTCGGCGGTCGCGGCGGCTTCTTCACGACCGCGCCGCTGGAGGCGGCCGACGTGTTCGACGGCCTGGACGTACGCGGCGACCTATCCCCCGGCTACGAGGTCGAGCTCTACGTCAACGACGTGCTGCGCGGCTCGCAATCCGCGCCGGTCGCCGGCCGATACGAGTTCAACGACGTGCCGCTGGCCTTCGGGGGCAACGTGCTGCGCCTGGTGTTCTACGGCCCGCGCGGCGAGCGGCGCGAGGAGGTCCGGCGGATCAACTACGGCCAAGGCCACACGCCTAAGGGCAAGCTCTACGCCAGCTTCGGCGCGGTGCAGCAGAACGTGCCCGTGGTCGAGCTCGACAGCGTCGGCGGACCAGGCGACCCGGGCTACGGCCGCTGGCGCTTCGCCGGCACGCTGGACTACGGCCTCATCTCGAACCTGAGCGTCAGCGCCGGCTTCGCCCAATACACGCCGGCGTTGGACGACACTCGTCAGCTGGTCAGCGCGGGCCTGCGCACCTCCTTCGACGGCTTCGCCCTGCAGGCCGATCTGGCGGGCGACAGCACGGGCGCGGCCGCCGCGGCGCTGGGCGCGGCCGGGCGGCCGTTCGGCGTCTCCCTGGTCGCGCGCCACGCCGAATACGCGGGCGGCTTCCTCGACGAGACGCATCCGCGCGGCGCGCTGCTGGGCGCGCCGCTCCTGCGCCGCTCGAGCGAGCTGCGCCTGGACGCCCTGGCGCACGTGTTCTTCACCGACCTCGCCGTGCCGGTTTCGGCCGACGCGCGGCGGGACGAGAGCGTCGACGGCGCCGCCTTCCTGCAGGCTGGCTTGCGCGTCTCCACGGCGGTGGCCGGCTGGTACTGGTCGTCGGCCTGGTCTTACCAGCACGACGGGACGCTCGCCGAACCCGACCGCCTCGCCGGGGCGTGGGACGTCTCGCAGCTGTCGGCCGGCGGCTGGCGCCTGCGGGGCGGCCTGACCTACGACGTCCTGCCTGAAAGGCGGCTTTCGACCGCCTTCGTCAACGCCGACTGGGAGGTCGCGGACCGGAGCGCGCTGCGTCTGGGGGTGGCCCACAGCTTCGGCGACACGCCCGACACGACCGTCTCCGCCGTCCAGACCTGGCGGCTGTCGACCATGGACCTGTCCCTGACCGGCGCTTACGGCGTGCGCGACGGCGACGTGCGCGTGGGCCTTCAGCTGGCGCTCGGCGCCTGGCGCGATCCCTGGAGCCGCCGCTATCTCGCCGCACGGCCGGGCGTGGCCAGCGGCGGCGATCTGGCGCTGCTCGCCTTCGTCGACCGCAACCACGACGGCGTCCGCCAGCCCGGCGAGCCCGCCCTTGGCGACCTTGCGCTGGAGGGCGGCCAGCGCCCGACCACGACCGACGCGGACGGCCGCGCCGCCCTGGTCGGCCTGGGCGTCGCGCCGCGCGCGCGGCTTCGCGTGCCGGCGGACTCGCTGGGCGACCCGTACCTGACCGCTCCGGCCGAGGTCATCGAGTTCGCGCCGCGCGCCGGCCGGACCACGCGGGTGGCCTTCCCGGTCACCGCGCTGGGCGAGGTCGAGGTGCAGGTCCAGCTGCAGCGTCCGGGCGCGCCGGCCAAGGGCCTGGCCGCCGTGCAGGTCCAGCTGGTCGCGCCGGACGGCGCCGTCGTCGCCTTCGGCTCGACCGAGCACGACGGCACCCTGGTCCTGGACCGCCTGCCCCCCGGGGCCTTCGCGGTCCGTCTCGATCCCGCCCAGGCCGAGCGCCTGGGCCTGAAGCTGGTCGCGCCCGCGGCCGTGCGCATCCCGCCCGAGGGCGGCTTCGCCGGACGCGTGCCCGCCCTCGTCGCCCTGGAGTCTGTCCGATGACGTGGAGACCTTCGATGAAAGCACGCGTGTTCGGCCTGCTGGCCGCCCTCACCGTCGGCGTGTCCGGCGCGGCGGGCCAGGCCCTGCCGGTGTCCGCCTCGCCCTCGGCCGAGGCGCCGAGCCTGGGCAAGGTGATGACCGGCCCCTCCAGCAGCGTCTTCGCGATCAGCTCGAGCGGCGCCGTCACCCGCACGAGCGGCACGGCGGTCCGCATCACCAACACCGGGACGTCCGTTCCTACGGTGACGGTCACCTGCAACATCCAATCCGGCAACACCTGCAGCACCGGCACGGTCCGCATCGTCGTCACCGCGGCCAGCACGTCGCGGGCGTCGATCACCTCGTTCACGGCCAGCGGGCTGAAGTGCGACGGCGCGACCTGTCAGTCGATCACCGGCACGACCGGACCGGCTCCTTCGCTCGATTTCAGCGTGCGGGCGCCGGGGAAACAGAAGGCGGTGACCTTCACCCTGCCGATGGAGGTGACGATCGCCGCAACCCCCACGACCGGAAACGCCGTCTACCGCTACAACGTCTCAGCGAGCGTGAACTGATGACCCGCGCACACCTCTCTCCCGCCCTGCGCGCCGGCACCCTGATCCTGGCCGCCGCCCTCGTGTCGACCAGCGCCGCCTCCGCGCCCGCCAAGCAGGGCGCCGCCCGCATGACCCTGCTCCAGCCGCTGACCCTGACCTATGACAGCGACCTGGCGTTCGGTCGGTTGCACACCGACAACGGCCACGGGAGCGGGACGGTCACCGTCAAGCCGGGGCCCACGCCTACTCGCACCGCGGTCAACGCTCACATTACGCCGGGGGGAGCTTTCGGGCCTGCGATCACCACGGTGCGCGGCGAACCCGGGCGGCTCTACAGGGTGACTCTGCCGAGCGGAGTAAAGGCCGCGCCCGGCGCCCACCCGGTCGGCGCCTTCACCGTTTGGAGCGCCCTGCGAGGCGACGTGACCACCTCGGGCGTTGGCCAGATCGGCCCGGACGGCAAGGACACCATCCGCATCGGCGGAACAGTCACCCTGCCGCCAGGGACTAAGGTGCAGATCTTCCACGCCGAGCCGGCGATCACCGTGTCCTACGAATAGGCGCGGAGTCGGACGGGCGCGGATCTATAGCGAAGCTTCGCCAGTTGCTCAGCTGTCTGACGGTCAAGCTGCCGGAGGTCCGCCATGAGCGACGCTTTCGTTCCCGAGTACGCTTCCTCGGTTCCGATCCGCGCCGCGGCGCGGCCCCTGCCCGCGGCCGCCGTGCCTCTGTGCCTGGGCGCGCTGGCGGGCGTGCTGGTCGCGCTGAGCGCCGGGCAGGACCTGATGCTGGCCGTCAGTCCCACCCTGCAAGCGCAGAAGATCTGGCTGCTCGACCTCGACTACGAATACAACTTCTCGACCTGGTTCTCGTCGGCCGTGCTGCTGGGCGCGGCCATCCAGCTGTTCGAGATCGCCGAGCAGGCGCGGCTGGCCGGGGACCGGTTTTTCGCCCACTGGGGCGTGCTCAGCCTGAGCTTCGCGGCGGTGTCGGCCGACGAGTTCATCGGCCTGCACGAGCGGCTGAGCGACGTGCTGCAGGCGCGCCTGAACACACATGGGGCGCTCTATCCGGCATGGGTGATCCCGGTGCTGATCGCCTGCGCCGCCGGCGCCTTCGCCTATCGCGGCTTCCTCAAGGCGCTGCCCTGGCCGGTCGCGCGCACCATGCTGCTCGCCGCCGCCTTCTACGTCGGCGGGGCGGCCGGCTTTGAGATGGCGGCCGGGAGCTTCTTCGAGAACGACGCCACGCACCAGCTGGCCTACCGCGTGGTCACGACGCTGGAGGAGAGCGGCGAAATGGCCGGGGCGATCCTGTTCCTCTACGCCCTGGCCCTGTACCGCCGGGGCGCCGAAGGGGCGCGTCCGAAAACGCGCCCGTCTGGTGCTAGCCGAGCGACGGATCGAGCTTGAGCGCCCTGGCCTTGTCGGCGGCGGCGCCTGCGGCGTCGCCCAGCTCTTCCTTCGCAAAGCCGCGCTGCCACAGCACGATCGCCAGGTCCGGATTGATCGCCAGCGCGGCGTCGAACCACTCCAGCGCCGTGGTTTCGTCACCCATCCGGCGGTAGGCCTCGCCTTTCGCGCCCAGCGCGTTCGCATCCTTGGGCGACAGCTTCAGGGCGGCGTTCAGGTCGCGCAGCGCGCGGTCGTAGCGGCCCTGGTCGGTGAACACCAGGGCGCGGTTATAGAGGACGTAGTCGGTGTCCGCCTCGATCGCGAGCGCCGTGTCGAAGTCGACGAGCGCCTTGTCGTATTTCTCCGCGCGGTAGTAGGTGAGCCCGCGGGCGTTCAGCGCGTAGACCGACTTCGGGTCGATCTTCAGGGCGGCCTCGAAATCAGCCAGGGCCTGCTTCGCGTCCTTCTTCTTCACCCACACCCAGCCGCGATCGACCAGGAGGTCGGCGCGCTTGGGATTGAGCGCGATGGCGCGGGTGTAGTCGCGGATGGCGTCGGCGTCGCGGCCCTCCTCGCTCGACAGGTTGGCGCGGGTCGTCCAGTTCTCGACGCTCTTCGGATCCAGCGCGATCGCCTTGTCGAGGGCCGAGCGGGCGCCCTTGCGGTCGCCGGCTTCGGACAGCACCCCGCCCAGCCAACGGTGGAGGTCGGCGCGCTGGGGATCCTGGGCGATGGCCTTGCGGTAGGCGATCTGCGCGTTCGCCAGGTCGCCCTTGCGCCAAAGGGCGCCGGCGCGGGCGGTCAGGGCCCAGGCGTGCTTCGGGTCGAGCTTGAGGGCCGCGTCGTAGCTGGCCATCTCCTCGTCCGGGCGTTTCAGGCCCAGCAGCTCCTCGCCGATGGCGACCAGGGCGTCCGGATCCTTCGGGTCGAGCTCGGCGGACTTGCGGTAGTCGGCCAGCGCCACGGCGTGGTCGCAGTTCTCCGACGCGCTCATCAGCTGAGCCCGGTTGTAGTAGGCCCCGGCATTGGGCGCGATGCGGATGACTTCGTCGTAATCGGCCTTGGCCTTGGCGGCCTCGCCCAGCAGGGCGTGGGCGCGGGCGCGCTGGAACAGGGCCTCGCTGTTGTTGGGCTCGGCGGCGATCAGCGGTTCCAGCCGCTTAAGGGCGGCCTCGGCCTGATTGTCGCCCACCAGCGCGCGGGCGAGGCCCGTGACGGCTTCGTTGTTCTTGGCATCGATCGCCAGCGCCGCCTCATAGGCTTTGACCGCTTCCGCGTTTCGATTCAGGTCGACCAGAACGCCGCCGCGGTACAGGTGCGCGCCGGCGTACTTGGGGTCGAGCCGGACGGCGGCGTCGAGGTCGCGCAGCGCGCCGGCGAGGTCGTTGCGGTTCCACAGCGCCACGGCGTGGTACATCAGCGGCTCGGCGTCCTTGGGGTGCGCCTTGATCAGCCCAGCGTAGATCGCCAGCGCCTCGTCGTGGCGGTCGAGGTGTTCGAGCGCGGCGCCTTTGGCGAGCAATATGCTCTGGCTCTTCGGGCTGTCCTTCAGGGCCACTTCGAGATCTTCCAGCCCACCGGCCGGATCGCCGTTCTCGGCGCGCAGCTGGCCGCGGGCGTATTTCCACCAGGGCTTCGGGTCCAGCGCGATGGCGGCGTCATAGTCGACCCGCGCCTTGGCCGGCTCCTTGCGGAAGCGGTCGTAGATCCAGCCGCGCAGGTAGAGGCCTTCGGCCTGCTTGGGATTGATCTTCAGCGCCGCCTCGAGATCGCTCATCGCCGGGACGTCTTCCTCCAGCCCCAGGTGGGCCAGGGCGCGGGCGACCAGGGCGTCGGCGTCGCCGGGGGCCAGGCTGACGGCCTTTGCGGCGTCTTCGAGGGCGGCCTTGTACTTCTCCTGGTCGAACAGCGCGTCGCTGCGACCGCGGTGGGCGCGGGAACGATCGGCGTCGGTCGTGGCCGCCTCCAGCGCCCGGTCGCAGGCGGCGGCGCGGGGCACGGCGTCCATCTTCCGGTCGGCGCAGGCGACGGCCGGGTCGATCGCCGTGCGTGGCGCGGCCAGGGCGTGGGCGGGCAGGCTCGCCATGCCGAGGGCGAGAGCGGCGGCGGCGGCGGGACGGGACATGGAGACGGACTTCATCGGGCGACGCGGGTGGGCTGCGCGGCGGCGGCGGATACGGAGGTGACGACCATGGGCTGACGCGCCAGCCAGGTGGCGGCGGCGGCGCGCAGGTCGTCGACGGTCAGGCTGTTCATGATGGCGGCGTAGTCGAGGACTTCCTTGACGCCCTCGTCGCTGCTCGCCGAGCCGTCCAGCGCGGCGACCCACAGCTCGTTGCTGGCCAGGTCGGTGCGCATCTGGGCGAGCATCGGCGTGCGGGCCGCCTCCAGTTGCTTGGCGGTGATCTCGCCGCGCGCCAAGGCCGCGGCGGCTTCGCGGACCTGGGCCACCACGGCGTCCAGGTCGCCCGGACGCGCCTCGACGGCGGCGACCAGCATGCCCTGGTCGGCGTTGTCGGGCATGGCGGTCGAAACTTCCGGCGCATAGGTCATGCCCAGCCGCTCGCGCACCCGCAGGCGCAGCTGTTCCGCCAGGATCTCAGAGACCACGCCCAGCGCGTACTCTTCCTTCCGGCGCGCGGGCGACGCGACGTAGAGCGGCCAGACCACCAGCGCGATGCCCTGGTCGGCGGGGCCGTCGTGGACCGTCTGGACCGGCCCCGGGAGAGTTTCGGGGAAGCGCAAGAACCAGGGGTCCGGACGCGACCTGTTCACTGCCTTGCGCGGCGGCAGGGCCCCCAGGGTGGAGGAGACCATGCGCAGGACCTCCGACTCCGGCACGTCGCCGACGATGGTCAGCTCCATCGGCGACTGGGTCAGGGCCGGCTTGAACATTTCGGAGATCTGGGCGCTGCGCAGGCGCAGCAGGACCGCTTTGTCCGGCATGGCCGACGGACTGTCCGGCTCGAGCGCGCGGGCCATGGCGTCGGAGGCCGTCGTGCCCGGCGCGGCGGAGTAGGCGCGGTAGGTCGCCTCGACCGCGGTCGGCAGCACTTGATCGACGGTGTCGCGGAAGCCCGGATCGCTGACGAAGGCCGCCAGCACGTTCATCTGCACTTCCAGGCTGCTGCGGTTGGTGCCTGCGTACAGCACGAAGGAGTCGTTGCCGATGCCGACCTCGGCGCCCCACGACGAGTTGCCGAACATGGCGTTCAGATCGTCGGCGCTGTGACGGCCGAGGCCTCCGGACGGCAGCACCGCCGCCGCGAGCGCGGCGGTCGGCAGGTTGGCGCGGCCCAGTTCGTGGCGCCCGGCGCCGAAGCTCAGCCGCACCTGCACGCCTTCCTTCACGAAGTCGGTGCGCTTGTAGTTGAGGACCAGCCCGTTCTGGAACCGGAAGCGGACGTAGTCGCCCAGCGCCACCGGCTCGCGCTTCGCCACCTTTCCGGTCGGCCCGAAGGTCGAGTAGGCCCAGGTGGCGGTGTCGTGGTCGACGTACTTCGAGATCGCCGGCGCCTTCTCGGCCGCGCGCCAGGCGTCCGCCAGGGCGGTCGAGGCCGGGGCTTCGGGGGTGTTGAGGGTCACCAGCGGTCCGGCGCCGGACCAGTCGCGGGCGAACGCCGCCTTGATCGCCTCGGGCGTCAGGTCCTCGACGGCGAGGTTGAACACCCGCATGGCCTCGCGCGGGGTGACGAAGGTCTCGCCGTCCAGTTCGCTGCCGAGGATGTCGCCGGCCAGGCCGTAGGAGCTGCGGGTCGGGGCCTCGCTGACCGAGCCGCGGTGACGCGAGCGGAGCTCCTCGATCGCGGTTTCCACCTCCCGTTCGGTCGGCCCGTCGGCCGCGAACCGGCGCAGTTCGGTTTCGAGCGAACCCAGCGCGGTCTTCCAGTCGTCGCCCACCGCGGTCGCCTCGACGCACGCCGCCCAGGAGTCGCGGCGGTCGTCGACGCCGGAGGCGGCCCGCGCCACGGCGGTCTCCGGCCGCTGGCGCAGGTTCATCAGGCGCTTGTCGAGAATGCTGCGCCACAGATCGGAGCCGGCGCGGCGGCGCAGGCGCGCCGTCTCGTCCATGTCCTCCGGATCGCTGGCGCGCATCCGGCACACCGACACCGCCGTGGGCAGGTGGGTTTCGGCGATCGCCAGGGCGTCGAGGCCGCGCTTGGAGCTGTAAGGCGGGACCGGCGCCCGAACGGGCGCGGGCCCCTTCCCTTTCCAGCCCTCAAAGGCGGCCTTCACCTCCGCTTCCATGGTCTCCGGCGGCAGGTCGCCGACCATGACCACCACGGCGTTCTCGGGCCGATACCAGCGCTCGTAGAAACCGCGCAGGCGCGCGCCGGTCGCCGAGGCGACGCTTTCCGGCGTGCCGATCGGCTCGCGCGCGGTCGAGCGCAGGTTCGGGCCGCGGAAGGCGCTGGCCGCGCGCCAGACGCGCATGCCGGGGCCGTCGCGCGTGTCCGCCTCGGCGCGGATCACGCCGCGCTCGCGCACCACCGCCGCGTCGTTGAAGTCCAGGCCGTCGGCCACGTCGCGCAGCCAGCGCATGGCCATGGCGCGCGGCTCGGCGCGGCTGTCGGGAAGGTCCAACTGGAAGGTCGTGGCGAACCAGTCGGTGCCGGCGTTCAGGTCGCGCCCGAAGGCGACGCCCATGGGCGCGAACAGCTCCTCGATCTGGTCCTCGGGGACGTTGCGCGTGCCGTTGAAGGCCATGTGCTCGACGAAGTGGGCGTAGCCGCGCTCGGCGTCGGTCTCTTCGTAGCTGCCGACGTCGACGCCCAGGCGGACAGACACGCCGTCCTTGGGCGAGGCGTTGCGCATGACCGCATAGCGCAGACCGTTGGCCAGCACGCCGCGGCGAACGGCCGGATCGGGCCGCGGCTTGGCGGGATCGACGGCGGGCGCGGCCGCAGCCGGCGCGCCGGTTGACGCGACAGGGGGCGTCGCGGGCGGCGCGGCAGGCGCCTGGGCCTGTGCGGCGGCCGTGATCGGCCAGAGAGCCCCGAGGGCGACAGCGTAAGCGACTATGGACTTGGACAAGGCACTCGCCCCCCGGCGTGGACTATGGCCAAGCTATACACGGCGCGAGGCCGAGGCCAGTACACGCGGGGGCTGTTTGATCGCATTCTCCCCGGTGGGTGGGGCGCCGGCCTCAGAGGGCGGCGGCGAAGCGGTCCAGTTCGGCGTCCAGTTCGTCGAAATCGTTCGCCACATGGTGGGCGCCGGCGGCCCAGACCTCGTCGGGCGTGTGGAAGCCCCAGCCCACGCCCTGCGCCCGCGTGCCCGCATTCAGCGCCATGCGGATGTCGTGGCCGGTGTCGCCGATCATCACCGTCTGGCGCGGCTCGCAACCCGAGGCCTTCATCGCTTCCAGCAGCATGGCCGGGTGCGGCTTGCCCGGGCCGTCGGAGGCGCAGTGGGTGGAGACGAACAGGCGGCTCCAGTCGTGGTTCGCGAGCAGCCGCTCGACCCCGCGGCGCGAATTGCCTGTGGCCATGGCGATCAGCCAGCCGTCCTTCTCCAGCCGCCGCAGGGTGCGCTCCGCGCCCTCGTAGAGCGGCTCCTTGAAGCCCGGTTCGGCGTGCATGCGCGAGAACGAGGCCTGGAATCGCGCCACGAACTCGGCCAGCTCCGCGTCGGTCAGCTGGGGCGCCAGCACGCGCAGCGCCTCGTGCAGGGACAGGCCCACGATCTGGCGCACCGCGTCATAGCGCGGCTCAGGCAGGCCCACGTCACGGGCCGCCTCGACCGCGGCGCGCAGGATGGTCTGGCGGCTGTCGACCAGGGTGCCGTCGACGTCGAAAACGGCGAGTTTCAAGGACATGGACGCGACTCTGGAACTACGGGGTCAGGCGGGGACGACGTCGAAGGCCACGGTCATGCGGCTCTCGTCGGTCGTGAAGGGCACGGTGCCGTGCCACATGTAGGAAGGGAACAGCACCAGCGTACCGGGCTCGGGCCGGACGTAGTGTCCCGCGTCCAGCGCCGGCGTGGTGCGCATGCGCGGCCGGCCGAACCGGATCCAACCTTCGCGGCCCGGCGTGTCCAGCGCCGCGGCCGGGGTCTCGACGTAGAAGGCCGAGGACAGCCAGCCCTGCGGATGGATGTGGTCGACGTGGAAGCCGTTGGGCCTGAGGCGCACCGACCAGGCGGCCTTGACCGAATAGTCGCCGGTGTTGCGCGAGCGGACCGGGTCGTCGCCGTTTCCAACGGCGGCCATATACGCCCGGATAGGCTCGTCGATGGCCTGGAAGAAGGCCGTGATCACCGGATCCTTCGAGCGCAGCAGGCTCTGCGAGGTCTGGCTGCCGCCGCGCAGCGAGTTCTCCAGCGGGTGGGCCTTCAGCGCATGCAGCCGGACCAGGGCGTCCTTCAGGTCGGCCAGGTAGGCGTCCAGCGAGCGCCAGCCCTTCGGCGCCGCGATCTGCGCCGGCCGCACGAAGGCCGCGTAGTCGTAAAGCCGCTCGTACTGGGGATCGCCGACCATGCGCGCGGCCACCGCCGCGAAGGCCAACGCGACGTGGTCATGAGGCGCGCGGGCCAGGCGTCGGCGCGCGACGGCGAGCGCGTCGTGCGGACGACCGGCGGCCAGATAGACCGTGCACAGCGCTTCTTCGACCGCCGGCACGCCCGGCGCGACCTGGGCCACGGATTCGGCCAGCCGCACGGCGGCGGCGTCCTCGCCGAGATCGGCGGCGGCCTGGGCGGCGGACAGGCGCAGGCGCGGATCGCCCGGATGGCGCGCGATCGCCGCGTTCAGCACCTCATAGGCTTCGCGGGGGCGCCCGCCGCGATCCAGCACCAGGGCGCGCACGGAGGCGAGTTCGGCGTTGGCGCCCTGGGGGTCGGCGCGGTCCAGCGGTTTCAGCGCGGCGTCGACGTCGGCCGTGCGCATCCAGATCAGCTGGGCCAGGTCGCGGTGCGCCTCGCCGTAGGCCGGTCTGCGGAACAGGGCGTCGCGATAGGCGGCCTCGGCTTCGTCCAGCTTGCCCAGGCCCAGCAGGGCGCGGCCGTAGACCAGCCGGGTCTCCGGCGCCTCCAGACCCATCCGGATGGCCCGCTCAGCGGCGGCCTTGGCCTCGTCGTTACGGTTCAGGTCGCCCAGCACCGAGGCGTAGTTGTGCCAGGCGATACGGTCGTTCGGGGCGATCAGGGTGGCGCGCCGGTTGGCCTCGGCGGCCTCCTCGTGGCGGCCGGCGGCCTTCAGGGCTTCTGCGTGCAGCTGCAGGTGGTTGGCGCTGACCGCGGGCGCGTTCGCCAGGTCCGCGGTCAGCCGCAGAGCTTCGTCGATACGGCCCTGGGCCAGCAGCTGTTCGGCGAGCTGCGCGGGCGTGGGGCCGCCGGCGATCACCGCCGCCCGCCCTTGCCGCCCTTGCGGCCGAAGGGCTCGGCGTCGGCCTCGTGCTCGTCGAAGCCGAAGCGCTCGAAGCCTTCCTTCATCTCCTTGGAGAGCGGCGCCTCGATCACCAGCCGGCCGCCGCCGGGGTGGTCCAGCTCGATGCGACGGGCGTGGAGCTGCAGGGCCAGCCCGCGGCCCAGCTCGTTCGACTCCTCGTTGCCGTACTTGGGATCGCCCAGGATCGGGTGGCCGATCGCCTGCATGTGGGCGCGCAGCTGGTGGGTGCGGCCGGTGTGCGGGCGCAGCGCCATCCAGGTCGCCCGGTGGCCGGCGCGCGAGACGGTGACGTACTCGGTCTCCGCCGGTTCGGCCCCGAACTCCTTCGGATCGGCCGGGCGGACCAGTTCACGGTCGCCGATGCCCTTCTTGACCAGGTGCAGGTCGATGACGCCCTCGGGCGGGCGCGGATCGCCGGCGACGATGGCCCAGTAGGTCTTCTTGGCGCGCCGCCTGGCGAAGGCGCCGGCCAGCCGGGCCGCCGCGTTCGGGGTCTTGCCCAGCAGCAGCACGCCGGAGGTGTCGCGGTCCAGGCGGTGGACCAGGCGCGGACGCTCCAGCCCCTCGCCCCAGGCCGACAGCAGCCGATCGACGTGCTTGGTGGTCTTGGTGCCGCCCTGCACGGCCAGGCCCGAGGGCTTGTTCAGGGCGATGACCTCTTCGTCTTCGTAGAGCACCAGCGACTTGGCGTAGGCGACGTCGCGCGGGGTCAGCTTGGGCTTCTCCCCTTCCCGCTTCTCCTGCTGCTCGGGCAGCGGCGGCACGCGCACCTGCGCGCCGGCGGTCAGCCGGGTGGCGGCGTCGGCGCGGGCGCCGTCGACCCGGATCTGGCCTGAGCGCAGCAGCTTCTGCAGCTGGATGTGGCTGACGTGCGGCCAGCGCCGCTTGAACCAGCGGTCCAGGCGCACGTCGTCCTCGCCGGCGCCCACGAACAGTATCTTGACCTCACGGCTCACGCGAACGCTCTCCGGACACTCACAGGGGACGAACGTCGAAGGCCACGGTCATGCGGCCTTCGTCGGTCGTGAAGGGCACGGTGCCGTGCCACATATAGGACGGGAACAGCACCAGCAGGCCCGGCTCCGGGCGCACGTAGTGCTCGGCCGGCAGCGGGTTGCGCAGCGGCATCTCCGGCTGGCCGAAGCGGATCCAGCCCTCGCGGTCTGGGCTGTCCAGCGCCTGGGTCGGGGTCTCCACGTAGAAGGCCGACGACAGCCAGCCCATCGGATGGATGTGGTCGACGTGGAAGCCGTTCGGCTTCAGCCGCGCCGACCAGCCGCCGGCGATGGCGTAGTCGCCGGTGTTGACCGCGCGGACCGGGTCCGGCCCCTGCCCCACCGCCGCCATGTACTCGCGGATCGGCGCGTCGAAGGCCTTGAACAGGGCCACCAGCACCGGCTCGTCAGAGGCCGAGATGTCGCCCGAGGTCTGGGTGCCGTGGCGCAGCGACTGGTAGAGCGGGTGGTGGTCGAACTGGTGCATCTCGTCCAGCTTGGCCTTCAGGTCGGCCAGGAAGGCCTCCAGGCTGGGCCAGCCGGCCGGGGTCTCGATCTTGTAGGTGCGGACGAAGGCCTTGTAGTCGTAGAGCGTCGCGGCCTCGCGACCGCCGCCGGCGCGGGAGGCCGTGGCCAGCAGGGCCAGGCTGGTCTGGTCGCCCGGGTTCAGCACGATCAGTTCGCGCGCGACCAGCAGGGCCCGCTCGACGTCGCCCGCGGCCAGCAGCACCCGGCACAGGCGCTGCAGGACGATCGGGTTGTTGGCGGCGTACTTGGCGGCCCGCGCCGCCAGCTTGAGGGCGGAGTCGAGATCGCCCGCCTTCAGCGCCAGGTCGGCGCCGATCACGTCGACCGGGACGGCCGCGACGCCCTGCTGGATCAGCATGCGGACTTCGGCCCAGGCCTGGGCGTGACGGCCGACCAGTTCCATGGCCGAGGCGCGCACGGCGATCAGGCCGGTCGCGCCCGGACGCTCGGCCTTGGCGCGATCCAGCGCGGCCAGCGCCTGGTCGGCGTCGCCGGTGCGCATCCACACGATCTGGGCCAGTTCGCGGTGCAGTTCGGGATGCTCCGGCTCGCGCAGCAGGCCGTCCTTCAGGATCGCCTCGGCCTCGAAGATCGAGCCCTGCTGGACCAGCGCGCGGGCCTGCAGCAGCACCGTCACCGCGCCGGCGGCGCCCAGCTTGCGGGCCTGTTCGGCGGCGTGGGCGGCCGGGACCGGGCGGCCGCATAGCATCAGCGTCGCGCCGAGCGCCAGCCAGCCCTGCGGCTCTTCAGGCGCAAGCTCGACGATGCGCAGGTCGTAGTCCAGCGCCTCGCGCCGCTTGCCGCAGGCACGCAGCGCCGTGGCGCACAGGCGCAGCGCCGCGACCGGCGCGTCCGCCGCGGCCGCGACCGGCTGGATCAGGGTCAGCGCCTCGCGCGGCTTGCCGGCGCGCAGCAGCGCCTCGGCCTGGTCGGTGACGGTCTTGGTCATGCGAACGCCCTTCGCGCGATAAGCAGGCCTGCGAACAGGGCCGCGACGGAAAACACGACGGAGCCGGAGATGTAGCCGGCGGCCGTGGCCAGTTCCCGGCGCTCGATCATCAGCGCCGTTTCAAGGGAGAAGGCCGAGAAGGTGGTGAATCCGCCCAGCGCGCCCACGCTCAGCAGCAGGCGCCAGCGCTCCTGGTCGGCGCCCCCGCGGTGCGCCAGCCAGCCGGCCAGCACGCCCATCAGCAGGCCGCCCACGAGGTTGACGGCGAAGGTGCCGTAGGGCCAGCCCGGACCCAGCAGACGGCCGGCCTGAACGCCCATGGCGTAGCGCGCGATCGAACCCGCGGCGCCCCCCGCGGCCACAAGCAGATACTTGTCCATACGGCGCCTTATGCCCGCTTCGCGCTCAATCGCGAAGTCCTGCGCGACGCGCCTTCAGTCGCGGGCCCCGAAGGCGCGGATCAGGGCGGCCAGTTCCGGCTCGTGCACGGCGTCGGCGGCGGCCTCGACGCTGAACCACTGGCGGGTGCGCTGGCTCTTCTCAGGCCACTTCTTGCGCTCGCGCTCGACACGCAGGGCGTACAGCTGCACCTCGCACAGGCGCGTGTTGCCGCGCTTCAGGCGCTTGTCGTAGCGGTAGCAGCCCAGCGGCCAGGCCTCGACCTCGCCCTCGACCCCGGCCTCCTCCAGCGCCTCGCGGGCGGCGGCGTCCCAGGGCTCATGGTCCTCCATGGGCCAGCCTTTGGGCACCACCCAGCGCTTGGTCTCGCGCGAGGTGACCAGCATCACCTCGACCACCCCGCCCTCAAGGATGCGCCAGGGCAGCGCCGCGTACTGGGCCGCGGGCTGGCCGTGCTCGACTTTCGGGGCGTGGGCGGGGTGCGTCGTCACGAGGTCAGTGGGTCCACAGGCCGGCGAGGTAGTAGAAGGCCGCGGCGATCACAGCGGCCATCGGCATGGTGATGATCCAGGCCCAGACGATTCGCCCTGCGATGTTCCAGCGCACCGCCGACATGCGCCGGGCGGCGCCCACGCCGACGATGGCGCCGGTGATGGTGTGGGTGGTCGAGACCGGAACGCCGAGGTTGGTGAACAGGAACAGGGTCAGGGCGCCCCCGGTCTCCGCGCAGAAGCCCTGCTGCGGCGACAGCCGGGTGATCTTAGAGCCCATGGTGTGGACGATCTTCCAGCCGCCGAACATGGTGCCCAGGCCCATGGCCGCCTGACAGGTCAGGACCACCCACAGCGGCACGTCCTCGGGCCCGTTGAACTCGGGAATCATGCCGTGGGCGAACAGCAGGACAGTGATGATGCCCATGGTCTTCTGGGCGTCGTTGCCGCCGTGACCGAGCGAATAGGCGGCCGCCGAAACCAGCTGCGCCTTGCGGAAGAAGCCGTCGGCGAAGGCCGGCGTCGACTTCAGGAAGGTCCACGAGACGATCAGCACCAGGACGAGGGCCAGCAGGAAGCCGATGGTCGGCGACAGCACGATGGCGGAGGCGGTCTTGACCACGCCCTGCATGACCACGGCTTCGAACCCGGCCTTGGAAATCCCCGCGCCCAGCAGGCCGCCGATCAGGGCGTGCGAGCTCGACGACGGGATCCCGCCGATCCAGGTGATCACGTTCCACGAGATCGCGCCCATCAGCGCCCCGAAGATCACCTGATCGGTGATGATGTCGGCGTTGATGATGCCCTTGCCGACCGTGGAGGCGACGTGGAGGCCGAAGAACAGGAAGGCGATGAAGTTGAAGAACGCCGCCCACAGCACCGCCACGCGCGGCGACAGCACGCGGGTGGAGACCACGGTGGCGATCGAGTTGGCGGCGTCGTGCAGGCCGTTCAGGAAATCGAACAGCAGCGCGATGCCGATGAGGATGATGGCGAGGATGAGCCCGGCGTCCACGGTCGTCGGCTCACATGTGCTCGATGACGATGCCGCTGATGCGGTTGGCGACGTCCTCGAACCGGTCGACCACCTTTTCGAGGTGGTCGTAGATCTCGGCGCCGACGATGAACTTCATCGGCGAGGCCTCGCCGTAGGTCTGGAACAGGGCCTTCATGCCCTGGTCGAACAGCTCGTCCGACTTCTCCTCGACGCGCACGATCTCGGCGGTCAGGGCGTTCAGGCGGCCGACGTTCGGGCCCATCTTGTTCAGCAGCGGCAGCGCTTCCAGCGTCAGCTTGGCGGCCTGCACGACGGTGTCGGCCATCTCCAGCATGGCCGGCTCGAACTTGGCCACGTCGTAGAGCGTGACCGCCTTGGAGGTCTTGTGCATCTGGTCGATCGCGTCGTCGAGCGAGCTGGTCAGCTCCTGGATGTCGATGCGGTCGAACGGGGTGATGAAGGTGCGGTGCACGGCCGTCATCACCTCGGCGGCGACCAGGTCGGCCTCGTGCTCGTGCTGAGCGACCTTGCGGCTCTGCTCCTGCACGTCTGCGCCGGGCTCCATCATGGCGCGCAGGGCTTCGGCCCCGGCGACCAGGGTCTGGCCGTGACGATTGAACAGATCGAAGAAGCGCTCTTCCTTGGGCATGAGCGCGCTGAACAGCTTCAGCATGGGACCCCGCACTGGACCGACGAAGCACCGACGGCGCACGCCGTGGGGCGCGGCTGACTACGCCGTGGACGGAGCAAAGTAAACCGAGGCCCGAACGCCGCCGTTCCGGATCAACTGGCGATGCGGGCGCCCCGGTCCCTCAACAGCTGGCGCAGCACCGAACGGTGGCAGCGGGTCTCGTCGTCGCAGTAGCAGCCGACCGAGGCGTTCGCGGTGTGCGAAAGCGCCGCGAGCAGATCCAGCGAGCGCGCGGCGTGCGGCTCGGCCATCTCAGAGCGGAAGGCGCGCACGAAGCCGTCCCAGTCCTTGTCGGTCCGGGCGTCCTTGCCCCTGGCCATCAGCTCGGCGCTGGGCGACAGGTCCGGGTACCAGACGTCGTACCAGTCCTCCGAGGCGTAGTTCTCCTTCTTCACCCCGCGCGGCGGGCGGCGCACGGTGCCGATCCGCAGGCCTTCGTCGGGCGCGCGCGGCGTGCCGAGGCGGACGATGCGAAGGGTCATGGGCGCGTCTCCCGGGCGGTGCGACAGAGCTGAACTGATAGCGGCGGAACGGCAGAGCGGCCAGCGCGGCTCTACGTTCAGGCGAGCCGGCTGGCGCCCCGCCGGACCGGCGTTATGCTGCGCGCCGCCGGCGTGACAGGAGGGGCGCATGTTGTTCGGGAAGAAAAAGAAGAAGGCGGCCGCGCCCTGCCCGCCCACGCCGATCGATCCGAACGGCGCGACGCCGGTGATCCGCACCATCGCCATGCCGGCCGACACCAACCCGGCCGGGGACATTTTCGGGGGCTGGCTGATGTCGCAGATGGACCTGGCGGCCGGCAGCGTCGCCACCCGCCGCGCCGGGGGCCGAATCGTCACCGTGGCGGCCGAGGGCATGGTGTTCCACGAGCCGGTCAGCGTCGGCGACGAGGTCAGCCTCTACGCCCGCATCGTCTCCACCGGCCGCACTTCGATCCGCATCGAGGTCGAGGCCTGGCGCCGGCACCGTCACGAGGCCGACAGCGTCAAGGTCACCCAAGGCCTGTTCACCTGCGTGGCCATCGACGCCGAGCGCAAGCCGCGCCCGCTGCCGCCGGCGTGACCGCCCCCAATCCGGGGCGCGGCCGCGAAGCTTGGCTGTAGCGCTGACGAGAACATTTCGATAACATCGGTCTCCGAAACGCCGACAACTCGACGACCGGGGGATGATGGTGCGCGTCCTGATCGACCTTTCGCCGCGGGCGATCCGTGGCCTGGCCGGGGTGCTGGGCGCCGTGGCCGCGCTCGTCTCGACGGCGACCGCGGGGCCGGCGCGCGCCGAGGAGAAGCCCGTCGATTGGGTGACCGTCTTCAGCGACGACGAGGGGGAGATCCAGGTCGACCGGGTCTCGATGGCGCGCCACGGCGGCGTGGTCTACTCCTGGATGACCTACACCCCGCGCAAGCGCCACAAGTCGCCGGTCAACAACCAGAAGTACGACTACCAGCTGCACGCGCGGATCGACGACTGCACCGCCGCCACCATGGCGACCGAAGTCATCCTCTACACCCGCTACGACGGCCGGGACGTCGAGGTGAACCGCGCCGAAGGTCCCCTGAAGTTCGGACCGCACCCGCCGGGCAGCGTGGGCGAGCTCGTCGCTTCGACCATTTGCCGGCTGGGCGCGCAGGCCACGGCTCTGCAGTCCAGCGTCAGTCTGGACAAGGTCGAGCCCGGCGATTGGCGCTCGTTGGGGCCCGACCAGGGCCGCGGCGCGACCCTGTCGGTGCTCACGCCCTCGGCCTACCGGGACGGCTCCACCGCCGCCATCGTCGTGCGCGGCGACTTCGCCAAGCCGCTGGAGCTGGAGGACGGGCGCGGGTACAGCCGCATCGTCGAGCAGGCGATCTTCGTGTGCGACGAGAAGACCTACGTCGTGCTCTCGTCCGATTACTACAACAGCTCCGGCCTTCTGGTGGCGGCGGACCGTCACCCTCTGGAGACCGCGCCGGTGCGCCCGGTCGGCGACTCCGGGGTGGCCGAGGTCGCCAAAGCCGCCTGCAGCGCGCCGGGCGCCACGCACACCGGGACCGGCTGGCTGGCCGGCCAGGGCTATATCGTCACCGCCAGCCACGTCGTGGGCGAGCTGACTGAGGTCGAGGTGTTCCAGGAAGGCCGCCGGCTCGGCGCGGCCCAGGTGGTCCGCAACGACCCGGCCAACGACGTCGCCGTCCTGAAGCCGCTGTTCGACACCTCCCGCCACGCAGCGCTGCGGGTCAGCGCCTCCGCGCCCGCCCTGGGCGCGCGGGTCCTCACCCTGGGTTATCCGTTGGCGGACGAACTGGGCGTGGGCGCGGTCAAGATGACGACCGGCGACGTCAGCTCGCTGGCCGGGGTCGACGTCGCGACCGGCCGCGCCGACGACCATCGCTACCTGCAGGTCTCGATCCCGGTCCAGAGCGGCAACAGCGGTGGCCCGGTGATCGCCGCGGACGGCTCGGTCGTCGGCCTGATCGTCGGCAAGCAGGAGATGAGCGCCGACCGCGAGATCGTCCAGAACGTCAACTTCGCGCTCAAGGCGGCCTACATCAACGGCGTGATCGAGGGCCTGCCCGCGATCGGCCGCGCCAAGGTGTCGTCCGCGCGCGGCGACACGGCGGCCGTGGTCGCCGGCGCGCAGAGCGGCGTGTTCCTGATCGTCGCCGCGCCGAAGCGCGAACAGACCGCAGCGAGGTAGGCCGATGAAGACGGAGCTTCAGGCGTCCGGGACGGCGCTCGCCCTCGTGGTCACCGGCTTGATCGGGTGCGCGCCTGCCGAGGCCGAGCCAACCGGGAGCGAGCCGAACCGGGATTGGGTGTCGGTCGTCGATCAGGACGGCTTCCGGGTCCACGTCGACCGTAGGTCACTCAAGCGCGACGGCATGCGCGTGCGCTCCGAGATCAGGGTCGCCAACGACGAGCCGGGTCGGACTCCGAAAAGCCGGGCTTACGTGGACGCTATTCACTTCAGGGTCGACGACTGCGCCACGGGCGCTTTCACGACGGAGCTCTTCGTCTATCGAACCGCAGACGGTGCCGTGGTCGAGGAAGATCGCCGGAAGGATCCGCGACCGATCTCGAATGATCCGGGCACCGTCGCCGCGCGGGTCACCGCGTCGATCTGCGAGCTCGCGGGGCTTCCCGCGCCGTTGGTGGCGAGCATCCCGCTCAGCGGCCTGAAACCCGCCGATTGGCATGTCCTCGGGATTGATCCCAAGGGCGGCTTCACCGTTTCCGTTATGCCCGCGTCAGCTCACCAGCTGGACGACGGCGTCGCTACGATCGTCGCCCGTATCGAACTCCCGTCGCCCTGGAAGCTTCCGGACGGCCGGCCATTCAAGAGCATAGTGAACAAGCTCTATTTTACTTGCGCCGGGAAAGCCTACGGAATCGAAACATCGGACTATTACGGCCTTTCGGGCGAGCTCCTCCAGGCGGACCTTCTCGACGTCATGAAATCGGCGCGCACCGTCGAAGCCGGCACCCTGACCGACTCGGCGCGGCAGATCGCCTGCGCCGCGCCGGCCCGTACCAGCTAAGCGCCGCTCAGGCCGCCTTCACGCCCTTGGCGTCGCCGTTGAGCAGCTTCTTGATGTTGCGGGCGGCCTGGCGGATGCGCTGTTCGTTCTCGACCAGGCCGATGCGGACATAGCCCTCGCCGTATTCGCCGAAGCCGACGCCGGGCGCCACGGCGACGTGGGCCTCTTCCATCAAGAGCTTGGCGAACTCGATCGAGCCCATGTCGCGGAACTTCTCGGGCATGGGGGCCCAGGCGAACATGGAGGCCGGCGGCGCGGGGATGGTCCAGCCGGCCCGGCCCAGGCTCTCGACCAGCACGTCGCGGCGCGACTTGTAGGTGTTGCGGATCTCGGCCACGCAGTCCTGGGGCCCGTTCAGCGCCGCGCTCGCGGCGACCTGAATGGGCGTGAAGGCGCCATAGTCGAGATAGGACTTCACGCGCGCCAGCGCCGCGCACAGCTCCGGATTGCCTACGACCATGCCCATGCGCCAGCCGGCCATGGCGTAGGTCTTGGACATGGAGTTGATCTCCACCGCCCGCTTCTTGGCGCCCTCGACCTGCAGGATCGACGGCGGCGGGTTGTTCTCGAAGTAGATCTCCGAATAGGCGACGTCCGACAGCACCAGCAGGTCGTGCTTCTCGGCCAGCCGGATGACCTCCCTGTAGAAGTCGAGGTCGACGGTCTGGGCGGTCGGGTTGGACGGATAGCTGACGATCAGCACCGAGGGCGCGGGCACGCTGTGGCGCACGGCGCGGCTGATGCCGGACAGGTAGTCCTCCGGCGACAGGGCCGGCACGTGGCGCACCACGCCGCCGGCCATCAGGAAGCCGAAGGTGTGGATCGGATAGGCCGGGTTGGGACAGATCACCACGTCGCCGGGCGCGGTGATGGCCTGAGCCAGGTTGGCGAACCCTTCCTTGGAGCCGAGGGTCACCACGACCTCGGTGTCCGGGTTCAGCTTCACGTCGTAGCGGCGGTCGTAATAGCCGGCCACGGCGCGGCGCAGGCCGGGAATGCCCTTCGAGGTCGAGTAGCCGTGGGCGGCCGGGTTCTGGGCCGCCTCCACCAGCTTGTCGACGATGTGCTTGGGCGTCGGCATGTCCGGATTACCCATGCCGAAGTCGATCACGTCTGCGCCCTCGGCCCGCAGGCGTGCCTTCAGACGGTTCACTTCCTCGAACACGTAGGGCGGCAGGCGGCGGATCGAGTGGAACTCGCGGGACGAGGACATGGCGGTGGACCGGGGCCGAAAAGGAGAGGATGACCCGCTCAGGTTAAGCGCGGTTTTCGGCGCCGGTCACGCGTCATTTTTGCAGGTGCGAAGGTGACGCTGCGGCGCCCTCCTCGCACGCGTTTCACATGGGCGCGCCCGGTCGGTTCGACGGGGCCGCCAGCACCCGCACCTACACCCTGATGGGCGCGGACTTCTTCTCGACCCTGGTTCTGCCGCGGCTTTTCGAACGCGTGCCAGCCGAGGCGCTAAGCGCGGCGGGCTGATCGCCTGCGCGCCGCGCCAGGTCGCCCTTGCGGTGGCCGTTCAGCTCGGTCTGTCGGGTTATTTGCCGCCGGTTTCCGTGCCGGTTCCGGAGATAATAATGTACTGGCGCAGGCGCCACGACCGTAATCCGACCCACGCCTGGCTGAGGGCGCGGGACCTCGACGTCGTGGCCGATTTGTGACGGAAAACCGTCCGCGAACGCCGGTATGCGTTAATCGCGCTGGATTCCTTGGAGAGAGCGCGGCAAACACCGGAGCGAAAGCGGCCGTGAGCCGCGGAAGAGGATGCTGAAATGGCGACGGGCGTGGTCAAGTGGTACAACCCCACCAAGGGGTTCGGCTTTATTCAGCCGGACGACGGCGGCAAGGACGTGTTCGTCCATGTCAGCGCCGTCGAGCGCGCGGGCCACGGCGACCCCATGGAAGGCGACCGCATCAGCTATGACCTCGAGACCGGCCGTGACGGCCGCGCCTCGGCGATCAACCTGCGCCCGCCCGAGGAGTGAGCGCTTGCGCCGGCTGATCGACCTGCCCGGCGTCGCCGACCTGGAAACCAAGGCGTTGATGAAGCCCCGCTATGCGGAGCCTGAAGCGCGCGAGGAGTTTCCGGAGATCGACGCCTGCTCCACGGCTGTCTTCGGGATCACCGCCGACCAGGCGGCCGACCTGAAGCCGGCCGACTGGGACGGGGTGGACCGGCTGCCGGTGCGCGATCAGATCGAAGCCTTCGAAGCGGCCGGCTGGGACGTCACAGACGCCAAGCGCCGGCCGCTTCGGATGTTCGGTCACTTCAACCTGCAGCTCTGGCTGGCCGTGCGCGGCGTGGCCGGGCAACTGCCGTTCGAGCCTGAAAAGCCGGGCGCCGCCGACCTGTGGGGCGGCTCGCTGGCCGCCGACGCGGCCAAATTCCGGCGGGATCGTCGCTAGGACCTGAGGTCCTTTCCCAGTTCGGCCGCCACGTCGCGGACATTGGTCCCGCTCTTGTGGGCCGCCGCGGTCAGCTGTTCGCGGCTGACGTGCCAGCGCTTGGCCCAGTACTCGACCTCGTGCCGGTCGCGCAGGTCGATGCGCTCCTTGCCCTGAAAATCGCGTCTGCCCTTGCCGGTCATGGCCGTCTCTCGCGTCTTTACGCGTGAACGGTTGAGGCGCGCGTCCGTGCCCGCTATCGCACCCGCATGACCGCCCCCGAAGACGCGATCCGCGCCCGCCGCAAGCTGACCAACAAGCTGATCGCCGCCCACGAGGCCGCGCGCCTGCGCCCGTTCTTCGCACCGGACATGAAGCTGATCGCCGGCGACGGCTCACTGATCCTGGGCGCTGACGAAGTGGTCGCCGCCTTCGACGCCCAGTTCCGCGATCCGACCTTCGTCGCCTACCTTCGCACGCCCGAGACCGTGACCCTCGACGACGAGGGCGCCCGCGCCGCCGAAAGCGGCCGCTGGGTCGGGACCTGGAAGGACCAGCAGCAGTCCGGGACCTATCTCGCCACCTGGCGCAAGGTGCTGGGCCAATGGCTGCTGGAGAACGAGCTCTTCGTCACCCTGGATCAGGGCGGCTGACGGTTAACTCTGTTCACGAAGGGGGCTGACAGCGGTCGCCGGGACGACCAAGCTCGCGGCCTCGACCGGAGCCTCCCGATGTCCCGCTTCGCCCCAAGGACGCACCTCGAGACCCACGAGGTCTTCAACCAGCCGCCCGAGTTCGCCGGCCGCAACCTCTATGCGACCGACGCGGCGCTGCGGGACGCGGCCGTGCGGGAAGCCGGCGACTGGGTCGAGGCGCCGCTGTCGGCCTTCGGGGCCGTGGTCGGCTCCGAGCAGGTGCTGGACTGGGGCGAGCAGGCCAACCGCTATCCGCCCGAGCTGGTCAGCTTCGACCGCTACGGCCGGCGCGTCGACGAGGTGCGTTTCCATCCGGCCTACCATTCGCTGATGGCGCTCGCGACCGAGCACCGGATCCACGACATCGCCTGGACGGCGGGCCGGCCGGGCGGCCATGTCGCCCATGCCGCCCTGCTGGCCCTGCACACCCAGGCCGAGGCCGGCACCATGTGCCCGATCAGCATGACCTACGCGTCGGTCCCGGCGCTGCGCCGCCAGCCGGGCGTCGGCCAGGCCTGGGCCGACAAGATCCTCGGCGGGACCTACGACGCGCCGCTGAAGCCGGTCGCTGAAAAGTCCGGGATTACCGTCGGCATGGCCATGACCGAGAAGCAGGGCGGCAGCGACGTGCGGGCCAACACCACCCGCGCCTACCCCCTAAGCGCCGGCGGTCCGGGCGAAGCCTACCGCCTGGTCGGCCACAAGTGGTTCTGCTCGGCGCCGATGAGCGACGGCTTCCTGACCCTGGCCTACACCGACGCAGGCCTGTGCTGCTTCCTGGTCCCGCGCATCACGCCGGACGGCGAGCGCAACTCCGTCCAGGTCATGCGGCTGAAGGACAAGCTGGGAAACAAGTCCAACGCGTCCAGCGAGATCGAGTACCACGACGCCTTCGCCTGGCTGCTGGGCGAGGAAGGCCGCGGCGTGCAGGTGATCCTGGACATGGTCCACCACACGCGGCTGGACACCATGGCCGGGACGCTCGGGATCATGCGCATGGCGCTGGCCCAGGCCGCCTGGCATGTCGGCCATAGGCGGGCCTTCCAGAAGACCCTGATCGACCAGCCGGCCATGCGCGCGGTGATCGCCGACCTGGCGGTCGAGTACGAAGCGGCCGTGGCCCTGACCATGCGCGTCGCCTCGGCTTTCGACGGAACGACCGAGCATGAGCGCGCCTTCGCCCGGCTGGCGGTGGCGCTGGGCAAGTACGGCCTGACCAAGCGCAATCCCGACTTCGTCTACGAGTGCATGGAGTGCCACGGCGGCGCCGGCTACGTGGAGGAGAGCCCCCTGCCCCGGCTCTATCGCGAGGCGCCGCTGAACGGCATCTGGGAGGGCTCCGGCAACGTCATCGCTCTGGACGTGCTGCGCACCCTGCAGCGCGAGCCGGCGGCGCTGGAGGCCTACGTTGCGGAGATCAGGAAGGCCGAGGGCCAGGACGCCCGCTTCGACGCCGCCGCCCGCGAGCTGACCGACCAACTGGCCGCGCCGCTGTCAGAAGGCCGCGGCCGGCGCCTGACCGAGCGCATGGCCCTGCTGCTGCAGGGGGCCCTGCTGGTTCGCCACGCGCCGGCGGCGGTCGCCGACGCCTTCTGCGCGTCACGGCTGGCGGGGCTGGGCGGGCGCAGCTACGGCGCCCTGCCCGACGGCGTCGACATCGACGTGATCGTGGCCCGGCAGGTCACGACCTAGCGCCCCTTCACGATGCTCAGGGTCATCGCCCCGCCCGGGCCCGCGGTCCAGGTGTCGCCGACGTTCTGAGTGATGGCGGGCATGCAGCGCGCCGCCACCGGCTGGGGCGCGGTCTGGGTGAGGCAAAATTTCCCGCCGGTGTCCGTCCAGGTGCCCGACACCTTCGAGCCGTCGGCCTTCACCTGGGTGTAGGTCCCGCCCTGGTCCACATAGACCTTGCCGGTCTTGCCGGCGTGGGTGACTTGCAAGGTGTTGCCGAACAACACGCTGGTGTCTGCCAGGGCCGGCGCAGCCCCGGCGAGAGCGGTGATCAAAGCGGCGGCGGCGAGCGAACGACGGAGCATGGGATCTCCTTTCCGTGACGCGGCGGCGGAGCGGGAACGCGCGTCCGCCGGCCCCGGGCTTCTGCGCCCAGCGCCGGCTCGGGTCCAGCGGCGCGTGGGCTGAAAATCTCCCGCCCCGATGCGGAACAGGTCCCCATAGCCGGGGCGGAACCTCTGAGCGGAACGACGGATTTTCACTCCTGAGCGGGCGCGCGCGTCCCGCCAGCGGGGCCCCGGATGAAGTGGCCGTTTCGACCGCTCAGCCTGAGAGCGACTGTCGCGGCGGCCCTGCTGACGGCCGGCCTCGCGCCGCTGGTGGCGACCCTGGGGGTCTACCTGCTGGTGCTCGAACCCCGGCTGGAACGCGACATTCTGAAGGAGCACGAACAACTGGCGCTCGAGATGGGCGCCGTGCTGAACCGCGGCCTGTTCGAGCGTATCGCCGACACCCGCGCCTTCGTCCTGAACCCGCACACGCGCGAACCGTCCGCCTGGCGCACCCCCGGAACGGGCCCTCTGGTCGGCGCGATGAACGATTACGTCGATCTCTACGACGCCTATCGCCTGATCATGCTGGTTTCGCCCTCCGGCGAGGTGCTGGCCGTCAACAGCCGCGACCCGAACGGACGGCCGCTGGACACCGCTTGGCTGTATGACCGCGACCTGTCGGTCGAACCCTGGCTGGCCGCCGCGAGCGGCCTCAACGGATCGTTCGGCCGCGCGCCCCCGGCCGTCGTCGGGGCTCCGATGAAGTCGGATTACGTAGGCGAGATCTACGACGACGACGGTCACGTCCTGCCGATCGCCGCGCCGGTGCGGGCCGCCGACGGCCGCGTGCTGGGCGTTCTGGTCAATCTGTTCGACTTCCACCGGGTGGGGGCGACCGCGCGCCAGATGATCGCCCAGCGCCAGCAGATCGCCCGCTCGGATCGCCGGTTCCAGATCTTCGGTCCCGGGGGCGAGCTGATCTTCGACTCGCGGCCCGACGCCCCCGATCCCCGGCCGGCCTGGCTGCTCGACCTGCTGGCGCGACGCGCGTACGGCGTTCCCGCGATCGCCGGCGTGCTGCACGGCGAGGCCGTGGCCGCGGCCCCTGCCCCCGCCCAGCCCGGCTTTCCGGGGCTGGGCTGGGTCGTGGTCACCCGCGAACCGGCGGCCGACGCCTTCGCCGGCGTGCGGGACATCCGCGAGAAGGTCCTGCTGCTGTTGGCCCTGACGGCCGTGGCCATGTCGTTGCTGGGAGCGTGGTGGGGCCGGCGGATCAGCGCGCCGCTCATCGACATCACCGACCGTATGCGCGCCCTGGCGGCGGGCGGCACCGCCGCGCCGGTTCCGCACGTCGAGAGCGGCGGCGACATCGGCGAGATGGCGCGCGCCCTCGCAGTCTTCCGGCAGGCGGTGATCGACAAGGACGTCGCCGTCGCCGACCTGGCGCGGGAGAAGGCCGAGACCGAGACCGAGCGAGGCCGCCTGCGCGACGTGATCGAAGGCGTCGGCGACGGGTTCTTCGCCGTGGATCGCAACTGGCGGGTGACGCTGATCAACTCGCTGACGGCCCGTTACACCGCCATGCCCGAGGAGGCCCTGGTGGGCGCGCTGCTCTGGGACGCTTTCCCCGCCATGGCGGGCTCCCAGCTGGCGAGCAATCTCCGAGAGGTCATGCGCAACCGCACCGCAGCCAACTATGAAGCGCCCTCGGTGACGCGCCCGGACCACCTGATCCAGACGCGCCTGTTCCCGACCCCGGAAGGCGTCGGCGCGTGGTTTCGCGACGTCACCGAGCAACGGCGAGCCGAAGCGGCGCTACGTGAAAGCGAAGCGTTCCGCACTCTGGCCCTGGAGGCGGCCGACATCGGGGCCTGGGATTACGACCCGCTCACCGGCAAGGTCGTCTGGGACGACCGCTGCCAGGCGCTATACGGTGTGTCTCCCGGTACGGTCGTCGACTACGCCGGGTTTGTGGCCCTGGTGCATCCAGCCGACCGCGAACGGGTCGACGCGGAGGTGCACGCGGCGCTCGACCCGGCCGGGACCGGGGCCTATGCGACCGAATTCCGACTCAATCCCGGGCCGAGCGGGGGCGAGGAGCGCTGGGCGGCCGAGGAAGGCCAGGTCCTGTTTGAAGACGGCCGCGCGGTGCGCATGATCGGCGTGGTCCGCGACGTGACCGAATACAAGCGCTCGGAGTTACACCGCGAGCTTTTGGTCAACGAACTGAACCATCGCGTGAAGAACTCGCTCGCCACCGTTCAGGCCATCGCCCAGCAGACGCTCAAGGCCGACGCCGATCCCGAACAGGCGCGCCAGCGCTTCATCGTGCGCATCCAAGCCCTGGCCCGCGCCCACGACGTGCTCACCCGGCGTAACTGGGAGAGCGCGGACCTGGCCGAGGTGATCGCCGAAGCCGTTCTGCCTTATCGCGAAGCGGCGCAGCACCGGGTGCGCCTGGAGGGGCCGCGCGTGCGCCTGACGCCGAAGGCGGCCCTGGCGATCTCGATGGCGGCTTACGAGCTGGGGGCGAATGCGGCCAAGTACGGCGCGTTGAGCAGCGACGGCTCGGTCGAGATCCGCTGGTGGGTCGAGCACGGGCGCCTACATCTGGTCTGGCGCGAGGCCGGCGGCCCGCCGGTGACGCCGCCGGGGCGCAAGGGCTTCGGCACGCGATTGATCGAACAGGGACTCGCCGGAGAATTGGAGGCGGACGTGCGCTTCGAGTATCGCCCCGAGGGGCTGGTCTGCGCCATCGACGCGCCTCTGGCGCGCCTGTCGCCGCCATGACGGAGGAGACGCCGCTGCGGGTGCTCGTTGTCGAGGACGAGATGCTGGTGGCCATGATGGTCGCCGACATGCTGGAGGACCTCGGCCACGAGCCGGTCGGGCCGGCCATGCGGCTGGACCAGGCGCTGGAGATGGCGCGCACCGAGCCGATCGACGCCGCCGTCCTCGACGTGAACCTGGGCGAAGGCAAGTCCTTCCCCGTCGCTGACGTGCTGCGCGAACGCCACGTCCCCTTCATCTTCGCCACCGGCTACGGAATCCAGGGCCTGAGCGAGGGCTACCGGAACGTCGAGACCCTGAACAAGCCGTTCCAGGCCGCCGATCTGGCGCGCGCGCTCGAGCACGCCGCCTAGAACCACCCTAGTGCGACGGCGCTATGGGGACGGCCCGCGTCGGTGCGGCGGGCGGCTTGCAGCCGGCCTTCTCGCCGACGCCCTTCAGGTAGCCCCGGCGCACCGCCCCGGCGACGACCGCCTGCTCCACCTTGGCGGCGTGGGCGGAGGCGCCGGTCACCTGGCGAATGGCGCCGCGGAACGGGATCCAACCGGTGGACAGGCCGCGAACCGCGCCTTCGACGATTTCCATAGTCGGGTTCTCGTCGCCCTTGGCCGGTTCGACGTCGAGGTCGGCGCCGAGGGCGGCGTCCAGCGCTTCGATCTCCTTCGTCAGGCCTTCGCAGTCGAGCGGCGGCGCCCGGTAGGTGTCGGCCCGCGCGTCGAGCAGGACCTTGGGGACCTCGACTTTCTGGATGTTGAAGTCCTGCAGCGGCTGGGTGGCCGCGCCGGCCATCTCGGTCAGGTCCGTTTCGTGTGCGCCGCCGGGCAGCCCCTTCGGCAACGGCGTCGTCGCGCAGGCCGACACCGTCAGCACGACGGAGACCGCCGCCATCGCCCGCGTCGCGCGTCCCCATCGTGGGGTGTGCATCGCCGTCTCCTGGTGGGCCCGAAGACCCTTGCCTGGAAAAAACACTCGACGGTGCAGGTGGTTGCGCCTGAAAGCTCAGGTCTTGGACGCGTGCCGCCCGAGGCCCTCGATCATCTCGATCGGCAGGGGGAAGACGACGGTCGTGTTCTTGTCGACGCCGATATCCTGCAGGGTCGAGAAGTAGCGCAGCTGCATGGCCCCCGGCTGCTTGGCCAGCACGCCGGCCGCCTCGGCCAGGGTGTCCGCGGCCTGGCGCTCGCCAAGGGCGTTGATCACACGCGCGCGCCGGGCCCGCTCGGCCTCGGCCTGGCGGGCGATGGCGCGGATCATGCTCTCGTTGATGTCGACGTGCTTGATCTCGACGTTGGCGACCTTCACGCCCCAGGCCACGGTCTGGCTGTCGAGGATTTCGCGGACGTCGTGGTTCAGCTTGTCCCGCTCGGCCAGCATCTCGTCCAGCTCGTGCTTGCCCAGCACCGAGCGCAGCGTGGTCTGCGACAGCTGGCTGGTGGCGAACAGGAAGTCCTGCACCTGGATGATCGCCTTGTCCGGGTCGATCACCCGGAAATAGACCACGGCCGAAACCTTCACCGAGACGTTGTCGCGCGAGATCACGTCCTGGCTGGGCACGTCCAGCACGACGGTCCGCAGGCTGACCTTCACCATTTGCTGCACGATCGGGATCAGCAGGATCAGGCCCGGCCCTTTCACCCCGGTGTAGCGGCCGAGCGTGAACACCACGCCGCGCTCGTATTCCCTCAGGATGCGGATCGCCTGCAGCAGCAGCATCACCGCCAGCACGGCGATCACCAGGACGACGAACAGGGCGATCATTGGGGGCTCCGGGGCTCGGGTTCGACGGTGAGGGTCAGACCGTCGCGGCTGGTCACGCGCGCGGCCTGGCCGGGCGCGAGCGGGGATTTCGCGTGGGCGCGCCAGTCCTCGCCCTCGACCCGGACGGTGCCCTGGGTTCCGGACCAGCGGAGCACCTCGGCTGGCGCGCCGATCAGGGCCTTGCCCCCGGTCCTCACCCGCAGGCGCCGGCTGCGTACGGCGGCGCCGATGACCACGAGGAAGAAGGCGAGGCTCACGCCCACGCCGACCAGGATGACGCCCGGCGACAGGCGGTATTCCGGGCCGGCCGCCCGGAACAGCATCAGCGAGCCGAGCGCCAGGGCGACCGTGCCGCCGGCCGCGCAGGCCCCGGACGGCGCGTGCGCCTCGGCGACCAGCAGGCCGATGCCGATGACGATCAGGCCCAGGCCCGCATAGCTCACCGGCAGCAGGTTCAGAGCGAACAGGCCGACCACGAGCGCGATGGCGCCGACGACCCCGGGGCCGACCGTCCCCGGGGTCAGGAACTCGAAGATCAGGCCGTATACGCCGACCAGCAGCAGCAAGTAGGCGATGTTCGGGTTGGTGATCACGCCCAGGAAGCGCGAGCGCCAGTCCGGCTCGACGGCGACCACCCGAGCGCCGGCGGTCTTCAGTACGAAGAGCTGGCCGTTCAGCTTGACGGTGCGCCCGTCGGCCTGGGCCAGCAGGTCGGGCACGTCGCGGGCGACGATCTCCACCACGTCCTGCTTCAGGGCCTCGTCGGCGGTCAGGGTGGCCGCCTCGCGCACGGCCCGCTCGGCCCACTTGGCGTTGCGGCCCTGCAGGGCGGCCAGCGAGGTCAGGTAGGCGGCCGCGTCGTTGACGACCTTGGACGTCTCGGCGTCGGCGGCCGGGGGCTTCGTCTCCCCCTCGCCCGCTCCGCCGCCCAGCGGCGAGCCGCCGCCGCCGATCTGGACCGGGGTGGCGGCGCCGAGGTGCGTGCCCGGCGCCATGGCCGCCAGATGGCTGGCGTAGAGGATGTAGGTCCCGGCGCTGGCCGCGCGCGCGCCCGAAGGAGCGACGTAGGTCGCCACCGGCACGGGCGAGGCCAGGATGTCGTGAACGATGTCGCGGGTGGAGGATTCAAGCCCGCCCGGCGTGTCCAGGCGGATGATCACCAGCGCGGCGTTGCGCGCGGCGGCGGTCTTCATCCCATGCTCGAGGTACTCGGCCGTCGCGGGCCCGATCGCCCCGTCGACCTCCAGTTCGACGACGGGGGCTCCGGCGGGCTGGGCCAGGGCGGCTGACGTCGCGGCCAAGCCGAGCACGAGGCCGAACAGGGCCGCCCCGAGCTTCCAAAGCGTCGGTGTTTTCCGCCCCCGGACCGGACCTCGCCGGGTCCCCACGGTCGGCGCTCCTTCGCCGCGTCGTTCGCGGCCGGACTACGTCCAGATAACCCCCGCGCCGGGCGAAGGGTTCGGCCGGTAGGGCGGGTTAGAAGCCGTGAGCGGCCAGCGCCGCGGTCACGCTGTCGCGTACGCCCGCCGCCCGGAAGGGGAAGGCGCGCAGGAAGTCGTCGCGGGCGAAGGGCGGCGCGCGGCGGCGCACCGACTGCGCCCACCGTTCCGCCTCGGCTGGATCGCCGTTCAGGGTGTGAGCGGCCACCGCGATCATCTCGATCAGCGCATGCGCGCCGGGCGACAGGCCGGCCTGCTCGGCCCAGCGGGCGGCCTCCCCCGGCTCCTCGCGCACCAGGTGGGAAAAGGCGCGCACGCCCAGCATGCCGTAGCGCCGCGGGTCCAGCGGGCTCAGCCCACGGGTTCGAGGATCACGCCTTCGTCGGGGGCCAGCCGCAGGTCGGCCTGCGCCAGCGTCGCCCCCTCCTCCCGGCCGGCGGTGGACAGCAGCACGCGCGCCCCGGCCAGGTCGGGGCGATGCAGGCGCTGCGGCTCCGCGCCGAAGTTCAAGGCCACCACCAGCCGCTCGGCCCCGGCCCGGCGCTCGAAAGCGAACACCTCGCCGGCCACCGCCAGCGGGGCCCAGGCGCCCCCATGCAGGGCCGGACGCGCGCGGCGCAGGGCCAGCAGACGCCGGTAGAGGTTCAGAAGCGAGCCGGGATCAGCGCCGGCGGCCGCCACGTTGCGCGTGCGCCAGTCCGGGCTGAGGGGCAGCCAGGGGGCGGCCGTGCTGAACCCCGCGTTGGTCGATCCGTCCCACTGCATGGGCGTGCGCGACGGGTCGCGCCCGAAGGCCGGTTCGTTCTTGCCCCAGGGGTCCTGCACCGCCTCGGCCGGCACCGGCACGCGGCCCAGGCCCAGCTCGTCGCCGTAGTAGAGGGTCGGCGTGCCCCGCAGCGTGGTCAGCAGCATGGCCGCCACCCGCGCCTGACGCTCGCCCGCACGCGCCGCCACGCGGAGCCGGTCGTGGTTGGACAGCACCCAGTTCGGCCATCCGCCGTCGGGCAGGGCCGCCTCGTAGGCCTCGACCAGGGCGGCGACCGCGTCCGCCCGCCAGGCGGTCTCCAGCAGCAGGAAGTTGAACGGCAGGTGCGCGCCCGCCAGATCGCGCCCGTAGTAGGTCACCAGCCGTTCCAGCGGCAGGTAGATCTCGCCGATCAGCACCCGGTCGGGAAACTCGTCGACCACCCGGCGCAGCTCGGCCACCACGTCGTGCACCTCGGCCTGGTCGGCCGAGAACAGCGGCAGCAGCCGCTCCTCCTGCGGCCGGTCGGCGGTCCAGGCGGGATTGACGGGATCGTCGCGGAAGTCGGCGTCCTTGATCAGCCGCCACAGCACGTCGACGCGGAAGCCGTCGACCCCGCGCCGCATCCAGAAGCGCAGCACGTCGTACATGGCCGCCCGCACGCGCGGATTGCGCCAGTTCAGGTCCGGCTGCTCGCGCAGGTAGGAGTGCAGGTAGTACTGGCCGCTGGCCGGATCGAAGGTCCAGGCCGGGCCGCCGAAGCTGCTCAGCCAGTTGTTCGGCGGGCCGCCGCCCGGCGCCGGATCGCGCCAGACGTACCAGTCGCGCCGCGGGTTCTCGCGCGAGGCCAGCGCCTCCACGAACCACGGGTGGCGCTCGGACGTATGGTTGGGGACGAAGTCCATGATCAGCTTCAGGCCCAGCGCCCGCGCCTCGGCCGCCAGGGCGTCGAACTGGTCCAGGTCGCCGAACAGCGGGTCGATCCCGCAGTAGTCGGCCACGTCGTAGCCGAAGTCGGCCATGGGCGAGGGAAACACCGGCGACAGCCAGATCGCGTCGATCCCCAGCTCCGCCAGATAGGGCAGCCGCCGGCGCAGGCCGGCCAGGTCCCCCACCCCGTCGCCGTCGCCATCCTGGAACGAGCGCGGATAGACCTGGTAGATCACGCCGCTTCGCCACCAGCTCATCCGCCCGCCTCCGGTCTCGCCGGAAGGAAAGCTCCATGGCTTCGCCGGTTCCACCGCGCGTCATGGCGACGGTTTGGCGATGACCGAGGGTACACGAAGAACTCGGACGTCATGGGCAGATCTACAAAGATCATCCCGCGGCCCCGCTAGTTCTTGCGGGCGAATTCTACGGTAACGCCAGAGCAGATAATGCGCGACGGCGGGAACACCTTAAGGGACGCCTCGGTTTTTCGGCTCGCCTTTGCGTAGTTCATTGGAGGCTGTCGAATGAATATCAAGCTTGCTCTCGCCGCGGCCGCCGCTGCGGCCCTCGCCACGGGCGCCGTCGCGGTCGCGCAGTCGTCCTCGACCTACGGCCAGACGCCGTCGCCTACCCAGTCGGGCCGCACCACGACCGGCACGACCGGCACAGCCACGTCGCCGAGCGCCACGACGCGCTCGACCACGCCTGAGTCGTCGACCACCACGCCGTCCAGCCGGATGATGACGCAAACGACCCCGGCCGAGCCGTCCGACACCGGCACGGCCACCACCACCACGCCGTCCAGCCGGACGACGACCGGCGCGACCACGACCCGAGGCTACGAGACGACCCAGCCGTCGAGCCGGATGATGACCAGCACGACGGAGGAAGAGCAGGCCCGGATGCGCCGCGCCGGAGAGCGGGGCTGACCACGCCGCCTCGCGGCGACATTGACGCTCATAACGCTTCCGACCGACCGCGGTCCGCGAAGCCGGTCCGGGGTGCGACCCTGGCCGGCGCGCTGGCCGCGGTCGCGCTGTCGGTCGCGGCCCTGCCGGGCTGCGTCGGGCACGCGGTCCAGACCGTCGCCAACCCCGCCGGCCCCGGCCTGCGCGCGGCGCTGGGCGATGCCGACGCCGACCGCGAGCTGGCGGAGGCCTACCGCGCCCGCAACTGGCGCCCGATCTGGTGGGACGGCGCGCGTCCGCGACCGGCGGCCGCCGCCCTGCTCCGCGTCCTGGCGGACGCCGGCGCCGACGGGCTGGATCCGGAGCGCTACGGGACCGACGAACTCGCCGCGGTGATGAAGGCGGCCGAGGCCGGCGGCCCCGCCGAACGCGCCCGCGCCGACGTGCGCCTGACCCGCGCCTACGCCGACTACGTCGTCGACCTGCACCGGCCCAGGGCCGACGCCGCGCTGTTCGTCGCCGATCCCGCCGCCGCCCCGGCGCCGCCGACGCGCGCGGCCGTGCTGGCCGACCTGGCCAAGGCGCCGGATCTCGCCGGCCAGCTCGCGGCGTCGCGTCGGATGAACCCCGTCTATGAAGACCTGCGTCGCGCGCTTCAGGCCCATCGCGCGCTCTGGAGCGGCCTGCCGCAGGCCGGCGTCCCGACCGGTCCGACCCTGACCCAAGGCGCCGAAGGGCCGCGGGTCGCGGCCCTGCGACGGCGCCTGGGCCTGCCCGGCCACGGCCCCTACGATCCGGTGCTGGCCGAGGCCGTCCGCGAGTTCCAGGCCAGCCACGGCCTGCCCCAGACCGGCGAAGCGGACGCACAGACGATCGGCGCCCTGAACCGGGGCTTCGCCCATGACGAACAGCTGATCCTGGCCAATCTGGAGCGCGCCCGCGCCCTGCCCGCCGACCCCGGGCGGCGGTTCCTGGTGGTCGACGTCGGGGCCGCGCGTCTGGCCCTCTACGAGAACGGCCATGTCGCCGACAGCATGCGCGTCGTGGTCGGCAAGCCCGCCCAGCCCACACCCGCGCTGGCCGGCATGGTCCGCTACGCGGTCTTCGAGCCCTACTGGAATGTGCCCGAGGACTTGGCCCGCACCGGGGTCGCCGCCCACGTGCTCAGCGAGGGGGTGGGTTATCTGGAGCGGCAGCGCATGGAGCTGCTGTCCGACTGGAGCGACGACGCCCACGTGATCGCGCCCTCCGAGGTCGACTGGCCGGCGGTCGCGGCCGGGCGGCGGTCCCTGCGCGTGCGCCAGCTGCCGGGCCCCGGCAACATGATGGGCCAGGTCAAGCTGATGTTCCCCAACCCGTACGGCGTCTATCTGCACGACACGCCGGCCAAGGAGCTGTTCGGCAAGGCGCAGCGCAACTTCAGTTCCGGCTGCGTGCGCCTGGAGGACGCGCCCCGGCTGGCGCGGCGGCTGTTGGGGCCGGCCGCGCCGGCGATCGCGTCCGGGGGCGTTCCCGAACAGCGCGTCGACCTGGCCGAGCCGGTGCCGGTCTACATCCTGTACCTGACCGCCGCGCCCGGCAGCTGGGGCGTGGAGTTCCGGCCCGACGTCTACGGCCGCGACCCGGCCCTGGTCGCCGCCCTCGCCCGCCCGTCGGCGCCGTCCGTGCGGACGGCCGCGGCGCCGGCGGATCCGCAGCTCATCCAGACGCGCCGATAGCCAGACGATAGTCGGCCTTCTCGCCCCGGCGCGCGGCGTTGCGCATCAGATAGACCTGGACCGTGTAGTCGCCGCCGGCCAGCACCTTGCCCTGAAACGTGTCGCCCGAGACCGGGCCGACGAACATGGCCTCGGTCGCGCCCGGCGCCAGCAGGTTGAAATAGGCCGACGCGTTGTCCGAGACCAGGCGCACCGCCAGGGTCTGGCCGGCCCGCACGTTCACCAGGTAGCGCACGCTCTCGTAGCCCGAGACCCGGCCCTGCAGCAGGGTCGACGAAGCCCCGGGCAGGAAGGTCACCCGCTCGGTGCGCACGCCGGCGTCGGCGGCGATGCAGGGGGCCGCCGCCAGGATCGCGAGCACGGCCGGGGCGGATCGAAGGGGCATGCCGGGCTCCCGTTGTACACCTATGGCCGTCCAACGGCGTCAGCCCCGCCCCGTTCCGCCGAGGCGCCACCCGATCCGGCCCCGGGCGCGGCTCGTCCCGGCTTCATCCGACGGACGCGACCGGGACTGGGCCACGCCCTCAGGTCAGGCCGCCGCCACCGGCTCCTTGGCGCCGGGTTCGCCGGAGTGGACCTGGTGGTCGAAGTACCAGCGCACGTTGCTGAACCGCGGATGCTCGGCCAGCGCCCGCGCGAGCTTGGTCATGATCTCCTGATAGGCCGGGTGATAGCCCAACGCCTTGCCGAAGAACGTCCGGTCGTCGACGACGACCAGGTACTCCTCGATCAGCGTCACCTGGCACCACAGCCCCCGCTCCTTGTAACGGAAACTGAACTGCCACCCGTGCTCGTGGGCGTAGGTCACAGGCTCCATCGCGCAGCCGAGCCCCTCCAGCACCGCATGGATCGCCTCGGCGACGCTCTTGCCGCCGTACTGCACGATGTCGTGCTCGTCCTCGATCTGATCCTCCGGCAGGTCCGAAGCGAACTCGGCCCACCGCCTCACCGTCACGCCCCCCATCACTCGCCCTCCTCGTCTGTCAGCATGTCGCCGAAGTCACCCAGCAATCCGAGTTCGACCAGGCCGAGCCCGAGCTCACGCGCCGCGATGGGTCGGCCATGCCAGTTGCGCCCGAGCTCGCCGTACTTCGTCAGCCCCATCCTTTTCCCACTCCAGCCCCGTTGGCCCACCCATTTGGGAAGCCGGCCGCCGAAGAAGTCCTCGTCCACCTTGAAGTGCAGAACGTTCTGCTGGCCTTTGTCGAAGCCGACCGGCTTCAGCACGTTCAGGGAGTGATCAAGGATTTCCCTTGGAAAAGGTCCCCCGCCGAGGAACTTCGGGAGCAGGTCGCTTTGCCTGATGAAGGCGTGGTGTCCCTGGCCGACGTCCGGCAGCGCCCAGTTTTCGGCGAACTTCGGCTCAAGTCCTTCGGCGGCGTACTTGGCGAGCCGCTCCGCTCTGGTCATCCGCCCCATCTTCGCGACTTCGCTCAGCCCCTTCAGCTCGGCGCCCCCGTACAGCAGCGACCCGACATCGAGAGCCAACTCGCCCTGCTTCCTTCCCATCGGCGCGACCCTCACGATCTCACCCAGGGCCGTGTCCGCGCGGGGCGTCGCCGCCGGGTCGATCCCGACGTACCAATCGTGCACCCCCTTCTTGATGTCGTCGCCGATCCTCCCCGGATCAGCACGCCGACTGTCGACGTATGCGCCAAGCTGCTCCTTCAGCTCTGCCGTCGCGATCGCAAGTCCGAGCGCCTGCCGTAGGGCTTCGTCGCGATTTGGCCCGACGAGGGTCTCCAGAGGGTGTGCCGCCAAATTGATCAGAGGGGCGGCCTCGACCAGTCCTGTCGCGCTGTCCCACATGCTTCGGGCGGCGCCATATGGGCGCGCGGCTTGCATCGTCGCATAGCTCGCCACCTCTCGGACCAGAGGGTTGCGATTGAGCTCGCCGATGAGGCGATCGACCCTCGGCGCCACAGGCGTCGTCGGCTGCACGCGGTTCCCCACCGCGACTGGCCGCTTGGCGCGCGGGGCGGGCGTAGTCCTTCGGCTGGCTTCCCGATCCGCCAACAACTTGGCGACCGCCACCGCTTGTGCCCCGGGTGTCATCAGGCTCAGCACCGCCGGCGCATACCGGCGCGCTTCGTTCAGCGCGGTTCCAAACCAATCTTCCTGCCTCTGTCGCTTCGCCGGTGCCGGGTTCGCCATTCCTGTTCGTCGCCGCCTTATGTCGTGCCCGCGCCCAAATTGCGCAGCTTGGAGCGTCGCACGAGAACGGCGTTACGGCAAGAACAAAAACAGAACAAATCGCATCGGTCGAGCTAAAGGCACGCCTGACGTCGCCCGGGTCGCGGCAGACTTTTGCCGCGGTTGGGTCTCCCTGGAGGTTTCCATTAACCCGCCGTCCGCACCGCGCCTGGGGAAAAACCTCCACAGCCCCCGAGGCTTCCGTTGCCATCCCAAACCGAACAGGCTATCCGGATCGCGCCGGAGACGTGGCCGAGTGGCTGAAGGCAACGGTTTGCTAAATCGTCATACCCCCTAAAGGGTATCGAGGGTTCGAATCCCTCCGTCTCCGCCACTGCTTCCCGCTAAATCGCGAGCGATGTGACCGCGTGGCCCCGCGCCACGCCATCGTCGCCGCCGTCGCCACGCGTGCGTCGCGAAACGAGGCGAGCTCCGCGCCCCATCCCCACTTCAGGTTGCGATGAGGGCGGGCCCTGGCCTCGCGCCGCAATCTGCTTACTCGCCAGCAAACATTATGGCCGCTTTGCGGCCAATCTGCGGCGCATCCAACATTCTACAGGTCAGCATCCTGTATTCGGGCAGTTTCGTCTCGGCGACTCACGTTGACTCCCTGAACCTTACGAGTCTGTAATCCGATCAACCGTGGGGGCGGGGATCGATGTTCAGACTCTGGAGTATACGATGAGCGGGTCGGCCGGCGCGGCCGCCCGGGAATGCGGCGCATGCAACCTGTGCTGCAAGCTGCTGGGGATTTCCGATCCGCAGCTGAAAAAACCCGCCGACACCTGGTGCCCGCACGTGAAGAAGGGCGCCGGCTGCGGGATCTACGAGACCCGCCCGATGCAATGCCGGGCCTTCGTGTGCGGCTGGCTGGCCGGGGCGCTGGACGGTCACTGGCGCCCGGACCGCAGCAAGATGATCCTGTCGTCGACCGACCGGCCGGACGTGCTGCTCGTGCACGTCGACCCGGCGCACGCCGGCCGCTGGCGCGAGCCGCGCTACCTGAACGACTTGAAGGCCCTGTCCCGGCGCGGGACCACGGTGCTGATCGGGGCCGGGGCGGACTCGGCGCAGATCATGGCCTTCACCGGCGAGGTGATCGAACGGCGCCGCCGTCCGGAGCTGTTCGAACCGCAGGGCGCGCAGGCTTCGGCGTGATCGGAAGGCGCGAGCGCCGCTCGCCTGTTGCACGAGCTTTGCAAGCCTGAGGCGCGATAGCTCGTTTTCGGACAGTTGATGCCCGTCGTCGCCCGCAAGCTCGTCCCCGCCAACGATTCCGCGCCGCTGGAAGCCGCCGATCCGAAGGAGCGCCGCGGCCCGTTCCGGCCGGGCCGGCTGGTCTCGTCGCGCGCGCGCCAGAGCGGGGCGCAGGCGGTCGCCATGTTCCGCGCGGTCGACACGACCGTGCTGGCCGCCCTGGCCCTGGCCGGCGCGGCGACCGCCCTGCCCGCCCCGCTGTCCCAGGCGCCTGTGGCCCAGGCAGCGCCCTTCGTAATGGCGCTGGCCTTCACGCTGTGGGCGCTGAAGAGCCTGGACCTGTACGGCTTCGGCGGCCGTAAGCGCCGCGTCCCCCACCTGGCGCGGCTGGTCGGCGCCTTCGCCCTGGCCGGCGTCCTGACCGGTTTCGGCTCGGCCCTGCTGGGCGCGGACGCCGTGGTGCTGAAAAGCGTGCTGGCCGGCTTGGCGCTCAGCTTCCTGACCGTCCACGCCCTGCACATGACCTGGTGGGGCCTGGTCCAGCGCTGGCGCACGGAGGGCAAGCTGACACCCAACGTCGTCGTCGTCGGCGCCACGCGTCACGCCGAGCGGCTGATCCGCGACGCGCTGGAACGGCGCGAGGTCAACATCATCGGCGTGTTCGACGACCGGCTGGCGCGCGCGCCGGGCGCGGTGGCCGGCGTGCCGGTGCTGGGCGACACCCAGGCCCTGCTCGACCATCGTCTGCTTCCCTATGTCGACCGCGTGGTGGTGGCGCTGGACCCGTCGGCTCGCACCCGCGTGCGCCAGGTGGTCGAGCGCCTGCGCGTGCTGCCGAACGAAGTCTCCCTCCTGGTCGATCTGGAGGACGCCGAGGGCCGCGACGCCGCCTTGTCCAAGCTCGCCAATGCGCCGCTGGCCAAGCTGTCGGGCGCGCCGGAGGACGAGCGCCGCGCTTTCGCCAAGCGGATCCAGGACCTGGTGATCGGTGGGGTCGCGCTGGTCCTTCTGGCCCCGGTGCTGGCCGTGATCGCGCTCTTGGTGCGGCTGGACAGCCCGGGCCCGGTGTTCTTCCGCCAGCGCCGCCACGGCTTCAACAACGAAGAGATCGTGGTCTGGAAGTTCCGCTCCATGCGCCACGAGGCGGCCGATGCGCGCGCCGAGCGCCAGGTCGTCGCCGACGACGACCGCGTCACCCGTCTGGGCCGGTTCCTGCGTAAAACCAGCCTGGACGAGCTGCCGCAGCTTCTGAACGTGCTGAAGGGCGAGATGAGCCTGGTCGGCCCGCGCCCGCACGCGGTCGGCATGAAGACCGGCGAGACCGAGAGCGCGCAACTGGTGGCCGAGTACGCCTGGCGCCACCGCATGAAGCCCGGCATGACCGGCTGGGCCGCGGTCAACGGCTCGCGCGGCCCTCTCCACGACGCCGCCGACGTGCGCCGGCGCGTGGCGCTGGACGTCGACTACATCGAGCGCCAGTCGTTCTGGCTGGATCTCTGGATCATGCTGGTCACCGTGCCGTGCCTGCTGGGCGACCGCGAGGCGATCCGCTGATGCGCGCCATGTTCTGGAGAGGCGTGTGGGGCTACCTGCCGGCCAACGCCGTGCAGGGCCTGGTGGGCCTGGGCTCCATCGTCGTCTTCACCCGCCTGCTGACGCCGGAGGAGTACGGCCGCTACGCCCTGGCCTTCTCGGTGCTGGTGCTCGCGCATACGAGCGTGTTCACCTGGCTGGAGGCGGCCATGGCCCGCTTCTGGGCGGCCGAGCGCGACGAGGGCCTGAGCGCGCACTTCGCCACCCTGTACCGGACCTTCTTCGCCCTTACCGTCCCGTTCGCGCTGGTCGCCGGCCTGGCGCTGTGGCTGTGGCCCGCCGCCCCGGCCCTGAAGGGCGCCGTCGCCGCAGCGCTCGGGACCGTGATCGCCAAGTGCCTGGTCCAGCTGGCCCGCGAACGCCGCCGGGCGGCGGGCGAAGTCGCGTCCGCCTCTCTGCTCGACATGGCCCAGACCGCCGGCGGCTTCCTGCTGGGCGCGGGCTTGGCGGCCGCCGGTCTCGGCGCCCGCGGTCCGCTGCTGGGCCTGTTGCTGGGCGCCCTGCTGCTGGTCCCGTTCTGCCTGCCGCGTGAGCTTTCGTTCGCCAAGGGCGGCGGCTTCGAACCTGCCCGTGCGCGAGCCTACGCCGCCTACGGCCTGCCGGTCTCGGCCTCGCTGATCCTGGCGCTCGGCCTGGCCAGCCTGGACCGGTTCCTGATCGCGGGCTTCCTGGACGCGGGCGCGGTGGGCGCCTACCACGCCGCCTACACCCTGGCGAACCGCACGCTTGACGTCCTGTTCGTCTGGCTGGGCGCCGCCGGCGGCCCGGCCCTCGTGGCGGCGCTGGAGCGCGGCGGGCGCACCGAACTCGAAAAGACGGCGCGCGAACAGGCCTCGACCATGCTTTTGCTGTGCCTGCCGGCCGCCGCCGGCCTGGCCCTGGTCGCGCGTCCGCTGGCGGAGCTGCTGGTCGGCGAAGGTCTGCGCGCCGCGGCCGCCCAGGTGACGCCCTGGGCCGCCCTGTCGGCGCTGTTCGCCGGCCTGACCACCTACTACTTCCACCAGGCCTTCACGCTGGGCCGACGCACGACGCTGCTGCTGGCGGCCATGGCCGTGCCGGCGGCCGCCAACCTGGCGCTCAACCTGATCCTGCTGCCCCGCTTCGGTCTGGCCGGCGCCGCCTGGGCGGCGGCGGCCAGCTACGCGATCGGCGCGGTCGCCTCCTACGTCATCGGCCGCAAGGCGACCCGCCTGCCCCTGCCCTGGAACACACTGCTACGCTGCGCGTTCGCCACAGCCGCCATGGCCGTCGTCGTCGTCCTGCTGCCCGAGCTCGGAGGCCTGCCTGAACTGATCCTCAAGGCCGGCGCGGGCGTGATCGTCTACGGCGCGTGCGCCTGGGCGCTGGACGCCGGCGGCGTGCGCGAGGCGGCCGCCCGCACCCTCTTCCCCCGTTTCAACGCCTTCCTGTCAGGACGTCCGGCATGACGCGTAAGACCAAGAAGACCGCCACGGCCGAGACCGTCCGCGACAACATCGCCTACGCCGCCGCCCGCCCGGTGCTGTCGGTGCTGGTGCCGTTCCTGCGCGATGATCCGTTGGCCCTGCTGGAGGCGCTGGACCAGGAAGCCGACATCACCCAGGGCGCGGTCGAGGTCGTGCTGCTGGACGACGGCTCGGCCGACGCCGCTCTCGCCGCGCGCGTCGACGCCGGGGTGGCGCGCGCGAAGCTGCCGGTCCGCGTGGTGCGCCTGACCGAGAACGAAGGTCGCGCGCGCGGCCGCAACCGCCTGGCCACCCACGCGCGCGCCGACGTCTTCCTGTTCCTCGACGCCGACATGCGCCCGGACAATCGCCGCTTCCTGCAGGCCTGGCTGGACGTGATCGCGCTCGACGATCCGGCCGTCGCCTTCGGGGGCTTCTCGCTGAAGCACGCCTCGCGTGAGTCCGCCTTCGCCGTGCATCGGGCCATGGCCGAAAAGGCCGAGTGCGTGCCGTGGTACGAGCGCGCCCGGGCGCCGGAGAAGTTCGTTTACACCTCCAACCTGCTGGTCCGCCGCGACGCCTTCCAGGCGGAGGCCTTCGATCGCGACTTCGCCGGCTGGGGCTGGGAAGACGTCGAGTGGGGCATGCGCGTCGCCCGCCGCTTCAGCGTCCGCCATGTCGACATCCCCGCCACCCACCTCGGCCTCGACACGGTCGAGAGCCTGGCCGCCAAATATGAGAGCTCGGTCGGCAACTTCGCGCGCGTGGTGAGCCGCCATCCCGAGGTGGTCCGCGGCTATCCCAGCTATCGCGCGGCTCAGCTGCTGAAGAAGGCCCCTGCCCTGCCGGCCTGGCGCCCGCTGCTGAAGCGAGCGGCACTCGCCCGCCTGTTGCCGACCGCCGCGCGCGCCTTCTCGCTGCGGCTCTACCGCGCCGCGCTCTACGCCGAGGCCGTATGATCCCGCAGGTCTACACCGCCGACGCCTCGCTGAAGGGCAAGCTGCGCCGCCGCTGGAGCCGGCTGGCGCACCGCCGCGCCGTGGCCTCGTCGCCCGCGCGGCCGATGATCAGCTTCAGCTTCGACGACGCGCCGGTCTCGGCCGCCCGCGACGGCGCGCCGATCCTTCGGTCCATGGGCGTGCGCGGCACCTTTTACGTGTGCGCCGGCCTGGCCGGCACGGACGGACCGATGGGGCCCTACACCCAGCGCCACGACATCGAGGCCCTGGTCGAGGCCGGCCATGAGATCGGCTGCCACACCTTCGGCCACCTGGACTGCGGCCAGGCCGACGTCGACGAGGTCGCCCGCGAGGCGCGCAAGAACCGCGAGGCCCTGATGGCCTGGGGGGCGCCGGACCCGACCACCTTCGCCTATCCCTACGGCGACGTCGCGCCGGCCGCGAAGGCGCAATTGGCCCGCGATTACGACGGCTTGCGCGCGCTGCATCCGGGCCTGGTGAAGGCCGGAAGCGACCTGAACCAGCTGCCCGCCGTGGGCGTCGAGGGCCCCGACGGCGAGGCGGTCGCCTGCCGCTGGATGGACCGCGCCGCCGAGCGCGGCGGCTGGCTGATCCTCTACACCCACGACGTGCGCGAGGGCGCGTCGGCCTTCGGCTGCACGCCGCGTGCGCTGGGCCGGCTGGTCGACCGCGCGCTTGAAGCCGGGTTCGAGCCGGTCACCGTGGCCGAAGGCGTTCGCCGCCTGGGCGCGGCCGCATGAACCGCGACGTCGCCATCCTGATCCCGACGCTGCGCCGGCCCGACAGCCTGGCGCGCGCCGTGCGCTCGCTCTCCGGCCAAGCGCCGGAGCGGCTGCGCGAGATCGTGGTGGCCGACAACGATCCGGCCGGATCGGCCCGCGCGACCGTCGACGCCGTGGCGGCCGAGGCCTCCGTACCGGTGATCTACGTGCATGCGCCCAAGCCCGGCGTGGCCACCGCCCGCAACGCTGCGCTGGCCGCCACCGACGCCCCGCTGATCGCCTTCCTCGACGACGATGAGGAGGCCGCCGACGGATGGCTGGCCGCCCTGCTCGACACGCACGAACGGTTCGGCGCCGACGCCACCTTCGGCGCGATCGAGGGCCGCGCGTCCGACGCGAAGCCCTGGCTGCGACCCTATCTGGAAGACTTCTTCTCCCGTCGCGGGCCTGAGGTCGCCGGTCTGGCGGCGGAGCCCTACGGCTGCGGCTGCTCGCTGATGACACGGGCGGTCGCCCTGCCCGGCCCCGCCCCGTTCGACACCTCGGCCGACCAGAGCGGCGGCGAGGACGACAAGCTGTTCGCGGCGCTCGCCGCCCGCGGCGGCCGTTTCGCCTGGGCCCCCGATGCGATGGCCTTCGAGCACGCGCCGGCCCACCGGGCGACCCTGGGCTACGCCCTCAAGCGCGCCTTCGCCTACGGCCAGGGCCCCAGCCAGACCTGCGCCCACGCGCGTGACTGGGCCGGCGTCCTGAAGTGGAGCGCGGTCGGCGCCGTTCAGGCCTGCGTCTGGGGCGTGCTGGCGCTGGCCCTGTGGATCGCCCGCCGCCCGACCCGCGCCCAGGCGCTGGACCGGGCCGCTCGCGGTCTCGGAAAGCTGTGCTGGTTCAACGGTCTGGAGCCGCAGCTTTATGGCGCGGCCGAGCTGCGCCGCGCCGCAGCCGCGCACGCCTGATCGCTACTTCGAGCCGGTCGTCGTGTCGTCGTGCCGGGCGACCGGCACCGCGAAGCCGATGGTCGGCCGTCGGGCCGGCTCCTGCTTCAGGGTCAGCGCCGTCTCCTCGTAGGCGCTCTCCATGTCCTCGGTCACAGAGGGCCGCACCTCGCGCAGCGCCACCTCGAAGCAGCCGGCGTCTATGGTCTCGGCGTCGATCGAACGGTACAGCGCCGTCAGCCCCGCCGCCCGCACCAGGTCACGCAGGTCGGTGCCGGTGAACCGCTCGGTGCGCTCGGCGACGGTCTGCAGGTTGACGTCCTCGGACAACGGTACGTTACGGGTGGCGATCTCCAGTATCTTCCGGCGTGCGTCGACATCGGGCGCCGGCACATAGACCAGCTCCTCCAGCCGGCCGGAGTGCAGCAGGTCCCGCTCCAGGATGGCCGCACGCGCCGTGGCGCCGACCACGACGATGCCCGGCGTCTGGACCAGGGCGTCCATTTCGGCCAGGAGGGCGTTGAGGCCGTGGCGCGCGGCGTTCGGATCCTCCACACCCGCGGCCACCGGATTGGTCAGCCGGTCGACCTCGTCGATGTAGATCAGCGCCGGAGCCACTTCGCGCGCCCGGGCGAACAGGTTGGCGATCAGGTCCGGGACTTGGCGGCCGGTGGACAGCAGCTCCGACACCCCGGCCGACAGGAAGTTGGCGCCCGCCTCGCAGGCGGCCGCGGCGGCCATCATCGACTTGCCGTTGCCCGGCGGGCCGAACAGCAAAAACCCCCGCGGCGGGCGCACGCCCAGACGCGCCAGGGCCTCCGGCCGGGTCAGCGGCAGGACCACGCCCTTGCGCAGGCGGTCCATGGCGGTCTCGTCGGCGCCGATGTCGTCCCATTTGACGGCCGGCGCCTGCACCACGACCTCGTGCAAGGCCGAGGGCTTCACCCGCTTCATGGCTTCCATGAAATCTTCGCGGGCGATCACCGTCGGGCCGGTGCCGCACATGTCCTCGCCGCAGGCGCGGTGGATGGCGTGCAGCGCCGCTTCGCGCACGAACGAGCTGAGATCGCCGATCGAATAGCCCCAGGTGAACCGGGTCAGCTCGTCATAGTCGACGTCCTCGGCCAGAGGGCTGCGGGCCAGGCCGATCTCGAGGAACTCGCGTCGGGCGTCGGGATTGGGAGGCGAGTTGACGATCTCCCGGTCGAGCCGGCCGGGGCGCCGGACCGCCTCGTCCAGCGCTTCGGGCCGCGAGGTCATGCCGACCACCACCACGCGCGCGTCCGGATCCAGCGCGTCCAGCCGCGCCAGGAAGCGCGCTGCTATCCGCCGCTCCGCGTCGGTCGTGGTCCAGTCGCGACGTCGGGCGACCTGATCGAGGTCCGACACCACCACCAGGGTGGGCTCGCCCGGCTTGACCGCTGCGAACGCCTCGTCCAGCTGTCGATCCGCCTCGTTGATGTCGACCGCGTTGAGTTCGGCGCCGCTCACCAGCAGCAGCTTCGCCCCCATGTCGGCCGCGACCGCGCGCGTCAGGCGGCGGGCGCCCGACAGCGGCGCCCCCCGGATCAGCACGCCTCGTGGCGGACGGATGCCGAGCCGCCGGTACATGTCGGGCTGCCGCAGGGGCAGCTCGATCATCTCCCGGATCTGGTTGAGGATCGGCCGAAGCGTCCGCACGTCGTCGTAGATGGCGTCCAGCCCCGGCGTCAGGCTCTCGACGGTCGGTACGGGCCTGTCGCGCACCTCGATCCGGGTCCCGTCGTCGACCTGCACTCGGCCTTCCGGCGTCGTCGCCACGACTTGAAGGCGCACGGGCGGCGCGCGGCCCGGCTCGGCGCGGGCCACGGGGGCCTCGACCAGCTCGCCGGCGCTCACCGGATGGTCGCGCAGGGCCTCACGCACCTGCTCAGGCGCGAAGGTCCGGCCCTCCGCGGTCGCACCGGCGGCGGGCGCCAGCACCACGCGCGCTGCGGGCCGCACCTCGTCGGGCGCGCGGCTGGTCGGACGGTCCTGGTCGGGCATGGCGCTCTCCGCTGCGGTCGCAGGGGAAACGCGCCGAAGGGGGGCCTTGCTCCCGCTTCGTTTAGCCGACGAAGCGGCGCAGGAATTTCGGGGTCTGCACCTGGGCCCGGTTGAAGACCAGGCCGATGCAGCGGCCGCCGGCCTCTTCAATGCGCGTCTTCAGCGCCGAGGCCTGTCGGGCGTCGGTGTCGTCGGCGGCGACCACCAGGACGGTGGCGTCGACCAAGGGCGCGAGCACCTCGGCCGTCTCGGCCCGGTCGGCGGCGGGGCAATCGATCACCACGGTGTCGGCGTGGCGGCGCAGCGCGCTCCAGTAGGTCCCGTCGGAGAGCACCTTCGCGCGGCGGCCCGGCGGCACCAGCTCGACGCTGAAACGGCTCACCCACAACCGTCCGCCCAGCGCCGAGCGCGCCACGGTCAGGCGGCGATCGGCCACCGGCACGCCGTTCCTCGAGCGGATCGGCGGGCGCACCGCGTAGAAGATCGACTGGTCGGGCGTGGCGGACGCCGGCGGGCCGACCCGACCGAACCGCTCGGGCTCGGCGCAGACGGCGTCCAGCTGGCTGGGGTTCTCGAGATCGGCGTCGACCAGCCAGACCGGCTTGCGGGCGCGAACGGCGGCCATGCGCGCGAATTCACGGGCGACGGTCGAGGTGCCCTCGCCCTGGTGCGCGGCCACGAACTGGATGACGCGACCGCCGGCCCCGGCGCCCTGGACGCGCGCCAGAGCGGCCCACAACGCCGCCATTTCAGCCGTCAGATCCACCATCTCGAATCGCCCGTACGCGCGTTCCTGACTTCCGTAGCACAGGCTATGGGATTCGCCCTTCAGGGGGTCTTAAGCGGCGCGCTGGCCAGCACCGGCAGCTCCAGCGTCCGCCCGGCCGAGGCGGCGGTCGGGAAGCCCCGGCGCAGGAACACCCGCAGCAGACCGGCGCACACCGCGGTGAAGGCCGCGAAGCAGAAGGCCAGCGCCACGATGACCTTGCGCATGCTCTCGCCGCGGGCCGGTTGGGCGGCGCGCTCGACCACCCGGATGTTGTCGTCGGCGCCCTCGGCGATGGCCCGAGCGGCGCCGATCTCCTCGGCCCGGGTGGTGAAGCCGCGGATGTTGGTCTGCAGCACTTCGCGCTCGACCGACAGGTTCTGGTACTCCGACTCCAGCTTGGTCAGGTTCAGCTGGCGGTCGGAGACCTCTTTCAGCTGGCCCACCAGGGCGTCGCGACGCGCGGCCAGCGACGCGGCTTCGGCCGACAGGCGCACGCGGTCGGTCTCCAGGTCCTGCCAGACCGGGTTGGCGCCCAGGCGGCGATCCTTCTCGCCCACGCCCTGGCCCGAGCCGATCAGGCGCTCCAGCTCGGAGATCTTGGCGTCGACGTCCTTCACCGGCTGCGAGTCCGGCTTGTAGCGCGACAGCAGGTCCTGCCGCTCGACCTTCAGGGCCAGCAGCTTCTGCGGCGCGGTCAGGTCCAGGTCGCGCTGGACGCCGACTTCCGCCGGCACCGAGGCCAGGCCGGCCGACAGGCTCGCCAACTGGGCGCGCACCTCGCGCAGGCGGGCGTCGACCTTGTACCGTTCGTCCAGGACGTTCTGGTAAAGCGCGGAAAGGCTTGCCTTTTCCGTCGGGAAGTCGCCCAGCGCGTGATCGCGCAGGAAGGTCTCATAGGCCGCGTCGGCCTCGACCAGACGCTTTTCGAACGCCGCCTTCTGGGCCAGCAGAACCGGCGAGGAGACGTCTTTGAACACCTCCTTACGGTAGGCCAAGTAGGTCTCGACCAGCCGGTTCAGGATCAGGGCCGCGGTCGCCGCGTCCCTGTGCTTGAAGCTCAGCCGCACCACCCCGGTCTCGGGCGCGGTGTCGACGCCCAGGCCGTCTGTGATGGCCTTGATCGCCGCGCCCTCGATCTTGCGACGCTCCTCGGCGTCGGCCTGGTTCCAGGCCTCGGCCAGCTTCGGGTCGATGGCGGCCAGGCCCACGGCCTTGACCACACGGGCCTTCAGCTCGTCGCTGGACAGGATCTCGACTTCGGAGCGCACCACCTCGTCGGTCTTCGGCACCGCGCCGCGGGCGGCGTCGCCGGCGCGCGGTTCGTAGACGTATTCCTGGCCCAGCTGGACCAGCAGGCTGGACTTGGCGGTGTAGGTGCGCGGCGACATCACCGCCGCCGCTACCCCCAGGCCGAACACCAGAGCGAAGACCAGGAACATGTTGGTCTTTTCGCGCCACAGCAGCACGGTCAGGTCGCCCGCGGAATAGCGCGGACGCACGACGAGCCGGCCGCCCCAGGGCGCCTCGCTTCCGCTCGTCCAGTCCGTATCCCGCATACTGTTCCGACTCACTCCGCGCACGTCGCGGGATGGAAGCACGGTCGGCCGGTAGCGTTAACCGTGAGTGAACGAGCCTGCGAAGACGCCGCGGGTCAGCGGACGGTGAAGCCGAAGGCGCCGTACATCATGTGCCCGTCGGCCGAGGTGGCGTGCCAGGCGGCCTTCCAGACGCCGGCGGCCAGCACCGGCAGCTTCACCGTGGCGCTGTCGGCGACCGCGGCGGATCCCTTCAGCTTCAGGGTGGCGCCGTTCGGACCGGTCAGGGTGACCATGTCCAGCTTCATCGGGTGCTCGAAGGTCAGCGCCAGGGTCTTGGGGGCGCTGACGGTCGACCCGGATTCGGGCGAGGACGACTTCAGGCCGCCTTCCATCATGGCGCCGTGGCCGGCGTGATCCTGCGCGCCGTGGTCCATACCGGCATGGTCGGCCAGGGCCGGGGTGGCGACGGCGAGCGCAAAGGCGGCCGCGAGGGCGAGTTTCATTCGGGTCTCCAGGGGAAGGATTAGAACCAGCTCCGCACGCCGATGCGGATCGAGGTCGTGTCGACGTCGGATCCGCTAGCGCGGGCGATGGAGGCGGTCTCGCCGAGGCGCCGTTCGTAGGCGGCCTCGACATAGGGGGCGAACTTGCGGGTGATCTCGTAGCGGAGCTTCAGCTTGGCCTCGACGTCAGAGAAACCGGCGCCGACCTCCTTCTCCGGAACGTCCTGGGCGAAGGCGTTCACTTCGACCTCGGGCTCGAGCACAAGCCGCTGGGTCAGCAGCACGTCGAAGCTCTGCTTGAAGCGCACGCCCACGTCGCCGTCCTCGCTGAGGAAGGCGGCCGCGTCGGTCTCGAACTGGTAAGGGGCCAGGCCCTGCACGCCCAGCGCCAGATAGGTGGTCGGGTCCGGCTCGAAGTCGTGGCGCACGCCCGCCTGCAGGTCCCAGAAGGTCGCCACGTTGCGGCTCCACAGGGCCTGCAGCTCAGCCTCTTCGGTCTCGCCGTCCTCGACGTCGCCCTCGGTCTTGAACCAGAGCTTGTTCTTGTCCCCGCCGATCCAGGCGTCGCCCTCCCAGGAGCCGATCCCCTCCCCGTCCGTCGTCGTCCCGGCGTCGGCTTCGAGCCGGACCATGGAGTAGGTGCGGTGCTTGTGGGACGCAGGATCGTTCAGCGACTTCTCGCGGACTTCCTCGGCGGCGGCCGGAGCGGCCAGGGCGGCGGCGGCCAGGCTCGCGAACACGGCGGCGCGGATCATTGGCCCGCTCCATGGCCGGCGTGGTGGTGCCCGTGTTCGGCCTCGCCCTTGTCGGCCGAGGCGGCGGGCGCGTCGCCGTCCAGGCGGGCCACCGTCACCTTCTGCATCATGCCGGACTCCATGTGGTAGAGCAGATGGCAGTGGAAGGCCCACTCGCCCGGGGCGTCGGCGCTGATCAGCACCGAATAGCTCTTGCCCGGCGCGACGCTGACCACGTGCTTGTCCGGCAGGCGGTCGGCCGGCTGGCCGTTCTCCAGCTGCACGAACATGCCGTGCAGGTGCATCGGGTGAGCCATCATCGACTCGTTGATGAAGGTCATCCGCACCCGCTCGCCGTAGCGCAGGCGGATCGGCTCGGCCTCCTCGAAGGTCTGGCCGTTGATGGTCCAGCGGTAGCGTTCCATGTTGCCGCCCAGCCGCACCACGATCTCGCGCTCGGGGGCGCGCGTGTCGGCCTGCGGGGCGGCCGAGCGCAGGTCCGCGTAGCTCAGCACCTTGGCCCCATACGGCGCGCCCGAGGCCCAGCCGTAGACCTCGCCCGAGCCGTTCAGGCTGCCTTCCGGCGCCAGCTCGCCCATGTCGTGGGCCATGGTCGGCTTGCCCATGCCGTAGTCGATCTTCGGATAGTCGGTGACGACCTCGTCGCCGACCGACATGTCGTGGCCCATGGCGGCGTGATCCATGCCCTCCATGCCGGCCATGCTCCCGTGGTCCATGCCTTCATGGCCGGCGGCCGGCGTGGAAGCGCCGTGCCCCATGGCGGCGTGGTCCATGCCGGGCATGGCGTGGCCCATTTCGCTCATCATCAGGACGGCGCGCGGGCGCATTTCGGGTATGGCCGCGCTCATGCCCTCGCGCGGGGCCAGGGTGGCGCGAGCGTAGCCGGAACGGTCGATCGCCTCGGCGAAGACGGTGAAGGCTTCCTCGGTCTGCGGCTCCACGATCACGTCGTAGGTCTCGGCCACGGCGATGCGGAACTCGTCGACCGGCACCGGCTCGACGTCGCGCCCGTCGGCGGACACCACGGTCATCTTCAGGCCGGGGATGCGCACGTCGAAATAGCTCATGGCCGACGCGTTCACGAACCGCAGCCGCACCTTCTCGCCCGGCCTGAACAGGAAGGTCTCGTTGGTTTTCGGCCCCTTGCCGTTGACCAGGAAGGTGTAGCCCGAGACGTCGGCGATGTCGGTCGGGTCCATGCGCATGCCGCCCCAGGCCGTCCGGTCCTTGACCGCCGCGCCGAACCCGAAAGTCCGGGCGTCACGGAAGAAGTCGCCCAGCGTGCGCTTGCGGTAGTTGTAGTAGCCCGGGTCGACCTTGAGGTTGCGCAGGATCCGCTCCGGATCCTCCGGCGTGAACTCGGACAGCACCACCACGTAGTCGCGGTCAGTCTTGATCCGCGGCCCGTCGGCGGGATCGATCACGATCGAGCCGTAGTGACCGGCCTGCTCCTGCGTGGCGGCGTGGGCGTGGTACCAGTAGGTGCCGTTCTGCTGGATCTGGAACTGGTAGGTGTAGGTCTCGCCAGGCGCGATGCCCTTGAAGCCGTTGAAGCCCGGCACGCCGTCCTTTTCGGCCGGCAGCAGGAAGCCGTGCCAGTGGATCGAGGTGGTCTCGTTCAGCCGGTTGGTGACCCGGATGGTGGCGGTCTCGCCCTCGCGGAAACGCAAGGTGGGACCCGGCAGCTGGCCGTTGACGGTGATCTGCTCGGCCTTGCGGCCGTCGATGTCGACGAGGCGCTTGTCGATCACCAGGTCGTACTCGGCCGCCAGCACGGCCGGCGCGAGCATCAGGCTCACACAGATCGCCAGCAGCAGTCGGGTCAACGTCATCACAACTCTCGAGCCGTCACGGGAACGGCGCACCCTGCCCCTTCCCATCATGGGAGGGTCAAGTCCCCGTCTCCAGTCTCATACGCGCCCGCGGCGCTCACCCCTCGCGGTCGCCGAGCGAGGCCCCTGTAATTTCCGCCAGACGCCGCCGTGCCCGGTACACCCGGGTCTCCACCGCCTTGACCGAGACGCCCAGCAGGGCGGCTGCTTCCTGCTGCGACAGCCCCTCGAGCGCCGTCAGGATCAGGGGCTCCTTCAGCGCCGGCGGCAGGTCGGCCACCGCGCGGTCCAGCCGGCGCAGCGCCTCGGCCTCGACCAGGGCGGCCTCGGGCGAAAATCCCGGATCGGGCGCGGCCTCCAGTTCCGCCGTCTCCGCGCCGACGCCGCGCACCAGCCGCCGCACGAACCGGCGGCGGCTCCAGTCGCGGCACTTGTTCAGCGCCACCCGCCGCAGCCAGACTTCGAACGGCCGTGCGGGGTCGTAGCGGTCCAGCCCCCGCCAGGCGGCAGCAAAGCTCTCCTGCAGCAGGTCATAGGCCTCGTCGGCGTCGCCGACATAGCGGCGGACAAAGCGGTACAGCCCCTCCTTGTGCTTGCGCATCAGGAGGGTGAAGGCGCGCTCATCGCCGCTGGCGGCCCGGCTGGCGAGCTCGCCGTCGCTTTCGACCGGAGGCGGACTCACTTGTCTTCGGCGGTCAGGGTCCGGGCGACCTCGGCGTCGAACCGCGCGGCCTGCGCCGGGGTCAGCTCGGCCCGCATATCGAAGACGTGGGCGATGGTCTCCTTCTGGAGCGCGCCCATCGCGTGGTGGAAATGATCGACCGCGGCCTGGACCTGCGGGGAATAGCCGTCGCTGGCCTCGATGGCGGCGGCGAGCTCGGCGTTGGCGGCGCGCATGTCGGCTTCCAGCGCTTTGCGGCGGACGGCGAAGCGGCCTTCCAGCGCGTCGATCCGGCGCTCCTGCTCGGCGCTGAGGTCCAGCTTGTGATGCACGGTCTCGTGCAGGGAGGCCGGCGCGCGGGCCCCGACCACGTAGCGCGCGCCGCCCCAGGCCCCGAGCGCGGCGGCGACGGCGGCCAGGGCCGCCGTGAACAGCAGGTTGCGCAGACCCACGCTCATCGGCCGCCCTCCAGCAGGGTCGAGGGCGCCAGGTCGGGCTTCACCGCAAAGACCTGCATCTCCTTGGGGGTGTGGACGGCCGCGGTGGCCGCGGCCCCGCCGACCGCCACGCCGGCGACGAGGGCCAGCGACACGGTGGCGACCCGCAGCGGCCCGAACGGTCGCGGCTGGACCTCCTCGCGCGCGCCGATCCGCGCCCACACCGCCGGCTCCAGCTGGGCCAGAGACCGCTCGGGCGCGGTCCGCGCCAGCGCGCGCAGCTGCTCGTCCAGCGAATTCGTCATGGCGGCGGACTCCGGGGCTCTCGCTTGCACACTACGCGTGGTTCGGCCCGAACCCTCAATATGAGGGCTCGGGAACCTCGGCGCGTATTCCCTCATCGAAACCGGCGGCGCGCGCAGGGAACGCGGGCCGCCGACAGTGTGAGTCGGGGGGACGTGATGAAGGTTCTGCGTTGGTCGCTGCAGCTGCACAAGTGGATCGGCCTGGTGGTCGGCGTGCAGGTGCTGGCGTGGGTGGCGGGCGGTCTGATCATGACCGTCCTGCCGATCGAGAAGGTCCGCGGCGAGCATCACGTCGCTGACGCCCGCCCCGCCCCGCTTGACCCGTCCCGGCTGCTTTCGGCCGCCGACGTCGCGCGGATCGCCGGCGTGGCCCCGATCGACGCCGACCTGAAATCGACGCCGCGCGGCCCGGTCTGGGTGCTGAAGCCCGCGTCGGGCGAACCGGTGATCCGCGACGCCATTCTCGGAACCCCGCTGCCGCCGATGGACGACGAGGAGGTCCGCACCTTCGCCCGGCTGGCCTACAAGGGCGACGCCCACGTCGTCGCCGTGCGCCTGCTGGCCGAGGCGCCGCAGGAAACCGGGCGGACCGGTCCGCTGTGGCGGGTCGATTTCAACGACCTGGAGCGGACCACATTCTACCTGTCGCCGGCGACCGCGGAGGTGGTGACCCGCCGCTCCGGTCTCTGGCGGTTCTACGACGTCTTCTGGCGGCTCCACATCATGGACCTGAAGACCGGCGAGAACTTCAACCACCCGCTGATCATCGCCGCGGCGGTCCTGACCCTGAGCATCGTGGTCACCGGCATCATCCTGCTGTGGATCCGGCTGGCGCGCGATCTCCAGCAGTGGCGGGCCGCCGGTCGACGCGCACGGGAAGCCCGCCAAGCCGGCTGAGCCGATCAGGCCATCCGGAGCGCGCTGGCCGGCGTGCCGAACATCCGCCTGAACGTTCGGCTGAGATGGGCGGAGTCGGCGAAACCCGCGTCGTAGGCCGCCTCGGTCAGGGGCGCGCCCTCGGCGTAGCGCCGCACGGCCCGCATCAGCCGCAGCCACAGCACGTAAGAGCGGAACGCCACCCCGGTCTCCTGCACGAACAGGTGCCGGGTCCGGCCGGGCGACAGGCCCGCGACCTCGGCCGCGGCTTCGAGGGAGAGCGGCTCGGCCACGTTCTCGTTGGCCCATTCGATCACTTCGCGCACGCGGGCGTCCGGGGCGCTGACCTGCTCGACGGCCGGCGCGAGGGCTCCGAACGCCACTTTGGCGAGTTCGGCCAGACGCTCGTCCGGCGCGCTGGCGCGATAGGCGTCCCGCAGCGCTTGGGCGGCCTCCTGCAGGACGGCCTCCGGCAGCAGTGCGACCGGAGCGTCCCCGCAGTAGGCGGCCAGCAAGGCGCGCCCAATCCGACTCTCCGGTTCGACAAACAGATGGGCGATCTCGCCCTGGGCGCGGAAGGCGTGAAGGACGTCGCTGGCCACCATCGCGGCGCGGCCGCACACGACCTTGTCGCGGGCCTCGAAGCGGAAGTCGCTGTCGAAGCCGAGCGTCAGCTGAACGGCGTGGTGGGCGTGCGGTTCGAATTCGCCGGTCGTTTCGCCGATCCAGAGGCTCCCGCCTTCCCAGAGACAGATGCGGCCGCGGCTGTGGACGGTCATGACGTGCTCTCCCGTTTGCGCGGGCGAACCTGCTGCTTCCCATCGTGGGAAGGTCAACCCCCGTTCATCGAGAGAAATTTTCCGGCCCGAAAGCGCTTAGCCCCTTCGTTCAATCGCCGGCCCGCAGGCGTCGGTAGGGATGCTCTCACCAACGACGAAACAGGAGCTACCCCATGTCGACCAAGTGCGAGAACCAAGCCTGCACCTGCGCCCCGCGCTGCGAATGCGCCCCGGCCGCCTCGAGCTGCGCCTGCAACACCCAGTGCGGCTGCGGCGACCGGTGCGCCTGCTCGTCCGAGCAGCGGTGCGCCCCGGGCTGCGCCTGCGGCGAGTGAACCTCGTGCCGCTCGCGCGCACGGCGGCGGCGATCCTCGTCCTGACGGGCGTCTTCTGGATCGTGGCCGCCTGGTACGCCGCCGACCGCGGGCCGACCGTCGCACGCAAGGCGCCCCCGCCCTTCGCGTCCGACGGCCGCCACCGCGCGGCGCCCGACGCCGGCTGACCCCGGCCGGCGCCCCCTAGCGCCTCCCGGTCCTCCCCCTCGCCGGGGGGCGCACCTCTTTCCCAGGACCCGTTACGATGACCGCCGCGCCCCGCGTCCTCGTGGTCGAGGACCATCCGCTCATCCTGCCGCTCGCGGCCGAAACCCTGGCCAGCGTCGGGTGCGAGGTGATCTCAGCCGCCACGGCCGAGGCCGCGCTGGCCGCGCTCGACGCCCATTCGGGGCGCCTGAGCGCGCTTGTCGCCGACATCGACCTCGGCTCCCCGGACCTGACCGGCTTCGACGTCGCCCGGCGCGCGCGCGAGCTGAACCCGGCCCTGCCGGTGATCTACGCCAGCGCCCGTGCGGCCGAGGACGTCGAGGCCCAGGGCGTTCCCGGCGCCGTCTACCTGCCCAAGCCCTACTGCCCGGCGCGGTTGTGCCGGCAGGTCGCCGCCCTGCTCGCGGCGCCGGCCGGGATTGCGGCGTGAGGCCTAGAGCGTCACGCGCCTCAGTCGAAGCGCGTTGCCGACCACGCTGACCGACGACAGGGCCATCGCTCCGGCGGCGATCGCCGGCGACAGCAGCAGTCCGAACAGCGGGAACAGCACCCCGGCTGCGATCGGCACGCCGGCGGCGTTGTAGACGAAGGCGAAGAACAGGTTCTGGCGGATGTTGCGCATCACCGCCCGCGACAGTCGCCGGGCCCGCACGATGCCCGCGAGATCCCCCTTCAGCAGGGTCACGCCGGCGCTCTCGATGGCGACATCCGCGCCCGTGCCCATGGCGACGCCGACGTCGGCCGCGGCCAGGGCGGGCGCGTCGTTGACCCCGTCCCCGGCCATGGCGACGACCCGCCCCTCGCGCCTGAGCCGCTCGACCACGGCGGCCTTGTCCTGCGGCAGGACCTCGGCGGCCACGTCGTCGATGCCGAGCTTGCGCGCCACCGCCTGGGCGGTCGTGCGGTTGTCGCCGGTCATCATCACCAGGCGCACGCCGGACCGCTTGAGCGCTTCGACGGCGTCGGGCGCGTTCGCCTTGATCGGGTCGGCGATCCCGAAGACCCCGGCCAGCCGCCCGTCGAGACCGGCGAAGATCGCCGTCGCCCCGTCCTGCCGCAGCCGCTCGGCCGCGGCGTCCAGATCGGCGGTGGCGACGCCCAGCTCGGCCATGAACTTGCCGCTGCCCAGCGCCAGGGCGCGGCCTTCGACCCGCCCGACCACGCCCTTGCCGACGGGCGAGTCGAACTCGTTCGCCTCCACGAGCGCGATGGAGCGGTCCGCCGCCGCCCGGACGATCGCGTCCGCCAACGGGTGTTCGCTGTTGCGCTCCAGACTGGCGGCCAGTCGCAGCAGCTCCGTTCCGTCGAAGCCGGCGGCCGGTTCGATCGCCACCACGGCGGGGCGCCCCTCGGTCAGGGTGCCGGTCTTGTCGACGACCAGGGTGTCGACCTTCTCGAAGCGCTCCAGCGCCTCGGCGTTCTTGATCAGAACGCCCGCCTGGGCCCCGCGGCCGACGCCCACCATGATCGAGATCGGCGTCGCCAGGCCCAGCGCGCAAGGACAGGCGATGATCAGCACCGACACCGCCGCGACCAGGGCGAAGGCCATGCGCGGCTCCGGTCCGACCAGCGACCAGGCGAAGAAGGCCAGGGCCGCCGCGACGATCACGGCCGGCACGAACCAGCCCGACACCAGGTCGGCCAGGCGCTGGATGGGCGCGCGGCTGCGCTGGGCGGCGGCCACCATCTGAACGATCTGGAACAGCAGGGTGTCGGCCCCGACCTTCTCGGCCCGCATGACGAACGAGCCGGTCTTGTTCAGGGCGCCGGCCACCACCTGCGCGCCCGGCTCCTTGGTCACGGGCATGGATTCGCCGGTCACCATGGACTCATCGACGGCGGCGCGGCCGTCGGTCACCACGCCGTCGACCGGGACCTTCTCGCCGGGCCGGACCCGCAGCCGATCGCCGACCCCGATCAGGTCGAGGGTGACCTCTTCGTCGGTCCCGTCGTCGCGCACGCGCCGCGCGGTCTTGGGCGCGAGGTCCATCAGGGCCCGGATCGCGCCGGAGGTCTGTTCGCGCGCCCGCAACTCCAGAACCTGGCCCAGCAGGACCAGCACGGTGATCACCGCCGCGGCCTCGAAATAGACCGGCACCGCGCCGTGCTCGCGGAAGGCGTCGGGGAACACGTCCGGCGCGAACACGGCGACCACGCTGTAGAGCCAGGCGACGCCGACGCCCATGGCGATCAGGGTGAACATGTTGAGGCTGCGCGCCTTCAGCGACGCCCAGCCGCGTGCGAAGAACGGCGCGCCCGCCCACAGCACGACCGGCGTGGCCAGGGCGAACTGCAGCCAGTGCGAGGTCTGGCGCCCGATCAACATGTTCAGGCCGGTCAGGTGGCCGCCCATCTCCAGCACGAACACCGGCGCCGCGAAGGCCAGGCCGATCCAGAACCGCCGGGTCATGTCGGCCAGCTCCGGGTTGGGGCCGGTGTCCGCGGTCATGACCTCCGGCTCCAGGGCCATGCCGCAGAGCGGACAGGCGCCCGGACCGATCTGCCGGACTTCCGGGTGCATGGGGCAGGTGTAGACCGTCCCCTCCGGCGCGGGGGGCGGCGGGGCGCGGTCAGCCTTCAGGTAGGCCTGCGGGTCGGCTTCGAACTTGTGCCGGCAGCGCTCGGCGCAGAAGTGATAGGTCCGTCCGTCGAACATCGCGCGGTGCTTGGACGTATGCGGGTCGACCTTCATGCCGCACACGGGGTCGACGACATGACAGGAAGCGTGGGGATCGGCCGTGTGGGTCACGACTTCGCACTCCGGAAATCTGCAAGGAGCCGCACGCTAGGGCTTCCCATCATAGGAGGGTCAACACCGCCGCCGCAGCTCCCGATCGCCGCTCGCCTTCCAAAAGAACGCCGAAAATGGCCGCTTGACCTTCCCATGACTGGAAGGTCTATCACCCCCAGGCACATCGCTGACCAACGAGGTTCGACATGCCGACCAAGTGTGAATGCTCCCCCTGCACCTGCGCCCCGTGCACGTGCGCGTCCGCCAGCGCCGGTTGCGGCTGCGGCCCCGCCTGCGCCTGCGAGTGCTGCAAGTGCTCCAGCGCCGACAGCCGTGACGGCTGCGACGGCCACTGCGGCTGAGCCGCCCTCCCCCGCGCCTCCCGGTCCTCCCCCCGGGGGGCGCGCCCATTCCGACAGGAGGACCTGATGAACATCGGCCAGGCGTCCAAGGCCTCCGGCGTCTCCACCAAGATGATCCGGTATTACGAGAGCATCGGCCTGGTCCGGCCGGCCGACCGGACCGATAGCAACTATCGCAGCTTCGGCCCGTGCGAGGTCAATGAGCTGCGCTTCATCCGCCGCGCCCGCAACCTGGGCTTCTCGGTCGAGGAGATCGGCAAGCTGCTGTCGCTTTGGCGCGACCGCGAGCGGCCCTCGCGCGAGGTCAAGGCCATCGCCCAGAGCCACGTCGCCGACCTCGACGCCCGCATCGCCGAAATGCAAGCCATGGCCGACACCCTGCGCGAACTGGCCCGCTGCTGCGCCGGCGACGAACGCCCGGACTGCCCGATCCTGGCCGACCTGGCGGAGGCTTGATTTGAAGCGTCACCCTCGGGCTTGTCCCGAGGGCCCAGTCGTCAGGTACGCGAACGGAGCCGGACAACCACTCCCTCAACGCCGTGCGAGCCGAACCCTGGGCCCTCGGGACAAGCCCGAGGGTGACGCAGCTTTGTTGGGCGACCCTTGTCGTTAACTGCTGATTACCCATTCCAGCGGACTTTCACCTCTATGTTGAATGGCGCGCGGACAACTCGGCGGCTGATGCTGGCGGCTCTGGCGGGCCTGGCGCTCGCGGGCTGCGCCACGTCGCGCGAGGCCGCCCGCTTCCCCGATATCGGCTTCGCCACCTGGGACGACGGCGAGCCCGGCTACCGGCTCTATCCCGGCGACGAGATCGAGGTCGCCACCCCGACCGCGCCGGAGCTGACCCGCACGGTCAAGGTCGGGCCGGACGGGCGCGTCGCCCTGCCCCTGATCGGCGACGTCATGGCCGCCGACCGCTCGCTGCCGGACCTGCAGGACGACATCTCCAAGGCCTACAGCGCCCAACTGCTGCGCCCCGTGGTCGAGGTCTCGCTGAAGACCGCCGGCCTGAAGGTGTTCGTCGGCGGCGAGGTCGCGTCCCCGGGCGCCATCGATATGCCCGGCGACATCGACGCCCTGCAGGCGGTGATCATGGCCGGCGGCTTCAAGCCCGGCGCCAAGACCTCGGAAGTGGTGCTGATCCGGCGCGGTCCGGGCGGGCGCGCCATGGCCCGCACCATCGACCTGTCCAAAGCCCTGAAGGACCCCAGCCGCGCCGACCGCGCCGCGCTCCGCCGCTTCGACATCGTCTACGTGCCGCGCACCGCCGCGGCCGAAGCCGGCGTCTACATGGCTCAGGTCCGCGACATGATGCCGATCGGCTTCAGCTACTCGCTGAACAATCCTTACGGGCGCTAGCGCATTTTCCGCCGGAGCGGCCGCCGGTTCGGCGGAGAAAATGCGCTCACTCCAGGCTGCCGACCTGATCCGATCCGAGCGATCGGATCAGGAGGGGCGTATTAGCCACACCTCGCCGAACAAGCTTGGCATTACGCCTTTGTAACGCGACTCACCCCATAGGCGACGGCACAGCTTCGCGGTGCGCGAGGGAGCCTCCGGCGTGGGTATCGGGAGGACGGCGCACCAGGGGGGATCTCCATGACGCGCATCGTCCGCTCGCGCCGCAACGGCGCCTGGCTCGCCGCCGTGGCCGCCGCCAGCAGCCTGCTCGCCGGCGCCGCCCTGGCCCAGGTCCCGGGTGCGGACGGCAGGACCGTCTATCCGGCCGAGTGGTTCGCGAAGTTCGCGCCTTCGAACGCCTGGGACATGGCTTCCCAGGTGCCGGGCGTGACGGTCGAGAACGGCGAGGACGTGCGCGGCTTCGCCGGCGCGGCCGGCAACGTGGTGATCAACGGCGCGCGCCCCAGCGCCAAGGCTGAGAGCCTGCAGTCGATCCTGAGCCGCATCCCCTCCGCCCAGGTCGTGCGCGTCGAGGTGGTCCCTGGCCAGCTGATCGGCGGCGAGTACCGGGCCCGCGCCCAGGTCATCAACGTGGTGCTGACCGAGGAGGCCAGCGGCTGGTCCGGCGCGGTCGACGCTGCGGTGCGCATGCCCTACACCAACCAGGCGGCGCTCTCCGGCGGCGTGTCGGCCCTTTACCGCAAGGGCGCGACCTCGCTGAACCTGGCCGCCAGCCACTACAGCGAGAACGCGCCCGACCAGGGCTACGACCTGTGGGTCGAGCGGCCGTCCGGCGACCTGATCGAGCGCCGCGACAAGGTCAACCGCTACACCACCCGCGAAGACACGCTGAGCGCCAGCTGGGCCTGGGAGCCGACCGACGGGCGCGCCGCGCACCTGAACGGCCGGGCCTGGAGCTGGGAAAACCCGCTGCGCCACAAGTCCGAGGTCAGCAACGACAGCGGCCCGCTGCGCTACGACACCATCGCCCAGAACCCCGAGCGACTGGGCTTCGAGCTGGGCGGCGACTTCAGCCGGCCGTTCGCCGGCGGCACGGCCAAGCTGGTCGGCCTGATGCGCCGCGACCACTACCAAACCGAAGAAGCCCAGCTGAACCACACGCCGGCCGGCGTCCTCACCGGCGGCGTCGCCCAGAGCGTCGACAACAGCTACGGCGAGAGCATCGTGCGCGGGACCTGGGCGCGCGAGAACCTGTGGGGCTGGTCGATCGAAACCGGCGCCGAAGCGGCGCTGAACACGCTGGACGCCGACATCGGCCTGGCCCTGGTCGACGACCTCGGCGTGCGCACCCCGATCCAGCTGCCGGGCTCGCAGGCCACGGTGAAAGAAGTCCGCGGCGAAGCCTTCGTCAGCGGCGGACGCAAGCTGTCCCCGACGCTCAGCTTCGACTGGGGCGTGGCGGTCGAGACCTCGACCATCTCGTCCGACGCTTCGACCCTCACCCCGGGCCTGACCGTCTCGTCCGAGCGGACCCTGACCTTCGTGAAGCCGCGCGCTTCTCTGGAATGGCGCCCCGACACGAACTGGCGCGCGCGCGTGGCGGTCGGGCGCACGGCGGCCCAGCTGAATTTCGACGACTTCGTCTCCAACGTGGAGCTCGCTAACGGGCGCTCGAACGGCGGCAACGTCGCGCTGGAGCCCGAGCGCACCTGGCGGCTGACCGGCGAGATCGAGCGCAAGGTGCTGGGCGACGGCACGCTTCGCCTGGGCCTGAACAGCGACTGGGTCGAGATGGTCCAGGACCGGGTGCCGATCGAGATCTTCGACGAGCACGGCGTGCTGGTCGACATCGTCGACGGCCCGGGCAACCTGGGCGACGGCCGCCGCATCTGGCTGGAGGCCGTGGCCGGCCTGCCGCTGGACCGCTTCGGCGTCACCGGCGGGCGGTTCAACGCGCGCTGGACGCTGCAGGACAGCTCGGTCACCGACCCCTACACCCACACCGACCGCGAGTTCACCGGCGAAGAGCCGTGGGGCTTCTCGGCCGACTTCCGGCAGGACCTGCGCGCCCACAACCTGGCCTGGGGCGTGGTCTACGACGCCGAGGGCGGCAGCCCGCAGTACCGGATCAACGAGATCGACGTCTGGAACCCGGAGAACTACTGGTTCCGCGTGTTCGTGGAGGCGCGTCCGAACGCCCAGACCACCATCACGCTCAGCGCCAACAACGTGTTCAACCGGCCGGTCATCCGCGACCGCACCTTCTTCGACGGCACGCGCGAGTTCGACATCAACGGCCATGAGCTGCGCTGGCGCAAGCAGGGCACGGTCTGGGCGATCCAGCTGAAGCGCACCTTCGGCTAAGGGCCTCCGCCCGATCCGGTTTCGTCGCCGAAAAGCGGGGGTTCGTCGCAAATCCCCGCGCCTTTCCCGTCCCCACGGCAAAGCTTTCGCGTGCGCGAAAACCCCCGACGCGTGATGATCGGCGGGACGGCGCAGTACGGGGGATACCGATGCGCCTTTCTTATCGTTGTCGCGGCCGCCGCGGCTGCCTGCTCGCCTTCGCCGCCGCCGCCAGCCTGGCCGCCGGGGCCGCCCTGGCCCAGGAACAGGCCGCCGACGGCCGCACCGTCTACGCCTCCGCCTGGTTCGAACAGTTCGCCCCGTCCAACGCCTGGGACATGGCTTCCCGTGTTCCGGGCGTGAACGTCCAGGACGGCGAGGACGTCCGCGGCTTCGCCGGCGCGGCCGGCAACGTGGTCATCAACGGCGAGCGGCCCAGCGCCAAGGCCGAAAGCCTGCAGTCGATCCTCAGCCGCATTCCCGCCGCTCAGGTCGTGCGCGTCGAGATCGTGCCCGGTCAGGTGATCGGCGGCGAGTACCGCTCGCGCGCCCAGGTCATCAACGTGGTGCTGAGCGACAGCGCCGACGGCTGGTCCGGCGCGGCCGAGGCCACGGTGCGCATGCCCTTCACCCGCCAGACCGCCCTGTCCGGCGGCGTGTCGGCGCTCTACCGCAACGGCGCGACGTCGCTGAACCTGGCGGTCGACCACTACAGCGAGAACCTGCCCGACGAGGGCTTCGACCTGCTCACCGCCCTGCCGTCCGGCGACCTGATCGAACGGCGCGACAAGGTCAACCGCTACGCCCAGCGGCAGGACACGCTGAGCGCCAGCTGGGCCTGGGAGCCGTCCGACGGCCGCGCCGCCCATGTGAACGCCCGCGTCTGGAACTGGACCAACCCGCTCGCCCACAACTCGCGCGTCAGCGACGCCCTAGGCCCGATCCGATACGACACCATCAACCAGGTCCCCGAGCGGCTGGGCGTCGAGCTGGGCGCCGACTTCAGCCGCCCGCTCGCCGGGGGCACGGCCAAGCTGGTGGGCCTGATGCGCCGCGAGCGCTACGAGACGGACGAAGCCCAGCTGAACCACACGCCCGACCGCGTGCTGACCGGCGGCTTCGCCCAATCCGTGAACAACCTCTACGGCGAGACCATCGGCCGGGGAACCTGGTCGCACGAAAACCTCTGGGGTTGGTCGTTCGAGACCGGCGCCGAGGTGGCGCTGAACACGCTCGACGCCGACATCCGCATCGCCTCGGTCGACTCGTCGGGCGTCCACACCCCGATCCCCTTCCCCGGTTCGCAGGTGCTGGTCGAGGAGATCCGCGGCGAAGCCTTCGTCAGCGGCGGGCGCAAGCTCACCCCGACCCTGACCTTCGACTGGGGCGCGGCCATCGAGACTTCGACCATTTCGGTCGAGGCGGCCGACTACGAGCGCACCCTCACCTTCATCAAGCCGCGCGCCTCGCTGGAATGGCGCCCCGACGACAAGTGGCGCATGCGCCTGGCCGTCGGCCGCACGGCGGCCCAGCTGAACTTCGACGACTTCGTCTCGAACGTGGAGCTCGCCACCGAGCGCGAGAACGGCGGCAACGTCACCCTGGAGCCGGAGCGCACCTGGCGTGTCACCGGGGAGATCGAGCGCAAGGTGCTGGGGGACGGCGCGGTGCGCCTGGCGCTGAACAGCGACTGGGTCGAGATGGTCCAGGACCGCGTGCCCGTCGAGGTGCTGGGCCCCGACGGTCCCGACCCGGACAGCGATCCGGACGTGGTCGACGTCATCGACGCCCCGGGCAACCTTGGCGACGGCCGGCGGCTGTGGCTGGAAGCGGCGGTCGGCCTGCCGCTGGACAAGTTCGGCGTCGCCGGCGGCCGCTTCAACGCCCGCTGGACGCTGCAGGACAGCCGCGTGCGCGATCCGTACACGCACAAGGATCGGGACTTCACCTTCGAGGAGCTGTGGGGCTTCTCGGCCGACTTCCGCCAGGACCTGCGGGCCCGCAAGCTGGCCTGGGGCGTGATCTACGACGCGGAAGGCGCGCTGCCGCAGTACCGGCTGAACGAATTCGACGTCTACAACCCCGAGAACACCTGGTTCCGCGTGTTCGTCGAGGCGCGCCCCAACGCGCAGACGACCATCACGCTCAGCGCCAACAACGTGCTGGACCGGGCGCTGGAGCGGGATCGGGACTTCTACTTCCCCAACCGCACCACGCCGGATCCGATCGCGCACGAATACCGCTGGCGCACCCAGGGTGTGACCTGGGCCCTGCAGGCCAAGCGGACGTTCGGGTAAATCCTCCTCCTCTGGGGGAGGGGGACCATGCGAAGCATGGTGGAGGGGGCTCGTCTTGGCGCGACCCTGCAGCTGAGCGGGTCCACTCCGCTGGCCCCTCCACCGCTTCGCGGTCCCCCTCCCCCACCGCTCCGCTCGGGGGAGGAATTAAAGGTACGGCGCGAGCGTCAGCGCCCCCAGCACGACCGCGCCGATCGAGCAGATCAGGACGGCGCCGGCGGCCACGTCCTTGGAGCGCTGCACCAGGACGTGGAAGTCCGGCGAGACCACGTCGCACAGGTGTTCAAAGGCGGTGTTCATCGCCTCGGCCACCCAGACCAGGACGACGGCCACGATCAGCCAGCGCCAGTCCTCGGTCCGGACCTTCAGCCCGATCCCGGCGGCCACGACCGCCGCGGTCGCGGCCAGGTGGATCCAGGCGTTGTGCTGGGTGCGCAGCATGAAGCCGATGCCTGTGAAGGCGTAGCGAAAGCTCTTCAGCCGGGCGGCGATGGTGAAACGGGCGGGCGTCATGGCGTCGAGGGTCATGGTGAGGCGACGGCGGCGAAAACGCCAAGCTAGGCCATTGCGCGCGCCCGCGTCAGCCCGCTGCTCGCCTGTCGGGCGACACGAACTTGCACAACCCTGACGGTTGAGCGAACGTCCGCGCTGTAGAGGTCGACTGCGCCGATTCCGGGGGGAAGCGCGCCAGGCGGCCTCGCGATCCGGGGGGATCGTCACAAACCAGACCGCAATCGCGGCGCGCCTGCGCCGCGGCGGCGCGTGCGCGTCGGACTCCCTCGCATTTTCGGCGGTCGCGGCCGCCCATCGAAGGAGAGAGTTCCGTGCTGATTATCTGGTCCGGCAAGGGCATTCTGGTGCCGCTGTTCGTGGTGGTCGCGTTCTTCCTGTGCATGTTCATCGTCACCCCGCTGCACCTGCAGGGCGGGCTCGAGTCGGCCGCGGCGGTCAGCCTGGCCGGCGTGGTCGCCGGGGCGGCGCTGTTCTTCACCACCCGCGCCATCGAATCCAAGGAAGGCCGCGTGTACATCGACGCGGCGACCAACCAGCGCTTCGAAGTGAAGCCCAACGCCGGCTCGTTCTTCTTCATCCCGACCCGCTACTGGTCCTACATCGTCGCCGTGCTGGGCGTCGGCATCGCCGTCATGGCCATGTTCGACCCGGCCGGCACCGCGTCCAAGTTCTGATCCCGGTTGAGCCCGGGAGGAGCGCGGGGGGCTTTGGCCCTCCGCGCTTTTTCGTGTCCGGCGGCGGTTGAAAGCGGCCGGCCGCCGGCGCGGGCGTGTTACACTGGGCGGATGTCCGATCCCGTCGACACCGCCCAGAAGCCGGCCAACGCGGCTGAAGCCCTCGCCGCCGCGCTCGCCCGCAAGAAGGCCGCCCAGGCCGACTACGCCAACGGCCCCGGGGGCCGGCGCCAGGCCGAGCGCGCCGCCGCCGCCCGCGCCGCCTCGAAGTCCAAGCCGAAGCTGCGCAAGTGAGCGTCGCCTTCACCAAGGAGCAGGATTACGAGGCGACCGCCGCGGACCTGCCCGACCGCCCGATCTCGACCCATCCCAACCTGGTCACCGCCTCGGGCCTGGCCCAGCTGGACGCCGCCCTGGCCGAGGCGCGTGAGGCCTACACCGCGGCCAAGGCCGGGGGCGGCGACATCCAGGCCGACCGCACGGCCATGGCGCGCGCCACCCGTGACCTGCGCTACTGGAACGCCCGGCGCGCGTCGGCCCAGCTGACCGAGCCGGACGGCCCGGCCGACCAGGCCCTGTTCGGCCGCACCGTCACCATCGAGCGCGAGGACGGCCGCACCCAGAGCTTCCGCATCGTCGGCGAGGACGAGGCCGACCCGGCCAAGGGCAGCGTCTCCTACATCTCCCCCCTCGCCCAGGCCCTGATGGGCAAGGCCGTCGGCGACGAGGTGGTGGTCAACGGCGCGGAAGTGGAGATCGTCGCGGTCGCCTGAAACGCGAGCGCTGTCCCGAGCGGACGCCACGGTGTAGCTTGCGCGCCGCGGCGCCTCGCCGCTCGGGGGATCAGTCTCATGCGCTTCTTGGCCTCACTCGTCGTCGCGACCGTCATGCTGGTGGCTGGCCCGGCCGCCGCCCAGGCCGCCTGGACTAACTTCAAGAGCGTCGACTACGGCTTCTCGGTCGACCTGCCGGGCGAGCCGGCCGTGACCCATCCCCCCATCGAGCAGACGGTGGACACCGCCCAGTTCACCGTGGCCGGCGATGGCGAGGCCTTCATGATCATGATCGTCCAGTTCCGGCCGGGCGAAGCCGCCACCCCGGGCGCCCTGGACACCTTCCTGGACGGCGTGGTCACCGGCGCAAACGGCCGGGAGACGTCGCGCGAGACCACGCGCGTCTCGGGCAAGGACGCCCGCAAGGCGGCGATCGAGTTCGAGAGCGGCGCGAAAGGGAGTGCGGTGGCGTTCATCCACGGCGACCGAGCCTATATCGCGGTGGGCATGCGCGCGCAGAACGTCGGCTCCGCCGACGTCGAACGGATGGTCGCCTCCTTCCGCCTCATGGGCTGAGATCGGCCGATCGGGCGTCGTCGCCCCCGTCACGGACCTCCGGTATTCACCACGGCGCTTTTGTGGTTAAGCTTGCCCCGGCTCGGGGGAGCTGGAGGGCGGGATCATGGTCTGGTGGTGGTGGATTTTGCCGGCGCTCGTCGGCCTGATCGGCGTGGCGATCCTGCTGGGCGGGTTCGGCGCGATGTTCCGCGGCAAGCCGGGCAAGGGCCTTTTCGGAACCCTGGCCGGCGCTCTGTTCCTGGCGGTCGCGGCCGCCGCGGCCCTGCTGGGCCTGAACGTGCAGACCTACAACCGGCTGACCTATGAACGTCCGGTCGCCACGCTGGAGCTGAAGCAGAAGGGGCCGCGCCTCTACGACGCCGCCCTGTCCCTGCCGGCTCCGGAAGGCCAGGCCTCGGCGGTCACCCGCACCTACGAGATCCACGGCGACGAATGGCGGGTGGAAGCCCGGGTGCTGAAGTGGAAGGGCTGGGCCAACGTGCTGGGCCTGGACAGCCAGTACCAGCTGGACCGCCTGTCCGGCCGCTACGAGGACACCGAGTCCGAACTGCACGCCGAGCGCAGCGTCTACGACCTGCGCCCGACCCAGCAGGGCGGCCTGGACGCCTGGACCCTGGCGCGCAAGCACAAGAAGTACGCCCCCATGGTCGACGCCCTCTACGGCTCGGGCGCCTCCATGCCCATGGCCGACGGCGCGAAGTACGAGGTCTGGATCACCCAGAGCGGCCTGATCGCCCGCCCGGTGAACCCGCAGGCCGAACAGGCGTCGACCAGCGGCTGGCGCTGATTTCCTTCTCCCCTTGCGGGAGAAGGAACACAGCACCTCTACCCCCACTTCGGCCACGTCTCTCCGACCACGCGGCCCACGTCGGCCAGGGCCTGATCCCGCGCCTTGGCGTCGACCGCCTCGGCCCCGGTCAGGTAGGCGGTGATCAGCACCGGCCCGCCGCTGGGCGGCCAGGCCACGGCGATGTCGTTGGCGGTGCCCCGCTCGCCGGTGCCGGTCTTGTCGCCGATGGTCCAGGCGCTCGGCAGTCCGGCGCGCAGCCGGTGCTGGCCCGTGGTGGTCGCCTTCATCCAGCCCGTCAGCCGGGTGCGCGACGCTTCCGTCAGGGTCGGGCCGAGCACGATCGCGCCCATCGACTTCAGCATGGCCTGCGGCGAGGTGGTGTCGCGCGGGTCGCCGGGCCGGCCCATGTTCAGCCCGGGCTCGGTGCGGTCCAGCCGGGTGACCTCGTCGCCCAGCGAGCGGGCGAAGGCGGTCAGGGCCGCCGGCCCCCCGCTGAAGCCCAGCATCAGGTTGGCGGCGGCGTTGTCGCTCTGGCTGACCGCCGCGGCGCACAGCTCCTCGACGCTCATGTCCGCGCCGACCCGCTCCTTGGTCGCCGGCGACCAGCTGACGATGTCGGCCGCCGTCACCGGCACGCGCCGGTCCAGGCCTTCTTCGCCGCGGTCGACCCGGGCCAGCACCTGCGAGGCCAGCAGGAATTTGAAGGTGCTGCACATCGGGAAGCGCTCGTCCCCACGATGAGCGAACCGGCGGCCGTTCTGCAGGTCCAGCGCCGCCACGCCGAGCCGCCCGCCTACGCGGGCCTCGATTTCGGCGATACGCGGACTAATCACGTCCGGCACCGGCGGGGCCGGTTCGGCCGCCGCGCGACCCTCCGCCCGCACGCCGCAGCCGGCCAGGGCCGCCGCTCCAAAGCCAAAGCCGGTCAGGACCGCGCGCCGTCCGATCATCGAAAATCCCCTGTTGATGGAGAGAGCGTGGCCGGAGGGGCGCGCGGCGGCAAACGATGATAACTGGGACGAGCCATTAGATTTTCTAAGACGTCGTCGTGACCCGCCCTCACCTGCCGCTGAACGCGCTGCGCGCCTTCGAGGCCTCGGCCCGCCACCTCAGCTTCACCCGCGCCGCCATCGAGCTGTGCGTCACCCAGGCCGCGGTGAGCCACCAGGTGAAGGGGCTGGAGGAGCGGCTGGGCGCGGCCCTGTTCCGTCGTCTGCCGCGCGGACTGGCCCTGACCGACGAGGGGCTGGCCCTGCTGCCGACGCTGCGCGACGCCTTCGACCGCATGGGAGACCTGGTCGCCCGCTTCGAGGCCGGCCAAGTGCGCGAGGTGCTGACCGTCGGCGCGGTCGGCACCTTCGCGGTCGGCTGGCTGCTGCCGCGCCTGCCGGCCTTCCACGACGCGCATCCGTTCGTGGACCTGCGGCTGATGACCAACAACAACCGCGTCGACCTGGCCGCCGAGGGCCTGGACTGCGCCATCCGCTTCGGCGACGGGGCCTGGCACGGCACCGAGGCGGTCGAGCTGTTCGACGCGCCGATGACGCCGCTGTGCACCCCGGCCCTGGCCGAGCGCCTGCGCCAGCCGTCCGACCTGGCTGCCGAAACCTTGCTGCGCTCCTACCGCGCCGACGACTGGCCCGACTGGTTCGCCGCCGCGAACGTGCCCTGCCCGCCGGTGCGCGGGCCGGTGTTCGATTCGTCCTGGGTGATGGTCGAGGCCGCCCAGCTCGGCACCGGCGTGGCCCTGGCCCCGCCCGCCATGTTCGAGCGCGACCTGACCCGCGGCCGGCTGGTGCGGCCGTTCGCAACCCAGGTGTCGACCGGCCGCTACTGGCTGACCTGGCTGAAATCACGCGCGCCCTCGCCGGCCATGCGCGCCTTCCAGGCCTGGCTGGCGGAGGCGTCCGCCGCCTGACCTGCGACGTCCCGCCGCACCCGCGGACCCGCCTTGCGCGCACGGCGTTATCCCTGCGAGCCACCCGGCTTACGTACAGGGTCCCCGCATGAGCACCGCCGACGAGTTCCGCGCCCACGCCGAGCACATGGAGCGCCTGGCCCGCAGCGCCCGCACCGACGCCGAGCGCGAAGTGTTCATGGGCTTCGCCACCACCTGGCGGCAACTGGCGGACGAGTCCGATTACGGCCGCCGGCGGCTGGCCGAGCCCCCGCCGCATCCGACCCGCACCCAGTACCTGACCCACGCGGTGGAAATGGAAGAACGCGCCAAGGCCGCCAAGACCGGCGAGGAACGCGAGCTGTTCCGCGACTTCGCCGCCCGCTGGCGCCAGCTGGCCGATGAGCTGTCCGCCCACGCCCGCGGCGTGGCGGAGACGCGGCCGCGGCACTGACGCGGGCCCGCCCTCGTCCTTCGACAGGCTCAGGATGAGGGCTACTGTGGCGGCGCAGTCGAGATCCTCATCCTGAGCTTGTCGAAGGACGAGGATTTCGCAGCGCGGCCCGCGCCGCCCACACGCCCGTCGCGAAGCTGGCCTGCAGCAGGTAGCCGCCGGTCGGCGCCTCCCAGTCCAGCATTTCGCCCGCGACGTAGACGTCCGGCAGGGCACGCAGCATCAGCTCGTGGTCGACCGCGGCGAAATCAATCCCGCCCGCGCTGGAGATGGCGCGGTCCAGGCTCTGAACGCCGCTCAGCACCACGGGCGTCGCCTTGATCCGGCGCGCCAGTTCGGTCGGGTCGGCCGGGATCTCGCCGGCCTCGCGCAGCAGGCCGGCCGCCGCCGGCGACAGGTGCGCCGCCTTGCGCAGGAAGTTGGACAGGGACTGCCCCGCGCGCGGACGCGAAAGCCGTTCGGCCAGGCGCTCCAACGGCAGGTCGGGGCGCAGGTCGATCTCCAGCACCGCCCGCCCGTCGCGCTCGACGGCGTCGCGCAAGGGCGCCGACAAGGCGTAGACCGCCCCGCCCTCGATGCCGTAGCGGGCCAGCATGGCCTCGCCCTTCACCGTGCGCCCGCCGAACGACAGGGCCACGTTCTTCAGCGGCTCGCCGGCGAAGCGGTCCTTGAACACCGGGCTCCAGGCCACGTCGAAGCCGCTGTTGGCCGGCCGGAACGGCTGAACCGGCACGCCGCGCTCGGCCAGCACGCCGGCCCAGGCGCCGTTGGACCCCAGGCCCGGCCAGCTGGCCCCGCCTAAAGCCAGGATCGTGGCGTCCGGCCGAACCGTTTCGATCGCGCCGGCCTCGGTGCGGAAGCGAAGCGCCCCCTCGGCGTCCCAGCCCAGCCAGTCGCGCCGGGTGCGAATTTCCACGCCCAGCTCGGCCAGCCGCGCCAGCCAGGCCCGCAACAGGGGCGAAGCCTTCAGCGCCTTGGGAAACACCCGCCCGCTGCTCCCCACGAAGGTGGGTTGGCCCAGCCCCTCGGCCCAGGCGACCAGGTCGGTCGGCGCGAAAGCCTCCAGCATCGGGCGCAGCCGCTCGGCGGCCGGCCCGTAGCGGCCGACGAAGGCCTCGAACGGCTCCGAGTGGGTCAGGTTGAGCCCGCCGCGGCCGGCCATCAGGAGCTTGCGCCCAGTTGTGGGCATCCGTTCGAACACCGTCACCCGCGCCCCGGCCGAGGCCAGGGTCTCGGCCGCGATCAGGCCGGCGGGGCCGGCGCCGACCACAGCGACGGAAGGGCGGTGATCGCTCATGCGGCCGCCCTACGCGGCTGGACCCGCCGGGCTGTTCGCAGTACGTGGCGCGACGGCTCGCCGACGCGGGCCGAACCGGGTCTGGAGGCGAAGATGGCGGGGCTGAAGGACAAGCGTGGGTTCATCGACAAGGAACGGCTCGACCTGTCGGAGCGCCAGGCCGTCGAATACTGGATGAAACGCTGGGGCGTGACCCGCGAGCAGATCACCGCCGCGCACCGCAAGGTCGGCCGCCTGACCAAGGACATCGCCGCCGAACTCGGCAAGAAGCGCTGACGGAGCGGCGATCGGATCGCCGCCCCGCGCCCCTCGCCTGGATCAGGCCACGCCCAGGAAGTCTTTCTTACCGATCTCCACGCCGTTGTGGCGCAGGATCGCGTAGGCGGTCGTGCAGTGGAAATAGAAGTTCGGCATGGCCTGCATCAGCAGGTAGGTCTGGCCCTTCACCACGCTGGTCTGGCCGCGGCGCACCAGGGTGATGTCGCGCTCTTCCGAGCCGTCGACGTCGGCGGCCGGGATGCTCTCGAGGAAAGCGACGGTCTTGGCGATGCGCGCCTTCAGCTCGTCGAAGCTCGCTTCGTTGTCTTCGTAGGCCGGCGGCTCCTGACCGGCCAGGCGCGCGACGCAGCCCTTGGCGAAGTCGGCGGCGATCTGCACCTGGCGGGTCAGCGGGAACATGTCGGGGAACAGCCGCGACTGCAGCAGGACGGCCGGCTCGATGTTGCGCGCGGCCGCGTGGGCGGCGGCCTTGTCGAGCACGCCGGCGAGGCCCTTCAGGCCCTGGATGAAGACGGGCGCAGAGGCCTGATGCATGGAAAGGGACATGGGAGCTCCGAAGGTCCGAACGACTCGCCCGGCCCTTCTACAGGGCGCTCACGCCGCCCGCGACGGTTACCTTTGATCACAAGCTGCGGCGCGGGACTCCGCTGGGCGTCCGATTGTGTCATTATGAGCAAACCGGCCGAGACGTCTGGGGCGTCCGCACGGCCGGACCTGTGAGGCGAAAGTGCCTGAGTGCGCAGTGAAGACGGTGCTCGTCGTCGACGACGAGGCCCTGATCCTCGACCTGATCGCAACCGCCCTCGAGGAGGCCGGCTACCGCGTCCTGCGCGCCGCTCACGGCATCAAGGCGATGGACGTGCTGGCGGCCGAGCGCCCGGACCTGATCGTCACCGACTACATGATGCCGCTGATGAACGGCCAGGAACTGGCCGTCGCCGTCCGCTCCGACCCGCAGCACATCGCCCTGCCGATCATCCTTCTCAGCGGCGCCCAGAGCTTCCTGGCGCGCGGCCGTCGCGACCTGTTCGACGCGGTGTTCGAAAAGCCGTTCGACGTCGACGAACTGACCGCCGAAGTCGCCAACCGCATCGGCGCCGCCTGAACCACCTCGCCCGCGAAGCTTAACTGTGGCGCAACGTCCGCGTGTGCTATCAGCGGCGCCGGGGGACAGTGAATCGTGGCGTCGGCGTCTCAGGTGAAACAGGGTGCGGTTCAGGGGGACGCGGTCGCGCGGGCCCATGAACAGATGCTCGCCGACAAGTCGCTGCAGTTCGACCTGAAAGGGTTCGACCCGCCGAAAGTCCCTGAATGGCTGCAGTGGCTGGGCGAGCTCTTTCGCGCGCTGGCCCCGGTCCTGAAAGTGCTGTTCTACGTCGGCCTGGCGGCCGGGGTCGGCCTGATCCTGTACTTCGTGGGCCGCGAGCTGATCCGCCTGCACTGGGGCGGCCGGGGCAAGGTCCTGGTCCTGAACAAGGGCGAGCCCGCCGTCGAATGGCGCCCCGACGCGGCCGTGGCGCGCACCCTGCTGGAGGACGCCGACCGCCTGGCCGGCGAGGGCCGGTTCGCGGAGGCCGTGCGCCTGCTGCTGTTCCGCAGCATCGAAGACATCCAGGGCCGCCGCCCGCATGCGGTGAAGCCGGCCCAGACCACCCGGGACATCGCCGCGCTGGACGCCCTGCCCGCCTCCGCGCGCCCGGCCTTCGCCAAGATCGGCGAGGCGGTGGAGCGCAGCTTCTTCGGCGGCCGCCCGGTCGACGCCGAGACCTTCGCCGACTGCCGCCAGGCCTACGAAGCCTTCGCCCTGCCCGGGGGCTGGAGCGCATGAGCGAGGCGGTCCTGAACACGCCGGCTGCCGGCGCGCGCCGGGGCGCCTTCTCGCCGGTCACCGTGCTGTGGCTGGTGCTGGTCGGGGTCTTCACCCTGTCGGCGCTGGGCGTGCTGTCGGCCTATGCGCCGGACCTGCGCAAGGGCGACGACGGTGGGGCGCACGCCCTGTCGACCTCGGCGGTCGGCTACGCCGGGGCGGTGAAGATGCTGCGCCTGCGGGGCCAGCCGGTCGTGGTCAGCCGCGGCGCCCTGCCCGACGACGCCGAGGGCCTGCTGATCCTCACCCCGACCGAGGCGCACGACGCCAAGGCCCTGAACGAGATCGACTACGACGGGACCGTGCTGGTCGTCCTGCCCAAGTGGCGCACCGCGCCGGAGCCGCTGCACCGGGGCTGGGTGCGCGCCGTCGAGAAGATCGACCCCGGCGTGCTGACCAAACGCCTGCTGAAGGACCTGGCGCCGGGCAGCAAGGTCGAGCGCCGCAAGGGCAAGGCCCGCCCCCGGCTGGGCGAGACCGGCCAGGCCCTGGGCGCCCCGCTCGGCGAGATCGAGGACTTGCAGACCCTCTCAGGGGCCGGCTGGGCGCCGGTGCTGGTGGACGAGACCGGCCGCGCCGTTCTGGCCCGGCAGAAGAACGGCGGCGTCTACGTCCTGGCCGATCCCGACCTGCTGAACACCCACGGCCTGCGCGATCTGGCCACGGCCCGGGAGGCGATGGCGATGATCGATTACCTGCGCGCCGGCGACGGCGGCCCGGTCGTGTTCGACGCCACCCTGCACGGCTTCAAGCGGCCGCGCAGCGTGCTCCGCCTGGCGCTGGAGCCGCCGTTCCTGGGCGTGACCCTGTGCGCCCTGGCCGTGGCTCTGCTGGTCTCGCTGCAGGCCTTCGCCCGCTTCGGCCCGGTGCGGGTCGCCGGCCGTTCGCTGGCGCTGGGCAAGCAGGCCCTGGCCGACAACACCGCCGCGCTCATCCGCATGGCCGGGCGCGAGCACCGCATGGCCGCGCCCTACGCGCTTCTGATCCGCGCCGCCGTCGTGCGCGCGGTCGGCGCGCCCCGCAACCTGAGCGGAGACGAACTGGACGCCTTCCTCGACCGGCTGAGCAAGCTGGGCGGGGCCAGCCACGGCTACACCGAACTGGCGGGCGAAGCGCGCGCGGCGCGCACGCCGGCCGATCTGATGCGGGTCGCCCGCAAACTGCACCTTTGGAGACTGGAGATGACGCGTGAACGTCGCTGACGTGAAGGACCTGGCCGGCCGCATGCGCGCCGAGATCGCCAAGGCCGTGGTCGGGCAGGCCGACACCGTGGACCTGATGCTGACCGCCCTGTTCGCCGGCGGCCACGTCATGCTGGAAGGCCCGCCCGGCACCGCCAAGACGCTCCTTGCGCAGAGCTTCGCTCGCACGCTGGGGCTGGACTACGGCCGCATCCAGTTCACGCCGGACCTCATGCCGGGCGACATCATCGGCACCAACCTGTTCAACTTCCAGACCAGCACCTTCACCCTGACCAAGGGCCCGGTGTTCGTCGACCTGCTGCTGGCCGACGAGATCAACCGGACGCCGCCGAAGACCCAGGCCGCCCTGCTGGAAGCCATGCAGGAACGGACGGTCACCATCGACGGCCAGGGCCATCGGCTGAGCGAGCGCTTCACCGTCATCGCCACCCAGAACCCGATCGAGCAGCAGGGCACCTATCCCCTGCCCGAGGCCCAGCTGGACCGCTTCCTGTTCAAGCAGACCCTGGCCTATCCGGGGCTTGAGGAGGAGCGCGCCATCGTCGCCGCCCACGGCGCGCGCACCGGCTCGCCCGATCCGGTGGCGCTGGGCGTCACGCCCGTGGTGGGCGCGGCCGACCTGGCCGTGGCCGTGAAGGCCGTCGCCGACGTGCGCCTGACCGACGAGGTGGTCGGCTATGTCGTCGACCTGGTCCGCGCCACCCGCGAAAGCGCCGACCTGGAGTCCGGCGCCTCGCCGCGCGCCGCCGCCATGCTGGCCGTGGGCGCCCGCGCCCGCGCCGCCCTGCAGGGCCGCGACTACGTCATCCCCGACGACGTGAAGGCCCTGGCCCTGCCGGCGCTCCGCCACCGGGTGATCCTGTCGCCGGCCGCCGAGATCGAGGGCCGCAAGGTCGACCAGGCGATCGCCGCCCTGGTCGAGCAGGTCGCCGCGCCCCGGTGATCTGGTGATCTACCCCACCCGCCGCGCCGTCATCCTGGCCGCCGTCGGCGCGCCCGCAGCCATGCTGCTGGGCGTGCTGGCGCCTGGCCTGTGGCTGGTCGGTCCGGGCTGGATCGCGCTGACAGCCGGCCTGCTGCTGGCCGACGCCGCCCTGTCGGCCCGGCGCGGGGCGCTGGCGCTCGAACTGACCGCGCCGACCAACGTCGGCGTGGGCACGACCGAGCCCCTGCCGGTGGCCGCCCGCTTCGCCAAGGGCCCGGCGCCGCAGTCGGTGGAGCTGGCCCTGGAAGCCGATCCGCGCCTGGGCGCCCGGCCCGGTCGGCTGACCGCCGAGGTCGCGGACGGCGCCGCGCGCGGGCTGTTCGAACTGGCCCCCGCCCGTCGCGGCGAGGCGGTCATGCAGAAGCTGTGGGTGCGCTGGCGCGGGCCGCTGGGCCTCATCTGGAAGCAGACCGTCGAGACCATCGACGCCGTCGTGGCGGTCACCCCCGACGTCCAGGGCGTGAAGAACGAGGCCGTGCGCCTGTTCGCGCGCGACGCCATGTTCGGCGTGAAGGTGCAGATCGACACCGGCGACGGGGCCGAATTCCACGCCCTGCGCGACTTCCAGACCGGCATGGACCGCCGCGCCGTCGACTGGAAGCAGTCGGCCCGCCACTCGATCCTGCTGGCCAAGGAGTTCCGCACCGAGCGCAACCACCACATCGTCGTGGCGCTGGATACCGGCCGGCTGATGTGCGAGCCGCTGGCCGGCCTGCCGCGCGTCGACCGCGCCCTGAACGCCGCCCTGCTGCTGGCCTATGTCAGCCTGCGCATGGGCGACCGGGCCGGCCTGCACGCCTTCGACGCCAAGCCGCGGCTGACGACCGGCGCGGTGGCGGGGGTCGGCGCCTTCCCGCTGCTGCAGCGGATGGCGGCCAAGCTCGACTATTCGGCCGAGGAGACCAACTACACGCTGGGCCTCACCGCCCTGTCCGGCTCGCTGGAGCGCCGCTCGCTGGTCGTGGTGTTCACCGACTTCGCCGACGCCACCAGCGCCGAGCTGATGATCGAGAACATCGCCCGGTTGCTGCGCCGCCACCTGGTGCTGTTCGTGGTGCTGCGCGACGAGGAGCTGGAGGCGCTGGCCCGCGCCGAGCCGCACGAGCCGGAAGACGTCTCGCGCGCGGTCACCGCCGCCGCCCTGCTGCACGAGCGCGACAAGGTGATCGCGCGGCTCCGCCGCATGGGCGTGCACGTGGTCGACGCGCCGGTCGAACGGGTCGGGCCGGCGCTCCTGAACGCCTACCTGGACCTGAAGCGCAGGGACCTGCTGTGAGGAGGACGCCGTGGCCGAGCTGCAGCTGAAGAGCTGGCGCTTCCGGGTCGAGCGCGAGGACGACTGGCGTCGCCTCGAGGCCCTGCTGCGCAAGGCGGAAAGCAAGTCGGCCAGCGCCCTGACCGACGAAGAGATCCTGGCCATGCCGGTGCTGTACCGCTCGGCCCTGTCGTCGCTGTCGGTGGCGCGCGCCACCTCGCTGGACCGCGGGCTGGTCGAGTATCTCGAGAACCTGTCCACCCGGGCCTACTTCTTCGTCTACGGCGCGCGCTCCACCCTGGGTTCGCGGCTCCAAAGCTTCTTCGCCCGCGACTGGCCGCGGACCATCGCCGGCCTGTGGCGCGAGACCCTGGCCTCCTTCGCCCTGCTGGCGATCGGAGTGATCGCCGGCTACGTGCTGACCGGCCAGGATCCGGACTGGTTCTACTCGTTCATCCCGGCCGGGATGGCCGGCGGGCGCGATCCCACCGCCTCGACCGAGTCTTTGCGCGCCACCCTCTACGGCGCCGACCACGACGGCCTGTCGGTGTTCGCCACCTTCCTGTTCACCCACAACGCCCAGGTCGCCCTGCTGGCCTTCGCGCTGGGCTTCGCCTTCTGCCTGCCCTCGGCCCTGCTGGTCGCCTACCAGGGCGCGACCCTGGGCGCCTTCGTCTGGCTGTTCGTCAACCGCGGCCTGGGCTTCGAGGCGATCGGCTGGCTGGCGATCCACGGGGTGACCGAGCTGTTCGCCATCGTGTTGGCGGGCGCGGCCGGCATCCGCATCGGCTGGGCCACAGCCTTCCCCGGCGAGCGGCCGCGGCTGGAAGCGGCGGCTGCGGCCGGCAAGACCGCGGGCGTCGCCATGGGCGGCGTGGTGGCCATGCTGTTCGTCGCCGGCATGCTTGAGGGCTTCGGCCGCCAGCTGATCACCCTGGACCTGGCCCGCTACGGCGTCGCCGCCGCCACGGCGGTCATGTGGGGGCTTTACTTCTACTGGCCGCGTCGCCGGGAGGCGCTCGATGGCGCGCGCTGAAGCGATCCGCAAGCCGGGTGGCGACGCGCCCCTGGTGCGCGAGCTGATCACGCCGGAGGGCGTCGACCTGCGGCTCCAGCTGGGCGACGCCGGCCAGCGCGCGTCCGCCTTCCTGCTGGACGGCGCCTTCATCGTCCTGGCCCTGATCGTCATGACCATCGCCGCGATCGGCGCCGCCATCGCCTCGGGCTTCAAGGAGGCCGGCGCCGAGGTGGCCCTGATCGTCTGGCTGCTGGGCGCCTTCCTGCTCCGCAACGCCTACTTCCTGGCCTTCGAGCTGACGCCGCGGGCCGCCACGCCCGGCAAGCGGATCATGGGTCTGCGGGTGGCCGCGCGCGACGGCGGCCGGCTGACCGCCGACGCCGTCTTCGCCCGCAACGCGCTGCGCGAACTGGAGGTGTTCCTGCCCATGTCGGTGCTGGCCGCTCAGGCGCAGAGCGGCGACGTCGAGGGCTGGATGTGGCTGCTGGCCCTGATCTGGAGCTGCATCTTCGTCTTCATGCCGCTGTTCAACCGCGACCGCCTGCGTTGCGGCGACCTGGTGGGCGGCACGTGGGTGGTGCGCACGCCCAAGCGCAAGCTGGAACAGGACCTCGCCGACGACGCCTTGCTGCGCCTGAAGCGCTTCGCCTTCAGCCCGGCCCAGCTGGACGCCTACGGGGTGAAGGAACTGCACGTGCTGGAGGATGTCCTGCGCGTGCGCCACCGCGCCACCATGGCCGAGGTGGCCGGCCGTATCCGCCGCAAGATCGCGTGGGTGGCCGCTCCCGCCGAGGACGACGAGGACTTCCTGAACGCCTACTACGCCGCGCTCCGCGGCCGGCTGGAGGCGCGCCTTCTCATGGGCAAGCGCCGCGCCGACAAGCACGACAAAAGCTAGTCGAACGCGGCGGCCAGCGCCTCGACGCCCTCGCCTTCCCGGGCGGTTTTCAGCTCATGGTAGATCGTCGCGACCATCACGGAGCTGATCACGGCGAACAGCGCCGCGAACAACGGTCCGATCAGGTTCTTGAGCAAGGCCAGCGTCGCGGCCTCGTACGCCACGCCGAAAAGCCCGACGACAAGCGAACAGACCACAAACACCACGCAACCGAAGGCCAGGAACAGGAGCAGCGTCCCGAGGACAGCCCAGCGGCGTCCCTCGGTGAGCTTCGCACTTCGCGCAAGACTGGCCCGAACGCCGCGCCTCTCGACGACGAGCGCCGGGACCGCCGCCATCCACATCAGCGCCAGCACAAGGCCGGGGACGAGCAACAGCAGGCCGGCGAGCGCCAGGGCGACGACAACGACCAGCGCCAGCCCGATCGCCGGCAGCAGGCGCTCAGTCCCGGCTCGCAGGCTTCGTCCCCAGGAGCTGCGGTCTCCGCGCAGATCCTCCACCGCGCCGTGGACCAGCGCGGCCTGCAACAGCACGCCGGCGAGCAGGATCAACGCGCTGCCACCGAACGTCACGACGACCAGCAAGGTCTGGTCGCCCCCGATCAGCTGGGCGCGCAGCGTCCCCCACAACACCCGCGGCGCAAAGCTGAGCAGCCCCGCCAGCAGGACATAGGTGATCGCGTTTCGCCGCAAGGTCGCGAACACTCGGCGCACCACGCGCGTGATCTCGTAGCGCCCCGGCTGGATAATCGCACTCACACTCAGCCCCCAGAATGAAAACGCCGGCCTTAGGGGCCGGCGCTACGCGTTACTCGAACTCGCCCGCGCAAGTGCGCCGGCCCGAAGGCCGGCGCTTCGCGTCAGTCGAACACCGAGGCCAGGGCCTCGGCGCCGACGCCTTCCTTCGTCGAGCGCAGCTCGTAATAGATCACCGCGCCACCGGCCGTGCCGACCAGCGAGACCAGGCCCATCACGACCTGCTGCACGAGCAGGTTCACGATGACCCCGACGGACCCCAGGGCGAGGCCGATGATCCCCCCGATGGCGCCCGACACCAGGGTGACCAGCCAGATGGCCACGAGGTAGGCCACCATCAGGCCGAAGATCATCCAGCGGGAGCCCTCGGTCAGCCGCGCGCTGCGGCCGAACGCGGCGAAGACGCCGGTGCGCTCGACGACCAGCACCGGCGTCGCGACGCACCAGAGGACCGCCAGGATGACCCCCGGGACGATCAGCAGCATCGAAGCCGCGCCGATCGCGAGGGCCGACAGCAGGGCCAGCCCAATCACAGGCAGAAGGCGGTTCAGCCCCGTGCTGAGCGCGGCCCCGAACGTCACAGGCTTGCCGTTCAGATCCGCCACCGTGCCATGCACGAGGGCGGTCTGCAGGACCGCGCCACAGATCATGGCCACGACCATGCCCAGCATCATCTTCGGGATGGCCCCGAGCATGGCGCCCGGGTCGGCCACGCCGCTCTGCGCCGCCGCCATGACTTTCGCATACGTGAACAAGGCGAACAGAACCTGCGGCAAGATGCTCAGGACCAGCGCCAAACCAATGAACACCGTGAGGTTTCGGCTCAGGACGCTGAAGGTCCGTTGCACCACCCGCCCCATGTCGAAGCGCCCGACGCCGTCCGCTGTAACAGCCACCATCTCAATCCCCCGTCATCACAACTGCACCGGCCCGACGCCGGCGCGGGAAACTCAAGCCCAGTCGTCTTAGATCGCCCCCCGCGGCGGACAGCCCGCTCAGCGACGGAAATGCGCCGAACACGGCCGAAGACCGCGCCGGCGCAGGCCTCGTCAATCGAACACCGAGGCCAGGGCTTCGACGCCCACGCCTTCCTTGACCGCACGCAGTTCGCAGTAGATCGCCGCGCTCCCAGCCGAGCCGACCAGCGAGGTGACGACCGTGATCGCCGCCATGACCAGCGCCTGGACGATCGTCACGCCACCGGTCTGGCCCGAAACCACGCCGCCAGCGGCGAGCCCCATCGACAGGCCGATGACCACGATGGAATAGACGGCGATCAGGCCGAACACCGGCCAGCGGCTGCCCTTGGTCAGACGGCCACTGCGCGACAAGCTCTCGCCGACGCCCTTGTTCTCCATCACCACGGCGGGGACGGCCACCGCCCAGGCGGCCATCAGCATGCAGCCCGGAACGATCAGCAGCAGGAAGGCCAGCCCGAGCCCCAGGCCCATTACGATCGCCAGGCCGAACAGGGCCAGGAAGTTGCGCAGGCCGACCTGCACGGCCGCTTCGAGCGAGGGCTTCTTTCCGTTCAGATCCTTGACGGTGCAGTAGATGATCGCCGCCTGCAGGGTGTAGCTGCAGACCGTGGTGACCACCCACCCGACGATGCTGACCATGACGTTGGTGAAGCTCGCACCCTCGGTGCGCACTTGCTGGCCACCCAGCGTCACGACCAGATAGGGAAGCGCGCCGAACACTACGGCCAGTCCGCAGAACGGGACCAGATTGCGCCGGATCACCCCGAAGGTGCGCCGCACCACCCGGGCCATGTCGAAGCGCCCGGCCGGGCCCTCCGCGAAGAGTTCAGCCGCAACCATCTGATTCCCCCTACTCACTTGCCCCGACGCTAGCACGCAACTTGAGCGTGCGTGTTAATGCGCGCCGTTGACCGGGCGCCGGCCTGTCGATACGGCCCACCCTCGGCGGGGCGCCCAGGGACGCGAGCGTTTTGACTTCCTACGACGTGGTGGTGATCGGCGCGGGCGCGGCCGGGATGATGTGCGCGGCCGAGGCGGGCAAGCGCGGCCGCCGGGCGCTGATCGTCGACCACGCCGACAAGCCGGGCGAGAAGATCCGCATCTCGGGCGGCGGGCGCTGCAACTTCACCAACCTGCGCGCCAGCCCGGCCCAGTTCCTGTCGGCCAACCCGCGCTTCTGCATCTCGGCGCTCAGCCGCTACACCCAGCACGACTTCCTCAAGCTGGTCGAACGCTATGGCATCGCCTGGCACGAGAAGACGCTCGGCCAGCTGTTCTGCGACGACAGCGCAAAGCAGATCATCGACATGATGCTGGCCGAGATGCGCGCCGGCGGCGTGGAGCTGCGGCTGGGCACGTCGGTGACCCGCGTCGCCAAGGCCGACGACGGCTTCGAGGTGTCGCTGTCCAGCGGCCAGGTCCGCTGCCGTTCGCTGGTGGTCGCCACCGGCGGCAAGTCGATCCCCAAGATGGGCGCGACCGGCTTCGGCTACGACCTGGCCCAGTACTTCGGCCTGCGCCTGGTCGAGACCCGCCCGGCGCTGGTCCCCCTCACCTTCGAGGTCGGCCTGCTGGAGCGGCTCAAACCCCTGGCCGGCGTGGCGGTCGATCCGACGGTGATCGGGGCCGGCAAGACCCGGTTCGAAGAGGCCATGCTGTTCACCCACCGGGGCCTCAGCGGCCCGGCGGTGCTGCAGATCTCCTCCTACTGGCGCGAGGGCCAGGAGATCGTCGTCGACATGGCGCCCGGCGTCGACCTGTTCGAGGCGCTGCGCGCCGCCCGGCGAGAGCGCGCCCGCCAGGCCCTGGTCACCGTGCTGTCCGACCGCCTGCCCCGGCGCCTGGCCCAGCACGTCGTCGAGACCGAAGACGCCGCCACGGGCAATGTCGGCGACCTGTCCGACAAGGTGCTGCGCCGCGTCGCCGACGCCGTGAACGCCTGGCGCGTGAAGCCGGTGGGTTCGGAGGGCTATCGCACCGCCGAGGTGACGCTGGGCGGGGTCGACACGCGCGACCTCGATTCCAAGACGATGGCGGCGCGCGACGTGCCCGGCCTGTATTTCATCGGCGAGGTGGTCGACGTGACCGGCTGGCTGGGCGGCTACAATTTCCAGTGGGCCTGGTCGTCCGGCTGGGTGGCCGGGCAGACGGTCTAGCGCCGGCGCCCATGCAATCCCCGTCATCCCGGAAAGCGCGCAGCGCTTATCCGGGACCCAGCAGGCTCTAGCTCAACGCTGCGCGTGTCGGCCTGCAACAAGCGTCGCGCTTGCTGGGTCCCGGCTCTCCGCTGCGCTTCGCTCCGCTACGGCCGGGATGACGGAAAGCTTTGCACCGTCCCCGGAGCATTTGCCGCGCGCCCCTCGACTCGCTAGCGTCGCCGCAGTCGGGGAGCCTACCAATGAACACCAAAACCCTGCTCGCCGCGTGCGCGAGCGTTCTGGCCTTGTCGATGGCCGCGCCGGCCTTCGCCGCGGACGCGCCCAAGCCCTTCGCCGAAGTGGTGAAGGACATGAAGGCCGAGGTCGGCCTGCTGCCGGTCTACGTGGACGCCAAGCAGGGCAAGATCCTGCTCTCCCTGCCCAAGCCCGACGCCCAGGGCGTCTCGGCCAAGTACCTCTACTTCACCGCGCTGCGCACGGGCCTGGGCTCCGCGCCGGTGGGCCTGGACCGCGCCAAGACCAGCGACGCCCAGGTGCTGGTGTTCCGCCGCGTCGGCAAGAAGGTCGTCGCCGAGCTGGAGAACCCGCGCTTCCGCGCCGCCAACGCGCCCGCCGACGAGCAGGCCGCCGCACGCGACGCCTTCGCCTACTCCACCCTGTGGGCGGGCGAGGTCGTGTCGGAGAACCCCGACGGCCGGCTGCTGGTCGACATCTCCAGCTTCCTGAACCGCGACGCCATGGGCGTGGCCGACACGCTGAAGCAGGCCGGCGAGAACGGCTGGAAGATGGTCGGCGACCTGACCATGGCCGATCCCTCGGCCGTGAAGGTCTTCCCGGAGAACCTGGAGTTCGAGGCGCGCCAGACCTTCGCCTCCGACACCCCCGGACCTGAGGTGCGCAACATCGCGCCCGATCCGCGCCAGATCACCCTGGTGGTGCGCCACTCTCTGGTGAAGCTGCCCGACGACGGCTACCAGCCGCGCCGCTTCGACCCGCGCGCCGGCGGCTTCTCCACCCAGGTGCTGGACTACGCCGCACCGCTGGGCCAGCCGATCGTGCAGGACTTCGCCAACCGCTTCCGCCTGGAGAAGACCGATCCAAAGGCCGCGCGCTCGACGGTGAAGAAGCCGATCGTCTTCTACGTCGACCGCTCCGCCCCTGAGCCGATCCGCTCGGCCCTGGTCGAGGGCGCGGCCTGGTGGGCCAAGGCGTTCGAGGACGCCGGCTATATCGACGCCTTCAAGGTCGAGGTGTTGCCCGAGGGCGTCGACCCGCTGGACGTTCGCTACAACGTCATCAACTGGGTCAACCGCGCCACCCGCGGCTGGTCCTACGGCCAGAGCCTGGTCGACCCGCGCACCGGCGAGATCGTCAAGGGCTCGGTGCTGCTGGGCTCGCTGCGCGTGCGCCAGGACATGCTGATCTTCGAAGGCCTGGTCGGCGCCGACAAGGTCGGGACCGGCGGCCCGAACGATCCGGTGCAGGTGTCGCTGGCCCGCATCCGCCAGCTGTCCGCCCACGAGACCGGCCACGCCATCGGCCTGGCCCACAACTTCGCGGCTTCCACCCAGGGGCGCGCGTCGGTGATGGACTACCCCGCCCCGCGGCTGAACGTGAAGGACGGCGAGATCGACCTGTCGGACGCCTACGGCGTCGGCGTCGGCCGCTGGGACGACTTCGCCATCGACTGGCTGTACGGCGACGCGCCCGAGGCCCAGCAGCCGGCCAAGGCGCTGGCCGGCGTGAAGGAAGGCCTGCGCTACATCAGCGACTCCGACTCGCGGGCGGCCTCGACCGGCCAGCCGTACGGCAGCATCTGGGACGACGGCACGGACCCGGCCGCCGAGCTGTCGCGCATGATGGACGTGCGCAAGACAGCCCTGGCCCGCTTCGGCGTGAACGCGCTCCATACGAACGAGCCGGCGGCCAACCTGCGCCGCAAGTTCGTGCCGATCTGGCTGGTGCACCGCTACCAGGTCGAGGCCGCGGCCAAGCTGGTGGGCGGCGTCGACTACGCCTACGCGGTCAAGGGCGACGGCCGCGAGAGCGCCCGCGCCGTCCCGGCCGCCGACCAGCGCAAAGCCCTGGCCAGCCTGCTCGACACCCTGAAGCCCGAGGCGCTGGACGTGCCGGAGGCGATCGTGCCGCTGCTGTCGTCGGGCTGGTCCGGCGCCTATGACCGCCAGTTCGACATCGAGATCTTCCGCACCGCGGGCGAAGGCGTGTTCGACCCGCTGGCGGCCTCGGAAGCCGCCGCCAACCAGACGCTGAACGCCCTACTCGCGCCCGAGCGCCTGAACCGCGCCGCCGACCAGCACCGCCGCGACGAGACTTCGCCGGGGGCGGACGAGATCGTCCAGAAGCTGATCGACGCGACCTTCGCCGCGCCGTCCGGCGAGCCGCACCGCCTCGGCGACGTGCGCCGCCGCGTCGCCCGCCAGGCCGCCCTGCAGCTGGCCGCGGCCAGCCGCGACACCGACCTGGCCGCCGGCGTCTCGGCCGACATCGACCAGCGCCTGCACGAGCTGGCCGGCAAGCTGGCCAAGCGCGGCGGCGACCCGGCCGAGCGCGCGTGGGCGCAGAGCCTGTCGCGCCTGCTCTCCGACCGCGAGGCGCTGGACGCCGCCCTGAAGGACCAGGCCAAGGCTCGCGTCCCGGTCCCGCCGGGCATGCCGATCGGCGCCGGCGAGGCTGACTGGATGGGCGACCTCTAACACGCGGCGGCGCCTCAGTATTTTCTCCGGAGATCTCCGCAAGGGAACGAACCTCACCCCCTACGGGTCATGCTGTTCGCTCGCGCGTGCTCGCGTCCAGTTCACGGCCGCGCGGTCGGAGAGCTGTAAATGCCCGACCTCGCCCCGACCGAGTACGCAGACGATCCCCCGCAGTCGAGCCGCCCCAGCAGCAATCGCGTCGAAGGCAGCTCCGCCGCCGAAACCTTGACCGGCACGCCCGGCGACGACGCCATGATCGGCCGGGGCGGCGGCGACGTCCTTTACGGCGGCGCGGGGGACGACGTGTACACCCTCGAGAGCGGCGGCGACGTCGTCGTCGAAGCCGCCGGAGAAGGTGTCGACACGGTCAACATCGCCTGGTCCTACGTCCTTCCCGACGGCGTCGAGAACCTCGTCCAGTGGGGCTGGTCCGCCAGCGCCCAGGGCAACGCGCGCGCGAACCTCATGCTCGCCTATGGCGGCGATCAAGTCCTGAACGGGCTCGGCGGCGACGACGTCCTCACGGGCGGCGACGGTTCGGACGTCTTCGTGGTCGACCCCGGCGCCGGGCGCGACACGATCAGCGATTTCGCCGGCGGCGCCGACAAGGTGCGGCTCACCGGAGCGGCGATCTGCAATTTCAGCCAGGTCCAGGCCGCGATGACCCAGGTCGGTGCGGACGTCGTGCTGGACCTGGGGGCGGACCAGAGCGTCACCTTCCGCAACCATCAGATCGCCGACTTCCAGCCGCAAGACTTCCAGCTGCCGGTCGATTTCAGCCAGATGAGCCTGACCTTCGACGACGAGTTCGACGCCTTCGACCGGCGCGTCGACTGGTCCGGTCCCGGCGTCTGGAACACCACCTTCGGCCCGGGCCGCGCGTTCGACACCCGCACCCTGCCCGGCAACGCCGAGAAGCAGTACTACATGGATCCGGAGTTCGCCGGCTCCGGCGCGGCGCCGCTCGGCGTCAATCCGTTCTCCGTAGCCGACGGCGTACTGACCATCACGGCCCAGCCCGCCTCACCCGAAGTCCAAGCGGCGATCGGAGGGTACGACTACACCTCGGGCCTGATCGACACCCGCGACACCTTCAGCCAGCTCTACGGCTATTTCGAAATGCGCGCCGCCGTGCCGGCCGGTCAGGGCCTGTGGCCCGCGTTCTGGCTGTTGCCGCAGGGCGGGGGCTGGCCGCCCGAGCTAGACGTGGTGGAGATCTTCGGGTCGCAGCCGCAGGTCGCGCACACGGCGGCGCATTCGAACGCTTCCGGAGCGCACACCGCCGACTACAGCGCCAGCGACGTTCAAGGCGATCCGGCCGGGTTCCACACCTACGGGGCCCTTTGGGAGGCCGACAAGCTCGTCTGGTACGTCGACGGCGTCGAGGTGGCCCGGACGGCGACGCCGGCCGACATGCACCAGCCCATGTACATGCTGGCCAACCTGGCGGTGGGCGGGACCTTGCCCGGCGATCCGGACGCGACGACCCCGTTTCCGGCGCAGATGCGGATCGACTACATCCGCGCGTACAGCCTGAACGGCGGCACGGCCGGGGGCGCGACCGAGGCCGCGGACGTCCTGCTCGGCGGCGCGAGCCACGACCGCATCAACGGCCAGGGCGGCGACGACCGGATCGAGGGCGGCGGCGGCGACGACGTGCTGGACGGCGGCGCCGGGGCGGATCTCATGGTCTTCGGCCCGGCCTCCGCGGCGGACGTCGTGTATCACTTCCAGCCGGGCCAGGACCGCCTGGACTTCGGCGGATACCAGGCCGCCGGCCTCGCCCCGACCGTCGCCCAGGACGGCGCCGACGTGGTGTTCAGCTTCGCCGACGGAGCCACGGTGACGTTGAAATTCATCGCCCTCGCCGCCCTGACGGCCGCCGATGCGTGGCACTGGAGCTGATCACGCCCCGGTCGCACGGAACGATCAGACCCTCCCAACGGTCTAGCCGGGGTCCACGGAGCTCCAGCTTGGCCGACGTCCGCACGCGTATCGCTAGCCTGATCTTCACCGCCGCCGCCGCCCTGCTCGCCGGCGGCTCGAGCTGCGGCGCGCAGAGCGCGGTTGATCGCGGGCGCATGACCCTGACCTTCGACGACGAGTTCGACCGGTTCGACCGGCGGGCCGACTGGAGCGGGTCGGGCGTGTGGAACACCACCTTCGGGCCGGGCCGGGCCTTCGACACCCGCACCCTGCCCAACAACGCCGAGAAGCAAGTCTACATGGACGTCGACTTCGCCGGGGCCGCCAAGGCGCCGCTGGAGGTCGATCCGTTTTCGGTGAAGGACGGCGTGCTGACCATCACCGCCGAACCGTCGACCCGAGAGGTGAAGGCGGCGACCGGCGGCTACGGCTACACCTCGGGCCTGATCAACACGCGCGACACCTTCAGCCAGCAGTACGGCTACTTCGAAATGAGGGCCCGGCTGCCGGCCGGTCAGGGCCTGTGGCCGGCCTTCTGGCTGCTGCCCCAGGCCGGCGGCTGGCCGCCCGAGATCGACGTCATGGAGGTGCTGGGCAACGAGCCCGGCACGGTCCACACCTCGACCCACTCGAAGGGCCCCGGCGCCAACGTCACCGAGCACGCCGCCACCAAGGTGGCCGACACCTCGCAGGGCTTCCACACCTACGGCGTCCGCTGGGACGCGGCGGAGATCGTGTGGTACGTCGACGGCCGCGAGGTGTTCCGCACCGACACACCCCACGACATGCACCAGCCCATGTACCTGCTGGCCAACCTGGCCGTCGGCGGCAAATGGCCCGGCGACCCCGACGCCGGCACGCCGTTCCCGGCCAGGATGCAGATCGACTACATCCGCGTGTACCAGTTCAAGGCGGCGAAGAGCGGGGCCGGCCGCTAGCGCCCTTCTCCCCTTGCGGGAGAAGGTGGCCGGCGGAGCCGGCCGGATGAGGGGGGCACGCGCGCCGCTCACCGTCTGAAAAGCAATCGGCGCCACGATCCGAGACCGCGGCGCCGACACCCCTCATCCGACGCGCTCCGCGCGCCACCTTCTCCCGCAAGGGGAGAAGGAACTCAGTGACCTACTTCCCGCCAAGGAACGCGCTCACCTCGTCGGCGAACACCTTGGGCTGGTCGAACATGATGAAGTGGTCGCTGTCGGGGATCCGCTTCAGGGTCGCGGCCGGAAGGTTCACGAACGAGGCCTTGTAGAAGCCCTCCATCTGGGCGTCGGTGACCGGCGCGTTGTTGCCGCGCACGAAGAGCACGGTCAGCGGCGCGCTGATCGACTTCAGCTCCGGGCGCAGGTCGGTGAGGATCAGCTCGGCGAAGGCGCGGGCCGACACGTCCGGATCGCTGGCCTTGGCGTCGGCCAGGGCCATAGGACGCATGTCGACCGTGCGTATCATGCCCGCGATGGTGGCGTCCAGGCTGGCGGCGCGCTGGGCGTCGTTCGCTTCGGCCATGGCCTTGCGGATCCGCTCGGCGGTCGGCTTCAGGGTCTCGGGCGTCGAGCCAGGCGGGCCGAACATGGCGCCCATGAACGGCAGCATGTCGACGACCATCACCTTGCTGACCTCGTCCGGGTGACGGGCCGCGACCATCATGGCCATGGTGCCGCCCATCGAGTGGCCGATCACGGCCGGCTTCTTCAGGTGCCGCTCGGAGATGTAGCGGGCGATCTCCTCGGCGGCCGGGGCGGCGACGTCGCCGGTCGCGGCGCCGTCGACCGGCGCGCCGGCGAAGCCGTTCAGCTGGACCAGGTGGAAGCGGTAGCCCGGGTGCGCCTTGACCGTCTGCTCCCACACCTTGGGCGAGGACGACAGGCCCGGGATCAGCACGACGTCGGGGCCTTCGCCCACCGTGGTGACGATGATGCGGTCGCTCTTGAACGGCGCCTTGGCCTGCGCCGGCGCGGCCACGGCGACGACGGCGGCCAGCGCCAGGGTCAGCATACGAAACATGAGGGCTCCTCCCCGCGCGGCCGCCCCTGCGTCCGCGTCATGACGAAGAACTTTGCATCTTAAAGTGCAATCGTCAAGCTGGGAGAACGAGGGTCGGGCTACCGCTAGATCGAAGGCGCCGCGACCATGACGCCAATCAAAGCGAGCGCCACGGCAGTCACAAGGCGCAAGCCCCAAATCAGCAGGGAAAACACCGGATCCCGCAGCTCACGGTGCTCGCCCGTCCAGACGAACCGGATCGCATGCCAGCGGTCGAAGAAGCCCCAGGAGAAGAAGCGCGGCGCCCGCGCGCCCATCCTCGCCGCTCCTCCAATCGCTTCAAAGCGCAAGGCGACGAGCAGGCTGAGGCCCAAGAGCGGCAGCACCAAAAGCGGAAGGATTCCCTCCCCGTTGAGTGTCATGCTCGTCCTCACGCCTTCAGCCGGTACCCGGTCTTGAAGATCCAGCCGACGATCATCAGGCACAGCAGCAGGAATCCGCCGGTGGCCGCCAGGCTCCACCACACGCCCACGTCCGACACCCCGAAGAAGCTCCAGCGGAAGCCTGAGACCAGGTAGACGACCGGATTGAACAGGGTGATCTGCCGCCACGGCTCGGGCAGCATGTCGATCGAGTAGAACGCCCCGCCCAGGAAGGTCAGCGGCGTGACGATCAGCATGGGCACGATCTGCAACCGCTCGAACCCGTCGGCCCAGATGCCCAGCACGAAGCCGAACAGGCTGAAGGTCACCGCGGTCAGCACCAGGAAGCCGGCCATCCAGGCCGGATGGGCGATCTCGAACGGCACGAACAGCCGCGCCGTGGCCAGCATGATCGAGCCCAGGATCACCGACTTGGTGGCGGCCGCGCCGACATAGCCGATGACGATCTCGGTCGAACTGATCGGCGCCGACAGCACCTCGTAGATCGTGCCGGAGAACCTCGGCAGGTAGATCCCGAAGGAGGCGTTGGAGATGCTCTCGGTCAGGATCGACAGCATGATCAGGCCCGGCACGATGAAGGCGCCGTACGGGACCCCGTCGATGGCGACCATGCGCGAGCCGATCGCCGAGCCGAACACGATGAAGTACAGCGACACCGAGATCACCGGCGACAGGATGGACTGCATCAGCGTCCGCCAGGTGCGCGCCAGCTCGAAGAAGTAGATGGCTCTAATGGCGTGCAGGTTCACTTACCGCCCCCTCACCAGGTTGACGAAGATCTCCTCCAGCGAGGTCTCCTTCGTCTGCAGGTCCTTGAAGTCGACCCCGTGCGCGGCCAGCCGGCGCAGCAGGGCGGCGATGCCGGTTTCGTCGGCGTGGGCGTCGAAGGTGTAGACCAGCGACTGGCCGTCGCCCGACAGCTCCAGCGGCTCGCCCTCGAAGCCGGCCGGCAGGGCGGTGAGCGGCGCCTGCAGGTGCAGGGTCAGCTGCTTCTTGCCCAGCTTGCGCATCAGGACGTGCTTGTCCTCGACCAGGATCAGCTCGCCCTTCGAGATCACCCCGATCCGGTCGGCCATCTCCTCGGCCTCCTCGATGTAGTGGGTGGTCAGGATGATGGTGACGCCACGCTCGCGCAGGCCCCGGACCATCTCCCACATCTCGCGGCGCAGCTCGACGTCGACGCCGGCGGTGGGCTCGTCCAGGAACAGGATGTCCGGCTCGTGCGCCAGCGCCTTGGCGATCATCACCCGGCGCTTCATGCCGCCCGACAGGGTCATGATCTTGTTCTTGCGCTTGTCCCACAGGGCCAGGTCCTTGAGGACCTTCTCGAGGAACTTGCGGTTGGGGCCCTTGCCGAACAGGCCGCGGCTGAACTTCACCGTGTCCCAGACCCGCTCGAACATGTCGGTCGACAGTTCCTGCGGCACCAGGCCGATCTTGCGGCGCGCGGCCTTGTAGTCCGCGACCACGTCATGGCCGTCGGCCTGAACCGTGCCCGTGGTCGGGTTGACGATGCCGCAGACGATGCTGATCAGGGTGGTCTTGCCGGCCCCGTTCGGCCCCAGCAGGGCGAAGATCTCGCCCTTGCGGATCTCCAGGTCGACGTTCTTGAGCGCCTGGAAGCCGCCCTTGTAGGTCTTCGACAGACCCGAAACCGAGATGATCGGCTGCACGCGGCCCCCGTGTGTGACGCCCCGCCCTCAGATACCGGCGCTCCGTCGCGGGCGCTAGTGGCCGGAACCATCGGCCCCCTCCCTCGTTCGGCGCGGAAGGGGACGGGCTCCGTCAGGAGACCCGCATGCGCATCGCTTCATCCATCCTCGTCGCGGCCGCCCTGCTGGCGGCCAGCCCGGCGCTGGCCGTGCCGCCGGCCCGCTCGGACCAGATCAAGCAGGACGACGATCCCTATATCGCCGGACCGAGCACGCCGGAGCGCACGCTCCAGCCGCGCGAGCCGGCGCTGGAACAGACCACGCCCAGCCAGACCCGGCAGTTCGTCGCCCAGACCGACGACCAGGGCCGGGTGATCTCCAACGCGCCGATACCCGACACCCAGGCGAACCGGCAACGCTACGGCCAGCCGCTGTCCAACGCCGGGCGCCGCTCGCCGGCCAAGGGCAACTAGGGCCGCCGCCCCTCCCCACGCGGTTCGCCCGAGCCCGGGTCGGTGCGGGTCGGGCTCTCCTTCTGCGCCCGCGCGCCCTTCGGCTCGGTGGCCGGCCGCGGCGGCCCGCCGTCAGCCGACGGGCGCAGGTCCTCATTCTCGACTTCACGGTTCTTGGGGCGTTCGGCCATGGCGGGGCTCCTCTGTCGGGAGGGAACGCGTGACCGCCCAGGAGGTCGCGCCTCCCCTCCGTCATCCCGGCCGCAGCGGAGCGAAGCGCAGCGGAGAGCCGGGACCCAGCAAGCGCGACGCCGGTTGTCGCCCGCCTTCGCCGTGGTCAGGTCGAGCTTGCTGGGTCCCGGCTCTCCGGCCCGCTTACGCGGACCTCGGCCGGGATGACGGTGAGGATGCGGGGCAGAGATCGCGCTACAGCCTTTCCAGCTTCAGCCAGCCCGGCTCGCCCTTCCAGGCCTTGGCCAGCGCCGCCCGGCTCTGCGCCGCGCCGGCCTTGTCGCCGAGCGCCGTCTGGGCCTCGGCCAGGCCGTACAGCGCCCACGCGTCGTTCGGGTGGCGGGCCAGCACGGTCGTGAAGGTCTGCCTCGCGTCGGCCGCCCGGCCGGCCTTCAGCTGGGCGGCGCCCAGGGACTGGCCGACGGGGTAGTACCAGAACGGCGGCTCCATGTAGGGCACCTCGGCCTCCAGCTCGGCCGCCTTCTGGAAGTAGCCGACCGCGCGCTCGTAGGCGCCCTGCTGCATGGCCAGGCGCCCCCAGGCCACCTGCTCGGCCAGGCTCAGCAGGGTGCGCGCCGGGAAGCCGCCGGCCTCCATGACGGTGAAGTCGCTCCCGTCGCGCACCTTGCGCAGCTCGATCAGCTCCGCCTCGACGCCCTTCGGATCGTCCTTCAGCGCGTTGGCCACGGCGCGCGAATAGCGCCACATGCCGACCGCGTAGGGCAGCCGCGCGTCCGGGGCCGGCTGGGCCAGGATCTCCTGCGGCGGGCTGTACTGGGCGTAGGCGAAGGACGGCGCGGCCCAGATCGCCTGCACCCACGGCGCGCGCATCGCCGTCTCGACGTCCAGCACCGAGCGCAGGCGAGCCGCCTCCATGAGCGCCGCGTCGCGGTCGCCGGCCATCTGGGACGAAGCCACCAGGAAGTGCACGTTGTGCGGGTAGTAGCCGTAGCGATAGATCGCCGACTCCGGGTTGGCCTTGAAGAAGGCCTCGTCGGCGCGCACGGCCGCGAGGTTGGACTTATACGAGTCCTCGAACCGCCCGACCCGGTAGTAGATGTGGGCCGGCATGTGCACCAGGTGCCCGGCGGTCGGCACCAGCGGCTTGTTCAGCCGGTCGGCGTAGGGCTCGGCCCGTTCCGGCGTCTTCGACGCCTCCACCAGGTGGATGTACAGGTGGTCGGCCTGCGGGTGGCCGGGATTGCGCTTGAGCACCTGCTCGACCCGTTCGATGGCCCAGCCGGCCTCGCCCTTGGGCGTGACGCCGTCGGCCTCCCAGTAGGACCAGGGCTGGGTGTCCATCGCCGCCTCGGCCGCCATCAGCTGGATGTCGTCGTCGGCGGGAAAGCGATCGGCCGCCTGGCGCATGGCGGCCGAGAACGCCTTGTCCAGCGCGGCGCGATCGGCGTTCGGATCGAGCGAATAGCGGGTCTGCACCGCCTGGATCAGCGCCTGCTCCTGGGCGGTCGTCTTCGCGGCCAGGCTGGCGGCCTTCTTCGCCGCGGCGACGGCGCCGGGCGTCTCGCCGGCGTCCATGGGCGCGTTGATGTTGGGCCCGCGCGCCCAGGCCTCGCCCCAGTAGCACATGGCGCAGGTCGGGTCGGCGGCCTGGGCCTTGCGGAAGGAGCGGATCGCCGCGTCGTGGTTGAAACCGTAGGCCAGCATCAGGCCCTGGTCGAACCAGGCCTGGGCGTCGGGGCTGTTGGTGGTGATCTTCACCCGGGTCGGGCCGAGGTCGGGGATGCGCTGGATCTCGCCTCCCCCCGGCGCCTCCAGCGCGGCGGCCGCCGCCAGGCGCGCCCGCATGGCCGCGCCGCCGCCGCGCCCCGGCCCGCACATGGCCTGGGCCTGCTGGACGGGATCGAAGGGGTCGGCCGGTGCAGGCGCGCGCGCGGCGCCCAGCATCAAGCCCGCCGCCCCGGCCGCGGCCAACAGCCTTATCCGCCGTTCCATGGCGCGCCTCCTGTCGTCTCAGGCGAAACAACCGGACGCGCGCCGGAACGGGTCCGGATCAGAACAGCAGGAAGCCGTCGAAGGTCGGCAGCGGCGCCCCGAAGCTGCTGAACAACTGCGGCTGGCCGAACACCAGGCCGACGTCGGTCGGCGTGGGGAAGTCGACCGAGACGGTCACGACGTGCGAGGTCTGGTCGGCGAACTCCACCCCGCCGCCGACCAGGGGCGAGACCTCGGCGGTCACCTGCAGGTTGGTCACGGCCGGAATGGAGAAGCCGGGGACGACCGCGTCGGTGATCAGGGCCTGGCCCTGGTCGGAGAAGGATTGCACCGCCTCGCGTACGATCTGGCGGTCCTCGGCCTGGAAAAGGAACATCAAACTACTCCGGAATGCGTACCCGGCCGGGCCAACAGCCCAGGACGCTCCGGTGTTTCAGCGTCAGCGCACCGACCAAATCTCCCCCCGAGCGTCAGCGCTGGGGGGAGCAGGCGGCGTAGCCGCCGAGGGGGGGGGGCCAGCGGAGCGCGACGGCGCCCGTCCGGCCAAGACGAGCCCCCTCCGCCGCCTTCGGCGGTCCCCCTCCCCCACCGCTTCGCTCGGGGGAGGATTTCAGTCTATGACGGGCGCCCGCATTCACGAACGGACCGCCCGTGGCCGAGCCTGCTCCCCTACATGTCCTCTACGGCTCGCCGCCGCTGGAACTGGTCGATCCCGGCGCCGCCGTGCAGGTTTCGCCGCTGGCGCCAGGCGCCGCGCGGCTGGAAGATCTCGCCGACGGATCGCTGGAGGCCGCCACCCTGCTGGCCCCGCCCGGCACGGCCGAGCGCCGCTACGCCCTGGCCCACGCCCTGCGCGCGCTTAAGCCGGGCGGCCGGCTGACGGCGCTGGCCCCCAAGGACAAGGGCGGCTCGCGCCTGGGCAAGGAGCTGGCGGCGTTCGGCTGCCAGGTCAACGAGACCGGCAAGCGCCATCACCGCATCTGCGTCTGCGAACGCCCGGCCGAACCTGTGGGCGTCGCCGAAGCCATCGCCGCCGGCGCGCCCCGCTTCGTCGAGCGGCTGGGCCTGTGGTCGCAGCCCGGCGTGTTCAGCTGGGACCGGCCGGACCCCGGCAGCGCGCTGCTGCTGGAACGGCTGCCGGCGCTGGCGGGCCGCGGCGCCGACCTGGGCGCCGGCGTCGGCTTCCTCGCCGCGAAGATCCTGGCCTCGCCCAAGGTCGAGGCCCTCGCCCTGATCGATCTGGACCGCCGCGCCGTCGAGCTGGCCCGCCGCAACGTCGAGGACGCCCGCGTGACCTTCCGTCAGGCCGACGTGCGCTCAGGCGTCGGCCTGGAGGGCCTGGACTTCGTGGTCATGAACCCGCCCTTCCACGACGGCGGGGCCGAGGACAAGGCGCTGGGCCAGGCCTTCATCCGCCGTGCGGCCGAGGCGTTGAAGACCGGCGGCCAGCTCTGGCTGGTGGCCAACCGCCACCTGCCCTACGAGGCGGTGCTGAAGCCGCTGTTTTCCCGCGTCCGCCTGGACGTCGAGACCGGCGGCTTCAAGGTCTACGAGGCGCGCAAGTGAGCAAGACCCCGACGCTGCGCCTGGACCGCCTGCTGTCCAACCTGGGCTACGGCTCGCGCCGCGAGGTGCAGTCGCTCGTCCGCGCCGGCCGCGTGAAGCTGGACGGCGCCGAGGTCGAGGACGCCGACGACAAGATCGCGCTCACGCCCGACCTGCCGGCGCGCATGACCGTCAACGGCAAGCCGCTGGACCCGCCGCCGGGCCTGGCGCTGATGCTGCACAAGCCGCTGGGCGTCACCTGCTCGCACAAGGAAGCCGGGGCGCTGGTCTACGAGCTGCTGCCGGCGCGCTGGCGGCTGCGCGATCCGGCGATCTCGACCGTGGGCCGGCTGGACAAGGAGACCTCGGGCCTGCTGCTGCTGACCGACGACGGGGCCCTGCTGCACCGGATCATTTCGCCGAAGAGCAACGTCGCCAAGCGCTATCGCGTGACCCTGGACCGCCCGATGAAGGGCGACGAGGGCCAGGTCTTCGCCGCCGGGACGCTGATGCTGGAGGGCGAGGAGAAGCCGCTGCTGCCCGCCGAGCTGGAAGTCCTGTCCCCGACCGAGGCCCTGCTGACCATCCACGAGGGCCGCTACCACCAGGTCCGGCGCATGTTCGCGGCCGTGGGCAACCACGTCACCGCGTTGCATCGCGACCGGATCGGCGGGCTGGACCTGCCGAGCGACCTGCCGGCCGGCGAATGGCGGGTGATGGGCGAGGCCGACGTGGCGGCGGTGTTCGGCGGCTAGAGCTCAGCCGAGCCAATCCGGTCGGTGCTCAATCACCAAGAGCCCGAGCAACCCCCAAGCGCCTAGCCAGAGCACGGCCACCTCGACAAGGTAGATCCGGTCAGGTGAGGAAATCCGATGGGCCGCCCAGAGCGGCAGCACAGGCGGCGTGATCCAGAACAAGCAAAGGGCCGGGATAACTGCCCAGTCCCCAAAGACGGCGGCCGCCGGCTTAGCCACAAGCATCGCCGGAATGATTGCTGCAAGGGTTCCTAGCCCACCGGCCCAAGGGACAGCGAAGACGACGAACGCGGCAAAGAGCAGGGTCGATACGCTGCGCCAGGGGATAAGCATGACCGTACGGGAAATGGGTGGTTAGGCCCACAGTCCGCCAGACCTAGTTCAGGACACGTGAACGAGCCCTCCTCGCTCGCATAATGACGTTACCGTAAGTTGCGGCGCAGCTTCGCCCGCCGCATACGGGACCTAGCCGGCCCGCGCCGGCCGGGGGTCCGCCATGCGCTTCAGGTCCGTTCTCGTTTCCGCGCTGCTCACGCTGGGAGCCTGCGCCAGCGCGCCGAAGCCTGAGCCGGTCGACGTCGACGTCACCGTCTCGCCGGCCGCGGACGGGAGCTGGACCGCCGACTACCGCTTCGGAAAGTCCGCCCCGGCCTGGGCCTTCGCGCGGTCGGCCGTGACCGCCGCCGACAAGACGCCCTGGCGGGCTCAGGCCTGGACGGTCGAGACCCCCGGCGTCAGCCTCAAGCGCATCGGCCGCTACGACGTGCTGAGCGCCGACGGCGCGCCGCTGACCGGCGTGCGGATCCGCTTCAAGCCGTTCACCGAGGAGCTGGAGAAGGACTACCGCCCCACCCTGCAGTTCTCCGACGGCGGCCAGGCCCACTACACCAACCAGTTCGAGGTCGTGCCGCTGGCCAATGCGGCGGCCGCTGAAAGCCTGCCGGTCGACGTCGACAGCGAGATCATCCCGACCCGCTCGCGCCTGACCTTCGACGCGCCCGGCCGGCGCGCGCTCTACAACGGCGCGGTCCTGGACGGCCGCGTGGTCACCGGGGCCGGCTCGGGCGGCTACGCCTATTTCGGCGACGCGAAGGCGATCGAGACCGGCTCCCTGGCCGGGATCGTGGACCCGGGCATTCCGAGCTGGCTGCGCGACGAGCTCGACGACTACCTCCCAAAGCTGCTGGCCCAGCATACGCAGCGCCTCGGCGCGCCCGCCGCAGGGCGGCCGATGGTGTTCGCGGCCTGGGGCGGCGCGGCCCAGCCCGGCGTCAGCCTGAACGGCGGCGTGCTCGGCGGCCTGATGCAGATGGACCTGCGCGGCCAGCGCGTCCTCAATCCCGACAAGCCGGTGAAGAACCTGGCCCGCTGGTTCCTGGGCCACGAGACCGCGCACTTCTGGCTGGCCCAGACCCTGCGGGTCGAGACCGGCGCCGACAACTGGATGATGGAGGGCGGCGCCGACATCCTGGCCGTACGCGCGCTCGGCGTGCTGGCCCCCGACTACGATCCGACGCGCCGGCTCCAGGGCGAGGTCGACGACTGCCTGGGCCTGGTCGGGCCGAACGAGTCGCTGGCCGGGGTGCTGGAGCGCGGCGAACCGCAGGCCCAGTACGGCTGCGGCGCGGTGCTGCTGCTGGCGGCGGAGGCCGGCCTGCGCAAGCGCGAGCCCGAGGCCGACGCCTACACCTTCTGGCGACGGCTGATCGACGCCAACCGCGCGGACGGGGTGGTGACGGCCGACGAATGGCTGGAGGCCTTCGGCCAGGCCACCGGCGACGCCGAACTGACGGCCGAAACGCGCCGGTTCGTGACCGAGGGCGTCGCCGATCCGACGGCCTTCGTCGCGACGCTGTTTGCGCGCACGGGCGTGGCCCATAGCCTGGGTGCGGACGGAAAGATCAAGCTGGGCGCGAACTGAACCGGGCGCGGGCGCGGGGAGTTCAGCGACGAACCGCTGGAGAATACGATGGGACTACGTTTCGCCGCCGCGGCGCTGAGCCTGATCCTGCTGGCCGGCTGCGCGCCCACCGAAACGGCGGCGCCGAAGCCTGTGGCCGACTCCAGCGTGGATGTGGCCTCGTGCCAGGCCAAGGGCGGGACCGTGAAGCCGGTCTGCCGGCGGCAACTGCCGCAGTGCGTGATCGCCTACCCGGACGCCGGCAAGAGCTGCACCGACGGTTCGCAGTGCGCGGGCGACTGCCTTTACCAGGGGGACGCCGCGCCCGGGACGCCGGTCACCGGCCAGTGCCAGGCCGATTCTGATCCCTGCGGGTGCAAGACCCCGGTCGTCGGCGGCAAGGTCGGAATGGGCCGCTGCGTCGACTGACGCTGCAGTCGGCCCGTTTCCGTCAGGATTAGGCGCGCAGCGCGGTGACGCCCTGGTCGATCCAGCGGCGGGCGCAGCGCTGGGCCTCGGCCACGTCCTCGCGCTCCATCTCGGCGCTCAGTTCGCGGCGGTAGGCGACGGCTTCGACCGAGCCCATCATCGAGGCCAGGTTGAACAGCATGTGGGCCGAGACCCGGTCGAACGGCGCGCCGCCCTGGCCGGTCGAGTACATCATGCCCAGCTTGAGCAGTTCGTCGGCCGACATGGCCGGATGCGGAAGCGGCAGGCCTTTGGCCGGAAAATCGCTGACGTGCATCATCTTCTTGTCCTCCGCCGGCGCGCTTTCTGTGCGCCGGTTCCCTCATTGGATGAGACGATAAAAACGCCGGTACGTGAAACTAGGGTTAACGGCGAAATTCAGCACAAATATTTTCTGTAAAGCGAAGATGAATACTCGAACCGTGCTTAAGACTTGCGCAAGACGTCGGTAACGCTTCGTTCAGAACCCGCGCGCGGCCTCTCGGCGTTTCTAAGGGAATTCCACGCCTCGAGCCCGAAAGGAGCTTTGCCTATGGGACCGTCCCGACCCCTGGCCTGCGGCGCCCTGGCGGCCGCCGCGGCCCTCATGACCGGCTTCGCGCCGGCCGCCGCGCCCAGCGACGACGTCTGCGCCCTGCTGAGCGCGGCTGAGATGGGCCGTGTCATCGGCCGGCCGGTGGCCAGCGCGGTCAGCGGCGAGGACGAGAACGGCGACACCTGCACCTACGCGGTCACGCCCGACGGCCCGCGCGTCACCCTCACCCGGCCCGACGGCTCGTGGAACGACGCGGTGGCCGCGCGGAACGACAGCCCGCAGGACAATGTCTACGGCCTGGGCGCCGCGGCCCTGTGGGCCCCGAACGCGACGGACCTGCTGGTGCGCTCGCAAGGCGGCGCGATCGTTCTGGTGTCGATCGACGACGACGCGCGGGCCCTGCGCGGCGGCGACGCCAAGGGCGTGGCGATGGACGTCGCGCGGGCGGTGCTGGCGCGGATGAAGTAGCAGCTCGCCTTCCCTGCCCGTCATCCCCGACAGCGCGTCAGCGCTGATCCGGGACCCAGCAACTCGACTTCGAAGCTGCAGGCGAGCGGCATCACCCGCAGTTCTTGCTGGGTCCCGGCTCTCCGCTGCGCTTCGCTCCGCTCCGGCCGGGATGACGGTCAGATATTTGCTGGTGGAGTCGACGCCCCCTGCCCGCCCGCGCATAGTCCGCCCGCAAAGCTTCTGGGGGCGAGTCATGGTTTCGAGGCGGGGTCTGTTCGGGTTCGCGGGTCTGGCGCTGGCGGCGGGGCCGGCCCTGGCGGCGACGGAAGCCAAGCCGGACGTGAGCGGGCTGAAGTCGCTCACCACCAACGTCCAGCCGATCTCCAAGGCCGAGCGCGCCGCCCGCATCGAGAAGGCCCAGCGGCTGATGGCCGAGCGCGGCGTGTCGGCCCTGCTGCTCGAGCCGGGCTCGTCCATGACCTACTTCACCGGCGTGCGCTGGAACCGCTCGGAGCGGACCACGGCGGCGGTGATCCCGGCCAAGGGGGCCGTGGTGATCGTCACCCCGGCCTTCGAAGAGCCCTCGGTGCGCGAGAGCCTGGCCGTCGACGGCGAGGTGCGCCCCTGGAACGAGCACGAGAGCCCGTTCGAGCGCATCGCGCAGGCCTTGGCCGACGGCGGTGCGGGCTCCGGGACCCTCGCCGTCGAGGCCACGACCCGCTTCTTCATCGTCGAGGGCGTGCGCGCCGCCGCGCCCGGCGTCACCGTCACGTCGGGCGACCCGATCGTGCGCGGCTGCCGGATGATCAAGTCGCCGGCCGAGCTGGCCCTGATGCAGGCGGCCTCGGACGTGACCCTGGCGGCGCTGCGCTACGTCCACCCGCGGGTGAAGCCCGGCATGACCGCCGGCGAGATCGGCGCGATGATGAACGCCGCCACCGCCGCTCTGGGCGCCAGGCCCGACTTCGCCCTGGTGCTGCTGAACGACGCCTCGGCCTATCCGCACGGCTCGGAGAAGCCGCAGGTGGTGCGCGAGGGCGGCGTGATCCTGATGGACTGCGGCGCGGACGTGCACGGCTACCAGTCCGACATCTCGCGCACCTGGGTGCACGGGACGCCCTCGGCCAAGCAGCGCAAGGTCTGGGACACGGTCAAGCGCGGCCAGGAGATCGCCCTTGCGACCGCCAAGCTGGGCACGCCCTGCGGCGCCGTCGACGACGCCGTGCGCGCCTTCTACGAAAAGGAAGGCTGGGGGCCGGGCTACAAGCTGCCGGGCCTGTCGCACCGCACCGGCCACGGCATCGGCATGGACGGCCACGAGCCGTCCTTCTTCGTGCACGGCGACACGACCCCGCTCGCCCCCGGGATGTGCTTCTCCGACGAGCCCGGGATCTACATCCCCGGCGAGTTCGGCATTCGGATGGAAGACTGCCTCTACATGACCGAGACCGGCCCGAAGCTGTTCTCGGCCTTCGCCAAGTCGATCGACGATCCGATCTGAGGCGGCGCGGCCGTCTTCTCAGGGTTTCTCCCGATTTTCGCCTGAACGCCGCGGGCCGAAGGTGCGGGCTCTGACAAGGAGCCCGCGCCCATGTGGAATATCCGCTCCCTGGCCGCCGGCGCGGCCGTAACGGCCGCGGCCGCCCTGCTGACCGGCTTCGCCCCGGCGGCCCCGCCGGCTGGCGATGTCTGCCGTCTGGTCGACAAGGCGCAGATGAGCCGGATCATCGGCAAGCCCGTGGCCCTGGCCGAAGCCGCGGCCGACGACGGCGGCCCCTACTGCAACTACGGCGTCTCCGACGACGGCCCGTTCATCCGGGTCAGCCAGCTGAACGGCGACTGGGGGCAGATGGTCGGCGAGCTCAGCGACGAAGCGCAGGAGACCGTGGCCGACCTCGGCGCCGCGGCGGTCTGGACGCCGGACGACTACGCCCTGCTGGTGCGGGCCAGGAACGGCAAGATCCTGCGCGTGTCGCTGGACGACGACGACAAGTCCCTGCGTAGCGGCGACCTGAAGGGCGTGGCCGTCGACATCGCGAAGGCGGCGCTGAAGAGCCTGGGCGGCTAGCCTTCTCCCGGAGGGAGAAGGACGGAGCCCGCGCGCCGGAGGGCGAAAGCCCGAAGGCCTGCGCGGGAGGATGAGGGGTTACGGACCGAGGCGGCCTTGGCGCGCCAAGTCCTGATCCCTCCCGTATCCCACACCCTCTCACGCTTCGCGTGGGCCCCGCCCTCTCCCGACCGGGAGAGGGAATGGAGTCACCGTCCCCTTTGCCCGAACAGCACCGCGCGGGCCGCGTCGCCCTGCTTGCCGGCGTTGGACAGAGCGTTGTTGCGCAGCGCCTCGCCGACGGCCAGGCCGCGCTGGACGCCGTCGCGCTCGCCGACCCGTTCGAACCAGGCCTTCAGGTGCGCGAAGGCGTCCAGGTCCTGGCCCTGGTTCTTCCACGGCCGGATCCACGGGAAGATCGCCATGTCGGCGATCGAGTATTCGCCCGCCACGAAGTCCCGGTCGGCGAGGCGCTTGTTCAGCACCCCGTACAGCCGCTCGGTCTCGTTGGTGTAGCGGTTCACGCCATAGGCCAGCTGGCGCTGGTCCTTGATCATCTGCGGGGCGTACTGGCGGAAGTGATGGGTCTGGCCCGCCATCGGTCCGAGGCCGCCCATCTGCCAGAACAGCCACTGCTCCACCTCGGCGCGCTCGCGCGGGCTCTGGGGATAGAACTTGCCGGACTTGCGGCCCAGGTGCTGGAGGATGGCGCCGGACTCGAAGATCGACAGCGGCTGGCCGTCGCCCGCCCCGTCCGGGTCGACGATGGCCGGCATGCGGTTGTTGGGGGAGATGGCCAGGAATTCGGGCTTGAACTGCTCGCCGGCGCCGATGTTCACGGCCTTCAGCTCGTAGGGCAGACCCATTTCCTCCAGCGCGATGCTGATTTTCCAGCCGTTGGGCGTGGGCCAGTACCAGAGCTCGATCGGCGCGGTCATACAGTCCTCCATCTGCAACAGACGGCGATATGGATAGCGTCGAAGCCGGCCGCAACGGCTCAGCTCTCATGAACGCAGCCTGACAGCGGGCTCAGCGTCGGTTCAGCCTGAGAGGACGATAACGGTCCTCGGAAGCGGACGAAAAGGGTCCGCAAGGTAACCGAGGTGAGCGTCATGAAACGTCTTCTTCTCGCCGTCGCGGCCGTCACCGCCATCGCCGCCCCCGGCATGGCCCTGGCCGACAGCTATCGCGGCGATGGGGGTTACTACGACGGCCGTTACGACGGCGGCCGCTACGACGGCGGCCGCTACGACGAGCGCGACTACGGCGGCCGCTACGATCGCGGCGACTACGGTCGCTACGAGCGCGCCTACGCCCGCGAGTGGCGCCGTGGCGAGCGCCTCCCGCCGCGGTTCCGCGGCGAGTGGGTGAACTGGCGCCGGGCCGGCCTGCGCCCGCCGGTGGACCGCAACCACGCCTGGTTCCGCGTCGGCGGGCAGTTCGTGATGGCCAACGTCAACAACGGCCTGATCGCTGTGGCGATCTGGCGCCGCTAACCGAACGCGCCCTGCCCCGCTCGTTCAGGTTCGGTTCAGCCGCGGGGCGAAATAACGGCGATACGGCGGCGGAGCGGGGCCGTTTCGCCGGGCGGGTCCAGGACGGACCGCCCATTCAGGAGGACGGGATATGAAGCGTCTGATGCTCACCGGGCTCGCGGTCTTGGCCGTGGGCGCCCCCGGGGCGGCCTTCGCCCAGCCGGGCCGGGAAAACCCGCGCGCCGAGCAGCGCGACGAGCGCCCGGCTCGCGGCGACCGCAGCCAACGCACCCAGCCGACCCGCGACGACCGCGGCGGCCGGCCCGGCGGCGGCGACCGCCAGAGCGGCGGCGGCCAGACCGCCGGTCGCGGCGACGGCCGTTGGGACGG
>NZ_JACSJI010000006.1 GCF_014349105.1 Caulobacter sp. 17J80-11 | reverse complement strand
GTCTTGCCGTGGTCGACGTGACCGATCGTGCCGATGTTGCAGTGCGGCTTGTTACGTTCGAACTTTTCCTTGGCCATTTCTCTAGCTCCGGCCCCTGAAACGGGGCGTGTCCTAAGGTTTCAGGGGTTACGCGTACTTCTTGATCACTTCGTCGGCGACGTGTTGCGGCACCGGCTCGTAGTGGTCGTATTGCATCGTGAACTGCGCGCGGCCTTGCGACATGCCGCGCAGGTTGCCCACGTAGCCGAACATGTTGGCCAGCGGAACGAAGGCGGTGACGATCTGCGCGTTGCCGCGCGTCTCGGTGCCCTGGATCTGACCACGGCGGCTGTTCAGGTCGCCGATGATGTCGCCCATGTACTCGTCCGGGGTCAGCACTTCGACCTTCATGATCGGCTCGAGCAGCTTCGGAGCGCCCTTCTCGCGCAGCTCCTTGAAGGCGGCGCGCGAAGCGATTTCGAAGGCCAGGACCGAGGAGTCGACGTCGTGGTAGGCGCCGTCGATCAGGGTCGCCTTGAAGTCGATCAGCGGGAAGCCGGCCAGCAGGCCGTTTTCCTTGGCCGACTCGATGCCCTTCTGGACGCCCGGGACGTATTCCTTCGGCACCGAGCCGCCGACGATGGTCGACTCGAACTGGAAGCCCGTGCCCGCTTCGGTCGGCTCGAACACCAGCTTCACGCGGGCGAACTGGCCGGTACCGCCGGTCTGCTTCTTGTGGGTGTAGTCGATCTCGGCCCGCTTACCCAGGGATTCACGGTAGGCCACCTGCGGCGCGCCGATGTTGGCTTCCACCTTGTAGGTGCGCTTCAGGATGTCGACCTTGATGTCCAGGTGCAGCTCGCCCATGCCCTTCATGATCGTCTGGCCCGACTCCTGGTCGGTGTGGACTGTGAAGGACGGGTCTTCGGCCACCAGCTTGGCCAGGGCGACGCCCAGCTTCTCCTGGTCGGCCTTCGACTTCGGCTCGATGGCGATTTCAATAACCGGGGCCGGGAATTCCATCTTTTCCAGGATCACCGGCGACTTCAGCGGGTCGCACAGGGTGTCGCCGGTCCGGGTGTCCTTCAGGCCAGCCAAGGCGATGATGTCGCCGGCGTAGGCTTCCTTGATGTCCTCGCGGTTGTTCGAGTGCATCAGCAGCATGCGGCCGACGCGCTCGCGCTTGTCGCGCGTGGCGTTCAGCAGGCCCATGCCGGCTTCGACCTTGCCCGAGTAGATGCGGCAGAAGGTCAGCGAGCCGACGAACGGGTCGTCCATGATCTTGAAGGCCAGGATCGACAGCGGCTCTTCGTCCGAAGCCTTACGCTCGACCGGTTGCTCGGTCTTGTAGTCGATGCCTTGGGTCGGCGGGATGTCCACCGGCGACGGCAGGTAGTCGACGACGGCGTCGAGCAGGGGCTGCACGCCCTTGTTCTTGAAGGCCGAGCCGCACAGGATCGGGTAGAAGGCGCCGGTCAGCACCGCCTTGCGGAGGCACTTCTTCAGCACTTCCTCCGACGGCTCTTCGCCGCCCAGGTAGGCTTCCATGGCGTCGTCGTCGAGTTCGACGGCGTTGTCGATCAGGTACTGGCGGGCTTCAGCCGCCTTGGCCTGCAGGTCGGCCGGGATCTCTTGATCCTCGTACTTCGCGCCCAGGCCGTCGTCGGCCCAGACCACCGCCTTCATGCGGACCAGGTCGACCAGGCCGCGCAGGGCGGACTCGGCGCCGATCGGGAACTGGATCGGAACGGCCTTCACGCCCAGGCGGTCGCGGATCGACTCGACGGACTTGTCGAAGTCGGCGCCCAGCTTGTCCATCTTGTTGATGAAGATGATGCGCGGCACGTTGTACTTGTCGGCCTGACGCCAGACCGTCTCGGTCTGCGGCTCGACGCCGGCGTTGCCGTCCAGCACCGTCACGGCGCCGTCGAGCACGCGCAGCGAGCGCTCGACTTCGATGGTGAAGTCGACGTGCCCGGGGGTGTCGATGATGTTCAGGCGCTTGCCGTTCCAGAAAGCGGTCGTCGCGGCCGACGTGATGGTGATGCCGCGCTCCTGCTCCTGTTCCATCCAGTCCATGGTGGCGGCGCCCTCGTGGACTTCGCCGATCTTGTGGGACTTGCCGGTGTAGTAAAGGATCCGCTCGGTCGTCGTCGTCTTGCCCGCGTCGATGTGGGCCATGATGCCGAAGTTGCGGTAGTCCTCGATCTTGTGCGTACGGGGCATAATTAAGCTCGGGTTCGCGGGGCGTTCGGGGAGATGGACGAACGACGCGGGCGGTTTATCCCAAACCGCCCGCGCCGAAAAGCACGCAAAGGTCGCTGGAGCTCGTTACCAGCGGTAGTGCGAGAACGCCCGGTTGGCTTCCGCCATCTTGTGGGTGTCTTCGCGCTTTTTCACGGCGGTGCCGCGGTTGTTGGAGGCGTCGAGCAGCTCGGCGGCGAGCTTCTCGGTCATGGTGTTTTCACCGCGGTTGCGCGCGGCGTTGACCAGCCAGCGGATGGCCAGGGCGCGGCGGCGGTCCGGACGGACTTCGACCGGCACCTGGTAGGTGGCGCCGCCGACCCGGCGGGAACGCACTTCCACGGCCGGCGCGACGTTGTCCAGCGCGGCGTGGAAAGCTTCCAGCGGCTGAACGTCCTTGCGCTTGGCGGCCAGGATGTCGAAGGCGCCGTAGACGATGTTTTCGGCCACGGCTTTTTTGCCTTCGTACATCACGTAGTTCATGAACTTCGTGACGACCAGGTCTCCGAACTTCGGATCCGGCAGAACCTGACGCTTCTCTGCGCGACGACGACGCGACATGCTTGTGTATCCTCTTCGCGCTTAGATTATTTCGGACGCTTGGCGCCGTAGTGCGAGCGACGCTGCTTACGATCCTTCACGCCCTGCGTGTCGAGCACGCCGCGGAGGATGTGGTAGCGAACGCCGGGCAAGTCCTTCACGCGGCCACCGCGGATGAGCACGACCGAGTGCTCCTGCAGGTTGTGGCCTTCGCCGGGGATGTAGCACACCGCTTCGATGCCCGAGGTCAGGCGCACCTTGGCGACCTTACGGAGAGCCGAGTTCGGCTTCTTCGGGGTGGTCGTGTACACGCGGGTGCAGACGCCGCGACGTTGCGGGCTGCCCTTCAGCGCGGGCACCTTGTTGCGCGACGGCTTCGGCGCGCGGGGCTTGCGGATCAACTGGTTGATCGTAGGCATGAAGCTCTCTTGATCGGGGAGGCGTGTGCCTTTCGGCCGGGGCGCCTCGGTCCTTCTTTTGGACGGGGACATCCCCGCCCGGGTTGACTGCTCGAGAGCCTTCCACGCAAACAACAAAACGTGCCGGAACGCGCGCTTCGGGCGCTCCGGCGGGCGACAGCCCATTCGTCCAATTGTCCACGAAGACGGATCGGTCGCCCGACCCGGACCTCGAAAGAGCGCGCTCCTTACGCGAGGGAGTCGGTTCCGTCAATGTTTCCTAATGCGCGACGGATCGCGCAGGCGGATCCGTTGAAGCTCGGCGCACCTCGCCGAGCCCGCCCATGCCCCGCCCCTCCCCGCTGCTGTCCGCCCTGCTCGTCGCCGGCCTCGCCGCCTGCGCCCACCACGGCCTCTCGCCGCACAGACCGGAAGGCGGACCGCCGCCGGGCGACCGCCCTGCCCGGCCGCAGCTGTTCGTCAGCCCCTGGGGCCAGCCCTACCGGGCCCCGTCCGGCGCCGCCTACCCGGTCCAGGCCTGGTTCGCCGAGACCGACGCGGACCACGACGGGCGGATCACCCGGGTCGAGTTCGTGGCCGGCGCGGACCGATTCTTCGACGTGCTGGACACCCGCAAGGACGGCCTGATCCGTGGCGACGAGGTCAGCGTCTACGAGGAGACCATTGTGCCCGAAATGCTGCCCCGGGTGGCGGCGGGTCCAGGACCGGAACCCGGCTTCCCGGGCGGCCCTGGCGGGATGGGCGGTCACCGCAAGGGGGGCGGCATGGGCGGCGACTTCAAGAAGGGCGGCAAGGGCCACCGCGGGGGCGGCTACCAGGGCGTCGCGCCCTACGCCCTGCTGAACGAGCCCCATCCGGTGCGCGGCGCCGACGCCGACCTGTCCCAGAGCGTCACCCGCGACGAGTTCAAGGCCGCCGCCAGCCGCCGCTTCGCCATGCTCGACACCGACCAGGACGGCGCGCTGACCGCGGCCGAGCTGCCGCTCACCCCGATCCAGAGCCTGTTCGCCGACGGATCGCGCCGTACCGGCCGTTGAACCCGTAATGACCGCTTCTTCGCCCGCCCCGCGCTTCTCCCGCCGGATCGATCGCCGCCTGTTGTGGCTGGGGGGGCTGGCCGCCCTGGCCCTGATCGTGCTGTTCGGCGCGCTCGGCCTCGGCCGCAAATCCGACGCCGCGCCCTATCGCACCGAGTCGGTCACCCGCGGCGACCTCACCCGCACGGTCTCCGCCTCCGGCTCGCTGGAGGCGCTGGTCACGGTGCAGGTGGGCTCGCAGCTGTCCGGTCAGGTCGAGCAGGTGCTGGTCGACTTCAACGACCGGGTGAAGCGCGGCCAGACCCTGGCCATCCTCGATCCGTCCACCTACCAGTCGCGCCTGGCGCAGGGTCGCGCCGAGGTGAAGGCGGCGGACGCCCAGGTCGCCCAGCAGAGGGCGGCGCTGGCCCAGACGCAAGCCGACGTGGCCGTGGCGCAGGCCGCCTTCAACCGCACCAAGGCGCTCGCCGACAAGGGCATCGCCGCCCAGGCCGCGCTCGATCAGGCGGACGCCGAGCTGAAGCGCGCCCGCGCGGCGGTCGGCTCGGCCCAGGCGGCGATCGGGGCCCAGGCGGCGCGGGTGAACCAGTCGCAGGCCGCGCTGGACGCCACCCGCGTCGACCTGGAGCGCACCCGGGTGGTCGCGCCCATCGACGGAATCGTCGTCGACCGCCAGATCGAGCCTGGCCAGACGGTCGCCGCCAGCCTGCAGGCGCCCACCCTGTTCGTGCTGGCCCAGGACCTGTCGCGGGTGCAGGCCAAGATCCTCGTCGACGAAGCCGACATCGGCCAGGTGCGCGAGGGCCAGGCCGTGCGCTTCACCGTCGACGCGTACCCGGACGAGACCTTCCGGGGCGTGGTCACCCAGGTCCGCAAGCAGCCCCAGACCGAGCAGAACGTCGTCGCCTACGTGGTGCTCGCCCAGGCCGACAATCCGAACGGCAAGCTGCTGCCCGGCATGACCGCCAACGCCGACATCGTCATCGAGCGGCGCACCGACGTCCTGAAGGTGCCGACCACGGCGCTGCGCTTCACCCCCGCCGACGCTCAGGGCGGTCAGAAGACCCGCCAGGGCGGCCTGCTGCCGATGGGCGGCCCGGCCGCCGACCGCAATCCGCGCGGCGGCGGCATGAACGCCGACCGCGTCTCAGAGGCGCTGGAGCTCGACGTCAAGCAGAAGGCGCAGGTCGCGCCGATCCTGACCGAGGCGCGGTCCAAGGCGCAGGCCGCCTCGGGCGACCGCCGCACCGCCATGCGCGAGGCGATGAACGCCGCCTTCGACAAGATCCGTCCCCTGCTACGCCCCGACCAGATCGAGAAGCTGGAGGCGCTCCGCTCGCGCACCGCCTCGGGCGGCCAGCGCGGCGTGGTCTGGGTGCTGCGCGACGACAAGCCGGTGGCCGTGCCGGTGCGGATCGGCGGCTCCGACGGGACCTCGACCGAGGTGCTCGGCGGCCAGCTGAAGGTCGGCGACCAGGTGATCACCGGGGGCGGTCCGCGTCCCAAGGCCCAGGCGGCGCTGCGCGGCGGCCGTAGCGGCGGTCCGGGCGGCCCCGGCGGCCCGGGGCCGATGTGAGGCTCGCGCCGTGATCGAAGTAAGCGGGCTTCAGAAGACCTACCTCATGGGCGAGGAGCGGGTGGCGGCGCTGGCCGACGTCACCCTCTCCATCGCCCGGGGCGAGCACGTGGCGGTGATCGGCCCGTCGGGCTCGGGCAAGTCGACCCTGATGAACATACTGGGCGGCCTGGACCGCCCCAGCGCCGGGACCTATCGCTTCGAGCGCGAGGCGGTCGGCGAGTTCGACGACGACCAGCTGGCCGACTTCCGCAACCGGCGGATCGGCTTCGTCTTCCAGAGCTTCCAGCTCCTGCCGCGGCTGTCGGCCCTGCAGAACGTGGAGCTGCCGCTGGTCTACGCCGGCGTCGATCCGCGCGAGCGGCGCGAGCGGGCGGCCGAACTGCTCGGCCGGGTGGGGCTGGGAAGCCGCATGGACCATCGCCCGACCCAGCTGTCCGGCGGCCAGCAGCAGCGCGTGGCCATCGCCCGCGCGCTCGCCAACGGCCCGGACCTGCTGCTGGCCGACGAGCCGACCGGCGCGCTGGACCAAGCCACCGGCCAGGAGGTGCTGACCCTGTTCGACGAACTGAACCGCCAGGGCCTGACCCTGCTGGTGGTCACCCATGACGCCGGCGTGGCCGCCCGCGCGCGCCGGCGCATCGCCTTCCGCGACGGCCGGGTGGTCTCGGACGACGGAGCCGGCGCGTGAAGACCGGCGACCTGTTCCGCTTTTCGCTCGGCGCCATCGTCGCCCACCCCATGCGCAGCGCCCTCACCGCGCTGGGCGTGGTCATCGGCGTCGCGGCCGTGGTGATGATGACCGCCATCGGCCTGGGCGCGCAGCAGCAGGTGACCAGCGCCATTTCCGGGCTCGGCTCCAACCTGCTGGTGGTCACGCCTGGCGCGGGCCGCGGCTTCGCCGCCCAGGCGGCGGGCTCCGGCATGGGCCTGAGCGACCGCGACGCCGCCGCCATCCGCCAGCAGGTCGAGGGCGTCGTCGCCGTCTCGCCGGCCGTGCGCGGCGGCCAGCAGGTGGTGGCCCAGGGCGCCAACTGGAACACCCGGGTGGAGGGCGTCACCCAGGACTACCTGGCCGCCCGCGACCTCTCCATCGCTTCAGGCCGGATGTTCGACGACCGTGAGGCCCAGCAGGGCCGCAAGATCGCGGTGCTGGGCCAGACCGTCGCCGACGAGCTGTTCCCGGGTCTCGATCCGATCGGCCAGCGGGTGCGGATCGGGACGGCGCCGTTCGAAGTGATCGGCGTCCTGGCCAGCAAGGGCCAGAGCGGTTTCGGCCAGGACCAGGACGACATCGTGCTGACCCCGCTGCAGGCGGCCCGCTCGCGCCTGTTCGGCCGGCGCGTGAAGGGCGACAACGTCCAGCAGATCTACGTCAAGGCGGCCGACGAGGACGCGCTTTACGCCATGGAGGACGACGTCAAGGCGTTGCTGCGCGAGCGCCACCGGATCGCGCCGGGCGCCGACGACGACTTCCAGGTGCAGAACATGGCCTCGATCCTGGAAGCCGGGCAGCAGGCCACCCAGACCTTCACCGTCCTGCTGGCGGCGGTCGCCGCCGTCTCGCTGCTGGTCGGCGGGGTCGGGATCATGAACATCATGCTGGTCTCGGTCACCGAACGCACCCGCGAGATCGGCCTGCGCATGGCGCTGGGCGCGCGCCGTTCTGACGTCCTGATGCAGTTCGCCCTGGAGTCGGTGGCGCTGTCCCTGGGCGGCGGCCTGATCGGCCTGTTGATCGGGGTCAGCGGCGCTTTGCTGCTGGCCAGGGTGGGCCAGTGGCCGGCCGCGGTGCCGGCCTGGGCGGCTCCGGTGTCGCTGGGCTTCTCGGTGCTGGTGGGCGTAGTGTTCGGGGCCTATCCCGCGTGGCGGGCCGCCCGGCTCGACCCCATCGAGGCGCTGAGACGCGAATGACCCCGGCGGATACGCCGACCCAGTTCTACGGAGCCGACATCGCCTACGTCCACGACGCGGGCTTTTCCGACTTCGCCCGCGCCGCCGCCGACGAGGTGCTGCGCCGCATGCCCGCGGAGAAGGCCGCGGTCGTCGACCTGGGCTGCGCCGGCGGCGTGCTGGCCGAGCGTCTAAGCAGCCGGGGACTGGAGGTGGTGGGTGTCGACCTGTCCGCGCCGCTGCTGGATCTGGCGCGCCGGCGCGCGCCGGACGCCCGCTTCATCCAGGCCTCGGCCTTCGAGGTCGACCTGCCCCGCGCCGCGGCGGTCTGCGCCATCGGCGAGGTGATCAATTACCAGCACGACGGGGCCGACCTCGGCCCCGACCGGCTCACCGCCTTCTTCCGTAAGGTGCACGACGCCCTGGCGCCGGGCGGAATCTTCCTGTTCGACGCGGCCGCGCCCCTGCGGGTCGGCAAGAGCGTGCGGCGCGGCTGGACCGAGGGCGAGGACTGGCACGTCGCCTTCGAGGTGGCTGAGGACCGCGACGCCGACACCCTCGCGCGCCGTGTGGTGGCCTTCCGCCGGATCGAGGGGGTCTGGCGGCGCACCGAGGAAACCCACCGCCAGCGCCTGTGGCCGCGCTCCTTCGTGGTCGCCGCGCTGAAGGAGGCCGGCTTCACCGTCGAGGTGTTGAGCGGCTACGGCGACCTGCCCTTCCCCGGCAGCCTGATCGGCTATTGCGCCACCAAGCCGGTCTGAGCCGGGCTCACGCGCTTCGGCCGCACAGGCGTTCGGTGAAGGCCGGCGCGACCTTGAGGCTGTGGGGCGGTTCGGCCATGGCGCGGCCCTCGGCCATGCATTGCTCGACGAAGGCGATCGCCTCCTGCATGCCGTGGATCGAATAGGGCTTGGGCACCAGGCCGGCCGCGCCGGCGAAATCCGCCGGCACCCGTTTCTGGTTGGCGGTCATGAACAGCACCGTCGCGCCGGACTCCGCGGAAATCCGGCGGGCCACCTCCACCCCCGTCGGGCCGTCGTAGAGGTGGATGTCGACCAGGGCCAGGTCGGGACGCGTGTCGCCGGCCAGGCGCAGGGCGTCGGCCGAAGTGGCCGCCTCGCCGACCACGTCGTGGCCGAGGTCCTCGACCAGCCAGGCGAGCTCGGCGGCGACCAGCACCTCGTCCTCGACGATCAGGACCCTCATCCGGCCCCTTCCCCTTCGCTGGGCAGCAGCACGACCGCCCGCGTACCGGGGTTCGCGCCTTCCCAGGTGGTGGTCGCGCGCAGCTGGCGCGACAGCAACTCGATGATGTGGCGACCGCCGCTGACGGTCTTGGCGTCGCCCATGTCGAAGCCGACGCCGTCGTCCTGGACGACGATGCGCTCCTTCTCGCCTTCGCGCCGGACCGCGACCCGGATCAGCCCGCCCTTCCCCTCCGGGTAGGCGTGCTTCATGGCGTTGGCGACCAGTTCGTTGACGATCAGCGACACCGGCGCGGCCTTGCCGGACGAAACGAAGACGGGCTCCAGGTCCAGCTCGAAGCGGATGCCGCGCTCGGCCGCGCCGGAGCTCAGGTCCTCGATGAGGTCGGCGACGAACTCCGCCACGTCGAACCGGCGCACGTCGTCGCTTTGGAACAGCCGCCGGTGGACGGTCGAGATCGCGCCCACCCGGTCCAGCACCCCGCGCAACGCCTCCTTCACCACAGGCTCGGCGCTGCGCCGCAGCTGCAGCTGGATCAGCGAGGAGATGAGCTGGAGGTTGTTTTTGACCCGGTGGTCCACCTCGTGGAGCAGCATGGTCTTCTGGTCGAGGGCGGTCTGCAGGTCGAGCGTACGGTCGTCCACCGCGCGCTCCAGGCCCTCGTAGGCCTCCTTGAGCGCCAGCTCGGCCTCGCGCTTGTCGCTGACGTCGGAGAGAACCGCGAAATAGTACTCCGGCGCACCGCTGGCATCGGCGACCGGGCTCAGCGAGACGGCGTTCCAGAACGCCGTGCCGTCCTTGCGGTAGTTGAGGATCTCGATCGACAGGGCGCGGCCCTCGGCGAGCGCGCGCCGGATCGCCTCGACGCTCTCCTGGTCGGTGCCCGGCCCCTGCAGGAAGCTGCAGCTGCGACCCAGGACCTCGTCCCGCGCATAGCCGGTCAGCTGCAGGAAAGCGTCATTGGCGAACACGATCGGCTTGCCAGGTCGACGGGCGTCGGCGAGCAGCATGGCCTTGCACGCGCCACGAAGCGCCGCGGCGAACAGATCGTTCTCGCCGTGCCGCTCGGCCAGATCACGGCCGACACGCTCGCGCTCGATCTGGTTGTCCATTCGCTACTCGAAACGCCCCCGCACCCGACCCACGGCCTAACGACGGAGCCCCATGATGGTTTCCGCCCAAAGCCAAAATATGGCGGTTCGGTGAACGCGCTCAATCCTTCCGGTCGCACCGGCAGCCGGTCCCGCCGCATCGCCGAGGCCGTGCCCGCCCGGGCGCGATAGCCCGCGAGCCTCGCGGCCATCGCAACGGTTCGGGCGCCAATGAACATACTCCACGTGATGCTCGCCGAGGGGTTCGGCGGCACGGAACGCTATCTGGCCGATCTCGCCCGACGGCAGATCGCTTCGGGCGACACGGTGGGCGCCGTCGTCAAGCCGCGTGATCCCAGGCTTCCGGCCTCGTTTCATGACCACGCGCCGGACGACCTGCGGATCTTCGAGACATCTCGTCTCTTCGCGCCGCTGACGATCCTTCGGGCGGCGCGGGCGCTGAAGGCCGACGTCGTCCACGCGCACGGCGGGCGGACCTCGAAGATCGTCGCCTCCACGCCGCTGCTGCCGCCGACGGTCGGGACGCTGCACATCAAGTATCGGCGCGCGGAGAGCGGCGGCCTCGGCGGCGTGATCAGGGTCGCGGAGTGGCAGGCGGCGGCCATGGCCGGCTTCAAGGGGCTGTCGATCACCGTCCCCAACTGGCTGCCGAACCTGGCCGATTGCACGGCCGAGGAGGTCGCCCTGGCGCGCAGCGCGGCCGACGCCCACGGCGCACCGCTGCTCGTGTTCGTAGGCCGGTTGGCTCCGGTCAAGGGCGTGGACCTGCTGATCGCCGCGTTCCGCGCCGTCGCCCCGGCGCACGCCCGCCTGGCGATCCTCGGCGACGGCGTCCTGCGGCCTGCGCTTGAGGCGCTGGCGGCCGGCGACGGTCGGATCACCTTCGCCGGACACGTGAGGAATCCCGCCGCCTGGTACGAAGCCGCCGACCTGCTGGTCATGCCCTCTCGCGCCGAACCGTTCGGCCTGGTGGCCCTGGAGGCCATGGCGCGCGGCGCTCCGATCGTGGCGACCCGCGCGGGCGGGCTCTCCGAAATCCTGTCGGAAACGCCGGCGCGGCTCGTGCCTCCGGGCGACGAGGGCGAGCTGGCGCGCGCCCTGGCGGAAACCTTCGCGGCGATGTCGACGGGCGCCTTTCCCAGGCGTGTCGCCTATGACCTGACCCGGTACGAAGGCGACCGCGCCGTGGCCCGGATCGAGCGCTTCTACCAGGACGTCGTCGACCGGCGCCGACGCGCCGGCCACGCCCCTGCCCCGGCCCCCGCATCCACCTGAGCGTCGCCGGATCTCCCATGTCGCGCAACGGGCCGCCGCTGAGCATACTCCATGTGCTTCTGCACGCCGGTTTCGGCGGCGCGGGCACCTATTGCCTCGACCTCGCGCTTCGGCAGCGCGACGCCGGACACCGCGTCGGCTTCGTCGTGCGGCCGCAGAAGGCCGGAGGCGGTCCGTCGATCCACGACCACTTGCCCGGCGACATTCCCCGCTACCTGGCCTGGCGTCCGTTCGAGCCGTTCTCGATCGGGGGCGCGGTCGCCCGCTTCAAGCCGGACATTCTTCACGCGCACGTCGGCCGTTCGGCCCGCGCCGTCGGCGCGATGCGGCGGCGGCCGCCGGCGGTGACGAGCCTGCACAATCGCTACCGGGCCAAGGAAAGCGCGCGTCTGGACGGCGTGATCCGGATCGCCGAGTGGCAACGCCAGGACATGGCCGGTTACGCCGGACGGGCGGAAACGATCTCCAACTGGCTGCCCCGGCGCGCCGACGTCCGGCCCGGCGAAGTCGAGGCCGCGCGCCGGCGGGTCGGCGCCGGTCCGGACGATCTGCTGCTCGGCTGTGTCGGACGCCTCCACCGGGTTAAGGGCGTCGACCTGCTGATCGAAGCCTTCCGCGCCGAGGCCCCCGTGGGCGCCCGGCTGGCCGTGCTCGGGGACGGTCCGGAACGCGCCGCGCTCGAGGCGCTAGCCGCGGGCGACCCGCGGATCTCCTTCGTCGGGCACGTGGTCGACCCCGCCCCCTGGTACCGGGCGCTGGACCTGTTCGTCATGCCCTCGCGCATCGAGCCGTTCGGCATCTCCGCCCTGGAAGCCATGGCGGCGGGCGCGCCGATCCTGGGGACCGACGCCGGAGGGCTGGGCGAGATCCTGCAGCGCACCGCCGCGGTCGTGGTTCGGGCGGACGACCGCGCCGCCTTGCAGAGCGCCCTGGCCGAGCTGATCAGTGCCCGCCCGGGGCGCGTGCGCTACGATCTGCAGGCTTATCAAGGCGAAGCCGCGGCCGAGCGCATCGAGCGCTTCTACCGGTCGGTGATCGGCGAGACGGCGAAACCGCTGGCCCGCGCCGAGGCCGCCTAGCCCCGCGTCAGGCGCCGACGCGCGCGGTGATCCGGCGACGGTGCGCGCGCGACAACCGGGCCCGCACGTTGCTGGCCGCAGCCACGAGCCAGCCGCCCAGGCCCAGGTCGGCCAGGGCGTCGACCGCACGTTCGAGCGGCTCCAGGCGGTGACGGTTGCGCGGACGCCAGGGCCGGTCGCCGATACTGGACGCGGGCAGGACGTTCTGCCGGATCGGCGTGGGCGCGAAGCCGTAGGTCGACAGCCCGCAGATCCAGGGGCGCGCGAGATCCTCGTCATACGGATGGACCAGCGGCGCCTTCGCCGCCCAGGCCAGGTACTTTTCCGCCCCGCGGCGGCTGATCAGATAGGCGCCGGCGCCGACCGGAATGCGGGAGTATTTCACCAGCTCCCCGCCCCCGATGCGCGCCGCCCGCACGACCGCCTGCTTGACCGGCAGGGTGGCCAGCCGGACCAGCTCCCAGCTTTCGGGCAAGGCGTCCACCTCGGCCAGCAGCCTCGGAAGATGCTCGCTCAGGCGGCAGTCGTCCTCGCAGACCAGGGCGGCGGGCGCGCCGCGCTCGATCAGCATCTCCATGACGGTCAGGTGGCTGGCGTAGCAGCCCACCTCGCCGCTGGTCAGGGTCGGGGACACGCCGTCCACCAGGTGAAACCAGCGGGCGGCCGCGCCCAGCGCGTCGCCGCGAACCGCCGAGAACCGCTCGTAGGCCAGCCCCAGGCGCGCGAACTGCTCGTCCATCAGGCGCAGCCGATCGGTGTCGCGGTCCAGATTGATCAGGAAAATCGGCGCCATGGGCCAGCTCCGGCGTTCCACGGTTCAGCTACCAGCGCGCCCGCGTCGAACCACAGACATTCGGCGAATAGCGCCCCCGGCACGCCGAAGGCGGCGCGGCGAACGACTTCGCCGCAAGGAGCCGCAGAGACCGCGGTCGGCTAGTGACAGGCCCGGAACGGTCGTGCTTGCTTCACCAGTCAGAGAAGCTTCCATGGTCCGCATCGTACTCATCAATCTGGATCGGGACGCCGACCGGCTCGACTGGATGAGCGCCCAGCTAGGGCGGCTCGGCCTGCCCTTCGAGCGGTTCGCCGCGGTCCGCGGCGACGCCCTGCCGCCGGCCCTCGCCCGCTATTTCCGCGATGCGCCCGCGACGGCGCGCCCGCTCTCGATAGGCGAGATCGGCTGCTACGCCAGCCATCTGGCGATCATGGAAGAGGTCGTCACGACCGGCGCCGCAGCCACGCTGGTGCTCGAAGACGACCTCGCCCTGGACGCCGACCTGCTCAAGGTGCTGGACGCCGTGGACCGCCTGCCCGCGGACTGGGACCTGGTGCGGCTGGCGGGCCTGGGGAGCGGCGGCCGCGTGCGGGTCGCCTCGCTCGCCCCAGGCCTGGACCTGGTGAAGTACGTGAGCGTGCCGATGGGAAACGGCGCTTACCTGGTCAGCCACAAAGGAGCGGTCAAATACGTCGAGTGGGCGCGGGGCCGCACCCTGGTCGATCCGATCGACCACGACCTGCACCGGGTCTGGAACTGCCGCATGACGACCTACGGCGTGTCGCCCGACCCCGTGCGCCAGAACGTTCTCGACGGTTCGAGCATCGATGCGATCGCCGAGAGCAGGGAAATGACGCGGGTCGGCACGCATCCGCACGTCGACCCGGCCGGCCGGATCGCTCGTCTGGTCTACAACCTTGGCAATCTGGGCCCGCGCTTGTGGATCCGCACGACCGCCACCAGGGCCGCCGCGCGGTGGTCGAAGAGGCTCAACGCCCGACGCCGCCCCCAATCCGCCTGAGCCGCACGCGAGAACGGCCCGCGCCCCACCAGCAATGAAAAAGGCCCGGGAGTCGCCTCCCGGGCCTTTCGTCGTTGAAGCGTCCGCAGGCCTTAGGCCTCCGGGGTCTCCGCCGCGGCTTCGAGAGCGATCTCGACCGGCAGCGGCTCCATGGTCTCTTCGCGCTGCTGGACCAGCTGCTCGTCGCGCTTGGCGGCGATCCGCTGCATGCCCCGCAGGTAGGAGCCCGTGCCGGCCGGGATGAGGCGGCCGACGATGACGTTCTCCTTGAGGCCTTCCAGCGTATCGATCTTGCCGTTGACCGAAGCGTCGGTGAGCACGCGCGTGGTCTCCTGGAACGAAGCCGCGGAGATGAACGAGCGCGTCTGCAGCGACGCCTTGGTGATGCCGAGCAGGACCGGCTGGGTGAGGGCCGGACGGCCGCCACGGGCTTCCGCCTTCTTGCTCTCGGCGTCGACCTCGACCTTGTCCAGGTGGTCGCCCTTGATCAGGCCGGTGTCGCCGGCGTCGAGGATCTCCACCTTCTGCAGCATCTGACGAACGATCGTCTCGATGTGCTTGTCGTTGATCGGCACGCCCTGCAGTCGGTAGACCTCCTGGATCTCGTTCACCAGGAACTCGGCCAGCGCTTCGATGCCCTGGATGCGCAGGATGTCGTGCGGATCCGGGTTGCCGTCGATGATGTAATCGCCCTTCGCGATCAGATCGCCGTCGTGCACCGAGATGTGCTTGCCCTTCGGGATCAGGAACTCGACCGCCTCACCGCCGTCTTCCGGGGTGATCTTGATGCGGCGCTTGTTCTTGTAGTCCCGACCGAATTCGACGCGACCGTCCATTTCCGCGATGACCGCGCAGTCCTTCGGACGGCGGGCTTCGAAGAGTTCGGCCACGCGCGGCAGACCGCCGGTGATGTCCCGGGTCTTGGCGCCTTCGGTGGGCAGACGGGCCAGCACGTCGCCGGGACGCGTCTCGTCGCCGTCGGCCACCGACAGGATGGCGCCGACGGGCAGGAGGTAGCGGGCCTCGGCGCCGGACGCCGTGCGCAGGTAGGAGCCGTCAGCGGCGAGCACGCCCACGGCCGGACGCAGGTCCGAACCGCGCGGCGAGGCGCGCCAGTCGGCCACCACGCGCTGGGCGATGCCGGTGGCTTCGTCGGTCTCTTCCTTCACGGACAGGCCGTCGACCAGGTCCTCGAAGCGAACCTTGCCGCCCACTTCGGTGAGGATCGGGGCGGTGTACGGGTCCCACTCGGCCAGGCGCTGGCCCTTCTTCACCGGATCGCCGTCCTTCACCCGGATACGGGCGCCGTACGGGACGCGGTAGGACTCGCGGTCCTTGCCGTCGACCTGGACGGTCACGGTCAGGTTGCGGCTCATCGACACCAGGTCGCCGTGGGCGCCGGTGACGGTCGCGCCGCCCGCCATGCGCACCACGCCTTCATTGGTGGCTTCGAAGAACGACTGCTCCGCCACCTGGGCGGTGCCGCCGATGTGGAAGGTACGCATGGTCAGCTGGGTGCCCGGCTCGCCGATCGACTGGGCGGCGATGACGCCCACGGCTTCACCGATGTTCACCCGCGTGCCGCGCGCCAGGTCGCGGCCGTAGCAGGCCCCGCAGACGCCGACGTCGCTTTCGCAGGTCAGCACCGAGCGGACCTTCACCGACTGCACCGCGGCGCGCTCGACCAGCTCGATGGCGGTCTCGTCGAAGTAGCCGTCGGCCGGCACCACGACGGCGCCGGTGGACGGATCCTTGACGTCCTCGGCCGCGCAGCGGCCCAGGATGCGCTGGCCCAGCGAGACCAGCACGTCGCCGCCCTCGACCACGGCGCGCAGGGTGATGCCCCGGGTCGAGCCGCAGTCTTCTTCGGTGATGATGCAGTCCTGGGCCACGTCGACCAGACGACGGGTCAGGTAGCCCGAGTTGGCGGTCTTCAGGGCGGTGTCGGCCAGACCCTTACGGGCGCCGTGGGTGGAGTTGAAGTACTCCAGCACGGTCAGGCCTTCCTTGAAGTTCGAGACGATCGGGGTCTCGATGATCTCGCCGGACGGCTTGGCCATCAGGCCGCGCATGCCGCCGAGCTGCTTCATCTGGGCCTGCGAGCCACGGGCGCCCGAGTTGGCCATCATGAAGATCGAGTTGATCTCCATTTCGCGGCCGTCCTCGGTTTTCCGCTTGGTGGCGATCTCGGCCATCATCTCGTCGGCGACGCGGTCGGTGGCCTTGGCCCAGGCGTCGACGACCTTGTTGTACTTCTCGCCCTTGGTGATCAGGCCGTCGGCGTACTGCTGCTCGTACTCCTCGACCAGCTTGCGGGTCTCGTCGACGAGCACGGTCTTGCGCTCGGGGATGACGATGTCGTCCTTGCCGAAGGAGATGCCGGCCTTGGCCGCCTCACGGAAGCCCAGACCCATGATCTGGTCGGCGAAGATGACCGTCGCCTTCTGACCGCAGTGGCGATAGACCACGTCGATCAGGTTGCCGATCTCCTTCTTGGTGAGGTTCTTCTCGAGCAGCTTGTGGTTGATCGCCGGGTGACGCGGCAGCAGGGCGGCGATCTTCATCCGCCCCGGCGTGGTGTCGATCACGCGGGTGACCACCTCGCCGTGCTCGTTCATCTCGGTGTAGCGGGCCTTCACCTTCGAATGCAGCGTGATCACGCGGGCGTCGAGCGCCGCGTCGATCTCGCCCATGTTGGCGAACAGCTTGCCCTCGCCCGGCTCGTTGTCACGGGCCAGCGACAGGTAATACAGGCCCAGCACGATGTCCTGCGACGGAACGATGATCGGGCGGCCGTTGGCGGGGCTGAGGATGTTGTTGGTCGACATCATCAGCACGCGCGCTTCCAGCTGCGCTTCAAGCGACAGCGGGACGTGCACGGCCATCTGGTCGCCGTCGAAGTCGGCGTTGAAGGCGGCGCAGACCAGCGGGTGCAGCTGGATGGCCTTGCCTTCGATCAGCTTCGGCTCGAACGCCTGGATGCCCAGACGGTGCAGGGTCGGGGCGCGGTTCAGCATCACCGGGTGTTCCCGGATCACCTCTTCCAGCACGTCCCAGACCTGCGGCTGCTCGCGCTCGACCATGCGCTTGGACTGCTTGACGGTGCCCGACAGGCCCTTGGCGTCCAGACGCGCGTAGATGAACGGCTTGAACAGCTCCAGCGCCATCTTCTTGGGCAGGCCGCACTCGTGCAGCTTCAGCTCGGGACCGACCACGATGACCGAACGGCCCGAGTAGTCGACGCGCTTGCCCAGCAGGTTCTGACGGAAGCGGCCCTGCTTGCCCTTCAGCATGTCGGCCAGCGACTTCAGCGGACGCTTGTTGGCGCCGGTGATCACGCGGCCGCGGCGGCCGTTGTCGAACAGGGCGTCGACGGCTTCCTGCAGCATCCGCTTTTCGTTGCGGATGATGATGTCCGGCGCGCGCAGCTCGATCAGGCGCTTGAGGCGGTTGTTACGGTTGATGACCCGGCGGTACAGGTCGTTCAGGTCCGAGGTCGCGAAGCGGCCGCCGTCCAGCGGCACCAGCGGGCGCAGTTCCGGCGGGATGACCGGGACGATCGTCAGGATCATCCACTCCGGCTTGTTGCCGCTCTCGAGGAAGGCCTCGATCAGCTTCAGGCGCTTGGACGCCTTCTTGGCCTTCATCTCCGACGGGTTGTCGGCCAGCTCGGCGCGGTGACGCTCGGCTTCCTTCTGCAGGTCGATCGCCATGAGCATGTTGCGCACGGCCTCGGCGCCGATCTCAGCGGTGAAGCTGTCGTCGCCGAACTCTTCCTGGTAGCGGTAGTACTCGTCTTCCGTCAGCAGCTGGTTCTGCTTCAGCGGGGTCAGGCCCGGCTCGGTGACGATGTAGTTCTCGAAGTAGAGCACGCGCTCCACTTCCTTCAGCGCCATGTCCAGCATCAGAGCGATGCGCGACGGCAGCGACTTCAGGAACCAGATGTGGGCGACCGGCGAGGCCAGCTCGATGTGGCCCATGCGCTCACGGCGAACGCGCGCCAGGGTCACTTCGACCCCGCACTTCTCGCAGATGATGCCCTTGTACTTCATGCGCTTGTACTTGCCGCACAAGCACTCGTAGTCCTTGGTCGGACCGAAGATGCGGGCGCAGAACAGGCCGTCGCGCTCCGGCTTGAAGGTCCGGTAGTTGATGGTCTCCGGCTTCTTGATCTCGCCGAACGACCACGACCGGATCTTCTCGGGCGAAGCCAGCGAGATGCGGATCTGGTCGAAGGTCGGGGCGGCCTGGACCGGGTTGAAGATGTTCAGGACTTCCTGGTTCATCGAATATCCAGTTCGTCAGTGCGGAGCCTCGGCTCCGCGTATTTCAATGAGGGGCTGAAGAGCGATCGGCCCCTCCCCCGCTGGCGCGAGGGAGGGGCTAAGACGATCAGCTGTTCTCCAGCTCCACGTTCAGGCCCAGCGAGCGCATTTCCTTCACGAGCACGTTGAAGCTCTCCGGAATGCCGGCCTCGAAGCTGTCGTCGCCGCGGACGATCGCCTCGTAGACCTTGGTGCGGCCCGCCACGTCGTCCGACTTCACCGTCAGCATTTCCTGCAGGGTGTAGGCGGCGCCGTAGGCTTCGAGCGCCCACACTTCCATTTCCCCGAAGCGCTGACCGCCGAACTGCGCCTTACCGCCCAGCGGCTGCTGGGTGACCAGCGAGTACGGGCCGATCGAACGGGCGTGGATCTTGTCGTCGACCAGGTGGTGCAGCTTCAGCATGTAGATGTAGCCGACCGTGACCGGGCGCTTGAACTGCTCGCCGGTCTGGCCGTCGAACAGCACCGACTGACCGGTGCGGTTGCGGCCCGCCTTCTCGAGCAGATTCTCGATGTCGCTGATGTGCGCGCCGTCGAACACCGGGGTGGCGATCGGAACGCCCTTGGACAGGTTGCGGGCCAGCTCGACCAGCTCGGCTTCGTCGTCCGGCAGCACCTCGTCGGGGCCGTAGACGTCGCGCAGGTGGTCGATCAGCGCCTGCTTCTGGCCGCCGTTCTGCCAGTCCTCGAGCAGCTCCTGGATCTGCTTGCCGAGGCCCGCGCAGGCCCAGCCCAGGTGCGTCTCGAAGATCTGACCGACGTTCATGCGCGAAGGCACGCCCAGCGGGTTCAGCACGATGTCGACGTTGGTGCCGTCCTGCAGGTAGGGCATGTCCTCGATCGGCAGGATCTTGGAGATGACCCCCTTGTTGCCGTGACGGCCGGCCATCTTGTCGCCCGGCTGAAGCTTGCGCTTCACGGCCACGAAGACCTTGACCATCTTCATGACGCCCGGCGGCAGCTCGTCGCCGCGCTGCAGCTTCTCGACCTTGTCCTCGAAGCGACGGTCGAGACGCTTCTTGGCCTCGTCGAACTGGCGCTTCATGGCCTCGATCTCGCCCATCGACTTCTCGTCGTCGAGGGCGACCTGCCACCACAGGCCCTTGGAAATTTCAGCCAGCTTCTCGGCCGAAACTTCGCCGCGGCCCAGGCCCTTCGGGCCGGACAGGGCGTTCTTGCCGACCAGCAGGTCGCGCAGACGGCCGTAGGCGTTGCGCTCCAGGATGGCCAGCTCGTCGTCGCGGTCCTTGCCCAGACGCTCGATCTCGGCGCGTTCGATGGCGAGCGCGCGCTCGTCCTTGTCGACGCCGTGGCGGTTGAACACGCGCACTTCGACGACGGTGCCGGCCACGCCCGGCGGCAGACGCAGCGAGGTGTCGCGGACGTCCGAAGCCTTCTCGCCGAAGATGGCGCGCAGCAGCTTCTCTTCCGGGGTCATCGGGCTTTCGCCCTTCGGGGTGACCTTGCCGACCAGGATGTCGCCCGGCTGGACTTCGGCGCCGATCGCCACGATGCCCGCTTCGTCGAGGTTGCGCAGGGCTTCCTCGCCGACGTTGGGGATGTCGCGGGTGATCTCTTCCGGGCCCAGCTTGGTGTCGCGGGCCATCACCTCGAACTCCTCGAGGTGGATGGAGGTGAACACGTCGTCGCGGACGATGCGCTCGGAGATCAGGATGGAATCTTCGAAGTTGTAGCCGTTCCAGGGCATGAACGCGACGAGCACGTTGCGGCCCAGGGCCAGCTCGCCCAGCTCCGTGGACGGGCCGTCGGCGATCACGTCGCCGGCGCGCACGCGGTCGCCCACCCGCACCAGCGGACGCTGGTTGATGCAGGTGTTCTGGTTGGAGCGCTGGAACTTCGACAGACGGAAGATGTCGACGCCGGGCTTGGTCGGGTCGGTCTCGTTGGTGGCGCGCACGACGATACGGGTGCCGTCGATCTGCTCGACGACGCCGTCACGCTTGGCCACGACCACGGCGCCGGAGTCGCGGGCGACCACGGCTTCCATGCCGGTGCCGACCAGCGGCGCGTCCGCTTCGATCAGCGGCACGGCCTGACGCTGCATGTTGGCGCCCATCAGCGCGCGGTTGGCGTCGTCGTTCTCGAGGAACGGGATCAGCGCCGCGGCGACCGAGACGACCTGCTTGGGCGACACGTCCATCATGTCGACCGTGTCCTTGGTCAACAGGGTCGGTTCGCCGTTGATGCGGCCGGGGACCAGGTCCTCGACGATCTCGCGGCCTTCGAGCTTGATGTTGGCCTGGGCGATGACGTGCTTCGCCTCTTCCATGGCCGAGATGTAGACGACCTCGTCGGTGGCCTTGCCGTCCTTCACGCGACGGTACGGGCTCTCGATGAAGCCGTACTTGTTCACGCGGGCGTGGGTGGCCAGCGAGTTGATCAGGCCGATGTTCGGGCCTTCCGGCGTTTCGATCGGGCAGATCCGGCCGTAGTGGGTCGGGTGCACGTCGCGCACTTCGAAGCCGGCGCGCTCGCGGGTCAGACCGCCCGGGCCAAGCGCCGACAGGCGGCGCTTGTGGGTGATCTCGGACAGCGGGTTGGTCTGGTCCATGAACTGCGACAGCTGCGAGGAGCCGAAGAATTCACGGACGGCGGCCGCCGCCGGCTTCGCGTTGATCAGGTCGTGCGGCATGACCGTGTCGATGTCGACCGAGCTCATGCGCTCCTTGATCGCCCGCTCCATGCGCAGCAGGCCGACGCGGTACTGGTTCTCGAGCAGTTCGCCGACCGAACGGACGCGGCGGTTGCCGAGGTTGTCGATGTCGTCGATCTCGCCGCGGCCGTCGCGCAGGCCGACCAGCAGGCGCAGCACTTCGAGGATGTCCTCTTTGCGCAGCACGCGGATCTCGTCGGAAACCTCCGGGGTCTCCAGACGCATGTTCATCTTCACCCGGCCGACGGCCGACAGGTCGTAGCGCTCGGCGTCGAAGAACAGGCCGGCGAACATCGCCTCGGCCGCTTCGATCGTCGGCGGCTCGCCCGGGCGCATGACGCGGTAGATGTCGAACAGGGCGTCTTCACGCGACTGGTTCTTGTCCACGCGCAGGGTGTTGCGCATGTAGGCGCCGACCGTGACGTGGTCGATGTCCAGCACGTCGACGGTGGTGAAGCCCTGCTCCTCCAGCGCCTTCACGGCGGCGGCGTCCAGCTCGTCGCCGGCTTCGGCGTAGATCTCGCCGGTCGACATGTTGACGGCGTCGCCGGCCATGTACTTGCCGACCAGCGCGTCGGGGGCCAGCAGCAGCGCCTTGACGCCCTGGTCGGCCAGCTTCTTCGCCGCACGGGCCGAGATCTTGTGGCCGGCCTGGGCGACCACCTGGCCGCTGTCGGCGTCGACCAGGTCGAAGTCCGGCTTCACGCCGCGCCAGCGTTCCGGCTTGTAGGGCGTGACCCAGCCTTCGCCGCGCTTCTCGTAGGGCACCACGTCGTAGAAGGTGCGCAGCACCTCTTCGCCGTCCATGCCCAGCGCATAGAGGAAGGTCGAGGCCGGCAGCTTACGGCGGCGGTCGATACGGACGTAGACGATGTCCTTGGCGTCGAACTCGAAGTCGAGCCAGGAGCCGCGGTACGGAATGATGCGCGCGGCGAACAGCAGCTTGCCCGAAGCGTGCGTCTTGCCCTTGTCGTGGTCGAAGAACACGCCCGGCGAACGGTGCATCTGCGAGACGATGACGCGCTCGGTGCCGTTGACGATGAAGGTGCCCTTGTCGGTCATGAGCGGAATGTCGCCCATGTAGACGTCCTGCTCCTTGATGTCCTTCACGGAGCGGGCGCCGGTCTCTTCGTCGCTTTCGAACACGATCAGGCGCAGCTTGACCTTCAGCGGCGCCGCGAAGGTCATGTCGCGCTGGATGCACTCCTCGACGTCGTACTTCGGCTCTTCGAACTCGAAGGAGACGTACTCGAGCGTGGCGCGCTCGTTGAAGTCCTTGATCGGGAACACCGACTTGAAGACGGCCTCGAGGCCTTCGTCCGTGCGCAGGCCCGGGCGGACGTCGCGCTGCAGGAACTGCTCATAAGAGGACCGCTGAACCTCGATGAGGTTCGGCATCTGCACGGCTTCGGCGATGCGGCCGAACGACTTGCGGATGCGCTTCTTGCCGGTGAACGATTGGACCATCGTCGCTCCCTCGGCGCAGCGGCGAACTGCGCCAAAAATCCAGGCGCGCGCAATGAGGGCGGCGCGCCGTTTCATCCCTGCGTCCACCCTCGGCTCGGACCTGGCTCGGGGCGCGGGTCCGACGGACGCTGGAAAGCTTCGCTCACGCGAAGCGCGCCTTCGCTCGATCGGAGGGCGGCGGATCGAGCCTCGGCGCTAAGCGCGCGAATTTTTAGATTCGTGCGGGGGGCGACTTATAATCGCTTTCACGGCGATGGGAAGGCCCGCCGGGAACAAAATCGCGCAGCCCTGACCCCGCCCCGCCGGCGGCGCGGGCGGGGCGGGGCGGACTTCGGACCGGCCAGGGCGCGGCTACTTCGGTTGCGGCGCCGAAACCGAGGTCTCTTCGATGTAGACGTAGGGTTTCAGCTCCGGCAGGCCGTAGCGCTCCTGGATGCTGGTCGGGGTGATGAACGACACCCGCACCACGACCGGATGGCCCATCACCGAGGCCGGCGGCGGCGGCAGGCGTCCCATGTCCCGGGCCGCGTCCATCACGACCTCGTCGTTGGCCGTCGAACCCGTGGACCTGATCAGTTCGAAGCCGGAAAGGTTTCCCTGAGCGTCGACGCGCATCCGCACTTCGCCGATGCGCGTGCCGGGGCTGGAGAACCCGACGGGCTCTCCCAGAACCTTGTCAAGGCGTTGCTGGGCCGTGTTCACCCAGGCGTCCAGATCGGCGGGCGCCGCGGCGACCGCGGATGCGGAAAGCGAAAATGCAACCAGGGCTGAGGCGAGTACTCGACGCATGGCGTGCCTCCTCCGGATGATGAGGCCTTACGTCGTCCCCGCCTGAATCAACACGACCTGCGAGCGCAGGTTGCATGAACTATCGGACACCTTCGGGCCGCCGGCGGGGCCCGGCCGCGCAAAGAAAACGGGCCCGGAGGTCGCCCTCCGAGCCCGTCGAAACGTCAGAACTGACGCAAGCCAGATTACTTGATCTGGACCTTGGCGCCGGCTTCTTCCAGCTTCTTCGCGATTTCGGCCGCTTCGTTCTTGGAGATGTTCTCCTTGACGGTCTGCGGGGCGCCTTCCACCAGGTCCTTGGCTTCCTTCAGGCCCAGGTCCGAACGGATCGCGCGGATTTCCTTAATCACGTTGATCTTCTTGTCGCCGCCGTCGGTCAGGACGACGGTGAACTCGGTCTGCTCTTCAGCAGCTTCGGCCGGAGCCGCGCCACCGCCGGCCGGCATGGCCATGGCGACCGGAGCGGCGGCCGACACGCCCCACTTTTCTTCGAGCAGCTTGGACAGCTCAGCGGCTTCCAGGACGGTCAGGGCGGACAGGTCGTCAACCAGCTTTTCGAGCTTCGACATTTGGTAGTTCCTTCAGCGGAATTGAGTGTGGATCGCGGAGATGACCGATTAGGCGGCGTTCTTGTCGGCGTGAGCCTTGAGAACGCGCGCGATTTGGCCAGCCGGGGCCGCCAGGACGCCCGCGACCTTGGTCGCCGGAGCCTGAACGAGGCCGATGAGCGTGGCCCGGATCTGATCGAGCGAGGGCAGCGAGGCGAGAGCCTTCACACCCTGGTCGTTCAGCACCGTTTGACCCATGAAGCCGCCAACGACTTTGAGCTTGTCGTTGCCCTTGGCGTATTCGGTCACGACCTTGGCGGCGGAGACGGGATCCGGCGCGAAGGCGATGGCGACGGGACCCTTGAAGAGGGCGTCGCCCTCCTCGCCGATCGAGCCGCCCAGAGCCTTCTGGGCCAGAGTGTTCTTCACCACCTTGATTTGGGCGCCTTCCTTGCGGAGGCGGCCACGAAGGTCGGTCATTTCCGCAACGGTCAGACCCATGTAGTGGGTCACGACCACGGCGCCGGCGTCGGCGAAGACGCCCTTCAGCGCCTCGATCGACTCGGCCTTTTGTGCGCGGTCCATTGCGGTCTCCGTACTCGGTTGCAGCAGCCGGACCATTCCGGCGGCCGAACGACGGCTCGGCGAGGGAATGCTCCCGCGCGCTCACCGTTCAGCCTGTCCTAGGATGATCGGCGCGAACCGCTCCGCTGAAGGCGGAATTCGGATTCGTACCTCACGCCCCGTCTCCCAACGGCGAGGAAGGGCTCTTCCCCGTTACGGACCAGGCGACCCCTGGACCCCGCAGTTCTCGGACAGGACCGGCGACAGGACGAGCCTCTCGCCGGAAGCCGCGGCTACTACATCGGACTCGGGAGAATTTCAACCGCCGACGGCGAAGGCCGCCAGGTTCAGTCCTTCAGGCCGGCCCGGGTGACCAGGGCGATGGGCAGGCCGAACAGGAAGACGTGGGACATGATGTCCGTCATCACCCGGAAGGTGTCGTCGAAGGTCGGGGTCCGGGCGGCCGACAGCGGCACGATCACGAAGTTCATGGCCAGCCACATGGCCAGGCCGAACAGCGGACCGAAGATCAGCGGCTGGCGCACCAGAGCGCGGACCCGCGTGGCCGCCAGATAGAACACGCCCGCCGCGACGATCGAGATGAAGAAGTGCAGCGCCGCCCCGGCCGCCGCGGTGGCCATGCCGCCCTGGAAGGAGGCGCGTCCGAAGAGGCCGCTGGCCACCGATTGGAAGATCCGCTCCGGCGCGATGCCGCGCAGGCCGTGGAACACGATGGCGTAGGTGATGTCCCCCGCCCCGCCCAGCAGGCCGGCGGTGATCACGGTGAAGGCCGGATTGCGGGCCGGGCGCAGTGCTTCGGTCGACATACCGCCGTTATGGCTCAGCTTCGGCGTGCGCGCCAGAGGAACCGCCCCGCCCTGCTCCAGTTGCCGGACGGCGGCAGGAGGCATTCATGGCCTACGAGCTCTACTACTGGCCGACCATCCAGGGGCGCGGCGAATTCGTCCGCCTGGCCCTGGAGGACGCCGGCGCGCCCTACGTCGACGTCGCGCGCGAGCGCGGCGTGCGGCCGATGATGGAGCTGATGACCGGCCGGACGGTCGCCCACCCCTCGTTCGCGCCGCCGTTCCTGAAGGACGGCGACGTCGTGATCGGCCAGACGGCGAACATCCTGCTCTATCTGGGCGGCCGTCTCGGCCTGGCCCCCGCCGGCGAGACCGACCGGCTGTGGGCGCACCAGATTCAGCTGACCGTCGCCGACCTGGTGGTCGAGGCCCATGACGTGCACCACCCGCTGGGCGCGGGTCTCTACTACGAGGACCAGAAGGCCGAGGCGGCGCGTCGGGCCGGGGAGTTCCGCGACGCGCGTATCCCCAAGTTCCTGGGCTGGTTCGAACGCATCCTGACGCAGAACGCGGCCGGCGACGGCTGGCTGGTGGGCGAGACCCTCACCTATCCGGACCTGTCGCTGTTCCAGGTGGTCGAGGGCCTGACCTACGCCTTTCCCAAGGCCGCCGGTCGCGCCCTGGCGACGACGCCGAAGGTCGTGGCGGTGCACGAGCGGGTGAAGGCGCGGCCGCGGATCGCGGCCTACCTGGCCAGCGACCGGCGCCTGGCGCCCAACGAGGAGGACATCTTCCGCAACTATCCGGAGCTTGACGCTTAAGGGCGGGACCCCGGCGCGATCACGGAGGCGACCATGGCGGCTGACGGAGCTTTCGGCGTCCACTCCGAGGTGGGCGAGCTGCGCAGGGTGATGGTCTGCGCGCCGGGCCGGGCTCACCTGCGCCTGACGCCCAGCAACTGCGACGCCCTGCTGTTCGACGACGTGCTGTGGGTCGAAGCCGCGAAGCGCGACCACTTCGATTTCGTCCAGAAGATGCGCGACCGCGGGGTCGAGGTCCTGGAGATGCACGACCTGCTGGCCGCCACCGTCGGCGTGCGCGAGGCGCGCAAGTGGATCCTCGACCATCAGGTGGTCGCCAACCAGGTCGGCCCGGAACTGGTCGCGGAAGTGCGCAGCTATCTCGACGGGCTCCCCGACCGCGAGCTGGCGGAAATCCTGATCGGCGGGCTGTCGACCGACGAATTCCCGGTCGAGATCGGCGGCTCCACCCTGCAGCTGATCCGGGAAGCCGCGGGCGTGGCCGAGTACCTGCTCCCGCCGCTGCCCAACACCCTCTACACCCGCGACACCACCTGCTGGATCTATGGCGGCGCCACGCTGAACCCGCTGTTCTGGGAAGCCCGCCACGAGGAGACCCTGCTCACGGCGGCGATCTACCGGTTCCATCCCGACTTCGCCGGCAAGGTGAACGTCTGGTGGGGCGACCCGACCGTGGACTGGGGCCTGGCCACGCTCGAGGGCGGCGACGTCATGCCGATCGGCAAGGGCGCCGTCCTGATCGGCATGAGCGAACGCTCCTCGCGCCAGGCCATCAGCCAGCTGGCCCTGAAGCTGTTCGAGGCCGGCGCGGCCGAGCGGGTGATCGTGGCGGCCATGCCCAAGCTGCGCGCCGCCATGCACCTGGACACCGTCTTCACCTTCGCCGACCGGGACTGCGTCGTGGTCTATCCGGACATCATGGAGCGCATCCACGCCTACTCCTACCGGCCGGGCGACCGGCCCGGGCAGCTGGACCTGCGCAAGGACGACAAGCCGTTCGTCGACACCGTGGCCGACGCTCTGGGCGTCAAGCAGATGCGCGTGGTGGAGACCGGCGGCAGCGCCTACCTGCGCGAGCGCACCCAGTGGGACAGCGGCGCCAACGTGGTCTGCCAGTCGCCCGGCGTGGTCTACGCCTACGACCGCAACACCCACGTCAACAACCTGCTGCGCAGGGCCGGGATCGAAGTGATCGTCATCTCCGGGGCGGAGCTGGGACGCGGCCGGGGCGGCGCGCACTGCATGACCTGCCCGCTGCTGCGTGACGCGGTGGAGTTCTAGCGTCGCGCGCAAACAAAAAGGGCGAGGCCGGAGCCTCGCCCTTCTCGTTTCGATCGAACTCGCGTCGCGCTTAGGCGGTCAGCGAGGCCGGATCCAGCTTCAGGCCCGGGCCCATGGTCGAGCTGAGCGAGATCTTCTTCACGTAGGTGCCCTTGGCGCCCGACGGCTTGGCCTTCTGCAGAGCGTCCACGAAGGCGCGGACGTTCAGCTCCAGGGCTTCCTGGGTGAAGGAGGCCTTGCCGATGCCGGCGTGCACGATGCCCGCCTTCTCGACGCGGAACTCGACGGCGCCGCCCTTGGCGTCCTTCACGGCCTGACCGACGTTCATGGTCACGGTGCCGACCTTCGGGTTCGGCATCAGGCCGCGCGGGCCCAGCACCTTACCCAGACGGCCGACCAGGGCCATCATGTCCGGCGTGGCGATCACGCGGTCGAAGTCCATGAAGCCGCCCTGGACCTTTTCGACCAGGTCCTCGGCGCCCACCACTTCGGCGCCCGCCGCGGTGGCTTCGTCGGCCTTCGGGCCCTTGGCGAACACGGCGACGCGAACGTCACGGCCGGTGCCCGACGGCAGGTTGACCACGCCCCGGACCTGCTGGTCGGCGTGACGCGGGTCGACGCCCAGGTTGACGGCGATCTCGATGCTTTCGTCGAACTTCGCCTTGGCGTTGGACTTCACGGTCGCGATCGCCTCGCCCAGGGCGTAGGTCTTGTTGCGGTCGACGACGAACGACTGAACGCGCTTGGGTTGCTTAGCCATCGGATCAGCCCTCCACCACTTGCAGGCCCATCGAGCGGGCCGAGCCGGCGATGATCTTGGTCGCTTGATCCAGATCGTTCGCGTTCAGGTCCTTCATCTTCTTTTCGGCGATGTCACGGCACTGGGCCATGGTCACCTTGCCGGCCGAGTCACGGCCCGGCTTCTGCGAGCCCGACGTGATCTTGGCGGCCTGCTTCAGGTAGAAGGTGGCCGGCGGCGTCTTGGTGACGAAGGTGAACGACTTGTCCTGGTACACCGTGATGACGGTCGGCAGGGGCGTGCCCTTTTCGACGTTCTCGGTGCGGGCGTTGAACTCCTTACAGAAGCCCATGATGTTCACGCCGCGCTGACCCAGCGCCGGACCGATCGGCGGCGACGGCGTGGCGGAGCCGGCCTTCACCTGCAGCTTGATGTAGCCGAGAATCTTCTTGGCCATGGTTCTCTCCTAAATGCTCCCAAGGGACGTCCTTGCGGAGCGGTGAGCCGTGGTGCGGGGTGGCGCCCCTTCCACGGGTTTCAGGCGGCTTCGAGGACGGTGGTTAGACCGTCTTCTCGACCTGCCCGTACTCCAGGTCCACCGGCGTGGCGCGTCCGAAGATCGAAACGCTGACGCGCAGGCGGGCCCGTTCTTCGTCGACGCTTTCCACAACGCCGTCGAAGCTCGCAAAGGGGCCGTCGGTGACCTTCACCTTTTCCCCGATGTCGAAATGGATGGTCGGCTTCGGGCGCTCGACGCCCTCCTCGATGGCGCCGACGATGCGCTGGACTTCGCGCTCGCTGACCGGAATCGGCCGCGCGCCCGAGCCCAGGAAGCCGGTCACCTTCGGGGTGTTCTTGACCAGGTGGTAGGCCTCGTCGGTCAGCTCCATCTTCACCAGCACGTAGCCGGGGAAGAACTTGCGCTCCGAGTTGACCTTACGGCCGCGGCGAATCTCCACCACGTCCTCGGTCGGCACCAGGATCTCGCTGAACTTGTCGTCCAGCCCCTGGGCCTTGGCCTGCTCGCGGATGGTCTCGGCCACCTTCTTCTCGAAGTTCGAGTAGGCGTGGACGATGTACCACTTGTGGTTCGGATTAGAGACCGGGCGGGCCTCGACTGCGACGTCCGTCACGCGTGCCTCCTCAGCCGCCAATCTTCAGGACCTGGGCGACCCCAAAGCCCATCAGGAAGTCCACGACCCAGAAGAACAGGGTCGCGAGCAGGACCATGATGAAGACCATCACCGAGGTGATCCAGGTCTCCTTGCGGCTGGTCCAAGTGATCTTGCGGGCTTCGGCGCGCACTTCGCGGAAGTATTGCGCGGGGCTGACGCGCTTCTTGCGCGCAGGCGCCTCCGCGTCGATCACCGGCTTTTGCGGCGCGCCCCGACCGGAGGCGGCGCGCGCCCCGCGGTTCAGCGCGGTCGGAGCCTGTTGCTTAGCCATCGACGTTCCGTCGCACCCTTCCGAACCTGGAGCGTCCAGGTCCCTGTCAAAAAGTCGTCGAGGGACGGTCCGCGACTGCGAACCGTCCCCCGGCGGAAATAGTGGCAGGAGTGGAGGGACTCGAACCCCCGGCCCTCGGTTTTGGAGACCGATGCTCTACCAGCTGAGCTACACTCCTTCAGGCAGACGACCGCGCGCCGTTGGACTTCCGAGCCCATCGACGCAGGCGGCCTTCGCCAGAGCCGTGCGACATAGCAAGGCGAACCTGGGGAAGCAAGCACCGCCCCGCCCTCTGCATTCGACTTTTCTTCGTAATGACAATGACGCGTCGCCGCGGGCCCGGAGGCCTTGCCTCACGCCCGCTTCGCTTCCAGCGCAGCTTGTGACCGCGCGGCGCTCGTCCGCGCGTCTAGGCGCGCGAAGAGCTGCATCCAGGCCTGCATCATCGGCCCGATCGTCAGCGCGTGGAGAATCGTCCCTACGCCCACGGCCCCGCCCAGCAGCCAGCCGCAGGCCAGCACGCCCAGTTCGACGCACATGCGGGCCCGCTTGATCGACAGGCCGGTGATCTTGGCCAGGCCCAGGGTGACGCCGTCGCGCGGGCCCGCTCCATAGCCGGCGCTGATGTAGGCCGCCGTCGCATAGCCGTTCAGGACGATTCCCAGCGCCATCAGAGCGATCCTCCAGGCCAGCGGATCGACCTTCGGCACCACCGCCAGGGCGGCGTCGAGCGCCACGCCGATGACCACGACGTTGCTGATCGTGCCCAGCCCGGGCCGTTGCCGCAGCGGGATCCAGGCCAGCAGGACCACGACGCCGACCAGATTGACGATCAGGCCCATGCTCAGGCCCGTCTGGAGGGACAGGCCTTCGTGGAAGACGCTCCACGACATCAGACCCAGGCGCGAGCGGACCATCAGGGCGGTCGAGACCCCGAACAGGATGAGGCCGACATACAGGCGGGCGAGGCGGCGGAGGTCCATCGCCGTATCTAGCCGGGTCGGGCCGCGACTTCGATAGCCCGGGCGGCCGCAGGAGGGCGTCGCCCGGTCCTTACGTTTGCGGAGTCGCCATGCGGGCGGCCAACTGGGTCAGCTCGGTGGGCATGGCCACGATGATGGTGGAGTTGTGCTCCACCCCGATCTCGGTGAGCGCCTGCAGCCGGCGAATCTCCAGCGCGGCCGGCGCGGTCATGATCGCCTTGGCGGCCTCGACCAGCGTCTCGGAAGCGTTGGCCTCCCCTTGCGCCTTGATCAGGCGGGCGCGCGCTTCGCGGCTGGCCTCGGCCTCGCGGGCGATGGCGCGCTGCATCTGCTCGGGGATGTCGAGGTCGCGAAGCTCCACCGCGTCGATGTCGACGCCCCACTTCTTGGCCGCCGCCTCGAGCGTGCCGAGCAGGTGGGTGTTCAGCTGGGTGCGATGTTTCAGCAGGTCGTCAAGGTCGTGCTGGCCGATGGCGTCGCGCAGCGTGGTCTCGGCCGCCTGCACGATGGCGACGTGGGGGTCCTGCACGGCGTTCACGGTCGCGGCCGGGTTGTCGACCTTGTACCAGAGCACCGCGTTGACCTTCACCGGCACGCCGTCGCGGGTCACCGCATCCTGCGGCTGCAGGGTGACGGTGTTGATGCGCACGTCGACCTTCACCGACCGTTCGAGCAGGGGAATGATCCAGAACACGCCCGGCCCCGACGTGCGCTTATAGCGCCCCAGCCGGTAGACGACGCTGCGCTGGTATTCCTGGTTGATCCGGAAGCCCAGGATCACGAAGACGAGGACGCCGATCGCGATCGGCACGTTCGCCAGCACATACCCCCACACGGTGTCGAGCTGATCCACCGGCTTCCCCTTCGAAGAACGCCGGTAGAGATAGCTGAGCCGGGCGTGGCCTGTCCCCCACACCCGGCCCGAAATTCAACTTCTAAGCGTCAATTGGTCGGTTGCGCGTCTGTGACCTTGTAGGTGAGGAAGCGGCCCTCCTCGTCGGCGACGGTGACGTATTCCCCCAGCACGAAGCGGTGCTGGCCCAGCTTGTAGACCGGCTCGTCGTCGACGTCGGTCCCCTCCTCGTAATCGAAGAACCAGTTGTCCCCGCGCCGCGCCAGGCGGCCTTCGGCCGGATCCTCGTCCGGCGCGAAGCGGCGCACGGTGCAACGGTCCCGGAACGAGCGGAACTCGACTTCGTTCAGCTTCCCATCCTCGGTCAACGGCGCGACCAGGGTGTAGCCGCGGCGGTCGTCGCCGTCGGCGAACTCCGTGCCGGGGTTGCGCGCGAGGCGCATGACGATGCGGGACAGGGACATGGCCTTCTCTCCTCCTTTTCTCTCTTAATGCGCCAGGAACAGCGACGGTTTCGCCGATTGCAGGATCGCCCGCGTCGCGCCGCCGAATATGAACTCGCGAAGCCGCGAATGGCCGAAGGCGCCCGCCACCAGCAGCGAGGCGTTCTCGACCTCCGCCACGGCCAGCACGCCCTCGATCGGATCGCCGCCGCGCTCCAGCGGACGGATCTCCGCCTCGATCCGGCGCGCGGCGTAATAGGCCTGCAGGCTGCGCAGGTCGCAGGGCCGGTCGGACAGCGGCGCGCCGACGATCAGCACCCGCTCGCAGCGGCGCAGGATCGGCGCGGCCCGCCGCGCGGCGCGGCTGGCCGGCTCGCCGCCTTCCCAGGCCACCACCGCCGTCCCGAACGGGTCGCCGCCGCGGTTCACGAACACCGCCGCCCGCTCCTCGATCAGCACCTGTTCGAAGGCCCCGCTGAACGGGCCCTTGCCCCGCGCCGCGCCGTCGTCGAACACCACCAGGTCGGACAGCCGCACCTCCCCGGACAGGCCCCGCCACACCGGCGAGACCAGGGCGGTGAAGGTCTTGCGGGGATAGGCCAGGTCCTCGAAGGCGGCGCGCGCATGGCGCTCGCCTTCGACGGCGGCGTCCCTGAGGCTTTCGATCGCCGCGACCTGCACGCCGCCGACGAAGCCTTCGCCCAGCCAGGGCGTCAGTTCCGCCGGGTCGGGCGGGCAATAGACCCCGGCCACCTCCGCCTCAAACCGTTCCGCGATCATCGCAGCGGTCTCGAGCGCCGGGCGGTCCTGGTCGCCGCCGGACAGCGGCGCCGTCACACGTCCCCATTCCATCACTGGCCGCCTTCCTGCATTGATCTTCGCCGCACGATGAGCCAGTTGCTCGGCCTCACGGAGAAGGAACAAACAACTTGGTGAAAGGGCTGCGTACGTCCCGCACCGAACCGCCGCGCGCCTGGCAGCGCATGCTGTCCGGCCGCCGGCTCGACCTGCTCGACCCCTCCCCGCTCGACATTGAGATCGAGGACATCGCGCACGGCCTGGCCCGGGTGGCCCGCTGGAACGGCCAGACCGTCGGCGAGCACGCCTTCTCGGTCGCCCAGCACAGCCTGGTGGTGGAGGAAATCGCCGCCCACCTGTCGCCGGGGCTGGAGCCGCGCTGGCGGCTGGCCGCCCTGCTCCACGACGCGTCGGAGTACGTGATCGGCGACATGATCTCGCCGTTCAAGGCGGCGCTGGGGTTGGACTACAAGAGCTTCGAGACTCGTCTGGAAGGCGCCATTCACCTGCGCTTCGGTCTGCCGCCAAAGGTGCCGGCCGAGATCAAGACACTGATCAAGAAGGCCGACCTCGCCTGCGCCTTCTACGAAGCGACGCAACTGGCCGGTTTCAGCGAGCCGGAATCCGTGCGATTCTTCGGCCGACCGCCGGCGGGCTACGCCCTGACGATCGAGCCGCTGGCGCCGGCCCAGGCCCAGGCGCGTTACCTGCAACGGTATCAGACCCTGGCCGAGGCCGCGGGACTGGCCCCGTCGCCGGCGGCGCACCAGACGGAGTAAGCGATGACGATCATCGTCTGTCCGCTGAGCTACGTCGACACCATCGCGCGCACGCGCAAGCCGTCGCATCTGGTCACCCTGCTCGACCCCGACCACGAGATCGAGACGCCTGAAGGCATCGCGCCCGAACGCCACCTGCGCTTGGGCTGCCACGACGTGTCCGACTACGTCGAAGGCCTGAACCCGCCGGACGCCACGGTGGTGCGTCAGCTGCTGAGCTTCGGGGCTGGCTGGAACGCGAGCGCGCCGATCGTGGTGCACTGCTGGGCCGGCATCAGCCGCTCCAGCGCCGCGGCCTTCGTCTTGGCCTGCCAGCGCAATCCGCACGCCTCCGAGCACGAGATCGCCTTCGAGATCCGGCGCAAGTCGCGCTACGCCACGCCCAACCCGCGCATCGTGGAGCTGGCCGACATGCTGATGGCCCGCCAGGGCCGGATGATCGACGCCGCCCACGCCATCGGCCGCGGCGAGCTGGCCCACGAAGGACGCCCGTTCGATCTCAAGGCGGACTGGTGAGCGGCACGGCGGTCGTCATCGGCCTGTCGGCCGTCGTCGTCGCCGTGCGCGACGGGGAAGCCGCGGTGCTGACCGTCGCGCCCCAGGGCGCCGGCCTGCCCGGCCTGCCGTTCGGTCCCTTCGACCCGGCCGGCCACCGCACCTTCGAACTGGCGCTGCGGGCCTTCGTGACCGAGCAGACCGGCTTCGAGCTCGGCTATGTCGAGCAGCTCTACACCTTCGGCGACCAGGGCCGCGACGCGCCGCTGGCCGACGTCGGCGCCGGCGCCGCGCGCGTGGTCTCGGTCGGCTATCTCGCCCTGGCCCCCTCCCCGCCCGAGCACGCCGCGCCGGACACCGGCTGGTCGTCCTGGTCGCGCTTCTTCCCGTGGGAAGACTGGCGCGCCGGCCGACCGGCGGTGATCGACGCGGCCATAGCCCCGGCCCTGGCGGCCTGGGCGGACCAGGCCCCGGCGGCGGAAGCCGAACGCCGCCGCGCCCGCGCCCGCCACCTGTTCGCGCTGGACGAGGCGGCCTGGAACGAAGAGCGGGTGCTGGACCGCTACGAACTGCTCTACGAGGCCGGTCTGGCGGCGGAGGCCGCGCGCGACCGCGCGCTCGCCGCCGGCGCCCACGTTCCGGTCGCCGCCGCGCCGGTTCCGGGCCTCGGCCAGCCCATGGTCTCCGACCACCGCCGCATCCTCGCCACGGGCCTGGGGCGGCTGCGGGGCAAGCTGAAATACCGCCCCGTGGTGTTCGAGCTGACCCGGCCGGAATTCACGCTCTCGGAGCTGCAGAAGACGGTCGAGGCGATCTCGGGCGTGCCGCTGCACAAGCAGAACTTCCGCCGCGCGGTGGAGCGCACCGGCCTGGTCGAGCCGCTCGGCCGGCTCGACCTCGACACCGGCGGACGCCCGGCCGAGCTGTTCCGCTTCGAGCGTGAGCGCGCCGCCGCCGGTCCGGCGCTTGGACTGCCGCTGCCGTTGCGCTGAGCGCGTCCGCCACCGGCCGGCCTGCGCCAAACCGGCGCCTCCCACGCTCCCCGCGCCGTGCTAATGCTCGGCCACGCGAATCCGCGTTCGGAGCCCTTTCCGTTGCGTCAAGCCGTCATCGCCGCCACCGGCCTCTACACCCCGTCTGAAAGCATCAGCAACGAGGAGCTGGTCGCGAGCTACAACGCCTATGTCGAGCGCTTCAACGCCGACCACGCCGCGCACATCGCGCTGGGCGAGGTCGAGCCGCTGCAGCCCTCCTCGGCCGAATTCATCGAGAAGGCCTCGGGCATCAAGTCGCGCTACGTCGTGCAGAAGTCCGGCGTGCTGGACCCCGCCATCATGCGCCCGGTGATCCCGGAGCGCTCGAACGACGAACTGTCGCTGCTGGCCGAGATCGCCGTGGCCGCCGCCAAGGACGCCATCGCCCGCTGGGGCAAGCCGGTCTCCGAGATCGGCGCGGTGCTGTGCGCCGCCTCCAACATGCAGCGCGCCTACCCGGCCATGGCCATCGAGGTCCAGAACGCGCTGGGCATCGAAGGCTTCGCCTTCGACATGAACGTGGCCTGCTCCTCGGCCACCTTCGGCATCAAGACGGCCGCCGACTTCATCGCCTCGGGCTCGGCCAAGGCGGTGCTGATGGTCAACCCGGAGATCTGCTCGGCCCACCTGAACTTCCGCGACCGCGACAGCCACTTCATCTTCGGCGACGTGGCCACCGCGGTGATCGTCGAGGACGCCGGGCAAGCCGAGAGCGGCTGGGAGATCCTGGGCACGCGCCTGAAGACCCAGTTCTCCAACAACATCCGCAACAACGCCGGCTTCCTGAACCGGGGCGCGCCGGAAGGCCGCGACCTGCCCGACAAGCTGTTCGTCCAGCAGGGCCGCAAGGTCTTCAAGGAAGTGGTGCCGATGGTCAGCGAGATGATCGTCGACCACGCCGCCGCCCTCGGCCTGGAGCCCGGCGCCCTGAAGCGGATGTGGCTGCACCAGGCCAACATCAACATGAACGAGATGATCGGCCGCAAGGTGCTGGGCCGCGACCCCGCCCCGGGCGAAAACGTCATCATCCTGGACAGGTACGCCAACACGTCGTCGGCGGGCTCGATCATCGCCTTCCACCTGCACAACGACGGCTTCGCGGCGGGCGACACCGGCCTGATCTGCAGCTTCGGCGCGGGCTACTCGGCCGGCACGGTGTTCGTGAAGAAGCGCGCCTGACGACGGCCTGACGCCGGAAGAAATCGGGGCTCGCGACCGTGTCGCGAGCCCCTTTTCACGTCAGGACTTGGCCGGCGCCGGTTCGGCCGGCGGAGGGGCCGGCGTCGCCGCCGGAACGGCCTGCGGAGCCGGCTCCGGCTTCGGGTGCGCCGCCTTCCACTCCATGGCGCGGCGCACGCGGTTCTCGACGCTGGGGTGGTCATAGAACAGCACCTCCTCCAGCTTGCCCGGCGAGGACGCGCGATACTCCACCGTCTTGACCAGGGCGGCGGCCAGGCCGTCGGGCTCGTTGGCGTGCTCCAGCGAATAGCGGTCGGCGTCGGCCTCGGCGGTGCGGAAGATGGTGTTGAACACCGGCGTGCCCAGCAGGCCCAGCAGGGCCAGCACCGCCCAGATCACCGGCAGGCCGGCCGGGTCGGCGACACCCTTCACGTCGCCGGCGCCCAGCAGGCGGGCGACGACCGGGAACAGCGCGTGCACCAGCCAGAAGCCCAGCGCCGACAGGATGGCGAAGGCGACGGTGAACCAGATCACGTGCATCTGCTTGTAGTGGCCGATCTCGTGGCCGACCACGCCGCGCACTTCCGGCAGGGTGGCGCGGGTCAGCATGGCGTCGCTCATGGCGATGCGGGCGGTCGAGCCCAGGCCCGAGACGTTGGCGGTATAGCGGTTCGACTGACGGCTGCCGTCAAACACGAAGACCTTGTCGGTCGGCACGCCGTTCTCATGGGCCAGCTGGACCACCGCGTCGCGCACCGGGCCGGGCGCGGCCTCCTTATAGGTGTTGAACAGCGGCTCGATGTAGATCGGCGCGATCAGCACGCTGAACAGGATGAAGGCGGCGCTGAGCGCCCCGCCCCAGGCCCACCAGGTCCTGGGCGCCTTGCGGATCAGAGCGTAGAGCACGACCAGGAAGATCGCGGTCATGAGGGTGGAGATCGCGGCGCCGATCGCCGCCTCGCTCAGCCACGCGTCCCAGGTCTGGTTGTTCAGGCCGTAGGACTTCTCGCGCCACCACGAAGCGTAGGCCGACCACGGCAGGCTGAGCAGCCAGTCCAGGCCTAGGAACACCACCGCGCCGACGAACGAGAACAGCACCGGCCGGGGCCGCCGCTTCTCCAGGCCGTCGCGGATGCGGGCGAGCACGCCCGAACGCAGCACCACGAACGCCACCACCACGGACACCAGGAAATTGCCCAGCAACAGCCAGTGGCCGCCCTGGGTGTAGGCCACGGCCTTCGCGTGGGCCTCCGGCGACAATTGCGCCAGGTACTGGGCGGTGGCCGCCGCCGCGTCGAAACTCGCCATCACAGGATCTCCCCGACCGAAGTGCATAGCTTTGCTGTGCAAAACCCGCGCCGCCAAGGAGCCAAGGGGAAAATTCCGGCAAAAGTCAGGAACCCGTCAGCGCTCGGAGGGTTGAATCGAAGCCTTCAACTCCGGAGCGAGAGCAGCGGAGACGAATTGGAGGAAGCGCGGAGGACGCGTGTCGAGGCTCTGTGGCCCCCTGGTCCGGAAGCACGGCGTACGCCCTCCGCGCAGCTATTGGCGGAGACGAAAAAAGGGCCCCTTTCGGGGCCCTTTGTCTTACGCGGCCTTGCGGGCCTTGAGCGCCGCCTGGGCGGCGGCCAGCCGGGCGATCGGCACCCGGTAGGGCGAACAGCTGACATAGTCGAGGCCGACCCGTTCGCAGAAGTCGATCGACGCCGGGTCCCCGCCGTGCTCGCCGCAGATGCCGAGCTTGACGTTCGGGCGGGTCTGGCGGCCGCGCTCGGTCGCAATGCGGATCAGGTCGCCCACGCCTTCCTGGTCCAGCGAGACGAACGGGTCTTTCTCAAACACGCCCTTCTCGATGTAGGCGTTCAGGAAGCGGCCGGAGTCGTCGCGGCTGATGCCGAAGGTGGTCTGGGTCAGGTCGTTGGTGCCGAACGAGAAGAACTCGGCGTTCTCGGCCAGCTTGTCGGCGGTCAGCGCCGCGCGCGGCAGCTCGATCATGGTGCCGACCATGTACTCGATCTCGACGCCCTGCTCCTGCTGCACCTGCTTGGCCACGCGGTCGGTCATCTCGCGCAGCAGCTTCATCTCCTCGGCCTTGGCGACCAGGGGGTGCATGATCTCGACCTGGGCGGTCTTGCCGCCGCGCTTGCCGGCGCAGGCGGCCTCGACGATGGCCCGGACCTGCATCTCGTAGATCTCGGGGAAGGTCACGCCCAGGCGGCAGCCGCGCCAGCCCAGCATCGGGTTGGTCTCCTGCAGCTCGCGGGCGCGGCGCATCAGCTTCTCGGCCGACAGGCCGGTGGCCTGGGCGACCGCTCGCACGTCCTCCTCGGAGTGCGGCAGGAACTCGTGCAGCGGCGGGTCCAGGAGGCGCACCGTGACCGGCAGGCCGTCCATGATCTCGAACAGCTCGACGAAGTCGGCGCGCTGGAACGGCAGGATCTTGTCCAGCGCCTTGCGGCGGCCCTGCTCGTCGTCAGCCAGGATCATCTCGCGGACGGCGGCGATCCGGTCGGCGTCGAAGAACATGTGCTCGGTGCGGCACAGGCCCACGCCCTCGGCCCCGAAGCCGCGCGCGGTGCGGGCGTCCAGCGGGGTCTCCGCGTTGGCGCGCACCTTCAGGCGGCGCGCCCGGTCGGCCCAGGTCATCAGGGTGGCGAAGTCGCCGGACAGCTCCGGTTCGACCATCTTCACCGCGCCGGCCAGGACCTCGCCCTTGGAGCCGTCGATGGTGATCACCTCGCCGGCCTTGAAGGTGCGGCCCCGTGCGTGGAACTCGCCCTTCGCCTCGTCGATGTGCACTTCGCCCGCGCCGGAGACGCAGGGACGGCCCATGCCGCGGGCGACGACGGCGGCGTGGCTGGTCATCCCCCCGCGGGCGGTGATGATGCCCTTGGCCGCGTGCATGCCGTGGATGTCCTCCGGCGAGGTCTCCTCGCGCACAAGGATCACCGCCTCGCCCATGGTGCCCAGGCGCTCGGCCTCGTCGGCGTCGAACACGATCTTGCCGGTGGCCGCGCCGGGCGAGGCCGGCAGGCCGGCGGCGATCACGTCGCGCGCGGCGTTGGGATCGATGGTCGGGTGCAGCAGCTGGTCCAGCGAGGCCGGCTCGACGCGCAGGACGGCCTCGTCCTCGGTGATCAGGCCCTCGCCGGCCTGGTCGACGGCGATCTTCAGCGACGCCTTGGCGGTGCGTTTGCCGTTGCGAGTCTGCAGCATGTAGAGCTTGCCCTGCTCCACCGTGAACTCGATGTCCTGCATGTCGCGGTAGTGCCGTTCGAGCTTGTTCACGACCGCGACGAACTGGGCGAACACCTCCGGCATCGCCTCTTCCATCGAGGGCGTCGTCTCGCCCATCTCCTCGCGGCCGGCCTTGGTCAGGCTCTGCGGCGTACGGATGCCGGCGACCACGTCCTCGCCCTGGGCGTTGATCAGAAACTCGCCGTACAGGCGGTTCTCGCCGGTGGAGGGGTTGCGGGTAAAGGCGACCCCCGTGGCCGAGGTCTCCCCCATGTTGCCGAACACCATGGACTGCACGTTCACCGCCGTGCCCCAGCTCTCGGGGATGTCGTGCATGCGGCGGTAGAACTTGGCCCGGTCGTTCATCCAGCTGGCGAACACGGCGCCGACGGCGCCCCACAGCTGGTCGTTCGGGGCCTGCGGGAAGTCGCGGCCCAGCTCGCGGCGCACCGCGGCCTTGTAGTCGGCGACCACCGCCTCCCAGTCCTCCGCCGACAGCGCCGTGTCGACGCTGACGTGCAGGCGGTCCTTATGGTCGTCCAGGATCTCCTCGAAGGTGTCGTGGCCCAGGCCCAGCACCACGTTGGAGTACATCTGGATGAAGCGGCGATAGCTGTCGAAGGCGAAGCGGCGGTCGCCCGACAGCTTGGCCAGGCCCTCGACCGTCTCGTCGTTCAGGCCCAGGTTCAGGACGGTGTCCATCATGCCCGGCATGGACGCGCGGGCGCCGGAGCGCACCGAGACCAGCAGCGGATTGGCCGGATCGCCGAACACCTTGCCGGTCAGCTTCTCGACCTTGGACAGGCCTTCGCGGACCTGGGCCTCCAGCGCCGCCGGATAGCTCTTGCCGTTGGCGTAGTACCAGACGCAGGCCTCGGTGGTGATGGTGAAGCCCGGCGGGACCGGCAGGCCCAGCGCGCTCATCTCGGCCAGATTGGCGCCCTTGCCGCCCAGCAGGTTCTTCATCGAGGCGTCGCCGTCGGCGCCGCCGCCCCCGAACGAATAAACCCAGCGGGTGGTGCTCGCAGCGTCCAGCATAAGCAGTCCTCTAAGCTCCGCCTTGAAGGCGTCCGCGGGCCTCAGCCCGCGATCAGCGAGAAGTCGGCGACGCGATTAGCCGCGTCACGGATTTGAGACAACAGGCGTAGCCGGTTCAACCGCACCGCCGGATCGGGGTCGTTGACCAGCACTTTGTCGAAGAAGGCGTCCACCGGGCCGCGCAGGCCCGACAGCGCCGCCATCGCGCTCTTGAAATCCTCATGGCCGAGCCTCTGTTCCAGCTCGCCGAGCGCCTTCGCCAAAGCTTCGGCCAGCGCCTTCTCTTCGGCCTCGCCCAGCAGGCCGGCGTCGACCGCGGCGGCGTAGCTCGCCTCCTCGGCGGGCGCCTTCTTGGCCTCGGCCTTGAGGATGTTCACAGCGCGGCGGTAGCCGGCCAGCAGGTTCTTGCCGTCCTCGGTGTGCAGGAAGCCGTCCAGCGCCTCCACCCGCGCGACGATGCGCACCAGGTCGTCGTCGCCCAGGGCGAAAACCGCGTCGACCAGGTCGTAGCGCTTGCCCTCGTCGCGCAGCAGCACCTTCAGGCGGTCGGCGAAGAAGGCGGCCAGTTCCTGCGCGTCCGCCTTGCCGGCCTGCTCGACCAGGCTCCGCAGCGAGAACCGCGCCCGCGTCTCCAGCGCGATGCGGATAACGCCCAGGGCGGCGCGGCGCAGGGCGAACGGGTCCTTCGAACCGGTGGGCTTCTCGTCGATGGCGAAGAAGCCGACCAGGGTGTCGAGCTTGTCGGCCAGAGCCACGGCCACGCTGACCGGGGCCAGCGGCACGGCGTCGGCCGGACCCTGCGGCTTGTAGTGGTCGCGGATGGCGACGGCGACGTCCTCGACGCAGTCGCGGCTCAGGCCGTCGTACCAGGCCCGGGTCTCGGCCGGGTGCGGACACTGGGCCACGGCGAGAATGTCGGTCGAGGACAGCGGATCCTCGGTCCCGTCGTTGAAGCCTTGCGGCGCGTCATGGTGGACCGCGTCGCTGTAGGGCTCCTGGCGGGCGTAGTAGCCGCCCATGACCCCCTGCAGCTCCGGGAACTCGCCGACCATGCCGGTGGCCAGGTCCGCCTTGGCCAACCCCGCGGCGGTGGCGGCCAGCGCCGGATCGGCGTGGACCAGCGGCGCGATCTCACGGGCCAGGGCGGTGATCCGCTCCACGCGCTGGTACATGGTGCCGAGCTTGGCGTGGAAGGTGACGCCCTTCAGCTTCTCCAGCCGGTCCTCCAGCGGGATCTTGCGGTCCTCGTTCCAGAAGAAGCGCGCGTCGTTCAGGCGGGCCGACAGCACCCGGGCGTAGCCCGTGGCCATCGCGGCGCCGCCGTCCTTGGCCTCGATGTTGGCCACGGCGATGAAGTGCGGGGCCAGCCGGTTCGAGCCGGGCTCGCGCACGGCGAAGTACTTCTGGTGCGTGCGCATGGAGGTGCGGATCACCTCAGGCGGCAGATCCAGGAAGGCCGGATCCATGACGCCCAGGATCGGCACGGGCCATTCGGCGAGGCCCGAGACCTCGTCCAGCAGGCCCTCGTCCTCGACCAGTTCGACGCCTCGCGCGGCGCACAGCGACCGCGCCGTCTCCAGGATGCGCGCCTTGCGCTCGGCGGCGTCCAGCACCACGAAGTTCTCGGCCAGGCCGTTGCGGTAGGCGGCGAAGTCCAGCGCCCGGAACGGCGCCTTCGAGCCCATGAAGCGGTGGCCTTCGGTCACGTCGCCGGCGACGATCCCGTCGATCGAGAGCGGCACGATCTGGCCGTCGAACACGCACAGGATGCGGCGCAGCGGGCGCACCCAGCGCAGGCTGCCCCGCCCCCAGGTCATCGACTTCGGCCAGGGGAAGCCGCGCACTACCGCCTCGACGATTTCCGCAACGATTTCAGGGGTCGGGCGCCCCCTCTTCTCGATGCGGGCGAAGAGCACGCCGTCGCGCTCCTCCAGCTGCTCGCGGGTCATGCCGGTCGAGCGCAGGAAGCCGGCCAGGGCCTGCTCCGGCGCGTTGGCGCGGGGACCTTTACGCTCCTCGACCCGGTCCTCCTGGGCGGCCGGCAGGCCGTCGGCGACCAGGGTCAGGCGGCGCGGGCCTGCGAAGGTCTGCAGGCGCTCGTAGCCGAGGCCGGCCTCCTTCAGCCGCTCGACGACCATACGCTCCAGGTCGCGCGCGGCGTTCGCCTGCATCCGCGCCGGGATCTCTTCGGAAAACAGTTCGAGCAGAAGCTGGGGCATGTCAGGTCAGCCGGGTCACGCCGAACGACAGCTGACGCACTTTCAGGGCGTCGCCGTCGGGGTGGGCGAAGAACTGGACCGAGAGCTTGGTCTCGGCCGGGGCGAAGAAGGCGCGCATCAGAAGGCCGAAGGCGGCCGGCTCGAACAGCAGCCGGCCGCTCCAGGCGCGGTCGCGCAGCTCCAGCTCGCCGCAGTCGGTCGGATCGTCGCCGCTGCGGCGCACCAGGAACAGGTTGGCCTTGTGCACCTCGGAGCCGGCGATCTGGCCGACGCCCGAGCAGAAGAAGGCGGCCGGATGTCCCGGGTCCTGGGCCCGCGCCTCCAGGGAGGCCTCGCCCAGCGGGAAATCCAGATAGCTCATCTGGGTCACGCCGCCGGCTCCGATTGTTGGGCGACCCAGGCCTCCGCGCACATCTTGCAGAGGTCGCGGATGCGGCCGATGTAGCTCTGCCGCTCGGCCACCGCGATGGCCCCGCGCGCGTCCATCAGGTTGAACAGGTGGCTGGCCTTCAGCACCCGGTCATAGGCCGGCAACACCAGCTTCTGCCCCTGCGGGCCGCGGTGGTTCAGGATGCGCGGCACGTCGCGCTCCATGTCCTCGAACTGCCGCTTCAGGGTCTCGACGTCCGAGGCCTCGAAGTTGAAGGCGGAGTTCTGCCGCTCGTTCTCGAGGAAGACCTCGCCGTAGGTGACGCCGGCGTTGTTGAATTTCAGGTCGTAGACGTTGTCCACGCCCTGCACGTACATGGCCAGGCGCTCCAGGCCGTAGGTCAGCTCGCCAGCCACCGGGAAGACGTCCAGCCCGCCCACCTGCTGGAAGTAGGTGTACTGGGTGACCTCCATGCCGTCGCACCAGACTTCCCAGCCCAGGCCCCAGGCGCCCACCGTCGGATTTTCCCAGTCGTCCTCGACGAAGCGGATGTCATGCAGCAGCGGGTCGATGCCGATGGCCGCCAGCGAACCCAGGTAGAGCTCCTGCAGGTCGGCCGGGTTCGGCTTCAGGATCACCTGATACTGATAGTAGTGCTGCAGCCGGTTGGGGTTCTCGCCGTAGCGGCCGTCGGCCGGGCGGCGCGAGGGCTGAACGTAGGCGGCCTTCCACTCCTTCGGCCCCAGCGCGCGCAGCACGGTGGCCGGGTGCAGCGTCCCCGCCCCCACCTCCACGTCGTAGGGCTGCAGGATCAGGCAGCCCTGCTCGCTCCAATAGCGATGCAGCGTCAGGATCAGATCCTGAAACGAGAGAGGTTCTTTGGCGGACACGGGGGTTCTTCGCGGGCGCAAAAAAAGACGGCGGACCATAGGGCCCGCCGTCTCGGGCGGCAAGCGCCCGGCTCAGATGGAAGAACGTCAGTTCGCGGCGGCGCCCAGCTCCACGCCTTCCGGCGCGATCACCTTGTCGATCGCATAGACGGTGCCGTTGCCGGCGCTGATGTCCTTGGTGACTGTGGCCTCGTCGGCGGTGACGCGCCCGCCGGCCGCGCCCAGGGTCATTTCGGCGTCGGCTTCGGTCTTCAGCGCGCCCTTGTGGCTGGCCAGCTGGGCCGGCGCGACCTTCTCGTCCACGGTCAGATAGAGCACCACCTTGCGCAACTGCTCAGCGTTCTCAGGCTGAAGCAGCTTTTCCATCGCGCCAGCCGGCAGGGCGGCGAAGGCGGCGTCGGTCGGGGCGAACACGGTGACGCCCGGCGAACTCTTCAGCCGCTCGGTCAGGTTGGCGGCCTCGATCGCCTTGAGAAGGGTGCCGAACTGACCCTGGGCGCGCATCGCCTCGATCACGTCGGCCTTGGCGGCGGGCGCCGTGACCGCCGCGCCGGCGGCCGAGGGCGCGGCCATCGCGGCGGCCGGGGTCGCCATCACGGCGGCGGCGAGGGCCTCGGGCGAGGCCGGGTCGGCGGTGGCGGCCGACTTCTCCGGCCACGGCGCCTGCGCTGGCTTCGCGGGCGCGGCAGGATCGGCCGGCATCGTGGCGGCGGTGGTTTCGGTCTGGGCGGACGCGGCGGCGGCCGCAAGGACGAAGGCGGCGCAAGCGCCGAACAGGACAGTCGACTTCATACGAAAGCATCCCTGTCTGGGAGCCCGACAGCGCGGGCGCGATCCCCGAAAACCCCGGCGACAGAGACACGCGGAGGGCGGGTGATGTTCCCGCCCTCCGAAGAATTTCGCTGCAGCGCAGCGTCGTCAGTTGCCCTGCGGCCTCGTGCGGCGGCCGGCGGCGCTCAGCGGCGGGAATTCGGCCCGGTTGGTGGCGTTGTCCGGCACCGGTCCATTGGTGATGATCTGCATCGACTGCCCGGCGCTGTCGGTGATGGTGCCGACGAACAGGCGCGACGTGCCGACCGTGGTCTCTTCGAGGTCCATGTCGACCCAGGCGCGGGTCGTGCGGTCGGACATCCCCTCCTTGGACGTCGGCGCCCGGCCGGACGTCTGCTCGGCCGCCGCGGATTGCTGGCCGGAGGAAACGCTGCTGCCGCTCGTCGAGGGCGTGGTCCGGCTAGACGGCATGGCCTGGCTGGAAGGTGTCTCGGACGGTGAGTTCTGCCCGGCCGTCGAGGACGACGGCGGCATGGTGTCCTTCATGGCCTGGTCCCTGGCGGCCGAGGCCGCGGAGGACTGGGCCGTGTCGTCAGGCGGGGCGCTCTGCGACGCCGTCTGGGCTGCCGCCGCGCTAGCCAGGAGGGCGGCGGCGGCTGCGGCCGTAAGCAGTTTCAGCTTGAGCATTGAGGAGGTCCCTTCCGGAAAGATCCCCGACTCCGCTTGTTCACCCCCGCATAACGCACCGGGTGTCGGCGAAGTTGCCCCAGCGGAGCGTCACTCCTTGAAGGCTCAAGCCAGGCGGCAGGCCCGGACCCACCAGTCGGGCCGCTCGGCCCCGAGGCGTTCGGCCAGGCTCGCCGCCTCCAGTTCGCCGCCGCACAGCGCGAAACAGGTCGCCCCTGAGCCCGACATCCGCGCCAGCAGCACCTCCGGCTGGCCGCGCAGAACGTGCAAGGCGGCGCCGATGGCCGGCGCCAGGGCGACGGCCGGCGCCTCCAGGTCGTTGCGGCAGGCGCCCAGCACGGCCGCCAGCTCTTCGACGCTGTCGAACGCGTCGGGGAGCGGGGGACGGTCCGCCCCGCCCGGCGCCCCGGCCGCGTCGTAGGCGCGATAGACCGGCCCGGTCGGCGAGGGCACGCCCGGATTGACCAGCACGGCGTGGATTTCCGGCAGGCCGGGCGGCGCCGACAGCCGTTCGCCCCGTCCTTCGGCGATCGCGGCTTCGCGCCAGAGGCACATCGGCCCGTCGGCGCCCAGGCCCGCGGCGATCTCGGTCAGCGCGTCGTCGGACAGCTTCAGTTGAAGGGCCTCGCGCAGCAGGCGCAGCGCCGCCCCGGCGTCGCTGGACCCGCCGCCCAGCCCGGCGGCGATCGGCAGCTCCTTGCGCAGCACCAGGCGCAGCGGCGGGAAGCTCCCGCCCGCGGCGCGCTCCAGCCCGCGCACGGCGCGCAGAACCAGGTTGTCGCCCTCCCCCGCCAGTCCGCCGGCGAAGGGACCGTCCACCAGGAAGGCCGGGTCTTCCGCCGGCTCGACGCTGATCTGGTCGCCCACGTCGGCGAACACCACCAGGCTGCTCAGCGGGTGGTAGCCCTCGGCGTCCGGCGCGCCGACGTGAAGGAACAGGTTGACCTTGGCCGGCGCGAACGCGCTGCGGCTCACTTCGCCGCCGCCGCCGGCTCGCCGTCGATGCCCTTCTCGATCTTGCCTTCGACGGCGGCGCGCAGGGTCGGGTCGGGATTGAGGGTCAGCACGCGCTTCCACTGGAAGCCGGCCTCGCGCTTGCGCCCGACCCGCCAGTAGGCGTCGCCGAGGTGGTCGTTGACGGCCGGATCGCCGGGCTCCAGCACCACCGCGCGTTCCAGCAGCTCGACCGCCTTGGGGTACTCGCCCAGCCGATAGTGGCCCCAGGCCAGGGAGTCCTGAATGGCGCCGGAGGTCGGACGCTGGGCGACCGCCTTCTCGATCAGGGCCATGCCTTCCTGAACCCGCACGCCGCGGTCGATCCAGCTGTAGCCGAGATAGTTCAGCAGCTCCGGATCGTCCGGCCGCAGGTCCAGGGCGTGCTTGAGGTCGACCTGCGCGTCGTCCCAGCGGCCGAGCCGCTCCAGCACCACGCCGCGCATGTAGAACACGCGCCAGTCCGGGTTGCTGCGCGTGGCCAGACGGTCGAGCACGCCGACGGACTCCTGCGCATGCCCGGCCGCGCGCAGGACGTCGGCCAGGGCCAGCTCCGAGGTCGTGTCGCCGGGCGTGCTGGCCACCGTCTCGCGGGCCAGGGACACGGCCGTCTCGCTTTCACCCGCGGCCTGGAAGCTCCAGGCGAGGCGGCTGCGCGCGTCGACATAGTGGGGCGAGCCGACCTTGACCGTGGCCCAGGCCTCGCGCGCCGCCTCCTCGTCGTCGACGGCGCTCATGGCGTCGCCGACCATCATCTTGGCCTCGTCCATTTCCGGATCCAGCCGCAGCGACAACCGCAGATAGGCCAGGCCCAGCTCCATCTGCCGTTCGGCGGTCAGGGCGGCGGCGGTCATCCAAAGCGCTTCGGCCGCGCCCTGCTTGACGGTGAGCGGCGCCGGCGGGCGGCCGCGCTTGATGGCGCGCGCGCGGGCCCGCTGCAGCGAGCCGTCGGACGGGGTCTCGGCTAGGCCGGCGTCGTAGACCGCGATCGCGTCGTTGCGGCGGCCGGCGCGCTCCAGGAACTCGCCGTAGTGGATGCGGAACAGCGAGGCGCCGGCGGTGTCCCCGGCCAGCTGCTGATAGGCCGCCTCGGCTTCCTTCTTGCGACCGCGCGCCTCCAGCAGGCGCGCGCGGCCCAGCTGGGAGAACAGCTGGGTCAGGCGATCGGTCTGCGGCTCCTGCAGCGCCCGGTCCCAGTCGCCGGCGGCGGCGGCCAGCCAGGGCTTCAGCAGGGTCCCGCCCATGGTGTGCGGGAAGGAGATGTTCGCGTCCCTGAAGGCGGCGTCGGCCTGGGGGCCGTGCCCGGCCGCCAGGGCTTCGACCGCCCAGGTCATCTGGCCCAGGCTGCGGACGCCGGCCGGCCCCTCCTCCCCGGACGGAACCAGGGTCGCCGCCCGCGAGACGTCGCCGCTCATCAGCGCGGCCAGGAAGGCCCGCTCGCGCACGCCGGCGTCGTCGGGATCCGCCGCGGCGGCGGCGGCGAGGTAGCGGGCCGCCTGGCCGCTGTCGCCGCGCTGCATGGCTGCCCGCCCCGCCAGATAGCGGCCGTAGACCGAGCCGCCGTCCGAGATCGTCGCGCCCACGTCAACCGGGGCGGCGATCGCCGTGCCGCCCTGGACAAGGAGGGCGAGGAGCGCGGCGATGGAAACCGAACGAAGCATGGCGAGGCGCCCCCTGGTGCGAACCGCGACCCGTCGGATCACATGTTCGGATAGTTAGGACCGCCGCCGCCCTCCGGCGTGGTCCAGACGATGTTCTGCGACGGGTCCTTGATGTCGCAGGTCTTACAGTGAACGCAGTTCTGGGCGTTGATCTGGAAGCGCGGATTGTGGCCCGTCTCGTCGTAGAGGACCTCGTAAACCGCCGCGGGGCAATAGCGCTGCGCCGGCTCGGCGTATTTCGGCAGGTTGATCTCGATCGGGATGTTCGGATCGATCAGCTTCAGGTGGCTGGGCTGATCCTCCTCGTGGTTGGTGTTCGAGATGAACACCGAGGACAGCCGGTCGAAGGTCAGCACGCCGTCGGGCTTGGGATAGGCGATCGGCTTGTAGTCCGCCGCCAGGCCCGTGGAGGCCGCGTCGGTCTTGCCGTGCTTCATGGTGCCGAAGAACGAGAAGCCGCCCAGCAGCCAGTTGGTCATCATGTCGACGCCGCCGGCCAGCATGCCCCAGGTGTTGCCCAGCTTGGACAGCAGCGGCTTCACGTTGCGCACAGAGCGCAGCTCCTTGGCCACGCGCGAGCCCTCGTAGGCGCTCTGGTACGCGACCAGCTCGTCGCCGGCGCGGCCGGCCTGCAGGGCGGCGAAGGCGGCGTCGGCCGCGAGGCGGCCGGTCGAGATGGCGTTATGGCTGCCCTTGATGCGCGGCACGTTCACGAAGCCGGCGGAGTCGCCGATCAGGGCGCCGCCCGGGAAGCTGAGTTTCGGCACCGACTGGTAGCCGCCCTCGACGATCGCCCGCGCCCCGTAGGACACACGCCGGCCGCCCTCCAGGTGGTGGCGGATCGAGGGGTGCAGCTTGAAGCGCTGGAACTCCTCGAACGGCGACAGGTACGGGTTCTTGTAGTTCAGGTGCACCACGAAGCCGATCGACACGTAGTTGTCGCCGAAATGGTACATCCACGAGCCGCCGCCGGTCTGGTCGTCCAGCGGCCAGCCCAGGGTGTGCTGCACCAGGCCCGGCTGGAACTTGTCGGCGGGGACCTGCCACAGCTCCTTGACGCCGAGGCCGTACTTCTGCGGCTCGCGGCCGGCGCACAGGTCGTACTTGGCCATCGCGATCTTCGACAGCGAACCGCGCGCGCCCTCGCCCAGGAAGGTGTACTTGCCGTGCAGCTCGATACCGGGCTGGTAGTCGGGCTTCTCGTGACCTTCCCGGTCGACGCCGAACACCCCAGCCACGACGCCCTTCACCGCGCCGGCCTCGTCGAACACCAGCTCCGAGGCGGACATGCCCGGATAGATCTCGACGCCCAGCGCCTCGGCCTGCTGCGCGAGCCAGCGGCACAGGTTGCCGAGCGAGGCGATGTAGCAGCCGTGATTCTTCATCCACGGCGGGGTGGGCAGCCAGGAGATGTCCAGCTCGCCCTGCGGGCCCAGCACCAGGAACTTGTCCTTGCGGACGGGCGTCTCCAGCGGCGCGCCGCGTTCCTTCCAGTCGGGGAACAGCTCGGTCAGGCCGACCGGGTCGATCACCGCGCCGGACAGGATGTGCGCGCCGACTTCCGAACCCTTTTCCAGAACGGCCACGGAGGTCTCCGTGCCCGCCTCTGCGGCGAGTTGCTTGAGGCGGATCGCTGCGGCCAGGCCGGCCGGGCCCGCCCCCACGATGACGACGTCGTATTCCATGGACTCGCGCGCCGGCTGGTCGGCCATCGTCGTACTTTCAGTCTGAAAGGGCGCGCGAAGCAGGCGCGCCGGTTGATCGTTCAGCGGCTTTATCCGAATGTGACGCAAGGGCGGTCAAGGCCGACCGCTTTGCTGTCCATGTAAGCGCCTGTGCATTCCTCTCCAGACCCCGTCGATCTCCGCGCGCTCGAAAGCCTGTTCGCCTTCTGGCGGGACGCGGGCGTCGAAGCCGCGTTCGCCGACGAACCGGTCGACCGCACCCTCGCCCCGCCCCGCCCGGAACCGGCCAAACCCGTGCTGCAGGCGGTGTCTCCGGTCCTGCGCGGCGCGCCGGACCTGTCCGACGCCCTGCTCGAGGCGCGACGCCTCGCCGCGGACGCCCAGAGCCTGGAACAACTGGAAGCCGCCCTCGCCAGCTTCGAAACCTGCCCGCTGGCCTACGAAGGCGCCAAACGGCCGGTCTTCATGCGCGGCAGCACGACGCCCGACGTCGTGGTGATCGGCGAGGCGCCCAGCGCCGACGACGAGGCGCAGGGCCGGCCCTTCGCCGGCGCGCCGGGTCGCTTGCTGGACCGCATGCTGGCCGCCGCCGGCCTGACCGAACGGGCGCTGATCACCCACACGGTGTTCTGGCGCCCGCCGGGCGACCGACCGCCCTCGCCGCAGGAGCAGGACGTGTGCGCGCCGTTCCTGGAACGGACGATCAGCCTGACCCGGCCGCGACTATTGCTCGTGGTCGGCGCCGCCTCCGCGCGCTCGGTTCTGAAAAAAGACGAAGGAATTCTCAGCCTGCGCGGCCGCTGGGGCGAGTGGCGCGCCGAGGACGGCGCGCTGGCTCTGCCCGCTCTACCGACGCTGCATCCGGCGTTCCTGTTGCGCCAGCCGTTAGCCAAGAAGAAAGCTTGGGCTGATCTTTTGTCGCTGACCGCACGGCTTGATCCGCTCGCCTCCTGAGCGTTACAACCTGAAAGGTCACGCCGTAGGTGGTAACGAGCCTGAGGCCCGGGACGGGGTTCGGGTCGGCTCAGAGGGGTTCGGATGAAGTCGGTACGGAGCGCGGCGATCGCGCTTTCCGCCCTGATGTTCGTCGTCGCCGGCGCCCCTGCGCGCGCCGCGGAAGCGCCCAAGGCCCTGTCGCCCTGGGACGCCCAGCTGTACGCCGCCGCCTTCGACGCCGTGAAACGCGGCGACTTCGCCTCCGCCGAACAGAACACCGCCAGGGTCTCCGACAAGAGCCTGCTCGGCTTCGTCGAGTTCCAGAAGCTCTTCCACCCGACCGCCTACACCGCCACCTACGCCGAGCTGATGGCGTGGCTGGACAAGTACGCCGACCTGCCCGGCGCCCAGCGCGTGCGTGCGCTCGCGGCCAAGCGCAAGCCCACCGAGACCTCGATCGACGGGGTCGCTCCGACCACGGTCACCCCAGCGGGCCAGCGCACCTGGGAGAGCATCGACGCGGTCCTCAACGCGGTGCAGACCGGCGAGCGGTTCGAGCCGCTGACCCCGAAGGCCGCCCGTGAGGCGCTGAACGCCGGCGACCTGACCAACGCGCGCAAGCTGGCCACCGAGACCGGCGACTGGTGGGTGGCGGGCCTCGCCGCCTGGCGCCAGCGCGACTACGAAGAGGCCTTCCGCCGCTTCGAAATGATCGCCCTGGACGTCACCGAGGACCCGTGGGTGCGCTCCGGCGGCGCCTACTGGGCCGCCCGCTCGGCGGTCGCCCGGGGAACGCCCCAGGACGCGCCGGAGCTGCTGCGCGTGGCCGCGCAGTTCCCGCACACCTTCTACGGCATGATCGCCGAGCGGCAGCTGGGCCTCGAGCCGGCGCTGCGCACCGGCCCCCAGCCTTACCTGGCGCAAGCCGCCCAGCCGGTGGTCATGAAGACCGCCGCGGCTGGCGGTGACCTCGCCACGCCCGCCCTGCAGCAGCTGATCAAGACCAACCCGCGCGCCAAGCGCGCCGTGGCCCTGGCCCAGCTGGGCCAGACCATGGACGCGGGCCTGGAGCTGCGCGCCGGCATGGCGGCCGCCCGCACCGAGCCGGAGCGCGCCGACTGGACCGCGCTGGCCATGGCGCTGAACGACCAGCTGTCGGCCAGCCGAACCCGCGACGTGGTGGACGCGCGCGACTATCCGATGCCCGATCTGGGCGTCGACGTGCCGTTCACGGTCGACAAGGCCCTGCTCTACGCCCTGATGCGCCGCGAGAGCCGCTTCGATCCGTCCGCCCAGAGCAACGTCGGCGCCTACGGCCTGATGCAGGTCATGCCGTCGACCGCCGCCTGGCTGACCGGCGACGACAAGCTGGCCAAGAAGCCCGAACTGCTGCTCGACCCGGCCACCAACCTGCGCGTCGGGCAGGCCTACATCGCCTACCTGGCCAGCCAGGGCCCGGTCGGCAACGACATGCTGCGCGTGATCGCCGCCTACAACGGCGGCCCGCTGCGGGTCATGGATCCGGCCAAGCAGCTCGGCCCCGACGCCGACGTCCTGACCTTCATCGAGAGCATTCAGGTCCCGCAGACCCGCGTGTACGTCGAAGAGGTGATGGCCGCCTACTGGGCCTATCGTCGGATCATGGGCCAGGACACCAAGTCGCTGGACGCGGTCGCCGCCGGCGCCAAGCGCGTCGACATGCGCCTGGACACCCAAGGGGCGCCGCAGCCCCTCGCCACCGCCGCCCTGATCAACGGCGAGAAGTGATCACAGCCGCGCGCGCCGCCGCCAGGCCCTGAGCGCCGGCCCGTCGTCCACGTCCGCCAAAACCTCCAGCACCGCCGCTTCTCCGGCCAGCGCCGCCCGCGTGTCCGCAAAGGCGTCCGGCGTCGACCACCGCACGCCCGGAAAGGCGATGCGCCGCGCCTTCGACGGCGACAGGGCCAGAATCCAGAAGCCGCCATCCTCCGCGGGACCTATGGCCGCGCCGGTCGGACGCGCCGCGTCGAAGGCGCGGGCGATCCGCGCGGGCGTGACGTCCGGCGCGTCCGTGCCGATCACCGCCACCGGCCCGCGCGCATGCGCCCGGATCGCCCGCTCCAGCCGCGCCCCAAGGTCGCCGCCGCCCTGCCCTTCGCAAACGAAGCCCGACAGGCCTGCCGCGTCGGGCGTGATCCGCACCACCACCCGCCAGCGCGGGTCCGCCAACCGCCGCAGCAGTCGTGCGGTCATGGTCCGGTAGGCGCGCCACGCCTCCACCGCGCCGACGTCGCGCGCCAGCCGCGACTTGCCGACCCCGATGGCCGGCGCGCGGGCGAAGACGATCACGGTTGGGCGGCTCATCGGCCGCGCTCGTAGCGTTTCGCGAGGTCTCGCGGGTCTGCCCCGACCAGGAAGCGAGCCAGGATCGCCCAGTTGCCCGCGGTGCGGGCCAGCCAGCCCTCGCGCCGGAACCGTTCGGCGCTGGTCACCGCCCGGGCCGCCAGCGGCCGAAGCCGCCCGCGCCCGAGCCGGCGCACGATCTCGACGTCCTCCAGCAGCGGCCAGTCGGGATAGCCGCCAACCTTGTCGTAGAGGGCCTGCGGCAGCAGCAGCCCCTGGTCGCCGTAGACCAGGCCGAACAGCCGGTTGCGCACGGCGACCCCGGCCGCCCACAGGCGAGCCGCCGCGCCCGCGTCGTCGAAGCCCAGGCGGAAGTAGCCGGCCCGGTCAGGCCAGGCCTGCAGGTGGTCGCGCACCGCCTCGATCCAGCCCGGCTCCAGCCGCGTGTCGGCGTGCAAGATGAGAAGCCACGGCCCCTTCGCCGCGGCGCAGCCGGCGCGCAGCTGCGCGCCCCGGCCCCGCTCGGCCTCGACCAGCCGAGCGCCTGAGGCGTCGGCGAGCGCGCGCGTCTCGTCGGTCCAGCCGGCGTCGGCGATCACCACCTCGCGGATCAGGCCTTCGACCACGCCGGGAACCAGCGCCGCCAGCGTCTCCGCCAGCCGCGGTCCGGCGTTCAGGGTCGGAATCACCACCGAGATCACGCCGGGATCAAAGCGCGGCTGCGGCTCCGGTCAATCGCTCTCCACCAGCGCGCGCAGCCGCCCCAGCGCGCCGTCCCACTGCGCCGACACCTCGTCGAGGTAGGAGCGCGCGTCGGCGATCGGCTCGGGCCGGTAGGTGAAGCGGCTCTCGCGGCCGACGCGCAGGCTGCTGACCAGGCCCGCCTCCTCCAGCACATGCAGGTGCTTGGTGACCGCCTGGCGGGTCAGGCTGGTGTCGGACGACAGGGCCGAGATCGAGCGCGCCTGGCCGTCGCTGAGCCGGGCCAGCAGGCCCAGGCGCGTGCGGTCGCCCAGCGCCGCGAACACCGGCGCCGGGTCCCGCTCGCGCAGCCGGACGTTAGGCTTCGACATGGGCGCGGATGTTCTGCATCTGGGCGGCCCAGCCGCCGTCGTTCATGCGGAAGGCCTCGGCGCGGCGGTGAGCCGGGACCGCGTCAAAGCCGGACTCCACGACGGTCAGGCGCGTGCCGCTGTCCGTGGGCTCCAGGCTGAACTCGACCAGGGTCGGCGTCTCCTGCGAATAGTCGACCTTCGGATCCACGGCGTAGGGGTGCCAAGTGTAGGCGAACACCCGCGCCGCCTCGTCCATCCGCACGATCCGCGCCTGCCAGACCACGTGCTCGTAACCCGGATGGGTGATCTGTCCGCGCGCGATCTCGCCCGGCACGAACGGGCCTTCCACCTTCACCCGGAACCACTGGCCGAACTGGTCGGCGTCGGTCAGGGCCCGCCACACACGCTCGAGCGGGGCGTTCAGGTCCACGGTCTTTTCGATGCGGTCGGACATCAGCAACCTCCTGGTTGCGGGGTTGATAGCCCGATCCAGACAATCCCGCAACTGAATGGTTGCGCGATTTCGAATTTCCTACGGTCACGCTTTCGCCGCAAGCTCGCAGACCAATGCTCGGCCAATCGCCGGAGTCGCCCGTGATCGTCCGCTCGCTCGCCGCCCTCGCCGTCGTCCTCATGCTGTCCGCGGGTCCCGCCGCCGCCCAGACGCTGGAGGATCCCGACGCCGCCGTCGTGGAAGACCTGATCGTCAGGGCCCGCCTGCCCGGCCCGGCCTGGTGGAAGGTCACCGACGGCGACAGCACGGTCTACATCCTGGGCGCCCCCGACGGGCAGCTGCCGCCCGGCATGACATGGGATCACGCCGTACTGGAAAACCGGCTGAAGGGCGCCCACACCCTGATCGACGGGGTCAGCCTGGCGGCCGGGCTCGGCGACGTCCCGGCCTTGGTGAAGCTTCGCAAGCAGCTGCGCACCGAGACGCCGATGGAGGCCAACCTGCCGGCGGACCTGCGCGCGCGTTTCGTCTCGGCGCGCGAACGCGCCGGGCGGCCGGCGAGCCGCTACGCGGAGTGGATCCCGCTGGTCGCCGGCGCGCGGCTGGCGAGCGACACGGGTCGCGGCTGGACCAGCGTCGAACCCCAGATCCGCAAGTCGGCCAAGAAGGCCAAGGCCAAGGTGCGCAGCACCCGATACGAGGCCGTGCCGGCCGTACAACGCGTACTGGCGAACCTGACCCCGGCCGTCCAACACCAATGCCTCGGGGCCATCCTCGACGACCTCGAGGCCGGCGACGCGCCGGCCAGGCGCGCCGCCGAGGGCTGGGCCCGCGGCGACGTCGCCGCCGCCATCAGCGCGCCGCGCAAGTTCGACCGCTGCCTGCTGCTGCTGTCCGGCGGCGTCGAGCTGCGCAAACGCGCCCTGAACGACCAGACCGCCGCCATCGCGAACGCCCTGAACACCCCCGGCCACGCGGTCGCGGTCGTGCCCCTGCGCCGGCTGCTGGCCGAGGACGGCGTGATCGCCGCGCTGAAGGCGCGCGGCCTCAAGGTGACCGGCCCGGGCGAGGGCTGATCGCCGCACCATCCGTTCTTGTTTCGTTCCCGAGGCGGGCGTAGAGTGCGGGCATGGCCATCCACCCTGCCCTGCCCCGCGGGCGCGGCGCCCGCTCCAACGCCACCGGCCGCTATGAAAGCGACAAGCGCGAGGCGTTCGACGACGGCTGGCTGCCCGACGACGACGAGCCGAAGCAGATCGAGACCCTGCTGAGCCCCGAGCGGGCCAAGACCATCCTGACCCGCAACGACAGCCCCGACATCGGCTTCGACCGGTCGATCAATCCCTACAGGGGCTGCGAACACGGCTGCACCTACTGCTACGCGCGTCCCGCCCACGCCTATATGGGCCTGTCGCCGGGCCTGGATTTCGAGAGCAAGCTGTTCTTCAAGCCCGAGGCGGCGGCGCTGCTGGAGAAGGAGCTCTCCAAGCCCGGCTACAAGTGCGAGAAAGTGCACATCGGCGGCAACACCGACCCCTACCAGCCGATCGAGCGCAAGCTCGGCATCACCCGCCAGGTGCTGGAGGTGCTGGACCGCTACAACCACCCGCTCAGCGTCATCACCAAGTCGGCGCTGATCGTGCGCGACGTCGACATCCTCTCGCGCATGGCCGAGCGCAAGCTGGCCGGGGCCTACGTCTCGATCACCACGCTGGATCGCAAGCTGGCCCGGGCCATGGAGCCGCGCGCAGCCACGCCGGAAAAGCGGCTCGAGGCGATCAAGCGGCTGGCCGACGCCGGCGTGCCGGTCGGGGTCGGCTTCGCCCCGGCCATTCCGGGTCTGAACGACCACGAGATGGAAAGCGTCCTGGAGCGCGCGGCCGAGGCCGGCGCGACCCGGGCCATGTTCGTGACGCTGCGCTTGCCGCTGGAGATCAAGGACCTGTTCCGCGAGTGGCTGGAGGAGGCCCGCCCCGACCGCGCGGCACGGGTGATGTCCCTGGTCCGCCAGACCCGCGGCGGGCGCGATTACGACGCCCAGTGGGGCACGCGCATGAAAGGGACCGGCCCGGTCGCCGACCTGCTGGCCAAACGCTTCGCCCTGGCCTGCAAGCGCTACGGCCTGAACCGAGAGCGGACCATCGAGGCCGACACCAGCCAGTTCCGCGTGCCGCCCAAGGCCGGGGACCAGATGAGCCTGTTCGGTTAGGCGCTCCCGTCTCCTCCCCTGCGCAGCGGGGGAGGAGATTTCTCGAACAGCCACGCCTTAGTCAGGAACGCCTTGTCGGACCCGGCCGGGCTGAGGCCCGCCTCGCCGAACAGCGCCTCGACGTCGGTCGCCTGCCAGCTGGCGTAGTACGGCTCGTGGAAGAAGGCCGGAAAGGCCTCCAGCAGCCGCGCCAGTCCCGGCTCGTCCTGCGGCTGGACGGAGTCGGCGAGCGCCAGAAGGCCGCCCGGCTTCAGCCCCCGCGCGATCTCGGCGGCCACCACGGGCCGGACCTTCGGCGGCAGCTCGTGGAACAGGTAGATGCAGCTGACCGCGTCGAGGCTGGCGTCGGCGAACGGCAGGCGCTCGGCGTGGCCCTGCGTCACCGGCGCGCCGCTGCGGGCGGCGGCTTCGCGCGCATAACTCGGCGACAGGTCCAGCCCCATCACCCGGGCGCGCGGAAACGCGGTCTTCAGGTCGGTGAGGAAGGCTCCCGCTCCGCAGGCCAGGTCGACCACCGTCAGGCCGCGCTGGTCGCGCCCGCGCCAGGCCCGGGCCAGCAGCGACAGGGCCCGCCGGCGCATGGCCCCGGCCGCGCCCGAGAACAGCGCCTCGACCTGCGGCTCGTAGCGGCGCGCGCTGTCCGGGGTGAACCAGCCGCCGCTCTGAAAGTGGAAGTTCTGCCGATAGTAGAGCGGATAAGCTTCTGATCCGGCTTCGCTCCTGGCTTCGACGCCGCCCTTGCGCCGACGCCGGTCGGCCACCTCGCGCGCGTCCTTCACCAGGTCCTCGACCGCGTCGAAGGCCCGGCGCGGGTCGCTGAACATCGGCTCGGAGGCCGGGTAGAGCCCGGCCGCGACGTCGGCCGCGTCCTTCACGAACGCCTCCAGCCAGGCGCGCCGAAGGCGCAGCCGGTCCGGCGGCGGCGTGGTCGGCTCGAACCGTTCCGCTTCGTCATGGTCGCGCCGCTGCGAGGCCCGCCGCGCCGCGAAGCCGCCCGCCGTCCAGAACGCCGCCTTGAAGGTCGATCGCAACGCCTGCAGGCCGGCGTCGCCGGCGAAGGCGGATCTGCGGGCGGCCCGGACCTCAGGCATAGCGGCTCCCCTAGAGAGCCTCAGCCAATCGGCTGAGGCTCTGGAATTTTGAGTGAGCGCATTTTCTGCGCCGAACCACTTCGACGGAAAATGCGCTAGCGGCGGAAGACTCCGACCACCTCGATGTGGGGAGACCACAGGAACTGGTCCACCGGGGTGACCTTCTCAAGCTGGAAGCCCGCATTCACCAGCACGCGAGCGTCGCGCGCGAAGGTCGCGGGATTGCAGGAGATTCCGACCACGGTGGCGGCCTTCGACCGGGCGATCTCGAGGGTCTGGGCGGCCGCGCCGGCCCGCGGCGGATCGAACACGATGGCGTCGATCTTCTTCATCTCCTCGGCCACCACCGGCGCGCGGAAAAGGTCGCGGGTCTCGGCCGTGATCGGCTTCAGGCCCGGCGCGGTGGCGATGGCCGACTTCAGGGCCCGCACAGCCGGCTCGTGCGCGTCCGCCGCGAACACCGGGGCCAGCTCGGCCATGCGGAAGGTGAAGGTCCCCGCGCCGCAGAACAGGTCGGCCAGGCGCCCCGCGCCGGCGACAGCGTCCAGCGTCAGGCGAGCCATGGCCTCCTCGGCCTGCGGCGTCGCCTGGAGGAAGGAGCCGGCCGGCAAGGCCACGGTCGCCGGGCCGAACCGTACGGTGGGCTGGCGCGCCATGTAGATGATCTCGCCCGACATGGTCACCCGCGCCAGGTCGGCGGCGGCGGCGGCTTCGGCCGCCTGCATGCGCCGGTCAGCCGACAGGCCGCCGCTCTTGCGCTCCACCCCGGTCACGTCGACGTCCAGGCCCGACAGCGTGGCGGTGACGTGGAGCGTCGGGGCCGACTTCGGGTGCTCCAGGAAGGCGGCCGCCAGGGCGCGCAGGCCCGGCAGGGCGCGCACCAACGCCGGATCGGCCACCGGACAGCTGGTGATCTCCACCAGCCGCCAGGAGCGGCGCGCCTTGAAGCCCAGCGCCGCGCCCCCGCCCTTGCCCGGGCGGGCGTGCAGGGCCAGGCGCCGGCGCGAGGCCGGCGGACAGGCGATGGTGTCGGCGATCTCGGTCTCCAGCCGCTCGCGCCCCAGCGCCAGGCGCACCTGCTCGCGCTTCCAGGCCAGGTACGGCTCGGCCGCCCAGTGCTGCAGGGCGCAGCCGCCGCATTCGCCGTAGTGCGGCGAGACCGGCGCGATCCGCTCGGGGCTGGCCTCGAGCAGCTCCAGCACCTCGCCGCGGTCACCCTCGACCCGCACGCGCGCGCGCTCGCCCGGCAGGGTCAGCGGCACGAAGACGTGGCCGGCGGCGACGCCGTCGCCCTGCCCTCCGACGCTGAGGATCTCCAGCTCTTCGACGCGGGCGGGAACGGGCTTGTGAGGATGCTTCGACATGGGGCCGCTTGTGCCCCACGCCGCCGGCGGAAGGAAGGCGCGCCAGCACGCCAAAGAATAACTGGGTTTCCGAAGCTGAACGAAAATGAACGGCCCAGTCAAAGGCCGTTCAGCTTCACCCTGCGCAAATGGGCGTGTCGGGTGAGGCTCCCGAAATCGGAAAGAGCCCGCTCAAAGAAAACGCTTGGGAGCCAGACCAATGAAGTTCCGCCCCGTCGTCCTCGCCGTCGCCGCCTCGCTCGTCGCGGGCGCCGTCTCGGTTCCGACCTTCGCCGCCGCCCAGACCTACGGCGGCCAGGCCTATGGCGACGCCAACTACGACCCGTGCACCCGCGAAGCCCGGCAGCGCCAGACCACCGGCGCGGTGCTGGGCGCCATCCTCGGCGCGGCCGCCGGCTCCGGCGTCGCCGCCAAGGGCGCCAAGACCGAAGGCGGCGCGCTGGGCGCGGTCGTCGGCGCGGCGGTCGGCGCCAAGGCCGGTCAGCGCACCGCCGCCTGCGGCACCACCGGCCAGGGCTACGGCTCGAACGGCTACGGGAACGGCGGCTTCTATGGCAACGACAACTACGGCGGCCGGGACTACGGCTACCGCGAGCCGGTCTACGATCCGTACGCGCGCCGTGACCGCGACTATGACGACGACTATCGCCGCCCGGTCGCCGACACCCCGCCGCCGGTCGACGGCTGCCGTCTGGCCGAGAGCCCGATCTACCTGCCCGACGGCCGCACCGAGATGCGCTACGTGCGCGTCTGCCCGGACCAGAACGGCCGCTACCGCGTCGTCGACTGATCTAAGCAGCCCCGCCCTCAGCCGACGTCTGGAGAGCCGCCCGCGCCCGCGCGGGCGGCTTTTTCAATGCACGCAGCGCCGCTACCGGGCGCCACCGCGGCGAACTTTGTTCCATGAACATGGATGAACGGACCCGATCAGGCGTTGTTCAGGTTGAAGCGTGTCAATTCGCTTCGACAAAGCGAGCCGCGGCCCGGACGACCGGGACCGCCCTCGAGAGGAGGGATCCCATGAAGTACGCTTCCGCGTCCCGTGTCCTGGTCGCCGCCCTGGTGGCGACCTCCGTCCTGGTCCCCACGATCGCCAGCGCCGACGATCCGTACGATCGGCGCGGCGACGGCTACTACGACAATCGCCACGACGACCGGTACGACGACCGGTATCGTGACGACCGGTATCGCGACGACCGGTATCGCGACGACCGCTACGGCGACGACCGCTATCGCGGCCAGCGGGTCCGCTACGGCGACTACCGCTACTACCAGGACGCCTGCCAGGACGAGAAGCGCAAGCGGCGCAACACCGGCGCGGCGGTCGGCGCCGTCGCCGGCGCGACGGTCGGCTCGCAGGTCGCAGGTCGCGGCCAGCGCACCGAAGGCGCGGTCCTGGGCGCGGTCGCCGGCGCGGTGATCGGCGCCGAGGTCGGCCGCAAGTCGGCGAAGAACTCGGCCGCCTGCGACGCGACGGGTCCCTACTGGTCGCGCAACGACACCCGTGACTGGCGCTACGGCGAACGCTGGCAGACCCAGCCGGGTCGCCGCAACGACACCTATTACGCCCGCCAGGGCTGCCGCTGGGCCCAGGACTATCGCGGCGACTACTTCCGGGTCTGCCCGGACCGGCAGGGCCGCTATCGCGTCGCTTACTAGAGCGCGCTCCGGGAAAGTGGATCCGGCTTTGCGATCAGAACGCGCTCAAGCTTAGCCAAGGCGCGCCCAGAGCAGGTGTTCGCGGTTGCCGTCGGCCCCGGTGATCGGGCTGTCGGCGACCGCGAGCACGCGCCACCCGCGGGCCTCCAGCCAACTCCGCACGTCTTCGACAACGCGGGTGTGAACGGCCGGGTTCTTCACCACCCCGCCCTTCCCCACGTGCTCCGGCCCGGCCTCGAACTGGGGCTTCACCAGGGCGACCAGATCGGCGCCGTCGGCGGCGAGGTCCAGCGGTACGGCCAGAACCTTGGCCAGGCCGATGAAGCTGGCGTCGCAAACCACCAGCTCGGGCGCTTCCGGGATCAGGCTCCGGTCAAGCGCGCGCGCGTCCGTGCCCTCCAGTGAAACCACCCGCGGGTCGCGCCCCAGGCTGGCGTGCAACTGCCCGCGGCCGACGTCGACCGCGTAGACCCGGCGCGCGCCGCGCGACAGGGCGACCTCGGTGAAGCCGCCGGTCGACGCGCCCACGTCCAGCACCACCCGTCCCTCGACCTTGACCGGCCACAGGCCCAGCGCATGGTCCAGTTTGAGCGCGCCGCGGCCGACCCAGCGATGCGCCGGCTCGGCCACAATCTCGGCGTCGGCGTCGACCGCTTCCGCCGCCTTCTCGACCACGCGGCCGGCGACGCGCACGCCGCCGGCTTCGATGGCGGCGCGCGCCTTGGCGCGGCTGTCGAACAGGCCGCGCTCGACCAGCAGGACGTCCAGCCGCTTGCGCGTCAGGCCACCGCCTCCAGACGCGCCAGGGCCGACTGCAGCTTGGCCTTGGCCTCTTCCGCCTCGGCGAGACGCTCGCGGTTCTCCTCGACCACCTCTTCCTTGGCGCGGGCCACGAAGTCGGGGTTGTCGAGCTTCTTGCGGGTCTTCTCGATGTCGCCGTCCAGCGCGCCGATCTCCTTGGCCAGGCGGGCGCGTTCGGCCGCCAGGTCGATGAACTCGGCGATCGACAGGGCGCCGGTGGCTTCGCCGGCCGCGAACGGCGCGGCGCCGGCCGGCACGGCGTCGGCTTCCTTGACGTCCGAGGCGCGGGCCAGGGTGACGATCAGGTCGCGGTGACGGGCCAGACGCTCACGGGTGACGGCGTTGGCGCCGACCAGCACGATGGGCGCGCGCGCCGACGGCGGCACGTTCATCTCCGAGCGGATCGAACGCACGTCGGTGACCAGGTCGACCAGCCAGCCGATCTCGGCCTCCGCCTCGGCGTCGATCCAGGCCTGCGGCAGGGCCGGCCAGTCGGCGACGATCAGCATGCTCTCGCGCTTGGGACCGCCGAAGGCGGCGAGCTCGGCCCACAGCTCCTCGGTGAGGAACGGCATGACCGGGTGCAGCAGCTTCAGGCACTGGTCCAGCACCCAGGCGGCCATGGCGCGGGTCTCGGCCTTGGCGGCCTCGTCCTCGCCGTTCAGCACCGGCTTGGCCAGCTCCAGGTACCAGTCGCAGAACACGTTCCAGATGAAGCGGTAGAGGGCGCCTGCCGCGTCGTCGAAGGCGCAGGCCTCCAACGCCTTGGTGACCGCCTCGGCGGTCTTCACCGTCTCGCCGCGGATCCAGCGGTTCAGGGTCGACTTGACCTCGGCCGGGTCGAAGCCCTCGACCCGGACGCATTCGTTCATCTGGCAGAAGCGCGCGGCGTTCCACAGCTTCGTGCCGAAATTCCGATAGCCTTCAATGCGCTGCTTCGAGAGTTTGATGTCGCGCGCAGCTCCCGACATGGCCGTCATGGTGAAGCGCAGGGCGTCGGCCCCGAGCTCGTCGACCAGCTCCAGCGGGTCCATGACGTTGCCCTTGGACTTCGACATCTTCTGGCCGGTAGCGTCGCGGACCAGAGCGTTGATGAACACGCGCTTGAACGGCACGTCGTCCATGAAGTGCAGGCCCATCATCATCATCCGGGCGACCCAGAAGAAGATGATGTCGAAGCCGGTGACCAGGGTGTGGGTCGGGTAGAACCGCTTCAGGTCGGAGGTCTCCTCCGGCCAGCCCATGGTCGAGAACGGCCACAGGGCCGAGGAGAACCAGGTGTCGAGGACGTCCTCGTCCTGGCGCAGCTCGACGTCGGAGCCATAGTGCGCGCGCGCGGCGGCGCGGACCGCCTCCTCCGTCTCCTCGACGAAGACGTGTCCGTCCGGGCCGTACCAGGCCGGAATGCGGTGGCCCCACCAGAGCTGGCGCGACACGCACCAGGGCTCGATGTTGCGCATCCACTCGAAGTAGGTCTTCTCCCAGTTCTTCGGGACGAAGGCCATGTCGCCGGTCTCGACGGCCTTGATCGCCGGCTGGGCCAGGACCTCGGCGTTGACGTACCACTGGTCGGTCAGGAACGGCTCGATGACCACGCCCGAACGGTCGCCGTGCGGCACCGCATGGCGGGTCTTCTCGATCCCGCGCAGCAGGCCCAGCTCTTCCATCTTCGCGGTGATGGCGCGGCGCGCGTCGAAGCGGTCCATGCCGGCGAATTCGGCCGGGACCTGATCGTTCAGGCGCGCATAGGCGTCGAAGATGTTGATCATCTCCAGGCCGTGGCGCTTGCCGACCTGGAAGTCGTTGAAGTCGTGCGCAGGCGTGATCTTCACCGCGCCCGAGCCCTTCTCGGGGTCGGCGTACTCGTCGGCGACGATCGGGATCTTCCGCCCGGTGATCGGGTGAGCCAGCAGCTTGCCGACCAGGCCCTGATAGCGCTCGTCGCTGGGGTGGACGGCCACCGCCGTGTCGCCCAGCATGGTCTCCGGCCGGGTGGTGGCGACCACCACCTCGGTGATCTCGCCCACCGGGCCGTCCGCCAGCGGATAGGCGAAGTGGTAGTAGGCGCCGTCGACGGTCGGCTGCAGGACCTCCAGGTCCGAGATGGCGGTCTGGAAGTGCGGATCCCAGTTCACCAGCCGCTTGTCGCGGTAGATCAGGCCTTCCTTGTAGAGCTGGACGAACACCTTGCGGACGGCGGCCGACAGGCCCTCGTCCAGGGTGAAGCGTTCGCGGCTCCAGTCGCAGGACGCGCCCAGGCGTCGCAGCTGGTTCTGGATGGTGCCCGAGGATTCGGCCTTCCATTTCCAGACCCGCTCGACGAAGGCCTCGCGGCCCATGTCGCGCCGGCTCGGGCCGCCCTCGGCGGCCAGCATACGCTCGACCACCATCTGGGTGGCGATGCCCGCGTGGTCGGTGCCCGGCAGCCACAGCACCGCCTTGCCGCGCATGCGCTCGAAGCGCGCCAGCACGTCCTGCAGGGTGTTGTTCAGCGCGTGGCCGATGTGCAGCGAGCCGGTCACGTTCGGCGGCGGGATGACGATGGAGAACGGCTCGGCGTTCGGGTCGTCCTTGGGCGCGAAGGCGCCGGCGGCCTCCCACTGGGCGTAGAGGCGCGGTTCGGCGGTCTTGGGATCGAAACGGTTCTGGAGCATCGGATAAATGAAAGAGGGCGGACCCGGGGGGCCCGCCCTCTTAGCAGCCTGTTAGGGACGAAGCGAAGGGGTCAGCGGGCGCCGCGGCGCGCGATGCGTTCGACTTCCGACTGTACCTGGGCCTCGACGATGGCCGGCAGGTTCTGGTCCAGCCAGTCCTTCAGCATCGGGCGCATCAGTTCCTTGACCACGTCTTCGAGCGAACGGCCCTCGCGCGGCATCAGCAGGGTCGAAGCCAGGGCGCCGAAGGCGGCGGCGGCGGACTCGGCGGCACGATCGCTCACGAGACGCTCCGTTTCGGTTTGGCTGAAGCTGGCGACCGGGGCCGGCGCAGGCATTTCGCGCGGCGCGGCCTCGATGTCGCCGACCGTCTCGAACGGACGGATCGGCGTGGGCTCCGGAGCCGGGGCCGGCGCCGGTTCTTCATAGCGCTGGGTCAGCTCCAGCACTTCGTCGTCGGCCTCGTAGGCCACGTCGGCGATGTGCGAAGGCGTCTCGTCCATCATGGCCGGCGAGACGGCGTGCGCGACCGGCGCGGCCGCCGAAGCGGCCTGCGGTTCGGCCGGCGCCTCGTCTTCGGAGATGATGCGGCGGATGGAGGCGAGGATTTCCTCCATCGTCGGTTCTTGGGCGGTCTGGTCGGACATCGGCGCGGCCGTTCAGGTCTGGGATAACGTGGGATCACGCACAGCCTAAGGCCGACTGCGCGCGCCCGCAAACGCCTTCATGGTTAAATCGGAACCGATCAACGAAGGTTTACTGCGAAGGCTGCTTCGCGCTCAGTCGCTGGTCGATCGGCGCGTCCGTGTCCTTCTCGTTGTCGCTGGCGCCCGGCTTCAGGGTGCGGTCGACGACGGCGATCAGCGGCTCCCACGGCACGCCGCCCTTGCCCTTCACGCGGTTGAAGTTGCGCTTGGGATCGTACGCCGGGACATCCTGGACCAGGTTGGCGGCCTCCAGCCGGCCCATGGCCGACAGCAGGGTGGCGCCGGCGATGTACTGGTCGCGCCGGGCGTTGACGAGCGCCAGCTCGGAGGTCCGCAGCTCCTGCTCGGCGTTCAGCACGTCCAGAGTGGTGCGCAAGCCGACCTGGTTCTCCTGACGCACGCCCTCGGCGGCGATGCGCTGGGCGCGCACCTGCTCTTCGTTGGCGGTGTAGGCGGCCTTGGCCGACTGGAGCAGCGACCAGGCGTTGGAAACCTGGCGCAGCACGTCGCGGCGAGCGCCCTGCACGGCGATCTGGGCGGCGTTCTGGCGTTCCAGCTGCTGGCGGACCACCGAGGAATTCACGCCGCCGGTGTACAGCGGCACCGAGATGCTGGCGGTGGCGCGGACTTCCCGCTGGTCGAGGTTGGTCAGGAAGTCGTTGATCGAGGTCTGCGACGTGACGCTGGCCTGCAGCGAGGCGTTGGGCAGGAACTGCGACTTGGCCTGCACCACGCGGGCGCGGGCGGCGTCTTCGGCGTACTGGGCCGCGCGCAGGGCCGGGTTGGCCTGCTCGGCGGCGTCCATGGCGGCATCGAAGTCGCCCGGCATGCCCGGCAGGGTCGGCTCCTCGGCCAGCTCGCCCGGCGTCTGCCCCACCACCGAGGTGTAGGAAGCGCGGCTGACGGCCAGATTGGCCTGGGCGGCGGACAGGTTGGCCTGGGCGGCGGCCAGACGGGCTTCGGCCTGGGCGACGTCGGTGCGGGTGATCTCGCCGACCTCGAAGCGGGCGCTGGCTTCTTCCAGCTGACGCTGCAGGACGCGCACGTTCTCCTGCTGGATGCCCAGGGCCGCCAGGTCGCGACGGACGTCGGCGTAGGCCGTGACGACAGACTGCAGCACTTCCGCCTCGACCGAGCGCAGGTTCTCGCGGCCCTGCATGATGTCGGCCTCGGCCGCGCTCACGCCCGAAGCCACCCGGCCGCCGGTGTAGAGCGGCTGGGTCGCCGACAGCGAGGCCGACGACAGATAGCGCTCCTTCTCCAGCGGGAAGGACGAGATCACGAATTCCGGATCGCTGTAGGTCACCCCCACCGCCGCGTCGGCGTTGGGCCGCCATCCGGCGCGGGCCTGGACGTAGTTCTCGTCGAGCGCACGCAGGTTGGCGCGCTGCTGCTGCAGGGTCGGATTGGTCTGGTAGGCCAGCCCGATCGCTTCAGCCAGGGTCTCGGCGGAGGCCGCGCCGGCGCTCAGCGACAGCACCAGGCTCAGGGCCGCAGCCGATCGGAGGGCGCGACGGCGATTCGACATGACACTTAGTCCCTAAAGTCGGCCCAGGCGGCGCGAGTGCGACATATACTCACGCTCTGGCCGCCCGACCAGCAATCCACCAGTTAAGCTTTTTTCACGTTGGACCGCCGGAATTCCGTCGCCCGAAGGCGACGCTTTCGGAAGTCGCTCAGAACTGGAACGAAGGACGCCGCTCGAAACCCGCCAGAACCGGCGGCGCAGCGTCGAACACCTCGCGCGTCGCCACCGCCGACGGAGTGCGCACGTAAAGGCGCGCGCGGCCCACCGGCCCGTCCCGCTCGACCACCGCCAGGCGGCCGCCGACCTTCAGGGCCTCGATCCAGGCCGCCGGAGCCTCGGCCACCGCGCCTTCCGAAATGATCAGGTCGTAGTCGCCGCCCGTCGGGACGGCGAGGTCGCCCGCCTTGAGCTTCACCCCGTAATCGCCCAGCGCCGTCTCCAGCACGGCCACGGCGCGCGCGTCGCTTTCCTGAGCGGTGACGTCCAGGCCGATCGAGGCCAGGACCGCGCCGGCGTAGGGCGCCGCGATCGCCAGGGCCTTCTCGCCCGCCTTGGGCGCGGCCGCCTGCAGCAGCTTGGCCACTTCGCGCGGGCCCATCAGCCAGCGCTCGGGGCAGATCTCGACCGGGACCTCGGCATAGGCCGCGAACGCCCGGGCCGGGGCGCAGAACCGCTCCCGCGCGACCCGACGCATGGCGTCCTGGATCTCGAAATCGGTCACGTCGTTGGTCCGCACCTGGGACTCGACCATGTTCAGCCGCGCCGACACGAAATCCATCGCGCTCGCCTTTCCTTATAAGGGCCGCCTTTTGAATCGCGCCGCTTATAGGGCGCGCGCCGCGGAAATGGCAACGCAGGGCGAAACCCAGAAAAAACAGGAAAGTTTCGGACGCCTGTGCGTTGCGGGCTGGAAACCGATCTGCTAACCCCTCGCCTCTCCAGCGCGACAAGCGCCACGGCCTGGTGGCGGAGTGGTTACGCAGCGGACTGCAAATCCGTGTACCCGAGTTCGATTCTCGGCCAGGCCTCCAAACTTCCCTTCTGAATAAGAAGCTCGTCGCGCCGAGGGCGCCCCTCGCCGTCAGGCGGGCGGACGGCGCTTGCCCGACTCGGGGCGCGCCTTGGCCGCCTCGTAGTTCGAGCGCAGGCCGGCGCGCAGGTCGTCGAAGCCCGCCAGCTTGGTGCGCGCCGCCCAGGTGTCGGCCAGCGCGCGGATGGTCTCGGCGCGCCAGCTGGGTTCCAGGGTGTAGGCCCAGCTCTGCAGGGAGCGAGCGTTCAGGAACAGCAGCATCACCAGCGCCACCACCACGACCTGGGCGCCCCAGCGCCGGGCGCGGGAGGATTCCAGCTCGTCGGCGACCATTTCGCCTTCGCCGAAGATGTCGATCGCGCCGCCCGGGTGGGTCTCGGTCGTCATCCCCGCCTCCTCAGAACTGGAAGTAGATGAAAGGCGCCACGCCCTCGGGCCGCATGGCCTCGACGGCCAGCAGCACCAGGGCCAGACCCGCCCCGAACACCGGCGACGGAAGCGGACGGACCAGCCCGGCCAGCCGCTCCGCGGCGCGCGCCGGCAGGAAGTGCATGGCCAGGCCGCCGGCGATCAGCACGGCCAGGAAAGGCGTGACCAGAGCCGCCGGCTGCGTCACCCGCGCGAAGCCCTCCACGTAGTCCAGCGCCAGCTGGAAGGACTCGGCCCGGAACAGGATCCAGCCCAGGCAGACGATGTGGAAGGTGACCACGACGCCCAGCACGCTCGCCCATCGGCCGGTCGCGGCCGGGCGCCAGGCGCGCCACACCCGCTCGAACGCCAGCACCACGCCGTGCAGGCCGCCCCAGGCCACGAAGGTCCAGGCCGCGCCGTGCCAGACGCCGCCCAGCAGCATGGTGATCAAGACGTTGCGGCAGCCCTTCCACAGCGGACCGCGGCTGCCGCCCAGCGGAATGTAGAGGTAGTCGCGCAGCCAGCTCGACAGGCTGATGTGCCAGCGCCGCCAGAAGTCCTGCAGCGAGGCGGACCGGTACGGCTGGTCGAAGTTGCGCGGGAAGCGGTAGCCCAGCAGCGCCGCCACTCCGATGGCCATGTCGCTGTAGGCCGAGAAGTCGCAGTAGATCTGCACGGCGTAGGCGTAGACCGCGGCCAGCAGGTCCCAGGCGCCGTGGGCGCCGGGGTCGAAGAACACCGGATCGACGATGCCGGACGACAGCTCCGAGGCGATCACCGTCTTCTTGAACAGGCCCCAGGCGATCAGCAGGAAGGCGTGGGCGGTCATCTCGCGGGTGACCGTGGGCGTGCGCTCGAACTGCGGCAGCAGGTGGCTGGCCCGCACGATCGGACCCGCCACCAGGTGCGGGAAGAAGGACATCAGCAGGGTGACGTCGAGCAGCTTCGCCGCGGCCACCTTCTCGCGGTGAACGTCGATGACGTAGGACACGCCCTGGAAGGTGAAGAAGGAGATGCCGACCGGCAGCAGCACCTGCAGCAGCGGCAGGTCGCGCTCCCAGCCGAACAGGTGCAGCAGGGCCCCGCCCTGCTCCACGAAGAAGCCGTAGTACTTGAAGAAGCCGAGGATGGTCAGGTTGGCGGCGACGCCCAGGCCCACCACCCAGCGGCGGATGGTCGGCGTGTCGGCCCGCACGATCAACTGCGCCGCGCCCCAGTTCAGAAGCGCGCTGCCGGCCAGCAGGCCGACGAAGCGCCAGTCCCAGGCGCCGTAGAAGAACCAGCTGGCGGCGATCAGGAACGCCTTGCGGCGCTCGTTCTCGCGCTCGAGGCTCCACGACACCGCGTAGACCACCAGGAAGAACAGGGCGAACGCCATGGTCGGGAAGAGCATGGCCTCAGTTCTCCCCGGCCCGCATCAGATCGTCGAACAGCCGCTCGGCGATCATCGCCCCGCCGTGGGCCGTGAAGTGCACGTGGTCGCGACGCATCAGCGGCGGATCGCCGGCGGTCAGGGCGTGCGCGCCGCACGCGCCGCCCATGGCCTGCTCCCAGTCCCAGAAGGCCGCGCCCTCCGCCGCCGCCGCCCGGCGCTGAGCGGTGCGCACGACGTCGAGCATGGGCGGGGCGTACCAGCGCTCAAGCGCCGGGCTGCGGTGTTCGACCAGGGTCGCGTAGTCGCGGCGCTCGGCCTCGGACAGCCCTCCGCAGGCCGGGTACTCCCGGTCGATGCCGTCGGTCAGCAGGTCGGGGCGAATGGTGGCCGCGTCGGGCGCGCCCAGGACCAGCACCGGCGCGCCGCCGGAGAGCCGCCGCAGTCGGCGGATCTGGTCGCGCAGAAGCTGTTCGTACGCCACCGGATCGATGTCGCTGGCGAAGCCTTCGTTGGTGCCGAAGGCCAGCACGATCAGGTCCGGGCGATAGGCCTCCAGCTCGACGGCCAAGGCGCGGTCGTCACGCTGGGCGAAGTGGGACAGCTGGGCCCCGACCACGCCCAGGTTGGACAGGACGACCCCGCCCTCGCGCCGGAAGCTCGCCCAGGACAGGACGGTCGCTCCGCCGCGCTCGACGGTCAGGTCCAGCCGCGTCTGGAGCGCCGGGAAGTCGAAGGCGCGGCAGGTCGGGCCGGAATCGGCCGGCAGCGAGACCGGCCGGCGCTCCTGGCCGGCGGTGACGACGAGATCGGCGCCCGCATGTCCCGTTTCGAGACACACGGTCGCCCGGTCGAAGCCGGCCGCGGGTTCGGCCGCCAGGGACAGGCGCGCACCGGGCGAGTCAGCGACGAGGCGGAAGCCGGAAAGGCCATAGGGTCCGCTGGCCGGGGTCGGCGCGCGACCCGCGGGCGCGAGGCTGTACTCGATGCGCCAGCCGCTCGCCTGCACGTCGACCAGCCGCTGCACCAGGCCGGGATAGGGCGCGCCCGGGATCAGCACCCCGCGCCCGCCCGAGCCGTAGCGCGCCTGGAGCCGGTCGCGCAGCGCGCCCGAGATCAGGTCCGCGGCGCTGTGGCTGTCGCCGATCTGCAGCACGTGCACCGGCCGGGTGCGCCGGCCGGCCTGCAGGTCCCGCAGCGCCGCTTCGAACGATTGCAACGCGCCCGCGTCCGACAGCCGTTCCGGCGCGGTGGCGGCCGCCAGCGGCGCGCAGGCCAGACCCAGCAGCAGGGCGAGCGCCGCGATTCTCATGACGCGGTCCGGGTCGTGACCGCCGCGGTCCCGGCGGCAGGCGCCTTCGCCCGGGCCACGTCGGCGAGAATGCGCTTGGCCACCGGCGCGGCCAGCCGCAGATAGCCGGCCGGGGTCATGTGCACGCCGTCGTCGGCGCGCATCAGGCGTTTGTGATCCGAGCCAGGCTCCGACAGGTAGGCCGAGTAGGCGCCGCTCTCGTCCTGGAACAGCTCGGCGGTGGCGATGAAGGGCACGCCCAGCGCCCTCGCCCGCTCGGCGTAGAGCTCGTTCAGGTAGACGGCGCTGGCGTCGCGGTCGGCGCGGCGCATCTTCGGCAGGCCCACCCAGTAGACCGCCGCGCCCTGGGCGCGCAGGACCGCCACCAGGGCGTCGATCCGCGCCAGGTAGGCCTTGCGCCAGCCCTCGCTCTTGAACGGATAGACGTGGCCGTCGACGGCGATGGCCTGGCCGTCGTTGCAGCCGAACTCGATGACCGCGACCTCGACCTTGCCGGCGGCCAGTTGCTCGACCGTCTGGGCCTGCACGTCGACATAGTCGTAGCGGGTCAGGCCGGTGGAGACCCGGCTGAACTTGCTGACCTCGTAGGTCTTGTCGGCGCGCAGCTGGCGGTAGAGGCCGGCCCACAGACCGTCGCCCATGGAGTCCCCGAACACGCCCACGGTGATGCGACCGTCCGCCTCGGCCCCGCGCAGCACCACGGCCGGATCGTTCACGACCGGCACGACAGCCGGCGCCGGCGCGGCGACGGCCGCGCGCCCGGCCGCCTGGGCGGAGCCGCCGGACGTGGGCAGGTGTGCGAAGAAGTCGGCGATCCGGGCCGCCGCGCCGGCCCGCCCCTCGGGCGTCACGACCAGGCCGATCAGGGCGCCGGCGACCAGACCCAGGTAGAAGATGCTCGAACGCCGTCCGAGCCAGCGGGCGACAGGCCCGAAAGCGCCGCTCTCCTCGCCGGCCTCGCGATCCAACGACACGCTATTCCCCCCAGACCGGCCGTCACCAACCCGGTCCCGCGACCCCTTCGGTCGGGACGCCGCTCCCCCGCGCAGCCCCGCCCGTCAGACTTCGTTAACCTATCATCGGCGACCGCCGGTCGTCCAGCAAAGCTGGCGCCAGAGCGGCCGTCCCAGACCGGCCCGGCGGCTTGGTTGTCGCGACCTGAACGAGGGCCGCGCACGTTAAGCCTTCGCTAACCAAATCGGCGCGATGGAGGCGTGGTCTTCTTCTTGGAGACACCCACCATCACCGAACTCGACCAGGCCCGGCGCACGCGTCGGGCTCTTTTTTTGGGAGAGACGAAAAACCCGCCTTGCGCCCCGAACCGCGAGGCTGTTATACGCCCCTCCTCTCGGCGATGAGCCCTGATCCGCGGTAGCTCAGTGGTAGAGCAGCCGGCTGTTAACCGGCTGGTCGTAGGTTCGAATCCTACCCGCGGAGCCATCGCGCTCCCCCTTAAAAATGCTCGATCGGCCTAGCGGCCGCTCACAGCCCCGGCATAGCTGTTCGTGGGCCGCGCGCCCGACTTCGCGCGGCAGGCCGCCCTCCGCCGAGCGGCCAAGATCCCGAACCGCCGCATTGCTTGATCGCAAACAGTTGGTCGCTCACGGCATAGATTAAATCGCCGCGGACAAGGGGGCGTTAAGGGCGATCTGAAGTATACTCCGCGCCTGAGCGCGTCTTGGCTCGCCCCACCGTTTCCCGAACTCCACACCTTCGCGTCGAAGCGACGCGGTTACCGCGAATTCATTTGAGCCTTCGCGGTCCGCGCTTCACTGAGAAACGATATCCGACGGCTCGACTCCCCGGAGCCGCAACCAACGGACTGCAGCTCCAATGCGCGTCAACAAATCCTACCTGTTCGCCGGCGTGATCTTCGGCGTCGTCATCGCCTATTTCGCGATCAGCGCCGCGGTGGGCCGCGGAAAGCACGCCGAAGCGGCCCCGGCCGAAAAGAAGAAGGACGAGCTGCAGCTGGTCCGCACCGTGCTGACGCCGGAATCGGTCCGCCCCTACGCCGTGGTGCTCCGCGGCCGCACCGAGGCGATGCGTTCGGTGGTGGCGCGCTCCGAAACCGCCGGCGTGGTCGCCGCCACCCCGACGCCGGAAGGCTCGTGGGTGAAGGCCGGCCAGGTGCTGTGCCGCCTCGACGTCGACGCCCGCCAGGCCACCCTGGACCAGGCGCGCGCCAACCTGCGCTCCAAGACGCTTCAGTGGGAAGCCGGCCAGCGCCTGGCGGAGAAGGGCTTCCGCTCCGACACCCAGGTCGCCTCCGCCCGCGCCGACATGGACCAGGCCGCCGCCCAGGTGCGCCAGGCCGAGGTCGCCTACGAGCAGATCAACATCCGCGCCCCGTTCGCCGGCGTGTTCGACAACCGCGACGCCGAGGTCGGCTCCTACCTGTCGCCGGGCCAGCCCTGCGGCACGGTGGTCGAGCTGAGCCCGCTGCTGCTGGTCGGCGACGTGCCGGAGGCCGACGCCGGCCGCATCGCCGCGGGCGCGCCCGCCCGCGCCGACCTGGGCGCCGGCGGCACGCTGTCGGGCAAGGTGCGCTTCGTCGCCCGCCAGGCCGACCCGACCACCCGCACCTACCGCGTCGAGATCGCCGCCCCGAACCCGCACGGCGCGGTCCGCGCCGGCCTGTCGGCGCAGATCAACGTCGAAGCCGGCCGCGGCGCCGCGCACTTGGTGCCGGTTTCTGCGCTGGTGCTGGACGCCGCCGGCCGCCAGGGCGTGCGCTACGTGGCGGACGACGGCCGGACGGTCGCGTTCGCGCCGGTCAAGGTGCTGGAAGAGACCGCCGGGGGCGTGTGGGTCTCGGGCCTCACCGGCTCGGTCAATGTGATCACCGTCGGCCAGTCGTACGTGGCCGAAGGTCAGAAGGTGCGCGTGGCGTCGCGTTGAGCGCGGGTCCGAGAAAGGAACTGAACCGATGATCGGAGCCATGATCAGCGGCGCCATCGCCCGACGCAAGGTGGTGCTCGCCGTCACCCTGGTCGCCAGCCTGTTCGGCTTGGCCGCCTACCTGACCCTGCCGCGTGAGTCGAACCCGGACATCACCTTCCCGTTCGTCTCGGTGACGGTGCCCTACCCGGGCGTCAGCCCCGAGGACGCCGAGCGCCTGCTGGTGCGGCCCATGGAGGTCGAGCTGCAGTCGATCGAGGGCCTGAAGGAGATGAACGCCGTCGCCTCCCAGGGCGCGGCGACCGTGACGCTCGAGTTCCCGGTCAACTTCAACAAGGAAAAGGCGCTCAACGACATCCGCTCGAAGGTCGACATGGCCAAGGGCCGCTTCCCGCCCGACGCCATGGAGCCGATCATCGAGGAGTACAACGCCAACCAAGACCCGGTGCTGACCGTGGTGCTGCATGGCGGCTTGCCGGAGCGCCAGCTGTTCAAGACCGCCCAGGACCTCAAGGACCGGCTGGAGACCCTGCCCGGCGTGCTGCGCGCCGACGTCTACGGCGGCCGCGAAGAGCTGCTCGAGGTCACCATCGATCCGCTGCGGATGGAGTCCTACAAAATCACCGCCGGCGAAATCGCCAACGTGATCCGCGCGAACAACCAGCTCGTCCCGGCCGGCAACCTGGAGAACGACCAGGGCAAGTTCGCCGTCAAGATTCCGGGCGTCGTCGAAGGCCCGAACGACATTCTCAGCCTGCCGATCAAGGTCAACGGCGACCGGGTCGTGACGCTGGGCGACGTCGCCCAGGTGCACCGCACCTTCAAGGAAGCCGGCTCGATGTCGCGCGTGAACGGCGAGCCGTCCATGTCCGTCGACATCATCAAGCGCCAGGGCGCCAACATCCTCGACACCGTCAAGGACGCGCGCAAGCTGGTCGAGGACGAGAAGGCCCACTGGCCGAGCGCGGCGAAGGTCACCTACACCTTCGACCAGAGCGAGGACATCAACCGCAGCCTGTCGCTGCTGGAGTCCGGCCTGATCATCGCCGTCATCCTGGTGATGATCATCATCGTCGCCTCGCTGGGCATCCGCGCCGGCTTCCTGGTCGGCGCCGCCATCCCGGCCTGCTTCATGCTGGCCTTCCTGATCCTGCAGGCGACCGGCATCACCCTGAACATGATGGTCATGTTCGGCCTGGTGCTGGCCGTGGGCATGCTCGTCGACGGCTCGATCGTCGTGGTCGAGTACGCCGACCGCAAACTGGCCGAGGGCTTCGAAAAGAAGGAAGCCTACAAGCTGGCCGGCGAGCGGATGTTCTGGCCGGTGTTCAACGGCATCGCCACCACGCTCTGCGCCTTCGTGCCGTTCCTCTTCTGGAACGAGATCGCCGGCAAATTCATGAGCTACCTGCCGATCACCCTGTTCTTCGTGCTCGGCTCGTCGATTTTCATCGCCCTGATCTTCACCCCGGCGCTGGGCTCGCTGTTCGGCAAGCGCTCGGAGGAGCACACCCACGACGAGGAGAACATCCGCATCTCGGAAGAGGGCGACGCCCGCGAGATGAGCGGCTTCATGGGGGCCTACGCGCGCTTCCTGTGGGGCGCGGTGCACCGGCCGGGCATCGTGATGGTCACCATGATCGTCGCGATCGTCGCGATCATGTTCTGGTTCATCAAGACTCCGCACAAGACCGAGTTCTTCCTCAACCAGGATCCGGAGTGGGCCACCGTCTACGTCAAGGCGCGCGGCAACCTCTCGACCCCGGCGATGAACCAGATCGTCAGCCAGGTCGAAGCCAAGCTGCAGAACGTCAAGGGCGTGGAAAACGTCTTCGTCCGCGTCGGCCGCCAGGGCGGCGGCCTGTTCGGCGGCGCCCCGGCCGACACTATCGGCTCCGTGCGCATGGACTTCGTCGACTTCGACCAGCGTAAGGTGCTGGGTGTCCGCGGCGCGGACATCGAAAAGGACGTCCGCGCCCGCGTCGGCGAGATCCCGGGCGTGGGCATCGAAGTTCGCAAGCCGCAAGGCGGCCCTCAGGGCGGCAAGGACGTGCAGGTCGAACTGCGCAGCTCCGACGTCGTGGCGCTGGACCGCGCGGCCGAGACCATCCTGGCCGACATGCGCAAGACCGGCGATCTGTTCGAGATCGAGGACAGCCGCACCTCGCCGGGCCTGGAATGGAACCTGGCCGTCGACCGTGAAGCCGCCGGCCGCTACGGCGTCAGCGTGCTGTCGGTCGGCCAGGCCATCCAGTTCGCCACCAACGGCGTGCTGGCCGGGCGTTTCCGTCCCGACGACGCCGACGACGAGCTGGACATCCGCGTCCGCTTCCCGGCCGACGCGCGCAACCTGTCGACCTTCGACCAGCTGAAGATCACCACGCCGCAGGGCGCGGTGCCGGCCTCCTACTTCGTGACCCGTCAGGCCGCGCCGCAGGTGACCACCATCAACCGTCGCGACGGTCAGCGCGTCGTGGTCATCCAGGCCAACGCCAAGCCGGGCATCGCCGCCAACCAGGTGATCGCCAAGATGAAGCCGCGCCTCGAGAAGGCCGGCATCAGCGACGCGGTCCGCTGGAAATTCCGTGGCGCCGACGAGGACACGGCGAAGGCCGGCATGTTCTTCGCGACCGCCATGATGGTGTCGCTGTTCATGATGGGCATGATCCTGCTCTGGCAGTTCAACAGCTTCTGGGGCGTGTTCTGCACCCTCTTCGCGGTGATCCTGTCCACGGTCGGGGTCGTGCTAGGCATCCAGATCAACCTTCTGGGCACCTTCGACTACATCTCGATCATCATGTGCGGCACCGGCGTCGTCGCCCTCGCGGGCGTCATCGTCGGCCACAACATCGTGCTGGTGGACACCTTCTATCAGGAGAAGCGCAAGGGCGTGCCGGGCGACTTCGCGGCCATGCGGGCGGCGGCCATGCGCTTCCGTCCGGTGCTGCTGACCACGCTCACCGCCGTGGTCGGCCTGCTGCCGCTGATGTTCCAGATCGAGCCGAACTTCCGCACCGGCGCGATCGAGTTCAAGCCGCCCGGCTCGGAATGGTGGGTGCAGATGGCCGGCGCCATCGTGTGGGGCCTGTCGTTCTCGACCTTCCTCACCCTGTTGGTGACGCCGACCATGCTGGCCCTGCCCAGCGTGATGAAGGCCCGCTTCACCCGCAAGCGCACCGAGCCGGCGCTCCCGCCCCTCGGCGACTACCCGCCGCAGCCGGGCCGGCCGCTGCCGGAACCGGCCGAGTAGACAGGCCCTAGGCCTTCGGTTCGACCAGAACCAGGGTGGATTGGGCGCCGCCGCCCGGCGGCGTCCAGTCCACCCGCCATCCGGCCTCCGTCCGGGCGGCCGAGAACACCCCGCCCGGCGCACGGCTCGCCAGGACGACGCGCCGCTCCGCCGCGACCTTGTCCGTCTCCACCCGCAAGGCGTGCTCGCCGGCCTTGATCGGGCCGTTCAGGCGGACCCCGTACACGCCCGCGGCGTCGGACCGGCCCCGGCCGGCCGGGCGACCGTCGACCGACACCCGCACCGGCGTGTTCGCGGTGGTCCGGCCGGCCACCGCGGCGCCGCCGGCGCCGTCATAGTCCACCGTCGCCAGCAGCCCCGCCCCGGGGAACGGCACAGCCGGCGCGCCGGCGCGCAGCAGCACCGCCGCGTCCGGACGGTCGGGCGGCACGAACAGCCAGCCCTCGGCCTGCACAGAGCGGTCCGCCTCCTCCGCCGACAGCGCCACCAGGCGCGGCTCGGCCGAGCGCGGCAGTTCGATCACGAAGGCCCCGTCGCCGTCGGTGGTCGCGCCGTAGGCCGACTTGTCCGGCATGGAGGCGCGCACCCGCGCTTCCGGCGGCGCCGTGCCGCGCACGATCGCGCCGCCTTCGGGCGAAGCGCTCACCGACACTGTCCGCAGCGGGGCCTGATAGCCGGCGTCGGCGGCCTCGCCGTTCGCCTTGGCCGGCCCCTCGGAGCGTCCCCCGCCCTCGCCGCAGGCCGACAGCAAAGCCGCCAGCGCGAGCGCGCCGGCCGACAGAAGATATGCGCGACGCCGATCCATGCCTTGCCTTCGAAGTTTGGAAACCCGACCTTGGCTTAATCGTTCAGTAGAGACGCGCCCGCAAGCGACGCGTCCAAGTTCGGGGAATTCCATCGATGACGGCGGCGGCGCGGCGCGTGGACTCGGTCTGCCTCTATTGCGGTTCGTCGAACGCGGCGGATCCCGACTTCATCGCCGCCGCGGCCGAGTTCGGCAAAGCCCTGGCGGAGGCGAACGTGCGGCTGGTCTACGGCGGCGGCGGCATCGGCCTGATGGGCGCCGCGGCCGAAGCCGCCCACACCAATGGCGGGCGCGTGCTGGGCGTCATGCCGGATTTCCTGCGCTCGCGCGAAATGCTGCTCGACGACGTCGAGACGGTGGTCGTGCGCTCCATGCACGAGCGCAAGATGATCATGTTCGAGCAGTCCGACGCCTTCGTCGTCTTCCCGGGCGGCATCGGCACGCTGGAGGAGATCGTCGAACTGCTGTCCTGGCGGCGCCTCGACCTGCACGCCAAGCCGGTGGTGTTCGTGAACCTGAAGGGCTTCTGGGATCCCTTCTTCGCCCTGATGGAGCACACCATCGAGGCCAACCTGACCCCCGCCTGGTTCCGCAACTGCTGGACGGTGGTGGACCGGGTCGACCAGATCATCCCGGTGCTGTCCAAGGCCGCCGAAGCGGCCTGAACGCCCCCACTTCCCCTGACGCCTGAATGTCACGCCGCGGACGCGTCGGCGCGCGCCCGCCTGCGGGCGCGCTGATTGCTGGTTGCACACTTAACGGCGATCAGTAAACAATGGTCACGCTAAAAGTGCGTCTCAAATAAAAACTGGCGTTGACAGTCTCTTTTGAAAACGCACTATGCCCTCGCGCCACCCCGGCGCGATCAAAGGAGACAGTCATGCGTGCTATCGCTCTGAGCCTCGCGCTCTCGCTCGCGGCCGCCGGGGCCGCCGCCGCCCAGGGCGGCGAGACCCAACTCACCCTGCAGAACGGCGAAGGCGCCGCCGCCAAGGTCATCGTCGACGGCACCGTCTGGAAGTGCGAAGGCGTGACCTGCGTCGCCGGCGGCTCGATCAAGGCCCAGCCGGCCGCGCGCGCCTGCAAGCGCGTCGTCGCCAAGCTCGGGACGGTCAGCGCCTTCAGCTGGCGCGGCGAAGCCCTCTCGGGCGACGCCCTGGCCGAGTGCAACGCCGCGGCCAAGGCCTGACGAAGCAAAAGGCGGCGAACACAGGGTTCGCCGCCTTTTTCACTCCTAAGCCGCCTGTTCAGGCGCCCGGCGGCGACTTACGCGTCTTTAGGCGGCTTGGCCGCGCAGCCGCTTCTCGATCCGCTCACGACCGATCAGCGCCGTCATGGCGGCCATGTCCGGACCGTGGTCCAGACCGGTCAGCGCCTTGCGCAGCGGCATGAACAGGGCCTTGCCCTTCGCCCCCGTCTCGGCCTTCACCGCCTCGGTCCAGCGCGCCCAGGCGGTCTCGTCGACCACCTCGGGCAACAGGGCGGCGGCCTTCTCCAGGAAGTCGGAATCCTCGGCCAGCGGCTCGATCGGCCCGCGGACGACGCGCGCCCACAGCTTCACTTCCTCGAACTTGCCGAGGTTGGCGCGCACCGTGTTCCAGAAGGTCTCGCCGAGGTCGCAATCCAGGTCCGCCAGACGCGTCCTGGCGTCGGCGTAGCTGAGCGCGTGCAGCACGCCGGAGTTCAGACGGGCCAGGTCGGCCGGGTCGTAGCGGGCCGGTGCGCGGCCCATTTTCTCGAAGCCGAAGCTCTCGCCCAGAGCCTGCAGCGACGCCCCCGCCTCCAGCGCGTCGCTGGTGCCGATCTTGGCCAGGTGGCTGGTGACGGCCAGCGGCTCGAAGCCCTCGCCGCGCAGCTCGGAGATCGACAGGGCGCCCAGCCGCTTGGACAGCGGCCCGCCGTCGGCGCCGACCAGCAGCGGCATGTGGCCGAAGGCCGGCTCCGGCGCGCCGAGCGCGCGGAAGATCTCGATCTGAGCGCCGGTGTTGGTGACGTGGTCCTCGCCGCGGATCACGTGGGTGATCTTCATGTCGACGTCGTCGACCACCGACGGCAGGGTGTAGAGGAAGGCGCCGTCCTCGCGGATCAGCACGGGGTCGGACATCGACGCGGTGTCGACCTCGCAGTCGCCGCGGACCATGTCGTTCCACTTCACGCGCTCGCCGTTCAGCTTGAAGCGCCAGTGCGGCCGGCGGCCTTCGGCCTCCAGCGCGGCGCGTTCCTCATGGGAGAGCTTCAGTGCGGCGCGGTCGTAGATCGGCGGCTGGCCGCGCGACAGCTGCACCTTGCGGCGACGGTCCAGCTCTTCCTGCGTCTCGTAGCAGGGATAGAGCCGGCCGGCCGCCTTCAGGCGCTCGACCGCTTCCTGGTAGACCGGGAACCGCTGCGACTGGTTGTAACGCTCGTCCCACGCCAGGCCGAGCCACTGCAGATCGGTCTCGATCCCGTGCTCGTACTCCTTGGTGGAGCGCTCCAGGTCGGTGTCGTCGATGCGCAGCACGAAGGTGCCGCCCTGTCGCTTCGCGAACAGCCAGTTCGCCAGAGCGGCGCGGACGTTGCCGACGTGGATGCGTCCCGTCGGGGACGGCGCGAAACGAACCTTCACGGACATAAGCGGCCTCTTGAGGAGAGGCCGCGTAGGTCCGTCACTCACGACGCCCTGTCAAGCGCCGTAAGCCCCCCAGCGCTGCGAGAGCGGACACGGTGACCGGCCCGCTCTCCCGACGCGTGTCAGTCGTCGCGGTGGACCCGCTCACGCCGCTCGTGCCGTTCCTGGGCTTCCAGGCTCAGCGTCGCAGTCGGACGAGCGTCCAGACGGGCCACGCCGATCGGCTCGCCGGTCTCCTCGCAGTAACCGTAGGAGCCGTCTTCGATCCGGCGCAGGGCTTCGTCGATCTTGGAAATCAGCTTGCGCTGACGATCGCGAGTCCGCAGCTCCAGCGCCCGATCCGCCTCCGACGACGCGCGATCCACCAGGTCGGGGTGGTTCTCGGTCTCGGCCTGCAGATTGATCACGGTTTCCCGCGATTCCCGGAGGATGTCCTCCTTCCAGGCGAGCAACTTGTTCCGGAAGTATTCCACTTGCCGTTCGTTCATGAACGGCTCGTCTTCGGTCGGCTTGTAAGCCTTCTCCAAGACAACAGACGCGGTGGCCTGCATTGACGCCCTCACGCTAATATTAGCGCCCCCTTGAGGCACTTGAGCTTATACCGACGTCGGAAGTCCCGTTCAACGGCGCTTCTGTGACACCGGCCGCCCAGCTTCGTTACGCCGCAACCCGCCCCATTTCCGCCTTGGCGAGCTCCACCGCAGCGCGGGTCTCGATTTCGTTCAGCACGCCTTCCAGGCCAGTGTCGTCGGTCTCGGCGCGCTCCTCGCGCACCGCCTGGGCCAGGTCCTGCAGCGCGACGCCGGCGGCGGCGCCCCCGCCCAGCATGGACAGCTTGATCTCGTCGAGGCGATCGAGAATGCGGCTGGCGCGGCCCATCGCACGCCTGCGGCGCTCCAGCGGCCCTTCGGTCGCCTGCAGGGCCAGCAGGGCGTCGACCGAACTGACGCCGCCCACCGCGCCGGCCTTGGCCGCCGGCGCGCTCTCGCGGCTCTCGCCGGCCGAGCCGACGCTGAAACCGCCGCCCGCGCTGGCGCGCGACGGGCGCGACGCGCCCACGGAAGAAGGTCCGCCCGTGCCGTTGATCTTCATGCGACGCAAAGCCCCCGAGAGACTCTCTGGATTCAGAGTGTTCCGCCCCTGCGTAACCTGTTTCTTAACGAGCAGGCAAATCTTGCCGCCCGGCGCGAGGCGCCGCCCGAACCTGACTCCAAACCCTTGCGCGACAAGCCTTTGCGGCCAGCGCCGGGTGGCACGGATATCGCATCTCCGTCCACAGCAATCATGCTTAACAGGCGCCGCGTCATGCTCCGCACCTTCGTCCGCACCGCTCTCGCCGCCCTGGCGCTGGGCCTGGCCTGCGCCCCGGCCCACGCCGGATCGCGCATCAAGGACATCGTCGACGTCGAGGGCGTGCGCGAAAACCAGCTGGTCGGCTACGGCATCGTGGTCGGGCTGAACGGCACCGGCGACAGCCTGCGCAACTCGCCCTTCACCAAGCAGAGCCTCGAGGCCATGCTGGAACGGCTGGGGGTCAACACCCGCGACGCCAACCTGAACACGAAGAACGCCGCGGCCGTCATGGTCACCGCCGAATTGCCGGCCTTCGCCGCGGCCGGTTCGCGCATCGACGTGTCGGTCTCGGCGCTCGGCGACGCCAAGAGCCTGCTGGGCGGCACCCTGCTGGTCACCCCGCTGATGGGCGCCGACGGCCAGGCCTATGCGGTCGGCCAGGGCACGGTGCAGACCGGCTCGGTCTCGGCCTCTGGCGCGTCGGGCTCGTCGGTGACCAAGGGCGTGCCGACCGCCGGCCGCATCGCTTCCGGCGCCACGGTCGAGCGCGAGGTGCAGTTCGCGCTGGCCTCCCTGCCGGAGGTGCGCCTGACCCTGCGCAATCCGGACTTCACCACCGCCCGCCACATCGCCGACGCGGTGAACGCCCGCTTCCCGGGCTCGGCCGCCGCCCAGAACCCGACCATCGTCGCCCTGCGCGCGCCGGCCGGGGCCGACATGATCAGCTTCCTCACCGCCGTCGAGCAGCTGAACGTCGAGGTCGACGCCCCGGCCAAGGTGGTGATCGACGAGGTCAACGGCGTGGTGGTGATGGGCGAGAACGTGCGCCTGTCCAAGGTCGCCATCGCCCAGGGCAACCTGACCATCTCGGTGCAGGAGACCCCGCAGATCAGCCAGCCGGCCCCCTTCTCCCAGGGCCAGACCGCCGTGGCGCCGCGCTCGGACGTCAGCTTCTCGGAAGAGACCGGCCGGCAGATGATGGTGATCCAGTCGGGCGCGTCGCTGTCGACCCTGGTGGACGGGCTGAACAAGCTGGGCGTCACGCCCCGCGACATGATCTCCATTCTGCAGGCCGTGAAGGCCGCCGGCGCGCTCCAGGCCGACATCGAGGTGATGTGATGAGCAACCTCGCCGCCTCCTCCCTTCCGCTGGACGTGCTGCAGGGCGTGCGCGGCGCGACCGCGTCGAAGACCGCCGTCCCCGCCGACGTCCGCAAGGCCGCCGAAGACTTCGAGGCGACCTTCCTGTCGGCCCTGCTGCAGCCGGTGTTCTCCAGCCTGGAGAGCGACGGCCCGTTCGGCGGCGGCCAGGGCGAGGCGGCGTTCAAGTCGTTCCTGGTCGACGCCATGGCCAAGCAGACGGTGAAGGCCGGCGGCGTGGGCCTGGCCGACTCCGTCACGCGCGACCTCCTCAAGCTCCAGGGACTGGACCAGTGACCCTCGCCGCCATCGACGCCGCCGACCGCGTGCAGCAGCTGATCGCCCTGACCGAGCAGCTGACCGGCCGACTGGCCGAGGAAGCCGCCCTGTTCGAGGCGCGCCGTCCGCAGGACGCGGCCGCAGGGCTGGAAGAGACTGGACGGCTGGCCAACCTGTACCGGCACGAGTCGATGCGGGTGAAGGCCAATCCGGACCTGGTGGCCGGGGCGCCCAAGGCGATGCGCCTTCAACTCGTCGAGGCCACCCGCGCGTTCGAGACCATGCTGGAGCGCCACTCGCACGCCCTGGCCGCCGCCAAGGCCATCACCGAAGGCCTGGTGCAGACGGTGGCCCGTGAGGTCGCCTCGGCCCGGGCGGCGGGGACCGGCTACGGCCCGGGCGCCCGCGCGACGGTCGGCGACAGCCGCGCGGTCGCGCTCAACAAGCAGGCCTGAGGCCCCGCTCACAGCCGGGCGTCTTCCCACACCACGGTGCGGCGATAGAGGTGCCAGGTGGCGTGGCCCAGCACCGGGACCACCACCGCCAGGCCGACGAACAGCGGCAGCGAGCCCAGCGCCAGCGCGGCCAGGATGATCAGCCCCCAGACCGCCATCGGCCCGGGATTGGCGCGCATCACCCGCAGCGAGGTCTCCACCGCGACGAACGGGCCGACGTGCCGGTCGATCAGCACCGGGAAGGCCACGACGGTGAGGCTGAGCGCCACCACCGCGAACAACAGGCCCACGGCGTTGCCCAGCACCACCAGACGCCAGCCTTCAGGGGTCGTGAACAGCCGGCCCAGGAAATCCATGTGTGTGACCGGCGCCGGGCCGAAGGTGGCGGCGTAGACTGACGCGGCCGCGCCCACCCACAGCACGAAAATCCCGAGCAGCACCGCGCCCAGGCCGCAAATCGCGCCGACCTGGGACGAGCCGAACACGTCGAACACGTTGCGCCAGGACACCGGCAGGCCGTGCTCGCGCCGCCGGCTCAGCTCGCAGAATCCCACGGTCAGGAACGGCCCGACCAGGCCCAGGCCCGCGACCAGCGGGTAAAGCATGGGCAGAAGCTTCGCGCCGAAGGCGACGCGGGCGGCGATCAGGCCGATCACCGCGTAGATGGCGCCCAGCAGCAGCAGTTGGGTGGGCGCGGCCTTGAAGTCCCGCCAACCGGCAGCCAGCACCGCGCGCAGATCCTTTACGGAAATTCGGCGCACCTCCGGTCGCGGCCAGTGCGCCTCGAAATCGGCCGACGTCAGTCCGTGGGTCATGGCGGCATTTCCTGCCGGCCGCCCGTGGGCGGCGCATTGCGAACAGCCCGCAAAAGCAACGTCCCAGAGGCGCGAAGGATGCGCGCACGGCGGTCACCCGCGCGCGAGCGCGATCTCCCGTTGCACCCCGATCGCGGCGAGGAAGTCCGGATCGTGGCTGACGACCAGCAGCGCGCCGTCGTAGGCCGCCAGCGCCCGCTCGACCGCCTGCACGGAGTCGAGGTCGAGGTGGTTGGTCGGCTCGTCCAGCATCAGCAGTTGCGGCGGCTGATCGCCGCCGAGCGCACAGGCCAGAGCGGCGCGCAGGCGTTCGCCGCCGCTCAGGGTCTCGGGCGTGCGCAGGCCGGCGTCGGCCCGGAACAGGAAGCGCGCCAGGGCGGCGCGGGCCTGGTTGTCGGTCCCGCCGGGATTCAGGCGGCGGAAGTTGTCGACCAGGGTCAGACCCGGCGTCAGGGCGTCGCCATGCTGGTCCAGCAGCGCCGCCGGGACCGGACGCAGCACCCGGCCCTCGGTCGGCCCCAGCGCGCCGCTCGCGAGCCGCAGCAGGGTGGTCTTGCCGGCGCCGTTCGGACCGCTCACCGCGACGCGCTCCGGCCCGCTCAGACCGAATGTTTGCGGGGCCAGCACCAGACGATCCCCGTTGCTCCAGCCGGCACGGTCGAAGCTCAGGACCGCGCGCCCGGCCGGCAGGCCGGTGGACGGCAGGTCGAAGCCCAGCAGCCGCACCTGCTCGACCCGCTCGCGGGCGGCCATCAGCCCCTCGGCGGCCTGGTCGCGCAGGCGCTCGGCCAGCCGGTGCTCGCGGCCGGCGCTGTTCTCGGCGTTCGCCTTGCGCGCGCCCAGCAGGATCTTCGGAGCGCCGCCCCTGGCCGCGTCGCGTCGGCCGGCGCTGTCGCGGCGAGCCTTCTTCTCCCGGGCGGTCTGGCTTTCCCGCTCGACCCGGCGCAGCTCCCGCTCCGCCGCGTCGAGGCCACGCTCGGCGGCGTCGCGCTCCTCGACCCGGCGCTCGGCGTAGTGGTCCCAGCCGCCGCCATAGAGCCGCGCCCCCAGGCTGGAGAGCTCCAGCACCCGGTCGACCCGGCGCAACAGCTCGCGGTCGTGGCTGACCACCACCGCGCCCCTGCGCCAGCCTTCCAGCAGGCGCGTGACGTCGGCCCTGGCCTGGACGTCGAGATTGTTTGTCGGCTCGTCCAGCAGGATCAGGTCCGGGGCGTCGACCAGCAGGGCGGCCAGGGCCACGCGCGTGCGCTCGCCCCCGCTGAGCGTGGCGGCTTCCCGGTCCAGGCCGATCGAACCCAGGCCGGCCTCGGCCAGAGCGGCCTCCAGCCGCGACGGCAGCAGCCAGTCGGCCGCCTCGAAGTCGGCATCGGAAGCGCGGCCCTGCTCGATGCGGTCCAGCCGAGCGAGTCCCTCGGCCACCCCCAGGGCTTGGGCGACCGTGTCTCCGGGCCCCAGCGGCAGGCTTTGGCGCAGCACGCCGACGCGCCCGCTGTGCGTGACCGTGCCGGCCGCAGCCGCCGCCTCCCCCGCCAGCAGCCGCAGCAAGGTGGTCTTGCCCGTGCCGTTGCGCCCGACCACGCCGATGCGTTCGGGGCCGAAGGCCAAGCTCAGATTGTCGAAGAGGGTGCGGCCGTCAGGGGTGACGGCGCTGACGCGATCCAGGGTGACGAAGGCGGACATGACGAGACTCGAAGCAAGGGCGGGAAAGGGCGGTGCCGGTTTCCAGCGCTTCGATCATCGTCTTCTCCTCGGATGCGGGAGGCGTAACTTAGGGGCGAACGGCCCCGGCGCAAGCCCGGATCGAGCTTCGGCCGACCAGAGGCCGCGGCGCACGCCCGACCTATCGCGAGATGGTGCACGTCCAGGACGCGCTCGGCGCCCATCCGGCCGGGCCGCACGCCCGGGTCACGACCGGGCGTGCCTGCTGTCGGCTGTGTTCGACGCGTCGACGCCGCCGGCCGAACCGGACCTTTGAGCCTCAGGCGGCGCCCAGCATCCGCTCGACGACCGGCTGCGCGGTCTTGGGCTGCACCGGCCAGATCTCGCGCTTGAGGTGACGCCACAGGGCGTTGATCTCGAAGGCGGCCAGGCTGTCGGGGTCCATCTCCTGGGCGGCGAGGCCGGCGCGCACCGCGGTCTGGTAGGCGGCGCGGTAGCGCAGGCCGACCGGGGCGACCGGCAGGCCGTAGGAGTCCAGCATCTCCACCGTCTCGCGGATCAGCCTCGGCTCCTCGCCATTGCGGCGCGAGGGGGCCTGGTTCAGCACGATGAAGGCGGGCTTGCGCAGGTTGTTGACCAGCTCGGCCGTGCGCTGGATCGAGCGCACGTCGAAGAAGCACGGGCGGGTGACGATCACGCAGAAGTCCGCTTCGCGCGCGGCTTCGGCCGACTCCTGATCGTGTGAGGAACGGGTGTCGAGCACCAGCAGGTCGGTGCCGGCCCGCTGCTCCGCCTGTTTGAGCGTGAACAGGCCGCCGGCCTTGGCCTCGATCACGCGCGGACCGTCGCCGATGCGCTCGCGACGCCAGTCCAGCGCCGAGCGCTGCGGGTCGAGGTCGGCGACGACGACGCGGCGCTTCGCCTTGGACGCCGCCACGGCGATCTGGACGGCGACGGTGGTCTTTCCGGTTCCGCCCTTGCGGGACAGCACGGCCAGAGTACGCATTCTCCCCCCCTGAAGAAGGCGACTGGGTTGAACGGAATGCACTGAGGAGCCGCGCATTAACGCGCGTTAACGATCTTATTGAACGTGATTCTCCGAACGGCGCGACGCCAAGCCGCACGCGTTCGCAAAATGTTCTTGTGCAAAACGCGAGTCTCGGCACTACATCCCGGGCGTTACGTCGTTCGGCCAGCCGTACGGCGCGTATTTCGAAGAGCCCCATGTCCGATCAGAATTTCATTCGTGTGCGCGGCGCGCGTGAGCACAATCTCAAGGGCGTCGACGTCGACATCCCGCGCGGGAAGCTCGTCGTCATGACCGGCCTGTCGGGCTCGGGCAAAAGCTCGCTCGCCTTCGACACCATCTACGCCGAGGGCCAGCGCCGCTACGTCGAGAGCCTGTCGGCCTACGCGCGCCAGTTCCTGGAGCTGATGGGCAAGCCGGACGTGGATCTGATCGAGGGCCTGTCGCCGGCCATTTCGATCGAGCAGAAGACCACGTCGAAGAACCCGCGCTCCACCGTCGGCACGGTGACCGAGATCCACGACTACATGCGCCTGCTGTGGGCGCGGGTCGGGGTCCCCTACTCGCCCGCCACCGGCCTGCCGATCGAGAGCCAGACCATCAGCCAGATGGTCGACAAGATCACCGCCCTGCCCGAGGGCGAGCGCCTCTACCTGCTGGCCCCCGTCGTGCGCGGCCGCAAGGGCGAGTACCGCAAGGAGATCGCCGACTGGCAGCGCCAGGGCTTCCAGCGCCTGAAGATCGACGGCGAGTTCTACGCCATCGAGGACGCCCCGGCGCTCGACAAGAAGTTCAAGCACGACATCGACGTCGTGGTGGACCGCATCGTCACCAAGCCCGGCCTGGAGCAGCGGCTGGCCGACAGCCTGGAGACCGCCCTGAACCTGGCCGACGGCATCGCCACGGCCGAATGGGCGAGCGTCGAGGACGGCGAGAAGGAGCCCAAGCGCATCCTGTTCTCGCAGAAGTTCGCCTGCCCGGTCTCCGGCTTCACCATCAGCGAGATCGAGCCCAGGCTGTTTTCGTTCAACAACCCGTTCGGCGCCTGTCCGGTGTGCGACGGCCTGGGCGTGAAGCTGGCCTTCGACGCCGAGCTGGTCGTGCCCGACAAGGACAAGACCCTGCACAAGGGCGCGATCGCGCCCTGGGCCCGTTCGCCCTCGCCCTTCTACACCCAGACCCTGCAGGCCCTGGCGCGGCACTACGACTTCTCCATGGACAAGCCCTGGCGCGACCTGCCGGAGAAGGCGCGCAAGGTGGTGCTGTTCGGCACCGGCGAGGAGAAGGTGAAGTTCTCCTACGACGACGGCGCGCGGAAGTACGACGTCTCCAAGGCCTTCGAAGGCGTCGTCAACAACATGGAGCGCCGCTGGCGCGAGACCGACAGCGCCTGGGTGCGTGAGGAACTCGGCCGCTACCAGTCCGAGACGCCGTGCGAGGCGTGCGACGGTTATCGCCTGAAGCCGGAAGCCCTGGCCGTGCGCGTCGGGGGCGAGCACATCGGCAAGGTCTCCAACCTGTCGATCCAGCACGCCCACGCCTGGTTCGAGGCGCTTGAACCGACCCTGTCGCCCAAGGACGCCGAGATCGCGCGGCGGATCCTGAAAGAGATCAAGGACCGCCTGCGGTTCCTGAACGACGTCGGCCTGAACTATCTGAACCTGGCGCGCTCGTCGGGCACCCTGTCCGGCGGCGAGAGCCAGCGCATCCGCTTGGCCAGCCAGATCGGCTCCGGCCTGACCGGCGTGCTCTACGTGCTGGACGAGCCGTCGATCGGCCTGCACCAGCGCGACAACACGCGCCTGCTCAATTCGCTGAAGGGCCTGCGCGACCTCGGCAATTCGGTCCTCGTCGTCGAGCACGACGAGGAGGCGATCCTGACCGCCGACTACGTCATCGACATGGGCCCGGCCGCCGGCGTCCACGGCGGCGAGATCGTCGCCGAAGGCACGCCCGACGACGTGATGGCCAACCCGAAGTCGCTGACCGGCCAGTACCTGACCGGCGCGCGCGAGATCGAGGTGCCGGAGGACCGCCGGCCGCTGGGCAAGAAGCGGCTGAAGGTGATCGGCGCCACGGGCAACAACCTGAAGAGCGTCACCGGCGAGATCCCGGTCGGCACCTTCACCTGCATCACCGGCGTGTCCGGCGGCGGCAAGTCGACCTTCACCATCGAGACCCTCTACAAGGCCGCCGCCCGGCGCCTGAACAACGCCACCGACGCACCCGCCCCCTATGACCGCATCGAGGGGCTGGAGCACTTCGACAAGGTGGTCGACATCGACCAGTCGCCGATCGGGCGCACGCCGCGCTCGAACCCGGCGACCTACACCGGCGCCTTCCAGCCGATCCGCGACTGGTACGCCGCCCTGCCCGAGGCCAAGGCGCGCGGCTACGGCCCGGGCCGGTTCAGCTTCAACGTGAAGGGCGGCCGCTGCGAGGCCTGCCAGGGCGACGGCGTCATCAAGATCGAGATGCACTTCCTGCCGGACGTCTACGTCACCTGCGACGTCTGCAAGGGCAAGCGTTACAACCGCGAGACCCTGGAGATCGTGTTCAAGGGCAAGTCGATCGCCGACGTGCTGGACATGACCGTCGAGGAGGCCGCCGACTTCTTCAAGGCGGTGCCGAGCGTCCGCGACAAGATGGAGACGCTGAAGCGCGTCGGCCTGGGCTACGTCCACGTCGGCCAGCAGGCGACAACGTTGTCAGGCGGCGAGGCGCAGCGGGTGAAGCTGTCGAAGGAGCTGTCGCGCCGGGCCACCGGGCGGACGCTGTACATCCTCGACGAGCCGACCACCGGCCTGCACTTCGAGGACACCCGAAAGCTGCTGGAGGTGCTGCACGAGCTGGTCGACCAGGGCAACACCGTGGTCGTCATCGAGCACAACCTCGACGTCGTGAAGACTGCCGACTGGATCCTGGACTTCGGTCCGGAGGGTGGCGACGGCGGCGGCCTGATCGTGGCCCAAGGCTCCCCCGAAAAGGTCGCGGCCGATCCGCAGAGCTGGACCGGCCGCTATCTCTCCGAGGTGCTCCGCCGGCACGAGGACCGGCGCAAGGAACGGCGCAAGCGGGCCTAGCCCCGCTGCGCCGCGTCCGACCGCAGTCGGCGGTAGAGCTCGGCGTACAGCCCGGTCGCGAGCGGCAGCTGCACGTACCCCGCCACCACGGCGGTCAAGACGGAGACGGCCAGCACCGCGCCCAGCGGCAGGACCGGCGCGCCGTTAGCGCCCGGCATACCCAGCGCGCGCTCGACCGCGGTCGTGACGGCTGAGGCGGTCAAGCTCGGCAGGCTGACCAGGACGGTGGACGCGAACACGAGCCAGAACCGCCCCTTGGTCAGCGTCCAGCTCCGGAACAGCACGACCCGCTCTTCGGCGACGACGGCGGCCTGGTAAAGCGACAGGCGGATTCCCAGCCAGAAAACCAGGACGAGGAAGACCAGCACGACCAGGCTCAGCAGAGCCGAGGACTGCGCGGGAAGCACCTTCATCAGCGCTTCAGACACCGCTTCCGGCGAAGCGCTCGGGCTGAGGCTTTGCAGGACGGGACCGCCGCCGCCGGCGAAGACGATCGCCACCATGACCGCGAACGTCGCCAGCATCAGGGCGGCCATCACGGCCAGCAGATACGCCCCGGCGCCCAGCAGCCGCCACTCCGGCTTGCCCCACTGCAGGCCGCCCGGCCCGGTGCGGAAACCCGAGTCTCCCGGATGCTCGTGGGCGAAGGCCCGGCGATAGAGCGCGCCGTAGGCCACGCACCCGGCGAGCGCGGAAGCCACCACCGCCGGCAGGGTCAATTGCGGCGCGCCCAGATACGGGGCCGCCATGGTCGCTCCGGTGGTGACGGCGACGAGGGTGAGCGCGCCGAACGCGGACCTCCAGTTCGCCTTGGCGAACAACACCGCGTGCCCGACCGCATCCAACACGCCGAACTTATTCTGGGCCACGACTTCCTCCGCAGGCTCGCGCTTGCCGATAACGCGATTCCGCGCGATCAGGCCCCCTCGCCCGCCAGTTCTCGATAGGCGAACGCCTGAGGCGCGTAGGCGATCGCCAGTTGCAGCGCCGCGAGCACGATGTTGCCGAGCAGGTAGACGGCGAAGGCCGCCCACAGGCCCGGCCCGAGATCGCCCAGATCCGGGTTGCTGACCGCCTCCAGCGCGTGGAAGCCGCCGCCCAGGATCATCACCAGGGCGATGATGATGGTCGAGCCCAGCAGCAGCACGACCACGTAGAGCGCCGCGACCAGCACGTACATGCCCAGCAGCGGCCAGAACCAGCCCCGGGTCAGGGTCCACGACTGGAAGATCCTCACCCGCTTCTGGGCGAAGGTCATGGCCGCGGCGAGCGACAGCCGCACGCTCCAGACGACGCCGAGCGCGACGATCACCAGGAAGCCGATCACGCCCACCACGCCGGCCGCGGCCGGACCGGCCACGCCGTCCGCGACGCCGGCGGCCGCCACCAGGCCGGCGAGCAGGACGGCCCCGACCAGGACCAGGACCAGGGTGACCAGCATCAGCCGAAGTTCGTCGGCGCCGAGCCGGAGATAGGCGAAGCGGCCGTCCTGCGGCCGCAGCACGGCCCGGTACACCGCCGCCTTGGCCACGCTGCCGATCAACAGCCAGGCCAACCCGCCGACGGCGGCGAACGGGACGAGCGCCTCGAGCGCCTTCACCGCCTCCGCCAGCGTGGCCGGCTGCGCCTTCGGCCCGAGCGTCTCAAGCGCGCCCGGGCCCGCCGCCATCACCATCAGGGCGCCGGCCAGGGCGGTCGCCACGACGTAGAAGACCGCCCAGCCCACCACCGCCAACGGCTTCTCGCGGGTCAGGCGAAAGCCCTCGAACGCCGCGTCGGTGGCGGAAAACGCCATGTCTGGTCTCCAGAGCGAACTGCGGGCCGCACGGGCCCGGAAACAACAAGCGAGCAGGCCGGACGTTCGGCCGCGCGCCTTACGCTTCCCGCGCCGACGTCAGGTCGCGGTAAGCCCCCGCCTGCGGCGCGTAGGCGACGACGAACTGCAACGCCGCGAGCACCATCTGCAACAGGAAATAGACGCCCAGGCCGATGCAGGCCTTCGACGTGAGCGCGAGCTCGGCCAAGGGCGGCAGGTGGTCGGTGTCGTAGCTGAAGTGGAATGGGACGCCGGAGGAGGCCAGGGCGGCCTCGGCGACCATGTCGCCCACGAAATAGATCACCATGGCCAGGATGTTGGCGAGCAGGAACATGGCCAGCAGCGGCCAGAACCGGCCTCGCGTGAGCGTCCACGACTTCCAGAACCGCACCCGACCGGCCGCGAGCGTCATCGGTCCGGCCAGCGACAGGCGCACGCCGACCCATATGTACAGCAGGAAGGCCGCGACGCAGGCCAGCACGCCCAGGGCCCATTGGCCGGCCGTGAACGGGAAGGCCAGGTTCAGGTGCACGATCGCGAAGACCGGACCGAAAACGAGGACGATGGCGATCAGGGATTGCAGCAGGGCGACCGCGACCTGCCGCAGCTCGTCCCCGCCCAGCCGCAGATAGCCGAACCCGACCTTTTCAGGCTTGAGCACGGCCCGGAACAGCGCGGCCAGCAGCACGCCCTTCATCAGCAGGGCGACCGGCAGGACGGCGGCGACGGCCAGGGCCAGCGGACCGAACAGCCGCAGCGCTTCGGCGTGCCCCAGGGTCTCGTCCTTCAGCCCGTCTAGTGCGGCCAGGGTCGGCCAGGCGACGGCGAGGAACAGCGCGACGATCGCCGCGCAGAACACCAGCATCACCAGGGCCCAGAGCGCCACCGACACCGGCCGGCGCCCGATCAGGCGAAAGCCTTCCAGCCCCGTGTGCGAGATCGAAAAGCTCATCTCAGGCCCCCTCGGTCTGAGGGGCGCCGAGCTGGCGGTAGGCCACCGCCCACGGGGCCGTGACGATGGCGTAGAGCGCCGCCGTCACCAGCGACAGCAGGAACGAGAACGCCAGGATCGCGGGCAGCAGTTCGGATATCCACGCTTCCATCGGCTGCTGGAAGAAGGCCTGGAAGCGGTGCGGATCGAACCCGCCGTCGACGCCGAAGCCGAGCACGGCGGCCCAGCCCAGCGCGCCCACCACCATTTCGATGACGAGAACGACCACCAGGATCAGCACCGCCAGACCGAACAGGCGTCCGCCCTGGCCGCGGGTCAGGGTCCAGGACTCGAACAGGCGGAAGGTCCGGTCCGCGAAGGTCATCGGCGGGGCCAGCGACAGGCGCAGGCCGACCCAGATCAGCGCGCCCACCGAGGTCAGGACCACCGCCGTCAGGCCGACGGCGCGGATCACCCCCGCCCAGGGCGCCGCGGCCAGGCCGCCCAGCAGCCAGACCACCGCGCCGGCGGCCGCACCGCCCATCGCCATGGCGAAGGCGGCTATGAACAGCAGGACGTAGAGGCAGAGGAACACCAGGGCCTGCCACAGCTCGTCCTTGCCCAGGCGCAGGTAGAAGAAGCCGCGGTTCTGAGGCTCGAGGACCGCTCGGAATACGGCCGAAGTCAGGATGGCGCGCCCGGCGATCGCGGCCAGGAAGGCGATCGGCTGATACAGGGTCAGGGTGCTGTTCACGCGCACCAGGGACTCAAGGTCCGGCTCCGGACGTCCCCCGGCCCCCGCCGTGCGAAAGACCTCGAAGATGTCGCCGCCGACCAGGGAGAACAGGGCCGCGCTCGGCAGCACCGCCAGCACGAAATAGACCAGCCCCCAGGCCAGCAGCGAGACCGGCCGCCGGCGGATCACGTTGAAGCCCGCCTCTAGGGCGTCGCTTATCGAAAAGGTCGCCATGAAGTCATTTCCCGTCGGGCCCGGCCGGCAGGTACTCCAGGCGTCGATAGGCGGCGCTGAGGAACCCGGCGGTGAGCGGTTTCTGGACGAACGCGTACGCCAGGGCCTGCAGCCCGTGGAAAATCAGTAGGTTGCGCCCGGTGAGGCCGGAGACGCAGTGCTGCCAGACGAACAGGGCCGTCGCCGGCAGGGAGACCAGCACGATGCCGAGCAGCAGCGGCCAGAAGGCGCCCTCGGCGACGCCGAGGGCGTTGAGGGCGACGATCCGGCGGCGCCCCAGGGTGGCGGCGCCGTAAAGCGAGAAGCGGACGCTCAGCAGCAGGAACACCGCCGCGATCCCGGCGACGAGGGCGCCGGTCACGACGAGCTCCACCGGCCCGGCCAGCTCGCGCAGGTCGGCGAGCGAGCGCACCGTCGCGAAGTCCACCTCGCCCAGCCCGCCGGCGGTCAGGGCGACGGCCAGCACCACCACCGAGGCGATGCCGATCATCAGCAGGAACAGATCGATCAGGAGCCGCGCCGCCAGCAGGCGCAGCTCCGGCCGGCCGAACTGCAGGCCGGCCACGCCCAGACCCTCGCGGCGGGCGTCCGCGCCGAACACCCCCAGGCGATAAAGCGCGCCGTCGGCGACCAGGGCGGCCGCGACCGCGGCGAGCACGATCGGCGCGGACGCCCACGCGTTCGCCCGCAGCCAGCCGCTCTCGGCCAGCACCACCGGCGCGCCGACCGCCAGGCCGATCAGGATCAGGGCCGCCCACGCGCCGCTCCAGGCCCGGGGCAGGAACCGGACCGCTTCGCCCAGACACGCCCAGACGGGCAATCTACGACCACCACTCATGCCACCCTCGACCCCGCGGCTTCGGCCGCGCCCCTGGTCCCGTCCGCCTCCCGGCGGCTGACGGGACGATACGCCAAGCTTTACGGTTTATAAACTAAGGGAACGACCTTAGCCCGCCGCGTCGCCGTGGCGAGCGCTCAACGCCTGATAGGCGACTGCCGCCGGCGCGTAGGCGACCGCGTGGTGAACCGCGTTGCACAAGGAGATCAGGGCGGCGGCCGCCACGGCGGCGATCACGCCCGACACGTGGAACTGGCCGGTGGCGACGTGGACCGGCAGGCCCGCCAGCAGGGCCTGCGGCAGCACGCCGACGATCAGAACCAGGGCCAGCAGGGCCGGCACGACATAGGTCAGCAGGGCCATGACGTAGGCGACGATGTTCATGGCCAGCAGCTCCCAGGCCATGCCGCGGGTCAGCGGCCAGACCGAGCGCATGCCATGCAGGCCGCGCTCGAACACCAGCGGGCGCATGATCGACATGCGCACGCTGAGATAGGCCAGGGCCACGACCGCGCCGATCACGAACACGCCCGCGCCGACGAAGCTCCAGGGCTCGGGCAGCATGGCCATGGACGCCAGCACGCCGCCCACGGCGACGAGCGGCGCGCCGAAGGCGACGGCCACCGCTTCGGCCGGCCACCAGGACATCTGACCGCGCACCAAATAGAGCATGGTCTGGTCCAGCTCGGCCCGGCCCCAGCCGAGGTAGCCGAGGGACTTGCTGTCGGGCTTGAGCACCGCGCGCATGGTGGCGGCCTGGACCACGCCGCGGACCATGACGGTCAGCACGCCGACGGCCAGCATGGCGAGCAGGAACAGCAGGCCGGGATCGGAGCTTCCGGCGAACAGGCTGTCGGCGTCCACGCCGACGTCCGCCCCCGCCAGCGCCAGGACGGCGCAGAGCAGCAGGAACAGCGGCGCGAAGTACAGCGCGCCCCAGACCAGCACGGCCAGCGGCCGTCGCGCGATCAGCCGGAAGCCGGCGAAGGCGGCGTTGACGACGGACAGGCGCGCGCCCGCGCCCGCGGCAGAACTCGAAGACATGGTCATCCCCCCAAACGACGGCGTAACCATATCAGGGTTCTGTGACGCCCCGCCATCCCGGGACGCTTTCCTCCTACGTCACGGCCGCCAGGCCTCATCCGATCCACTGCATCGGATGAGGCTCGGAAGACTTTGAGTGCGCGCATTTTCTCCGCCGAACCGGCGGCCACTTCGGCGGAAAATGCGCTATGTGGGGCGCATGACTGTGAAACCCGTTCATGTGATCGGCGGCGGCCTGGCCGGCTCCGAAGCGACCTGGCAAATCGCCCAGGCCGGCGTGCCCGTCGTGCTGCACGAAATGCGCCCGGTGCGCGGCACCCCGGCCCACCAGACCGAGGGGCTGGCCGAGCTGGTCTGCTCCAACTCGTTCCGCTCGGACGACTGGGAGCACAACGCGGTCGGCCTGCTGCACGCCGAGATGCGGCGCTGCTCGTCGATCATCATGAGCTGCGGCGACGCCAACCAGGTGCCGGCCGGCGGCGCGCTTGCGGTCGACCGCGACGGCTTCTCCGCCGCCGTGACGGCGAAGCTGGAAGCCCACCCGCTGGTCACCATCGTCCGTGAAGAGGTCGCCGGCCTGCCGCCGGAGGACTGGGACAGCGTGGTCGTCGCCACCGGCCCCCTCACCTCGCCCGCCCTGTCACAGGCGGTGCTGGAGCTGACCGGCGAGGGCCAGCTGGCCTTCTTCGACGCCATCGCGCCGATCGTGCACGCCGAAAGCATCGACATGTCGGTGGCCTGGCGGCAGTCGCGCTACGACAAGGAAGGTCCCGGCGGCGACAAGGCGGCCTACATCAACTGCCCGATGACCAAGGAGCAGTACGACGCCTTCGTGCAGGCCCTGCTGGACGCGCCGAAGGCCGAGTCCAAGGACTGGGAGAACGTCCCCTACTTCGACGCCTGCCTGCCGATCGAGGTGATGGCCGAGCGCGGGCGCGAAACGCCGCGCCACGGGCCGATGAAGCCGGTGGGCCTGACCAACCCGCACCAGCCGGACCAGAAGCCCTGGGCCGTCGTCCAGCTGCGCCAGGACAACGCGCTGGGCACGCTGTTCAACATCGTCGGCTTCCAGACCAAGATGAAGCACGGCGCCCAGACCGAGGTGTTCCGCACCATTCCGGGGCTGGAGAACGCTCAGTTCGCCCGCCTGGGCGGCCTGCACCGCAACACCTTCATCAACTCGCCGCGCCTGCTGGACAGCTCGCTGCGAATGAAGGCCATGCCGCGCCTGCGCTTCGCGGGCCAGGTCACCGGGGTCGAGGGCTATGTCGAGAGCGCCGCGGTCGGCCTGCTGGCCGGCCGCTTCGCCGCGGCGGAGCGCCTGGGCCGCCCGCTGGCCGCCCCGCCGGCCACCACGGCGCTGGGCGCGCTGATCGCCCACATCACCGGCGGATGGCTGGAGGGCGGCGGCGCGTTCCAGCCGATGAACATCAACTACGGCCTGCTGCCGCCGATGGAGGCCCCGCGCCGCGACGCCGAGGGTCGCAAGCTGCCGCCGCAGGAACGCGGCCGGGCCAAGAAGCGGGCGATGAGCGCGCGCGCCATCGCCGACCTCGACGGCTGGCTGGGCGAAACGGCGCTCGCGGCCGAATGACCGGAGGGCGGCCATGACCCGCAAGGCGGCCGCCCTCGGAACCCTGCTTTTCCTGCTCGCGCCCGCGACCGTCGCGGGCCTGATCCCCTGGTGGATCTCCGGCTGGCGGCTAGGGGCGCCGCTGCTGGGGCTGGAGCTCGGCCGCTGGGTCGGCGCGACGCTGGCCGTCGCGGGCCTCGCCCTGCTGCTCGACTGCTACGCCCGCTTCGTGCTGCAGGGGTTCGGCACGCCGGCCCCGGTGGCGCCGCCCTCGCGGCTGGTGGTGGGGGGCGTCTACCGCCATGTGCGCAACCCGATCTATGTCGCGGTCACCGCCCTGATCTTCGGTCAGGGCCTGCTGTTCGCAAACACGGCCCTGCTGGCCTATGCGGTCCTGGTCTGGCTGGTCTCGCACCTGTTCGTGCTGCTCTACGAGGAGCCGGACCTGCGCCGCCGCTTCCCTGACGACTACCCGGCCTACGTCGCCGGCGTGCCGCGCTGGATCCCGCGCCTCACGCCTTGGCGCGGGGTTAGAGCCGCCCGGTCGCCACCGCCGCAGTGACCCGCAGGCGCCGCATCAGGTCCGAGGGCGTGCGCCCGCGCGCGTAGGGCGCGGCGAGCGCCACGTAGGCCACCGCCGGGAAGGCCGGCACCGACAGCGCCTTGGTCTCGCCGCGCGCGGCCTTGACGGCCCGCGCCACCTCGCCGCGCAGGTTCGCGGTCAGCTCGGCCGGCAGGCGCGCCGGCCCGCCGGAGGCCGCCGACCGGTGCAGGCCGGCCAGGCCCCAGGCGCGGGCGGCCGAGCGCACCGCGTGCGGATCGGCGCTGACGTCCAGCACCTTGGCCGCCAGGGCCGCCAAGGCGCCGGCGGTGCGGTCGACATAGTCCAGGGCTTCGTCAGCGTCGGCGAAGGGCGCGGGATCGAGGTCGCGCTCGCGGGCGTCGACCAGCGCCTCCAACAGCGGCCGCGGCAGGCCGCGGCGCTTGACGGCGGTCGACAGGGCCAGGGTCACCGGATGGGCCCGCGGCATGCGGCCCTCGAAGACGTCCTCGATCGCCTCGCGCCACCAGGCGAAGCGGATCTCGCCCAGCATGGGCTGGGTGACCGCGGACGGGATGCGGGCCAGCTCGTCGTTCAGCGCATAGAGGGCGACCACGTCGGCCCGCTTGTCCGGATCGTCGATGAAGCGGGTCGCCAGCCAGCGGTCCGGGTCGACCCGCTCGATGCGGGCGTCGAGGTCTTCGTGAGCTTCGGTCATCGCACAAACGAAAAAGGCCCGCCGGGAGCCGGCGGGCCTTCGCTCTAAACGGTTCCTGCTCTTAGTTGAACAGGGTCTGGTACATCGCCATCGAAGTCAGCATCGGCAGCGACAGCAAGAGGTTGGTGCGCGAGAACAGCATGGCGGTGCGGGCGGCCTTGGCCTTCTTGTCGGCGTCGGCCTCGACCAGGCCCAGCGCGATCTTCTGGTTCGGCCAGATGAACACCCAGACGTTCAGGAACATCACGATGGCCAGCCAGATCCCGGCGCCCAGCAGGGTGTACTGGGCCGCGCCGGCCTGCGGGCCGGCCATGCCCAGCGACAGGACCTCGACGATGTAGCCGCGCTGGAAGGCCAGCAGCAGGCCGGCCAGGACGGTGAACAGGGCCGCCCAGCGGAACCAGAACAGCGCTTCAGGGGCGATGTACTTCGACACCGCCGGCTTCAGCTCGGCGGGGATGTCCGGCATTTTCCGGATCTGGACGAAGTTGAAATAGTAGAGAAGGCCGATCCAGAGGACGCCGAAGAAGACGTGCGCCCAGCGCGTCACGGCCTGCCAGAAAATCGGTCCGAACTGGTCGGGACCGTGCATCCCGAAGCCGAAGATCATGATCAGCGCCAGGAAGACGCTGACCACCATGGTGTTGCGGAAGTTCTGGAGCAGAGCGCCCATCGTCAACCCTATCGGAATCCAGGGAATCGATCCCCCTGGATTCCGTATAGGGCGTTTTGTCGCGGGGCTCCACCCGACGGGAATTAGGGCCTTTTCGACTGGCTTCTGGTGCCGACCGACAGATCGATCGGCTTGGCGTCCTCGTCACCTCGCTTGACGCCCCACACCAGGATGACCGGCAGGGCGACGTAGATCGACGAGTAGGTGCCGATGATGATGCCGAAGATCATCGTGAACACCAGCGGGAACAGGGCCGGGCCGCCGAGGAACAGCATGCCGGCCAGCGCCAGCAGCGCCGTCGAGCCGGTGATCAGGGTGCGCGACAGTCGCTCGTTTTCCGACAGGTCGATGATCTCGCGCAGCGGTGTCTTCTTGAACTTCCGCAGGTTCTCGCGGAGTCGGTCGAAGGTGATGACCTTTTCGTTCATCGAGTAGCCGATGACCGTCAGCAGGGCCGCGATCGAGGTCATGGAGAACTCGATCTGCAGCACCGCCAGCAAGCCGACCGTCAGCACCACGTCGTGCAGCACCGCGAGCACCGCGCCCAGGCCGAACTGCAGCTGGAAGCGGAACCAGATGTAGGTGAGCATCAGCAGCAGGGCGACGCCCAGCGCCATGAAGCCCGAGCGGAGCAGCTCGCCCGACACCTTCGGACCGACCACCTCGACCCGCTTGATCTGGATGCCGGGGAACTCGGCGGTCAGCTTCTGCTGGATGACGGCGGCCGCCGCCTCGCCGCCGGTTTCAGGCGTGCGGAAGCGCAGCAGGGCGGAGTTGGGCGCGCCGAAGCCCTGCACCTGGGCGTCTTCGGCCCCGATGCGGCCCAGCGTGGTGCGCAGTTCGCCCAGCGGCGCCGGCCCAGGCGTGGTGACTTCGATCAGGGTGCCCCCTTTGAAGTCGGTGCCGAGGTTCAGGCCCATGGTGAACAGGCAGGCTAAGGACGCGAGCACCAGCAGTCCGGAGACGATGGCGGCGTAGGGCGCGAGCCGCGTGAACTTGAAGTTCGTGACGTGCGGCAGGTTGCGGATAAGTGGCCAACGCATGGTCGGGTCCTCAGATCGGAAGCGTCTTCGGCCGCTTGGCGTTCAGCCAGAGACCGAGCAACAGCTGGCTGACCAGCACGGCGCTGAACACGGAGGTGAACACCCCGATCAGCAGGGTCCAGGCGAAGCCTTGCACCGGGCCGGCCCCGAACTGGAACATGATCAGGGCGGAGATGAGCGAGGTCACGTTGGCGTCGATGATGGACACCAGCGCGCGCTGGAAGCCGATGTCGATGGCCGCCCGGGGGCTGTGGCCGGCCCGTTCCTCGTCACGGATACGCTCGTAGATCAGCACGTTCGCGTCGACCGCGACGGCCAGCGTCAGGATCATGCCGGCGATGCCGGGCAGGGTCAGGGTCGCCTGGCCCACCGTCATGGCCGCGAACAGCAGGATGATGTTGAGCAGCAGGGCGATGATGGCGATGCCGCCGAACAGGAAGCCGTAGGCCAGGATCATGAACACCACGATCAGGGCGAAGCCGAGCACGGCCGAGATCTTGCCCTTGTCGACGGCGTCCTTGCCGAGCTCGGCGCCGATGGTGCGCTGTTCCTCGACCTTCAGCGGCGCCGGCAGGGCGCCGCCGCGCAGCAGGTTCACCAGCTCGGAGGCTTCCTGGATGGTGAAGTTGCCGGTGATCTGGCCGGACCCGCCGGTGATCGCCGACTGGATGGTCGGGGCGGAGATGACCTTGCCGTCCAGCACGATGGCGAAACGGCGACCGATGTTGTCGGCGGTGACCTGCCCGAACTTGCGCCCGCCGACGCCGTCGAAGCGGAAGTCGATCGACGGACGGCGGTTCTGGTCCTGGCCGACGTTGGCCTGGGTCAGGTTCTCGCCCGAGACCAGCACGCGGCGCTTGACCAGCACGTAGGGCTCGTCGGGGCGGCTCGGCTGCGGCAGCAGCTCGCTGCCCGGGGGGACGTGGCCAGCCTGGGCTTCCGCCACCGGCACGGTTTCGTCGAGCATCTGGAAGGTCAGCTTGGCGGTCTGGCCGATGACGCGCTTGAGCGCCTCGGGATCGCTTTCGCCCGGCGCCTGGACCACGATGCGCTCGGCGCCCTGACGCAGGATGGTCGGCTCGCGCGTGCCCATGGCGTCGACGCGCTTGCGCACGATCTCGATCGACTGGTCGACCGCCGAGGCCCCGATGGTCGACAGCGCCTCCGGCGTGAACCGCAGGGTCACGTTCTGGTCGCCGGCGTCGCCGACCGCCAGTTCAGGCTTGCCGGTGCGGGGATTGATCACCGCCAGGTTGCCGAGCGTCTTCTTGGCCTGCTTCACCTGAGCGGGATCGTTGATCCGCACGCGCACGCCGTCCGGCAGCTTCTGCAGACCGCTGAACGCGATCTGATCCGTGCCCAACACCTGGCGCACGTCTTCCATCAGGTTGGTCACCCGCTCGCGCTTGAGCGCCTCGGTGTCGACCGAGAGCAGCAGGTAGGAGCCGCCCTGAAGGTCGAGGCCGAGGTTGAGGGTCTTGGACGGCAGCCAGCCCGGCATGCGCGCGCGCACGTCGGCCGGCAAGACGTTGGGAAGGGCGAACAGAATGCCGAAGACGGTCGCCAGCGCGACGACCGTCACCTTCCACCGTGAAACCTGAATCATTGGCGTGAAATCCCCCGAAGCCGCGCCTTAGCGCGACGACGCCTTGGCGTCGTTGGCCGGCGCCGGCTCGGTCCGGTTGCGGACGTCGGCGATCATCGACTTGACCACGCGGACGTTCACGCCCTGGGCGATCTCGACCATGGCCTCGGCGTCCTCGACGCGGGTCACCTTGCCGATCATGCCGTTGGACAGCACCACGGTGTCGCCGCGCTTAACCGCTTCGACCAGCGCCTGGTGCTCCTTCGCCTTCTTCTGCTGTGGGCGGATCAGCAGGAAGTAGAACAGGACGAAGATCAGCAGCAGCGGCGCGAACTGGACGACGAAAGCCATCGGGCCGGCATCAGCGGGAGCCATGGGCACTCCATGAGAAGGCGCCGGGCGCAGGCGTCCCGGCGAAAGCAGGCGCGGAAGCTATGATGCGAAGGCCGCGTTTGCAACGAGCGCCGACACCACCGCGACTATTGCAGCAGCGGCAGCGGGTCCATCGGGCGCGCCTTTTCAGCGGGGCTGGTGGCGTAACGCATCTCGAAGTGCAGTTGCGGCCGGTCCACCCCGCCGGTCTGGCCGACCTGGCCGATGACCGCGCCGCGGGCGACCTGCTGGCGCATCTTCACGTCGATCTTGGCCAGGTGGCCATAAGCCGTGACCCAGCCGTCGGCGTGCTTGATCAACACCAGGTTGCCGAAGCCCGGCACGGAGTCGCCGGCATAGACCACCTCGCCGGCGTCGGCGGCCTTCACCGGGGCGCCCGACGAGGCGCCGATGTTGATGCCATCGTTGCGCAGCCCCTGCCCCATCGAGCCATAGCGCGACAGGATCTCGCCCTTCAGGGGCCAGGCGAAGCGGCCGCGTGCGGAAGCGATCACAGCGTCGGGGTCGATCGGCGGGCCGCTGGCGATGATCGGGGCGGCCGGGCCGGACGGCGGAACCGGCGCCTGGGCGACCGGCGTCGAGACTTCGGCGCGCGGGGTCGAGGGCTTTACGCCCTTGCCGGTCGGCGGGACCGGCCGTGTCTCGGCCGGCTGGACAGCGACCGGCGCGGGATCGGTGCGGACCGGGGTCGGCTCGCGCCGGGTGGGCGCGGGCGTGACCGGCTTCGGCGCCGTGGCCTCGGCCACCTGGCGGACGGGTTCGCCGGTGACCGGACCCGAGGCGTAGGGGTCCGTGCCGCGGTCCGTGGCCTCCGGCGGCAGCTTCAGCTTCTGGCCCGAGCGTATCCCGCCTTCGGCCGGCAGGCCGTTCAGGTCGATCAGGGCGCGCACCGGCACGGCGAAGCGCCGGCCGACGCCCGACAGGGTGTCGCCCGGCTGGACGGTGTAGCGCAGGCCGCCGGTCGTGGCCGTCGCCGGCCTGGGGGCCGACACGGTCGTGGCCGGCTTGGTCGCGCCCTTGACGGGCGGCGGCGGCGGTGGCGGCGTGTGGTCGGCCGGATAGCTCGACGCCTGGGCCGACGGGGCGGGCGGCGGCAGGGCCTCGCTGGTCACCCGGCCCGAAGGCGCCGGCGCGGCGCGCACGGTCGGCGGGACCGGTTCGGCCGACGGCGGGGCCGGCGCAGGCTCGGACGGCGCCGCGTAGACGGGCGTGGGCGGCGGCGCAGGCTGCCCGCCCGGCACGACGTCCTCGATCCGGGTCGCATACTTGGGCTGCGGCAGGGACGCGAGGTCCACGGTGGTGCAGGCGGAAAGCGCCGCCGCGGAAGCGCCCAGCAGAAGCAGCCGTGAAAGCGTCGTCGTCATGCCGATCCAACCATCGGAAAGCGTCGATCGGCCAGCCGGCCGTCGAGTCGTCAAAGAGGTTCGAGAAAACATCCCCGAAGCTCCACCTTAGCGCCAACGCCGCTTAACGGGGTTAACGCGGCGTTCAGCCTCGGTTCAAAGTTCGCGCGCGACGCCTTCGACCAGCGGCACGAACCGCACCTCGCCCAGCGTCTCGCGCAGGAAGGCGCCCTCGCCGTCGCCCACGTAGCGCACCAGGCTCTGCACCGGCCCACGGCCGACCGGCGCGACCAGCACGCCGTTAGGCTTCAACTGCGAGAGCAGGCGTTTCGGTTCGGTCGGGGCGGCGGCGGTGACCATGATGCGGTCGAACGGCGCCTGCTCGGGCCAACCCAGCGAGCCGTCGCCGAAGCGGGTGACGGCGTTCTCGACCCCCAGCTGCCGCAGGCGGCCTTCCGCTTCGGTCAGCAGGGTGCGGTAGCGCTCGATGGTGTAGACGTAGCGGGCCAGCTTGCAGAGGATCGCCGTCTGGTAGCCCGATCCGGTGCCGATCTCGAGCACGCGGTGGCGCGGCTCGACGTTCAGGGCCTGGGTCATCAGGCCGACGATGAACGGCTGGCTGATGGTCTGGCCGCAGTCGATCGGCAGGGCCGAATCCTCCCAGGAGCGCTCCTGGAACAGCTCCGGCACGAAGATCTCGCGCGGGGTCGCCTCGACGGCGTTCAGAACCTTGGGCGAGGTCACGCCCTGAGCGCGAAGCGCCATGATCAGCCGGCCCATGCGGGCGCGGGGACTGGCTTCGTCGCGGTCTTCGGGGCGGTCGGACATGCGGGTGCGATTCAGAGGTGCTCGGCGCCCGTCGTATCAGGACGCGTACGGATTGCGAGGCCGGAAGTGCGCGTCATCCCGCGGCGCCCTCGCGCGGGCCCTTCGGCGGCGCGCCGCCCAGAACGCCCTTCAGGTCGTGGACGCTGGGCATGTGGGTCATGTCGATGTGCAGAGGCGTGACCGAGATGCGGCCCTCGTAGACGGCCCTGAGGTCGGTGCCCTCCTGCGGGTTGGACAGCTTTCCGCGAAAGCCCATCCAGTAGTAGTCGCGCCCGCGCAGGTCGGTGCGGCGCTCGGCGTGCATGTGGTGCACGTCGCGGAAGCCCTGGGTGGTGACCTCGACCTCCTTGACCAGCTCGGGCGGCAGGTCGGGGAAGTTGACGTTCATCACCACGTTGGAGGCCCAGCCGGCCTCGATCAGGCGCGAGACGATCCCCGCCCCGAACGCCTCGGCCGGCGCGAACAGGTCCGCCCGGCGCTCCGGATAGACCATCATCGCCTGCGACAGGGCGATCGACGGGATGCCCAGCGCCATGCCCTGCAGGGCGCCCGCGACCGTCCCGGACAGGGTGACGTCCTCGCCCAGGTTCTGTCCGCGGTTCACGCCCGAAAGGATCAGGTCGGGCCTCTGCTCCATCAGGTCGTTGACCGCCAGCAGCACGCAGTCGGTCGGCGTGCCCGACACCGCCCAGGCCTGCGGCCCGAACCGGCGCACCCGCAAGGGGTTGGCCAGGGTCACGCCGCGCGAGGCGCCCGACTGCTCCTGCTCCGGCGCGCAGATCCACACGTCGTCGCTGAGCTGGGCGGCGATGCGCTGCAGGACGTGGAAGCCCTCCGCATCCCAGCCGTCGTCGTTGGTGAGCAGGACGCGCATGGGATCAGCCGATGTGAGTCAGGCCGCCCATGTACGGCTGCAGCGCCGCCGGCACGGCGATGCGGCCGCCCTCGTCCTGGTAGTTCTCCAGCACGGCGACCAGGGTGCGGCCGACGGCCAGGCCCGAGCCGTTCAGGGTGTGCAGGAAGCGCGTGCCCTTCTCGCCGGCCTTGCGGCCGCGAGCGTCCATGCGCCGGGCCTGGAAGTCGCCGCAGTTCGAGCAGGACGAGATCTCGCGATAGGTCCCCTGCGAGGGCAGCCAGACCTCCAGGTCGTAGGTCTTGCGCGCGGTGAAGCCCATGTCGCCCGAGCACAGCAGCATGGTGCGGAACGGCAGCTCCAGCTTCTTCAGCACCGCCTCGGCGCACTGCGTCATGCGCTCGTGCTCTTCGTTCGACGATTCCGGCGTGGTGATCGAGACCAGCTCCACCTTCTGGAACTGGTGCTGACGGATCATGCCCTTGGTGTCGCGCCCGGCCGAGCCGGCCTCGGCGCGGAAACAGCTGGTCAGCGCCGTCAGGCGCAGCGGCAGCTCCTCCTCGGCGGTGATCTGCTCGCGCACCAGGTTGGTCAGCGACACCTCGGCGGTGGGGATCAGCCAGCGGCCGTCGGTGGTGTGGAACAGGTCCTCGGCGAACTTCGGCAGCTGGCCGGTGCCGAACACCGCCTCGTCCCGCACCAGCACGGGCGGGTTCACTTCGGTGTAGCCGTGCTCGTTGGTCTGCAGGTCCAGCATGAACTGGCCGATGGCCCGTTCCAGGCGCGCCAGCTGGCCCTTCAGCACCACGAAGCGGGCGCCCGACATGCGCGCGGCCGCCTCGAAGTCCATCAGGCCCAGCGCTTCGCCCAGGTCGGCATGGTCCTTGGTCGCGCCGCTGCGGCCGGCCGGCAGGATCGCCGCATCACCCCAGCGGCGCTGCTCGACGTTGCCGGTCTCGTCCTCGCCCACGGGCACGTCCTCGGCCGGCAGGTTCGGCAGGGCGGCCAGCTTCTCGCGCAGCTCCTCGCCCAGCGCGCGCTCGTCGTCCTGAGCCGCGGCGATGGCGCCCTTCAGGCGCTCGACCTCGGCCATCAGGCGCTGGGCCTCGGCCTCGTCCTTCCTGGCCTTGGCCTGGCCGATCAGCTTGGAGGCTTCATTGCGGCGGGCCTGGCCTTCCTGGAAGGCGGTCTGGGCGGCGCGCAGCTTGCGGTCCAGATCCAGCAGGCCGGCGACCACGCTTTCCGCGTCGGCCATGCCGCGAGACGACCACCCGCGCACGTAAACGTCGGGAGTCTCACGGAGGGCGCGGATGTCGTGCATGGCCGCCTCGGTTGGCTTGAGCGGAGGAAAGCGGCCTGTTTACGTCGCGCCGAGTCGCTCGCCAAGGGCGCTCCGAAGATCTCCCCCCGAGCGTAAGCGCTGGGGGGAGCAGGCGGCGCAAGCCGCCGTGGGGGCTCCAGCGGAGTGGGACGGCGGCCGTCGCGCGAACCCAGCCCCCTCCACCGCCCTACGGGCGGTCCCCCTCCCCCAGCGCTTCGCCAGGGGGAGGAATTAGCCCTGCTCCAGCCGCTCCTGGCGGCGGCGGCGCATTTCGATCAGGCGCACGCACCAGATCGAGACCTCGTAGAGCAGCACCAGCGGCGCGGCCAGCATCAGCTGGCTGATCGGATCGGGCGGCGTGACCACCGCGGCGACGACGACGATGCCGACGATGGCGTAGCGGCGGCCGGAGGCCAGCGCCTTGGAGTCGATGATGCCGGACATGCCCAGCAGGGACAGCACCACCGGCAGCTGGAAGCACAGGCCGAAGGCCAGCACCAGGGTGGTGACCAGGGTCAGGTACTCCGAGACCTTCGGCAGCAGCTCGACCTGCACGTTGCCCGGGCCGACGATCTGCTGGTTCAGCGAGAACCACAGCACGAAGGGCAGCATGACGAAGTAGACCAGCGCCGCGCCCATCACGAAAAGCACCGGCGAGGCGACCAGGAACGGCAGGAAGGCCTTGCGCTCGCGCCGGTAGAGGCCCGGCGCGACGAAGCGATACAGCTGCCAGGCGATCACCGGGAAGGCCAGGATCACCGCCCCGAAGCCGGCCAGCTTCAACTTGGCGAAGAAGAACTCCAGCGGCGCGGTGAACACCAGCTTGAGCTCGCCGCCCGCCATCCGGGGGACGTCCTTGAGGCCCATCAGGGCCAGCAGCAGGTCGAACGGCCCATGCTTGCCGCCCGAGGCTTTCTGCGCCGCCAGCAGGCCGCCGGCCACCTCGAACGGGTGCAGCAGGAACAGGTAGATCTGGTTGGCGAAGGCGAAACACAGCGCGAAGGCCAGGCCCACCGCCACCACGCAGATCAGCAGCCGCGAGCGCAGCTCGATCAGGTGATCGAGCAGCGGCGCGCGCGACGACTCGAGGTCGGCTTCGTCGTCGTAGGCCTGGGTCACGCGGTCTTCTTCCGGCGGGATTTCTTCACAGGCGCGTCGGCCGGAGCGGCCTCGGGCGCCGGGACGGCTTCGACGGCGGGCGCCGCCTCTTCCGTGACGTCTTCGGCCGCGTCCGGCGAGGCGATCTCGCCTGCGTCCGGCAGGGCCGGCGGCTGGTAGTCCGGCTGGATGCGCAGGCCCTCGTCGATCTCATGGACCAGGGCGTCGGCGTCACGCCCCAGCGGATCGTTGAGCCGGCCGGTGCGCAGGGCCTCGACCTCGCGGCGCAGCTCGTCGAGCTCCGACTGCCGCGCCATCTCGTCGAAGCTGGCGCGGAAGTCGGCCGCCATGGCGCGCATGCGGCCCATGACGTGGCCGACCTTGCGCATCAGGACGGGCAGGTCTTTCGGACCGACGACCAGCAGGGCGACGATCGCGATGACGACGAGTTCGAAACCCCCGACGGAGGGCATCATGGCTTAAGCCTCACGCAACGGGGACGCGGGCGGTCAGCGCTTCAGGTCTTCTTTTTCGGCGTCGGTGCGCGGCAGTTCGCCGGCGCGCGGCGCTTCATCCTCGCCCTTCAGACCTTCCTTGAAGGCGCGGATGCCCTTGGCGGCGTCGCCCATCAGGCCGGACAGCTTGCCGCGGCCGCCGAAGAGCAGCATCACGACGAGCGCGACGATGAGCCAGTGCCAGATGCTCATGGAGCCCATGGGCTTGTCTCCCTATGGCCGCGAAAGACTCAGGCGGCCGCAATTCCTGTCGGCGGTCATATAGGCGCAAGGACGGCGTCGAGCCAAGGAACCTATCGACGCGGCCGCGAGTCACTTTTCTCTTCCCCTGCGACGCGGAGGAAGAGAAGAGGCTCACCCCTCCCCTTCGCCCACGAAGTCCATCTGAAACTCCGGCGCGTCCTCGTCGATGGCGTCCAGCAGGTCCTCGCCGTCGCGCGCGCCCGACGGGTCGGGCACTTCGAAGCCGGCCGGCACGCCGACGTCGAGCAGGCCGGCGGCCCGCATCTCGGCCGCGCCCGGCAGGTCGGCGAGGCTGGCCAGGGCGAAGTGCTCCAGGAAGCCGTCGGTGGTGCCGTAGGTCACCGGCCGGCCCGGCGTGCGCCGGCGGCCGCGCAGGCGCACGAAGTTCATCTCCAGCAGCACGTCGAGCGTGCCCTTGCTGAGGCTCACGCCGCGGATCTGCTCGATCTCGGCGCGGGTGACCGGCTGGTGGTAGGCGATGATGGCCAGCGTCTCGAGCGCCGCCTTGGACAGCCGGCGCGGATCCTCGCGCTCTTCGGTCATCAGGCCGGCCAGGTCGGCGGCCGTGCGGAAGCGCCAGCGGTCGGCCACGCACTCCAGCTCCACGCCGCGTCCGGCGTAGCGCGCCTTCAGCGCCGCCAGGCCGCGGCCGACGTCCGCGCCCTCCGGCAAGCGCCGCGCCAGGTCGTGCGCCGACAACGGGCCGGCCGCCGCGAACAGCAGGGCCTCGATCATGCGTTCGATTTCGATGAGGTCTTCGCTCACGGCGTCAGTTCCAGCGGTTCGGCCGGGCGCTCGATGCGGCGCAGGTAAAGATCGGCGAAGGCCTCGAGCTGCTTGACCTCCAGCGCCCGCTCCTTGGCCAGTTCCAGCGTCGCGGCGAAGGTGGAAGCCAGGTAGGAGGCGCCGGTCGGGCCGTCCGGACCGTCCGCCTCGGGTTCCGGCGCGACGCTCTTCAGCGTGGTCCAGCTCTCCATTCGCGGCAGCAGGCCGCGCAGCCGCTTGCGCGCGTCGTCCAGCTGGTAGGCCTCGACCCGCTGGCCGGGATTGTAGGTACGCTGGCTCTCGCGCACCCGCTGGGTGACGTAGGCCTGCATCAGCTCGTAGAGGGTGGCCTCGACCCGCGAGGACGGGATCACGACCATGGCCTCGGGGTCGCCGCGGGTGAAGACGTCACGACCCAGCTGCGGCCGGGCCTTCAGCTCGTCGACTGACCGGCGCATGGCCTCCAGCTTCATCAGCCGGAAGGCGAGCGCGGCGGCCATCTCTTCGGCCGGCGGCTCCTCGCCCTGCTTGCGCTCGGGCTTGGGCAGCAGCAGGCGGGACTTCAGGTAGGCCAGCCAGGAGGCCATCACCAGGTAGTCGGCGGCCAGCGAGAACCGGCGCCGGCGCGCCTCCTGCACGAACTTCAGGTACTGCTCGGCCAGCTTGGTGATGGACAGCTTCAGCAGGTCCACCTTCTGGGTGCGGGCCAGCGCCAGCAGCACGTGCAGCGGGCCTTCGTAGCCCTCCAGGTCGACGACCAGCGCCTCGCCGTCCTCGACGGCGTTGTCGACGGCCTCGAAGTCCAGCTGAGGCTGAAAGGCCTCGCTCACGCCTCGCCGACCTTGGGACCGGCGGCGGCGTCGATCCCGGCGAAGGCCTCGTCGAAGCGGGCGCGGGCTTCGGCCGGGTCGAACGGCTCGGGCGCACGCACGATGCGGGCCATGGCCGCCTCAGCCCGGCGCTTGGCGTCGCCCTTCAGCTTTCCGGTGTGCGAAACCACCTGCTGCATCTCGGCCATGACGCCGTTGCAGTGCAGGACCACGTCGCAGCCGGCCTTCAGGGCGTCGCGGGCCCGCTCGCCGAGACCGCCCGACAGGGCGTTCATCGACAGGTCGTCGGACATCAGCAGCCCGCCGAAGCCCAGCTCCTCGCGGATCAGGCGCACGGCCTTCTTCGAGGTGGTGGCCGGCTTTTTCTTGTCGATGGCGGTGTAGACCACGTGGGCGGTCATGGCGGCGGGCATGTCCGACAGCGCCTTGAACGGCTGGAAGTCCCACGCGTCCAGTTCCTCCAGCGCGGTGTCGACCGTCGGCAGGGCCTCGTGGCTGTCGGCGAAGGCGCGGCCGTGGCCGGGAATGTGCTTGACCACCGGCAGAACGCCGCCGGCCATCAAGCCTTCGGCCGCCGCACGGCCCAGCACCGAGACGGTGTACGGGTCCTCGGCGTAGGCGCGGTCGCCGATGATGTCGTGGGCGCCGGGCACCGGCACGTCCAGCACCGGCAGGCAGTCGACGTTGATGCCGAGCTGGCGCAGGTCGTGGGCGATCAGACGCGCGCCCAACCGGGTCAGTTCACGCTGCACGAGGGGATCGTTGGCCGAAACCTGGCCATAGGCGCGGCCCGGCGGGTACTTCGGCCAGTGCGGCGGACGCAGGCGCTGCACCCGGCCGCCCTCCTGGTCAATCAGGACCGGGACGTCGGTGCGCCCGGTGGTCTCGACCAGGGCGTCCACCAGGGCGCGCACCTGTTCAGGCGTCTCCACGTTCCGGCGGAACAGGATGAAGCCCCAGGGGCGGACGTCGCGGAAGAAGTCGCGTTCGTCCGGCGTGAGGGTCGGACCCGAGCAGCCCAGGATGCAGGCGAGCGTCACGTCCAACCCCCTCTCTGTCTCAGATCACTTCACCAAGCAGGCGTTGCCGGCGGCCTTCAGGGCCGAGCAGAACGCCTGGGCGTCGGCCTTCGAGAAGCCGGTGAAGGCGGTGCGGTACAGGGTCTTGCCGTCGCGCTCGACCGGCTCGACCCGCTTGGCCTTGCCCGAGGCGAACTGCGGGAAGGCCTTGGCCACCTTGGCGAACTCGGCGTCGGCGATGGCCGTCGAGGAGAAGGCGCCGATCTGCACGGCCGCGGAGCCGCCGGCGGCGGACGGCGCGGGCGTCGGGGTCTGGGCGGTCTGGATCGGGGCGGCCGGGGTCGGCTTCGGCGCGGCCGTGACCGGCGCCTGCGGCTGGGCGGCGGCCGATTGGGCCGGGCGCAGGGCGCCGGAGGTCACGGGCTGGGTCGGAGCAGCGACCGGCGCGGTCGGGGTCGCCTGCGGGGCCGGACGCGGGGCGGGCTGCTCCGGACCGGGGGCGAAGGTCGGCTGGGCCGGCGCCGGGGCGTTCGGCTCGGCCACGTAGACGTCGAGGCCCGCGGCCTCGTCGACCGGCTGAGCGTCCTGGGCCGGCGCGGTCTTCACCGCGGCCACCGGCTCGCCCACGTTCGGGGCCTCGTTACGGCTGCGCACGCCCGAGCGGTAGAACAGCACCACGGCGACGACCAGCACCACCAGCACCACGGCGCTGGCGACCAGCGTCATCGGCACCGGCCGGCGTTCGCCGGTGGTGCGGCGCGCGTCGAAGGCCAGGGGCTCGTCGGTGGGCGGCGTGTAGGCGCCGCGTTCTTGATCGGACATGGGCACGAAACCTCCGGGGCGGCGCGAATTTCCGAATCGCGACGCAGTTGGTCGACACTCTACCGAAGGCGAAGCTCCGCCGGAACGCGGCGGAACGACTCACACCTCGCGGCCGATCTCCAGGTGGAACAACCGCCGATGCTCCTCAATGGCGTATCGGTCGGTCATGCCGGCGACGTAGTCGCAGACCACGCGCGCCCGTCCACCCTGGTCGCGGCCCTTCACCCGTTCATACAGCTCAGTGGGCAAAACCTCCGGTTCCGCCATGAAAAGATTGAACATCTCGGCCAAAATGCGGCGAGCTTGGCTGCGCGTGCGGTTGACCCGGTAATGCCGGTACATCCGCGTGTGCAGGAACTGGCGCAGGCGGGCCAGATCCTCGGCCATCTGGGACGAGAAGCCGACCAGCGGCCGCTTCATCCGGCGCACGTCCTCGGCCGTCTCGACGCCCTCGGTCTTGGCACGGCGCGCGGTCTCGGCCAGCACGTCGTCGATCATGGCGCCGATCATCCGGCGCACCGCCTCAAGGCGGAGCATGCGGTCGTCGATGGCCGGCCAGTCGCGGCGCACGTCGCCCAGCAGCGGGCCGATCAGCGGGATCTCCAGCAGGTCGCCGATGGTGAACAGGCCGGCCTGCAGGCCGTCGTCCACGTCGTGGTTGTTGTAGGCGATGTCGTCGGAGATGGCGGCGATCTGCGCCTCGACCGAGGCGAAGGTGTCCAGCCGCAGGTCCCAGCCGGCGGCGTATTCCACCACCGCCTTCCATGCCGGCTCGTCCAGCCGGTCGTCGACGGGGCCGTTGTGCTTCACGACGCCCTCGACCGTCTCCCAGGTCAGGTTCAGGCCGTCGAAGGCGGGATAGCGGCGCTCCAGCTTGGTGCAGACCCGGAAGGTCTGGACGTTGTGGTCGAAGCCGCCGAACTCCTTCATCTGGATCTGCAGCTCGTCCTCGCCGGCGTGGCCGAACGGCGGGTGGCCCAGGTCGTGGGCCAGCGCGATGGTCTCGGCCAGGTCGACGTGCACGCCCATGGCATGGGCCAGCGAGCGGGCGATCTGGGCGACTTCCAGGCTGTGGGTCAGGCGCGTGCGGAAGGTGTCGCCCTCGTGCGCCACGAAGACCTGGGTCTTCTCCTTCAGCTTGCGGAAGGCGGCCGAGTGGATGATCCGGTCGCGGTCACGGGCGAAGGCGTTGCGCGTACGGCTTTCCGCCTCGGGATGACGACGCCCCTTGGAGGTCTCCGCGGACTCCGAGAAGGTGGCGAGGGGGAAGCAAGTGACGGGCACGCTCATCAGGGTCTTTTCCACGGCTGCGGCCGCCCTCATATAGCGCCAAGTCATGACCGTCGATTCCGTAACCCTCACCGAACCGGCCGCGCGGCGGATCCGGGAGCTGGCCGAAGCCGAAGGCCGGCCGCTGATGCTGCGCGTGGCGGTGGACGGCGGCGGCTGCTCGGGCTTCCAGTACCGCTTCGAACTGGTGGACGCGGCCGAGGACGACGACCTGCGGATCGAGCGTTCCGGCTCGACCGCCCTGGTCGATCCGATCTCCCTGCCTCTGTTGGCCGGCTCTGCCGTGGACTTCGTCGACGAGCTGATCGGCGCCCAGTTCCGGGTTGTGAACCCGAACGCCAAGTCCAGCTGCGGCTGCGGCGTCAGCTTCTCGATCTGAGCGCTTCAGGCTGGCTCGACGCCGCCCCCTGGCGTCTGACAGGCATTTAATTCGCCCGCCTTCCGGAAACGGCGTAGCTTGCCCGCGTTCTCGGGGGAGGCTCCTGACATGCTGAAATCGCTCGTTCTCGCCGGCGTCCTGGCCGCGGGTCTGGTCACGCCGGCTGCAGCGGGAGACGCCTTCACCGAACGCGGGCTCGATCTGAAGAGCCAGCCTGGCGACCTGAAGGGCACGCTGACCACCCCGGCGAAGGGCGCCAAGGGCCCAGTCGTGCTGATCCTGGCCGGCTCCGGGCCGACCGACCGCGACGGCAACAGCCCGATCGGCGTGCAGGCCGCCCCCTACAGGCTGCTCGCCCACGGCCTGGCCGAGCGCGGCGTCACCAGCCTGCGGGTCGACAAGCGCGGCATCGCCGCCAGCATGGCCGCCGCCACCAAGGAAGAGGACCTCCGTTTCCAAACCTATTCCGACGACGCCCGCGCCTGGGCCGCCGAACTGAAGCGCCAGACCGGCGCGAAGTGCGTCTGGCTGGTCGGCCACAGCGAAGGCGCCCTGGTCGCCGAGGTCGCCGCCCAGGACAACAAGGACGTCTGCGGCGTGGTGCTGATCTCCGGCGCCGGGCGCAAGGCGGCCGACGTGCTGCGTGAGCAGCTGACCGCCGGCCTGCCGCAGGCGATGCAGGCCGACGCCTTCAAGACGCTCGCCGAGCTGGAGGCCGGCCGCACGGTCGCGAACCCGCCGCCGGCCCTGGCCGCCCTCTTCCGCCCGTCGGTGCAGCCCTACCTGATCTCCTGGCTGCCGCTGGATCCGGCCGAGCTGGTGAAGACCGTCCACGGCCCGGTGCTGATCGTGCAGGGCACCACCGACATCCAGATCGGCATGGCCGACGCCGAGCGGCTGGCCGCGGCCCGCTCCGACGCCAAGCTGGTCAGGCTGGAGGGCGTGAACCACGTCCTGAAGGTCGCCTCGGCCGAGCGCGCCGCCAACCAGGCGACCTACGCCGACCCGAACCTGCCGCTGGCCCCGGGCGTCGTCGAGGCGGTCGCCGACTTCGTCAAAGCTCGGCGATGAACAGGTAGGCCACGCCGAACGCCGCGATCCAGGCGACCGGCGCGGCCGCGACGGCCCAGGCCAGCTTCACCCGACGCATGAAGAACGCCGCCCAGGCGGCGAACGGCGCGGCGATCACGGCGACGAGAAAGCTGTACGACAGCAGGGCCATGGTCCACCCGGCCCCCGTCCCGCCGACCGAGAACCAGGCCGGCGACAGCACCGCCAGCGCGAAGGCGACCGGGGACAGCGCGACGTGCAGCACGGTCGCGCCGGTCAGGGCCAGGACATGAACGGTGCGGCTCATCCCCCCTCCCTCTTGAGGCGGCGCCGCTCGAACCCTAGCCTTTGGGCGAGTTCACGCGAAGAGAGTCGATGCGGATCGCCACCTGGAACGTCAATTCGGTCAACGCCCGGCTCGAGACCGTGCTGGAGTGGTTCCGCGAAGCCCAGCCGGATGTCGCCTGCCTGCAGGAGCTGAAGTGCGTGGACGAGAAGTTCCCGCGCGAGCCCTTTGAATCGCTCGGCTACAACGTCGAGACCTTCGGCCAGAAGACCTACAACGGCGTGGCCATCCTCTCGAAGCACCCGCTGTCGGACGTGCGCCGCTCCCTGCCCGGCTCCGACGACGACGAGCAGGCCCGCTACATCGAAGCCCTGGTCGAGGCGCCGACGCCGGTGCGGGTGGCCTCGATCTACCTGCCCAACGGCAATCCGATCGGCACCGACAAGTTCGCCTACAAGCTACGCTGGTTCGAGCGCCTGCGCGCCCACGCCGCCGAGCTGCTGACGCACGAGGAGATCCTGGTGCTGGCCGGCGACTACAACGTCATCCCCGAGCCCGAGGACTGCTATTCGCCCGCCGCCTGGGCCGGCGACGCCCTGTTCCAGCCGGAGAGCCGGGCCGCCTGGCGCGCCATGAAGTGGCTTGGCCTGACCGACGCCTACGAGGCGGCGGACGGCCGGCCGCACAACTACACCTTCTGGGACTACCAGGCCGGCGCCTGGCAGCGGAACAACGGCATCCGCATCGACCACCTGCTGCTCTCTCCCCAGGCCGCCGACCGGCTGGCGGGCGTGGACATCCACCGCGACGTGCGCGGGCGCGACAAGCCCTCCGACCACGTGCCGGTGATGATCGACCTGCGGGACTGAGGTGGGCGAGGCGCTGCGCACCCTGCTGCTGCTGGCGCTCGGCGCCGGCGTCCTGACCACGGTCGGCCTGGGGGCCGGCTGGTGGATGGAGACCGGCAGGCGCCTGCGCCGCGCGCTCAAGCAGTCGCTGGGTGGTCCATCCGACGCCGAGGTCATGGCCGTGCCCCAGGGCCGCGCGGCCGGCATGCGCTTCGCCACCGGCCGGGTCGCGGTGCTCTGGGACAAGAGCGCCATGGGCCTGGTCTACGATTTCGTCGAACTGGACGGGGCCGAGCTGATCGTCGACGAAGTCGTGGTCGCCCGCGTCCGCCGCGACGAGCAGCGCAAGCAGATGGACTCGATCCCCAAGGACGCCGAGCGCGTCACGCTTCGCCTGCTGTTCTCCGACGCCCAGTGGCCGGAGTTCGAACTCGACTTCTGGAGCCCGGAGATCGCCCGCACCGCCGCCCCGGGCGCGGCCAAGGAAGCGGTCCGCTTCGGCCGTAAATGGCTGTCGCACGTCGAGAACGTGCTGAAGCGCACCGGCGGGCCGCTAGCCATGAAACCGAAGTCCGCCCAGGCGACGGCCCCTGCTCGCCCGCCGCGCGAACGCCCGCCGTGGGAAGAGGACGAGGACGAAGCGGAAGCCGTCTGACGCGCGAACGCCGTTGTCTTGGCCGCGCCGCCGAGGTTAATTCGCAGGGTTAGTTCCGGGGGGGACCTCCATGCGGCCGAACGCGGCGACCCTGCTTCTGTTTCTGGTCTCGCTGGCCCTGACCGGCGCGGGCGTGCTGGCCCAGTTCCGCCCCGACCTGCTGCCCCCCGAAGTCGTCGCCAACCGCTTCTGGCTGGTCACCGGCGGCTGGGGCGTGCTGGCCCTGGGCGTGTTCGCCAAGGGCCTCTGACCGCCCATCCGGGATTCCGCCCCCCGAAATCAGGCGTTTCCCGATAGGCCGCGGACGGCGGGCGCGCGACCTTGGCGCAGTTGGTCGCCGAGGTCGCCGTGGAACTCCTCAAGGAGCTGCTCCCCGTTGTGCTGGCCGGTAGCCTGGCGCTCACCGTCGTCGCCATGAGCCTGGGCGCCGGCTGGAGCGACGTCACCTACGTGGTCCGCCGGCCGTTGTTGCTGCTCCGCTCGGTGCTGGCGATCTACGTGGTCGTGCCGGTGCTGGCCACGATCGTGGTCAAGCTCATGCCGCTGACGCCGCAAGCGGCGCTGGGCATCATGCTGATGTCCGTGGCGCCGGTGGGGCCGTTCCTGCTGACCAGGGAGCTGAAGCTCGGCGCCCACAAACAGTACGTCTACGGCCTCTTCGCCGTCGTCAGCCTGCTCAGCATCGTGCTGGTGCCCCTGACGGTGGCGCTAGCCGCCTGGTTCTTCGGGGTGGAAGCCGCCGCGCCGATGGGCAAGGTGGCGACCTCGCTCGCCACCACCATTCTGATCCCGCTCGCGATCGGCATGGCGGTGCACCACTGGCGGCCCGCCCTCGCCCAACGGATCGCGCCGCGGCTGCTGAAGGCGGCCCTCGCCCTGCTGGTCCTGGGCGCCCTGCCCTTGCTGTTCGTCGTGCTTCCGGCGACGTTGAAGCTGATCGGCGACGGCACGGTGCTGGCCATGGCCCTGGTGGTGATCGGCGGCCTCGTGGCCGGCCACGTCCTGGCCGGCCCGGACCTCAGCCACAGCTCCGCCCTGGCCATCTCCACCGCCGCCCGCCAGCCGGGGCTGGCCCTGCTGATCGCCAAGTCGAGCGCCGGCCTTCGCACCGAGCACGCCGTCTCGGCCGTGCTGCTGTTCTTCCTGATCGGCTCGCTGGTGACGCTGGCCTACCAAGTCTGGGTGAAGCGCCGGCTGAAGGCCGGCGCACCGTCCTGACGGTTAGCGGCCGACCGCGGCCAGGAAGCGCTCGACCACGTAGTCGACCTGGGCGTCGGTCATGTAGGGGTGCAACGGCAGCGACAGCACGCGCGCGGTCAGGCGCTCGGCCTCGGGGCAGCCGCCCTCCGGAGCCAGGTGCTTGAACGCCTTCATGGTGTGCAGCGGCTGCGGATAGTAGATCGCCGTCGGCACGCCGTCGTCCTTCAGCTTGGCCTGCACGCCGTCGCGGTCGTCGATGGCCACGGTGTAGTAGCCCCAGCCGCTGTCGCGGTCCGGGCCGAAGTCCTGGGCGTCGAAGGCGCCGGCCAGCTTCTCGTTGTAGACCGCGGCGATCTCGTGCCGGCGGGCCAGCTCGCCCGGGAACAGCTTCAGCTTTTCGGTGACAATGGCGCACTGGATGGAGTCCAGGCGGCCGTTGAAGCCGACGCGGACGCTCTCCTTGCGGTTGGCGTCGGTGCCGTGCCAGCGGATCTGCTCGCAGGCCTCGTACAGGCTCTCGTCGGCGAACATGATCGCGCCGCCGTCGCCGTAGCAGCCCAGCGACTTGGCCGGGAAGAAGCTGGTGCCGGTGACCGGCGCGATGGCGCCAGCGTACTTGCCCTTCCAGCGGCAGCCGAACGACTGGGCGGCGTCGGCCATGACCTGCAGGCCGTGCGTCTCGGCGATGGCGAAGATCGCCTCGTAGTCGGCCGGGATGCCGAACAGGTCGACGGCGATGATCAGGCGCGGGTTCAGGCCGCGGGCCTTGGCCGCCGCGATCTGCTTCTCCAGGTCGGCGGGATCCATCGAGAAGTCGCGGGCGCGCACGTCGACGAACACCGGGGTGGCGCCGGCGATCATCACGGCGCTGCAGGTGGCGTTGTAGGTGAAGGCCGGGATGAAGACCGCGTCGTCGGCCTTCAGGTCCATGGCCATCATCGGCACGATCAGGGCGTCGGTGCCGTTGCCGATGGCCAGCGCCTTCTTGGCGCCGGTGTAGGCGCACAGCGCGTCCTCCAGCTCCTTCACCTCCGGGCCGTTGATGTAGGCGCCGTGATCGAGGATGGCGGTGAAGCGCTGCTCGACCTGCTTGCGGATCAGGCCCTGCTGGGTCTTCAGGTCGATGTAGGCGATCGGGGACGGGGGCGTGGGCATCTCAGGCCTCTCGTTGGATTTCAGGCGGCCGCGTCGTCGACGGCCAGGGCCAGCGCCAGGGCGCGGGCGGCTTCTTCGCCGGTGACGGCGGGACGGGACGCCTCGCCGCGCACGGCGGCCAGGAAGTCGCCCACGCTGGCGCCCAGCGGATCCTTGCCGCGCGGCGTGTCGGCGAAGCCGGCGTTCAGCGCGAACGGGGTGGTGTTCTCGAAGGTGCGGGCCAGGAAGTCGATGTTCACCTCGCCCGAGGGATAGACCACCCGCATGGTGCGCTCGCGCGCCTCGGCGGCGCGCGACGCCTCGAACACGGCCTGCATGCCGCCGGCGAAGGCGATCTCGGCGCGCGTGTGGTCGGGACGCGGCCCGTGGATGGTGTCGCTCTTGGCCCGCACCGCCGACGGCTCGGAGCCGGCCAGCGACAGGGCCAGATCGAGGTCGTGGATCATCAGGTCCAGCACGACCGAGACGTCGTCGCTGCGGCCGGTCCAGGGGCCCTTGCGCACGGCTTCAAGCCGGATCGGGCGCTCGGGCGTGGACAGCAGGCCCATCTCGCCGAACACGATCCGCTCCTGGTGGCCGCAGGCCAGCACGCGGCCGGCTTCCTGGGCGGCGGCGCGAATGGCCTCGGCCTCCTGCACGGAGGCCGCCAGCGGCTTCTCGACATAGACGTGGACGCCGCGTTCCAGCGCGCGCACCGCCAGCTGGGCGTGGGCGACGGCAGGGGCGGCGACGGTCAGCACGTCCAGCCCGTCGACGAAGGCGTCCCACTCGTCCGCTTCGAAACCGCGCGCGCCGATCTGCTCGGCCAAGGCCAGGGCCCGGCCGGTGCCGCGGTCGTAGACGCCGACCAGCTCGACGCCCTCGCTCTGCGCGTACTTGCGCGCATGGTGACCGCCGAACACGCCTGCGCCGGCCACGCCGGCTTTGAGAATCTTGCTCATTTCGTCTCTTCGACGCCTGCAGGGACGCCCCCCTAAGGCGGGGCGGAACCTGCCGTCCGGAAGCTTCGCGCGCAAGATTGCGAACGATCACGTTAGGTCGCGGTTTGTTGCCGGGAGCCGCGCGCGATACAAGCGCAGCCGCTTTAAGCCTTCGTGAGGACCGCCGCCGTGCCGCGCCTGTTCGACGCTTACGTGATCGTGGACTGGAGCGCGGCCGAGGGCCGCAAGACCGGCGCGGACTCCGTGTGGATCGGGGTGATGAAGCGCGACGTGCGCTTCCGCCTGTCCTACGAGGCGCACAATCCCGCCACCCGCGCCGAGGCCGAGGCGCTGCTGCGCAACCTGCTGGCCGACTTCCGCCGCCGCGGCGAGAAGGTGCTGGTGGGCTTCGACTTCTGCCTGGGCTTGCCGGAAGGCACGGCCGCACGGCTGGGCCTGGAGGGCGAGCCGTGGACGGCGACCTGGAAATTCCTGGGCCAGAACGTCGTCGACAAGCCGGACAATTCCAACAACCGTTTCCAGGTCGCGGCCAAGATGAACCGGCTGATGACCGACGAGGCGCGGCCGTTCTGGGGCGGGCCGGCCCGCCAGGCCCAGCGCTGGCTGTCCACCACCAAGCCCGACAGCCTGGGCGACATCCCGGAATACCGCCGCTGCGAGCTGGCCACCCGCAAGCTGGGCGCGAAGTCCATGGCCAAGAGCGTCTGGCAGATGCACGGGGCCGGCGCGGTCGGCGGCCAGAGCCTGGTCGGCATCGCCGCCGTGCGCCGGCTGGTCGAGGAGCTGGGTCCGGCCGCTGCGGTCTGGCCGTTCGGCACCGGCTGGCGGGCCCTGACGCCGGCCGACGTGCAGCCGCTGTCGGTAGTGGTGGCCGAGGTCTATCCGGTGCTGCAGCCGACCGCGCCGGAGCCCGGCGAGGTCAAGGACGCCACCCAGGTGCGCGGCGCGGCCGAGGCCTTCGCCAAGCTGGACGACGCCGACCGCCTGGGCGCCCTGTTCGCCCCGCCGGCCGGGACCAGCGATGCCGATGTGGCGGTGGTCGAGCGTGAGGAAGGCTGGATCCTGGGAGCGTAACGCCGGACCTCCCCCGCCCAGGGGAGGACCTCGTCAGAGCTCCCGCCGCGCCAGCAGCAGGAAGCGGCCGCACAGCAGGGCGGCCGAGACCAGGCTGGCGACGATCACCGCCCAGACGATGCCGTTCACGCCCAAGCCCAGGGTGTGGGCGAACAGCCAGCCCAAGGGCAGCATGACCAGCCCGTAGCTGGTCAGGTGGAAGGCGGTCGGCAGCCAGACGTCGGCGCGCGCCCGCAGGGCCTGGGCGGCGACCACCTGCAGGCCGTCGGCGAGGAAGAACAGGCAGGCCAGCACAAGGGCCGGCACGGCCACCGCCAGCAGGGCCGGATCGCGGGTGTAGGCGCCGGCGATCAGCGAGGCGCCGGGCCAGACGACGGCGCAGACCAGCAGGCTCAGCGCCGCGGTCACCCCGAAGCCGACCAGGCCGGCGCGGACCACGCCGTGGCGGTCCCTGGCGCCGTAGGCGCGGCCGACCAGCACGCCGGTGGCGGCGGCCAGGCCCATCGGGACCATGAAGATGATCGCCGAGACGTTCAGCACCACGTTCCAGGCCGCCACCTCCACCCCGCCGAACTGGCCGGCGATGATGGTCATGCCGGCGAAGGCGCCGACCTCGATGAAGTAGGACGCGCCCGCGCCGTAGCCGATCTTGCGCTGCTCGCGCGCCACTTCAGAGCCGTCGGTCGGCTTCTTGAAAACGCCGAGATCGCGCGCCTCGGGCAGGCGGGCGATGAAGACCAGCAGCCACCCGGCCAGCACGACCCGGGCGATGAAGGTCGCCCAGGCCGAGGCCACTGCACCCTCCACCGGCAGCCCCGAAGTCCCCGGCACCAGCCACAGGTTGGCGGCCAGGTTGACGCCGTTGGCCACCCACATGGCCACCATGCCGGGCTTGGGCCGGCCCAGCGCCTCGAGGAAGTAGGTGCAGACCACCGAGATCAGATACGGGAACAGCGACAGCGAGAAGACCCGCAGAGGACCGGTCGCCCCGTCGGCCAGCGCCTCACCCAGGCCGGCGTGGTGCAGGAACACGGGCCCCAGCAGGGCCAGGGCCAGCATGGCCGCCACGCCCAGCCAGGCGCCGTAGACCAGGCCGCGCCGCAGCACAGCCCCGGTCAGGTCGCGCCGGCCCTCGCCGATGCGTCGCGCGGTCATCACCTGCACGCCCAGCAACACGCCCACCGCCGTGGTCAGCATGACCGAGGTCGGAGCCCATCCGAGCGCGTGGAAGCCCAGTTGCTCGGCCGAATGACGCCCGACCACGATGGCGTCGGTCAGGCCCATGGTCATGATGCCCAGACGCGCCAGCACCACCGGCCAGGCCAGGCGCAGCAACTCGCCCGTGCCGTCAGGAAGGCGCAAGCGGGCGGTTTTGGTCGGGACGATCTGCTGAAGCATGGGGTCGGGGAACCTGTACGAGCCGCCGAGGCGGCGCAATCCCCCGACGACCAACCTTTCGTTTAAGCCAGCGCCCGGCTGCAGCGGCCGACATAGCCGCGGGCGCGATCGAGCTTGGCCGTCGCGGCCGAGGTCTCGGTCACCGCGTAGAGGCGCACGCCCTGGTCCATGGCCACCAGCCGGGGACGCGCCCCGGTGTCGTCGCCGTCGCCGCCGGTGGAGATCCGGAACACCTGGCCGCGGGCCAGGGCGTTCTCGCTGACCCGGCCGACCGCCAGCGCGGTCGGCTCGGCCGCGCGCGGGCCGTGCAGGGCGTCGAAGATCCACAGGTCCTCGCGCTCGGGCAGGTCGGTCCACCAGGGCGCGTCGGGCTCGACCGCCAGCACGGCCACCGCTCCGCCCTGCTCGGCCGCGTCCAGCGCCTCCTGAGCGGTGGCGACCAGCCGGTAGTCGGCGGAGGAGCCGAAGCGGCGGCGCGCGGCGTCCAGCCGGCGGGCGGGATCGGCGCCGGCCCAGACCACCACTTCGACTTCCGACTGGGTCGACAGGCCGGCCGACATCAGCTCGCGCCACAGGGCGGCGACGAGGCGCTTGGACCAGGGTTGGGCCTTGCGGACCAGCCGCTCGACCACCGCGGCTTCGCGGTCGGGTTTCAGGCGCAGGCGGCCGTCGTCGCCGCCCTTGGCCGTGCCGACCCGGCGGGCCAGGGCCTGGCGCTGCTCGACCAGTTCGAGGAGGGCGTCGTCGATGCGGTCGATCTCGGCGCGCAGGTCGGCGACGGAGAGGGCTTCAGTAGTAGCGGAGGCGGGTTCGGCGGCCGTGATCGGCTCGGCGAGGGCGGCGTTCAGCATGGGAATGGACTCGTAGAATTCGGGCGGAGTCCGCGCGCGTTCAGGGCGGGCGTCCGCAAGGGATGTTCAGCGCTCAAAAAAGGGGATGGGCCGCGCTCTTCAGAGGCGGTCGCCGGCTGGGATCGGAGGGAGGAGCTTAGGCTCGCCTAGCCTCGTACGACCGCCTCGCCGGCGTATCGAAAGTAATAGGTGCTAAAATAGAAATAGAATTCACCCGTCCGCACTTGCGTGTCGGTCGAAACAGTCCCCTGCTTGGTCATGGGTCCGCTCCCGGGTGTGGGCGCGCCGAGAAATTCCGGCGACGTGACCCTGTCAGGCGCCGCGGGAAGCTGTCAAGCGGGGGCCTGCTCGCGGGCGAGCACCACGAAGCGCGTGGCGTTCGAGTGGACGTCCTCGATATTGGCGCGCAACACCTGCAATCCATAGAGCTGGCCGGCCTTGGCCGAGGCCACCGCGGCCACGTGCGGGTCCGGCGCCTGCGACAAGGCGCGCGCCGCGCCGGCGGTGTCGTGGACGGGCTCCGCCTTGGCGCCGAGATCGGCCAGCAGGCGCGTGCACTGCTTCAGGGCCATCGGGTGGCTGCGCACCACGCGCACGTGCTCAAGCTCCGCGCCCGGCACGCCCAGCAGCTGCAGACGGATCGGCCAGGTGCGCTCGCCCAGCACTTTCAGCTGGGTGGCGCGCAGGATCGCCTCCATCTCCGGCACCGGACCGGCGATGGAGTTCTCCACCGGCAGAAGGGCCAGATCGGCCATGCGCCGCTCGACCGCGTCCACCGCCGCTTGGAAGGTGGCGCAGGCCCGCGGCTCGTAGTCGGGGAAGAAGGCGAGGCACGCCTCGTGGCTGAAAGCCCCGGGCTCGCCCTGGTAGGCGATCACGCCCCCGCCTTCGCTCATGCGGCGGCCGACCGCTCGCCGCGCCCGGCGCGCAGCTTCTCGGCGACCAGGAAGGCCAGCTCCAGCGCCTGGTCGGCGTTCAGCCGCGGATCGCAGTGGGTGTGGTAGCGGCTGGACAGGTCGTCCTCGGTCAGGGCCTGGGCCCCGCCCAGGCACTCGGTGACGTCCTGGCCGGTCATCTCCAGGTGCACGCCGCCGGGGTGGACGCCCTCCCCGCCCGCGACCTCGACGAAGGTCTTCACCTCGGACAGCACGCGGTCGAAGGGCCGGGTCTTGTAGCCGTTGGCGGCCTTCAGCGTGTTGCCGTGCATCGGGTCGGTCGACCACACGACCGAACGGCCTTCGCGCTTGGTCGCGGCCATCAGGCGCGGCAGGCGGTCGGCGATCTTGTCCGCGCCGAAGCGGCCGATCAGGGTCAGGCGACCCGGCTCGTTGTTCGGGTTGATCTGGTCGATCAGGCGGAGCAACTCGACCGGCTCCATGGTCGGGCCGCACTTCATCCCGATCGGGTTCTTGATGCCGCGCACGAACTCCAGGTGCGCGCCGTCGGGCTGACGGGTGCGCTCGCCGATCCAGACCATGTGGGCGGAGGTGTCGTACCAGTCGCCGGTGGTCGTATCGACGCGGGTCAGCGCCTCCTCGTAGTTCAGCAACAGCGCCTCGTGGCTGGTGAACAGCTCGACCTGGCGGATGTCCGGATGGGTCTCCGGGGTCACGCCGATGGCGGCCATGAAGGCCAGGGTCTCGCTGATCTTGTCGGCTAGCTCGCGGTAGCGCGCGCTCTGCGGGCTGTCGGCGATGAAGCCCAGCGTCCAGCGGTGCACGTTGTACAGGTCGGCGAAGCCGCCGCCGGCCAGCGCCCGCAGCAGGTTCAGCGTCGCGGCCGACTGCGAGTAGGCGCGCAGCAGCCGTTCCGGATCCGGCACGCGCTCCTCGGCGGTGAAGCCCATGCCGTTGACGATGTCGCCGCGATAGGCCGGCAGGGTGACGTCGCCCTGGGTCTCGACCTGGCTGGAGCGCGGCTTGGCGAACTGGCCGGCGATGCGCCCCACCTTCACCACCGGCTTGCCGCCCGCGAAGGTCAGCACCACCGCCATCTGCAGGATCAGGCGGAAGGTGTCGCGCACGTTGTCGGCGTGGAACTCCTTGAAGCTCTCGGCGCAGTCGCCGCCCTGCAGCAGGAAGGCGCGGCCCTCGGCCACGTCGGCCAGGCGCGACTTGAGGCGCCGCGCTTCGCCCGCGAACACGAGCGGCGGCATGGCCCGCAGACGGTCCTCGGCGCGCGCGAGCGCCGCCGGATCAGGGTAGTCCGTCGGGATCTGGGTGGCGGGCCGGTTCCGCCAGGATTGCGGCGTCCATCTCTGGGTCACGCTACAGACTTAGTCCTGCGAGCGGCTGGTCTCAATGGAGCATCTTCGCCCGGCGACGCTTAGCGCACAGTTTCCAGCACCTCCTGACGTAAGCGCGGCGGCAACGGAGCGGCCCTCACCCGCCCCACCGTGAGGGTCCAGGCGGCGGTCAGCGCGCCCAGCGCCACCCACCATTCCTGCCAGACGCCGAAGCTGAGCGCGCCGATCACGAAGTAGACGATCGCCGCGGCGCAGGCCGCGCCGCACATGGTCCGGTCGGCCGGCAGCACGTCGCCGGACGCGCGGAAGATCCAGACCCACAGGAGCGACACAAGGGCCGCGCCGACCGCGCCGAGCTCCAGCCAGATCTGAATGGCCGCGTCGTGCGGATGCAGGATCAGGTACGGGCGGAAGGTGCGGCTGGCGTCCAGGCCCCAGCCGAGGAACGGGCGCTCCGACACCCGCTCGGCCGCGAAGGTCCAGATGTCGAGCCGCGCCGCCCACGAGGCCGGCGCGCCCACCTTGGCCGAACCGGTCAGACCCGCCAGGTCAGCCAGGTGCACGAGCAGCGGCGCGACCGCCACGAACAGCCCCGCCGCGATCGCCAGCGCCGTGGCGCCCGCGCGCCCCGTCGATCGCACCAGGACGAAGGCCGCGGTCGACAGAACGAGGGCCAGGACCGGGGCGGCCGCGTGCAGCAGGATCGCCGGAACGACGACGCCGGCCGTCAGCACCACCAGCATGCGCTTCTGACGTTCGCGCAGCAGGAAGGCCGCCGCCGGCCAGTACATCAGCGCGAGTACGTAGCCGCTCTGGGCGGCGTGGCGCTGCATCAGGTCGGGCCGGTCGGCCTCGCCGATGGCCAGGGCGAAGGCGCGGTAGAGCGCCGCCCCGCTAACGCCCTCGACCAGCAGCACCACCCCCAGCGCCACGGCACCGACGGTCAGGACGCGGGCGGCCCGTTCGGCCGAGCGCGGGTCGAGGCTCCGGGCGGCCAGCACCAGGGGCATGAAGACCACCACTTCCAGCAGCAGCTTCAGCGGGCTGCGCCGCTCGAGGTCGGCGAAGCCGGCCAGCAGGCCGGCCTCTTTCGGGGGCGAGCCCAGACCGGCCACAGCGGCCCAGACCGCGAGCGCGACCAGCAGCAAGACCAGGGCCCACGGCGGTGCAGGCGGTTTCCGCCACAGGTGAAGGCAGAGCAGGCCCGCGACCACGGCCAGCGGCAGGAAGCCCAGCGGCGACAGCCAGGCGAGGGCCGGCGCCAGCACCGCCGCGCCGGTCAGCACCCACCCGCGCCAGGGCGCGGCCTGGACCGCCGGCGGGGCGAAGCGGAGGCTTATTCGGCCGCTTGCAGCAGATCCGGCGGCACGAATTTCTCGCGCATCGTCACGATCTCTTCGGCCACCGTAGGATGCAGGGCGCACGTGGAATCCCACTGACGCTTGGTCACGCCCGCCTTAACTGCAATGGCCGCCATTTGGATCATTTCCGGCGCGTCGGGGCCGACGATATGGGCGCCGACCACCCGGTCGCTCTGCGGTTCGACCACCAGCTTCATCAGCACCCGTTCGTCGCCGCCGATGAAGGCGTACTTCATCGGCCGGAAGCGGGTCAGGTAGACATCGACCTTGCCGTACAGCCGCCGCGCCTCGGCTTCGCTCAGGCCGACCACGCCGACCGGCGGCTGGGAGAACACGGCGGTGGGCACGTCGACATAGTCGAAGTGGCACGGGTTGTTCTTGAAGGCGGTCTCGGCGAAGGCGACGGCCTCGCGGATGGCGACCGGGGTCAGGTTCATCCGGTCGGTCACGTCGCCGATCGCCCAGATGTTCTCCACCGTGGTGCGCGACAGCTCGTCGACCTTGATCGCGCCTTCCGGGGTCAGCTCCACCCCGGCCTTGTCCAGGCCCAGGTCGCCGACGTAGGGCCGCCGGCCGGTGGCGAACAGCACCACGTCGCTCTCGCAGCGGATGCCGTCGTCCAGCACGTTGACCAGGCCGGTCTCGGTCTTCTCGATCCGCTCATGCTGGGTCCCCAGGATGACCCGGATGCCGCGCTTCTTCAGCTCTTCGGCCAGGTGCGCGCGCACGTCGTCGTCGAAGCCGCGCAGCAGGTTCGGGCCGCGGTAGACGAGCGTGGTCTCCACGCCGAGGCCGGCGAAGATGCCGGCGAACTCCACGGCGATGTAGCCGCCGCCGGCGATCAGGATGCGCTTGGGCAGCTCGGGAAGGTGGAAGGCCTCCTCCGAGGTGATGGCGTGCTCGATCCCGGGCAGATCCTGGGGCATCCACGGCCGGCCGCCGACGGCGATCAGGATCTTGTCGGCGGTGACCGTGCGGTTCTTGCCGACCAGCTCGACCGTGTGGGCGTCCACCAGCTTCGCGCGGGCGTGAACCAGCTCGGCCCCGGCCTTGGCCAGGTTGGAGGCATAGATGCCCGACAGCCGAGCGATCTCGACGTCCTTGGCGGTGATGAACTGCTTCCAGTCGAAGCTCGGCTCGGGAACGGTCCAGCCGTAGCCCTGGGCGGTCTTGAACTGGTGCGAGAAGTCCGAGGCGTAGACCATGAACTTCTTGGGCACGCAGCCGCGGATCACGCAGGTGCCGCCGACGCGGTGCTCCTCGGCCACGCCGACGCGCGCGCCGGTCATGGCGACCAGGCGCGAGGCGCGCACCCCGCCGGAGCCGGCCCCGATGACGAAGAGGTCGTAGTCGTACTGGGACATCAGGGGCTCCTCACGCGAATTTCGGTCCGGCCGCGGCCGCAAGCTAGGGAGTTAGGCGCTCCACCCCGCTATCGGAAGCCACCAGGGCCTCGTCGCAGAGATCCAGGAAGAGGCCGTGGTCGACCACCCCGGTCAGGCTCTTCAGGTCGGCGGCCAGGGCCGACGGGTTCGGGATGGCCCCGCAGGCGGCGTCGTAGATGACGTTGCCGCCGTCGGTGAGGACAGGCTCGCCGTCCTTCATCCGCAGCCGCGGGCCGACGCCGATCTCGTGCTCGGAAAGCACGTCGGCGATGCGGTTGGCGGTGGTGACGTGGCCGAAGGCGACCACCTCGATCGGCAGGGCGAACCTGCCCAGCACCGGCACCTTCTTGGCCGCGTCGGCGATGCAGACGCAGCGCTTGGACGCTTCCCAGACCAGCTTCTCGCGCAGCAGGGCCGCCCCGCCGCCCTTGATCAGGCTGAGGCCCGGCCCGATCTCGTCGGCGCCGTCGACCGTCAGGTCCAGCTCGCGCGCCTCGTCGAGCGTCAGCAGCGGAATGCCCAGCTCACGGGCGAGCGCGGCGGTGGCCTCCGAGGTCGGCACGCCGCCCTTGATCTTCAGCCCGCCTTTCACGCGTTCGCCGAGCGCCTTCACGAACCAGGCGGCGGTCGAGCCCGTGCCCAGGCCCACGATCATGCCGTCTTCGACCAGCGCCGCGGCGGCTTCGCCGGCGGCGCGCTTCTGGGTGTCGCTCATTTGGCCCTCCGGGCGCGCTTGGCCGCGCGGAAGCGCTCGGCCCAGCCGGGTTTCTCGGTCTGCGCCGAACGTTCGAACGCCAGGGCGTCGGGGGCGACGTCCTTGGTCACCACCGAGCCCGAGCCGACGTAGGCGCCGGCGCCGACGCTGACCGGCGCCACCAGCGAACTGTTGGAGCCGACGAAGGCTCCCTCGCCCACGGACGTGCGGTGTTTGTCGAAGCCGTCGTAATTGCAGAAGATCACGCCGGCGCCGATGTTGGCCTTCGCGCCGACCTCGCCGTCGCCGATATAGGCCAGGTGGTTGGCCTTGGCGCCCGCGCCCAGCTTGCCGTTCTTCACCTCGACGAAGTTGCCGACGTGCGCTTCCGCGCCGATCTCGGCGCCGGGCCGAAGCCGCGCATACGGGCCGACCAGGGCGCCGGAGCGCACGGTGGCGCCCTCCAGGTGGCTGAAGGCGCGGATCACCGCGCCGGTCTCCACCGTCACGCCGGGGCCGAACACCACGTTGGGTTCGACCGTCACGCCGCCGGCGATCTTGGTGTCCCAGGACAGGAAGACGGTCTCGGGGGCGACCATGGTCACGCCCTCGACCATCAGCCGCCGACGGAAGGCGCGCTGGAACACGCCTTCGGCCTCGGCCAGCTCGACCTGGGAATTGACGCCCATCACCGCCTCTTCCGAGGCGAAGGCGACACGCGCCGACAGGCCCCGGCCGCGGGCCAGGCCGACCACGTCGGTCAGGTAGTACTCGCCCTTGGCGTTGTCGTTGGTGACCTCGGCCAGCAGCGAGAACAGGGTCCTGGCGTCGGCGGCCATCACGCCCGAATTGCTGGCGCGCACCGCCAGCTCCTCCGGCGTCGCTTCCTTGGCCTCGACGATGCGCAGCAATTCCGCGTTCCCGCCCAGGATCAGGCGGCCGTAGGCGCCCGCGTCGACCGGCTCGAAGCCCAGCACCGCCACGTCGGCGCCGGCGTCGCGGAGGGCGAACAGCGGGGCGATGGCCTCGGCGTCCAGCAGCGGGCAGTCGGCGTAGGTGACGATCACGTCGCCGTCGAAGCCGGCCAGGGCAGCCTCGGCCGCGCGCACGGCGTGGCCGGTGCCCAGCGGCGGGTCCTGGATGGCGACAGCGCCGTCGCCCAGGCGCTTTCGGGCGGTCTCGGCCACCTGCGGCGAATGCGCGCCGGCCACCACCACGATGCGCGCGCAGCCCAGCGCCTCAGCCGCGTCGATGGCGCGGTCCAGCATGGTCCGCCCCCCGACCTTGTGCAGGACCTTGGGCGTGGGCGACTTCATGCGCGTGCCCTGACCGGCGGCCAGGATCACGGCGGCGCGCTGTCTCATGAACGACTCTCCGTTGCGACCGCGCGGGATTTAGCCGAAACGGCGGGGGTTGCGACAGTCGCGGAGCGCATTCGTGTCCCAGGTCCCGTCCCTGTCCGGTGTCGCGGTCGTGTTCGACCTCGACGGCACCCTGGTGGACACCGCCCCCGACATCATCGGTGCGCTCAACGTCCTGCTGGCCGAGGCCGGCCTGCCGACGGCTCCCGTCGAGGCCGGCCGGCGGCTGATCGGCGGCGGCGTGCGCCGGCTGCTCGAACGCGGCTTCGCCGAGGCCGGCGCGGCCTTCGCCGGCGACACGCCCGACCGCGTCGCCCGCTTCATGGAGGTCTACGGCGCCCGGGTGGCGCGGGAGAGCCGTCCCTACCCCGGCGTCGAAGCCGCGCTCGATTCGCTGCTGGCCGAGGGCGCGCGCCTGACGATCTGCACCAACAAGCCGACTGCGTTGGCGGACGCCCTGCTCGAACAACTGGGCCTGCGCGCCCGGTTCGGCGCGGTCGTGGGCGCCGACGCGGTCGCGCGCGGCAAGCCCGATCCCCAGCACTTCCAGCGCGCCGTCGCCGACGCCGGCGGCGATCCGTGCCTGTCGGTGATGGTCGGAGATTCGCACACGGACGTGGCGACCGGCCGCGCGGCGGGCGTTCCGGTCGTGCTGGTCCCGTTCGGCTATACGGAAACCCCGGCCGCCTTGCTGGGCGCCGACGTGGTGATCGGCGATTTCGCCGAACTTCCCGCCGTCGTGCGCCGTCTGTCGAGCTGAGACAAATCGGGCCTTGCGGTCCGAAACGGACCCGGCTATTTGACCGCCTCCCCGGGCGGACGCGTAGCTCAGCGGGAGAGCACCTCGTTCACACCGAGGGGGTCACAGGTTCAATCCCTGTCGCGTCCACCATCTCTTCCCCAGATCAGATCGAACCCGACGGGCCGCCCAGCATTGGCGCGTGCGCGGCTCAGACGGTCACAAGCTCCGTCCAGCCGAACCCGCGGCTGTAGTCGAGGATCGAGAAGACCACCGGCCGAAGGCGAAATACGGCCAGCTGGTCGAGCGGGTCGTCGCGCACATATTTCCCGACATCGGCGAACTTCTTGAGGACCAGGGCGGCGACGTCCTGCATCTCCAGGAGATCCCCCACGCGTTCCGCACGCGCGGCCAGGGACAGGCCCTTGATGTCGTCCCAGGTCCTGTAGGGAAGCGTGAGGGTGGCGGACACGCGCGGGTCGCGGGCGATGTTGCTGGCCTTCTGCGACCCCGCGTTCGTGCCGAAATAGACGTTCAGCCCGTCGTTGACGAAGCTGACCGTCGTCGCCTGGGGCCAGCCGTCCTCGCGCAGGGTCGCGAGCGCGAGATCGTTGGCGGATTCGAGGATCGCCAGGATTCGCGCCCTTTGGTCGATTTCCATCGCCGCCTCCTCAGCCCGGCGGCGTCACGGCGCCGACGCGAAGGTGAAGACATGACCGTCGTGGGTCTGCAGAACCAGCTTGCCGGGCGTCGCGGTGGCCAGGCTCGTGCCCTCCAGCGCCTTCAGAAAGGCCTGCTCCTGCTCCATCACCGCGTTGTCGGCGCAGGCCATCATGGTCGAGGCCATGCCGCTCATGATCAGGCGGCCGCGCTGCTTGGTCCAGCGCCCGACGAAGCGGTTGCAGCCGCCGCTGCCGGAGACCTGGCCGTCCGGCGAAAGCAGCAGGGTCAGGCTCGAGCCGCGCAGCGGCGGCAAGCCCGTCGCGTCGCGCAACACCCACGCCGATCCCGTCAGTTGCTCGCCGCCGGACTCATGCCAGGCCTGGTACGCGCAGGCTGTGAGCCCGAACAACGCCGCCGTCACCGCTCCGGTCCGCGCCCAAGTCCGCGTCACGCGCATCAGAGCCTCCTATGGAGCCCGCTTTTCCTGTGCGAGCCGCCAGGCGATCTGGGCGGCCCCCGCGACGATGAACACCAGGCCGATCAGCATCACGTTGCGCGAGTGGTTCAGCAGCCCGGCCGCCTCCAGCGCCAGGCCGATGAACAGCAGGATCAGGCCGAGGAAGTATTTGGCGAGGGACGTGGTCTTGGGGTCAGGCGCCATTGCGGCGGATCTCCTGTCGGAGCCCGGCCGCACGTCGCACGCCTCTGCCGGGGCGAGCGCAAAACCGTCCGTCCGGCGCGAGGTTCCGCCCCCGTCACGCCGCGGAACCGCCAATTCGCGGGCGCCGTTTTCCTCAGTTGAAGTCGCGGCCGTCCAAGGCCGCACACTAGTGAGGGAGTCAGGCGATGGACCCTGCACGACCGGGGGCGGGCGCCCTCCTCGGCAAGTATCTGGTCGGCCTGCTCTGCCTGGTGCTGGGCTTGGCCGTGTTGCTGGTCGGCGTGTTCAACGCGGCCCACGGGACCATCCTGATCGGCTTCGCCATCGCGGCGCTGGGCGCCTTCCTGATCGTGCTGAAGATCATCGCCCGTAACCGCCCGACGCACTGAGCCGTCCGCGCCGACGCATGAAATTTCGTCCACGTCGAACCCACGGACGGCACGCGCGGGTTGGGGGCTGAACGAGGTGCCCCATGCGTCAGATTTCCGTTCCCGCCTTCGCGTTTCCGGCCGCGGCCTGCGCCGCCGCCCTGATCGCCGCCGGCTGCACGCCGCAGCCCACCCCTTCCTCCTTCGCCCGCAACGAGGTCGGCACGGAACAGACCGTGCGGCTGGGCGAGATCGAGAACGTCCGCCCGGTGAACATCCGTCCCGGCCAGACCCATCTGGGCATGATCACCGGCGGGGCGCTCGGCGCCATCGGCGGCAGCCAGATCGGCGGCGGCACCGCGGCCAACGTCGCCGGCGGCGTGGCCGGCGCGGCGGCCGGCGCGGCGGCCGGCAGCGCCCTGCAGGGCTCGCAGAGCACCGCCGGCCTGGAGTTGACCGTGAAGCTCGACGACGGCTCGACCATCGCCGTAGTCCAGCCCGGCACGCCGAACGACTTCCGCATCGGCGACCGCGTGCGGGTGACCGGCCAGGGCGAGAACGTCCGCGTGAACCGCTGAAGCCTGCGCAACGCGAGTAGGCGGCGCGCGGTTGACCTGCCGATCCCCTGCGCGAGGGGCATGGAGGCCGCATGAAACGCGCCGTCTACGCGCTCGGCGCCGTCCTGGCTGTGGCGGTCGCCGCATGCCGGCCGTCGGAGCGGCCCGCCCAACAGCCCGCGCCCGGCCGGCCGGTCACGACCGCGCCGGCGGCGGCCGGCGCGGAGATGGCCTTCCCGGACGTCTATGACCGGGTCGCGCCGGCCGTCGTCTCGATCCTGGCCGCGACCACGCCGCGGCGCTCGGCCCTGTCCGACTCCCCCTTCGCGCGCCGCGGGCCGCCGTCGGAATCCGAAATGTCCGCCGGCTCGGGCTTCTTCATCTCCGCCGACGGCCTGATCGTCACCAACAACCACGTGATCGGCGGGGCCGACCGGGTCGCGGTCGTGCTGCGCGACGGCAAGCAGCTGCCGGCCCGCCTGGTGGGCCGCGATCCGGCCACCGACCTGGCGGTGCTGAAGGTCGACGGCCGCGGATATCCGTTCGTGAACTTCGCCGCTGCAGCCCCGCCGCGCGTGGGCGAAGAGGTGATCGCCATCGGCAATCCGTTCGGCCTGGGGACCACCGCCACCACCGGCATCGTCTCGGCCCTGGGGCGGGACATCGGCTCGGCCTACGTCAACTTCCTGCAGCTGGATGCGGCCATCAACCAGGGCAATTCCGGCGGCCCCACCTTCAACAGGCGCGGCGAAGTCGTCGGCGTGAACACCGCGATCTTCTCGCCCTCGGGCGGGTCGGTCGGCATCGGTTTCGCCATTCCCGCCGCCACCGCCGCCGAGGTCACCCGCCAGCTGATCGCCAGTGGCCGCGTCGAGCGCGGCTTCATCGGCGCCAGCATCGGCGACGTCCCACCGTCCCAGCCTGGCGGCGCGCCGGGAGTGGTCGTGGCCGCCGTGGTGCCGGGCGGCCCCGCGGCCCGCGCGGGCCTGCGCCCTGGGGACCAGATCGCCGCGGTGGACGGCCAGGCGGTGACCGGCGCGGCCGACGTGATCCGCCGCGTGACCAGCGCGCCGCAAGGTCGGGCCCTAAGCTTCTCGGTCGTGCGCGACGGCCGCACCGGGACCGTGCCGATCACGCCGCAGCGGCAGTAAAGCTACGGGAACACGGCTCTCCAGGCCGCGTTCCGCCTCGGGGACGGCGTTTGCAGAAGGATGCGGCGCCATGGGCCCGCGCTTCGCCTACACCTTGGGACTTATCTGCCTGGCGGCCGGCGTCGGCCTGGAGTTCCTGGGCGTGCGAGCCGACTCCAGGTGGATGGAGTTCGGCGGGGTGGCGCTCATGGTCCTCGGGACCCTGGTGATCGTGGCGCGCCTGGCAAAGGCGGTCGCCGCCTACCTGCCCGGTCTGGGCTGTCTGGCCGTGGGCGCCGCCGCGGCCCTGTTCTCCGGAACGCTGCGGTCGCTGATGGTGGTCGGCGTCGTTCTGATGCTGCTGGGCGTGGGCCAGGTGGTCTTCACCCTGGCGACCCGTTTGCGCTAGCCCGAGCGGCCCCAGCCGCGCGCGCCGCCCGCCCGCACCGCCAAGTACATCGGCGCGCGCCGCCAGGCCGGCACGCCCACCACCTCCATGGCCTCGAGGAAGATCCGGTCGGCGTCGGCGCGGCTGTAACGGCCCAGCCCGCGGTTGGCGTAGAGCCAGTCGTGGATGATCGCCGGCCGCGCCCACGGGCCCAGCTGGGGAAACAGCTCGCGAAAGCCCCACGGCACCGAGGCGAAGTCGGTCTCGAACCCGACCGGCACCACGATCACCTCGTCGGAATCCTTCGAGCCCACCCGGTATTCCAGCGGCCGCACCAAGCGCACCACCGCGCGCCCGTCGCGGGTGACTCCAGGCAGCTCCTCGACGGCGTAGGCGTCGGTGATCCGCGCGTTCGGCGCGACGGGAGCGGCGAGGGTCTGCAGCGCGTCCTGCATGGCCCCAGTCTCCCGCGGCAGCCTTCCCGGCCCCTTAACGGCGGACCGCAACCTTCAGCGTTCGCGGACAGTTGAGCTTTGCGGGGAGAGCCGTGACGGGACGGCTCCAGGGAGGAACCGCCCGCATGGTCGCCTTCGTGGTGGGATCGGGCCCGGCCGGCGCGGCCGCCGCGGCCGCACTGGCCGGTCGCGGACAGCCGGTCGTGATGCTGGACGCCGGCGGCGAACTCGAGCCGGACGTCCGCCAGCGCATGGCGCGGCTGGGGGAGCAAGCGCCTGAAAGCTGGTCGGCTGACGACCACGCCGCCGTCCGCGGCCCGCTGCGCTTCAATTCCGAAGGCGCGCCGCTGAAGCTGCTGTTCGGCTCGGACTTCCCCTATCGCGACGTCGAGCGGCACGAACCGCTCTACGCCCGCGAGGTGGACGCTTATCGCAGCTTCGCGCTGGGCGGCCTCAGCCGGCTCTGGGGCGCCTCGGTCCTGCCCTACGGCGACGAAGACCTGGACGGCTGGCCGCTGGGCGCCGCCGACCTGGCCCCGCACTACGCCGCCGCTCTGGGCCTGACCGGGCTGTCGGCGACGCGCGACGACCTGGAGGTCCTGTTTCCGCTGCACGTCGAGCCGACCGCCGACCTGCCCGCCAGCGGCCAGGCCCAGGCCCTGCTGGAGCGACTGCGCAAACACGCGCGCGCCCTGCGCGGTCAGGGGATCTGGTTCGGCAAGGCGCGCCTGGCGGTGAAGGGCCCGCAGGCGCCCGCCGACGGCTGCCGCCTGTGCGGCCTGTGCCTGTACGGCTGCGCCTACGACCAGATCTACGCGGCGCACACGACGGTGGCCGACCTGACGGCTACAGCGCCGGGCTTCCGCTACCTGCCCGGCCAGGTGGTGCGCCGGCTGGTCGAGAAGGACGGACGGGTCGAGATCCACACCGTCTCGCGCGAGGGCGGCGAGAACGCCGTGTTCCAGGCCTCTCGCGTGCTGCTGGCCGCCGGGGTGTTCAGTTCGACCCGTATCCTGCTGGAATCACTAGGGGTTTACGGCCGCCCGGTGACCATTCGCCAGAGCGAGCACTTCCTGATGCCCATGTGGCTGACCGCGTCGGCCCCGCGCGCGGCTCAGGAGCGCCAGCACACGCTCAGCCAGATCTTCCTGGAGCTGACCGACCGCAAGCGCTCGCCGCACAAGGTCCACCTGCAGGTCTACGGCTACAACGACTTCTACGGCCGCATGGCCAAGGCGAAGCTGGGCGGACTCTACGGCCTGCTGCGGCCGATGCTGGAACGGGCGTTCGAGCGCCTGGTGCTGATCAAGGGCTACCTCCACTCCGACGATTCCGCGGCCATCGAGGCCACGCTCGAGCGCGGCCAGCGCGGCCCGCACCTGGAGCTGAGCGCGCGGGCCAATCCGGCCGCGGCCGCCCTGGTCCGATCGGCGGCGCGAACGCTGAAGCGCAACGCCTCGCGCATCGGAGCCATGCCGCTCGGCTTCGGGACCCGGATCGGCCTCCCCGGCAGCGGCGTGCACGTCGGCGGCAGCTTCCCCATGCGCGCCGAGCCAGGCGTCCTGGAGACCGATCTGCTGGGCCGGCCGACGGGCTTCGAGCGCGTGCACTGCGTGGATTCAAGCGTCTTCCCGACCGTGCCGGCGCCGACCGTCACCCTGACCATCATGGCCAACGCCCACCGCATCGCCACCGCCTGCGCCGAGGCCGACGCCTTCGAGGGCCTGCGCGCCGAGCCGGCCGAACCCACGCCCTCGGTCGAGGAACTGGTCGCCCGCGCCCGGGAGCTCACCCGCGCGCCGGCCGGGGCGTCCACGAACCAGCTTGACGACGCCTCCTGAACAGGCCCGATAGCGCCGACCTCGATCGGGAAGGCGTACCATGACCAAAGGCGTCGGCGGCTCAACGGCGGAGCGTGAACTGGCTGGACTGGGCCGCTGGGCCGCGCCGGCCCCGCGCATCGATGCGGCCGAGCGCGAGCGGCGGATGGAGCGCGCCCGCGCGCTGATGACGACGATCGGCGCCGACGCCCTGATCGTCAACGCCGGGGCCAGCCTGCGCTATTTCGCCGGCATGGCCTGGGGCGCGACCGAGCGGCTGGTGGCGATGGTCCTGCCGCGCCACGGCGACCCGGTGATGATCTGCCCGACCTTCGAACTGGGCTCGCTGGAGGCCTCGCTCGGGATCTCGGCCGAGATCCGCACCTGGGAGGAGCACGAGAGCCCCTATCGCCTGGTCGCCCAGACCCTGGCCGACAAGGGCGCGCGCACGCTGGCGATCGACCCCGCCCTGCCCTTCTTCGCCTTCGACGGCCTGCGCAAGGCGGCGGCCGGCGTCGAGCTGGTGGACGGCGCGCCGGTGATCGACGGCTGCCGGATGATCAAGTCGCCGGCCGAGCTGGCCCTGCTGTCTCAGGCCAAGGCCATGACCCTGGAGGCCCAGCGCCGCGCGGCCCTGATGCTGGCGCCGGGCGTCACCACCGGCGACGTGCGCCGCTTCATCGACGCCGCCCACCGGGCCATGGGCGCGGACGGCGGCAACACCTTCTGCGCCGTGCAATTCGCCGAGGCGACCAGCTATCCGCACGGCGTGCCGGGCGAGCAGGTGCTGAAGGAAGGCGACCTGGTGCTGATCGACACCGGCTGCCAGGTCGACGGCTACAACTCCGACATCACCCGCACCTACGTGTTCGGCGAACCGACCGAGGCGCTGGCCCGGGTCTGGCGGATCAAGCGCGAGGCCCAGCTGGCGGCGTTCGACGCCGTGCGCCCGGGCGTGGCCTGCGAGGCGGTCGACGACGCCGCCCGCAGGGTGCTGGAGGCGAACGGCTTCGGCCCCGACTACAAGCTGCCGGGCCTGCCGCACCGCACCGGCCACGGCATCGGCCTCAGCATCCACGAGCCGGCCTATCTGGTGCGCGGCGACAAGACCCCGCTCGCGCCCGGCATGTGCTTCTCCAACGAGCCGATGATCGTGGTGCCGGGCCAGTTCGGCGTGCGCCTGGAAGACCACTTCCACGTCACCGAGGACGGGGCGGCCTGGTTCACCCAGCCGTCGCCTTCGCTCGAGGCGCCGTTCGGCTGACGGCGGCGGCGCGGCCCTCGCGGCGCAGGTCGTAGAGGTCGGCCATCACCGCCTCAACCGTAGGCCAGCGGCCGGCGCCCTTGCCGGCCGTGTGCACCTGCCGGCCGTCGGCCAGGGTCAGGCGCAGGCGGTTCTCCTCCGCCTCCGCTCCGGCCAGGAAATCGCTATCGAGCAAGGCGACCAGGCGAACCTCGCCGGTCCAGCCGTGCGGCCCGAGCACGGCGCGGGCGACCTGTTTCAGGCGCCCCTGCGCCGGCGTCGTGACGCTGGCGTCGAGCACGTCGGCGCCCTTGAACACGAACGGCGCGTCAGGCGCCGCGGCGCGGGCCAGCAGCTCCAGCTTCGCGGCCGCGTCACGCCCTTCCAGGTCGGCCGACGGATCGGCCTCAGCGAAGCCCGCGCGGGTGGCGGCGTGCACGGCCGCGTCCAGCGTCAGGCCCTCGGCCAGGCGCTCCAGCACGAAGTTGCAGGTGCCGTTGACCACGCCCTCAATCCCGACGACGCCGTCGGGACGACATCGCGCGGCGGCCTCGAGGAAGGGCGCGCCGCCGCCGACGGCCGCCGAGTGCAGCAGCCGTCCGCCGCCGGCCCCTATGGCTGCGGCGAAACGGGTCCGTGCGGCGTTGACCGCCTGTTTGTTGGCGCTGACGACGGCGCCGCCGCGGGCGAGGTACGCCTCGATCAGGTCCGAGCTCGGCTCCAGCCCGCAGCCGGTGTCGACCAGCACGTCGGCGTCGGCGCTCGCCAGTTCCTCCACCTCGTCGGTGAACAGGCCGCCGGCCCGGTGCCAGGCGCGCCGCCCGACGTCTCGGACCAGCACGGCCACCGGCTCGAACCGCTCCGGATCGTCCAGCAGCCGCTCCAGCACGCCGCCGCCGACCACCCCGCAGCCCAGCAGCGCCACCCGCAAGGCCTCGCCCGCCGGCGGGGCGGCGATGCGCACGGCGGTGTCGGGCCCGATCACCGTCTCGTAGGCCGCTCCAAGCGCCGCCACCTCGATCGGCAACTCGACGGCCGCAGCCAGGCGCACCGCCTTGTCCTGCACTAGGGGATGGGCCAGCCGCTCGGCCTCGGCCCAGGTGATGCGGGCGAACGGGCGCGCCCCGGCCCGGTTCAGCGCCGGGTCGCGGTCGTAGACCCCGTCCACGTCCTTCAGCAGGCGCACCCGCGCCCCCAGCCGCGCGGCCAGGAACACGGCGCTGAGGTCGGTGCCGCCGCGCCCCAGCAGCACCGTCTCGCCGTGCTCGCCGACCGCGACGAAGCCCGGGACCACGACCACGTCGGCCTCGTCGAGGTCGCGGCGCAGGCGATCCGTGTCCACGTCGACCGGCGAGGCGTCATGCCGGTCGCCGCCGGCCCGCAGGCCGATCTCGTGCGGGGGCCGCAGGCGGGTCTGCAGGCCGACGCGCTCGGCCGCCAGCGCAAGCAGCGCCGCCGACCGCGTCTCGCCAAGCGCCACCAGGTAGGGCGTGGCCCGGCCGCGTTGTGCGGCGCCGTAGGTCGCCGCGTGGCGCAGCAGCCGATCCGTCTCACCGTGGAAGGCCGACACCACGGCCACGACGGCGCTGCCCTGGCGGACGTAGCGGTAGATTTCGGAAACGGCCGACGCGACGGATTCTTCGCCACGAAGAACAGATCCGCCGAATTTCAGGACGATCACAGGTTTGGTCACGACAGCGCTCCAACAGGCCGGCGCGCCGCAAACAAATCCAACTGCGATGACGGAGAAATAGCTGTCGAGCCAGAGTGCAGGCGCGATTTCACGCGCCGCACATCCCGCTTTAGCTGCATTTCTACCGCGCCCGCAAGCTGATGATCAAATCGGCGCGTCTCTAGGAACGACGCAAGCCGATCCGATCGTCAAGGCCCTCGGCGCAAAATTTTTCCCGCTTGACGAAGTCGGTCGCCGCGCCGCAGCATGAACTCACTCATCGAGACCGGCTGAGGGACAGGCCCTTTGACGCCGGGGCAACCTGCGCTTCGCGCAAGGTGCCAACTCCTGCGGGGACCTCAGGTCCGCGACAGATGAGTGGAGCGCATGCCGCCCAAGGGCCGTGCGCGCTTCACGGTCTTTCGTTTCCGCCGGAGCTCTCCTGAGTGGGAGGCGGAAGAAGGCCGATGACTTCGGCGAACGAACAAACCGGCGCACGCGACTTCGAAGTCGCCATCCCCGACAGCTTCCGGCTGGAGGCCGGCGGCCGGCTGGAGCAGACGCATATCCGCGCCCGGCTGCAGGGTCGGGCGGGCGCCCCCGTCGTGGTCGTCGCCGGCGGCGTGTCCAGCGGCCGCGACGCGGCCGACTGGTGGCCGCAGGTGGTGCGCCCCGGCGGCCCGGTCGATCTCGAGCGCCTGCAGGTGCTGGGCTTCGACTTCGTCCCGGAAGGCGCGAGCACGCCGCCGACGCTGACGACCGGCGACCAGGCCCGCCTGCTGGCCCTGGCCTTGGACGCCGCCGGCGTTGAACGCGCGGCGGCCTGGGTCGGCGCATCCTACGGCGGCATGGTCGGCCTGGCCTTCGCCGAGCGGTTTCCCGAACGGCTGGAACGGCTGCTGGTGATCTCCGCCGCCCACCGGGCCCACCCGATGGCCACTGCCTGGCGCGGCATTCAGCGCCGCATCCTGGCCTTCGCCCGCGAAGTCGGCCGCCCGGCCGACGGCATCGCCCTGGCCCGCGAGCTGGCCATGACCACCTACCGCACGCCAGACGAGTTCGCGCAGCGCTTCGCCGGCGAGGCCCCGGCCGAGGCCGGCGGCGCCTACCCGGTCTGCGACTACCTGATCGCGCGGGGCCGGGCCTATCCCGAGCTGATGGCCGAGGCGCGCTGGATCGCCCTGTCCGACAGCATGGACCGCCACCGGGTGCGCCCCGAGGCGGTCGTCGCGCCCACCACCCTGCTGGCCTTCGACACCGACCGGCTGGTGCCGCTGGCCGACATGCAGGACCTGGCGCGGCGCCTGCCCGCCCTGACCGATCTGGTCGTGCGCCCCTCGCTCTACGGCCACGACGCCTTCCTGAAGGAGGACGACGCGGTCGCCTCCGTCCTCCGCCGCTTCTTCGCCGAGGGCGCAGCGCCCTCCCCCGCCGTCATTCCCGCCTCCCAGGAGTCCGCCGTGTCCCAGCCGATCCACCCCTGTACCGCCGCGGCGCGCTCCGGCGTCGATCGCGATCCGGCGTTCGGCTCGGTGATGCCGCCGCTGCACCTGTCCAGCAATTACAGCTTCGCCGGCTTCGACCAGAAGCGGCGCTACGACTACACCCGCTCGGGCAACCCCACCCGCGACCTGCTGGGCGAGACCCTGGCGGAGCTCGAGGGCGGCGCCGGCGCGGTGGTGGTCGCCACCGGCATGGCCGCCGTCGACCTGGCGCTGCACGAGTTGGAGCCCGGCGACCTGCTGCTGGCCCCGCATGACTGCTACGGCGGCACCCACCGCCTGCTCTGCGCCCGCCAGCGCAAGGGCCATTTCCAGGTCGAGTTCGTCGACCAGACCGACGCGGCGGCCCTGGACGCCGCCCTGGCGCTACGGCCGAAACTGGTGCTGATCGAAAGCCCGTCCAACCCGCTGATGCGCCTGGTCGACATCGCCGAGGTCTGCCGCAAGGCCAAGGCGGTCGGAGCCAAGGTCGCGGTCGACAACACCTTCCTGTCGCCGGCCCTGCAGCAGCCGATCCGGCTGGGCGCGGACCTCGTGATCCACTCCACCACCAAGTACGTGAACGGTCACTCCGACGTGGTCGGCGGCGCGGTCGTGGCGGCCGATCCGGACGACGTCCAGCGCCTGACCTGGTGGGCCAACTGCCTGGGCGTGACCGGCTCGCCGTTCGACGCTTACCTGACGCTCCGCGGCGTGCGCACCCTGTTCGCGCGGGTCGAGCGCCAGCAGGTCACCGCCCAGAAGCTGGCCGAGGCCCTGGCCGTCCATCCGGCCGTGCGCGCGGTGCACTATCCCGGCCTGCCCGGCCATCCGGGCCACGAGATCGCCAAGCGCCAGCAGTCCGGCTTCGGGGCCATGCTGAGCTTCGAGCTGGCCGGCGGCGTCGACGACGTGCGCCGTCTCGTCGAAGGCGTCAGCGTCTTCACCCTGGCGGAGTCGCTGGGCGGGGTGGAGAGCCTGATCGCCCACCCGGCCACCATGACCCATGCGGCCATGGATCCGGACGCGCGTCGCCGCGCCGGCATCGGCGACTCCTTGCTTCGCGTCTCGGTCGGGCTGGAGCACGAGGACGATCTGGTCCGCGACCTGATCGGGGCCCTGGACGCGCTCGTGGAGCAGGCCCAGGCCGCGGAACTGTCGCCCGCGGCCTGAGGCGTCCTCACATCAGCCCGTAAACCACGCAGGCTTCCTCCTGCAGCCACTGACGCGGCGGCTGCAGGGTGAACTGCATGGGCTCGGCCTGGCCGCCGCGCGCCGACATGGGCGCAGGCGGCGGCGGAGGCGGCGGCGGCGGCGAGGCCATGGCGGGCCCGTCGTAGGCGACGTCGACCGGCGCGCCGCCGGAGCCGTAGCTGGGCCAGCCGGCCAGCACGTCGGTCTGGCAGGCCCGGCCGGTCGGATCGATCACCTTCACACGTCCCAGCTTGGACCCGGCCGCGTCGGCCGCCAGCGTGGCCCGGCGAGCGGCGTCCTTGACCGCCTCCTTGGACAGCCAGGTCCTGACCTCGTTGTCCGGCTCCAGCCGGAAGCCGACGGGGCCGACGCTGGTCGGCTGGGCGGCCTGCACGGCCGCGTACGCCCGCTCCAGCACCGCCATGTCGCGGACGTCGATGCGCAGGCTGGCGGAGACCTCAAAGCGGTCGATCTTGTCGGCCCGCTGGTTCTCCAGAATGTTGCCGTCCTTGTCGCGATACTGCTCGTAGAGCGGCCGCGTCGACAGGGTGGTCTCGATCCGCACCTTGTCGGCGCCGTAAGACCGCAGCGCCGCGTCGATCTCGCGGACCTTGGCGGCGGCCGCCTGCTGGGCCGCGGCGGACGTGCGCTCGACCGCCTGGAACTGGGCCGAGAAGGACGCCCGGTTGGCCGGAAGCTCGGTGCGCACCAGGCCGATCGAGGCGATCACCGGCTCCTGCATCCACCACGGCGCCGGGACGTAACGCGCGCCCATCTGGGCCGGCGGCGTCTGGGCCGCGGCGATCGACCAGGCCGCAAGCACACTCGTCGTCACGCCGACCGCGAGCGCGGCCCTCAACATTCCGCGGGACATGGCGCCCCTCCCCTGCTTTTGCGGAAAAAGTCTGGCGTGGCGAAGCTTCGCCGTAAAGCTGCGCGGGCGCGCCCTGCGACCAAGCCGGCCGGACAGCCGACGGCTGTAGCGGAAGGGAGACAGCCACCGGGGCCGTCAGCCGCGGGCCTCAGGTCAGGGGCGACCCTGCGATGGCGCCGCCTCCCCGGCTCGAACGGGGACCTCTAGACCGCCAATCCAGGGGACACTCAGTGAACTCAGGGGCTTAGAACCATCGGCCTAGCGCCGGGAAGCTTGCGAGGCCGGCCGGACCGGCGCGCACCGCGAGTACGGCGCCCCCCTTGACGGAGGCGCCCTCACGCCTTGGCGTCCAGGTCGACCTTGGGCTCGCGGTCCCAGAAGCGCAGGGGCGCGCACGCCTTCAGGAAGGCGGCCGCGTCCTTTGGTCCGCCCAGGGCGATGCAGCCCGCGTCGATGTCGTCGGCCAGCCCCGCCTTCTCGAAGAGGACCATCACCTCCGCGGAGTAGGCGATAAACTTGCAGTGCGCGAAGGCGTCGGTTGCGAAGTCCTTGGCGGCGGAGTCGCCTGCCAGAAGCGTCGCCCCTGCAGGCGAGGCGACGATTGCGACGGCGTCGTAAAGCACGGACGGGCCGCCATCGATCTTTTGGTCGGCTGGAACCTTAGCGCCGTCGGAAAGGACCACGCCGCCTATCTTCGGGGCGATAACTTCGTAAACCGCCTTCTCAGCCTCCACGGCGGCCACCAGGGCGTTGAAAAGGCCGGCGTCGGCTCCTTCGGTGAGGAGGATTCCGAGCTTGCGGCCCTCGAACCGCTGCGGGCCGCGCTTGACGATGCTGAGCGCGTCGGACGGCGGCAGATCGTCGACGACCGGTCGCGCGGCCTTGGCCGGCTCCGGCATATCCAGGCCGAGCCCGTCCGCCACCGTGCGGGCGAGGGTCCGGTCGACATGCAGGAGGTGCGACACCACGCGCGAGCGGATGTCGGGGCGCTCGACCTTGCTCAGTTCGAAGGTCAGCGCGTCCCCGATATGCTTCCGCTCGATCGGCGTCTGGCTGACGAAGAACTGTCGCGCCTGGCTGTAGTGATCGGCGAAGCTTTCAGGCCGCCGGCGCGTCTTGGGCCCGCGTTCCTCAGCGGCGAAGCTGTGGAAGCCGCGCTCGGGATCTTCGCGCGGTCCGCCCTGCTCGCCCCAGCTGTTGGGCTCGTAGTTGGCGCGGCCGACCGGATTGCGCATCGCCATGTGCCCGTCCTGCTGGAAATGGGCGAAGGGACACTTGGGCGCGTTGATCGGCAGGTGCGTGAAATTGGGCCCGCCGAGGCGCTTCAGCTGGGTGTCGAGGTAGGAGAAGTTGCGCCCCTGCAGGAGCGGGTCGTCCGAAAAGTCGATGCCCGGCGGAACGTTCTGGGTGCAGAAGGCCACCTGTTCGGTCTCGGCGAAGAAGTTGTCGACCCGCCGATCCAGCACCAGGCGGCCGACGACGCGGACCGGGATCTCCTCTTCCGGAATGATCTTTGTCGGGTCGAGCACGTCGAAGGCGAAGCTTTCGGCGAACGCGTCGTCGAAGAGCTGCACGCCCAGCTCCCACTCCGGGAAGTCGCCGCTACCGATGGCGTCCCACAGGTCGCGCCGGTGGAAGTCCGGATCGGCGCCGTTGATCTTCACCGCTTCGTTCCACGCGACCGACTGCAGGCCGAGCTTCGGCTTCCAGTGGAACTTGACGAAGGTCGAGCGGTCCTGGGCGTCGAGCAGGCGGAAAGTGTGGACGCCGAAGCCCTCCATGAACCGGAAGGAGCGCGGGATCGCCCGGTCGGACATGACCCACATGATCATGTGCAGGCTTTCGGGCGTAAGCGAGATGAAGTCCCAGAAGTTGTCGTGCGCCGACTGCGCCTGGGGGAATTCGCGATCCGGCTCCGGCTTCACCGAGTGGATGAGGTCGGGGAACTTGATGGCGTCCTGGATGAAGAACACCGGGATGTTGTTGCCGACGAGGTCCCAGTTGCCTTCCCGGGTGTAGAGCTTGACGGCGAACCCGCGCACGTCGCGCGCCAGGTCGAAAGACCCCTTGCTGCCGGCCACCGTCGAGAAGCGCACAAAGACGGGCGTGCGCTCGCCGACCCGCTGGAACACGTCCGCGCGGGTGACGTCGGCGAGGGAGTCGGTCAGTTCGAAGTAGCCGTGCGCCCCGTAACCCCGCGCGTGGACCACCCGTTCGGGAATTCGCTCATGATCGAAGTGGAAGACTTTCTCCCGGAAGTGGAAGTCTTCCATGAGGGCGGGACCGCGGTCGCCCTGCCGTAGGGTGTTCTGGTCGTCGGCGACCGGCGCGCCTTGCGAGGTGGTCAGGCGTTCCGCGCCTTCTGCGACGGTCTGATGGGTTTCGCCGCCGCCGCCCTGGAGCTCGCCGTAGCTGGTGGAAATCCTCGCGCCAGCCTTCGCCGTTTCACCCCGTCTGGAGCCGGGCGTCTTTCCAGTATGGCTCGGCATATTTCGCTCCCACGCGCTTACAAGGACTGCGGGACGGCGAACCTGTGAGCGGAGGGTTAGGTCCAGGCGGGGCGAAATTTCGGTCAGACGCTCGAGGCGGTCGAGCCGCCCGGTAGGGGGCACCCGGCTCCAGCGAGGCGGAGAAGGTGGCGGGCGGCTCGTCGAGGCTGATTAACGACGTCGCGCGTCCGCCATGGCGTCACCCGTCAGGGATGACGCGCCAAAGGTGGTCGGCCGTGCCGGGGGCAACTCGCCGCGCTTGGCCAGGGCCGTCAACTCGAGCTTTCGCGCATTCATCCGCTCCCCCAGAGCCTCGAGGTCGAGACCCGCTTTACGCGCCTGGGCGAACAGGCTTCCGTGACGACGCTCCTCCTCGCTGACGTGGTGCGCGATTTCCTCCTGCAGGACCGTCACCTTGGCCTCGAAGTAGTCGTCGTCCGGCGTAGCCGCCTCGATCTGGTTGATCAGCACCTTAGCCGCGTCGTGCTCGACATAAGCCTCGTTCAACATGTCCTCATCGACCTCGCCGCGCAGCGACGGATAGAAAATCTCTTCCTCGATGAGGGCGTGCACCCTTAGCTCGGTGCAGATTTGTTGCGCCAGAGCGTGCTTGCGCTCGGCCCCGCGGGCCTTTTCGAAGGTTTCGAACAGGGCCTCCACCTTGCGGTGATCAGCGCTGAGCAGTTGCAGGGCGTTCAGCTTCGTCGGTTCCGCCATGACGCGTGTACTCCATAGGGAACCCCGGTGAACGCCGCGCGTCCGGCGCGGTTCCGTCGACGAATTCTCGCCTGAGCGAAGGGCGCCCGAGCGGGCGGTTTTTCGCCCCTCGGGGTTTTACGCCGCACTGCAGCATTTATATCCCTCCCTTGCGAGCGGAATGCTGCATCGCAACAGTCCACCCCTTGCCCCGAGACGGAGTGATCGATCATGCCGAGCCTGGGAGAGAGCACCGAGCTGTTGGCGCGCCTGCGACGGCGGGCGCAAAACGGCCCCGCCACCCCGTATGCAGGCGAAACCCGGCTCAAGGAGACGCTCGACTTCGGCGACAACCCCGGCGCGCTACGCATGCTCACCTACGTTCCCGAGGGGCTCGCGCCGAGCGCGCCGCTGGTGGTGGTCCTGCACGGTTGCACCCAGCGGGCCGAGGCGCACGCGCACGCCGCGGGCTGGCTGACCCTGGCCGACCGCTGCGGCTTCGCCGTGGTCGCGCCGGAACAGACGCAGGCCAACAATCCCAACCGTTGCTTCAACTGGTTCCAGCCCGAGGACGCGACGCGCGGCCGGGGCGAGGCGGCCTCGATCCGCGCCATGGTCGCTCACGCCATTCGCACGCACGGGCTCGACTCTAGACGCGTGTTCGTCACCGGCCTGTCGGCCGGCGGGGCCATGACCTCCGTGATGCTCGCCACCTATCCCGAGGTGTTCGCCGCCGGGGCCGTCGTCGCGGGGCTGCCCTATGGCGTGGCCGCCAACGTACAGGAGGCGCTGGCCGCGATGCACGGCGGCCGCGCCCACGCCGCCGCAGACTTGGGCGCCCGGGTGCGCCGCGCCGCGCCGGCCGGCTCACCGCTTCCGCGCCTGTCGGTGTGGCACGGGAGCGCCGACACCACGGTCAAGCCCCGCGCCGCCACGGACACGGCCCGGCAGTGGGCGGCCGCGCACGGCCTGGCGTCCGAGCCCGACGAGACCCACGCCCTGTCCGGCCGCACCCGCGCGGTCTGGCGCGGCCCCGGGAGCGACGAGGTGCTGATCGAGCTCAACCTGATCCAGGGCCTCGGGCACGGTACGCCGCTGGCGACGGGCGCGCCTGAGGGCGTGGGCGCGGCCGGGGCGTTCATGCTGGAAGCGGGGGTGTCTTCTTCGCGGGAGATCGCCCGCTTCTGGGACCTCCCCGAGACCGCGTCCCCTGTCGCCGCCAGCGAAGCGGCCACGCCGAGACCGGCCCTTGCGGACGCGCCCGAGCTTGGACGCCGGCATCCGGTCCCCGCCTCGCTCGGAGACCAGGTGATGGCGGCGCTCGAAAAGCACGTGCCCGGCGACGTCCAGGGAGTGATCGCGAGCGCGCTGCGCACGGCCCGACTGATGTGAGCGCCCGTCTGCGAACCGAATGCGGGGGCGCGTCAAAAGTGAGAATGAGGCCGAGGGCGCTGGCTCAGCGCACTCGCATTTCCCCCGCGCAGCACGGCCGTTGGGGAGTGGTACCGCCTCCCCGGCTCGAACGGGGGACCCATTGTAGCCCCTTCGCTACGGCCGGAAGTCTTGCTCGCACCAGTGGTGGACACCTGCAGGCCTTGCTCTGGGCGCGTTCGCTCTGTACCTCAGCCGGGCTGAACCCCACCTGAGCCGTGGGCTCTCGCGGAAGCCTACGGCGATCCGCGATGGTTCACCCGGAGTTTCTGCGGGCGCTCTGCGCCAGCCGTGAGTCGCAGCAATACCGAATTGCCATTGGCGAGAAGGCGATGGAATGCCCCGCCGAGGGGGGGGCGTTGCATCAGCCCCCCTTGCGCAAATGGCGAGAGTTGGCTTGATGAATGGCGTTCCTGAAATTGTGACGTCTCCCTTGGATCAGCGCTATCGCCTGTTGCAGCCGGGCGACCCCGCGCCGTGGTTCACCGCGCAGGCCACGGGAAATCCCCGGTACGTCTTCGACACCACGGCCGGCCGGTACATCGTGCTCTGCTTCTTCGCGACGGCAGGAGACGCGGCGGGGCGATCGGCGCTGTCTCTGATCGACGAGCACCGCCAGCTGTTCGATGACGAGCGCTTCTCGTTCTTCGGGGTCAGCCTCGATCCCCACGACCGTGACCGGCTCACCGACAGCCTGCCCGGCGTTCGCTACTTCTGGGATCTCGACGCCAAGGTCAGCCGACTCTACGGCGCAGCGCCCGAGGCCGGCGACGAGTCGAGCGTTCGGGCCCGTCGTCTGTGGATCGTGCTCGACCCGGCGCTCAGGGTGCTCAAGGTCGCGCCGTTCGCCGACGACGGAGCCGACCGCGCCGAGTTGTCCGCCTTCCTCGAGGCACTGCCGCCGGTCGCGCGATACGCCGGCCCCGAGATCCAGGCGCCCGTCCTTTACTTGCCCGGCGTGTTCGAAGCGGAGTTCTGTCGGCAGCTCACCGACGCCTACGCCGCGCACGGCGGCGAGACGTCGGGGTTCATGCGCGATGTGGGCGGCAAGACAGTCGTGGTCCACGACCCCCGCCACAAGCGCCGCGCCGACCACACCCTGACCGACGAGAGCCTCATCCGCGAGGCGCAGCAGCGCGTCCTGCGGCGGCTCGTGCCGGAGATCCGGCGCGCCTACCAGTTCGAGGTCACGCGCATGGAGCGCTACCTGGTGGCCTGCTACAGCGCCGAAGACAGCGGCCACTTCCGGCCGCATCGCGACAACACCACCAAGGGCACAGCCCACCGCCGCTTCGCCGTGTCCATCAACCTGAACGCCGACTTCGACGGCGGCGAGATCGGCTTTCCGGAATACGGCCCGCGCACCTTCAAGCCGCCGGTCGGGGGCGCGGTGGTGTTCTCCTGCTCGCTGCTGCACACGGTGACGCCGGTCACCCGGGGGCGGCGCTACGCCTTCCTGCCGTTCCTCTACGACGAGGCGGCCGCGCAGCTACGCGAAGCTAATCGGGCGTTCCTCGGGGAGCTCCCCGGCGGGGGGTAGGCGGGACCGAGCGACCCGAGCGGCCTCGGCCCTCGGACGGCCGCGCGCCGGGGGGCCGGACGCGACCGGACGTGTTCGAACTCGCTCCGGACGCCTGTGCCGACACGCGCTCAAGCAGGGGCGGGATCAGCCCCAGCCCCACGGGTCGATCTGATGCAGGTTCGCCGCGGTGACCCCGGTCAGGGTCACGGTCGAGCCGTCAGAGAAGGTGAACACCGCGTCCGCCCCGACCTGGGCCAGGTTGTAGGTCACGCCTGAGCCGGCGTAGGCGGAAAAGTCCAGCCGATCCTCAGCGCCGCCGGCCACGAAGTCGGCGACGGCGTCGTGACCGAAGCCGGCGGCGAATATGAACAGGTCGTCGCCGGTCCCTCCGGTCAGGGCGTCGTCGCCTCCGCCGCCCACGATGATGTCGGCGCCGCCGCCACCGAGGATCACGTCGTTCCCGGCCCCGCCATCCAGCACGTTGGCGACAGAATTGCCGCGCAGCGAGTCATTGAAGGCTGAACCGGTGACGTTCTCGATCGACACCAGGGTGTCGGTGCCGGCCCCGCCGGTGGGCTGCGTGCCGCCGGCGTTCAGGTTGACGCTCACCGCCGCCGCCGCATGGGCGTAGGTCGCCGTGTCGTTCCCGGTCCCGCCGTCCAGCCGGTCCTCGCCGCCGCCGCCTTCCAGCACGTCGTCGCCAGCGCCGCCGACCAGGGTGTTGGCCCCGGTGTTACCGCGCAGACTGTCGTTGAAGGCAGAGCCGGTGACGTTCTCGATCGAGATCAGGGTGTCGATCCCGGCCCCGACAGTGTTCTGGGCGCCCGAGACGGTCAGGTTCACCGTCACGCCCGACGCGGCGCCGGCGTAGGTGGCGGTGTCGAAGTTAAGGCCGCCGTCCAGGGTGTCGTTGCCGGCCCCGCCGTCCAGCAGGTCGTCGCCGCCGAGGCCCGAGAGTACGTTGTCGCCCGCGTCCCCGGTCAGGCGGTCGTCGTAGCGCGAACCGGTCAGGTTCTCGATCTCGGTGAGGGTGTCGGAGCCCGCCCCGCCGGTGACCTGGGCGTCGGTGGTGGTCAGACGCACCGTCACCGCCGCGGCCGAGTTGACGTAGGAAGCGGTGTCGATCCCGGCGCCGCCGATCAGGTGGTCGTGGCCGCCGCCGCCCTCCAGCACGTCGTCCCCGCCCCCGCCGTACAGGTAGTTGGTGCCGGCGTGGCCGCGCAGGTTGTCGTTGAAGGCCGAGCCGTTGATGTTCTCGATCGACTTTGGCGTGTCGATCCCGGCCGCGCCCGTGTTTTGGGCTTGGCCCATGTCGTTGAGGTTGAGCGTCACCCCGGCCGTCGCCGACGAATAGTCGGCGGTGTCGACGCCGGTCCCGCCGTCCAACTTGTCGTCGCCGCCGCGTCCGTCCAGCACGTCCGCGCCCGCGCCGCCGGTCAGGATGTTGGCCCCCGCGTCCCCCTTGAGGGTGTCGGCGTAGGACGAGCCGATCAGATTTTCGATCTCCGCCAACGCGTCCAGCCCGGCGGCGATGGTGGCCTGGGCGCCCGCCAGGCTCAAGTCGACGCTCACCCCGACCCCGCCCGTGGTGTTGGCGTAGGTCGCCGTATCGTTCCCGCTCCCGCCGACCAGGGTGTCGTTGCCCGCCCCGCCGTCCAGCAGGTCGTTGCCGCCGCCGCCGTTCAGCACGTTGGCGTTGGCGTCGCCGCGAAGGGAATCGGCGAAGCCGGACCCGGTCAGGTTCTCGATCGAGCTGAAGGTGTCGGTCCCCGCCGCGCCGCTGGCCGTGCCAGCCGTGAGGCTGGCGGTGACCGCGCCCGACGCCCCGGCGTAGGAGGCCGTGTCCGTCCCCGTCCCGCCGACCAGGACGTCGTCGCCCAGGCCGCCTTCGAGCACGTCGTCGCCGGTCGCGCCGTCCAGGCTGTTGTTCAGAGCGTTGCCCGTCAGCGCGTTGCTCAAGCCGTTGCCGGTTCCGTTGAGGGCGGTCCCGATCAGCACCAGGTTCTCCACGTTCGCGCCCAGGACATGGGTGAGCGAGGCGCGAACCGTATCCACGCCGCCGCCCGCCTGTTCGACGGCGACGTCCCCGAAGTTCTCGACCTCGTAGAGATCGTCGCCGGCGCCGCCGAGCATGGTGTCCGCACCGGTTCCGCCGATCAGCACGTCGTCGCCGGCGCCGCCGGTCAGCTGGTCGTCGCCGGCCCCGCCGGACAGCTGGTTGTTCAGGGCGTTGCCGAGAATGAAGTCGGCCAGGGCCGATCCGATTCCGTTCTCGACCTGAGCCCCGTAGGCGATGGACAGGTTGTCGGTGAAGCCGCAGACGTCGCTGAAGGCGCCTTCGTTGAGGTCCAAATTGATCGCGGTGGCCGAGCCGGAGAGGTCGATGGTGTCGATCCCGCCGGCGTCCCAGATGCAGACGATCGGGTTGGTATTGGCGCTGAAGTCGTAGGACACCAGCCCCGCGGTCGAGTGATAGCCGTAGACCGTGTCGCCCGTGCGGGTGGTCGTATTGGCGCCGTAGACCGCCTGGATGGCGGCGATGTCGTGCAGCAGCAGGGTGGCGCCGGAATAGGTGAGCCCCGACCGCATGTGGAAGGCGCCGGTCTCGGCGGCCGCGAAGTAGGACATCACCGTGTACTGACGGCTGTCCTGGAAATACTCAGCGTCGGCGGCGTAGGTGATGTCCGAGCCGTCGGCGTTGTATTCGCCCGGATGCGGGAAGCCGAGACCGTGCATGATCTCGTGCATGGTGGCCATGAAGTTATAGCCGCCGACGACCCAGCTGCGCGTGCCCACCGTCTCGGTGTTCAGCCAGATGCTGGAAGCGAGGACGCTGGTCCCGGCGTCGCGCACGTCGGCCCATCCCCACACGAAGTCCGGCATGGTCGACGAACTGCCGAAGGTGAGGCGGCCGAAGAAAGAGCCGTTGTCCGGCACCTCGACGAAGCTGATGTTGGCGACGTCGGCGATCATCTGGAACGCCATACGCACGAAGCCCTGCTCAATGTCGCTCAGGGCCTGGAAGCCGGCGTAGTCCGGATCGCCGCCCAGGGCGGACGGCACGGCGGTCAGGAAGGCGTAAGGCACCACCGCCCCCGGCCCCCAGGAGATCCCCCAGCGCTCGAAATTGGCGATCACCTGGTTCAGGTTGAAGACCGGCTTTTCACCGGGCGCGGCGCCGGCGGCCGCGGCCGCGGATTCAGCCCACGCGATGCTGTCGAACTGGCCCATGCCGGCGCCCCCCAGAGACGTGTTTGGGGGAGCCTAGGCCGAACAGCCAAGCTTGACAGCCGCGGCGTGCGTATCCGCGTTCGGATTGCCGCCGACTATGCCCTTTGGGGCACGCTCAACGCGCCAGGGCGCGGCGGTCGCCCGCCGCGCCGCCGGCTCAGCCCCAGTGCCAAGCGTCGATCTGGACCAGGTCGGTGGCGGTCACACCGGTCAGGATCACGACGTCGCCGTTGGTGAAGGTGAACACCGTGTCCGCGCCGTTCTGGGCGACTGAGTAGGTGTAGCCCGACCCCTCGTAGGCGGAGAAGTCGAGCGTGTCCTCGGTTCCGCCGGCGACGAAATCGGCGATGCGGTCCTGGTTTGAACCGGCCGCGAACACGAACAGGTCGTTGCCCGTCCCGCCGCTCAGCGTATCCGAACCGCCCTGTCCTTCGATCCGGTCGTCGCCCGCCGCGCCGTAGAGGTTGTCCATGCCGCCCCCGCCGATCAGGACGTCCGCGCCGTCGTTCCCCAGCAGGTCGTTGTTGAGCCAGTCGCCCGTCAGGACGTCCGCGTAATTGGATCCGTAGACGCTTTCGATCCTCGTCAGTGTGTCGACGCCCGCTCCGCCCGTGTTCTGGGGGCCGGTCACCGAGAGGCTCACGGTGACGCCTGCAGAGGCGGTCGCGTAGGTGAGCGTGTCGACGCCCGCCCCCCCGTCGATGAAATCGTCGCCGTTCCCCCCGTCGAACGAGTCGCTGTCGTCGCCGCCGAACAGCTGGTCGTCCCCGTCGCCGCCGACCAGCGCGTCCGAACCCGCTCCGGCGCTCAGGATGTCGTCGCCGTCGCGTCCGAAGAGCGCGTTGCTCGCGGCGCTGCCGGTCAGGACGTCGTTGAACGCCGTGCCGAACAGGGTCTCGATGCTCACTAGGGTGTCGACCCCGGCGCCCCCGGTGTTCTGGGCGCCGGTCAGCGTCAGGTTGACCGTCACGCCACCGGCCGCCCCTTCGTAGCTCAACCAGTCGGACCCATTCCCGCCGTCGAACGTGTCGTCGCCGCCCACGTCTCCGATCTGGTCGTTGCCGTCGCCGCCGAAGATGAGGTCGTTGCCGGCGCCGCCGGTGATCAAGTCGTCCCCACCGAGCGCCTGGATGACGTCGGCATCCGCGCCGCTGGCTAGGGCTTCGCCGGCCGACGTTCCGGTGATCGTGGCGGTGTTGAAGACGAAGTCGGCCGCGGTCAGCGATCCCGGCAGCACCCCCTTGAGCAGGATGCTGTCGGTCGCCGAGAACACGACCAGGGTGTCCGAGCCGATCTGGCGCAGTTCCTGATAGCCGCTGTAGCCGATCACCTGGATGCGGTCCTCCAAGGAGCCGAAGGTGAAGTCGGTGATCGTGTCCTGGCCGTCGCCGGCCGCGAACACGAATGTGTCGTCGCCGACCCCGCCGGTCAGGACGTCGTCGCCAGCCTTGCCCCGCAGCACGTCGGCGCCGGCGAGCCCGTTCAGGACGTTGACGCCGGCGTCGCCGCGGAGGGTGTCTCCATAGGCCGAACCGAGCAGGTTCTCGATCCCGGTCAGGGTGTCGAACCCGGCCCCGCGGGTGTTCTGGGCGGTCCCGACCGACAGGTCGGCCGTCACGCCCGCCGAGGCGGCGAAGTAGTCGGCGGTATCGACGCCGTCGCCGCCCGCCAGCACGTCATTTTGGAGGCCGCTGCCCAGGACGTCGTTCCCGGCTCCGCCGATCAGCAGGTCGTTGCCGCCGCCCCCGCGCAGGTCGTCGTCGCCCGCCCCTCCGTTTATGGTGTTGGCGAGGCTGTTGCCGGTCAGTTGCTGGCCGGTCGCGGACGTGCCGGTCAGCACCTCGACGCCGGCGCCCAGGGCGTAGCTGAACATGCTGGTCAGGACGGTGTCCGTCCCTTCGTTGGTCAGCTCGACCACGTTGTCCGAGAACATGTCGACCACGTAGATGTCGTCGCCCAGCCCGCCGATCAGGGTGTCGCCGCCGGCGCCGCCGTCGAGGCGGTTGGCGCCCGCGTCGCCGGTCAGGGTGTCGGCCCAGGCGCTTCCCACCAGGTTCTCGATCCCGATCAGGGTGTCTTTCCCGGCGCCGCCGGTGTTCTGCACCCCGCTCAGCGACAGGTTCACCGTGACGCCGGCGGTGGCGGCGTCGCGCCCGTAGCTCACCGTGTCGATGCCGACGCCGCCGTCGAGGGTGTCGTTCCCCCGCCCGCCCATGAGGGTGTCGTCCCCGTCCTGGCCGCGCAGGACGTCGTTCCCGGAACCGCCGTCGAGGATATTTCCACCGCCGATCAGGGTGTCGTCGCCCGCGCCGCCTTCGATCACGTCGTTGCCGTCGTGGCCGCGAATGATGTTGGCGCCGGCGTCGCCGCGCAGAGTGTCGTTGCCGTGGCCGCCGATCAGGTTCTCGATCGAGACCAGGGTGTCGAGCCCCGCGCCGGTGGCCTGCGCCCCGCTGACCGACAGGTCCACGGTCACGCCCGCGGCCGCGTCCAGGAAGATCGCAGTGTCGTTCCCGGCCTCGCCGTCCAGCAGATCGTCCCCCGCCCCGCCGACCAGGGCGTCGTCGCCGTCCCGGCCCTGCAGGACGTCGTCGCCGCCGCCGCCGCTCAGCCGGTTCACGCCGGCGTCGCCGCTCAGGCTGTCGGCGAAGTCAGAGCCGAGCAGGCTCTCGATCCCGCGCAGGGTGTCGACGCCGTCGCCGACCGTGTCTTGCGCGCCCGAAATCGCGAGGTCGACGCTCACGCCGGCCACAGCCGCCGCGTATTCGGCCGTGTCCCCCGGCCAGGCGCCCGCGGCGTCGACCGAGGCGCTGCCCGCGCCGCCGTCGATCATGTCGTCGCCGGCGCCGCCCGAAAGCCGGTCGTTGCCGTCGCCGCCCTCCAGCACGTCGTCCCCGCCGCCGCCCGACAGCGCGTCGTCGCCGCCCTGGCCGCGAATGACGTCCATGGCGCTCCCGCCCGCGAGCGTGTCGGCCGCCGCGGTGCCGAGGATCACCGGCGCGAACGCCGCCGCCGAAGCGTTCCGGACGAGAATGCTGTCGGTCGCGGAGAACACCACGAGCACGTCGGCGCCGACCTGTCGGATCTCCGTCCAGGTCGCGTAACCGGTGACGACGAGCTGATCGGTGTCCGGATCGAAGCCTTCGATCACGTCCTGGCCGTCGCCGGCCGCGAAGCGGAAAATGTCGGCCCCCGCGCCGGCGGTCATGGTGTCGGCGCCGAGCCCGCCGACGAAGATGTCGCCGCCGCCGCCGCCGATCAGCACGTCCGCGCCGGCGCCGCCCGTCAGGGTGTTGGCGTTTGCGTCGCCGCGCAGGGTGTCGGCGTAGGCCGAGCCGGTCAGGTTCTCGATCGAGACCAGGGTGTCGGCGCCCGCCCCGCCGGTGGCCTGCGCCCCGGTCAGGCTCAGGTCGACGCTGACCGCGGCGCCCGCGGCGGCGTAGGAGGCCGTGTCCGCCCCAGCCCCGCCGTCCAGCCGGTCGTCCCCGCCCCCGCCCTCCAGCACGTCGTCTCCGGCCCCGCCGACCAGCACGTTCGCCCCGGAGTTGCCCCGCAGGCTGTCGTTGAAGGCGGAGCCGGTCACATTCTCGATCGACACGAAGGTGTCCGTGCCCGCCCCGCCGGTGGCCTGGACGCCGCCGGCGGCGTTCAGGTTCACCGTCACCGCGGCGCCGGCGCTGGCGTAGCTGGCGGTGTCGGTTCCGGTCCCGCCCTCCAGCCGGTCGTCGCCGCCGCCGCCTTCCAGCACGTCGTCGCCCCAGCCGCCGATCAGCACGTTGGCGCCGCTGGTCCCCCGCAGCGAGTCGGCGAAGGCCGAGCCGGTCAGGTTCTCGATCGAGGTCAGGGTGTCGACGCCGGCCCCGCCGGTGTTCTGCGCGCCCGCCTGGCCGAGGTTCACGCTCACCCCGGCGCTCGCGCCGGCGTAGGAGGCGGTGTCGACGTTCAGCCCGCCGTCCAGGGTGTCGTTCCCCGCGCCGCCCTCCAGCACGTCGTCGCCCGAGCCGCCGATCAGCACGTTGGCGCCCGCGTCTCCGCGCAGCACGTCGGCGTAACGCGAGCCGGTCAGGTTCTCGATTGCGGACAGGGTGTCCGAGCCCGCCCCGCCGGTGACCTGGGCGCCGGTCTTGGTGAGGTCGACCGTGACGCCGACGCCGCCGGCGGTGTTGGCGTAGCTGGCGGTGTCGATCCCGGCGCCGCCGTCAATCTTGTCGTGCCCGCCGCCGCCCTCCAGCACGTCGTCGCCCGCCCCGCCGGTCAGCGCGTTGCTGCCGGAGTTGCCGCGCAGGCTGTCGTTGAAGGCCGAACCGATGACGTTCTCGATCGACAGCAGGGTGTCGACGCCCGCGGCGCCTGTTTGCTGGCCGACGCCGAGGCTGTTGAGGCTGAGCGTCACGGCGCCCGTGGCCCCGGCGTAGGAGACCGTGTCCGCGCCGGTGCCGCCGTCGAGGGTGTCGTCGCCGAGGCCGCCGACGAGCACGTCGGCGCCGCCGAGCCCCGACAGGACGTTGGCGCCGTCGTGACCGGTCAGTTGGTCGTCGTAGCGCGAACCGGTCGCATTCTCGAAGTCGTTCAGCACGTCGGTTCCGGCCCCGCCGGTCGCGCCGGTGAGCAGGTTCACGACCACGCCCGAGCCGGCGGTGTTGACGTAACTGACAGTGTCGATCCCGGCCCCGCCGTCCAGCACGTCGGCCCCGCCGCCGCCCTCGATCACGTCGTCGCCCGCGCCGCCGATCAGCCGGTTGGCCCCGGCGTTGCCGCGCAGGTTGTCGTTGAAGGCCGAGCCGGCCAGGTTCTCGATCGAGACCAGGGTGTCGGAGCCGGCGCCGAGCGTGGCCTGGGCGGTGGTCTTGTTGAGGTTGACCGTGACGCCGGCCGCGGCCGAGCCGTAGCTGGCGGTGTCCTTGCCCGCCCCGCCGTCGATAAGGTCCGCCAGGACGCCGCCGTCCAGCACGTCGTCGCCGTCGCCGCCGATCAGCTGGTCCGCCCCGTCCGCGCCGAAGAGCTGGTCCGCGCCCAGCCCGCCCTCGAGACGGTTGGCGCCGGCGTTGCCGGTCATGAGGTTGGCCAGCTCGTTGCCGGTCCCGTTCAGCGCCGCCGTACCGGTCAGCACCAGGTTCTCGAAGTCCGCGCCCAGCGTCCAGGCGAAGCTGGTCCGGATCGTGTCGACGCCGCCGGTGTCGCTGATCACGTCGCCCAGGCTGTCCACCACGTAAGTGTCGTTGCCCAGGCCGCCCTGCAGCACGTCGTCGCCCGCGCCGCCGTCCAGCAGATTGTCGCCGTCGTTGCCGGTGATGGTGTTGGCCAGGGCGTTGCCCGTGCCGTTGATCGACCCGGAGCCGGTCAGGATCAGGTTCTCCAGACCGGCGCCCAGCGTCCAGGCGGCCGCGGCCGAGCGAACCGTGTCGACGCCCCCGGCGTCGGCCGCGATCCGGTCGGAGCCGACGTCGATCACGTAGGTGTCGTCGCCCAGGCCCCCGTCCAGCACGTCGTCGCCGTAGCCGCCGTCGAGCAGGTCGCTTCCGAGGCCTCCGCTCAGCACGTCGTCGCCCAGGCCGCCGTCCAGCGTGTTGGCGCCGTCGTTGCCGGTGATGGTGTTGGCGAGGAAGTTGCCCGTCCCGTTCAGCGCCGAGCCGGTCAGCACCAGGTTCTCGAAGCCGGCGGCCAGCGTCCAGGAGACGGAGGCGCGAACGGTGTCCACGCCTGCGCCGGTCTCGGTGAGGCGGTCGCCGAGACCGTCCACCAGATAAGTGTCGTCGCCCTCGCCGCCGGTCAGGGTGTCGTCGCCGGCGCCGCCGTCCAGCAGGTCCGCGCCCAGGCCGCCAGTCAGGGTGTCGTCGCCGCCGCCGCCGCGCAGGATGTTATCCGCGTCGTTGCCGGTGATGGAGTCGTAGCCGTCGCCGCCGGTGGCGTTCTCGATCACCACGCCCTGGGCGATGGTGAAGCCGCCGTGGGTCCCGAACATGTAGGACACAACGCCGCCGCCGGTGGCGCTGAAGTCGATGGTGGCCGCCCGCAGGTCGATGACCGCGCGGTTCGAGCCCTGGGCGACGATGGTGTCGATCCCGCCGGTGTCCCAGATGCACGAATAGTACGTGCCGGCCTTGTCGCCGGACGGCAGGACGTAGGTGTTGTCGCCGCTGTTGTAGGTGGTGTTGGCGCCGTACTTCTGCTGCAGCAGGGCGATGTCGAGGGCCATCGGGGTGCCCTCGTAGCCGTAGCCGACGATGTACGACGGCAGCGGCGTCGGCGACAGCGCCCAGCCGTCGTTGTAGGTCATGACCGTGAACACGCCCTGGTTCAGGTTGTTCACGCCGTAGGAATCGAACGAGTCCGTGACCCCGGGCATGATCGGCGAGCCGCCGCCGTTGTCATGCGGGTGGGCCATGCCCAGACCGTGGCCGAGCTCATGCAGCAGGGTGACGTAGCCGTACCCGCCCTGCTGCAGGCCGCCGCCGCCGGCCTCGTCCCAGCCCGTTCCCGCGCGATAGAACACGCCCCAGCCGGCATCCGGCTCGCCGGGTGGGTTGAAGTAGCCCAGCGCCTCGTCGGAGGTGGCGGCGATCAGCAGCTTGAGGTCCGCGACCGCCGGGTCGGTGGTGATCACGAAGTCGATCGCGCAGACGTTCTCGTACTGCTGGAGAACGTTCATCACCTGCTGGATTTCATAGGAATTCCAGCCGAGCGAGGTCTCGCCGTCGAACTGCTGCCCGGCCGGGGCGAAGTAGACGTTGATCACCGCGGCGTCGGCGATCTTCGTGCCCCAGTCGATGGTGTCCACCACGTCGATCGGCGCGACGTCGAGGGTGTAGGCGCCGGTGCTCGAGCCGAAGCCGCCCGCGGAGACGTAGAAGGTGCCGCCCCCGACGGCGGTGTAGGACAGCGTCGAGTCGGTTCCGCTGCCGCCGTCGTCGTTGGACGCCAGCAGAACGCCGCTCGAATTGCGCAGCTCCAGATAGGCGTCGAGGCCCGAGGTCCCGTCCAGGGAGAACTGATAGGTCTGGCCGGCGGTGAGGGTGACCGCGTACCAGTCCTTGTCGCCGGACGTGTTGACGAAGCCGGTCGCACTGGCCGGCGCGCCCGCGTTGAACAGTTGCTGGGCGCTCGAGGTCGAGGCTCCGACCCGGTCGAACCCGGCGGGTTCCGCATACGACGGCGCGACGGCGGTGGAGACGACCCGGGCGGTCTCGGCGGGGGCGGATTCGGCCGGAGCGGCCGTATCGCCGGTCGTCAAGGCAAAAGCTCGCTCAACACGGGAAATACGCACGCAATCCTCCCCCAAGTTGCAGGGAGGAAAACATGGGTTTCGCCTAGAGCCAAGCTTCCGTTTGCGCCCGCGCGCCCGTCGCGCCTAGGCTGCGGCCGGTTCGGCGGAAGGACGGCGGCGGTGAGCAGGTCTTTTGTGGTGACGGCGAGCCTGTTCGCCCTGGCCGCCGGCCCGTGCGCAGCGAAGGCCCCGGACGCGCCCGCCAAGGCCGGCGTCCCCGCACAGGAGCACAGCGTGTCAGCTCAACCGGTCGCCGACCTGCCCTTCGCGCGCGGCAAGACCTTCCCGACCCTCGACGCCTACCTCGCCCACCTCGAGGCCCTGGGGGCCTACGACATCCCCTGGTATCGCGAGGTGGAGCCGGGCGTGTACGAACGGGTGAGCGGCCGCCGCCCCCGCGGCCAACCGCCCGCGCGGTTCACCCGCCGCGAACTGGTGGAGAAGTACGGCTTCCGGGAGTGACGCCGGCGGCGGTCGCCGCCGCCCTCACCCCCAGCCCCAGGCCCCGGTCTGCGCCAGGCTGGTCGCCTGCACGTGCGCCAGGGTCAGGGTCGACCCGTCCGAGAAGCTGAACACCGCGTCGTCGCCGACCTGGGTGAGCGTCCAGGTCACGCCCGTGCCGGTGTAGGCGGAGAAGTCCAGCCGGTCCTCCACGCCGCCGGCGACGAAGTCGTCGATCCGGTCCTGGCCGAAGCCCGGCCCGAACACGAACAGGTCGTCGCCGGTCCCGCCGCTCGTCACGTCGTCGCCGGCCCCGCCGATCAGCACGTCGTTCCCGCCCCCGCCGAGCAGCACGTCGGCGCCGGCGCCGCCGTCCAGCACGTTGGTCACGGCGTTGCCGCGCAGGGTGTCGGCGAAGGCCGAGCCGGTGACGTTCTCGATCGAGATCAGGGTGTCGGTCCCCGCGCCGCCGGTGGGCTGCGTGCCGCCGGCGTTGAGGTTGATGGTCACCGCCGCCGCAGAGTGCGCATAGGAGGCGGTGTCGATCCCGCCCCCCCCGTCCAGCCGGTCCTCGCCGCCGCCGCCTTCGAGGATATCGTCGCCGGCACCGCCGATCAGGGTGTTGGCCCCGGTGTTGCCGCGCAGGGAGTCGTTGAAGGCCGAACCGGTGACGTTCTCGATCGAGATCAGGGTGTCGACGCCCGCGCCGCCAGTGTTCTGCGCGCCGGACAGAGTCAGGTTCACCGTCACGCCGCCGCTCGCGCCGGCGTAGGTGGCCGTGTCGAAGTTCAGGCCGCCGTCGAGGGTGTCGTTGCCGGCCCCGCCGTCCAGCAGGTCGTCGCCCGACCCGCCGGTCAGCACGTTGTTCCCGTCGTCGCCGGTCAGCCGGTCGGCGTAGCGCGAACCGGTCAGGTTCTCGATCCCGCTCAGGGTGTCGGAACCCGCCCCGCCGGTGACCTGCGCGTTCGGGTTGGTCAGACGCACCGTCACCGCCGCGGCCGAATTGGCGTAGGAGGCGGTGTCGATCCCCTCCCCGCCGATCAGCCGGTCCGAGCCGCCGCCGCCCTCAAGCACGTCGTTTCCGGCGCCGCCCTCCAGGGTGTTGGCGCCCGAATTGCCGCGCAGGCTGTCGGCGAAGACCGAGCCGACCACGTTGTCGATCGACAGCAGGGTGTCGATCCCCGCCCCGCCGGTGTCCTGGGCCGTGTCCAGGATGTTCAGGTTGACGTTCACGCCGTAGGCCGCGTCCGAATAGACCGCGGTGTCCGCCCCGATGCCGCCGTCCAGCCGGTCGTTCCCGGCCCCGCCCCACAGCACGTCCGCGCCCGAGCCGCCGACCAGCACGTTCGCCCCGGCGTCGCCCGTCAGCCGGTCGTCGTAGCGCGAGCCGGTCAGGTTCTCGAACCCGATCAGCACGTCCATGCCGGCCCCGACGGTGTTCTGCTGGCCGGTGAGCCGCAGGTTGACGTTCACGCCGACTCCGCCGGCGGTGTTGGCGTAGGTCGCGGTGTCCGCGCCCACGCCGCCGTCCAGCCGGTCGGCCCCGCCGCCGCCCTCGATCACGTCGTCGCCGGCGCCGCCGATCAGCACGTTCGCGCCGGAATTGCCGCGCAGGTTGTCGGCGAAGGCCGAGCCGGTCAGGTTCTCGATCGAGATCAGGGTGTCGGAGCCGGACCCGACGGTGACCTGGGCCCCGGTCTTGGTCAGGCTGATTGTGACCCCGGCGGTCGCGTCGGCGTAAGTGGCGGTGTCGACCCCGGCCCCGCCGTCCAGCACGTCCGCCCCGGCCCCGCCGTTCAGCACGTCGTCGCCACCCAGGGCGGTCAACACGTCGTTCCCGCCCCCGCCGGTCAGGACGTTGACGCCGTCCGTACCGGTGAGGGTGTCTGCGTAGGCCGAGCCGATCAGGTTCTCGATCGCGGTCACGGTGTCGGTCCCGGCCCCGCCGGTGACCTGCGCCACGCCCGGCAGGGCGAGGCTCACCGTCACGCCGGACGTGGCGTCCGAATAGCTGGCCGTGTCCACGCCATCGCCGCCGTCGAGCCTGTCATCGCCCGCGCCGCCTGTCAGCAGGTCGTCGCCGCCGAACCCATAGAGCCTGTCAGGCCCCGCGAGGCCCGACAGCCGGTTGGCGGCGTCGTTGCCGGAGAGTAAGTCGTCAGTGTAGGAGCCGATCGCGTTCTCGATGGAGACGAGAACATCGCTGCCCTCTGTATTGCTGGCGGTGTTGTTGCTCCCCAACCAGACGAGCACCTGGGTGCCGGCGTCGGAGTAGTCGACCGTGTCGTCGCCGTCGCCGCCGTCGAGCCGGTCGTTGCCCGTGCCACCATGCAGGAAGTCGTTGCCGGCGCCGCCCGACAGCACGTCCCGGCCCGCGCGCCCGTAGAGAACGTCGTCGCCCTCCAAGCCGGTCAGAGTGTCGTCGCCGGACGCGCCGGTGAGGACGTCCGCCGCCGCCGTTCCGGTGATGTCACGTGGATCGGTTTCGCTGACGAAGCGGAAGGACGCGTTGGTGAGCGACGACGCCGTCACGTTCTTCAGCAGGACGCTCTGGGAATTCGAGAGCACCACCAGGGTGTCGGCGCCGACCTGACGCAGTTCGACATAGCGCAGGAATCCATATTGGCCCGACAGGTCGATCACGTCCACGCCGACCTGGAAGTCGGTGACGACATCGTTCCCGCCGTCCAGCTTGAACATGAAACGGTCGGCGCCGGCGCCGCCGGTCAGCACGTCGTCGCCCAGACCGCCGGCCAGCAGGTCCGCGCCGCCGGAGCCGGTGAGCCGGTCGGCGCCGCGCCCGCCGAACAGGCCCTCGATCCCCACCAGCCGGTCGGTCCCGAGGTCGGCCCCCACGTCCTGGCTCTCGATCGCCAGGCTGATGGTCAGGTTCCCGTCCGCAGCGGTGTAGTCGGCGATGTCGAAGCCGGCGCCGCCGTCGAGCAGGTCGTCCCCCGCGCCGCCGGCGAGCAGGTCGTCCCCCGCCCCGCCGAACAGCTCCTGCGCGCCGGCGCCGGCGCGTACGACGTCATTGCCGTCGCCGGCGTAGATCCCGCCGCCGGACTGCAGGCCCGCGGCCCCGTCGTAGACATCGTTCCCGCCGTACAGGTCGATGCGGCCGACGATCTCACCGGTGTTGAGGATCTGGTCCTGCTCGGCGAGCAGCGAGATGCGGCCGTGGATGACGCCGGCGTTGACGATCGAGATCGGCCCGCCCGGCGTGCTGGACCAGGCGGAGGCCATGAACGCCCACTCGGCCTCGATCAGCCCGTAGTTTTCGAACACCTTCGGCATGTTCGGGGTCGAACGAGCTTCGCCGAACAGCACGCCGACGCTCTCGCCCGCCGATCCGGCGGCCACGCGGATCTCGCCGTAGTTGGCGAAAGACGACCAATGATCGGGCATCTCGATCTCGATACCGACCGCCCGCGTCTCGCCGACCACCTCGATCAGGCCTGTATTCGAGAAGCTCAGATCGTTGATGGAGTACACGCCCGTAGCGTCGTCCCCTACGACGCGGAAGGTACCTAAGTTCTGCAGGACGCCGAATGCGGAGTAGTATCCAGTCGCGAAGCCGGTCGTCAGAATCTCGAACAATCCTGCGTTCTTGATCTGCATTCCACCGGAGTACGAGGCGACGCCGGTCGCGTGCGGCCCCTCGACGTGGAAGACGGCGCCGGTGCGGTTGTCGAAAACGCCGCCCCCTGCGTCGAGGATGCCGCCCGTGCCGATCAGCTCGGTCTCGACGGTGACGATCCCTTCGTTGACGAGATCCGCGCCGCCCATGGCCGTGAAGCCGCGGATCGAACCGGTGATCCGAACGGTCTCGCCCGACGCCACCCACAGGTCGTCCGCGTAGTCGACCGTCGGCTCGCCCCCGCCGGCCGGCCGGGGCGCCGAGGGCGTCTGAGCCGGCGCTTGCGGATTGAAGCTGAAGTCCGCGGCTGTCAGCGACGACGCCTGCACGTTCTTCAGCAGGACCGAGTCGAAGGGCGACAGCACCACCAGGGTGTCAGCCCCGACCTGGCGCAGTTCGCGGTAGCCCGAGTAGCCGTAGACGACCAGCCGGTCCTCGCCGCCGCCGGCGGTGAAGTCGGCGACCACGTCGCGGCCGTCGCCCGCCACGAACACGAAGGCGTCGTCGCCGGCCCCGCCGGTCAGCACGTCCTCCCCGCGGCCGCCCGCCAGCTGGTCGGCGCCGGCGCGGCCGTCGAGGACGTCGTTCCCCTCGCCGCCGTCCAGCCGCTCGGCGCCGGACGCCCCTGCGAGGGTGTCGTCGTAGCGCCCGCCGATCACGTGCTCGAAGCCGGTCACGGCGTCGGTCCCCGTGGACGACGCGGTCCCAGCCGCCAGATCCACCGTGACGGTCGTGATCGCGGTCTCGAAGGACAGCGTGTCGTAGCCGGCCCCGCCGTCGAGCTGGTCGGAGCCCAGACCGCCGTCGATCAGGTCGTCGCCGGCGCCGCCCGAGATGACGTCCGCGCCGCTCTCGCCGAAGAAGACCTCGGTCCCGTCGCCGCCGGTCAGCCGGTCGGCCCCAAAGCCGCCGTGGACGCCGCCGGTCTGGGTCCCGCCGGTCCCGTCGTAGACGTCGGCGCCGGCGCCGAGCTCGATGCGGCCGACGATCTCGCCGGTGTTGATCACCCGGTCGTCGCCGAGATCGAGATCGACGATCCCGCGGATCACGCCGTCGTTCTGCACGACCTCCGACGTGACCAATTTCGAGGTGATGAAGGGGTTCCACACGCGGATCGCGTAGTCGCCCTCAATCAGGCCGTTGTTTACATAGGTGGCGGTGGCGTCCGAACTCTGCGCGATGATCTGAACCGCGATGCTCTCGCGGGAGAGGGCGGCGCTGTCCTGGGCCCGGATCGTTCCGGAATTGTAGAAGGGCCCCTGGTTGACCGCGACGGCCACCGCGTCCAGGCCGAACGCCTCGATCACGCCCGAGTTGGTGAAGTCGAACGCCTGCACGGCGTAGACGGCGCCGGTCGCCCAGGCCCGCACGGTCCCGGAGTTCTCGAACGTATGGGCCAGGACCCCGGTCACGCGATCGGCGCCGTCGACAGCGATCAGGCCGGCGTTGACCACCTGGCCCACGCTGACGCCCCACGTGTCGAGAGCGTTGGGCGCCGAAACCCGCACCTCGCCGCCGGCGAGGTTTCGGAGTTCCATGTTGCTTCCGTACACGCCGCGGGCCCGATAGCCGGACTCCGCGGCGACGATGACCCGTCCCGCGTTGGTGATGACGCCGGACGCGTTGTCCGCCGTCAGACCCAGGTCGTCGCGCGTGTAGAGCGCCGCGCCCTGGGCGTGGGTGTAGGAGCCGGTGACCACCAGCGTGTGCCCGGCCGCGCCGGGCGGGACGATCGCCGGCGGACGCGGTAGCGCCGCGGCCGGATGAAAGACCAGGTTGGCGGTGGTCAGCTGCGAAGCCTGGACGTTGTAGAGGTGGATGGACTCGGTGGGGCTCAGGGTGACGACCGTGTCGAGGCCGACCTGGCGGATCTCCACCACGCCGGAGTAGTCGTAGACGTCCAGCCGGTCCTGGGTCGGATCGAAGTCCAACACCGCGTCCTGGCCGTCGCCGCGCACGAAGACGAAGCTGTCGTGCCCCGCGCCGCCCGACAGCCGGTCGTAAGACCCGCCACCGACGAGCACGTCGTCGCCGCTTCCGCCGAACAGCCGGTCGGAGCCCTCGCCGCCCAGGAGCAGATCGTCGCCGCGATCGCCCCGAAGCTCGTCCACGCTCGAACCGCCGAAGATCTGATCGGCCCCCGCACCGCCGGTCAGCGGCACGCCTTCGTAGTCGGCGTCGGCCCACTCTTCCGCGACAATGACCTCGTCGAACCGCGTCCCGTCCGGGCCGTAGCCGCCGAGATTCTCGGCCCACAGTTCGTCGGGCGCGACGCCTTCGAACACGACGAGCGTGGTCCAGGCGCCGCCGATCATGGCCTGGACCAGCGTCGATCCCTCGGACGCGGTCAGGCGCAGGAGCCCGGCGCTGAACGGGTTGGTTTCATGGTCCCAGCCGGTCAGGGCCGCGTCGAGATAGGGCAGCAGGTCCACGCGATCGCCGCCCGGGCCGCCCTGGAAGTCGGTGATGACGATCGTCGGACGCTCGGCCTGCTGCGCCGCGAGGGTCACGACGTCCCGCCCTTCCCCGAGCGTCAGGGTCGCGCCGTGGCTCGCGTCGGCTGCGCCCGCTCCCGTGACCAGAAACACGTCGTCGCCATCGCCGCCACGCGCGGTGATGGCCTGCTGCCCCGGGTTATTAAACGACAGTCGGAAGAGATCGTCCCCCTCTCCCCCGTCGAGTAGTATGTGGCCCGTGCCGTCCGGATAGAAACCGGCAGAGAGCTCGTCGTCCCCGGCCTCGCCATAAGCGACGTCGGCCGGCCCCGCCGAGACCGTGTCGTCGCCGTCGCCGCCGAACATCACATCCGTGCCCGATCCCCCCGTCAGGATGTCGTCGCCGTCGCCGCCCTGGATTTGGTCGTCGCCGCCGCCGCCATTGACGATGTCGTCGCCCCCGGCTCCCTGGATCAGGTCGCCGCCGAAGCTGCCCTCGAGATATTCTCCCGCGTCCGTACCGACGATCGTCCGGCCGGCCGGGTCGGAACCGTCCGGCGGAAAGCCCTCGAAGTTGAAGGCGGTCAAAGCCGAGGCCTGGACGCCTTGAAGACGCAAGACGTCGGCCCAGGAATCGCCCCCGCCGTTCGCGTCGATCTGCACGATCGTGTCGGCGCCGGCCTGCACCAGCCGGAGATGGCCGGTCGCGAAGGGATTGCTCTGATCCCATCGCGTGAGGCGGGACTGCAGGAAATCGATCATCTCGACGACGTCGCCCTGGTCGCCCGGCTGGAAATCCGTCACCTGGACGGTTCCCTTGAAGTCGAAGACGCGGATCACGTCGGTCCCCGCCCCCAGGGTGACCGTGACCGAAACGGCGTCCGCCACGGTGATCAGGTCGTCGCCGTCGCCGCCGTAGATCACCGCGTCGACGTTTGCGCCCACGATGAATTTGTCGGCTCCGCCCTCGCCGACGAGGGTCGCATTGACGTGCTGCGCTTGAATGTTGGCCGCGGGGTAGGCGTAGGCGCCGCTCGCGGTGAGCAGGTCATCGCCCTCGCCACCGTCGAGGTAGGCCGTGCTCTCGCTGGTCAGCCGATAGTCATCACGGCCGACCTGAACGGTGTCGTTCCCGGCACCCCCGAACAGTTGGTCGTCGCCTTGGCCCCAGTCGCCCACGACGTCGTCGCCGTCTTGACCATAAACGACGTCGGAACCGGTTCCGCCCTCCAGGACGTCGTCTCCAGCGCCGCCCATCAGTTGGTCGTCGCCGGCCTCTCCGGTGACCCGGTCCGCGCCGCCGCCCGCGTCGATGACGTCAGCGCCGCTCGTGCCCTGCAGCGTGTCGCCGTTCGGCGTCCCCACAATCGAAGCCATCGTCCGCCTACAGATGCAATCTGGAGGCGAACATAGCCACACGGCAGAGCTTGTAAAATGCTAGTTTCAGCGGTCTGGCGTCCGGCGACCGTCATGGCCGCCGAACGCCGCCAGCCTAGCCCCAACCCCACGTCCCGGTCTGCGTCAGGCTGGTCGCCTGCACGTGGGCGAGGACCAGGCTGGAGCCGTCCGAGAAGCTGAACACCGCGTCGTCGCCGACCTGGGTCAGCGTCCAGGTCACGCCCGTCCCTGCGAAGGCGGAGAAGTCCAGCCGGTCCTCGGCCCCGCCCGCGACGAAGTCGTCGATCCGGTCCTGGCCGAATCCCGTCCCGAACACGAAAAGGTCGTCGCCCGCGCCGCCGGTCATCACGTCGTTCCCGGCCCCGCCGATCAGGGTGTCGTTCCCGCCGCCGCCGAGCAGCACGTCGTGCCCCGCCCCGCCGTCCAGCACGTTGGCGACGGCATTGCCGCGGATCGTGTCGGCGAAGGCCGAGCCGGTGACGTTCTCGATCGACACCAGAGTGTCCGTTCCCGCCCCGCCCGTGGCCTGCGTCCCGCCGGCGTTCAGGTTGATGGTCACCGCCGCCGCCGAATGCGCGTAGGACGCCGTGTCGACGCCGGTCCCGCCGTCGAGGCGGTCCTCGCCGCCGCCGCCTTCCAGCACGTCGTCGCCGGCGCCGCCGACCAGAGTATTGGCCCCGGTATTGCCCCGCAGGCTGTCGTTGAAGGTCGAGCCGATCAGGTTCTCGATCGAGATCAGGGTGTCGACGCCCGCGCCGCCAGTGTTCTGGGCGACGGACAGGGTCAGATTGACCGTCACCCCGGCGGTCGCGCCGGCGTAGGTCGCGGTGTCGACGTTCAGGCCGCCGTCCAGCACGTCCCGCCCGGCCCCGCCGTCCAGCATGTCATCGCCGGAACCGCCGCTCAGCACGTTGTTCCCGGCGTCGCCGGTGAGCCGGTCGGCGTAGCGCGAACCGGTCAGGTTTTCGATGCCGACCAGGGTGTCCGACCCGGCCCCGCCGGTGACCTGGGCCTCGGTCGTGGTCAGGCGCACGGTCACCGCCGCGGTCGAACTGGCGTACGAGGCGGTGTCGATCCCAGCCCCGCCGTACAGCTTGTCGTGGCCGCCGCCGCCGTCCAGCACGTCGTCGCCGGCGCCCCCGTTCAGCACGTTGCTGGCGGCGCTGCCGCGCAGGCTGTCGTTGAAGGCCGAGCCGGTGACGTTCTCGATCGAGCGCAGGGTGTCGATCCCGGCCCCGCCGGTGTCGACCGCCTGGCCCATGTCGTTGAGGTTGACCGTCACCCCCGCCTCGGCGGTGGAATAGTCGGCGGTGTCGATCCCGGTCCCGCCGTCCAGGCGGTCGTCGCCGGCGCGGCCGTCCAGCACGTCCGCGCCCGCCCCGCCGGTCAGGACGTTGGCGCCGGCGTCGCCGCTCAGCCGGTCCTGATAGGCCGATCCGGTCAGGTTCTCGATCCCCGACAGGATGTCGGCACCCGCCCCGACGGTGTTCTGGAAGTCCGTGCGGGCGAGGTCCGCGCTGACGCCCGCCCCGGCCCCGGCGTAGGACGCGGTGTCGAGCCCGGCGCCGCCGTTCAGACGGTCGTCGCCGTCGCCGCCCTCCAGCACGTCGTCGCCGCCGCCGCCGGCGAGCGCGTTCGCCCCGCCGTCGCCGCGCAGCACGTCGGCGAAGGCCGATCCGGTGAGGTTTTCGATCGAGACCAGGGTGTCGGTCCCGGCGCCGCCCGTGGCCTGGGCCGCCGTCCTGGCCAGGCTCACCGTGACACCGGTGCTCGCCGCCGCGTAGGCGGCCGTGTCGCTCCCCGCCCCTCCGTCGAGGACGTCCGAGCCGGCCCCGCCTTCCAGCACGTCGGCCCCGTCCCCGCCGTTCAGACGGTCGTCGCCGGCGCCGCCCCACAACTTGTTGTCGAGACGGTCGCCGGTCAGGACGTCGGCGAAGCCGGTGCCGATCAGGCCTTCGATATTGATCAGCCGGTCTGCGCCGGCCGCCCCCGCGACCTGCTGGGACAAGGAGAGATCCAGCGTCAAGGCGACGTCCGTGCCGGAATAGTCGGCGACGTCGTCGCCCGAGCCGCCGTCCAGCCAGTCGTCGCCGGCGCCGCCGATCAGCACGTCGTCGCCCAGGCGGCCGTCGAGGTGGTCGGCGCCCGCGCCGCCGGCGAGCCGATCGTCGCCGCCCCCGCCGTTCAGCACGTCGTCGCCGGCGCCGCCGGTGAAGTTGTCCGCCCCGTCCGAGCCGGTGAGCCCTTCGATCCCCTCCAGCCGGACGGAGAAGCCCGGGGCGAGGGTCTGCATTCCCGTCAGGCCGAGGTCGATCGTCGCGGCGGTGGCGACTTCGAGCACGTCGACGCCGTCGCCGCCGATCAGGACGTCGGCGCCCGCACTGAGGATGAAGAGGTCGTTGCCCGCCCCGCCCTCGAGCGTGTCGTCGCCCTCGCCGCCGTCCAGGGTGTCGCGCCCGGCCCCGCCAAGCAGCCGGTCCGCGCCGGCGCCGCCCTTAAGGACGTCCTCGCCGTCGCCGCCGTCCAGCACGTCGTCGCCCGCCCGGCCCTCGAGCGTGTCCCCGCCCTCCCGGCCGATCAGGGTGTTGGCGGCGCTGTTGCCGATGAGCAGGTCGACGCCGTGGCCGCCGGTGGCGTTCTCGATCACCACGCCGGCCGCGATGGTGAAGCCGCCCGGCACGTGGGCCGTCCAGGACAGCGCGCCGCCGCCGGTGGCCGAATAGTCCAGCGTGGCGGCGGTGAGGTCGATGCGGGTCACGGTCGACCCGTCGTAGACGATAGTGTCCGTGCCGCCGGTGTCCCAGATGCAGGTGTAACCGGCCCCGGGCGCGGCCCCGGCGGCCATCACATAGGTGTCCTCCCCCGCGTGGAAGGTCGGGTTGGCGCCGTACTTTTCCTGCAGCAGCGCGATGTCCAGGGCCATCGGGCCGAGCTGGTAGCCGGCGTTGCCGACGTACCCGTCGTTGTACGACATGGTCGTGTAGACGCCCTGGTTCAGGTCGAACCGGCCGAGCGAATCGAACGGCTCCGTCACCCCCTGCATGACCGTCGACGAGCCGCCGTTGTCGTGCGGGTGGGCCAGGCCCAGCGCGTGACCAAACTCGTGAAGCAGGGTGACGTAGGCGTAACCGCCCGGCTCCAGCCCGTCGCTTGCGCCCGTCCAATCCCAGCCGTAACCGTCGCGGTAGAACACCCCTACCCCGCCGTAGAACGTGCCCGGCGGGTTGAAGTGGGCGAGTTCGCCCTCCAGCGCCTCGGTCGCCACGACGAGCTTGAAGTCGGCGATGTTCACGTCGTCGGTGATCCGGAAATCGACCGCGCAGACATTCTCGTACTGGGTGAGGGCCAGCATGACCTGCTGGATCTCGTAGGCGCTCCAGCCGATCGAGGCGACGCCGTCGTAGCTCTCGCCGTACCCGGCGAAATAGACGTAGATCACCGCGGCGTCCTCGACCCGGGTTCCCCAGTCGATGGAGTCCAGCGGGTCGGGCGTGCCCGTCTGGGCGCTCAGCGAATAGCCTCCGGTCGTCGTCGACCAGCCCCCGGCCGAGAGGTAGTAGGTCCCGCTCTGCGTCGGCGTGAAATACAGCAGGGCGTCCTTGCCGGCGCCGCTGTCGTCGTCGAAGCCGACCTCGGCCCCGAACGCGTTGGTGAGGCTCAGGTAGGCGTCCAGGCCGTCGCTGCCCGCCATCGAGAAAGCGTAGGTCGTCCCCGCGGTCAGCATGACCTGAAACCAGTCGGTGTCGCCCGACGTGTTCACATAGCCCGACACCGTGTCGGCGAGAGCCAGGGTCTGGTTCGTGCCGCTGCCGCCCGCGACGCTGTCGCCGCCGGGTCCCGGCGTCTCGCCGACCGTCCGCGCCAAGGTCGACGGCGTTTCCACCGCCGACGGTTTGCCGATGAAGTCCATGTGCTCGCCCCCAATTTGCGAGTGCGGGTCCCCTGGCCTGTCGCCCAGGCCGGGGGTCCCGCCCGCCAGTTCACTGCCCCGTCCCGTCCCGCCCCGGACCGGCGCTCCGCCTCAGCCCCAACCCCACTCGCCCGTCGACGTCAGGCTCGCGGCCTGCACGTGCGCCAGGGTCAGGGTGGAGCCGTCCGAGAAGCTGAACACCGCGTCCTCGCCCACCTGCGTCAGGGTCCAGGTCACGCCCGTGCCGGTGTAGGCGGAGAAGTCCAGCCGGTCCTCCACGCCGCCGGCGACGAAGTCGTCGATGCGGTCCTGGCCGAAGCCCGGCCCGAACACGAACAGGTCGTCGCCGGTCCCGCCGCTCGTCACGTCGTCGCCGGCCCCGCCGATCAGCACGTCGTTTCCGCCACCGCCGAGCAGCACGTCGGCGCCCGCGCCGCCGTCCAGCACGTTGGCCACCGCGTTGCCGCGGATCGTGTCGGCGAAGGCCGAGCCGGTGACGTTCTCGATCGAGATCAGGGTGTCGGTCCCCGCGCCGCCGGTGGCCTGGGTGCCGCCGGCGTTCAGGTTGATGGTCACCGCAGCGGCCGAGTGCGCGTAGGAGGCGGTGTCGATCCCGGTCCCCCCGTCGAGCCGATCCTCGCCGCCGCCGCCCTCCAGCACGTCGTCGCCGGCGCCGCCGATCAGGGTGTTGGCCCCGGTGTTGCCGCGCAGGCTGTCGTTGAAGGCCGAGCCGGTGAGGTTCTCGATCGAGACCAGGGTGTCGGTCCCCGCGCCGCCGGTGTTCTGCGCGCCGGACAGGGTGAGGTTCACCGTCACGCCGGCGGTCGCACCGGCGTAGGTCACCGTGTCGACGTTCAGCCCGCCGTCCAGGGTGTCGTTGCCGGCCCCGCCGTCCAGCAGGTCGTCGCCGGAACCGCCGCTCAGCACGTTGTTCCCGCCGTCGCCGGTCAGCCGGTCGGCGTAGCGCGAGCCGGTCAGGTTCTCGATCCCGACAAGGGTGTCCGACCCCGCTCCGCCGGTGACCTGGGCCGACGTCGTGGTCAGCCTCACCGTCACCGCCGCCGCTGAATTGGCGTAGGAGGCCGTATCGGTCCCTGTCCCGCCGTAGAGCTTGTCGTGGCCGCCGCCGCCGTCCAGCACGTCGTTGCCCGCCCCGCCTTCCAGCACGTTGCTGGCGGCGTTGCCGCGCAGGTTGTCGTTGAAGGCCGAGCCGATCACGTTCTCGATCGACAGCAGGGTGTCGACGCCGGCGCCGCCAGTGTTCTGGGCCAGGCCGAGATCGTTGAGATTGACGACGACCCCCACCACGGCCGCGGCGTAGTCGGCGGTGTCCGCGCCGGTGCCGCCGTCCAGCCGATCGTTCCCAGCCCCGCCTTCCAGCACGTCCGCGCCGCCGCCGCCTTCCAGGACGTTGGCCGCGTCGTCCCCGATCAGCCGGTCGTCGTAACGGGAACCGGTCAGGTTCTCGAATCCGATCAGCACGTCCAGCCCGGCCCCGACGGTGTTCTGCTGGCCGGTGAGCCGCAGGTCCACCGTCACGCCGACGCCGCCGGCGGTGTTGATGTAGGTGGCGGTGTCGATCCCGTCGCCGCCCTCCAGCCGGTCGGCGCCGCCGCCGCCCTCGATCACGTCGTCACCAGCGCCGCCGAGCAGGACGTTCGCGCTCGAATTGCCGCGCAGGTTGTCGGCGAAAGCCGAGCCGGTCACGTTCTCGATGCCGATCAGGGTGTCGGAGCCGGCCCCGCCGGTGGCCTGGGCCCCGGTGGCGACCAGGTTGACGCGGACGCCCGACGCGGCGTTTCCGTAGAAGGCCGTGTCCAGCCCGGCGCCGCCCTCCAGGCGATCGGTTCCGGCGCCGCCCTCCAGCAGGTCGTCGCCGTCGCCGCCCCTCAGCGTGTCGTCCCCGCCGCCGCCGAAGAAGCTGTCGTTGTTTCCGGTTCCGGTGAGCATATCCGCTCCGGCCGAACCGGTGACCGATACCGAAGCGCCGGCCGCGACCTTGGTCGAGAAGTCCACCGTGCCGGCGCTAGCCAGCACCAGGCCGGTCACCGGACGGTCGTCACCCCACAGGCTGGCCACGCGCGTGACTGCGTTGAACTGCGCCGCGGTGGCGGTGAATTCGCCGAACAGTTGCTCGATCCCGGTCAGGGTCACGCCGCTGATGTCCGCCCGGTCGAAGGTGCGGATCGTGTCGACCCCGTCGCCGCCGTTCATTTCGCCGGTCAGGACGCCGTCGACCTGGAAGATGTCGTCGCCGCCCGCGCCGTTCAGCACATCCCGGCCGGCGCTCGACCGCAGGACGTCGTTGCTGTTGGTGCCGGTGATCACGTCGTCGCCGCTCGAGCCCTTGGCTTCGACCGGCCCGACCACGTTGCGCGAGAAGTCGACGATCCCGGCGCTCGCCAGGGTGAGGACCGGAATCAGCGGCTGGCCCGGGAACTGGGCCGCGGTGATCTGGCTGAAGCCGGCGAACTGCGCAGCCGTGGCGGTGACCATCCGGGCCGACAGCACCTCCACGCCGGTGATGCTCATGCCGCTCAGGTCCACCCGGTCGGCCAGCAGGGTGTCGACCCCGGCCCCGCCGTCCAGCGAGCCGGTCCGCGGCTCGGTCGTATCGCCGATGGTCAGGCCCAGGAACTTGATCAGGTCGTCGCCCGCCCCGGCGTCGATCGTGCCCCCGGTGGAGCTGATGGTGTCGGCGCCGGCCCCGCCGGAAATCAGGCCGCGGCCGGTGATGACGTCATTCCCGTCGCCGCCGTCCAGGGTGTCGGTCCCGCCGCCGCCGGAGATGACGTTGGCCCCGGCGTCGCCGGTCAGGACGTCGTCGAAGCTCGAACCGGTCAGGTTCTCCACGCCCGTCAGGGTGTCGACACCGGCGCCGCCAGTGTTCTGCGCCCCCGTCACGGACAGGTTCACGCTTACGCCCGCGGTCGCCGAGGCGTAGTTCGCGGTGTCGATCCCGAGCCCGCCCGACAGTAGGTCGTCGCCCTCGCCGCCGTCCATGACGTCGTCACCCGCGCCGCCGGACAGGCTGTCGTCGCCGGCGCGGCCGTAAAGGGCGTCCTTGCCGGCCCCGCCCTCGATCACGTTGCCCACGGTCGAGCCGACGAGTGTGTCGTCGAACGCCGTGCCCACCACGTTCTCGACCGACACCAGCGTGTCCCACTGGGTCCAGCCGGAGCCAGAGCCGCCGTCGAGGGTGACCACGATGAAGGAACTCTCGGCCGCGTAGCTGACCGTGTCCGTCCCCGCGCCGCCGTGGATAAAGTCGTTGCCGGGACCGCCGATCAGCAGGTCGTCGCCCGCGTCGCCCATCAGCAGGTCGTCGCCTGCGCCGCCGTCGAGGGTGTTGTTCCCGCTGTTGCCCAGCAGCTGGTTGTTCAGGGCGTTGCCGACGCCGCTGAGCGCGCCGGTTCCGGTCAGTTGGAGGACCTCGACGTTCTCGTTGAGGATCCAGGACAGGCTGGCGACGACAGCGTCGGCGCCCTCGCCGGGCGCCTCGATGATCACGTCGAGGAGGCTGTCGACATAGTAGGTGTCGTCCCCCGCCCCGCCGGACATGGTGTCGGCGCCGGCGCCGCCGTCGAGTATGTCGCCACCCGAGCCGCCGTAGAGCGTGTCGCCGCCGTCGCCGCCCTCAAGCGTCACGCCGATCGGGGCGTTGACGTAAAGCGTGTCCTGGCCGGCGCCGCCCCTCAAGACCACGCTGCCCTCGGTCGCCTCGGTCGTGAGGTTCACGAACTGCAGCTGATCCGAACCGTCGCCGCCGTCGAGCAGCACGTCGCCGATCGCGGCGCCGCTTGAGCGGTCGACGCGCAGCATGTCGTCCCCGGCCCCGCCGAACAGCTGGTCGTTCCCGCCCATGATGTCGTACAGGCCGTCGTTCCCGCCGTCCCCGTACAGCTTGTCGTCGCCGTACTGGCCGTTCAGGTAATCGTCGCCGTCGCCGCCTTGGAGCACGTCGTCGCTGGCCGAACCGAATACCTGGTCAGCCGCCGCCGTGCCGGTCCAGGTCAGACCCTCGCTCACGCCGCCGGGCGCGAAGCCGCCGAGCGCATGGGCGTCGAAATCCGCGACCGAGACGCCGATGAACTGGACGAGCGAGGTGAAGCCGTCGCCGCCGCCGTCGTAGTCGACCTGCAGGACCACGTCGGCGCCGAGTTGAACCAGGCGCAGATAGCCGGCGTCGAACAGGTTGGTGCGGCCGTCCCAGTGGTGGGCGTAGTTGAAGAAGAACGTGTTGCTGAGCTCCAGGCGATCCGCTGACGCTCCGCTGGTGCTGAAGTCCTCGACCACCATGAAGCCGCTGCCGAGGGTCAGGACGTCGTGACCGTCGCCGAGCGTCACCGAATAGGACGCGGTTCCGGTATTGCCGCTCACGACGTCGTCGCCTGCCCCGGCGTCGATCGTCACGCTCCCCGAGCTGGGCCCGGAAATGCGGTCGTTTCCGGCCCCGCCGTCGAGCGTGAACACGCCGCCGTGGCTGTCGTTCAGCAGGATGCGGTCGTCGCCGTCGTCGCCAAACCACTGGACCGAGCGTTCCGGCCCGGGCTCCGGGGTTCCATAGTCGCTGATCAGGTCATTCCCGGCGCCCCCGTGGACGACGTCGTCGCCCGCGCTTCCGGGCAGGATCACGTCGTCGCCGTCGCCGCCGTCCAGGGTGTCGGACCCGCTTGCGCCCTCCAGCCGGTCGTCGCCGCCCAGGCCGTTGAGGACGTCGTTTCCGCCCCCGCCGACGATCAGGTCCGCGCCGTTCGTGCCGTCAAGCGTCTCGCCGTTCGGCGTGCCGGTGATGTCAGCCATATCCATACTCCCGTTTCACCCGGGCCCGGGCCGCAGCCGCGACCGGTCCTTGAATTTCGTCACGTCGTGAAGTTTCGCCGGCGCCGGATTCCACGGCGGCCGGCGTTAAGCGTCACCCCCAGCCCCACGCGTCGGTCTGCGACAGGTTCGCGGCCTGCACGTGCGCCAGCGTCAGGGTCGAGCCGTCCGAGAAGCTGAAGACCGCGTCCTCGCCCACCTGGGTCAGAGTCCAGGTCACGCCCGTGCCGGTGTAGGCCGAGAAGTCGAGCCGATCCTCGATCCCGCCGGCGACGAAGTCGTCGATCCGGTCCTGGCCGAAGCCCGGCCCGAACACGAACCGGTCGTCGCCGGTCCCGCCCGTCATTGCGTCGTTCCCGGCGCCGCCGACGAGGGTGTCGTTCCCTCCGCCGCCGACCAGGACGTCGTTTCCAGCCCCGCCGTCGAGCACGTTGGCCACCGCGTTGCCGCGCAGACTGTCCGCGAAGCGCGAGCCGGTGACGTTCTCGATCGACACCAGGGTGTCGGTGCCGGCCCCGCCCGTGGCCTGGGTGCCGCCGGCGTTCAGGTTGATGCTCACCGCCGCGCCCGAATTGGCGTAGGAGGCGGTGTCGACGCCCGTGCCGCCGTCCAGCCGATCCTCGCCGCCGCCGCCCTCGAGGATATCGTCGCCGCCGCCGCCGATCAGGGTGTTGGCCCCGGTGTTGCCGCGCAGGGAATCATCGAAGGCCGAGCCGGTGACGTTCTCGATCGAGATCAGGGTGTCGATCCCCGCCCCGCCCGTGTTCTGCGCGCCCGAGACGGTCAGGTTGACCGTCACCCCGGCGCTCGCGCCGGCGTAGGTGGCGGTGTCGACGTTCAGGCCGCCGTCCAGCACGTCGTTTCCGGCCCCGCCCTCCAGCAGGTCGTCGCCGCCGAGGCCCGAGAGCACGTTGGCGCCCGCGTCGCCGGTCAGGCGGTCGTCGTAGCGCGAGCCGGTCAGGTTCTCGATCCCGACCAGGGTGTCCGACCCCGCGCCGCCGGTGACCTGGGCCACCGTCGTGGTCAGCCGCACCGTCACCGCCGCGGCCGAGTTGGCGTAGGACGCGGTGTCCACGCCGTCGCCGCCGTAAATCTTGTCGTGGCCGCCGCCGCCCTCGATGACGTCGTCGCCGGCCCCGCCCTCCAGCACATTGCTGGCGGCGTTGCCGCGCAGGTTGTCGGCGTAGGCCGAGCCGACCAGGTTCTCGATCGACGCCAGGGTGTCGACGCCGGCCCCGCCAGTATTCTGGGCCGCGCCGAGGGCGTTGAGGTTGATCGTGACGCCGGACGTCGCGTCCGTATAGACCGCCGTGTCCGTCCCCGTGCCGCCGTCGAGCACGTCGTTTCCGGCCCCGCCCCACAGCACGTCGGCGCCACCGCGGCCTTCCAGCGCGTTGTGGCCGCCGTCGCCGGTCAGCCGGTCGTCGTAGCGCGAGCCCGTCAGGTTCTCGAACCCGATCAGCACGTCCAGCCCGGCCCCGACGGTGTTCTGCTGGCCGGTGAGCCGCAGGTCCACGCTAACGCCGACGCCGCCGGCGGTGTTGATGTAGGTGGCGGTGTCGATCCCGTCGCCGCCCTCCAGCCGGTCGGCGCCGCCGCCGCCCTCGATCACGTCATCTCCGGCGCCCCCGACCAGTACGTTCGCGCCCGAATTGCCGCGCAGGCTGTCGCCGAAGGTCGAGCCGGTCAGGTTCTCGATCGACACCAGGGTGTCGGAGCCGGCCCCGACGGTGACCTGGGCCCCGGTCTTGGTCAGGCTCACGGTCACGCCGGCGGTCGCGTCGACGTAGCTGGCGGTGTCGATCCCGGCGCCGCCGTCCAGCACGTCCGCCCCGGCCCCGCCGTTCAGCACGTCGTCGCCGCCGACCGCGGTCAGCACGTCGTTTCCGCCCCCGCCGCTCAGGACGTTGACGCCGTCCGTACCGGTGAGGGTGTCTGCGTAGGCCGAGCCGATCAGGTTCTCGATCGCGGTCAGGGTGTCGGTCCCGGCCCCGCCGGTGGCCTGCCCGGTCCCGAGGTTCGCGGTCACCCCGGCGGACGCGTCCGAATAGTCGGCCGTGTCGACACCGAGGCCGCCGTCGAGCCTGTCGTTCCCCAAGCCGCCCGACAGTCGGTCGTCGCCGCCGTAGCCGTAGATCGTATCCTGGCCCGCGCCGCCGAAGATGCGGTTCGCCTTGTCGCCGCCCACCAGGGTGTCGTTGAAGGCCGTGCCGATCGCGTTTTCAATCGAGGTCAGCGTGTCGGCGCCCTCATAGGTGTCGCCGGACTGGAACGTGCCGCCGACCTCCCGCAGGGCGATCACCACGAAGCGATCGAGGTGCGCGGCGCTCACAGTGTCGTCGCCGTCGCCGCCGTCCAGAAGGTCGTTGCCCTGGCCGCCGATCAGGAGGTCGTCACCGGCCCCGCCGTTCAGTTCGTCGTCGCCCGCCAGTCCGAACACGACGTCGTCGCCGGCCCCACCGGTCACGACATCGGCGTCTCGTGTGCCTTCGAGCGTCTGGTCCGGGTCGGTAGGCTGGAAAACGAAGTCCGCCCCAGTGAGCGCCTCGGGCCGCACGTCCTTGATCAGAATCGTACTTCCATCGGCGAACACGACCAGCGTGTCGTAACCGACCTGGCGGAGCTCCTGATAGCCCGCGTAGCCGCGTTCTCCGGCGAGCGAGATGCGATCCACCCCGACCGTGAAGTCGGTGATCGTGTCATGGCCGGCGCCGCGTTCGAACACGAACACGTCTTCTCCTGCACCGCCTGTCAGAACGTCGTCGCCCAGGCCGCCGATGACGGTGTCCAGGCCCTCGCCGCCAGCCAAGCGGTCGTCGCCGGCCTCTCCCGACAGCACGTCGTCTCCCACTCCGCCGTCGGCCGTGTCGTTCCCGTCGCCACCAAACAGCCGATCGAGACCGTCGCCGCCGTCGATCGAGTCGTTTCCGGTCCCGCCGTCGAGCCGATCGTCGCCGCCCCGACCGGCGAGACGGTCGTCGCCGCCCCCGCCCGCCAGCGCGTTGCCGCCGGCGTCTCCTGTCAGCTGATCCTGGTGCGCGCCGCCCCGGAGGCCCTCGACGCTCACCAGGGTGTCGGTTCCGTAACCGTCGATCATCTGCGCGCCGGACACGAGACTCACGGTCACGCCCGAGGCCGCCTGCGAATAGTCGGCCCAGTCGAAGCCTGCGCCTCCGTCGAGAACATTGGTACCCGCGCCACCCGACAGGGTGTCGTCGCCACCGCCGCCCTCCAGGCGGTCATCCCCATCGGCGCCCGTCAGCACGTTGGCGCCCGCGTCGCCCTTCAGCAGGTCGGCGAAGGCGGATCCGCGAACGTTTTCGACGCTGGTCAGGAGGTCCGCTCCGGCCGCGCCCGAGCCCTGGCCCAGGGCGAGGTCGACCGTGACGCCGCTCGTGGCCCGGGCGTATGAGGCGGTGTCAATTCCAGCTCCGCCGTCCAGACGGTCGTCGCCCGCGCCCCCTTCCAGTTCATCGTCGCCCGCACCGCCCGAGAGCGCGTTGGCGCCGGCATCTCCCGTCAGGACGTCGTTGAAGGCCGAACCGGTCAGGTCCTCGATCGAGTCGAAGGTGTCGGTTCCGAGCCCGGCGACCGCGTGGGCTCCCGGCCCGCCGAGATCCACGACCACCCCGGCTGCGGCCCCGGCGTAGGAGGCCGTGTCCCGGCCGGCCCCGCCGTCCAGCCGGTCGTCGCCCGCCCCGCCCTCGAGTACGTCGTCGCCGGCCAGGCCGGTCAGGACGTCGTTCCCCCCGCCGCCCGCCAGGACGTTGGCGCCGCCTTCCCCCGTCAGGACGTCTGCAAAGGCGGTCCCGGTCAGGTTTTCGACGCCCACGAGCACGTCGATCCCAGCTCCGAGCGTGTCCTGCGCGAACAAGATCCCCAGATCGACCCGCACCGCGGCCGCCGCGGACGCGTACGAGGCGGTGTCGGCGCCGACACCGCCGTCGAGCCGGTCGTCGCCGCCACGCCCCTCGAGGGTGTCGTCGCCGCCCCCCCCGGACAGCACGTTGTCGCCGCCGTCTCCGGACAACCGGTCCGCGTACGCCGAACCCGTCAGATTTTCGACGTCCGCAAGGGTGTCCTTCCCCGCACCGATCGTGTTCTGCGCCCGGGTCAGGCTCAGGTCGACCATGACTCCCGCGGCGGCTCCGGCGTACGACGCCGTGTCCAGCCCGAGATAGCCGTCCAGGAGGTCGTCCCCCGCGCCGCCTTCAAGGACGTCGTCGCCGTCCCATCCTCTCAGCCAATCGTCCCCCTCGCCGCCGTCGAGGGCGTCTTCGCCGCCGAACCCCTCGAGCCGGTCCGCGCCGCCCAGGCCGGAAAGAACGTTGTCGCTTTCGTTGCCGTGAAGCTCGTTGGCCCCGGCGTTGCCGGTCCCATGGACCACGCTGTTGTCGAGCACGAGATTCTCGACCCAGGCGGATAGGGTGTAGTCGACCGTCGTGTGCACCCAGTCGACGTCGCTTCCGGGGCGCCCCGACCCTGCCGTCTCGATCACCACGTCGTCGGCGTCGTCCACCCAGTAGATGTCGCTGTCGGCGCCGCCGATCATGACGTCGGCGCCCGCGCCGCCCCGGATGTTGTCCGCGTCCGCGCCACCGAAGATCAGGTCGTCGCCGTCGCCACCGTCGAGGTAGCCCCCCATGGAGCCGCCTTCGATGACGTCGTCTCCGCCCCCGCCGTAAATCTCGTCGCCGTTGCTGAGGCCGCCGGCGTCCGCACCGCCGCCGATGATGTGGTTGGCGCCCGCGTCGCCCCGGAGAACGTCGACGTAGCCTGATCCGATCAGGTTCTCGATGTTCTGCAGCGTGTCCACGCCGGCCCCGACCGTGTCCTGGGCGCCGGAGAGCGACAGGTCCACCTTCACCCCGCGCGTGGCATGGCGGTAGGAGGCGGTGTCGGCGCCGGCGGCGCCGTTCAGCGTATCGTCGCCGGCGCCGCCCTCCAGCAGGTTGTCGCCGGCGTCGCCGGTCAGCCGGTCCGCATAGGCCGAACCGCGGACGCCCTCGATCGAAACGAGGACGTCGGTTCCGATCGTGCCCCCATGCGCCTGAGTCGCGCCGGCGCCGAGGTCGACCGTGACGCCTGTCGACGCAGACGCATAGGAGGCGACGTCGAGGCCCGCTCCGCCGTCGAGGACGTCGTTGCCTTCGCGTCCTTCGAGCTCGTTGTCGCCGGCGTCCCCGGTGAGCGTGTCGTTGTAGACCGATCCGATCAGGTTTTCGAAGCCGGTCAGGGTGTCGATCCCGCCGCCCCCCGTGTCCTGGGCGGTCTGGACCCGGAGGTCGACGGACACGCCGGAGAACACCCCGTCGTAGGCGAGCGTGTCTTCACCGGCGCCGCCGTCCAGCAGATCGTCGCCCGGCCCGCCGGAGATCCGATCGTCGCCCTCCCCGCCCCACGCCCGATCGGCGCCAGAAGCGCCTTCGATCACATCTGCGCCGGCGCCGCCGTCGAGCACGTCGTCGCCTTCCCAGCCGTTGACGCGATCGGCGCCTTCGCCGCCGAGAATCACGCCGCCCCGGGGCCCGGCGCTGAGCACGTCGGCGAAGCGCGATCCGACCAGGTTCTCGATGTTGATGAGGATGTCGCGACCGGCCCCGCCGGTGTCCTGCTCGGTCTGATAGAACAAGTTCACCGTCACGCCGGCGTCGGCCGAACTGTAGTCGGCCGTGTCGACGCCTGCGCCCCCGTCCAACCTGTCGTTCCCGAGTCCGCCGGCCAGGACGTTCGCCCCGGCGTCCCCCGTCAGTTCGTCGTTGAAGCGGGATCCGATCAGGTTCTCCACGCCGCTCAGCCGGTCGCCGTCGAGGCTGGTTCCGTCCTGCAGGCTCACGATGACGAACGAAGCGGCGTCCGCGTAACTTGCGGTGTCCACCCCATCTCCGCCGTCCAGCGTGTCCATGCCCGCGCCGCCGATCAGCAGATCGTCGCCCGAGCCCCCGTGTAGTCGGTCGCCGCCCTGCCCGCCGTCCAGCACGTCGTCGCCGTCGCCCCCGAAGAAGCTGTTGGGGGTCTCTCCGAAGAGGGCGGTCTCGAGCCCGACCAGGACGTCGTCGCCATCCCCGCCGAACATGTCCTGGACGCCGTTGCGGATGAGGACGTCGTCGCCGCGCGTGCCGTAAACGGCCCCGCTGTAGTCGATGACGATGAAGCGCTCGATGCCCTCGAAGCTGAACGTCTGGAACTGAGCCGTGTCATAGGGGGCCCGCCAGCGGAATTCGCCCGCATCGAAGTCGAGCGGGCCGGGCGTTTCGAACTGCGCCCCGGTCAGGTTGAAACGGAGGGTGTCGAAGCCGTCGCCGCCTTCGATGTGGTCACCGGTCTGGCCGTTGATCCAGAAGTAATCGTCCCCGGCTCCGCCGTAGTAGTTGTTTCCCCGTCGGCCATCCCCCGTATCGAACATGTCGTCGCCGTCGTCGCCGTAATAGTCGTCGACGATGCGGTTGGAGTCGGCGTTTATCAGATCGTCGCCTCCACCCGCGTGAACGGTGAACGAATAGTTCAGCTGTAGACTGCTGAACCAGAATTCATCGTGGCCGTCCGCTCCGCGGAACGTCTCGATCCCGGTGAAGTGGGCGAACTGCCCCGGCCCCCCAGTGGTGTAGGTGAGGGACACCGCGTTGAAACTGTCCTCCCAGAAGACGTTGTAGGCCCCGATATTACCGAGCTGGGCGACATCGTCGCCGGCGCCGCCGTCCACTTCGCCGGTCGGGTTCAGGATGAGGTCGTCGCCATCGCCGCCGTCGAGCCGGTCGGCGCCGTCGCCGCCGACGATGGTGTCGTTCCCGGCCTCCCCGTAAACGCTGTCGCCGCCCTCGCCGCCGTCGATCCAGTCGTTGCCGCCGCCGGCCCGGACCACGTCGTCGCCGGCGGAGCCGTAGATCAGATCCGGCTCGTCGGTACCGTTGATCGGGCCGTCGCCCTGGGATCCTGCAATCGACGCCATGCTCTCGCCCCTCCGGCTGACTAAGTTGAAGCTACAAACCCGCCGCCGGCCTCACCCCCAGCCCCACGCGTCGGTCTGCGACAGGCTCGCGGCCTGCACGTGCGCCAGCGTCAGGGTCGAGCCGTCCGAGAAGCTGAAGACCGCGTCCTCGCCCACCTGGGTCAGAGTCCAGGTCACGTCCGTGCCGGTGTAGGCCGAGAAGTCGAGCCGATCCTCGGTCCCGCCGGCGACGAAGTCGTCGATCCGGTCCTGGCCGAAGCCAGTGCCGAACACGAACAGGTCGTCGCCGGTCCCGCCGGTCATGACGTCGTTGCCGGCGCCGCCGACCAGGATATCGTTCCCGCCGCCGCCGATCAGCACGTCCGCGCCCGCCCCGCCGTCCAGAACGTTGGCCACGGCGTTGCCGCGCAGGGTGTCGGCGAAGCGCGAGCCGGTGACGTTCTCGATCGAGATCAGGGTGTCGGTGCCCGCCCCGCCCGTGGCCTGGGTCCCACCGGCGTTGAGGTTGATCGTCACCGCCGCGGCCGAGTTGGCGTAGGAGGCGGTGTCGTTCCCCGTGCCGCCGTCCAGCCGGTCCTCGCCGCCGCCGCCCTCCAGCACGTCGTCGCCGGCGCCGCCGATCAGGGTGTTGGCCCCGGTGTTGCCGCGCAGGTGGTCGTTGAAGGCCGAGCCGGTGACGTTCTCGATCGAGATCAGGGTGTCGATCCCGGCCCCACCCGTGTTCTGCGCGCCTGAGACGGTCAGGTTGACCGTCACCCCGGCGCTCGCGCCCGCATAAGTCGCCGTGTCGAAGTTCAGCCCGCCGTCCAGCACGTCGTTCCCGGCCCCGCCGTCCAGCAGGTCGTCGCCGCCCAGGCCGGTGAGCACGTTGTTTCCGTCGTCGCCGCTGAGCCGGTCGCCGTAGCGCGAGCCGGCGACGTTCTCGAAGCCGTTCAGGGTGTCCGACCCGGCCCCGCCGGTGACCTGGGCGTCAGTCTTGGCCAGCCGCACGGTGACCGCCGCGGTGGAGTTGGCGTAGGACGCAGTGTCGACGCCCGCGCCGCCGTAGAGCTTGTCGTGGCCGCCGCCGCCCTCGATCACGTCGTCGCCGTCGCCGCCCTCGATCAAGTTGCTCCCAGCGTTGCCGCGCAGGCTGTCGCTGAAGGCCGAGCCGACGAGGTTCTCGATCGAAGACAGGGTGTCGCGGCCCGCGCCGCCGGTGTCCTGCACCTGGCCCATGGCGTTCAGGTTCACGGTCACGCCCGCAGCGGCGTCGGCGTAGGACGCGGTGTCGACGTTGACGCCGCCCTGCAGGTCGTCGTCGCCGGCCCCGCCGATCAGGATGTCGGCGCCGCTGGCGCCCAGCAGCACGTCGTCGCCGTCGCCGCCCGCCAGGATGTTGGCTGCGCCGGTCCCCTGCAGCCGGTCGGCGTAGGCCGAGCCGATCAGGTTCTCGATCGACGCCAGGGTGTCGATCCCGGCGCCGCCGGTGTTCTGGGCGCGCGTAGTGCGCAGGTCGACGACGACGCCGGACTCCGCCTCGACGTAGGACGCAGTGTCCGAGCCGGCGCCGCCGTCGAGCCGGTCGTCGCCGCTCCCGCCCTCGAGCAGGTCGTCGCCGCCGCCCCCGACGAGCACGTCGGCGCCGCCCAGGCCCTGGAGACGGTTGGCGCCCGCGTCGCCGGTCAGGGTGTCCGCGTCGTAGCTGCCGCTCAGGTTCTCGATCGAGATCAGGACATCGACGCCGCCGGCCCCGGTGTTCTGCGCGCCCTCGACGCTCAGGTTCACCGTCACGCCGCCCGACCACACGTCCCCGTACGAGGCGGTGTCCACCCCGTCGCCGCCGTCGAGCACGTCGTTGCCGAAGCCGCCGTCCAGCCAGTCGTCGCCGCCGCCGCCGGAGATGGCGTCGTCGCCATTCTGTCCCCGGAGCTTGTCGGCGCCGGCGCCCCCGGCGAGCACGTCGTTGAGAGTCGAGCCGAACACGTCGAACCGCTCGACCCCGGTGAACGTCAGCGTGCGTGAGGCGCCCTGCGTGACTTGGCCGGCGGAGAACAACATGGCGCCTGCCGACCAGTGCGCGGTGATCTGCAACAGATCGTCGCCGGCGCCGCCGTCGACCGCCCCGCTCGAGGTTCCGACCCTGATCGTGTCGTCGCCGGCGCCGCCGCTGAGCTGGTTGGTCCCGTCCCCATCGTCCAGGACGTCGTTTCCGTCGCCGCCGTCGAGCACGTCGTCGCCGTAGCCGCCAATGAGGGTGTCGTCGCCGGCCCGCCCATAGAGATGATCCGCGGCCGAACCGCCCGTCAGCGCGTTTGCGCCGGCGTCGCCGTACAGCGTGTTGGCGTAGGACCAGGCGCCCTCGACCGCTTCGACGCCGTTCAGGCGAACGAAACCTGCGCCCGAGTCCTGCCAGCCTTGGTTCGCGAGATCGACCGTGACCGCGACGCTGCGGCCGGCGAAACTCGCCCGGTCGAAGCCGGCGCCGCCGACCAGGTCGTCGTTGCCCGAGCTGGCGTACAGGATGTCGTCGCCGGCGCCGCCCAGCACCACGTCGTTGCCCTCGCCGTCCCAGAGAATGTCGTCGCCGTCCAGCCCCTCGATCCGGTCGTCGGCGCCCGTGCCCTGGAGGTACTCGCCGTCAGCGCCCCCGACGATCACGTTGTACGGCTCCGGAGCCGCGGAACCGACGAAGCCGGTGAAGCTTTCCGCGGTCAGGGAACCGGCGTCGACGTTCTTCAGCAGCAGCGTCGTCCCGTCGCGGAAGGCCACCAGGGTGTCCGCGCCCTGCTGCACGACGCTCTGGTATGCGCCGAAGGCCCACAGATCGATGCGGTCGACCCCGACGGTGAAGTCTTCAATCGTGTCGTGGCCGCCGGCCGTTCCGGCGACGAACGCGTCCGCGCCCGCGCCGCCGGTCAGAATGTCGTCGCCCTTGCCGCCGATCAGCCGGTCGTTTCCGGCCCCGCCCGACAGGACGTCCGCGTCGTCGCCGCCGTCCAGGCGGTCCGCGCCGGCGCCGCCGTTCAGCCGGTCGGCGCCCTGGTCGCCGAACAGCCGCTCGTCGCCGGCGCCGCCGGTGATGGTGTCAGCGCCCTGGCCGCCATATACGGCGCTCTGGATCCCGCCGGCGCCGTCGAACACGTCGTCACCGCCGCCGAGGTAGACGGCCCCCGTGATCCCGCCGGAGTTGTTCAGCCGGTCGGCGGAGACGCCCAGCTCGACCACGCCCTTCAGCGTGCCGAGGTTGTTCAGCGTCACCGCCTGGCTGCCCACGGTGGAACGGAAGGCGTAGTCGCCTTCAAGCAGGCCCTGGTTCGTGAGCGTCGTGGGGTAGTAACTGTTGTTGAATTGCATGGCCACGCTGTCCAGCGCGGCGGTCGCGTCGGACACGGTGATCGTGCCGGTGTTGGTGAAGACCGGATGGATCCCGCCCATCTCCAGGCCCACCGCGCCCTTGGCCCCGAAGACCTCGATCAGCCCCGAATTGGAGAAGGTCTCGCCGTTGTAGAGCAGGGCGCCGAACGCCTTGTCGCCAGCCTCGACCCGCAACGTGCCTTCGTTCGTGAAGACCCCGTCGGGATCCGAGCTGAAAATTCCGTAGGCGCTCCCGGCCGATGTCACCTCGAACAAGCCGGCGTTGTGGATGCCCGGCATCCAGCCGCCATACAGGCCGTAGGCCATGGCTCCCGCCCCGGTGGACGTCAGCCGCAGGACGCCGCCAGCCGCGATCGAGACCACGCTGTTGCCGAAGAGGCCGCTTTCGAAGCTCAACGCGTATACGGGGCCTGACGCCGCGGAGGTCACATCGAGCGTCCCCTCCACGTACACCGACGGCGCGGGGCCACGCTCCTCGACCACAAGGATCGCCTTGTCAGCGGTCGACAGCTGGAAGAGTTCACCCTCAACGATGGTGAGCGTCTCTGTGAGCCGCAGCGCGCCCTCCCGCACCGGCGGCAGGTACGCCTCAGACGCCGGCGGCGCGCCAGGATCGAACACGAAGTCCGCGGCGGTCAGGGCTGCGGCCTGCACATTCTTGAGCAGGACGGAGTCGGTCGCCGAGAACAGCACACGAACGTCGGCGCCTTCCTGCACAAGGCTCTGATACGCGGCGTAGCCGTAGACCTGCAGGGCGTCCTCCGGCCCGCCCGCCGCGAAGTCGAGCACGACGTCATGGCCGCCCCCGCTGGCGAACACGAAGCGGTCGTCGCCGGCGCCGCCCTGGAGCGTGTCCTCGCCCGCGCCGCCGCTCAACGTGTCGTCGCCGCCGCCGCCGACCAGCAGGTCATCGCCGCCACGTCCCTCGAGCACGTCGTCGCCGGCCGCGCCGATCATGTGATCCGCGAAAGCGCTGCCCGCCACCCGTTCGAAGCCGGCGACGGAATCCACCCCGACCGACACGGCCGTACCCGTCGCCAGGTCGACCTCGACCCCCAGGGTCGAGGTCGCGAAGCTGAGGGTGTCGAACCCGTCGCCGCCATCCAGCGTGTCGTCGCCGCGACCGCCGTCGATCACGTCGTCGCCCTCGCCGCCGTCGATGAGGTCCGCGCCCATCTCACCGAACAGACGGTCGGCGCCGAGCCCGCCGGTGAGCTGGTCGTCGCCCAGCCCGCCGAGGACCGGCCCGGTCTGGACCCCGCTCACCCCGTTGAAGACGTCGTTCCCCCCGCCCAGGTCGACCATGCCGTCGATCAGGCCGGAGGTGGTGACCACGTCGTCGCCCAGGCCCAGCGCGACGGCGCCGTGGATCTCGCCGGTGTTGATCAGGGTCTGGCTGGTGGCGTAACCGCCGAGGTCCTCGACCCTGACGGCGTAGTCGCCCGCAATCACGCCATGGTTCGTCAACACGCCGGCCGCCTGGACGGACACGGCAGCGCTGTCCACGGCCACCGTCTGGTCAGTCACGCGGATCGTGCCGCCCGCGAGGTTCTCGAAGGCGCCGCCCCTGACCTGGACGCCGATCGAGCCGCTTCCTCCAGATACGTCGATCAAGCCGTTGTTGCTGAACGCGCCGTTGAGTCTCACGCCCAGCGCGTCCCCGACGGCGGTCACTTCGAAGGTCCCGGTGTTGGTGAAATCGCCGGTATAGTACTCGACGCCGCCGGCCGTCGCGTTCGCAGCGGCCGCCTTGATCCGTACGGTTCCGCTGTTGCTGAACGCGCCGTCGCTGGCCCTGACGCCGAAGGCGGAGCCTGATTCAGCCTCCGCGGTCACCTGCAGGACGCCGGAGTTGGTGAAGGCGAGCGTCGAGCCGATCGCGCCGTTGGCGCTCACCCCGGAGGTCACTTCCCAGCGCCCGGCGTTGGCGACCTGCGCCTGCCCCATCGCTCCGTAGAAGCCGGTGGCGCTCCACGCGCTCGTGGATGTCGTCACCCGCAAGACGCCGGAGGCCTGGTTCACGAAGCTCCCGGCGACCCCGTAGCCCAACCGCACGGCTTCGGCCTGTCCGCCGCCGTTCCAGGTCAGCGTGATCAAGCCGGCGTTGACCAACTCGAAATTGCCGTTGATTTGCACGCCGCCGCTGGGCGCGGTCATGGCGAGCGTCTCGCCCTGGGCCACGGTGCGGTTGCTGGTGAGAATAACGCTAGGCATGTGCCCCTCCGACTATGGAGGCTCCACGCCCCACTCAAATTCCAAACTTGGCGCGCTGGCTTGCAGCCAAGCTCGCCGCAGACCTTCGCCAAGACTGGCGGTGAGGCTCGCCCCGCGCCGGCTCAGCCCCAGCGGCGCCAGTGTCAGGGGCAAAAGCCGTGCAAACCGACCCCGCACAATCAGGGCGCGAAGCTACCCGTACAGCCAAGCTTCGAAAAGCAAGATTTTTTTACCTGGAGCCCTTGCGCCGCGTCCTACCCCTGCAGCGTTTCGACACCGTCCGAGTGCTGGAGATGTTCCCGCCATGATCGCGGCGTCCTACGCTCACGCCGCCGCTCTCACCCCCAGCCCCACGCCCCGGTCTGCGACAGGCTGGTCGCCTGCACATGGGCCAGGGTCAGGGTCGCCCCGTCCGAGAAGCTGAACACCGCGTCGTCGCCGACCTGGGTCAGCGTCCAGGTCACGCCCGTGCCGGTGTAGGCCGAGAAGTCGAGCCGATCCTCGGTCCCGCCGGCGGCGAAGTCGTCGATCCGGTCCTGGCCGAAGCCCGGCCCGAACACGAACAGGTCGTCACCCGTGCCGCCGGTCATGACGTCGTTCCCGGCGCCCCCCACCAGGACGTCGTTTCCACCCCCGCCGAGCAGCACGTCGGCGCCGGCGCCGCCGTCCAGCACGTTGGCCACCGCGTTGCCACGGAGGGTGTCGGCGAAAGCCGAGCCGGTCACGTTCTCGATCGACACCAGGGTGTCGGTCCCCGCCCCGCCGGTGGGCTGCGTGCCGCCGGCGTTGAGGTTGATGGTCACCGCCGCCGCAGAGTGCGCATAGGAGGCGGTGTCGATCCCGCCCCCCCCGTCCAGCCGGTCCTCGCCGCCGCCGCCTTCGAGGATATCGTCGCCGGCACCGCCGATCAGGGTGTTGGCCCCGGTGTTGCCGCGCAGGGAGTCGTTGAAGGCCGAACCGGTGACGTTCTCGATCGAGATCAGGGTGTCGACGCCCGCGCCGCCAGTGTTCTGCGCGCCGGACAGAGTCAGGTTCACCGTCACGCCGCCGCTCGCGCCGGCGTAGGTGGCGGTGTCGAAGTTCAGGCTGCCGTCCAGGGTGTCGTCACCGGCGCCGCCGTCCAGCAGGTCGTCGCCGGAGCCGCCGGTCAGCACGTTGGCGCCGTCGTCGCCGGTCAGGCGGTCGTCGTAGCGCGAGCCGGTCAGGTTCTCGATGCCGACCAAGGTGTCCGACCCCGCGCCGCCGGTGACCTGGGCGTTGGTGGTGGTCAGCCGCACGGTCACCGCCGCGGCCGAGTTGGCGTAGGTGGCGGTGTCGATCCCAGCCCCGCCGTAGAGCTTGTCGTGGCCGCCGCCGCCGTCCAGCACGTCGTTCCCGTCGCCGCCGTCCAGCACGTTGCTGGTCGCGTTGCCGCGCAGGTTGTCGTTGAAGGCTGAGCCGATCACGTTTTCGATCGACAGCAGGGTGTCGGTTCCCGCCCCACCGGTGTTCTGGGCCGAGCCGAGGGCGTTCAGGTTGACCGTCACGCCGGAAACCGCGTCCGAATAGACCGCCGTGTCCGTCCCGGCGCCGCCGTCGAGCACGTCGTTCCCGGCGCCGCCCCACAGCACGTCCGCACCGCCGGCCCCGACCAGCACGTTGGCGCCGGCGTCGCCGGTCAGCCGGTCGTCGTAGCGCGAGCCGGTCAGGTTCTCGAACCCGAGCAGCACGTCCATGCCGGCCCCGCCGGTGTTCTGCTGGCCGGTGAGCCGCAGGTCGACGGTGACCCCGAGGCCGCCGGCGGTGTTGACGTAAGTCGCCGTGTCGACGCCCGCGCCGCCCTCCAGCCGGTCGGCGCCCGAACCGCCCTCGATCACGTCGTCGCCTGCGCCGCCGATCAGCACGTTGGCGCCGCTGTTGCCGCGCAGGGTGTCGGCGAAGGCCGAGCCGGTCACGTTCTCGATCGAGATCAGGGTGTCGGAGCCGGCCCCGATGGTGGCCTGGGCGCCGATCACGCCGAGATTGACGCGGACACCGCCCGTCGCGCCGGCGTAGGAGGCGGTGTCGATCCCGGCGCCGCCGTCGAGCCGGTCGGCGCCGTCGCCGCCCTCCAGCACGTCGTCTCCCGCCCCGCCCGATAGAACGTTGGCGCCCGCGTCGCCGCGCAGGGTGTCGGCGAACGCCGAGCCGGTCAGGTTTTCGACCGAGACGAAGGCGTCGCCCCCCTCGGCGCGCGTCAGGTCGGCGGCCACGCCGGCGCCGGCGCTGGCGTAGGTGACCGTGTCCACCCCGGTCCCGCCGTCGAACAGGTCGTCGCCGCCGCTGCCGTCCAGCACGTCGTCGCCCGCGCCGCCGGCCAGGATGTTGTTCCCGGCGTCGCCGGTCAGCACGTCGGCGAAGGCCGAGCCCACGAGGTCCTCGATCCCCACCAGGGTATCGCGCCCGGCGCCGCCGGTCGCCTGCGGCCCGGTGACGCCCAGGCTCACCGTCACGCCGCTGGCGGCGTCCGCGTAGCTGGCCGCATCGAAGCCGACGCCGCCGTCCAGCCGGTCGTCGCCGGCGCCGCCCATCAGGACGTCGTCGCCGGCCCCGCCCTGCAGCTCGTCGTCGCCGCCCAGGCCGCGCAGGGTGTCGTCCCCGGCGAAGCCTTGCATGAGATCGCGGGCCTCAGAGCCCGTCAGCAGGTCGCCGCCGCCGCCGCCCCCGATCGCGAGCGGGCCGGTCGGACGGGCCGGCGCGGGCGTGTAGTAGAGGGCGGCCCGCACCTCTTCGACCGTGGCGTTCCGGATCAGGATTTCACCGCCCTGGTCGCTCGGCGCGGCATAGAATTGCACCAGGACGTCGTCGCCGTACTGGTTGACGCCGCCGAAGGCCACGCCTTCCAACTGGATCACGTCGCCTTCGGCGGCGCTGAAATCGTAGATGATGTCGGCGAGCGCGCCGTACTGGTAGGCGGCGACGGAGTCGCCCGGGCGGAACACGAAGACGTCCGCCCCGGCCCCGCCCCAGAGGCGATCGACGCCGGCCCCGCCCACAAGGGTGTCGTTCCCCGCGCCGCCGGAGATCAGGTCGCGGCCCGCCCCGCCGGTCAGCGTGTCGGCGCCCGCGCCCCCGACGATCGGGGCGGCTTGCGGCGCGTCAGCCGCCGGCACCGTCGGCTCATCGGGTCGAGGAAGACCGGCTGGCGGTCCCGGCACGGTGGCCGGCGGCGCCGACGGCCCCGACGCGACGATGGAGATGCCCGCCTGGACCTGGGCCAGGTTGACGTTCTTCAGGATGATGGTCGCAGGAATGCCTGGGAAGTAGGGGACGACCTTGACGTCCGCGCCGTCCTGGTAAGCGGTGAAGCTTTGGGCGCCGACAAGTTGCAGCCGGTCGCCCGAGGCCGGATTAAAGTCCAGAATGGTGTCGTCAGAGTAGTCGGCGGCGTAGACGAAGATGTCTGCGCCGGAACCGCCGAACAGGGTGTCGTTTCCCGCCCCGCCGACGAGGATGTCGTTCCCGGCCCCGCCTTCAAGGAAGTCGTAACCGCCGCCGCCCTGCAAGAAGTCCGCCCCGTCCAGACCGCGCATCGTGTCCGCGAGGCTGGTTCCGGCCAGCGAGTCCGCGCCTGACGTGCCCGTGATCCCCACTTCCGGATGCGGCGTGGGCGCGGTCGACGCCGGAACCGCGGTGAAGTTTGCGCCGCCGAGCGACGACGCCGTCACGTTGCGCAGGACCACCGAACCGCCGCCGGCGAAGCTGACCAGGGTGTCGGCGCCCTGCTGGCTCAGGGTGTAGCTCAGGTCGGTCTGGATCCGGTCCTCGGCGACCGAGAAGTCGGTGATCACGTCGGCCCCGGATCCCGTCGCGAAGCGGAAGACGTCGGCCCCGGAACCGCCCGTCAGGGTGTCGGCGCCCGCACCGCCCACGAGGATGTCCGCTCCCATGCCGCCGTCGAAGACGTCCGCCCCCGAACCGCCGGTCAGGACGTCGTCGCCGGCCCCGCCATAGACGCCGCCCAGCTGGGTTCCGCCGACGCCGTCGTAGAGGTCGTCGCCGGCGCCCAGGTCGACACGCCCAGTGATCAGGCCGGTGTTGTGCAGTTCGTCGCCCCCGACCCCGAGGTCGACCCGGCCGCGCAGTTCGCCGGAATTGTAGACGAGCTCGGTGGCGGCGGCCTCGTTCGAGGTCCACTCGTCCTGGCGGATGGCGTAGTCGGCCTCGATCAGGCCGGAGTTGAAGAAGACCTTGGTGCCGCTGGCGTTGCTGTACGAGAGTCCAATGCTGTTCAGCCCGGCCGACGTGTCGGTGACCCGCAGGGTTCCCGAGTTGTCGAACGTATAGTCGCCTCGCAGCAGGACCCCGACGGCGCTGGAGTCGTTGTAGCTGGTCTCGGGCGCCGCGACCGTGCCGGCGCCGCCGGCCACCACCATTTCGCCCACGTTCCAGAAGTTGCCGCCGTTGTGCATCTCGACGCCGGTCGCGAAGGTGGCGCCCGCAACATGGAACTGGCCGGTGTTCACGAAGTCGAAGAACTCAGGCGACCAGGTCGCGACCCCGCGGGCGTAGCCGGCGAGTGAGGCTGCGGTGAACGCACCGGCGTTGTAGACGTCCCCCGACCAGCTCGGCGAGTAGACGCCGATCGCCCCGGCGTCGGAACGCGACGTCACCTCGATCACGCTTCCGGACCGGTTGTCGATCACGGACCAGGCAAAGGCGCCGTTGGAGAAGGAGAAGCCGATGACGGGCGCCGAGCCCGCCGTCGGCCCGCCCCCGCGCTCGACGCGGATCGTGCCGAGATTGAACAGCGCCGCGTGCGAGAAAAAGAGCTTAGGCTCTGTCAACACGAACCCGCTTCCGGACGGCACGACGACGTGCATCACCTCGCCGGCGTCCACGACGAAGTCGTTTTCAACGCGTTGCTGCCCCACCGGCGCCGGCGGGGGCGCAGCCGAGGCCAGCGGCTCGACGTTGAACCAGAAATCGGCCGCGGTGAGGGCGGACGCCTGCACGTTGTTCAGGAGGATCGAGTCGCTGGCCGACAGCACGACCAGCGTGTCGGCGCCGACCTGACGCAGCTCGAGGTAGGCCGCGTATCCGTAGACGTCGAGCCGATCCTCGGCGCCGCCGGCCTGGAAGTCCGTCACGGTGTCCTGGCCGTCGCCGAGCGAGAACACGAACCGGTCGTCGCCCGCCCCGCCCGTAATGACGTCGTTTCCGACGTCGCCGAGCAGGGTGTCGCCGCCGCCGCCGCCGGAGATCACGTCGTCGCCGTAACCGCCTTCCAGCACGTCCGCCTTGGCCGAGCCGGTCAACCGATCGTCGTACGCCGTACCGATCACTCGCTCGAAATTGCGGATGGTGTCGTGCCCGGGGCCGTCCGCCGTGCCGGCGGCGAGGTCGAGGACTACCGCGGTCGTCGCTTCCATATAGGACAGGATGTCGAAACCAGCCCCGCCGTCGAGGATGTCCGAGCCGCGTCCGCCGTCGACGAAGTCGTCTCCGCCGCCGGCGTTGATCGCGTCGTCGCCATCCTCGCCGTAGAAGATCTCGCCCTGCGCGCCGCCCGTAAGCCGGTCGGCGCCCTGACCGGCGAAGATCATGCCGTCGTGCGAACCCAGCGTCCCGTCATAGACGTCGTCGCCCGTGCCCAAGTCGATCAGGCCGGTGATCTCTCCCCTGTTGACCAGCACGTCGTCGCCGCTGTCGAGGAAGATGGCACCGTAGATCTCTCCCGAATTGTCGACGAGTTCGACGGCTTGAGGGTCGGGACTGATCTCAGATCCGGAGAGGATCGCGATATCCCCCGCGATCAGGCCCGAATTGGTCAGGACGTATTCGTGTTCCTGAAACGGGTCGAGGAACACCGCGACGCTCGGGTCGCCTTCGGGACCGCTTTCGGCGACGATCGTCCCAGAGTTCGAGAATCCGTAAGCGTGGCCGCGCAGCATGACGCCGACAGCGCCCGACTGGCCGCGGACGTAGATCAGCCCCGCGTTGTCGCAGGTGCCTCCGTTGGCCAGGAACGCGCCGGTCGCGTACTCGGCGGCCGACACGGAAATCACTCCGCTGTTCGCGAAGTCGAAGGTCGAATCCCAAGTCTCGACACCGGTCGCGTCGCCGGCGGAGCGCACTTCGAACCAGCCCGCGTTGCGGAAGTCGGCGGACGCGCTGGCCGCATCGAAACCCCACGCGGTCGCGTCTGCAGCGGTTGCAACCACCAGGAAGGAACCCGTCTCCTCGTTGACGAACTGAGAGGCGTTGAAGGTCCCGGAATAGCTGTTGCTGAACCCGACGACCCCGAAGTTGGCGGAGACAACGGAGATCGCCCCCGCGTTGTGAAATGACGGCGACGGCGGAGCGCCCCCGGCCAACTGGTAGCCGACCGCCTCCTCGATCAGCACGGTCTCGTCGACCCGGATCCAGGTGTCCTCAGTGATGACCCGCGCCGCCATGCTCGCCCCCAAATCAAAGCGGGACACATGACGCCCCACTCAATCAGAGCGAGAAACTAGCGATACAGTGAAGCTCGCGGAAGTGGTCGCGCGCAGTTCGACGAACGTCACTCGCCCCTTACGCGAGAGCGCCCGCTTCCCGCGCCCGCAGGCCGTCCGCGTCGCGGCTCAGCACGACCTGCACCGGCCGGCCCGCCTGGGTCCAGGCGTAGGCCGCTTCCGCCCCGGCCGGCAGAGCCTGCGCCGCCGCCGGCTCCGCGTCGCCGAAGGCGAACAGGGTGGCGAACGACGCGGCGGTCCCCTCGCGCCGGAAGCAGACGGTCGAGGCCGGCGTGAGCCGGTTCGGGGTTTCGGCCACCCAGCCCAGCAGGTCGGGCTCTTCGCGTCCGCGCCACGGCCCTTCCAGCGCCGCGCCGTCCAGGCTCAGCACGGTCAACCGCTCGGGGGGCGGCGTCGCGCTCTCGGCCACGAAGCCGGTGGCGACCCGCGCGACGCGCCACTCCGGCGCGAAGGTGAACCACTGGCGCGCCGCGTGGGGCGCGTCGGCCGGATCCACGGCCTCGTCGACGACCAGCAGGTAGCGGCCCGGGGCCATGACCAGCACGCGGCGGAAAGCGAGGCCGTCGCCGCGCGTGAAGGCGCACTCGGTGACCGCCAGGCCGTCGGCCTCGCGCGCGCCCTTCAGGGCCGAGCCGAACGCCTCGCCGTCCCGGCGCGGGTGGTCGCGCCCGTCGATCTCGAGCGCGTTGTGGGCGCGGGTGCTCTCCACGTAGATCCGCCTCGGATCGGCGTACCAGAAGCCAGCCTCGCGCAGGTCCGAGCCCGGCTCGGTGCGGCCGAGGTAGGCGAAGCGGCCGGGGTCGGCCAGCACCTCGCGCCCGCGGTCCCACCAGACGAAGCCCAGGTGGTCGGCGTGCTTGTGCACCCGCGAGTGGAAGCCCGCGCCCTGAGCCAGGTAGGCGGGCCGCCCGTCCGCCCCGGCCAGCCGCGCGAAGGCCAGACCGGCCTCGGGATAGGCCTGCACGCCGAGCGGGGGCGCGGGGGCGCCCCGGCCGCGCCGCAGCAGGGCGCGAACCGCCGGGTCGCGGAAGCGGCCGACGAAGCCCGGGCCGACGCCGTACCATTTGCGTTCCGTGTCGCCGAGCGGGGCCAGGCCGCCGCCGGGCGTGATCATCCAGCCCAGCGCCGTCTCGGCGCGCGCCGTCAGGGCCTCGACCTCCGCGCCGAGCAGGCCGTCCTCGCGCGCCCCGATCAGGGTCGCGAGCAGGATCTGGTGGTAGCCCGGCGAGTGCTCGCGGTGCACGCCCTCGTCGAAGAACTGCGCCGTCAGGCAGGCCTGCAGGCGCGCCCGCGCCAGGGCGGCGTAGGCGCCGCCGGGATCCAGTTCGGGCAGCCGGCGGGCCGCGGCCAGTTGGCCGAGCGACTGGAACACGCCGTGATTGTTGTGCCCGCTGAACGCCCGGGGCTGGGCCAGCACGCGGTGGTGCAGGCTGAGCGCGTCGGCCAGCCGCCCGATCTCCTGGTCGCCGCGCTCGGGCGTGCGGCACGCCAAGTCCAGCAGATAGGCCAGGCGATAGACCCGCAGGCCCGCCGCCAGGTCGTACCAGGCCTGGCTCCCCTCTCCCGCGAGCGCGCGCGTGACCGCCGCCTCGGCGTCCAGGCCGGCCAGCGGCGCGGCGAAGCTCGCGACCCAGTCGTCCGCCCAGGCCCCGGCGGCCGCGAGGGCGGCCCGGTCGCCCAAGCGCTCCCAGGCGCGCAGGTACAGGTTCACCGGCGCCCACGCGTGCAGGTTTGAAGCAAAGGGGCGGTTGGGATGCGTCCAGGGAATCGGCCCGCCCGGCGCGACATGCTCGCCGTCGCTGGACCATCCGTCGGCGAGCTTGGCTGCGACGATCTCGGGCAGCCGCGCCGACCAGTGCGACGGGGCAGCGTGGAACTGCTCGTAGGGCCTGAGCGGGCGCGCCGCCGCCGTCTCTCGAAGGCTTCCGCTCACGCCGCCGCCCCAGCCCCGCTTCCGTCCGCCAAGCCCGCGCGCGTGCGCATTGCCAACGCTTGTCCGGCGGCTATTTTCACCTGACTCGATTGTGAGGCCAATTTTTTGCGCGCGAACCTAGTTCAGTTGTCGGCCGTAGATCTGCACCCGTTGGCCGCCGAGCTGCGGGAGGCCCTGGTCCAGAGGGTGGGAGAAGAGAAGCACAGCAAGTCGTTTCCGCTCTACGACTGGCAGCGCATCTCCTACGCCTTCGGACGGATCCCCCGCGGCGACAGCCTGCTGGAGGTCGGTCCCGGCAAGCGCTACCTCACCCAGATGCTGGCGAAGTCGCGCCGCTATCAACGCCAGGCCGCGATCGACATCGTCGACCACACCGGCAAGATGCCGAAGCAGGTCGAGTTCAGGCAGATGAGCGTCGCCGAGCTCGACTTCCCGGACAAGTCGTTCGACACCGTGCTCTGCATGGAGGTGCTCGAGCACCTCGACACCCCGCTGCTGCAGCCGGCTATCGACCACCTGCGCCGGGTCTGTCGCGGCCGGCTGATCATGTCGGTGCCGTACCTGGAGCCCCTGCCGCTGCCGTCCTACCACCTGCAGCGGTTCGACACCGCCCGGGTGCTGGAGATGTTCCCCCACGCCACCATGACCGTGCTGTTCAAGGAGCCGGTCACCCGCGTGCCGTGGCTCCTGCTCGAAGAGCGCTTCGACCGCTAGTCCTCGAACAGCCGCGCGCGAACCCGGGCGTCCAGGCGCGTTCCGGACGTCCTCACCCCCAGCCCCACGCCCCGGTCTGCGACAGGCTCGACGCCTGCACGTGCGCGAGCGTCAGGGTCGAACCGTCGGAGAAGCTGAACACCGCGTCCTCGCCCACCTGCGTCAGGGTCCAGGTCACGCCGGTGCCGGTGTAGGCCGAGAAGTCCAGCCGGTCCTCGGTCCCGCCGGCGACGAAGTCCTCGATCCGGTCCTGGCCGAAGCTCGGGCCGAACACGAACAGGTCGTCGCCCGTGCCGCCGGTCATGACGTCGTTTCCGGCCCCGCCGATCAGGGTGTCGTTCCCGCCGCCGCCGAGCAGCACGTCGTTCCCCGCCCCGCCGTCCAGCACGTTGGCCACGGCGTTGCCGCGCAGGGTGTCGGCGAAGGCCGAACCGGTAACGTTCTCGATCGAGATCAGGGTGTCCGTTCCCGCCCCGCCGGTGGCCTGCGTGCCGCCGGCGTTGAGGTTGATGCTCACCGCCGCGGCCGAGTGGGCGTAGCTGGCCGTGTCGTTCCCGGTGCCGCCGTCGAGCCGGTCCTCGCCGCCGCCGCCTTCCAGCACGTCGTCGCCGGCGCCGCCAATCAGGGTGTTGGCCCCGGTATTGCCGCGCAGGCTGTCGTTGAAGGCCGAGCCGGTGACTTTCTCGATCGAGATCAGGGTGTCGATCCCCGCGCCGCCGGTGTTCTGCGCGCCGGTGAGGGTGAGGTTCACCGTCACGCCGGCGGTCGCGCCGGCGTAGGTGGCGGTGTCGAAGTTCAGCCCGCCGTCCAGGGTGTCGTTCCCGGCCCCGCCGTCCAGCAGGTCGTCGCCGGAGCCGCCGCTGAGCACGTTGTTCCCGTCGTCGCCGGTCAGGCGGTCGGCGTAGCGCGAGCCGGTCAGGTTCTCGATGCCGACCAGGGTGTCCGACCCCGCCCCGCCGGTGACCTGGGCCGCCGTCGTGGTCAGCCGCACCGTCACCGCCGCGGTCGAACTCGCATAAGAGGCGGTGTCGATTCCGTCGCCGCCGTAGAGCTTGTCGTGGCCGCCGCCGCCGTCCAGCACGTCGTCGCCGGCGCCGCCGGACAGGATGTTGCTGCCGGCGCTGCCGCGCAGGCTGTCGTTCAAGGCCGAGCCGGTGACGTTCTCGATCGAGCGCAGGGTGTCCACCCCGTCGCCGCCCGTGTTCTGAGCCTGTCCCAGGGCGTTGAGGTTGACGGTGACGCCGGCCGCGGCGGTCGAGTAATCGGCGGTGTCCACCCCGGTTCCGCCGTCCAGCAGATCGTCGCCGGCCCCGCCGCCCAGCATGTCGGCGCCGCCGCCGCCGGTCAGCACGTCCTGTCCCGCGCCGCCCCGCAGCAGGTTGTCGGCCGACGTCCCGATCAGCGTGTCGTCGAAGGCCGAGCCGATCAGGTTCTCGATCGACACCAGGGTGTCGATCCCCGAGCCGCCGGTGGCCTGGGCGCCGGCCTTGGTCAGGTTGACCGTCACGCCGGCGGCCGCTTCCAGATAGCTTGCGGTGTCCGTGCCCGCGCCGCCGTCCAGCAGGTCGCCGCCTTCACCGCCCGTCAGCAGGTCGTCACCGCCGCCGCCGGTCAGAATGTCCGCGCCGAGGCCGCCGTCGAGCGTGTCGGCGCCGAGCCCCCCGTCGAGCCGGTTTTCCGCGGCGTTACCGGTGATGACGTTGGCCAGGTCGTTGCCCGTGCCGTCGAGGGCCGACGCGCCGGTCAGGACCAGGTTCTCGACATGGTCGCGCAGGGTCCAGGACACGCTCGCACGAACGGTGTCCACACCGCCGCCGGCCGATTCGATCACCGAGTCCGCGAGGTCATCGACCACGTAGACGTCGTCGCCCTCGCCGCCGTCCATGACGTCGGCGCCCGCACCGCCATCGATCAGATCGGCACCGCCGCGGCCGTGCAGCACGTCGGCTCCCCCGAGCCCTTGCAGCACGTCGGACGCGTCCAGCCCCGTCAGGACGTCGGCGCCCTCGCCGCCCTGAAGGCCATACGCCTCCGGCGTCGCCGGAGCGCCGGGCGCTTCAGGCGCAGGCGGCGCGACCGGCATCGGACCCGCCGCTGCCGGCGCGGGAGCCGAAAACCGGAAGTCCGCCGCCGTAAGCGCGGAGGCCTGGACGTTCCGAAGCAGGATCGAGTCCGCCGCGGAGAACACCACCAGGGTGTCGGCGCCCTGCTGCTGAACGCTGAGGTAGCCGTCGTAACCGGTCACATCGATCCGGTCCTCGTCGCCGCCCGCGCTGAAATCCGTGATCACGTCGGAGCCGCCGCCGACCTCGAAATGGAAGCGATCGTCCCCGGCGCCGCCGGTCATGACGTCGTCGCCGCTTCCGCCGCTCAACCGGTCGGCCCCGGCGCCCCCGTCGAGCACGTCGGATCCCGTCCCGGCGAGCAGGACGTCGTTCCCGTCGCCCCCGTAAACGCCCCCCAATTCGGTCCCGTGACGCCCCTCGTAAAGGTCGGCGCCCGCGCCCAGGTCGATCCGGCCGGTGATCAGGCCGTCGTTGTAGACTTCGTCGCGTCCGACGTTCAGCTCGACGCGTCCGCGCAACTCCCCGGTGTTGTGGACGGCGTTGACCAGCAGCGATGACGCCGCGTTGGTCGCGATCTCGCGGATCGCGACGTCGGCCTCGATCAGACCGCTGTTCATGATCCTGAGGCCGGAACCGATGTTGTTGTCGAACGCCACTCCGACGCTGTCGACTCCCTCCGCAGACACGGTGACGCGCATCGTCCCGGAATTGACGAAGCTCGCCGCGTACGGCCCGTTCATCCGGACGCCACAGGCGCCGCTCCCCCCGGCGACGAGGACTTCACCGGTGTTCCAGGCGGACCCGCCGTACGTCTGGACCACCCCCGTGGCCTGGCCGCCGGCGTCGACATGGAGGGCGCCGACGTTGGTGAAGGCGAACGTCTGGTCGGCGCTTTCAACGCCCGTCGCGTAGGCGCCGGCGGACGACACCCGGATCAGGCCGGCGTTGTAGAGGTCGACCGACAAGGGGCCGCCCAGGAAGGCGCGCGCGGCGTACGGCCCCGACGCGACCACTTCGATGACGCCGGACGCCTGATTGTAGACAGCCGCGGAGGCGAACATCTCAGGCTGGAGGATCGGCGGGTAGTCGCCCTGTTCGAACGCGACCGCCGCGCTGACGCCGTAGTCGCCCACGACCCGGGGAACTTCGATGTGGATCGTGCCCGTGTTGTAGACGGACGGCGCCAGCTGATTGGGGCGCTGATCAAGTACGAAGCCGTGATCGATCCGATCGTCTGCGTACACGACGAAGTCGTCGGAAATCCGCGTGGGCGTCGGGACGATCGTCGCGTCCGGGACATCAACCAGCGGAACGGCGTCGAACACGAAGTCCGCGGCGCCGAGGCTGGCCGCCTGCACGTTCCGAAGCAGGATGGAATCCGTGTCGGACAAAACCACCAGCGTGTCGGCCCCGACCTGGCGCAACGCCTGATAGCCGGCATAGCCGTAGATCCACAGCTGGTCCGCGCCGTTCGCCTTGAAATCGGTGATGGTGTCCGCGCCGTCGCCGGCGTTGAAGGCGAAGGCGTCGTCGCCGGCGCCTCCCGTCAGGGTGTCGGCGCCGTGGTCGCCGAACAGCAGATCCGCCCCGCCGCCGCCCGACAGGACGTCGTCGCCGCCCCGCCCTTCCAGCAGTTCGCCTCCGCTCCCCCCCGAGATCCGGTCGCCGAAGCCCGATCCGATCACGTGCTCGAAATTGGCGACCAGATCCACGCCCGAGGACTCGACCGTCCCGGCCGCCAGATCGGCGACCACGCGCGTGGTCGCCGTGGCGTAGGACAGGGTGTCGAATCCGCTCCCGCCGTCCAGGACGTCGGAATCCCGGCCGCCGTCGATGAAGTCGTCGCCGCCGCCGCCGTCGATACGGTCCGAGTCGCCCTCTCCGAAGAAGACCTCGTTCAACGCACCGCCAGAGACGCGGTCATCGCCTGAACCGGCGAACACGGCCCCTCTCAGCTCACCTTCAGCGCCGTCGTACACGTCGTCGCCGGCGTCGAGGTCGATCAGACCGGTGATGCGTCCGGTGTTGTGGATCTGGTCCGCACCGAGGCCGAGATAGACGTCGCCCGCAATGACGCCCGTGTTGACGAGGATCTCAACGGACTCCGCCGCCGGCCAAATGTTGGTCTGATCCACATAGACGGCGTACTCGCCCTGGATCACCCCTGAATTGACGATGGTGAACTCGTCCACCTGGAGGTGGGAGATCATGACGGCGACGCTGGCCGACTCCTCCACCGCATCCGTCGCCCGGATTGTGCCGGAATTCTGGAAGAGGGAGAGCCCGCCATCGACCGTCACGCCAAGCGCCCAGGCCCCGCCGGCGACGTCGATCAGACCGGTATTGTCGAAAACGCCAGGTCCGTACGCCCCGGTATGGATTTCAGCGCCGACGGCGACGTGATCGGCGCGGACCTGCAGCGTCCCCGTGTTCGTGAAATTGAGATTGAAATCCGCGGCCCACGCCACCACGCCGACGGCGTCGAACGCCGAACTGACTTCAAACGTGCCGTGGTTGACGAAGTCCGGCGAGAACAGAGCGTAGCCATTCCCCCGTTTCGGCCCGGGCGTGCAGAATCCGAACGCGGTGGAGCCGTCGCCGGTGGCGGTCACCGAGAAAACACCGCCGACGCCGTTCTCGAACACCGCATCCCAGAAGCGACCGTCGCCCGTCTGGGCGCCCACGACATAGGTCGCGGCCGAAGACACCGAGACCGTTCCGTCGTTGATCAGCGAGACCGGAATCTGGTCCGGATCGTTGGCGTCATAGATCAGGAAGCCGACGCAGGCCGAACCGCCCCACGGATAGATCGCCTCGTCGCCCGTGACGTCGATCGTTTCACCCTGAGCAATGGTCAGGGATTGGGAGACTTCTCGCAGCATGGACCCGCCCCAGGAGGGGCGACGCCCCACTCAATCAGGACGCGAGCTTACCGATACCGCCAAGCTTAGGAAAGCGGCGCGCCTATTCCGCGTCCTTGAACAGCCGCGCGCGGATGTCGGCCAGGGCGTCGGCGGCCAGCGCGTCCCAGTCACGCGCCTCGATCGCCCAGGCGCGGCCGCGGGCGCTGAGCTCGCGGCGCAGGGGCTCGGAGGCGGCCATTTCCAGGATCCGGCCGGCCAGCGCCTCGGCGTCGCCGGCCGGGTAGAGCAGCCCCCCTCCCGACGCATCGATCATCTCCTTGATGGCGGCCACGTCGGAGGTGATCAGCGGCTTGCCCATGGCCATGGCCTCGACCGGCTTCAGCGGCGAGATTACCTGGCAGACCGGCAGGTCGGTGCGGGCCAGCACCATGGCGTCGATCACCGAGTAGTAGTCCTCGACCTGGTCGTGCGGGACCCGGCCGGTGGCGACGACGAACCGCTCGCCGCCGTGGGCCGCGATGGCCCGCTGCACGGACGCCATGCCGGCCCCGTCGCCCACCAGCAGGAAGCGGATGTCCTGGCCGGAGGCTTCGCGCGCGCGCCGCACCGCCTCCACGATCAGCTCGACCCCCTCGTAGAACACCACCGAGCCGATGTAGCCGACCACGAAGCTGCGGCTAAAGCCCAGCGTACGGGCCAGGGCCGTGTTCTTCTCGCGCGGCTTGAAGCGGTCCGCCGTGCAGCCGTTGGGCAGCAGGGCGAGCTTGCGGGCCGGCACGCCGTTCTCGACCAGCCAGTCGCGCAGCGCGCCGGTGATGGCGAACACCAGGTCGGCCGCGTGCGCGGCGCGCAGCTCCAGCTCGCGCATGGTCGCGGCCTGCTCGCTGTCCAGCCAGCGCGGCTCCTGCGAGCCGCGGGTGAACCACTCCAGCCCGCGCATCTCGTAGACCAGCGGCACGCCCAGGCGGTCGGCCACGATCCGCCCGGCGAAGGCGTTGTAGTAGAAGGACGCGGCCTGGACGACGCCGATCCGCTCGTGCGGGACCGCGTCCAGCACCGCCTCGGCGTAGGCCTCGACATAGCCCGGCTGGTCCGCCTGCTCGACGCTCACGTCCTGGCGCAGGAAGCGGTACGTCACGCCGTCGATGTCATAGGCCGCCTGCGGCGGCTCCGCGCCGTCGGCCCGGTCGCTGGGATAGCCCGGCCGGGCGACCGCGAAGGTCTCCCAGCCGGCCCGCCGGAAGCCCTGCAGCAGGCCGTGGGCGCGCGCGGCGTAGCCGCCCGAGTGGAACGGCAGGGAATTGTGCAGCAGGTAGAGCACGCCGGGCGCGCGCTGGCTGAAGCGCCGGGCGCGCCGTCCGACGTGCGCCGCCGCCTGCTCGGCGAGGTCGCGGCGGCCGAGCTCGCGGCGGGTGTGCGGATCCTCGGTCAGGTCCACGAAGCGCGCCGCGTCGCTGACCCGGCCGGCCTTCAGCCAGCGCCGCACCAGCTTGCGCGCCAGCCCCGCGTCGGCGGTCCGCTCGATCACCAGCGGGGCGACCGCGTCCATCCAGGCCGCGTCCTCGGGATAGAGGGGCCGGCGCCAGGCGCTCAGGCTTTCGCTGATCCGGCGTCGCGTGTCGCGCAGCAGGGCCCGGTCCGCGGTCGCCAGCTTCTTGGCCGACAGGCCGCGGTCCCGCGCCGGCGGCGGAGCCGTCCGAGGCGGCGGGGCCGGCATGGCCCACGCGGCCAGCCCGGCGGTCTCGAAGCTCAGCTCGCCCTCGCGTGTCCAGACCTGCAGGGAGAGCTCGACCTGGGCGACCCGGTCCGGGCGCGCGAGCGTGCGTTGGAAGCCGCCGGGGACGGCCGACTTCAGCGGATAGAAGTAGAGTCCGGCCGCCTCGGAGAACGACAGCCCGCCGGGCCGGTCGTCAACCGGGGCCCCGTCCGCGTCAAACAGCCGCACACGGACCACCAGGCTGTTGGCCGGGGCGTCCTCCGCCCCGCGAAGGCTGCCTTCGAAGGCCAGCACGGCCCCCGCCTCCAGCGGAAAACGCACCCAGGTCTCTTCGCGCTCAATCCGACGCCAGCCGTCACTCGTCGCCAACACAGTGCGAAAAACCCCGACACCCTGAGGAATTCAGGCTTGTGGCGCATCCGCCGGGCAAACACAACCGCGCGACCTCAACCTCCGCGCGAGCTCCTCCCCGCACTTCCGGGGGCGTCTGGGCGCGGCCGACGCACCGGGACCACGCCGAGCGCCGGACGTCGCCCCCCTCCCAACTCACGGGTCAGCTCTCCGACCAAGCGATTGACGTCGTGTGGGTCGTCGCCGGCCTTCCACCGGCGCACGGCCGCTCGAATCCGTCCCTCCAGAACAGGGTCGTGCATTTCGCCTCGCATTCCCGCAGCGCGGAGGTGCAACGCGCGACAGGCCACGCTTGTTTCGCTCTACTCCTAATTGCGATCAGCGGTGCGGTCCGGTATTCAAACCGGCGAAGCCTGTTCCATGGTCGTCCCGCCAACTCTTCGGTGGGACGGGAGTATTTGCGTTGACGTATGTAATCTATTCGAGCCGAGCCCGCGCTCACCGGACGACGGCCAGCGCGTCGAGGCTGCACGCCGCTGATCTTCAGGCCGCGCGGCGGTGATGAAGGTCGCCGTCGTCTTCGGCACCCGCCCGGAAGCCATCAAGATGGCCCCGGTGGTCCGGCGGTTGCAGCAGACCGCCGGGGTTGAGACGCGCGTGTGGTCGACCGGCCAGCATCGCGAAATGCTCGACCAGGTGCTCGAGCTGTTCGATCTCAAGGTCGACGTCGACCTCGAAGTTATGCGCCCGGACCAGACCCTAAACGGCCTGTTCGCGCGGGTGCTGGAACACGTGGACGCCACCCTTGCGGCCGAAACCCCCGATTTCTTGCTGGTGCACGGCGACACGACCACCGCGGCGGCGGCGGCCACCGCCGCCTTCCATCGCCGCGTTCGGATCGGCCACGTCGAAGCCGGCCTGCGCAGCGGCCGCATCGACCAACCCTGGCCGGAAGAGTTCAACCGCCGGGTCGTCGACGTGGTCGCCGACCAGCTCTACGCGCCCACCGAACGCGCGCGCCGCAATCTGCTGGCCGAGAACCTCGGCGAGAAGGCGATCCTGGTGACCGGCAATACGGTCGTCGACGCCCTGCTGCTGACGGTCGGGCGCCTCGCGACCGATCCGGCCGTAGCCGCCCGCCTGGCGGAACGCTTCGCCTTTCTCAACCCCACCAAGCAGCTCGTTCTGGTCACCGGCCACCGGCGCGAGAGCTTCGGCGAAGGCTTCCGCAACATCTGCCGCGCTCTGGCGAGCCTCGCGGACCGTCCCGACGTGGAGATCGTCTATCCGGTGCACCTGAACCCGAACGTACGCGGGCCGGTGCGCGAACTGCTGTCCGCCCGCTCCAACGTGCACCTGATCGAGCCCGTGGATTACGAGGCCTTCGTCTACCTGATGACCCGTTGCCGCGTGATCCTCACCGACTCCGGCGGCGTGCAGGAGGAGGCCCCGTCGCTGGGCAAGCCGGTGCTGGTGATGCGCGACGTCACCGAGCGGCCGGAGGCGGTGGAGGCCGGCGTGGCGCGGCTGGTCGGCACCCGACCGGACGCCATCGTGGAAGGGGTTGCGGCCGCGCTGGAATCTGACGCCCATCCGGCCGCCGCCAACCCGTACGGGGACGGCCGCGCCGCCGAGCGCATTGTCGAGGGGATTTTAGCATGCCGACCCTGAGCGTCGTCGACGCCGCGCCGAACCCGCGCGGCCGGGTGGGCGTGGTCGGGCTCGGCTACATCGGCCTACCCACCGCCGCGTGCCTCGCCGGCGCGGGGTTCGAGGTGATTGGCATCGACGTCGATCCGCGCGTGATCGAGGCGGTCAACGCCGGGCGCGCCCACATCGTGGAGCCCGGCCTCGACGAGCTGCTGTCGGCCGTCGTCGACGGCGGCCGGCTTCGCGCCGTACTCGCGCCCGAGCCCGCCGACATCTGGCTGATCGCGGTGCCCACCCCGGTCGGCCACGACCAGTTCCGCACGCCGGACCTGTCCTATGTCGACGCGGCCGCCGACGCGCTGGCCCCCGTGCTCAAGCGCGGTGACCTCGTGGTGCTGGAATCGACCTCTCCGGTCGGGACCACCCGCCGGATGATCGAACGCCTGTCCGCGGCGCGCCCCGACCTGCGCTTCCCGCAGGACGGCCGTCCCGAGGCGGAGGTCGACGTCGACGCGGCCTACTCGCCCGAGCGGGTGATTCCGGGCCGCACGCTCGAGGAGCTGGCGATCAACGACCGCGTCGTCGGCGGCGCCACGCCCCGCGCGGCGCGTCGGGCCGCGGCGCTCTATCGACACATGACATCCGGCGAATTGCTGCAGACCGACGACCGCACCGCGGAGTTCGTCAAGCTGGCCGAGAACGCCTTCCGGGACGTCAATATCGCCTTCGCCAACGAGCTGTCGATGGTCTGCGACCAGGTCGGCCTGAACGTCTGGGAGGTGATCCGGCTGGCCAACCACCACCCGCGCGTGTCGGTTCTGACCCCCGGGCCCGGCGTCGGCGGTCACTGCATCGCCGTCGATCCGTGGTTCATCGTCGCCCAGGCGCCCGAGGCGGCACGTCTGATCCGCACCGCACGCGAAGTGAACGACGGCAAGCCGGACTTCGTGCTCGCCAAGATCGGAGCGGTGCTGGAGGCCGACCCGCAGGCCGTGGTCGCGTGCCTGGGCCTGGCCTTCAAGCCTAACGTGGACGACTTCCGCGAAAGCCCGTCTCTGGACATCGCCCGCGCGCTCACCGCCCGCTACCCGGGACGGGTGATCTGCGCCGAGCCCTACGCTGACGCCCTGCGCGACCCGGGCGAGTTGGTGCTGAAGCCGCTCCCCGAAGCGCTGGAGACCGCCAACGCGGTGCTGGCCCTGGTCGCCCACGACGAATTCCGCGCCCTGCCCCGGCCGCGCGTGCCGGTAGTCGACGCCTGCGGCCTCTGGAAATGAGCTAAGCCCGCCGGTCACCAGGCCGGCGCGGCCTCCCGCGACAGCAGCGAACCCAGCACGGCGCGTAGCATCCTGAGCTTGCGCCCGCCGCCGGACGCCGGCGGCGCGGCGGCGATCTCGCGCACCAGGTCCTCCGGCTCGCACGGCAGGCGGGTGCGGCTGGACACGTAGATCGGGTAGAGGATCAGCGCGCCCGCGACGAGCTCGTCGAGGGTCAGCCGTCGCGTGCGGCGCGGGATCGCCAGGGCGTCCTGGGTCAGCCCCCAGCCGGCGTAGAACGGGCGACCCCAGGTCTCCACCACTTTGCCGCGCATCAGCGCCTCGAAGCCCGCCAGCGAGGTCATCGTGGCGAGCACGTCGACCCGCTCGAGACAGCGCGCCACGTCGAGGTTCTCGACCGCGAGGTCGGCCAAGGCGGCGGCCTCCGCCGACAACCTGCCGGGGCGGTTGCCGGCGGTGACGTCCGGGTGCTCCTTGTAGATCACCACCGCGTCCGGGTGGGCCGCGCGCACCCGCTGCAGCAGGTCGGCGTTGGTGCGCACGTCCTCGCACCCTTTGGCGATCGACTTGTCGGTCTCGACCTGGCCGACCACCAGCACCTTGCGACGCTCCGAGGACCAGAGCGGATGGTCCAGCGCCCCGCCGGCCAGGTTGTACTTGGAGACCCCGCGGGCCACGACCTCGGCCCGCAGCCGGGCGGCGCGGGCGCGCAGCCGGTCGTCGAACTCGGCGGTCTGCAGCAAGGTCTCCAGCCGCGAGGGCCGGGAGGCGTCGTAATAGATTCCGAGGTCGTCGATCGACACCGACGCCGCTCCGAAGAAGTCCGAGCCGAGCCCGCGCGAGCGGATGAAGCCGTCCTCCATGCGCGCCGCAGGCGCCGCGCCGGCGTCCAGGGCCTCGCGCATGGCCGGGGTCTCGCGCGCGGCCCAGTAGACCACGCGCCCCTCATTGCGTTCCGCCGCGCGCGCCGCGGCCGGGGCTGTCGCGAAGAACTCCACCCGGCCGCGGGGCGAGGCCAGCAGTTCGCGCACCGGACGGTGCTTCCAGGGGGCGAAGCCGAGGCAGGCAGTGTAGCCGGCGTTCTCGTCCGCCCGGCGCCGGAACAGCAGCAGACGGTCGATGGCCTGGTGGATGTCGCAGGCTTCGCCGGTGACCGGGTCGAGATAGCGCGAGTAGCGCATGTAGGCGGCGGCGAAGACCTGCTCGAGCGTGCGCGGCCGCCCCCGGCGCGGCGCCGGCGCCTCGTCGCGGGTCAGCCCCCAGCCGGCGTAGAACGGCGTGCCGAAGCAGCGCACCGGCAAGCCGCGCAGCAGCGCCTCGAAGCCGAGCAGGCTGGTCACGACGTAGACCGCATCCACCTCGGCGAGCAGGTCGGCGGGGCGGCAGTCGGCGTCGAACACCCGCACGCCGGCCGGCAGGTCGCGCGGCAGGCATCCGCGCTTGGCGCCGGCGGAGACGGCGGGGTGGCGGCGCACCACGATCTCGGCGTCCGGCTCGTCGCGGATCGCCGCGTCGAGCATGCGACCGAACGTCGCAGTCTCGGCGCCGCCGTAGCGGATCGAAGCGTCGCCGAAGGTCTGGTCCACGACCAGGACGCGCCGGCGCGTGCGGGCGGCGAAGGCGCCGGGCGCCAGCGGCGGGGCGCTATTGGTCTTGGAAAGCCCGGCCGCCACGATCCGGCCGATCGCCTCGCGCGCCTCGCCCGCGACCCGCGCGTCGGCCCAGGAAGGCGCGTCGAGAATCAGCTGCTCCAGGCGTGAAGGCCGGCTCGCGTCGTAATAGACGCCCAGATCGTCTGCGATCAGGCTGACCGGGCGCGCGCCCAGCTCGCCAAGGCCCACCGAGCGCAGGAAGCCGTCCTCGAGCGCGATGTAGGGCAGGCCCTCGCGGGCGGCCGTCCGCCGGGCGAGCACCGAGCTGGGCTTCAGTCCCCAGCCGATCGCCGCCTCCGTGCGGCCCGGCTCGAAGCGACGGCTGAACGACTGGAGCTCGGGCACGAAGCCGGCGAGCCCCGGCAGGGCGTAAACTCCGGGCGAACCGGCCCAGACGCGCCGGTACTGCGGCAGGGGAAATACTTGCGCCGCCGCAACCTGCACGATCGTCTTCCGTCCACCGCAAACCTTGCCGAGCAGGGCTGTTCTCGGGTAACTCGAGCGCTAGATCAAGGGCTTCGCCGGGGGCGAAGTTCGGGGGGTTAGTGTATTGGCGTTCGCGAGCGAGGCGGCGCGGTTCGGGGACCGCGCCTCGATTTCGATACGCGTCATCCACGCCTTGATTCTGCGCGAGGCGCGCACCCGCTATGGCCACCAGGCGATAGGTTATCTCTGGGCCCTGCTGGATCCGCTGATCCAACTCGCCATCCTGGCGACCATCTTCACGCTGCTGGACCGTCACACCCCGATCGAGGTGTCGCTGCCGGTCTTCCTGCTGACCGGCATCTTCCCGTTCTGGGCCTGGCGCGGCAGCGCGGTCCGCGGGGCGACGGCGATCGAATCGAACGGGCCGCTGCTCACCTACCCCCAGGTCCGTCCCTTCGACCTGGTCACCGCCCGCGTCGTGCTGGAGCTGGCGACCATGATCGTGGTCGCGATCGTGTTCGTCGTCGCGCTGCGGCTCGCCGGCGAGCCGTTCGGCTCTTGGATCGACGCGCCGCTTAACCTGCTGGGCGCCCTCGGCGCCCTCGCCCTGCTGGCCTTCGGCGTGGCCACGATGAACGCCCACCTCTCGCGCATCGTCGCGTCGTGGTCCGAGGTCATGCGCTTCCTGGCGCGGTTCCTCTGGTTCACCTCGGGGGTCTGGTTCACGCCCGAATCCCTACCCCCGGCCTTGCGCGACGCAGTGCTCTACAACCCGCTCGCCCATCTGATCGACTGGGTGCGGGACGCGGCGCTCACGACCTACGCCAGTGACCATTACAGCCCTACCTACGTGGTCTTCTGGGGAATCGGCTGCCTGTTCGTGGGCCTGTTCATCGACTGGCTGCTGCGCATCAGCGGCTACTCGGAGGCCCACTGACGTGATCGAGCTGGTCGCCGTCGAAAAGAGCTACCCGACGAAATCGGGGCGCCGCCCGATCCTGGACGGGATCAGCGCGGTGTTCGAGCGCGGGCACAGCACCGGCGTGCTGGGCGTGAACGGCGCGGGCAAGTCGACTCTGTTGCGCATCCTGTCGGGCAGCGAACGGCCGGACCGCGGACAAGTCCGCCGCTCGGTGAGCGTGTCCTGGCCGCTGGGCTTTTCCGGCTCCTTCAGCGGCAGCCTCACTGGCCGCGAGAACCTCCGCTTCGTGGCCCGGATCTACGGGGCGGACATCGAACAGGTCACCGACTTCGTCGAGGATTTCTCCGAACTCGGCCGCTACATGGACGAGCCGGTCCGCACCTACTCGGCCGGCATGCGCGCGCGCCTGGCGTTCGCGCTGAGCATGGCCGTCGATTTTCAGGTCTATCTGGTCGATGAAGCCATCGGGGTCGGCGACGCCGCCTTCCAGCAGAAATGCAATGACGCATTCAACGCCCGCCGCTCGCGATCGGACGTCATCATGACTTCGCACTACATGTCCACGATCCGAGAGTATTGCACCCGGGCCGGCGTGATGGAGAACGGGCGGCTGCTGATGTTCGAGGACATCGACGCCGCAGAAGAATACTACAACGCCATTCTCAAGAGGCGCGCATGACGAGCCCGAAAGCCTTGGTCGAAGCCCGCGCGGCCCAACGCGCCCGCCGCAAGTCTCGGCTGATGCGGGCCTCGGCGGCCGCCATCCTTGGCCCCACCCTGCTGACCGCGGCCTATCTCGCCGTCATCGCGCCGGCGCAGTTCACCTCGACCGCCGCCTTCGCCATTCGGGGCGCCGAATCGCGCGCGCCCGACATGCTAGGCGCCGTCGGCATCCTGGCGCCGACGGCGACCTCCACCGACGCGCGGATCGTCTCCGACTACATCCGTTCGCCCGCCATGGTGGAGACCCTGCGCAAGCAGTACGGGTTCAGCGAGACCTACTCGCGTTTCAGTCTGGATCCGTTCTCCTATCTCGCGCCGAAAGCCCCGATCGAAAACGCGACGGACTTCTGGCGGCGCAAGGTGCGCGTCACCTATGACCACGCCGCCGGCTCCACGACGGTGTCGGTGCAGAGCTCCCGGCCCGAAGACTCGCTTCGCCTGGCGCGCGGCGTGCTGGCTGCCAGCGAGGCCCTGGTCAACTCGATGTCCGACCGCGCGCTGGGCGATCTGGCCGCCGCCAGTGGGGACGACCTGAAGCGCAAGAAGGCCGAATTCGACGCAGCCAAGCGCCGGCTGGCGGAATTCCAGGCCCGCAACGCGGTGGTCCCGGCCTCCGCCCCGGCCCAGCAAGCCGTCGGCATGGTCGGCGCGATCGACGCCCAGCTCGCCGCCAAGCGGGTCGAGGCGGCCACGGCCGAGCAGACCTTCCAGCCGCTATCGCCCCAAATCGTCGCCCTGCGCCGACAGATCGACGCGCTCGAGGCGGAACGAGCGCGCGCGGTGTCGCGCGCCATGGCGGGGGTCGGCGACTCCGCAGCCTCCGGTGAAGTCGAGGCGCGCACCGTCCTGCTGGACTACGAGTTCGCCCAGAAGAGCTATCGCGCCGCGCAGGAAGCGGTGGAAGCCGCCCGCCGCCAGAACACCACTGAGCGCAAGTACGTGGTCTCCTACGTGCCGCCGCAGCTGCCCGAGCGCTCCAACTACTTCAGCCGGTTCTCGACCGTGCTCGCCGTTTTCTTCGCCTGCGCCCTGCTCTGGGGCGTCGGCGTCCTCACCTGGTCCGTCGTAAAGGATCACGTCCAATGACGTCGTCCCCGCGCGCCCCGCGCCTCGTAGTCCTGACCGCCGTCATGGCCGTCCTCGCCAGCCCGGCCGCGGCCCAGACCGCGCCGGTTCCCGTCCCGCCCGATCGCGCGCAGCCGGGCGCGGTGGAGACCCTGCAGCGCCACCAATCCGACGACATCCGGCCGAAGCCGCTCGGCGCGGAGCTGTTCGTCGGCGGGGCTCCGACCTATCGGCCGGAGATCCTCGACCCGTCCTACGAGATGAAACCCGGCGACCGCGTGCAGGTCAGCCTGTGGGGCATGGTGCAGCAGGGCTACGAACTGACGGTCGACCCGCAGGGCCACATCCTGCTGCCGGGCGTGGGCCCGATCCAGATCGCCGGCGTCCCGGCCTCGCGCGTGAACGACCTCGTGCGCGGCGCGGCGCGCACGGTCTACAGCGACGGGGTCCAGATCTACGCCGCGCCGCTGGCGAGCTCGCCCATCCAGGTGTTCGTGACCGGACCGGTCGCCCGGCCAGGCGCCTACGCCGGCGCGGCGACCGACTCGGTCATCACCTATCTGCAGCGCGCCGGCGGCGTCGACGCCGACCGCGGCAGCTATCGCCGGATTCAGATCGTGCGCGGGGGCGTGCCGATCGCCGACGTCGACCTCTACGACTTCCTCCGCGACGGGACGATGTCGCGCGTGCGCCTGCAGGAAAACGATTCCATCGTCGTACGCGACCAGGGCCCGGTGGTCGCGGTCGAGGGCGAGGCGCGCGCCACCTTCTCGTTCGAACTCGCAGGCCCCGAGGGCGTCGGCCGGGACATCATCGCCTTCGCCCGTCCGCGCCCCGAAGCCACTCACGTGGCCGTGGTCGGCGTGCGCGACGACAAGCCGTACTCGACCTATGTGACCGTGGCCGAATTCGCGACCCTGCCGATGCGCGACGGCGACCGTGTCCGTTTCGAGGAGGACCTGCGCGCCGAGCAGATCGTCGTGCGGGTCGAGGGCGCGCACGACGGCCGCTCGGTGTTCACCATCGCGCGCGGCGCCACGGTCGCCCAGGTGCTGCAGATGGTGCCGCTTGATCCGCGTGCGGACGTGGGGTCGATCTACCTGCGCCGGGACAGCGTCCGCGCGACCCAGAAGCAGATGCTGGACGAGAGCCTGAACCAGCTGGAGCGGGCCATGTACACCGCCCCGAGCCGGACGATCGGCGAGGGCGAAGCGCGCGTCCAGGAGGCCGACATGATCGCCCGGTTCGTCGAGCGGGCGCGCCAGATCCAGCCGGACGGCGTAGTCACCCTGGCGGACGCGAGCGGCGCGGTGTGGCTGGAGGAAGGCGACGTCATCGTCGTGCCTCAACAGTCTCAGGTGGTGACCATCTCCGGCGAGGTGGGCGCGCCGCAGTCCGTGGTGCACCGCCGCGGCGCTGGGGTGGGCGACTATGTCCGGCTGGCCGGCGGCTATACATCGCGGGCCGATCGCGGCCGCGTGCTGGTCTTCCGTCCCGACGGCGGCCTGCGCGCCGGCCGCCAAGTGCTGCCCGGCGACCGGATCCTGGTGGTCGCCAAGCCCGACAGCAAGGTCTTCCAGCTCACCCGCGACCTTACCCAGATCATCTACCAGATCGCCGTCGCGGCGAAGGTCGCAGTCGACCTGTGACCGGGAGTCCGTCGCGCACCCCGGCCCTGGCCGGGCGCTGTTTCCTGATCGCCAGCGCGCCTTTCGGCCCGTTCTCGCGCGTGCTCGCGCGCGAGTTGCGCGGCCGCGGCGCCGAGGTGCGCCGCGTGGTGGCCAATGCCGGCGACCTCGTCGATTGGGGCTGGCGCGACGCGTGCTTCTTCCGCGCCCCCGAGGCGGCCTGGCCCGAATGGATCGAGGTCCAAGCCCGGGGAGCCACCGACGTGCTCCTGTTCGGCGATTCGACGCCGCAGGCGATCGAGGCCGCTGCCGCGGCCCGGCGCGCCGGCGCGCGCCTGTGGGTGTTGGAGAACGGCTATTTCAGGCCGCACTGGATCACCCTGGAGGAAGGCGGGGTGAACGCCGCCTCCGGACTGCCCCGCGATCCTTCCGTCTACCGCAACGGGACCTGGCCCGCGCCGCCGCCGGCCGAGCCGGTCGGGGCGATCCTGCCGCACCACGTGTTCAACCTGTCCCGCTACTGCCTGATGGTGGTGCTGGCCGCTGCGGCCTTCCCGCACTGGCGCGCGCCCTACGCCCAGTCCATCACGGCGCAGCTGGTCGGCCACGTGCGCCGCTATTTCAGCGCTAAGCTAACGCCGCGTCGGGCGGAGCAGACGGTCGAGCGCGTGCTCGGCGACCCGGCCCGGTTCTTCCTGGCGCTACTGCAGCGCGAGGGCGACAGCCAGCTCACCCGGCATTCGCCCCTGGTCACCAACCAGGCCTTCGTCGAGCGGCTGCTCGACAGCTTCGCCCGCCACGCGCCGGCGGACTGCCGGCTGGTGATCAAGAACCATCCGCTGGATCCGGGCGTGACAGACCTCGGCGCCATGGTAGGCCGGGCCGCCGCCACGGCCGGCCTGGGCGCACGGGTGACTTTCGTCGACGGCGGCAGCTTGGCCGCGCTGGCGCGCGCCAGCGAAGGCGTGGTTTCGGTGAACTCGACCGGCGCCCTGGCGGCGCTCGGCTTCCGTCGCCCGGTCAAGCTGCTCGGCCGGGCGTTCTTCGACCTCCCTGGCCTGACTGACCAGAAGCCGCTCGACGCCTTCTGGCGCGACCCGGCGGCTCCGGACCACGAGCTGTTCCAGAGGTTCCGTCGCCACGTGGTCTGGACCACCCAGGTGAACGGCAGCTTCCACAACCCGGCCGCCCTGCGGCGGACCTGCCGCAACGTCGCCGACACCATGGCCGGACGCGCGGCCGCGGCCGCGCTCGAGCCCGCCGCATGACCACCGCCCCTATCGGCGCCGTAAAGCGCGCCCGACGTTCGCTGGCACGCCTGTCGCGGCGGCTGGGCCTGCGGCCCCCGCTTCCCGGCGCGCCGACCGCCGCGCCCCTGCCGCTCGCGCCCCAGATCTCGCTGGTGAAAGAGTACGCGACACCGGTCGAGCGCCGCGGCGGGATCTCGCGCGTGCGCCTGCGCCTGTCGGTGCCGACGCCGCCGGCCGACAGCGAGCGCGTGCAATTCGCCGAGCACGCCCAGGGCCGGACGGTGGTCGCCCTCGGCGCCGGCTTCGCCCTGCAGTCCGACGACCTCGGCCGCGGCTGGATGCGCCACCCCCTGCCGATCGAAACCGAAGCGGTCGGCTGCTTCACCACCGCGTCGGGCGCCCGTCTGGTGGCGACGGCGGCGCAAGCCGCCCCCGAGGGCGACGCCACGCGCGCCTGGGTGCACCGGTTCGGGGCCGACTGGCGGGCCGACGGCGACGCCCTCGCCGTCTCCGCGCCCTGGCACGGCTCGGCCTCGATCGGGGAGAAGGACGGCGTCGTGATGTTCGCCGAATACCCCGACAACGCCGCAAAGTACGGCCGCAAGCCGCTGGAGAGCCTTTCGCCGGTGGAACGCGTCGTCGTCCCCGCGCGGGTCTGGCGATCCCGGGACGACGGCCGCACGTGGGAAAACGTGTTCACCGCCTCGCCGGAGACGGTGCGCCACCTGCACACTCTCGTCCCGGACCCGGCGGTCGCGCGGCGCTGGTGGCTGTCCTCCGGGGACCGCAGCGAGGAGGTCTTTGTCTGGCGCTCGGACGACGACGGCGACACCTGGACCGACGTGACCTGCCCCGCGCCCGAGATCGCGGTCCATTCCAGCTTCGCCCGCCGCGCCCGCGCCTGCCAGCGCATGACCGATCTGGTCTTCCATGACGGCTGGATGATCTGGGGCGCGGACGACTGGCTGGGCAACGCGCAGCGGTTCGGGACCGACGACCGGCCGCCGGTCGGCTCGCGGATCTACCGCGCCCGCACCGAGGGCCCGTTCGTGCCCGAGGAGATCGGCTACTGCGGCTTCCCGGTGCGCAGCGTTGTCGACGTCGGACCGGCCTGGCTGTTTGTCACGGAGGCCAAGTCGGTGCGGCTGGGCGCGCGGCCGGAGGCCCACCTGGTGTTCAAGGACGAGACGGACCGGGTCCACCGCCTGGCCCAGATCGACAACTACGCGCTCTCCGGGACGGGCTTCACCTATTCGGTGGCCAGCCGCGTCACCACCGACGGCGTGTTCTTCACCCGCCGCGCCACCGGCGACGCGTTCAATTCCAAGACCTGCGTCCTGCGCTGGGAGATCGCGTTCGACTGAGCGCGCTCAGGCGGCCCTGATCGCGTCGAGGTCGTGCGGTTCGTAGGGCCGGATCAGCCGGCACTCGAGCTCGGCGCACGACAGTTCCTCCGGCGAGATCCACGGCAAGGCCTCCGCCACCCGCGCCTGGGCGTCGGGGTGCTGCTTGCTGCCCCGGCGGCGCGCTTCGGCGATCTCGAACCCGGTCCGGTGGAAGATCGCCAGGTAGGTGGTCGCGGTGAGGAAGTTGAGGTAGCGAACCGGCCGCCCCTTCTTGTCGGCCAGGTGCCGGTCGAGGTCGCGCTTCGGGTGCAGCAGGTGCACGTACGGCGTCTTGAAGTCGGTGTGGAAATCCGCCCCGATGTGCGAGGTGAAGCAGCGCGTCCGCAGGATCATCTCGCCGCCCGGACGCAGCAATTCGTACACCCGGTTCAGGGTCGCCTCGACCTGCTCGGGCCGCATGTACTGCAGCACCGAGGTGCAGAGCACGAGGTCCAGGCCGCCGTCGGCCATGTCCCGGTTCTGCGCCAGGTCGCCGGCATGGAACTCCAGCCGCTCGCCGTAGGCGCGCCAGTCCCACTCCGACTGCATCGTGTCCCACAGCGGCTTGAGGTCGACGCCGATGACCTTGCGCGGCTGGAAGCGGTCGAGCAGGTACTTGGGGAGGTAGCCCCACGAACAGCCCAGATCTAGCACCGTCTGACCGTCCACCACCGGGTCGAACGACCCGTAGAGCCCGTCCCACAGCTTGGCCGCCTGCTGCTCGCCCCAGGCGAGGGTCGACTTCTCCGCCAGCGGGGTGGTCGGAATCGGTGTGTCGCCCGGCTTGGCCAGGCTACGCGTCAGGGCCTGGCGCAGTTTCGTCAGCATGTCAGACCACCTCCGCGGCGACGTCCAGGGGCCGCACCGGCTTGCGCGCGTGCACGGTGATCAGGCCCGTCTCCAGTTCCCGCCGGTCGTAGGCCGCGACCCGCGCGCCGTGCTCGGCGTCCAGTTCGGCCGGGAAGCCGGCCTTGCCATATCCCTCGACCCGCACCAGGTCGAACCCGGCGCAACGGAACAGCATCAGCCAGGTCGCGGCGCAGTACGGCAGCATGGCCCGCACCGGCGGCTCGCCGCGCGCGGCGAAGTGCTGGTTCAGCACCCGCTCGGAAAACAGCAGGTGCGGATAGGGCTGCGAAACCCGGCGATGCAGGTCAGCGCCGGCCGGCGACATGTAGGTCCGGGTCTGCAGGACAGCGTGCCCGCCCGGCGCGAGCCGGTCGTACATCCACGCCACCACCTTCTCGACCAGGACCGCGTCGAGGGTCATCAGGGTGCCCGAAGTGGTGACCACGTCGTAGGTCTGGTCCTGAAGGCCCGGATGGCTGAGCACGTCGCCGCTGAACAGGCGCACGCCGTCGACGGAGGCCGGATCGAACCCGTCGCTCATCGAGGTCCAGTAGGGGGTGAGGTCGACCCCGTGCGCTTCGGCGACCCCGACCTCCTCGCGCAACAGCACCGGCAGGTAGCCCCAGTGACAGCCGAAATCCAAGGTGCGGGCCCCGCGCCACGGAATGTCGAACTGGGCGTAGGTCTTCCAGAGCGACCGCGCGACGTCCATGCCCCAGGCGCGCGTGCGCTTTTCATCATTCGCGACCAGCGGCCGCGCCGGGCTGACAGCGCTCATTCGGATTAGCCCTCCAGGGCGGCGAGATAGTCGGCGGAGTAACGGCGGACCGCAGTGACGCGCCCCCGGCGCGCGCCGCGATGGTGCTCGACGATCGGATCCCAGCCCAGCGGATCGCGCACGCACGCGGCCAGGTGGTCGCGAGCGAGTTCGGCGAAGGTCGCGGGGGTCAGGTCGCGACGCGAAGTCAGGCGGCGCAGTACGCGCTCCAACGCCTCGATGGCGATCTCGTCCCGCCCCTCGACGACCGGCGTGGCCGCGTCGACGCGGTCGCCGACGCGATAGCGCGACGCGAACGCCGTATTCCAGCCCGACGCGGCGGCTTCGCCCATCGCACGGAAGAACAACAGGTCCTGCGGGCTCAGGGCCAGCAGCACGGGCGCCTGGGCCTGGCGCAGGGCCGTCTCCTCGACCTCGGGCGACATGCGGATCCGAAGATCCGAAAGAAGCGCGCTGTCGTACGGATGGGCCGGCAGGGACAAACACCGGGTCGGCGGCGTCGTCACCACCCTGGCCGGTCCGACGCACGGACGCGTGCGCGCCCGCAGCCAGGGCGACATGCCGGTCGCGGCGGCGCCGGCGTACACCGACAGGCCGTGCCGGGCCAGGACGGGGAAGGCCGCGTCCGTCGCCCCCTCCATCGCCAGGCGCACGGCGACCGGAGCCCGGCCCACACGCCCCTCGAACAACTCGACCGCGGCCGCGACCACGCGCCCGAACCTGCCGGCGTCGAGGTCGGCCGTCGCGCGTCCGAGCGCGGCGAGCGCCGGGTCGGCGGCGAACCGCAGGTTCGGCGAGGGTCTGAGCAGGAGCTGGACGTCGAGCCCGCGGCGCACGGCCGTCTCCAGCACCCGCTCCAGCGCCGCCCGGCCGAACACGTGCTCGGCGAAGATGTCGAGAAACAGCGTCGGGCGCAGGCGAGCGGCGGCAATTCGATCCAGCAGGAAGTCGAGCCCCACGGCCGGGCCGCCGGCGCCCCGCCCCCACACCAGCGCGTCGAAGGCCGCCTCCGGATCGGGAAGCCTGGCATGGGCGAGGTCGGCGGTGACGTCGACCGCCACCAGGGCGAGACCGGCCGCGCCGGCGGCCCCCGCCGCGGCGACATCGGCCGCGGCGCCAGGCTTCACGCGGCTGGCCCGGGGTCCCGAGACGCCAACCTTCACGGCCTCCTCGGCCTCCTCGGCCTTCTCGGTCGCCGCGGGCGCCTGGGACGCCGGGGCGGCGGCCGCGACGGCGGCGGCCAGCGCGTCGGCCCGCGCGCGGGCGGCGGCGATCCGCTCGGCGGGCAGCGCGCGCAACCGCGTGGCGTGCTTCACCTCGCCGCCCTGCTGGTAGCTGAGCCGATACTGGTGCTTCCGGCCGGCATCGAGGATCGCGGGCGTGCGGAAGCGGGGACGCACGCTCCAGTACTCGGTCACGCGCTGCCCGCTCTCGGCGTCAACGACCAGCAGCCTATAGGCTTCAGCGCCTTCGATCTCGGCTCCATGAAGCATGTCGTCGACCTGCTCGGCGGGGCCGAGCGGATCGACGGCCAGATAATGCACGATCGTCCGATACGCCCCCTCGCCCTCGGCGAAAGGCCGCGCCTCGACCCGATAGGTCGCCAGCCCCCACGCGGCGGCGATGTCGGCCGGCAGCGCGCACGCGAGCTCCGGCCCCTCGTAGATCGTGCGGCGCTCGCCGGTGTCCTCGTTGCGGACGTTGACCCGGTAGACCGTCGCGTCGCCGGCGCCCGGCCATTTCAGGCGGCGCGTACTCATGCCGTCCCTCGCTCCTCGTAGCGGACGCTGACCCGCCCGGCCTCGCGGCCCAACTCGACCGTGTGCTCGCCCGCCTGGCAGGACCAGCGCAGGCGTCCGACGCCGTCGCCGGCCCCGATCTCCGCCGCCAGCGGCTGCACCGCCCCGGTCAGCGACAGCACGGTGGCGAACACCGCCGGGCCGGCGCGCTCCTGCTCGAAGCCGACCGCCGGCGCGGGCTCGAAGACGCCTTCGGCCGGCGACCACCAGCCCTGCAGGCGCGGGCTCTCCGCCCCGACGTACGGACCGGACAGGCGCGCGTCCGCCAGCGAAGCGGCGTGCAGCGTCAGCGCGTCATCGGAGGCGCACACCGCGCCCGGGCCGGTCGGCTCGACCGCGAGGTCGGGCGCGAAATGGAACCATTGGGCGTAGCGGTGGGCGCGACGGTCCGACGGCGTCATCCGGTCTAGCACCAGCAGCCAGGCGCCCGGGCGATAGACCAGCAGGCGGTGGTGGCCGACCAGCCCGTGGACGGCCCGCCCCTCGCTGACGTACAGGCCGGATCCGGCCTCGCCCGCCCAGACCAGCGCCGAGCCGTAGGGGGTCACGCCCTTGCGCGGATAGGATCGGCCGTCGATCTCGACCGTGTTGTGGGCGTGCGTGGACTCCACGAAGACCCGCTTCGGATCGGCGTACCAGAAGCCGTCCTCCCACAGCGGATCGCCTTGGCGGGTCTTCCCGCGATAGCCGAAGCGGCCGGCGTCGACGAGCAGGTCGCGTCCCGCTTCGCACCAGACGAAGCTCAGGTCGTCGGCCTGCTTGTGCGTCCGCGAGTGGAACGCCAGGGTTTGCGCGAGGAAGCCGCCGGGCGCGCGCACGACGGCGTAGCCGCTCTCCGGAAAGGCGCGACATCCCATCGGGTGCGCACCGCCGTAGGCCTTGTTGTCGCTGTCGCCGAAGTTGGCCAGGCGTCCGTTCGGCCGCACGAACCAGTCCAGGGCCGTCTCGGCGACGGCGATCCGCGCCGAAATCTCCGGATCGTCGACCAGGCCGCTGTCGCGCAGCGCCTGCAGCGAGGTCAGCACGGCCCGGTGATAGTCCGGCGAGTGCTCCTTGTGCACGCCTTCGCGCGTGAACTGCCGGTCGAGCATGGCGGCGAGCCGGGCCAGCCCGATCCCCCTCGCCTCGATCGCGGCCTCGGCCGGCGCGAACCGCCGGGCGAGGGCGAGCAGGCCGCAGAGCTGGTAGAAGCCGTGGTTGGAATGGGCCGTGTAGAAGTCCTCGCGCCGCAGCAGGTCGAGGTGAACCCACAGCGACTGGGCGAGATCGGACAGACCGTCGAGCCCTTCCCGCCGGGCCGCGTCGTAGAGGTAGCCCAGGCGGTATGCGCGCAGGCCGACCGCCATGTCGTACCAGGCCATCGGCGATTGCCCGGGCGTCTCCGGCGAGGGGTGCCGCGCCACCCAGTCGCCGGCGATCTCGAGCGCCCGGCGGAGGCACTCGGCGTCCCCGCTCCGCGAATGCTCGGCCAGCAGCGGATCGATCAGGTCGAGCGCGTGGAGATGATAGTTCCAAGACCGGGCCTGGTCGCCGGGATAGGACCAGTCGACCGGCGCCTGCAGCGGTACGGGCGCGCGAGTGCCCAGCACCCAGCCGTTCGCAAGCACGCCCGCGGCCGAGCCGCTCCTGAAGAAGCGCTCGAACGGCCAGAGCGGCTGGTCGGAAACGACGATCTCAGCGGACGACGCGCTCATAGGTCTCGATAATCCTGCGGGCCGCGACCGACCAGTCGCGTTCCCGCTCCACGAACGTCCGCGCCTTGCGGCCGAGGCTGCGCGCCAGGGCCTTGTCGTCGATCACGCGGCGCAGGACCTCGACCAGGGAATCGGTCTGCCCCTTGGCGAACAGCAGCCCGTTCTCGCCGTCGCGGACGATTTCCGCCAGAGCCGCGACGTCGGAGGCGACCACCGGCAGGCCCATGGCCATCGCCTCGAGCGGCTTCAGCGGCGGGACCAGTTCGGTGACGACCGCCGGACGGCGCGGATAGACCGTCACGTCCATCACTGAATACCAGCGCGTCACCTCCTCCGGCGGCACCCGGCCGGGGGTGATCAGACGGTCGGCGACGTGCAATCGGCGCGCCATCTCGCGCACGTGCAGCAGCGCCGCGCCGTCCCCGACCACCACGGCGACCACGTCGCGGCCCTCGGCGGCGAGCGCGGATACCGCGACGACCAGGTCGTCCAGGCCCTCGTAATCCACGACCGAGCCGATGAAGCCGAGCACGGTGCGGCCCTCCAGCCCCAGCTCGCGCACCAGCGCCCGGTTCTTCGCGCGACGGCCGAACGCGGCCACGTCGACGCAGTTCGGCACGATGGCGATGCGCTCGGCCGCGACGCCGCGCGCGATCAGCTCCTGCTTCAGCCCCGCCGACAAGGTCAGCACCGCGTCCGCTTCGCGCGCCACCATCCCTTCGAGTTCACGCGCCAGCTGGAACCGCTCGGTGTTCTCCCAGCCGTGGGCGCGGCTGGCGGTGGTGAACTCCCAGAGCCCGCGCACCTCGTAGACGAAGGGCTTGCCCGCCCGCCGCGCGCCGACCAGGGCGGGCAGCGCGTTCACGTGGTTGGAGGCGGCGTGCACGACCGCGACGTCGCCGCTGGCGGCGAGGTCCGCGACCGCGGCGGCGCCGGCCTCCACGTAGGCGTCCAGGGCCGTGCGGTTGGAGGGCGGGCCGGCGAGCCGGCGGTAGGTCACGCCGTCGACCTCGTAGGCCGCCTTGCGCCCCTCCACGTTGCGCGCGTCGGACCGGTCCCAGGGATAGCCCGCGCGGGTGGCCGCCTCGACGCTCCAGCCGGCGCCCTGCACGGCCTTGATCAGGTTGTGCGTCCGCACCGTGTAGCCCGACACGTGATGCGGATAGGAGCTCGCGGCCAGATAGACGACGCCCTTGGCGGCGCTGGCGGTCGCAGCCGCGCGGGGCGGCGCCGAAATCCCGTAGGCGCGCACGCGCTCGAGGCCCTCGATGACGTTGAGCCTGGACTGGACCGCCCCGCTGAAGGACGGCCCACCTCGCCGCGCGCGCAGCGCCACGGCCGCCGGCTCCGCCACCATGCCGGCGTCGTGCATCAGCCCGGCCAGCCAGGCGAGCAGATAGGGCTTGGGATCGGTCTCGACCGCCCACTTGGCCACCACCACGGCCTTGTTCACGTCGGTCAGCCGCAACATCTTGGCGAATTCGACCAGCCAGGCGTGCGCCGTCGCGGCGCGCGGCGCCGCGGCTTCGGTCTGGGTGATGATCTCGTCCGCGGACAGGGTCCCGAGCTGGACGATGATGCGGTCCATCGCCTCGAATTCGATGAAGGGATCGTCGTGGACGGCGATTGGGTCGCGGCGTCCGGCGTCACGGCGCCGTCCGACGGAATCACCGCGGATCTCCCAGAGACGGCGCGGCAGCCCGATCAAGCCGCGAAGCGTCTTGGCCTGCAGCAGGGCCGCGCCGAGCTGGAACGAGATGGTGTGGCGCAGGCGGTCGTTCTGAGCCGTCAGCTCGACGGTCTTGCGGCGCAGTCGGCTGATCTCGTCGAGCAGCATCCGCCGCTCGACTCGCAGAGCTTCGGCGTCCTGGACCGGGAGCGGAGGCCGCTCGTCGCCGGTCGGGACGTGCGGGGTTTCCCGCGTGTCCGCCGCCGCCTCGATGATCGCACTCAATCCGCCACTCCCCGGATACGGCCGCGACACATACCACAAGCCGCACGGTTCGAAAGTTGAGTCCCCACCAAAACTCAACTTTCAGCTTCACTCAGGTTGTGGACAACTCCGCCGAAACCGGAAACGGACGCCGATCGCCGCTTCTCCAGACAGGCGAGCGACCGGCCGCCCGGCAGCGCGCGTGCCAGAAGTTCCACGCCTCCCAGTACCTGAGCCGCGCCGAACTCCAGCCGCCGGCGTAACCGGTCTCCGCCGAGCCGGTCAGCGAGGTGGACCGCTGGGCCGCGACGACCAGCAGGTCGCGCGCCGTGCGCACGCGGCGCGCCCCGAAGGCGAGGCCCAGGCGGGCCCAGTACTCGCTGTCGGCGCCGGTGCGCGCCTCGTCGAAATGGCCCGCCCTGGCGAGCACGGGCTCGCGGCGGAACATCAGCGACGACGGACACCAGCGGACCAGCGGCGTCAGCTGACGCGCGTAGGGCCGGCCCGCCTCGTCGACGCGCACGTGCCTGGCCGAGGCCGCGGCGAGCCCTGCGCCGGCCATGAACGCCGCCTGACGCGCGATGCGCTCGGGGTGCGACCAGTCGTCGCCGTCGGCGAAGCAGACCAGTTCGCCGCGCGCCTCCATCAGGGCGAGGTTGCGCGCCCGGTAGGGTCCGGAGCGCCGGTCGGTCGCCAGCAGCCGCACCCGTCCGTCGCCCTCGGCCGCGGCCCGGACCCGAAGCGGCGTCTGGTCTCGGCTGGAGTCGTCCACGACGATCAGTTCGAGATTGCGCCAGGTCTGGTCGAGGATGGAGCGGACCGCCGCCCCGACGTAGTCATCCACGTCGCAGACCGGCATGATCACGCTCACCAGCGGTCCGCCGGCGACCGGCGCGGCCGTCGCCCTCGCGTTGGTCGGTCCCAGCGGCCGCTCCGGCGCGATCGGCTCCGGGGCCGCCAGGCCGCCCGCCTCGAACACGCGCCGCCAGCCCGCCGCGGCGGCCGTCAGATCCGAACGGCGCGTGGCCGCGTCGATCCTCAGCAGGTCGGCCTCGGCCCCCTGCAGGTCGGCCAGCAGGCCTTCGGCCTCCTCCACCCGACCCCGCCTCAGGGCGATCGCGGCGCGCAGGCGCGCGCCTTCCGGCGCGAAGCGCCCGGCTTCCTCGACGGCGACCGAAGCGAGGGTCAGTGCGACCTCCTCACGGACGCCGACGGGGGCCGCGGCGGCGCGGTCGAGCGCGACGTCCAGGTCGCCGCAGGCCAGGGCCGAGGCGACGGCGGCGCAATACGCCTCGCCGCCGCGCGGCGGCCGGCTGCGAAAACCGCGCTCGGCGAGCCGGTGCAGGCCCAGGCGCGAGGCGACCACCGGGTCGGTCCCGGCGCAAAGCAGCGCGTCCGCGCGCCGCCCCCTGGACAGCAGGGCCAGGGCGAGACGTCGCCTGGCCAGAGCGCCTGCGCCGCTCCGCTCGTCGGCCCTCACCGATCCGACTCCAAACCTAGTGCTCGCGGAACGAACGCCAGAGCGACTGCTGCAGCGGCTCAAGGAAGTAGTCGAGCGCCGTGCGCTTACGCAGCGGAACGACCACCTCGGCCGGCAGGCCGGGCTTCAGCACCGCCTCGACGCCGCGCACCTGGCGCAGCGCCGCCATCTCCTGCGGGGGCACCGACACCTCGGCGCGGAAGAAGCGCAGCCCGGTGCGCTCGTCGACGAAGCTGTCGGCCGACAGCCGGGTCAGCCGCCCGTGGACGATGGGCAGGTCGCGCTCGTGGAAGGCGCTGAAGCGCACCTCGGTGGCCTGGCCGACATGCAGGTCGTCGGCGTCGTTGGGCTGCACCTGCGCCTCGATCACCAGCGGGGCGGCCTTTGGCACGATCTCCATCAGGGTCTGGCCCGGCTGGACCACGCCGCCCACGGTGTGGGCGGACAGCCCGACCACCTCGCCGGAAGCCGGGGCCCGCACCTGGGCGCGGCCGAGCTGGTCGCGCGCCGCGGTCAGCCGCGGGGCGACCTCGTTCAGCCGGTCTTCGGTCTGACGCAGCTGATCGGCGACGTCCTCGATCATGCGCCGGTCCAGCGACACGATCTCCATGCGGGTTTCGCCGATCGCCTCGTGCGACTTGGCGACCTCGGCCCGGTAGGCGCCGTAGTCGCCCTCCAGCGCCGCAGCCGTACGCTCCACCGCGCGCACGCGGGTCTGCGGAGCGTAGCCGCGCTCGGCCAGGCTCTTCAGGCCGGTGAGCTCTTCCTCGATCAGGCGCTGCTGCTCGCGGTTCGAGCCGATCTGGCGGTTGTAGCCCTCGATCTGCTGGTCCAGCTGACTGACCCGCTGCGAGAGCACGCCGCGCTGGGCTTGCAACGAGCGGCGCCGCGCGTCGAACTGCAGCTGTTGCAGGCGCATCGCCTCGTCGGCGAGCGCGCGGTCCTCGGCCGGCAGGCCGGCGAACTCGGCCGGCGGCCGCAGCGTGGACAGCCGGTCGCGTTCGGCCAGCAGCCGGGCGCGCTGGGCCTGCAAGGCCAGCACCTGGCTGGACAGAGCCCGCTCCGTGGCGCGCAACTCCGAGGCATTGATTTCGATCAGCACCTGGCCCTGGGCGACCTCGTCGCCTTCCTTGACGTGGATGGCCGACACCACCCCGCCTTCGCGGTGCTGCACCGCCTGGCGGCTGCCGGACACCACCACCTGGCCGTGGGCGTAGGCCCCGGCGTCCAGCGGCGCGAGGGCGGCCCAGCCGAGGAAGAGGACGAAGAACATCCCGGCGACCGCGCTGCCGATCCACAGCTCGCGGCCGGGGGCGTCGGTGATCTCGGGATCCGGCGAGGGCCCGCCGGAGTGCGGCGCGGGCGGCTTGAAATCGTAACTCAGGGCCATGCTCGTATCGGGATCAGCCGGCCTTGCGCGCGGGCGGCCGCGGCAGCTTGGCGTCGGGTTGAGACAGGCGCGCGACCACCTCTTCGCGCGGGCCGAACAGGTCCACCGTGCCGTCGCGCATGACGAGCAGCTTGTCGGCCGACGCTAGGACGCCGGTGCGGTGCGCGATGATCACGACCGTCGCGCCGCGCGCCTTCAGGTTCTTCAGCGTCCGCATCAGGGCCGCCTCGCCCTCGGAGTCGAGGTGCGAGTTGGGCTCGTCCAGCACCATCACCGGCGGATCGCGATAGAGCG
>NZ_JACSJI010000005.1 GCF_014349105.1 Caulobacter sp. 17J80-11 | reverse complement strand
GCTCAGCGCCGGCGGCGGCCGGAGCGGCGGCGCCTTCGGCCGGAGCCGCAGCACCGGCGGCCGGGGCCGCGGCGCCCGGCTGGCGGGACGGATCCGGCGCCGGGATCGGGAACGAGCCCGAGCCCTGCGAGCGCAGGTAGGCGATCAGGTTGGCGCGGTCTTCCTGGTTCTTGATGCCGGCGAACGACATCTTGGTGCCCGGCACGATCTTGCCCGGGTTGGTCAGGAAGTGGTCGAGCTCGTCATAACCCCAGTGCGGGGCGTCCTTGACGTGCTCTTTCATGGCGTCCGAGTAGGCGAAGCCGGCGTGGGTGCCCGGCACGCGGCCGACGACGCCGAACAGGTTCGGGCCGATCTTGTTCGGGCCGCCGCTGGAGATGTCGTGGCAGGAGGCGCACTTCTTGAAGGTCGCTTCGCCCTTGGCGACGTCGGCGACCGGCAGGACCGTGCCCCAGTCGGTCGGCAGGGCGGCGGCGGCCGCGCCCTCTTCACCGCCTTCGGCGACAGCGATGGCGTAGCCCGGCTTTGCCGGCGGCTCCGAGGCGAAGAGGCGCGTCGACACCTCGCGAACGCCCAGGATGACCAGCGCCGTGGCGAGGCCCGCGCCGAAGATCTTATTCCACTCGAGATCGCCGCTCATGCCGACCCAACGTCCTACAAACCGGCGGCGCGAGGCTACGGAATCCATCCCCCGCGCGCGCCCCAGATTCTTGCGCCCGCGTCTCTTACACGGTAGCGGCGCATGCGCAACCGCGCTCGTCGGTCCTCGGCGGCGTCTGGACGCGTCGCGGCGCTTCGCCGCGTAGGATGAGAGCCGCCCGCATGAACCCGATCGTCCTGATTCCGGCCCGCATGGCCGCCACCCGCCTGCCGAACAAGCCGCTGGCCGATATCGGCGGGGTGCCGATGATCGTGCGCGTGCTGCGCCAGGCCGAGGCCGCGGGCGCGGGCCCGGTGGCCGTCGCCGCCGGCGATCAGGAGATCGTCGAGGCGGTGCAGGCGGCCGGCGGCCGCGCGGTGCTGACCGACCCCGAGCTGCCGTCGGGCTCCGACCGCATCCGCGCCGCACTGGAAGCGCTGGATCCGGAAGGCCGCCACGACGCGGTGATCAACCTGCAGGGCGACATGCCCTTCGTGGACCCGGCGGTAGTCGCCGCCTGCGCGGGAATCCTGCGCGACGTGCCCGAGTGCGACGTGGCGACCGTCGTGGCGCCGGAGAGCTCGCCGGCCGACCGGGTCAATGCGGACGTGGTGAAGGCCGTGCTGGCCCTGCCCGAAGGCGCGCGCCAGGGCCGCGCCCTCTACTTCACCCGCTCCACCCTCTACGGCGACGCGCCGATCTGGCGCCATATCGGCATCTACGGCTATCGCCGCGAGGCGCTGATCCGCTTCACCGAACTGCCGCCCAGCCCGCTGGAGCGCCGCGAGAAGCTGGAGCAGCTGCGCGGCCTCGAGGCCGGCATGCAGCTCTGGGCCGCGGTGCTGGACGAGGCGCCGATCTCGGTCGACACCCCGGCCGACCTGGAAGCCGCGCGCGCGGCGGCCCGCTAAAAGCGAAGGGCGGTCTTCCGACCGCCCTTCTCAATCACTGCACCCGGCCGGCGGGCGAGCCGCCGCCGCGTGGGCGCCGCGGGGGGGAAGCCTCTTCGTCGATGCGGGCGTGCGGCACGCCGGCCCGCGCCGCGTCCGCCTGGCGGGTCCAGCGCTCAAGGAGCCGTCCGGCGGTCTCGCGCCCGCCGATGCCGAAGGCGAGCGCCGCCGCCACTGCGGCCGAGCCGAGGATCAGGCCGAAGGCCATGAACACGATCTCGTCGGCGATGCCCATGAAGCTCAGCCCCATGGCGGTCGCCAGCGCGATGGTGGCCCAGCGCACGATGGTCGAGGCGAACCGGTCGGCGCCGGCCGTGCCGCGGTCGATGGCGTTGGACAGCAGGTCGGCGATGATCACGCCCGCGGCGATGATCACGCCCCCGACCAGCACCTGGCCGGCCAGGGTCACGACGTTCTCCAGCACCTCGGCGACGGAGGCGAAGCGCAGCAGGCGCGCCGCTTCGATGGCCGAGAAGGCGACGATGCCCCACATGGCGATCATGGCCACGATCTTGGACGGCGAGGCCCGCGGCGTCGGCGCGGCCGCGAATTCGGCCGCCTCGGCCATGGCCTGGGGCGCGACGCCCGGTTCGCCCGTATCGGGCGTGTAGGCGGTCGGGGGCGGGGGCGACTTGATCGACGAGAACTCGGCGACCGACATCACCGCGCGGTCGAAGCCGGTGGCCGGCAGGACCTTCTCGATGACGCCCGCCACCCAGCGGCCGATGGCGTAGCCGATGGCCAGCACGATGGCGGCGGCCAGCACCAGCGGAATGGCGTTGAGGATGGTCGACAGCACCGCGATCGCCGGACGCGATATGGCTTCGATCTGCAGGGTCTCGAGCGCGGCGATGGTGACCGGGATCAGGATCAGCACGAACACCAAAGTGCCGACCGCGTTGGCCAGACCGACCCCGGCCCCGGACGCGCGCCCCAGCCCGGCCCGCGCCAGCCAGCGCTCGACGTTGGCGGCCTGCAGCGCCGTGACCACCAGCCGCTTGACGATGGTCGCCAGCAGGAAGCCGATGAAGAAGATCAGCGCCGCCCCGACCATGTTGGGAATAAAGGTCAGGAAGTCGGACAGCATCAGGTTCAGCGGCGTGACCACCCCGCCGAGGTTCAGCACGTTCAGGGCGGCCACCAGGCCGACCAGCAGGATCAGCCAGAAAGCCACGTCGCCGAGCTTGGCGCCGACCGTCTCGTGCTTGGTCTTGCCGGCGTTGTGCGGGGCCAGCGCCGGGGTGCGGTCGACCACCCGGGCCAAGGCCCACTTCACGCCCCTGCCGACGATGTAGGCGATCAGGAGGATGGCCAGGGCGCCGAGGAGTCTCGGGCCCCAGAAGGCGAGCATGTCGCCGAAGTTTTGAACCTGGACGGGTTCCATAAAGCTCAAGCCCCTTGCACGGGCCGCCCCCGTTGGAAATCACAACGGAGGGTCGCCCAAGGGGTTCCGCCCGGGATCAGACCAGCTTGTCGGCCTTGCGCAGGTCCGGGAACCACCACGCCCACAGGCCGGTCGTCGCCAGCGAGCCCAGGCCGCCGAACACCGCCGCCCCGACCGGGCCCAGGAAGCGGGCGGCCAGGCCGCTCTCGAACTCGCCCAGTTCGTTGGACGCGCCGATGAACAGCATGGAGACGGCCGAGACGCGGCCGCGCATGGAGTCCGGGGTGGCGATCTGGATCAACGTCTGGCGGATGTTGACGCTGATCATGTCGGCCGCGCCGGCGACGGCCAGGGCCGCGGCGCTGAGCCAAAGCTCTCTGGACAGGCCGAACACCACCGTGCCCAGACCGAACACCGCCACCGACCCGAACATCCAGGCCCCGCCGGAACGCAGGATCGGGAAGCGGGACAGCCACAGGGCGGTGGCCAGGGCGCCGGCCCCGAAGGCGGCGCGCATGATGCCGAAGCCCTCCGGCCCGACGTGCAGCACGTCCTTGGCGAACACCGGCACCAGCAGGGTCGCGCCGCCCAGCAGCACCGCCACCAGGTCCAGCGAAATGGCCCCGAACACCACCTTGGTGCGCCAGACGTAGGACAGGCCCTCGACCATCAGCGCCCAGCGCGAGCCCGGCTGCACCACCGGCTTGGTGTGGGCGCGCACGCACAGCACCAGAACGGCGGCGAGCACGAACAGGCCCAGCGCCACGCCGTAGGCCAGGGCCACCGAAACGCCGACGATCAGGCCGCCGAGCGCCGGGCCGGCGATGGCGCCGACCTGGAAGGCCAGGGAGTTGGCGACGATGGCGCGAGGCAGCGCCTCGCGCGAGACCAGCATGGGCACCAGCGCCTGACTGGACGGGGCCAGGTAGGCGCGGCTCGCGCCGAACATGGCGGCCACGCCCAGCAGCGCCCAGAGCGGCGGCGAGCCGTGAATCGCCAGGCCCAGGAAGGCGGCGGCGCACAGGGCCTCGACGGCGATGCAAAGGCCCATGACCAGCTTGCGGTCGTGCCGGTCGGCCGCTTCCCCGGCCGGAAGCGTCAGGGCGAACAGCGGCAGGAACTGCACCAGGCCGACCAGGCTGAGCCACAGCGCCGATTCCGCCACCCCGTGACCGCGCCGGGCGATCTCGTAGACCTGCCACAGCACCGCGGCGCTCTGGGTCTGCACGCCGAGCACGGCGGCCACCCGCGCCAGCCAGACCAGGCGGAAGGCGGGCACGCGGAAGGGGTTGTCGGAGACGAGCGGAGCGGGGGCGATGTCGTGCGCAGTCACGCTGTGGGCTTTAGCACCCCTTTTCGGCGAAATCTCCTTCTCCCCCTGAGGGAGAAAGATCAGTACGGCGTCCCGTCCTTATGGACGTACTCGTCGCCGACCGCGTGCAGGTCGACGTCCGGGTATTCGCAGATGTCGCCGGGCGTGCGCGTGCCGACCTCGAGGTAGACAGCGTCGGCGCCGGAGCGGTTGACGAAGTGGTGGCCGTTCGGGACGCCGCACTTGAAGGCGCAGGCCTGGCCGGCGCGCACGGTCTGCTCGCCGGCGTCGGTGATCAGCACCAGCTCGCCCTCCAGCACCCAGACGAACTCGTCCTCCCCGTGGTGCCAGTGGCGCTGGGCCGACCAGGCGCGCGGCGGCAGGCGGGTCAGGTTGACCCCGAACTGGGTCAGCCCGCCGGCGTCGCCCAGGGCCTGCTTCTGGCGTGCGCCGGCGCAGAGGTTGAACGGGGCGGGATAGCCGGAGCCGGTGCGCACCGGGACGGCCTTCAGATCGATGACCATGCGCTTTCCTTTGCAGCGACGCGCGGTCCGGCTAAACGGCGCACATGACCACCGTCTCCCGCGTCGATCCCGTTCTCCTCGCCTGCGACCTGATCCGCAAGCCGTCGGTCACCCCGCGCGACGCAGGGGCCATGGACGTGCTGCAGGGCGTGCTGGCCGACCTCGGCTTCAGCTGCCGGCGCATGCCGTTCGGCGAGATCGAGAACCTCTACGCCCGGCGCGGGACGGCTGGTCCGAACCTCTGCTTCGCCGGCCACACCGACGTGGTCCCGCCGGGCGATACGGGATCCTGGAGCGCCGACCCGTTCGAGGCGCGCATCGTCGACGGCGTGCTGATCGGGCGCGGCGCGGTGGACATGAAGGGCGGCATCGCCGCCTGGACCGCGGCCGTCGCCGAGGTGCTGGCCGAGGGCGAGCTGCCGGGCAGCCTCTCCTACCTGATCACCGGCGATGAAGAGGGCGTGGCGCTGGACGGCACCAAGAAGGTGGTCCAGCAGCTGATCGCCGAGGGCGAGCGGATCGACCACTGCGTGGTCGGCGAGCCGACCTCCGCCGCCGTGCTGGGCGACACGGTGAAGGTCGGCCGGCGCGGCAGCCTGAACGTCTGGATCACGGTCGACGGCCGCCAGGGCCACGTCGCCTATCCGGAGCGCGCCGCCAATCCGATCCCGACCCTGATCCACCTGCTGGACCGGCTGCAGGGTCGGCGGCTGGACGAGGGCTATCCCGCCTTCCCGCCGTCGAACCTGGAGGTCACCACCATCGACGTGGGCAATCCGGCGACGAACGTGATCCCGCCGCGGGCGACCGCGCGCTTCAACATCCGCTTCAACCCCAGCCACACCGGCGCGGGCCTGATCGCCTGGATCGAGGAGGAGTGCCGGCTGGCCAGCGAGGCGTCGGGCCGCAAGGTGACGCTGGAGACCTTGCACTCGGGCGACGCCTTCCTGACCGAGCCGGGCCCGTTTGTTGACGCGGTGATGGGCGCGGTCGAGGCGGTCACCGGCGTGCGCCCCGATCCCAACACCAAGGGCGGCACCTCGGACGCGCGCTTCATCCGGGCCATGTGCCCGGTGGTGGAACTGGGCCTGGTCGGCCAGACCATGCACCAGATCGACGAGCGCGTGCCGGAGAGCGAGATCCGCCAGCTGCAGGCGGTCTACGCCCAGCTGATCCGCGGGTACTTCAAGACCTTCGCCTAGTACTCGACGTCGGTCAGATACAGCCCGTCCGGGGGCGCGACCTGGGCGCAGCGGGAGCGGTCGGCCGCCTCCAGCGCCGCCTTGACGTCGGCGACGCTCCAGCGGCCCTGGCCGACCTCGGCCAGCGTGCCGGTCATGGAGCGGACCTGGCGGTGCAGGAAGCTGCGGGCGGCGAAACGCAGGTGCACTTCCGCGCCGACCCGCTCGACCGTGGCCAGGTCCAGAGTCTTCACCGGCGAGGCCGACTGGCAGGCGGCGTCGCGGAAGGTGGTGAAGTCGTGCAGGCCGACCAGGTGCTGGGCGGCCTCGTGCATGGCCCCGACGTCCAGCGACTTGCGCAGCCACCACACCCGTCCGCGCTCCAGGGCCGGCGGCGCGGTGCGGTCGAGGATGCGGTAGAGGTAGCGGCGGCCGGTGGCCGAAAAGCGCGCGTGGAAGTCGGCGTCGACCTGCCAGGCCTCCAGCACCACCACGCCCTTGCGGACCAGCTTGGCGTTCATCGCCTCGCGCACCGTCTTGGCCGGCCAGTCCTTGGTCAGGTCGACGTGGGCGACCTGGCCGGTGGCGTGCACGCCGGTGTCGGTGCGGCCCGCGCCGCCGACGGTCACGGTCTCGCCGGTGAAGGCGTGGATCGCCTCCTGCAGGGCGTCCTGCACCGAAGGCGCGTTCTTCTGGCTCTGCCAGCCCTTGAACGGGCCGCCGTCGTATTCGATCAGCAGGCGGTAGCGCGGCATCAGCCCAGCACGGTCCCGACCGCCAGCGGGAAGCCGCGCAGGAAGGTCTCGGCGTCCTGCGGCCCCTTGCCTTCGCGCTGGACCTTCACGAGCCGCACGGCGCCCTCGCCGCCTGCGACCAGCAGGCCGTCGTCCAGCAGGGTCCCCGGCGCGCCCGAACCTGCTTCCAGCCGGCTCAGCAGCACCTTCACCCGCACCGGCCCCTTGTCGGACGGCGCCTCGAACCAGGCGCCCGGGAAGGGGGACAGGCCGCGCACGTGCCGGTCGATCTCGATCGCCGGACGGGTCCAGTCGATGCGGGCTTCGGCCGGGGTGATCTTCCTGGCGTAGGTCGGCTCGCCGGCCTGCGCGGTCTCGGTCGCGCCGCCGCGCTCGATGGCGGCCAGCGCCCGCGGCAGCAGGGATGAGCCGGCGGCGGCCAGCTTGTCGTGCAGGGTGGCGGAGGTGTCGTCGGCGGCGATCGGCACGATCTCCGACAGCACGATCGGGCCCTCGTCGAGGCCCTCGGTCATGCGCATGACCTGCACGCCGGTGGCGGCGTCGCCGGCCATGATGGCGCGCTGAATCGGCGCGGCCCCGCGCCAGCGCGGTAGCAAGGAGGCGTGCAGGTTGAAGCAGCCCAGGCGGGGCGCGTCGAGCACGTTCGCCTTCAGGATCTGGCCGTAGGCGACCACCACCGCGGCGTCGAGATCCAGCGCCTGGAAGGCCTCCACCTCGGCCGGGTCGCGCATGGAGACGGGCGTGCGGACCGGCAGGCCCAGCCCCTCGGCGAAGGCCTGCACCGGCGAGGGGGCCAGCTGCTGGCCGCGGCCGCGGGGCTTGGGCGGCTGGGTGTAGACGGCGGCGATCTCATGCCCGGCGGCGACCAGCTCGGCCAGGGCGCGGACGGCGAATTCGGGAGTGCCCATGAAGGCGATGCGCATGGGCCGGGGTCTTAGCGGGAGCGGAGCGGGATGTCTTCCTTAGATCTCCCCCCGAGCGTCAGCGTTGGGGGGAGCAGGCGGCGCAGCCGCCGTGGGGGGCTCCAGCGGAGTGCGACGGCGGCCGTCGCGCGAACTCAGCCCCCTCCACCGCCTTCGGCGGTCCCCCTCCCCCAGCGCTCGCTTCGTTCGCTAGGGGGAGGATCTAGGAGGCTTAAGCCGCTTCGCGGATCACCTTCTTGACGCGCTGGATGGCGCGGTCGCGCTTGAGGCGCGAGAGGTGGTCGATGAACAGCACGCCGTTCAGGTGGTCCATCTCGTGCTGGATGCAGGTGGCGAACAGGCCGTCGACCTCTTCGTCGTGCGCCACGCCGTCGTAGTCGAGCCAGGTCAGGCGCACGCGGGCCGGACGCTGGACCTCGTCGTAGACCTCCGGCACCGACAGGCAGCCCTCCTCGTAGGGAGCCGTCTCGTCGGACGTCCAGGTGATCTCCGGGTTCACGAAGAAGCGCGGCTGGGGCTCCTCGCCTTCCTTGGCCAGGTCCATGACGATCACGCGCTTCAGCACGCCGATCTGAACCGCCGCCAGGCCGATGCCGGGCGCGTCGTACATAGTCTCCAGCATGTCGTCCATGAGCGCGCGCAGCTCGTCGTCGACGCGCTCCACCGGGGCGGAGACCTGTTTCAGAATCGCCGCGGATTCAGCGACGTTGAGGATCGGACGGATGGCCATGGCTGGGAGGTAGGCTCGCAATACCTGAGGGTCAAGGTCGGGATTAGAGCGCGACAGCCGAAAGTGGACGCCGGTTTCGGCGACCATCGCGCGCCAACTCTAAGAATCTACGCAGCCGCCCGTTCGGCGTCGCGACGAATGCGCGCGACCATGGCGGCCAGGCCGTTGGAACGCTGGGTCGACAAGGCTTCCGACAAGCCCAGGCGCTGGACCGCCTCGCGGGCGTCGAAGCCGGCGATCTCGGCCGGGGTACGGTTGGAATAGAGCCGCAGCAGGACGGCGATCAGGCCTTTGACGATGTGCGCGTCGGAGTCGCCGCGGAAGGCCAGCCGGCCGTCCGGCGTGCGCCGGGTCGACAGCCACACCTGGCTGGCGCAGCCGTGCACCTTGTTGGCGTCGTTGCGCTCGCCCTCGGCCAGCGGCTCCAGCTCGCGGCCCAGGTCGATGACGTAGCGGTAGCGCTCCTCCCAGTCGCCCAGGAGGTCGAATTCGTCGGCCAGTTCGTTCAGTTCGTCGGCGATCGTCGTCATCGGCGCTCAGATAAGCCGAGCGCGCCGAGCGGGCAACGCGGCGCGTTCGCGCTAGGAGGCGACCCGAATGAGCGTGGCGCTGGCGGTCAGGCCCTCGCCCGGCGCGGTGCGCACCTCGAAGCTGCCGCCCATCGCCTCGCACAGCAGGCGCACGATCGGCCAGCCCAGGCCGGCGCCCTGGTTGCGGCGGGTGAGCGCGTGCTCGCCCTGCTCGAACGGCTGCATCAGGCGCGGCAGCTGGGCCGGGTCCAGGCCCTCGCCGTCGTTCTCGACCTCGATCACCACCAGCGGGCCCTGGGCGCGGGCGCTGACCCGCACCTCGCCGCCCTCGGGCGCGTAGGCCACGGCGTTCTGCAGCAGGTTCATGACCACCGTGCGCACCGCCTTGGGGTCGGCCAGCACGGCCGGGACCGGGGACGGGATCTCGCAGGCGAAACGCAGGTCGCGCGCGGCGGCCTCCTCGCGCACGCTGGTGATGGCGTCGTCGAACACGACGTCCAGCGGCTCGACCCGCGGGTCCAGCTCCATCTGGCCGCTCTCCAGGCGGGCCATCTCCAGCACCTGGTTGACCAGGCGCAGCATGCGCAGGCCGCTGCCGCGGATGATCTCGGCGTATTCGCGGTACTGCGGCGCGCCGAGCGGGCCGTAGAGCTCGTGGCTGAGGATCTCGGAGAAGCCGATGATCGAGTTGAGCGGCGTGCGCAGCTCATGGGCGGCCATGCGCAGGAAAGAGCGCTTGCCGGCGGCCTCCCCGCTCTCGGGGCGGGCGTCCTGACCTGCCGCGCGGCGCTCCGCGAGACGGGCCGGGATGGGTACGGAACGCTGAGCCATACGCGACATTCGGGCCTTCGACCTTCGACTGTGTCGTCGGAATGCCACGATTGCGCTTACGAATCCGTTTCTTCGCGTGCTTGCGAAACCGTTGCCGGAGGTTCGGATTTCTCGCCCCGTAATCGCGCGTCACGGGAGCCGGCTCGCAGCGGCCGTCTCAACGGTTAAACTGTCCCGTTCACTGAACCGCAGCGACTCACCCTTGGCCGAACCCGCGCCCCTTGAACGCATCGACGGCTCCTCCGCCCCCGCGCGCGAGGAGTTTGAGACGTTTCTGATCGGCGCGCTCGGCTGGAGCGCCCTGGTCGCCGTCGCCGGCGTCGCCCTGTGGTTCGTCTACGGCTACTCGGTGTTCGTGCTGGGCGCGCTGATCGCCGGCGCGGTGCCGGGCCTGCTGATGCAACTGCTGCGCCTGCGCGACGGCGAGATCGAGCGTACCGCCGCCATGGGCGCCTGGGCCGTGTTCGCCTCGCTGGCGGCGGCCGCGACCGGCGGCCTGACCGGTCCGCTGGCCGTCTGGTGCCTGACGCCGCTGGCCGCCGCCGTCGCGCTGGACGGGCGACGCATGGTCTCGGGCGCCGCGGCGCTGTCGCTTTTCGCCGTGGCCCTGGCGCTGTGGGTGTCGCTGACCGCCGGCGGGCCGCGCCCGACCCCGATCGTGGACCTGTGGCTGTCGATCCTGGCCTTCTCCACCACCGGCACGGCCATGTCGGCCACCGTCATGCGCGCCTTCCGCCGGCGCGGCGTGCGTATCGACCGGGCCGAGATCGCGCTGAAGCGGCTGGAGGAGTTGGTCGCCGAGCAGCCGCACCTGATGATCACCATCGACCACGACGGCCGGATCAGCTCCGCGTTCGGCACTGCGCCGGCCGGCGTGCCGGTCGACGCCCTGTTCAGCCAGGGCCTGATCGCCGCCGCCCACCATCCCGACCGCCCGGCCCTGCACACCGCCCTGCAGCGCGCGGCTTCCGTCGGCGAGGGCGAGGTCGCCTTCACTCCGCGCGCCGCCCTGGACCGCGAGGTGACGCTGGGCCTGCGCCGGCTCAAAGACGGGCGGATGATCGGCATCTTGCGCGACTCCACCGTCCAGCAGGCCCGCGAGGCGGCGCTGGAGACGGCGCGGATGGAGGCCCAGAGCCTCAACGCCGGCAAGTCGCGCTTCCTGGCCAATATGAGCCACGAGCTGCGCACGCCGCTGAACTCGATCCTCGGCTTCTCCGACATCATGCGCCAGCGCATGTTCGGGCCGATGCCCGACCGTTACGCCGAGTACGCCCAGCTGATCCACGAGTCCGGCCGCCACCTGCTGGACCTGATCAACGACGTGCTGGACATGTCGAAGATCGAGGCCGAGCGCTACGAGCTGCACCTGGAGACCTTCGACGCCCGCGAGGCGGTGTCGGCGGCGCTGCGGCTGGTGCGGGTGCAGGCGCACGAGGCGCAGATCGCGCTGCGCGGCGTGCTGCCGCCGCAGCCGCTGATGATCGAGGCCGACAAGCGGGCGGTGAAGCAGATCACGCTGAACCTGCTGTCCAACGCCCTAAAATTCACCCCGGCCGGCGGCGCGGTGACGGTCAGCCTGCGCGGCGACCATGGCGCCATGGAGCTGCAGGTGGCCGACACCGGCGTGGGACTGTCGCCCGACGACCTGCAGCGTGTCGGCCGCCCGTTCGAACAGGCCGGCCCGGCCGGCGCGCGCGGCATGGGTACGGGGCTGGGCCTGTCGCTGGTGCGCGCCTTCTCCCAGCTGCACGGCGGCGAGACCACCATCGAGAGCACGCTGGGCGAAGGCACGGCGGTGACCGTGCGCCTGCCGGTGGTGAAGCGTGAGGCCGGCGGCGCCTCGACCGGCGCCAAGATCATCCCGCTGCACGCGCCGCGCTAGGCGGCGGACCTCACGCCCTGGCGCTCGCCACCACAGGCCCCTCGATGACCCGCGGCGGGTTCGGAATGAGGGTCGGCGCGTGCTCGGCCACCCACGCGCGCGCGATCTGGACCGATTTGTCCGCCCCCTCCCGGGTCTCGAAGACGCTCAGGGAAGCCATCACGCCGTCGCCGGCGTCGATCCAGTAGTAGGCGACGAAGCCGGGGACATCCTGAAGGAGGGGCACGAAGCTCTCCGCAACGAGACGCCCGGCTTCCGCGTCGTTAGTGATCCCTTCGTAGCGCCGCACAGCCGCGTACATGAGCAAGCTCCCTCACTGGCTCAGGGCGGATCGGCACGGCCTGCCTCCGCGCCCTCGGACGGTCGACAACCGCCGAGGTCTCGTGACGGATGCGCCGGATCGGGAATGTCCGCTTTTCATTCCGAGTCGCCGTCGAGTCCCTGGCCCTTCGGCGAGTTCAGGACGACGGCCGGAGGGTCGGCGGATGCAGCCTCAGGCTGGGAGGCGTCAGAACTTGTCGGCGAAGATGAAGCCGACGGCGCCGACCAGGCAGACGAAGGCCGCCGCGTGGTTCCACTTCAGCGGCTCGCCCATGATCCAGACGGCGAAGACGGCGAACACCAGAAGCGTGATCACCTCCTGCATCACCTTGAGCTGGCCGACGGAGAAGCCCGACGTGTAACCGATCCGGTTCGCGGGGACGGCGAACCAGTACTCGATGAAGGCGATGGCCCAGCTGGCGATCACCACGATCCACAGCGGCTTAGACGTGAACTTCAGGTGGCCGTACCAGGCGAACGTCATGAAGATGTTCGACGCGAACAGCAGGAGGATGGTCTTCACGGCGCCTACTCCGCCGCCGGCGCCGCAAGCTTGGCCAGGGGGCGCACGGCCGTCTCGACCGGCGCCAGTTCCGGCAGGGCCTTGCCCTCGTGGTCGACCTGCAGCTCCTCGAAGCGGCGGGCCTGGGTCAGGACCTGGCTCTCCAGCGAGCCGACGAAGGCGTTGTAGCGGTCGACGGCGGCGGAGAGCGCCTTGCCGACGCTGCCGGCGTGGCCGCCCATCACCGACAGGCGCTTGTAGAGCTCCTTGCCGAGCTCGGCGACCTTGCCGGCGTTGGCGGCCTGCTCCTCCACCCGCCAGCCGTAGGCCACCGCCTTGCAGAGCGCGAACAGGGTGGTCGGCGTGACGATCAACACCCTCTTGTCCATGGCCTCGGCCATCAGGTCCGGCTGGCGGTCCAGCGCCGCGGCCAGGAAGCCGTCGCCGGGCACGAACATGGCCACGAAGTCGGGCGAGCCCTCCTCCTTGAACTGGTCCCAGTAGGCCTTGGCCGACAGGCCCTGCATGTGGGTTTTCAGGCTTTGGGCGTGGCGCACCAGGGCCGCCTCTCGCGCCGCGTCGTCGACCGCGTCCTGGGCCTCGAGGAAGGCGTTCAGCGAGGCCTTGGCGTCGATCACGAACACGCCGCCGCCGGGCATCATCACCTTCACGTCGGGGCGGCGGCGGCCCTCCTCGGTGTCGACCGAGAACTGCTCCTGGAAATCGAAGCGGCTGTTGAGGCCCGCGGCCTCCAGCACGTTGCGGAGCGTCTCCTCGCCCCAGCGGCCCTGCACGCCGGCGCCGCGGCGCAGGGCGGCGGACAGCTTGCGCGCCTCGGCCTGGGTGGCGGCCGAGGCCTCCATCAGCGAGGCGATCTGGGCCTTCAGCCCGCCGGTGTCCTCGGCGCGGGCTTTTTCGACGGCGGCGACCTGGGCCTCGAACTTGGCGAGGGTCTCGGCCACCGGCTTCAGCTGGGCCTCCATGCGCTCGCGCGCGACCCGGTCCTGCGCCTGGAACGTCTCGGTGGCGCGCTGCACCAGCTTGGTCGCCACCGTCTCGGCCGAGGCGGCCGCCTGGGCGCGCAGCATCTCGGCCAGCTGCTCGGGCTGGCTCTCGGCGGCGCGCAGCCGCTCCTCGGTGCGGGCCAGCTCGACCGACAGCTCCTGGGCCAGCGCCCGCTGGCGGCCCAGCGCCAGGAAGGACCACAGGAAGGCCCCGCCCGAGAGGGCGGTCGTGCCGGCGAGAAGGTAGACGAGCGCGTTCATGCTCCGTTCCGTAGCCGGAGTCGCGCCCGCGGTGAAGCCGGCGCGACGCCGCGCGACCGCCTCAGCTCAGGCGCGCCTTCACGGCCGCGCGGTCGGCCGCGGACAGATCCAGGGCCAGCGCCATGCGCCATTGGGCGCGCGCCTGATCGAGCCGGCCGGCGCGCTCGAGGGCGTCGCCCCAGGCCAGCCGCAGCGCGCCCCAGTTCGGCGCGCGTTCGGCCGCCGCCGCGTAGCGGGCCAGGGCGGCCTCCGGCTTGCCGAGCCGCGAGAGGGCGTCGCCGTCGAACTTCAGCGGATCGGCGAAGCGGGGCCCCTTGGCCATCGCCAGCTTGAACTGGCGCCGCGCGCCCTCGGCATCGCCGCGCGCCAGTAGGGCGCGGCCCCAGGCGGCGTGGGCGGCCGGCAGGTCCGGCCCCATCGCCACCGCCCGCGCGAAGGCCGCGTCGGCGCCTTTCGGATCGCCGGCGCGGGCGGCGATCGCGCCGCGTTCGATCTGGCAGGCGTAGCAATCGGCCGGCGTGGCGCCGATCAGCGCCTTCGCCTCGGCCGCCTGGCCGGTTTCGGCCAGGGCGCGCGCCAGCAGCGGAGTCAGGGCCGTTTGCGGTTCGCCGACGATGGCCGCCGTGGCCGGCGCCGCGGCCGGGCGGCGGGCCAGGGCCACGACCGCGGGCCAATCCTCGACCGCGCGCGCCAGGCGCAGGTCCGTGAGCAGAACGGTGGCCTCGACGTAGGATGCGTCGGCCATGGTCGACAGCCCCTGCGCGCGCAGTCGGCGCATGGCCGCGCCGTCCCGGTTGCTGGCGTGGGAGGCGCCCGCCCATAGCAGGGCGCTGCCGGCGCACCGGCGACAGGCGATCACCGGCTGGTCGACGGTCGGATCGCCCGCGATGGTCAACAGGCGCGCCGCCTCGGCGTAGTCGCCCAGCTCCTCGGCGACCGTCGCCTCGGCCGAATTGCGCGAGAGGTGCGCGACCCACGGGGCGAGATCGGCGGCGCGGCGGCCGTTCAGCAAGGCCGCCGTCCGTCGCGCGCCCTCCAGCGCCGCCTGGTCGTGACCGACGGCGCCCTGGCGTTCATAGAGCCCTTCCCACGCGGTCGGCAGCTCCGGGTCCAGCCGGCGGGCCAGGTCGAATTCCGCGAGGGCGGCGCGATGGTCGTCTTGCATGGACGCCAGCGCCGTCCGCGCCCGGGCGCGCTGGGTGCGCGAGCCCGAGACCGCCAGCCGGTCGAAGATGGCCGTCGCTTCGGCGGCGCGGCCGTGCTGGTGCGCCCAGGCGGCGTACCGCTCCGGCTGGGTCATGCGATAGACCTGCTCGGCCGCTTTCAGGACGAGGGCGTCCAGCTCGGCCTCGGAGCCCTCCAGGCGCACGCCGGGCTGGCCGCCGGCGCGGGCGATCACCGCCACGCCGGTGGGCGTGCGGGTGACCTCGCCAGAGATACGGACCTCCTCGCCCAGCCAGCCGCGTAGGTAGGCCTGGAGTTCGCCCAGCGACACGCCGGTGCTGGGGATCTCGACCCGGGCCCGCTCGCCCCAGCCGTTGTCGTAGCTGTCGGCCGCGCGCGACGACAGGGTCTGGTCCTGCAACTCGGTCAGGCCGTCGACCAGCCGGCTGGCCACCGCCTGGCCGGTCAGGCCGCGCCCGGCCAGGTCGGCGGGGGTGGAGAACGGCTCGACGATCAGCGAGCGCGACCCGGCGGCGTCGAAGGCCATGGCGGCCAGCACGCCGGCGGCGACCAGGCCGGCCAGGCCGGTCAGCAGCTTCAGGCCCAGGCCCGCGCGTTCGGAGGCCAGCTGCCAGCGCAGGTGATGGCGCTCGGCCCGGATCAGTTCGATCTGTTCGAGGATCAGCCGGCGCGCCGGGCTCTCAGGCGCGGGATCGTCCTGCACCATCTCCAGCGCGATCTCGATCGGGTCGGACGTGGTCGGATCGGGCTCCGGCTTCGGCGCCGGCTTGGATGCAGAGCGGCGGCGCGGCGCGCGGACGGTGTCGGTCATGGCTCCCCCCGAAGCTGACCGCCCCTAATAAGCGGCGCCGCCTAACGGGGTCTAGGCCCGTGCCGCGGCGGAGCACCTCAGCGGCGCAGGGCGACTTCTTGCCAGGCCGAGCTTTCAGTCCCACGGCGCGGACGAATCCGGCTCCGGGCCTTCGTCGGGGCCGACCGGCTCGGGCTCGAGTTCGGGCGAGGGCGCCGGTTTTTCTGCGCTCGGGGCGGGCGCCGCCGCGCCAAGCCGGCGCTCGATCAGCATCAGGGCGTTGCCGTCGGGATCGTGGAAGGTCACGCACGACAGGCCCGGATGCGGCTGCCGGACCGGACCGACACGACGGGCGCCCAGCTGGACAAGGCGGGCGCGCGCCCGCTTCAGGTCGTCGGTGGCGAGGCTCAACACCGGATGCGGGGCCGGCGCGAACTGGAAGGACTCGTCGTTCTGGTGGGCGTCCAGTGTGATCCACGGCCGCTGGTCGGGATCGTTCAGGGTGTAGTAGCCGCGCTCCAGCTCGTCGGCCTTCACCGGCTTGCCCAGCAGGGCCGCGTACCACTCGGCGGCCTGGCGCAGGTCACGCACGTGGATGAAGACGCCGTCGACGACGCTGGAGATCATGGACAGGCTCTTACGCCGACGGAAACGAGGATCGAGGCCCCGTTGCTAGCGAGATTCGCCCGCTGACAAAGTAGCGCGCAGCCCCTCCGCGAAGGCCTCGATGAGCCGCCGCTTGGGCGAGCCGCCGTTCCAGACGCACCAGTAGCCGTACTCGGCCGAGGCCTCGCGTTCGAACAGGCGCACCAGTCGACCCGCGGCCAGATCCGGCTCGGCCAGCCGCACGCGGGCCAGGGCCACGCCGCAGCCGGCGACGGCCGCGTCCAGCACCGCGCCGGCGTCGTCTATGGCCAGGCCCGTCGGCAGGCGCGCCTCGTCGATCCCGACCGGGTCCAGCCACAGCCGCCAGGCGCTCTCCGGGTGGCGGATCACCGGACAGTCCAGCAGGTCCTCGACCGTGCGCGGCGGGCGGCCGCCGCGGAAGTCGGGGCGAGCCACCGGGACCAGGCGCTCGTCGGCCAGGGCCAGGGCCTGCACGCCGGCCCATCCGCCGGGACCGAAGCGCACCGCCACGTCGGCCTCGCCGGCCGCCAGGTCGGCCAGGGCGCTCGAGCAGCGGAGGTCCAGCTCCAGTCCGGACAGAGCCGTCTGCAACTCGGCCAGGCGGGGGATCAGGATGCGGCTGGCCACCGCGGGCATGAGCGACACGCGCAGCCGTTCGCGACCGTGCGCGGCCGGCGCGAACGCGTCGCCCAGCAGGTTGAGGCTGAGGCGCACGCGCGCCGCCAGGCTGCGGCCGTCCGCGGTCAGGGTCACGCCGCGCCCCCTGCGCTCGAACAGGGTCTGGCCCAGCCTGGCCTCCAGCTTGCGGATGGCGTGGCTGATCGCCCCGTGGGTCAGGTTCAGCTCGTCGGCGGCCTTGGCGAAGCTCTGATGACGGGCGGCGGCCTCGAAGGCGGCGACGGATTGCAGCGAGGGCGGACGCACGGGCATGGGGCGAGCCTAGCAGCTAACGCGCCCGTCGCGACGCAGACTCGCCGAAACAGGTGAATTCGGCTCACGCAAGTCGCGAACAACCCTCCAGACCGCTCGAGCGCCGGCGAGGCTAGGAAGGCTCCTGCGCAACGGGGCCGCCGCATGCAGATCACCGCTTACGACCACGTCGGCCTTCGGGTCGTGGACCGCGCCCGGTCCCTGGTCTTCTACGAGAGCCTGGGCTTCGTCCTGGACGCGCCGCATTCGAACGAGCGGGCCCTGGAGCTGGTCGCGACGGGCGGGGTGCGCATCAACCTGATCCTCAACGGCGAAACCCCGCCGGACGGGCGCAACGTGCTGATGGACGTCGACGCCCGCTGGCCCGGCTACACCCACGCCGCCTTCGTGGTCGACCGGCTGGACGCGCTGCTGGCCTGGGCGGCGGCGCGGGGCGTTCCGATCACCGAGGGCCCGGTCGACTGGGGCCGGCGGCGGACCTGCTTCCTGCGCGACCCGGACGGCAACGTGCTGGAATTCAACGAGCTGACGCCGGCCGCAACCGCCCACACCCTGGTGACCGGCAACAAGAACTACTCGTCCTGGTCGATGCGGGCCTGGATGCTGATGAAGTTCGCCGGCGTGCCGTTCGAAGAGGCGGGCGTGCTGCTCTATCGCCCCGGCTCGCGCGAGGCGGTGAAGCGCCTGGGCGGCGAGACGGGGCTGGCGCCCGTGCTGCTGGCCGGCGACCACGCGATCTGGGACACCCTGGCCATCTTCGAATACGTGGCCGAGCTCAATCCGGCGGTCTGGCCTCGTGATCAGCTTGCGCGCGCCCGGGCGCGCAGCTGGTGCGGCGAGGTGCATGCCGGCTTCAACCACCTGCGCGCGGCCATGCCGGCGAACGTGCGCGGCCGCAACCGCAAGGCCGAGATCACCCCCGAGGTCGAGGCGGATATCGCCCGCGCCGCGCACATCTGGTCGCAGGCCGGCGGGGAGGACGGGCCCTGGCTGTTCGGAGCGTTCAGCGGCGCCGACGTCATGTTCGCGCCGGTGGCGGCGCGCTTCGTCACCTACGGCGTGCAGTTGGACGGCCGCGCGCGCGAGTACCATCAGGCCCTGCTGGCGCACCCGCTCTCTCGGGAATGGGCCGCCCTCGGGCAGACGGAAGCCGACGTCATTCCCGACGCGGAGCTGCCGGAGGCGTAACGCCTGGTCAGGGCGTCAGGCCGGCCGGCGCGCGCGCAGGGCCTGGGCGATGGTGCCGTCGTCCAACCAGTCGAGCTCGCCGCCGACCGGCACGCCGCGGGCCAGGGTGGTGACCGCCACCTGCAGCGGCGCCAGGCGCTCGGCGACGTAGTGGGCGGTGGTCTGGCCGTCGACGGTGGCCGGCAGGGCCAGCACCACTTCCGCCACGCCCTCGGCGCGCACGCGCTCGACCAGCGGACCGATGCGCAGGGCTTCGGGGCCGATCCCGTCCAGCGCGGACAACAGGCCGCCCAGCACGTGGTAGCGGCCGCGGAAGGCCCCGACCCGCTCCATGGCCCACAGGGCGCCGGCCTCCTCGACCACGCAGATCAGGGTGCGGTCGCGCTCGGAATCCGAGCAGATGGCGCAGGGGTCGCGGGTGTCGGGCGCGCCGCAGACCGAGCAGGGGCGAACCCGCTCGGCCGCCACGGTCATGGCTTCCGCCAACGGCACGAGCAGCTGGTCGCGCTTCTTGAGCAGCGCCAGGGCCGCGCGCCTGGCCGAACGCGGGCCCATGCCCGGCAGCTTGGACAGGAGCCCGATCAGGCGTTCGATTTCAGGTCCGGCGGAAGCGGCCATTCACCCTCGGAATTAGAACTTCAGACCCGGCATGCCGGGCATGCCGCCGGCGAACGGGCCGGCCGCCTCGCGCATCAGCTCGGCCTGGGCGGCGTCGAGCTTTTTCTTGGCGTCGGCGTGGGCGGCGACGATCAGGTCGGACAGGATCTCGCCCTCGCCCGGGGCCAGCAGGCTCTCGTCGATCTGCAGGCCCTTCAGCTCGCCGGTGCCCTGCAGGGTGACGGTGACCATGCCGCCGCCCGAGGAGCCCTGGGCGGTGGTGTCCTGCATCTTCGCCTGCGCGGCCTGCAGCTTCTCCTGCATGGCCTGGGCCTGCTTCATCAGGGCGGAGAGGTCTTTCACGCGAAACTCCTGAGCATCCGTACGACCGGCGTTCTATCGGCGAGCGCTGGCGAAGCAAGATTGATCAATCGTCGTCTTCGTCGTCAGTGGTTCCGGCCGAAGGCGCGGCGGTGGGGGTGACCACCATGCGGCGCAGGCCGACGATCTCGGTCCCCGGGAAGGCGGCCATCACGTCGCGCACGAAGGGGTCCTGCACCAGCCGCTCGCGCTCCTCGGCCTTCTCGCGCTTTTCGCGCTCGAGCAGGCTCTCCGCGCCGCCGCCGCCTTGAGCTGCGATCAGCCAGGGCCGGCCGGTCCATTCGCGCAGGCGCGAGGCCAGCTTGCGGGTCAGGTCCTCGGGGCAGCCGGGGGCGGGTTCGAACTCGATCGCGCCGGGCTTGAACGACACCAGGCGGACGTACTGCTCGACCTCCAGCTTCAGGCGGATGTCGCGCTTCTCGCCCAGCAGGGCGACGACCTGGTCGAAGCTGGTGAGTTGCGGCAGCGCCTGAGGCTGGGCCGCGGCCTTCACCTGCATCTGGGCGCGGGCGCCGCCGCCCCCGCCCGACGGCGCGGGCGCGCCGGGACCGCCGCCGGTCAGCGGCTGGCCGGACTGCAGGCGCTTCATCGCCTCCTCCGGTCCCGGCAGGTCGGCGGCGTAGGCCAGCCGCACCAGGGCCATTTCGGCCGCGGCGGCCGGATCGGGGGCGCGGCGGACCTCGTCGTAAGCCTTCAGCAGCATCTGCCAGACCCGCGCCAGGGCGCCGGCGGAGATGGTGGCGCCCAGCGCCGTCAACCGCTGGGCCTGTTCAGCCGGCAGGCGGGTGGCGTCGGGGCCCAGCGTCTTGCCGATGGTGGCGGCGTGGGCGTGCTCCAGCAGGTCAGACATGACCTGGGCCGGATCGGCGCCGAAGCCGAACAGGGTGCGGAAGGCTTCCAGCGCTTCCCCGGTGCGGCCGCCCATCAGGCTCTCGAACAGACCGATGGTCTGGCCGCGGTCGGCCAGGCCCAGCATGTCGCGCACCACCTCGGCCTTCACCATCTGGCCGCGCTCGGCCTGGACCAGGGCCTGGTCCAGCAGCGACAGGCCGTCGCGCACCGAGCCCTCGGCCGCGCGGGCCAGCAACGCCAGGCCCTCCTGCTCGACCAGGGCCCCTTCGCGCGAGGCCACTTTCTCCAGGTGCGGGCCCAGCACGTCGGGCTCCACCCGGCGCAGGTCGAAGCGCTGGCAGCGGGACAGGATGGTCACCGGGACCTTGCGGATCTCGGTGGTGGCGAAGATGAACTTGGCGTGCGGCGGCGGCTCTTCCAGCGTCTTCAGCAGCGCGTTGAACGCCGCCGTCGACAGCATGTGGACCTCGTCCAGCACGTAGACCTTGTAGCGGGCCTGGACCGGCGCGTAGCGCACGCTCTCCAGGATGTCGCGGATGTCGTTGACGCCAGTGTGCGAGGCGGCGTCCATCTCCATCACGTCCATGTGCTGGCCGGCCATGATGGCCTGGCAGTGCCGCCCCTCGACGGTCAGGTTCACGGACGGCTGGTGGACGGTGTCGGTGTCGTAGTTCAGCGCGCGCGCCAGCAGGCGGGCGGTGGTGGTCTTGCCGACCCCGCGGACGCCGGTGAGCATGAAGGCGTGGGCGATGCGCCCCGTCGCAAAGGCGTTGGTCAGGGTCCTGACCATGGCCTCCTGGCCGATCAGGTCCTCGAAGGTCTTCGGACGGTACTTGCGGGCCAGCACCGTATAGGCGTCGGCCTTGCCGGCGGGCTCGGCCGCGGCGGCCGGCGCGCCGAACATCTCGGCGGTGTTCTCGTCCCGCTCGGCTTCGACGTCCGGCGAATAATCGGTGTCGGTCATGGGCTCGGCGCGCTCGACTCAGCACTCGCCCCAGGCGCGGGCGCGCGCATCGTAAAGGCCTCAAGGCTTGAGAAAAAGCCTGGGCGCCCGGCTTTCGCCAGCGTGCGGACCGCTTGTGGGGAAGGTGGAGACTGGACGCGACCCGAAGGGGATCTCGTTACGGCTGCTTCCTTCCGGACCTGACCGGGTTGGCGAGGCCTCCGCCCGCGCCAGTCTCCGCGGCCTATATCGTCTCCAACGCGGGAAGACGCAAGCGCTCTGGACGAGAGGTCGCGGGCGAAATCTTCACCCGGCCGCGCGGTAGCCGCGCACGACGTAGCGGCACTTCACTTCCTCGCAGCGCTGGAAGCCCAGGTGCAGGGTATAGTCGCCCGGCGCCAGCTGCGCCTTGAAGCCGGGGACGCCACGGGTGACGACGTGGCCGTCGGCGGCCTTCAGCAGCAGGCCCACGTCGGCGCAGTCGCCGCCGCAGCCGGCGACGAAGGCGTAGGCGCCGCGCGAGGTCACGCTGACGTCGATGGCCTTGACCTCGGTCGCGGTGGCGGCGCCTTCGAAGGTCATGCCCTCGACCGGCCGGCCGAAGCCGAAGGCGTCCATCTCGGCGACCTGCGGGGCGGCCCAGGCCGAGACCTCGGGCGCGGCGACCACGGCGGTGGACAGGGCGAACATGGCCGCGGCCACGGCTAACACCTTCAACGACATTCCATCCCCCTCTTCCCCCGCACACGAACGCTAGCGAACGATGTTCCGCGAGACTAGCGCGCGAAGGACACAGGACGATGACGTCGGCGACGCTTCGCGCCGCGCCGGAACGGCGCTATGGGAACGGCATGCCCTTGACCGCCTACGCCAACACCTTCTCCGGCAATCCGCTCGACCGCGCGGGCGACCGCCGGGTCGACCCCGCCTGGCTCGCCGCCCACATGGCCAGCCCCGACGCCCTGGCGGTGGCGGTCTGGAACGGCCGGCCGCTGGTGGAGACCGGCGGCGACGCCGGCGCCCGTTTGGCCTACCTGCGCGCCGACCTGGTCTCGGAAGCCGCCGGCGGCGACGAGCGCATGGTGTTCCTGGGCCTCTGGAAGAACGCGCCGGTGTTCGCCGCCGAGTTCGAGGGACCGGCCGATCCCGCCGAAGGCCCGCTGCGGGGTCTGGGGCGCTTCGAGGAACTTCGGGGCCTGGCTCTGACGCTGCCGGCGCACGAGGCGGCGATCGCGGCCACGGCGAAGAGCCTGCTGGAATGGCACCGCCGGCACGGCTTCTGCGCCGCCTGCGGCCAGAAGAGCGACATCGTCGACGGCGGCTGGAAGCGGCTCTGCCCGGCCTGCAAGGCCGAGCACTTCCCCCGCGTGGACCCGGTGGTGATCATGCTGCCGGTGCTGGGCGACCGCTGCCTGATGGGCCGCCAGAGCGCCTGGCCGCACGGGCGCATGTCGGCCCTGGCCGGTTTCGTCGAGCCGGGCGAGTCGATCGAGGAGGCCTGCGCGCGCGAGCTGAAGGAGGAGGCCGGCCTGATCTGCACCCGGGCGGCCTATCACTCCAGCCAGCCCTGGCCGTTTCCCTCGACCCTGATGATCGGCCTGATCGCCGAGGTCGAGAACGATCACGCCACGCCCGACCAGACCGAGCTGGAGGAGGTGCGCTGGTTCACCCGCGACGAGCTGCGGATCATGCTGGAGCGCGGCGAGTTCGACGGCATTCACCCGCCGCCGCCGCTGGCCATCGCCCACCACCTGCTGAAGGCGTGGGTCGGCGGGTTCGGGGGCTGATCGGCCCCCGGCCTTACTTCTGGATGTCCATGATCTGCAGGATGGCCGGGCCCAGGATCACCACGAACAGCACCGGCAGGAAGAACAGGATCATAGGCACGGTCAGCTGGGCCGGGAGGGCCGCGGCCTTCTTCTCGGCGGCGGCCAGGCGCAGTTCGCGGTTTTCCTTGGCCATCACGCGCAGCGCGGTGCCGAGCGGCGTACCGTACTTTTCAGCCTGAACCATGGCGGTGGCCACCGACTTGATGCCCGGATGGTTGGTGCGCTTGGCGAACCCCTCGTAGGCCTGACGGCGTTCGGGCAGGTAGCTCAGCTCGGCGACCAGCAGCGACAGCTCTTCGGCCAGCTCGATGGAGCTGCGGCCCACCTCGGCGCTGACCTTCTGCAGGGCGGCTTCGACCGACATGCCGGACTCCACGCAGATCAGCAGCAGATCGAGCGCGTCGGGGAAGGCGGCCATGATCTTGTCGCGACGCTTGGAAGCGACGTTGGCGATGTAGAGGTTCGGCGCGTAGTAGCCGGCGACGAAGGCCCCCATGACGAAGACCAGCTTCGTCATGGCCGGCAGGTTCCCCACCTTCAGGACGTACAGGTAGAAGGCGGCGAAGCAGGCCAGCACGAACGGCGTGGCGAAGCGGAAGAAGTAGAACAGGGTCACCGGCCGCGGCCCGCGGTAGCCGGCCTGGGCCAGCTTGTCGACGACCTTCGGGTCTTCCAGCAGGGTCTTCAGGTTCAGCCGGTTGACGACGTTGGTGTAGAAGCCCTCGTCCTGGTGGCGCAGGCCGCCGTCCTTGGCCATGGTCTGGCGCGACCGGCGCTTCAGCTCCTCGCGCCGCGAGGCCACCGACTTCATCCGGTCTTCGAGCTTCTCGCGCCCGAACATGGGCGCCATCAGGCTCACGACGGTGCCGAACACGAGCAGCGCCACCAGCGCTGCGATGATGTTGTCCCGGTTGGTGAGGACGCTGACGATGTTCATGTTCCCGCCCTCAGATCTTGAACGAGATCATTTTCTTCATGACCAGCACGCCGGTGGTCATCCACAGGACGCCGCCCAGCAGCATCAGGTTGCCGCGCGGGTCGGTGAACAGCATGCCGATGTAGCCGGGGTTGACCAGCGACACCATGAGCATCACGCCCGGCGGCAGACAGCCGATGATGCCGGCCGAGGCCGTCGCTTCCGACGACATGGCCTTGATCTTCTCCCGCATCAGCGCGCGCGAGCGCAGCACCGTCGACAGGTTTCCCAGGGCTTCGGCCAGGTTGCCGCCCGCCTTCTGCTGGATCGCGATGACGATGGTGAAGAAGCGCAGCTCCGACGTGGGCATGCGCTCGTACATCTTCTCCAGCCCCTGCTCGAGGCTGACGCCCATGCCGATGTTCTCGACCAGGCGCTGGAACTCCGGGCCGAGCGGGGCCGTGCTCTCCCTGCCGATGATCTTGAGACAGTCGTGGACCGGCAGGCCCGACTTGATGCCGCGCACGATGACGTCGACGGCGTTGGGGAACTCGGCGGTGAACTTCTTGGCGCGCTTCTTGGCGAGGAAGCCGAGCACCCAGCGCGGCAGGCCCAGCCCCGCGGCGAACCCGCAGCCCAGGCCGATGAGCGGCTTGTGGCTGACCAGGGTCAGGACGGCGGCGATCGCCAGGCCGACGCCGAGGCTGATCAGCCAGAAGGTGCGCGGCGCCATGGCCACGCCGGCCTGACGCAGCTTGGCGGCGATCGTGACCCGCGCCTTGCGGTCGCGCTCCTCGACCTCCTTGAGCTGCGCCATGATCTGCTTGCGGCGGCTCTCCGGATCGCCGGCCTTGCCCTCGCGGCGCGCGGCGGCGCCCGGCTTGGTCCGCCGGCCCGTGTCGGGCGCGGTGAAGGTCTGGGCGCGCTTCAGCGCGGTCTCGGAGCTGTCGCCGCCGCCGGCGAAGGCGAAGCCCAGGCCGGCGATGGTGACGAAGCCGAGGACGGCCGCGAGGATGGTCATCAGCATGCGCGCTACTCCGCCGCGTCCAGGGCCTCGGCCAGCTCGCGCTCCAGGCCGTAGTAACGGGCGCGGTCCCAGAACCGCGGCCGGGCGATGCCGGTGGAGCGGTGACGGCCCAGCACGCGGCCGTCCTTGTCCTCGCCGTTGATCTCGTAGACGAACAGGTCCTGGGTGATGATCACGTCGCCTTCCAGGCCCAGCACTTCGGTGACGTGGGTGATGCGACGCGAGCCGTCGCGCAGGCGGGCGGCCTGCACGATCACGTCGACCGAGCCGACGATCATCTCGCGGATGGTTTTGGTGGGCAGGCCGTAGCCGCCCATGGTGATCATCGATTCCAGACGGCTGACGGCTTCGCGCGGGCTGTTGGCGTGCAGCGTGCCCATCGAGCCGTCGTGGCCGGTGTTCATGGCCTGGAGGAGATCGAACGCCTCCGGGCCGCGGACTTCGCCGACGATGATGCGTTCGGGACGCATACGCAGGCAGTTCTTCACCAGGTCGCGCATGGTGATCGTGCCCTGGCCTTCGAGGTTCGGCGGGCGGGTTTCCAGGCGCACCACGTGCGGCTGCTGCAGCTGCAGTTCGGCGGCGTCTTCGCAGGTGATGACGCGTTCGGTCGGGTCGATGAACGCGGTCATGCAGTTCAGCAGCGTGGTCTTGCCCGAACCCGTGCCGCCGCTGATCAGGATGTTGCAGCGCGACGCCCCGATCACGCCGAGCACGCGCGCGCCTTCCGGACTGATCGAGGCCCACTCGACCAGGTTGCGCATCGTAAGCTTGTCTTTTTTGAACTTACGAATGGTCAGGGTCGGGCCGTCGAGGGCCAGCGGCGGCGCGATAACGTTGACGCGGGAGCCGTCGGCGAGACGGGCGTCGCAGATCGGGCTGCTCTCGTCGACGCGGCGGCCGACCTGCGACACGATCCGCTGACAGATGTTCATCAGCTGGGTGTTGTCGCGGAAGCGGATGTTGGTCAGCTGGACCTTGCCGCCGACTTCGATGAACACCCGGTTGGCGCCGTTGACCATGATGTCGGCGATGTCGTCGCGGGCCAGCAGGGGCTCCAGCGGACCATAGCCGAGCACGTCGTTGATGATGTCCTGGACCAGGTTTTCCTGTTCCGCGACGGACATCTGGACGTTCTTGATCGACACCAGCTCGGCGACGATGTCGCGGATCTCCTCCGCGGCCTGCTTCGGGTCCAACTGGGCCAGCTGGGCCAGGTCGATGGTGTTCAGCAGCGCGTTGAAGATCGTGGTCTTCGTCGCGTGGTAGTAGTCGCTCTGCTCCCGGACGATCTCGGTGACCGTCTGGGCCGCGCGCAGCTGTTCGAAGGCGGCGGTGGCCTTCGGGCCGCCGGCGCCGCCCTTGGGCGCTTCGCCGCCGGCCGGCTTCGGCTTGGGCGCGAGAGCGTCGAGCTTCGGCTCGGCGGCCGGCGCGGCCCGTTGCGCTGAAGGCGACGGCTGCGCCGGGGACTGGGGAGCCGCACGCGCCGCGGCCTGGCCGAAACCGGCCGGCTGCGGATCGCTCCCGTTAGTGCGCTTGCCGAACACCCTCGCCGGCTCCCCTTACCGCTTGAAGATCTTGGAAAGGACCGACGGCTTGGCGGCCGCCTTGGTCGGCGCCGGCAGGGCCAGGATCTCGCGCTTCGAGACCACCTGGGCCAGATGCGCGAACCCTTCGGCCGGCTTCGACTTGGAGCCGATCTCCAGGATCATCTGGCCGTTGTTGGCGGCCTGGCCGAACAGCTTGGCGTCGAACGGCATGACCAGGCACGGCGGCAGGCCGAGCGCGTTGCCGAATTCCTTGATCGGGATTTCCGGACGGCCGGGGACGCCGACCTGGTTCAGCACCAGGCGCGGCGGCGCGTCGTTCGGCCGGGCCGCGCGGGCCAGGTCGATCATGTTCTTGGCGTTGCGCAGGGAGGCCAGGTCGGGCGTGGCGACCACCACCACCTCGTCGGCGGTGATCATCATGCGGCGCATCCAGGCGTTCCACTGGTGCGGCAGGTCCAGCACCACGAAGGGGGCGGTGCCGCGGATGCGGGTGGCGACCTCCTCGATGGCCTCGGGCGAGACGTCCCAGTCGGAGTCGAGGCTGGCCGGCGCGGCGAACAGGCTGAGCCGGTCGGTGCAGCGGACCATCATGCGGTCCAGCAGCACGGGATCCAGACGCTCCGGCTCGTTCAGCGCGTCGGCGACGCCCTGCACCGGGTCCTGGTTGAAGTCGAGGCCGGCGGTGCCGAACGGCAGGTCGAAGTCGACGATCACCGTCTGGGCCGACAGCCGCTCGCTGATGGCGTAGGCGGTGTTGTGGGCCACGGTCGAGGCGCCCACGCCGCCGCGCGCGCCGACGAAGGCGATGGTGCGGCCCACGAACGGCGCGGCCGGGTCGTTGTAGAGCGAGCCGATGGCGCTGATCAGCTGCATCGGCTGGACCGGCGCGACCAGGTACTCGCTGACGCCGCGGCGTATCAGCTCGCGGTACAGCGCGATGTCGTTGGCGGCGCCGATGACCACCACCTTGGTGCCCGCGTCGCACTGCTCGGCCAGCTCGTCGAGCTCGGCGATCATCTGCGCGGCCGAGGTCATGCTCTCGACGATGATCAGCGAGGGCGTGGCTTCGTGGCTGTAGGCGGTCAGCGCGGTCTGCAGACCGCCCATGCGCACCGTCGTGCTGGCGCGCGACAGGCGGCGGTCGCCGGCGGCGCGCTGGGCCGACTCGAAGGTGTCGCTGCGCTCGGCGAAGATATGGATGCCGATGCGCGGGACGTTCACCTGGCCCAGGGCCGACTCGGCCCCGGCCTGCATGTCGCCGACCGGGTTGAAGGCGTGGCCGCCGTGCGAGGACGACACCGGGGCCGCGATCTGCAGGGCGCCCGCGCTCGGCTGCAGCTGCGACGGCGGCGGCAGGATCTCGACCTCGGCGGCGCCGGGCTCGTCGTTGCCCACCGGCATGATGCGGGTGCGCGGATCGTCGGCGCCGGGGAAGACCAGCTCGTCGTCGACGTGGAAATCGTCTTCGTAGGGGTCCACGGTGCTATAGGCCCTGCTCATCTGCTCCGCCTCACTGCACGACCTGGGCGACCTTGCCGTCGGCGTTGGTGTCCTTCGCCGAGGCGGTGATCTCACCCTTGCGGTACTTATCGAGCACCACGCTGCGGCGGCCGGCGTCGGCGGGGTCCGCCGCGGCGGGGCCGCCGATGTCGCGCGGGTTGGCGATCTGCGCGGCCAGGTTGGCCGTGACCGAGCAGCCGAAGTCCGCATAGCTGCGGTTGTCGCGGGTGGCCGTCAGGTCGTTCCACTCGCGCCCGCACTGCGGGACGACCGCGGACACCACCTTGAAGCTGGCCAGAACGGGGGCGGCGGCGGGATCGGCGGCGGTGTAGGCGCCGAGACGCACCCGCTCGGCCGGCACGCCGGCCTGCTCGAGGGCGGCCTTGACGTTCCAGGCGCTGCGCGTGGCGGTCTCGTCGCCGCCGGTGGCGCTCTGCACCGTGATCACCTCGCCGCCTGAGCTGTAGAAGCGCTGCGCCAGGTCGGCGACCGCCGCGCGCTGGGCCGCGGACAGCCCCTCGGCGTGCGGCGCGAGCGCGATCTGGTCGACCGTCGACGCCGTCTGCAGCTTGAAGTTCTCGCTCGGCAGCGCCGGGGCCGGGTGGTCGCCGGCGGCGGTCGCGCAGGCGCCCAGCAGCATGGACAGCCCCAGGATCGAAGCTTTGCGGATCATGCCCTCGCCCCCTCTACTCGATGACGTAGCCGACCGGGCCCTGGTAGGCCTCGGGCGGCGCCGCGGCGGCGTCGCCGCGATAGACCTTGTTCAGACGGCCCAGCAGGATGGTCGACGCGTCGCTGGCCATCTGCAGGTTCTGGCCGGGCGACTGCAGCCGGTCCGGATCCGTCGCCCGGACCAGGTACGGGGTGACGATCACCACCAGCTCGGTCTCTTCGTTGAGGTAGTCGCGCGAGCGGAACAGGGCGCCCAGCACCGGCACCTCGGTCGCGCCCGGCAGGGCGTCGAGGTTCTGCTTGGCCTTCTGCTGCAGCAGGCCGGCGATCATCAGGCTGCCGCCGGACGGCAGTTCGACGGCCGTCTCGGCGCGGCGGACGCTCAGCGCGGGAAGCACCAGCGTCGTGCCGCCGCCGCCGGCGGTGAAGGCGCCCTCCTGCGAGAGCTCCGACACCTCGGTCGAGATCTTCATCGAGATCCGGCCCTCGGACATCACCACCGGGGTGAAGCCGAGGCCGACGCCGAACGGCTTGTACTCGACCGTGACCTTGCCGGTCTGGTCGATCGCGACCGGGACCGGGAACTCGCCGCCGGCGAGGAACTTGGCCGACTCGCCCGAGATCGCCGTCAGATTCGGCTCGGCCAGGGTGCGCACCAGACCGGTGCGCTCGAAGGCCTGGAAGCAGGCGTCGATGTTGGCGCCGGACACGAGCTGATAGGCCGAGCTCACCGCGTTGGTGACGTCCTGGATGCTGCCCGGGGCGGGCGTGCTCGTGGTCGTCGTCTTATCCGTGTTGGTGATGGCCGTGGTGCGGGCCCCGTTCTGGCCGTAGCACACGCCGCCGCCGCCCATGGCGGAGCCGTTCACGCCGTAGGTGTTCACGCGGCCGAAGGCGTAGGAGTGAATGCCGTTGTTCGAAACGACGTCGGCCGACAGCCCCAGCTGCTTGATCACCGAGCGCCGCATCTCGACGACGCGGACCTTCAGCGTCACCTGGTCCTCGCCGGCGATGCTGAGCATGTTGATCACCTGCTCGGGCTTGGCGACGAACTGCTCGGCCACCCGGCGCACCCGGTCGGCTTCGCCGGCGTTGGCGACCGTGCCGGTCAGGATCAGGCTGTCGTTGACCGGCTCGACCGTGACCTTCGCCCCCGGAACCACGCGGCGCAGGGTGTCCTCCAGCGCGCCGGTGCTCTGGTCGACGCGGATCGCCAGGCTGAGGATCTGGCGGCCGGCCCCGTCGAAGAACACCGCGTCGGTCTGGCCGGACTTGACGCCCAGCACGTAGATGCGGCGCGGGGTGCGCAGGACGGCGTCGGCCACGGTCGGATCGGAGACCAGCACGTCGCGGGCGTCCACCGGCAGTTCGACGATGGCCGACTTGCCGCGCGGCAGCGACAGCGACTGGGCCGCGGCCCCGTTCCCGCCCAGCTGGACGCTGACCGTGGACTGGGCCAGGGCGGCCGAGGCCGGCGCGACGGCCGCCAAGGCGACGGCCAGGGCCGCGGAAGTACGCAGGAGTTTGGAGAAATTCCGGCTCATCACATCACCGCCACGTCGGTAACTTCGTTGCCGCGGAACACGCGGACCGATCGCACCGCAGCCGACTGCGCGTCGCGCGCCACCTGCGGGGTGCGGCCGGAGGGACCGCTGGCGTCGGCGTAGGAGCGCAGGGTCAGCGAGAGCTTGCCTTGCGCCTGGGCCAGGGCCAGGGCTTCGGAATCCGGGGGAGCCAGTTCGAGGGTCGCGGTCGCGCCGACCACCGTGGTGGCCCCCTTGTCAGGCTGGGTCACCTGGTCGATGGCCAGGACCCGGACGTTACGCAGGACGGTCTCGCTGACATAGGCGTTGCGGCTGCCGCTCTGGCCCTTCACCTCGACCTCGTGCGCCAGCAGCACGTCGACCCGGTCGCCGGGGAGGATGAAGCCGCCGGCCGCGGTTTCGACCGACACCGACACCGACATGGCGCGCATGCCGGGCTGCAGCACGACCGCGAGGTAGCCGCTTTCACCGGCCCGCACGAGCTTGCGGGCGACGATCGGCTCGCCGGCCATGAACGCCTCGCGCACCACCGCGCCGACGAATTGCGCCTTGGGGCTGTCGCCGGTGAGGACGGCGGCCACCTTGTCGACCGTGCCGTCCGGCTTCTTGGCGGCGACGGCCGCCGTCTTGGTCTTGGCGTCGGCCTTTTCGGTCTTGTCGGGTTTCGCGGCCTTGTCGTCGGCCTTGTCCTTACCGTCCTTGCCGTCCTTCGCGTCCTTGTCCGCGTCGGCGGCCGGCTCGGCGTCGCCCAGAGGCTTGGCGACCTCGACGGAGCCGTCGGTGACGAAGGCCTGGTTGACGGCCTCGACCGGCCAGTCCTGCCAGTCCATGTCGGCTTCGGTCAGGCGGTCGCCGATCTTCAGGTCGCGCTTGGCCACCAGCACGCGCGCCATCGGCTTCACGTTGGCTTGGGAAATGGGGACCGCGGCCTCGGCCTGGGAAGTCGGCTTTCCGGACAGCGCCCCGCGGACGATCAGCGCCAGGCCGACCGCGGCCACAGCCGCCACCGCGAGAATGACAATTCGAACAGGCTTCATTCGGTACGCCCCCTCCTGGGGCTCGCCCGCCTGCCTGTGCGAGGCCCGCGGAACAACGCCTTTTCCAGTCTTTGGGAGGGTCGCCCCTCAGGGGTTAACGCCCACCTAAATCCCAAGGCTACGCAAAGATTTACGAGGGCGCCGGACGGGGCCTCAGAAGGCGGCCGACCAGCTGGTGACGAGGTCGGAGACCGGGTAGGCCGCAAGCGCGCCGATCGCGATGGCCACGCCGTAGGGGATGTCGCCCTTCGGCTGCAGCAAACGCCCGACCCAGCCCTGCCCCTGCACCGCGTAGGCGTGGGCGACGAAGCGGGCCTGGATCAGGATCAGCGCGAAGGCGCCGCCGGCCAGGGCCGTCCAGGTCAGGAATTCCGGCAGGGCGCTGAAGCCGAGCCAGAGGCTGGCCGAGGCCAGAAGCTTGGCGTCGCCGCCGCCGATCCAGCGCAGGGCGAACATCCCCATCGCGGCGACCAGGACCCCGAGGGCGATCGCCAGGTGGGACATCATCTCGACCGGCGCGAGCCCCGCCGCCAGCGCGGTGGGGAAGAAGCCGCCGATCAGCACGACGGACATCCAGTTCGGGATGGTCATGGTGGTCACGTCGCGCAAGGCGGCGGCGATCGCCACCACCGGGAATACGCAGAGCAACAGCGCCGTCACCAGGTTCAACACGCGCGGGCCTCCCGTGAATTCGTCGGGGGCAGTCTAGGTTCGAGGAGTAAATTCGAACCTAAGCCCCAGTAAGCGAAAGGGCCGCGGCGGTTTCCCGCCGCGGCCCCCTAAACGCACGACCCGGAAGCTTACGCCGGCGGGTTGGCCATGCCGGTCTCGGCGGCGGTGAAGGTCGCCTTGACCTGCTTGCCCAGGGCGCCCACGGCGCCGATGATGGCGACGGCGATCAGAGCCGCGATCAGGCCGTATTCGATGGCCGTGGCGCCCGACTCGTCCTTGATGAAGCGGGTGACGAACTTGGTCATGTGACTTCTCCTGTTCAGCAAGCAGACAGCGAGGACTTCCTCACCGGGGCCCGAGCTGTCTTGCTCGCTTGCCCCCAAACGCACGATCAACTTGCACCACCCTGCGTTAACGGGTGGTGAAAACTAGAAGTCACTCAAATTATTTCTATGGTGAATAGATATTTACAGTTAAATTCTGATAACCATGCGTTTAATTTCTCAACGATTCCATGGGGCGACGCGGCCGACGCACGACGAACCGCGCGGTTTCAGTTTTTTTTGACGAATGACCGGTGATCCTTCGCTCGCGCGGGCCCGCCCGCGTAAGATTCAAAAGGAGTGGCCCGATGCGCCGCCTGATGTTCGCCAGCCTGGCCCTGATCCTCGCCGCCGTCCCCGGCGTCGCCTCCGCCCTGAACGTGCCGCTGAACCACACCGAGCGCCTGAACCTGTCCGGGGCCGCCGCCTCGGTGATCGTGGGCAATCCCAGCGTGGCCGACGTGACCGTGGTGGACGAGCGCACGCTCTACGTCGCCGGTCGCGGCTACGGCGTCACCGAAGTGGTGGTGATCGATAGCCTGGGCCGCACGATCTATAAGGGCGAAGTGGTGGTCACCGCGCCGTCGTCCGGCCAGGTGTCGGTCTATCGCGGCGCCGCGGTCACCGAGATGACCTGCGCCTCGAAGTGCGTCTCCACCGTCGCGGGCGCGAAGGCTCCCTGATCTCGTCGGCCGGCGGAAGCGCGCGCATGACCTGCCTCGTCCGCAAATACGCCGCCCGGGCGCGCGCCTTCGCGCGCGACCTGATCCGCCGCGACGACGGCGCGACGGCGGTCGAGTTCGCCTTCGTGATCGGCCCGTTCCTGTTCATGCTGTTCGCGACGCTGGAGCTGGCGCTGGTCTTCTCGGTGTCGGTGATGCTGGAAAACGCGACGGCCGACGCCGCGCGGCGCATCCGCACCGGCGAGCTGCAGACCGCAGGCGGCGCGACCAAGACGACCTTCCGAAACGACATCTGCGCGCACATGCCGTGGATGGAGACCCAGTGCCGCGAGCGGCTGCAGATCGACGTGCGCACCTACCAGCAGTGGGCCGACGCCCAGCCGGTCGATCCGATCCAGAACGGCAAGCTCGACGACAAGGCGCTGATGTTCGACGCCGGCAAGGCCGGCAGCATCGTGCTGGTGCGCGCCTACTACAGATGGCCGCTGCTCACACCGTTCCTGAACCAGGCGCTCGCGCGTCTGGACGGCGGCGTCGCGGTGATCCAGTCGACGGCCACCTTCCGCAACGAGCCGTACTGATGATGCGCCGTGTCCGATCCTGGCTGACGCGGCTGGCGCGGGCGGAAGAGGGCGTCTCCGCGGTCGAATTCGCCCTGATCGCTCCGCTGATGATCCTGTTCTATTTCGGCCTCGCCGAACTGAGCCAGGGCTACATGGCGCAACGCCGGGTCAATCACGCCGCGGCGGCGATCGCGGACCTGGTCGCCCAGCAGCAGGCGGTCAACAACCAGGACATGCAGGACATCTTCCTGGTCGGCGGCCTGACCATGGCCCCCTTCCCCACCGACACGCTGAAGCTGCGGATCAGCAGCGTCGTCGCCGACGCCAAGGGCGTGCCCAAGGTCGCGTGGAGCGACGGCAGCCACATCGTCGCCCGCACCAAGGACGAAGTGGTGACCGTGCCCGCCGGCCTGATCGCCGCCGGCGCCAGCGTGATCATGGCCGAGGTCGAGTACGACTATCACTCGACGGCCGGTCAGGTGATGCCCTCGCTCACCCGGCTGAAGCACACCTACTACCTGGCGCCGCGCCTGTCGCAGACGGTCACCCGCAAGTAAGCGCCACGGCGCGCGCCAGCGCGTCCTGAGCCGGGTGGGGCGCGACCGCCCGGCCGTCCAGCCCGGCGACCGGGCGAAGGCCGATCAGGCTGTTGGTCAGGAACAGGCCCGCGGCGGCGTCCAGCCGTTCGCGCGAGGCCAGAACCTCGGCCGTCTCCAGCCCCAGCCCGCGGGCGGCGCGCAGGACCTCGGCCCGCACGACGCCGGCCAGCACCCCGCAGTCCAGCGCCGGTGTGACCAGCCGTTCGCCCTCGAACCAGAACAGGTTGGCGACCGCGGCGCAGGCGACCTCGCCCTGCCCGTTCAGCATCAGGGCCTCGTCGGCCCCGGCCGCGCGGGCCTGCCGGCGCGCGAGCACGTTGTCGAGATAGTTCAGCGTCTTCAGCCGCGAAGTCGGCGAGCCGGCGTTGCGGCGCACCTCGACCGTGGCCAGAACGGCGGGCGCGGCTGGGGGCGTCGATGATGCGGCGGCGGCGTAGAGCACGGGACGCACAGGATCCGGCCGATCCAGCCCGCGTCCGCCCGATCCGGCGCTCCAGGTCAGCCGCACCGCCGCGCGGCGGGGGGCCAGCCCCGCGGTCTCGATCGCCGCGAGCGCGGCCGCGCGCAGGGCGTCGCGGTCCGGCGCGGGCAGGGCCAGGATCGCGCAGCCGGCGGCCAGCCGGTCCGCGTGCGCCTCGAACTGCATCAGCTCGCCGCCGCGCCAGAGCAGGGTCTCGAACAGGCCGTCCCCCAGCAGAAAGCCGCGATCGTCGATCGGTACGCTCATCCGCCCTCCGTCAGCGCCCGGCGCAGGGCGTCGATCTTGGCCTCGGTCTCGCGCCGCTCGGCGGCGGGATCGCTGTCGGCGACGATGCCCGCCCCGGCCGAGGTGCGGAAACGCCAGCCGTCGCGCTCCACGAAGGCGGCGGTGCGGATCAGCACGCTGGAATCAAACGCGCCGTCGAAGCCGGCCCAGAACAGCGAGCCGCACCACGGCCCGCGCGGCGGCTCGTGGGCGGCGATCACCTTCATGGCCTGCACCTTCGGCGCGCCGGTGATCGAGCCCGGCGGGAAGGTGGCCGCGAACAGGTCGGCCAGGTCGCGCCCCTCGGACAGCCGCCCACGCACGGTGGAGACCAGGTGGTGGACGTTGACGTAGGTCTCGACGCGGAACAGCTCCGGCGCGCCGACCGAGCCGACCGCGCAGACCCGCGCCAGGTCGTTGCGCATCAGGTCGACGATCATCAGGTTCTCGGCCCGGTCCTTCTCGCTCGCCAGCAGGGCGTCCGCCGCCGCCGCGTCGGCGGCGGGATCGGCCCCGCGCGGGGCGGTCCCCTTGATCGGCCGCGCCTCCACCGTCAGCCCGCCGTCCTGCGGCCGCACGCCGAGAAAGCGCTCCGGCGAGTTCGAGACCAGCGCCCGCCCGGGCAGGGCCAGATAGGCGGCGAAGGGGGCGGGGCTGCCGCTCAGCAGGCGACGGAAGACGTCGAACGGCACGGCGCCGTCGCGCAAGCGCCCTCGCCAGCTGCGCGCCACGTTGGCCTGAAAGATTTCGCCCGCGCCGATCCGCGCGATCACGTCGGCGACGGCGGCCTCGTAGGCGCCTCCCGAGCCCTCAGGCTCGAACGACGCCGCGGGCGCTCCGGACGGCGCGTCTTTGGCGACGCCGTCGGCCGCCAGCCACTGCAGCGCCTCGTCCGCGCGCCGTTCGGCGGTTTCCGCATCCGCGCCACGCCCGACCGCCAGGACCTCGCCGCGCGCATGGTCGAAGGCCAGGACGGCCGGATAGCGGATCAGCTCCAGGTCGGGCCAGTCGGGGTCGCGCGGCAGGTCGACCGGCTCGAACCGCGCGCCCAGCTCGTAGGCCGCCAAGCCCACCACGCCGCCCTGAAAGGGCGGACCGTCCTGCGCCGCCGTCCGGGGCCCCAGCAGGTCGCGCAGACGGCCGGCCGGATCGGCCGCCTCGATCCGCTCCACCCGGTCCGGGTCGAGCGCCAGATAGGACCAGCGCCCCTGCGGGCCGCCGTCGGAGATCAGCGCCAGGGTGTAGGGGCGCGCGGCGAACGGCGCGGCGGCCGAAGCCGGATCGCGCCAGCCGGTCCGCCGGATCGCCGTCGCGTGCATGTCCGCGGACTCGCTCACCCGCAGAGGCGGGCCTCGATGCGGGCGCGCAGCTCGGCCCCGACGCCCAGCACGTCGCGCAGATAGGCGTCGAGCGAGCCGTGCCGCTCGCGCACCGCCGCGAAAGCCGCGGCCAGATACTCCGCCTCGACGCCCAGGAAGGCGCGGGTCGCCGCGTCCGACGGCCGCCGGCCGAAGTTGCGCTCGATCACCGCGGCCACCTCGGGCGCGCGCGCCTCCAGGTTCACCGCCGTGTTGGTCAGCAGGTAGTCTTCAAGCGCGTCCGCCTCGCCCACCCCGGCCAGATGGTGGGTCAGGGCGGCCAGCAGGCCGGTGCGGTCCTTGCCGGCGGCGCAGTGGATCAGCACCGCCCCATCGCTCTCGGCCAGGGCCGCGAAGTAGCGGGTGAACAGGTCCACGTGCCGCGCGTCGAACGGCATGGTCCGATAGGTCTCGGTCATGAAGCCGCGCACGCTGTCGGGCGTCAGGTCGGTCGAGCGCAGGAAAGCGATGTGCGGGGCCTCGCCGAGGTCGGCGTCGCGGCTTTCGATCACCTGGCCGGCGAAGCCCTGCGGCCGGCGCGAGGGCTGGGCCGCGCGCTCGCTGGCGCGGCGCAGGTCGACCACCACGTCCACGCCCAGGGCGCCGAAGGCGGCGAGGTCGGTGTCGCTGGCCCGGGCGTGGTGGCCCGAACGCAACAGCCGCCGCCGTACGAGCCGACGCCCCGCCGCGGTGGCGTAGTCGCCGTAATCCCGGAAATTCTCGACGCCGTCAAAGGCCAGCAAACGCGTGCTCATGCGCCGTTAGATAGCGGCGCGCGGGGCGCGGCGCGAGTTGAACCTTCAGCTTGTGGCGAAAGCTTCGTTTTCCCCCGGGGGTTGTGCTACAAGCTTGGCGGGGCTGACGCCCTCGGGGGCCGGGGATGGACTTGCGAGGGACATTTTCGCGCGTGCTGCCGGCGCGTCCGATGCGGACGGCCGAGGCGGCTGCAGCGATCGCCGCCGCAAGCGGCGTCGCCACCCTGCTGCGCGTCCTGCTCGAACCCATTCTCGACGCCGGCCAGATCATCTACTCGACCTACCTGCCGGTGGTGTTCCTGGGCGCGCTGTGGGCCGGCTGGCGGGGCGGGGTGTTCGCCTACGTCGTCGCCCACCTGTGCGTCTGGGCCTTCCTGGCGCATCCGGACCTGCCGCTGCACGCGCCCGCCCCCAATGACGTCACGCGTGGCGCGATCTTCGCCCTGCTGTGCGTGATGATGACGGCGATCGGGCTGCGCATGCGCCTGCTGATCGCCGACGCGGACGCCCGCGAGCGCGAGCTGAGCCGCGCGCAGGCGCGCCAGAAGCTGCTGATCGAGGCGGTCTCGGCCATCATGTTTCGCGCCAGCGCCGACGGCGAACCGCAGGAACCCGAGCGCGGCTGGACCGAGTTCACCGGCCGCCCGTGGGTCAACGCGGGCGAAATGGCCTGGAACCGGGCGATCCATCCGGAAGACTGGAAACCCAGCCGCCAGGAATGGGAGCGCTGCCGCGAACTGGGCCTGCCGCTGCGCACCGAGCTTCGGCTGTGGAACGGCGCGCGGTCCGACTGGTCCTGGGTGAACGTCACCCTCGTCCCGATCCGCGAGGGCGAGCAGGTGGTCGAATGGCTGGGCGTCGTGCGTGATGTCCACGTGCGGCGCGAGGCGCAGCGGGTGCAGGAGCTGCTGCTGGGCGAGCTGGACCACCGCGTGAAGAACCTGATCCTGGTCATCCAGGCCATCGCGCGCCAGACCGTGCGCGGCGCGCGCGACCTGCCCGGCTTCGAGGAGGTGTTCAACCACCGGCTCGACGCCCTGGCCGCGGCGCACGGCCTGCTCACCCGCGAGCGCTGGAACGGGGCTCGGCTGGGCGACCTGGTCAAGCGGGTGTTGATGTCCTTCGACCTCGACGAGGGCGGCGCGGTGCGCACCGACGGGCCCGACGTGTTCCTGCAGCCCAGCACGACGGTGGCGCTGTCGCTGGCCCTGCACGAGCTGGCCACCAACGCCTCGAAGTACGGCGCCCTGTCGGCCGGGGGCGGAACGGTCGAGCTCACCTGGCGGATCGATCCCGTCGGCCGGTTCCGGCTGACCTGGATCGAGAGCGGCGGCCCGCGGGTCAAGCCGCCGACCCGGAAGGGCTTCGGCACCTTCCTGATCGAAGAGGCGCTGGCCACCGAGACCGGGCGGCGCGTGCAGCTGGACTACCCGCCCGAAGGCCTGCGCTGCGAGATGTCCTTCGACCTCGGCCACGCCGAAGCCGACCTGGCGGAAGTCGCGGCCTGAGCCGACGCCGGCCTCAGCGCTGCTCGGAGACCAGCCGGCTCATGGCCTCGAGGTACTTCACGAAGGCGGTCCGGCCGGTGTCGGTCAGCATGGCGCGGGTCAGCGGCTTGCGGCCGGCGAAGCTCTTGTCGATCACGACGTAGCCCGCCTCCTCCAGCTTGCGCAGGTGGACCGAGAGGTTGCCGTCGGTGACCTGCAGCTTGGCCTTCAGCTCGTTGAAGTCGGCCGTCTCCGCGCCCGCCAGGAAGGCCATGATCCCGAGCCGCACCCGGCCGTGGATCACCTCGTCGATGTCGTCGATGTCGAACCCGTCCATGGCGCTCACACGATATCGGAGGGTTCTTTGCGCATCAGCAGCATGCCGGGGACGGCCGCCAGGAGCAGCAGCGCGGCGGCGTAGGCGAGGTACTGCTCGGGCTCGCCGGCGAACCAGGCCAGGGCCGGCGCGCCCACGAAGGCGCCGATCGCCACGACGTTCAGCCACTTCTGGCCGCTCATCGCCGCCGAGACGCTCCAGCCCAGGCCGTAGAGCGCCAGGATCATCGACGGGAACAGCATCCAGACGAGGTGCGTCTGCAGCCGCCAGTCGGCGACCATGAGCGCGACCCACAGTGCGAAGATCGCAAAGCCGGCGGCCGACCAGGCCGTACCGAAGGCGCGATTGGCCGGAGTCGAGGCGCCCGGCTGGCGCTTCACGCGCCGGGTCAGCACGACCAGGGCGACCACGAAGGCGACCATGGCGAAGCCCCAGACCACGAAGTAGCCCATCGGCCCGACGGCCAGTCGGCCGGTCCCGATCGCCCAGTTGGCGACGCTGGCCCCCGCGAAGATCGCGCCGGCGTTGGCCAGGATGGCGCCGCCCAGCAGGGGCGCGCGGCGGCCCTCCTCGGCCATCGCCTTCATGAAGGCGATGTCGTCGCGGATGGTCTGGATCTGGTCGTCGGTCATGGATGCTCTCCCCTTGTCGCGAGGAGTAGCTCAAGCACTTTGCAATGTAAAGTCATTTGTCGCCGGTCAGCGGAACGGCGGCTCGTCAAAGGCGCGCAGCTTGCGCGAATGCAGGCGCGAGCCCTCCTGGCGCAGCAGGTCGACGGTGGCGATGCCGATCTGAATGTGCTCGGAAATCGCCCGCTCATAGAAGCGGTTGGCCTGCCCGGGCAGCTTGATCTCCCCGTGCAACGGCTTGTCCGACACGCACAGCAGGGTCCCGTAGGGCACGCGGAAACGATAGCCCTGGGCGGCGATGGTCGCCGACTCCATGTCGATGGCCACCGCCCGCGACTGCGAGAAGCGCAGGGCCGACAGCGAGTAGCGGAGCTCCCAGTTGCGGTCGTCGGTGGTGACCACCGTGCCGGTGCGCAGCCGCCGCTTGAGGGTGTCGCGGTCCTCGCCGGTGACGATCTCGGCCGCGCCCTGCAGGGCCTGCTGCACCTCGGCGATCGGCGGGATGGGGATCTCCACGGGCAGGATGTCGTCCATCACGTGGTCGTCGCGCAGATAGGCGTGGGCCAGCACGTAGTCGCCGATGATCTGGCTGGGGCGCAGGCCGCCGCAGTGGCCGATCATCAGCCAGGCCTGGGGGCGCAGCACCGCCAGGTGGTCGGTGATGGTCTTGGCGTTGGAGGGCCCCACCCCGATGTTGACCAGGGTGACGCCGCGTCCGCCGGGCGCCATCAGGTGCCAGGCCGGCATCTGGTGGCGCCGCCACGCGCCCTCGGCCACGACCCGCTCCGGATCGGCCGTCTCGGCCGTGACCATCACGCCCCCCGCCCCGGACAAGGCCTCGTACGGCCCGCCCTCGGCCAGCCGCGCGCAGGCCCAGCGCACGAACTCGTCGACGTAGCGGTGGTAGTTGGTGAACAGCACGTATTGCTGGACGTGCTCGGGCGGCGTCCCGGTGTAGTGGCGCAGGCGCGCGAGCGAGAAGTCGGTGCGAAGGCCGTCGAACAGGGCCAGCGGCCGCGGCTCGTCGGGCGCGGGGAACCAGATTCCGTCGGCCACCTCGTCGCCGATGTGGGCGAGCTCGGTGGTCGGGAACCAGCGCGCCAGATCCGAGGTGATCGCCCCATCCAGGGCGACGTCGCCGCCGTCCAGCACGTAGGGGTAGGGGATTTCCTGAAGCGAACGCCCGACCTCGAAGGAGACGTCGTAGTCGCGCTCCAGCAGGCTCAACTGCTCCATCAGATACTCGCGGAACAGCTCCGGCCGGGTGACGGTGGAGGCGTAGACCCCGGGCTTGTTCAGCCGCGCATAGGCCCGGTTCAGCCGGGGGCCGGCGGTTTCGGCCGCATAGGCGATGCGCAATTCCGGATACGAGAACACGCCGGCGGCCCGGGCGGCCGGATCGGGGCGCTCGCCGCGATCGAGATAGGCCCTAAGCGCTGATCTCAGCGCGTCGACGGAGCGGGCGTAATGGTCCTGCAGGCGGTCCACCGCCGCCTTCGCGTGTGAGTAGTCCGACATTGTCGGAGACTAGAGCGCGTTCGCGACAAGGGGAATCCGTTTTTCAGTCCAGCTGGGCGGTTTGGGAACCACTACCGCTCCGAGCCGTTTCAACCGTTGCGCGTAGAGAAGCTTAGCAGGAGTCCGGACCGATGGCCGGCACGCCTCTGCCGTATGTGCTGAACCGCGCGGCCGCCGCCTTGTCGCTGGCCGTGCTGGTGACGGGCCTTTGGCTCCTCGCCGACGGCCTGCACGCGTTGCCCCGAACCGCCGGCTGGATGGTGCTGGGGGCGGTGATGGTCGGCGTGTCGCTGTTCGGCCGCGGGCCCATCCTGGCCATGTTCCCCAAGGCCGCGCCCCAGGCCGACGCGCCCGAAGGCCGACCGGACAACGTGGTCGGGGCCGGGGGCGCCCACCTTCATGTCGAGCGTTACGGGCCGGCCGACGGCTGGCCGATCGTGCTGGTGCAGGGCTTCGAGACCGACCGCACGATCTGGTCGCCGACGGTGTCGGCGCTCGCGGGACAGTGGCAGGTGGTGGTCTGGGACCAGCCGGGCCTGGGCCGCTCCGAGCGCCCTTACGACGAGATCTACGGCCTCGACCGGGCCGCCGCCGACCTGGCCGCCGTGCTCAAGCTGCTGGACGGCCGCCCGGCCCTGCTGGTCGGCTGGTCGACCGGCGCCGCCGCCGTCCTGGCCTACTGCCGCGACCACGCCCGCACCCTGGGCGCCGAGGTGGCGGGCGTCGCCCTGCTCAACCCGACCACCGCCCCGCCCGCCACCGGCGCGATGGTGCGGGCCGACATGATGCTCGCGCCGGTCGTGCAGGCGATGAACTGGGCCGGCTATCTGAACGGCGCCCTGCATCTGGCCGCCCGTTCGACGGCGCTCGGCCAGGCGCCCTCGCGCGAAGCGGCCGACGCGGCCGCTCGGCAAACGGCCGAGACCTCGCCCTGGGTGCAGGCCAAGGGCGCGCTCGCGCTCCGTGACGCGGACCTGAGCAGCGGACTGGCGCGACTGACCACGCCGGCCCTGGCGGTGGCGGGCGGCTACGACGTGGTCGCGCGCCCCGACGAGGTGCGCGCCTTGGCCGAGGCCCTGCCCGACGGGGAGTACGTGCTGCTGGAGGAGGTCGGTCACGCCGGCCCGCTGGAGCGCCCGGACCTCTACGCGCGCACGCTTTGCGCTTTCGCGGAGAAGGTGTTCGGGCGGCTGGAGCAGCTGGCGCGCCCGCGCCACGCCGAGGTCCTGCGCCGGCCGTCCGCGCTTTACGAATTCCGGCCCGAGCCGCGCAACTTCGACGACGGGTTCGAGCCGGTCCCGGTCAAGGACGACGACGAGCGCCCGTTTGAAGGCTACGGCCCGACAGCCGGGCGCGCCTGATCAGCCCGCCGGCTGCGCCGTCCAGCGGCCGAACAGCTCCAGCATGTGCGCCTTGGCCGCGCCATCCCAGGTCTTGATGTGCGCACAGCCCCGCCGCACCACCATCTCCTTGGGCTCGCCGGCCGCGCGGTACAGCCGCCGGGCCTGGGCCAGCGGGATCTGCTGGTCGGCGTCGCAGTGGACGATGAACACCGGCGCCCTCACCCGCCCGATCCATTCCTCGCTGCGATACTGGTCCTTCAGCAGCCAGCGGCTGGGCAGGAACGGGTAGTAGGTTTCCGCCACGCCGACGATCGAGGCGTAGGGCGAATCCAGCACCAGGCCCGCCGCCGGCCGCTCGCCGGCCAGGTGGACCGCGACGCCGGTGCCCAGGCTCTCTCCGAACAGGGCGATCTTCGAGCCCTGCGCGTGGCCGGCGGCCCAGTCGTAGGCGGCGCGCGCGTCGGTCAGCAGGCCGGTCTCGCTAGGCGCGCCTGTGGAGCCGCCGTAGCCGCGCCAGTCGATGGCCAGCACGCCGAAGCCGGCCTCGGCCAGATCGCGCAGCCGCTCGGCGCGGGTGCTGAGATTGTAGCCGTTGCCGTGGAGATAGAGCACCACGCCCTTCGCCGGCGCCGGCGGCTTCCACCAGCCGACCAGCGTCTCGCCGTCCGGCGTGGCGATCGCCACCTTCTGGAAGTCGGTCAGACCGACCTCGGCCGGCGCGACGTCATGCCGGTCGGGGAAGTAGGCCAGCGAGCGCTGGTTCGCATAGAACCAGCCGCAGACGCCGAGGTAGGCGAGCGCGACCACCGCCGCGCCGATCGCCACGAATTTCAGGATCCCGCCCCGCACGGACTTCGCCACGCCCCTACTCCACGATCCGGCTGTGCTTCTTGGTGTCGCGCATTCCGACATAGACGAGCAGCGACAGGGCGATCATGCCGGTGACGTAGCCGTAGAACCAGGTCTCGTGGCCGGCCTGCTTGAACCACAGGGCGACGTACTCGGCCGTGCCGCCGAACAGGGCGTTGGAGATGGCGTAGGGCAGGGCCACGCCCAGCGCCCGGATCTCGGTCGGGAACATCTCGGCCTTCACCACCGCGTTCACCGCCGTGTAGCCCGAGGTGATCCCCAGCGCGGCCACGAGCAGGAAGAAGGCCGCCATCGGGTCGCTCGCGCCGCCCAACGCGCGCAGGATCGGCCAGGTGAACAGCGTGCCCAGCACCCCGAAGGCGATCAGCACGGGCCGGCGGCCGACCTTGTCGGAGATCGCGCCGACCAGCGGCTGGATCAGCATCATGACCAGCAGGGCCGCGGCGCTGATCTGGCTCGCCTGCTCCTTGCTGAAGCCCGCGGTGTTGGCGAGGAACTTCTGGGCGTAGATCGTGAAGGTGTAGAACGACAGGGTGCCGCCGGCGGTCAGGCCGATCACCGTCAGGCTCTCCTTCGGGTGACGCAGCCACAGCCAGCGCGTGCGGCCCCGCTCCTTGGTCTCGACCGCCTTGTAGGAGTCGGTCTCGTCGATCCCCCGCCGCAGCCAGAACACCGACACGGCCAGCAGCCCGCCGATCACGAACGGCACGCGCCAGCCCCAGGCTTCCAGCTCCGCCTTGGGCAGGATCGCCTGCAGGACCAGCAGCACGCCCAGCGCGGTCAGCTGACCGGAGATCAGCGTCATGTACTGGAAGCTGGACCAGAAGCCGCGCCGGTCGCGGCCGGCCATTTCGCTGAGATAGGTGGAGCTGGTGCCGTACTCGCCGCCCAGACTAAGGCCCTGCACCAGCCGCGCGAGGGTCAGGATCACCGGCGCCGCCACCCCGATGCTCGCATAACCTGGGCAGAAGGCGATGATCAGCGAGCCCAGGCACATCAAGGCCACCGACAGGGTCAGCGACGCCTTGCGCCCGCGCCGGTCGGCGTAGCGGCCCATCAGCCAGGCGCCGACAGGCCGGGCGAGGAAGCCGACGGCGAACACCGCCGCGGCGCTCAGAAGCTGAGCCGTCTGGTCGCCCTTGGGGAAGAACACCCCGGCGAAGTAAAGGGCGAAGGCCGAGTAGGCGTACCAGTCGTACCACTCGACCAGATTGCCGGCCGAGCCGCCGAGGATCGAGCGCAGCCGCCGAAGCCCGCCGCTCTCCGCCGCCGTTCGCTGGAGTTCCGCCGTCGCCATGCGCACGCCCCCCGGATGCATTCCCGGGGAGCCTAGTGTCTTTCGCGCACGGGTGAAACTTGCGGCGCCGCCGGCGCGCAAGACTTACTCCGCCGGAACCTGATCGCCGCGCTTGGACATCAGCTTGTCGAACTCGCCCCAGACGCCTTCGGCGCCGTGCCATTGGCCCTTGGTCGCGGCCTTGGAGTACTCGGTGGCGCGCGCCTCGAAGAAGTTGGCGTGCTCCACGCCCGACAGCAGCGACTGCAGCCAGGGCAGCGGGTTTTCCTTCACGCCGTAGACTTCCGGCAGCTCCAGCTGACGCAGGCGCCAGTCGGCGATGAAGCGGATGTAGGCCTTGATGTCGTCCGGGGTCATGCCCTGCACCGGGCCCTGCTCGAAGGCCAGGTCGATGAACCGGTCCTCAAGGCCGACCACGGTCTTGCACATGTCGACGATGTCGTCGCCCACCGACTTGGTGACCGCGCCGGTCTCCTTGTTGAAGGCGTGATAGAGCTTGATGATGCCTTCGCAGTGCAGGCTCTCGTCGCGCACCGACCAGCTGACGATCTGGCCCATGCCCTTCATCTTGTTGAAGCGCGGGAAGTTCATCAGCATGGCGAAGGACGCGAACAGCTGCAGGCCTTCGGTGAAGCCGCCGAACATGGCCAGGGTGCGGGCGATGTCGGCCGGCGTGTCCATGCCGAAGGTCTGCATGTAGTCGTGCTTCGCCTTCATGGCCTCGTATTCCATGAAGGCGCCGAACTCGGCCTCGGGCATGCCGATGGTTTCGAGCAGCAGGGCGTAGGCCGCGATATGGACGGTCTCCATGTTCGCGAAGGCCGACAGCATCATCTTCACTTCGGTCGGTTTGAACACCCGGCCGTAGCGTTCCATGTAGTTGTCCGCGACTTCCACGTCCGACTGGGTGAAGAAGCGGAAGATCTGGGTGAGCAGGTTGCGCTCGCCGTCGTTCAGCTTCGCCGCCCAGTCCTTGCAGTCCTCGCCCAGCGGCACCTCTTCGGGCAGCCAGTGGACCTGCTGCTGGCGCTTCCAGAACTCGTACGCCCACGGATAGCGGAACGGCTTGTACGAATAGCTCGGGGTCAGCAGACCAGGGGTCGAGGCGGTGACCAGGGCGTTCATGGCGGCGAATCCGATTCGTACGGCGGGACGTGCTAGAGATAACGCCGACCGGACCCGGCCGCTACGGCTCGTGGTGTCACGCCGCCAACCATCAACATCTAGTAGGGGGCTGTGGACAGATGGCCGAGCCGTTGAAGCTTTACAGCGCCAAGGGTTCCGGGTCCGTCGCGGTCGAAGCGGCCCTGACCCTGCTGGGTCGCCCTTACGTAATCGTGGCCGAGGCCCCGACCTGGACGCAGGCCGGACGCGAGGCGGTGCGCCCGGTCAACGCGATGGAGCAGTTGCCGGTGCTGATCACCCCGCAGGGCGAGGTGATGACCGAGAGCGCCGCCATCCTGATCTGGCTGGGCGACCTGCACCCGCAGGCCGGGCTGGCGCCGCCGCCGGACCATCCCGACCGGGGCGCCTACCTGCGCTGGATGGTGTTCGTCCCCGCGGCGATCTACGCCATGTACTACCTGCTCGACGACCCGGCCCGCATGGTCGACGGCGAGGCGGCTCAGCACGAGCTGCGCGAGCGCGCCCTGGAGCGGATCAAGTTCTGCTGGAAGGTGATGGAGGCGCAGGTCGAGCCCGCGCCGTTCGTCTTCGGGCCACAGCTGTCCTTGCTGGACGTCTATCTGACCGTGGTTTCGCGCTGGAACCCGCGCCGCCGCTGGTTCGAGGAAGCCTGCCCGAAGCTGGCCTCGGTCGCGCGGCGAGTGGACGCCCTCCCCGAGCTGCAGGCCCTGTGGGCCGAGCGCATGCCGTTCGAGCCCGGCTGGGAAGGCTAGAGCCTTCCCGCTTCGAACGGCGTCATTCGAAGCGGCGCGAAAGCTCTAGATTCTTGGAGTTGGAGCGCGATGGCCGCCGAAACCGGCGTCCACTTTCGGCTATCGCGCTCTAGATCGCGAACTGGATCCGCGCCTGCAGGATGTCGGCGATCTGGTCGTCGTCGTTGAAATCCGGGTCCGCCACCGCGTTGATGTACTCGAACATGAAGCGGATCTTGCTCGTCCGCCACCAGGTCACGCCGACCGAGGCGTCGCGCTCGACCCCGCCGCTGACGGTCTTGTCGGTGAGGTCGATCATGCTGTAGCGGGCGCGGATCTCCCAGGCGCCCTTGCTGGTCTTCGGCGTCACCGGGCCGAACAGGCCCGCGCTCTTGCTGTAGCGGCGCTCCTCGCCGGTCGGGATCCAGCTGCCCTCGACGTACCAGCCGTCGAAGTCCGGATCGGGCCGGTTCTCGCGGTCCAGCATCATGCGCACGTACTGGCCCTGGGCCATCAGATTGCCGCGGCGCCAGGCGGCCTCCAGGCTGACGTTCACGAACTCGTTCACGCCGCGCAGATTGCCGGTGTTCACGAAGCGCACCGGCGACTGGAAGGCCTCGGGCTTGGAGTCGATGCGGAAACCGCTGCCGGCGTCGAGGAAGCGCCACTCCAACCCCACGCCGAAGTGCAGGATCTGGTTTGCGGCCAGGTCAGGGTCGTAGGTGAACCGCCCCACCAGGCTGTCGCCGTTGGTCCCGCGCGCGTCGACGTCGGAATCGATCGGATCGTTGAAGGCGCCGAAGGTGGCGGTCCAGTTGCGCCCGTAGGCCCCCAGCTCGCCGCCGACCGTGTAGCCCGGCGCGAAGGCTTGGGGCAGGGCCCGCTCCAGGAACATGATATTGTTGGAGCTCTGCAGGTCTTCCATGCTGAACGCGGGGATGAACTGGCCCAGCCGGACGTCGACCGTGTCGGCCACCTGGTAGCTGGCCCAGACGTTGTTCCAGTCCCCGTCGTCGGTGAACTCGTAGTCGACCCGGACGCGGACCTTGTCGCCGAGCTGGCCGGCCAGCTCCAGGCGGGCGCGGCGCACGTCGGCGTTGTCGACGAACTCCTCCTCGTCCTCGAACAGCATTCCGTCCAGGTGCAGGCGTCCGCCCAGTTCGAACTCAGCGGCGCCGTTCGCGAGGGACAGGGTCAGCCCGTCCTGGCCGAAGCCGAACCCGTCCTCGGCCCGCGCCGCCCCGGCCATGGCGCAGGTCGACGTCAGGACGAGCGCCACCCACCCTGATCTGCGTCCCCCGGCCATGTCCCCTCTCCTCCCGCGCGCGGCTCAGGCTGAGACGTGCAACGCTTCGAACTCGAACAGGCCGAACACTTGTTCCCCGAGCCCCCACCGCGTCGCCGCCGCCGTGAACGAATGGTCGGCGCCGGGCAGCTCGGTGAAGCTGAACCTCCCCCCGTCCAGGCCGCGGCCTTCCGAGGCGGCGCGCATGGCCTCGATCCAGCGCCGGCCGCGCTCGACGCGGTTGCGGCCCTGCAGGCGGTCCAGCCGCTTCGATTTGCGCAGCGCCGGGTCGCGGTCGACATCGCGGGCGCCGACGATCACGTGCGCGGGGACCCGCAGGAACCGCTCCGGCTCGAACCGCAGCTCCGCGGAGCCGCCCTCGAGGCCGAGCCCCCACGGATAGCGCAGGGACGGATCCGGCGCGGTGTACCAGCCGGCCGCCCCGACCACGGCCGCCGCCACCCGCTCCGGCCAGGCCATGGCGAAGCGGTGTACGAACTGGCCGCCCCCGGAAAAGCCGAACATGTGGAGCCGCCCGGCGTCCGCGCCGGTGATCCGGGCCGCCTCGTCGGCGATGGCGTGCAGCATCAGGTCCGCGCGCAGCAGCCCAGTCCCGCCCGGCAGCAGCTGCTGGTACTGGCCGAACCGGTCCCGCCGGAACAGCGGGGCGACCAGCACGCAGCCGGTCCGCTCGGCCCAGTCCCGGAAGCGGAAGGCGTGCTCGACCGCGTTGCGGGCGATGCCGTGGACGCTGACCACCATCGGGGCGTCACGCGCGGGGGCGGTGCGCGGTACGTAGAGGAAGTATTCGACCTGCGGGTGCTGCGGCAGGCTCTGCTGGACCACCTTGCCGACCGGCGCGCGCAGGCGGCGGGGCGCGGCGAGCGCATTCACGGGGATCGGGTGCACGGTCACGGCTCGACGGCTCCTGCCAGGGGGACGACGTTGGAGGCGGGGATGGCGGACGGCTTGGCTTTGGCCTTCGCCCTGGTCTCGCCCTTGGCCTTGATCTCGACCAGCCGCCCGGCCTCGAGGCGCCAGACGACGTCGGCGCGCGCCAGCCAGCTGGGGCGCTGGGTGACCATCAGCACGGTGCCGGGATAGCCCTCCAGGGCGGCGGCGATCGCCTCGGCAACCGGCTCGTCCAGATTGGCGTCGGCCTCGTCGAGCAGCAGCAGGCGCGGGCGGCCCAGCAGGGCGCGGGCCAGCAGCACGCGCTGGCGTTCGCCCAGCGACAGATTGCGCCCGCGGTCGGCGACGGCGAACCGCTCGCCCTTCGGCAGGCGGGCGATAAGCTGATCCACCCCGCACAGGGCCGCCACCCGCTCGACCTCCTCGCGCGATACGCCGGGGGCGCGATAGCGCAGGTTCTCTCCCAGACTGCCGCGCAGCAGCGGAACGTCGGCCCCGACCAGGGCGACGGCGGAGCGCAGCGAGCGGGTGGTCACCCGGCGCAGGTCGCGGCCGTCCAGACGCACGCAGCCGGAGTCTGGATCCATCAGCCGCGTGGCCAGGGCCAGCAGGGTCGACTTGCCCGCGCCGTTCGGACCGACCAGGGCCACCACCGAGCCGGCCGGCACACGGGCGCTGAGCCGGCGGAACACCCGACGCATCGAGACCTTGCGGAACTCCAGCTCGCCGCGGCCGGGCGCAAGCGGACGCGCCCGGCGGGCCTGGGAGACCAGCGGGCCGGCGGCCAGCAGGCCGGCGACCTTCTCGCGGCAGACCCGGGCCGCGTGCCACAGTTCGAACACCCGCCCGCAGCCGTGCACGGCCGGCGTCAGCAAGCCCATAAGGCTCATCGCCGCCACCACCGAACCGGGGGTCGTGCGCCCGCCGGTGACCTCAAGGACGCCGACGGCCAGGACGGCGAAGCTGGCCAGACCCATGGTCAGCTGACTGACCGCGCGCATGCGTCCGGCCGCCCGCGCCCGGCCCAGCGCGGCGGCTCTGAGGCCGGCGGTCTGGCGGGCCAGACGGCGCACTTCGCGGCGGCGCCCGCCCATCACGCGGACTGCGCGCATGGCCACCACCCGCTCGGCGACGAAGGCGGACAGCCGCGCGCGCCGTCGCCGGGCCAGGCGCACGGCCCGGTCCAGCGGCTTGTTCAGGGGAACCGACAGGGCCGCGCCGACGCCCAGGCCCGCGCCGGCCGCCAGAGCGATCGGCCAGTTCAGCACGCCCAGCGCCGCCAGGGCGGCGACCACCGTCACGCCGGCGACCGTCACCTTGGCCAGGCCGTAGCTGACCCACTGCTTGAGGGCGGCGAGGTCGCCGACGAAGCGCAGCAGCACCTCGCCGTCGCTGCGCCGCTCCAGCGCGAAGGGCGACAGCTTGGTCAGCCGGTCGAACAGAGCGGCGCGCAGGTCGGCGGTGTAGTCGAAGCCCAGCTTCTCCGCGTCGACCCGTTCACGCACCCGCAGCCACGCGCCGAACGCGATCGCGGCCACGAAACCGATGGCCAGCGGCCACAGCCCGGCGGCCGCCGAGGAGGAGCCGGCCACCACGCGGTCGAAGCCGGCGCGCACGCACATGGCGCCGCTCGCGGCCGCGGCCGCCTGGCCGAGGCCGTTGGCGACCAGCGCGGCGAACACGCCGCGCCGGCGGCCTTTCAAAACAGACAGCGTCGACATGCGCTCAGGCGGTCAGGGCGGCGACGCCGATCGGTTCGGCCCGCGGGCGCAGCACCAGGCCCGGCGCCACCTCGGGATCGGACAGCTCCTGGCTGGTCAGCACGGCCGCGCCGGTGGCGGCGACCGCCTCGCGCGCGGCCAGCGGGGAAGCGCTGAGCAGGCCGGTGACGCCGACCACCGGCAGGCCGCGCCTGCGCAGCCAGTCGACCCCGTGCGCCGCCCCCGCCGCCTCGCCGGCGGCGAACAGCACCGCGTCGACCCGTTCGGTGAAGGCCGGGGCCGACAACAGGGCGGCGGTCTCGGCCTGGAACAGGCCGTCGGCGATCTCGATCACCGCCGCGTCCACCTCGGCCGCCGCCAGGTGGTCCAGCAGGGCCGTCGCCACGCGCACAAGTTCAGCCTCCGGCACCTTGAAGGTGGAGGCGTGGCCGAGGTCGGTGAAGTCCATGGCCGGCCTGGCGCCCGCGTCGACCATGGCCCACAGGTCGCCGCCCGAGCCGGTGCCGGTGACCTTGGCCGCGCCGACCCGCAGGCCCGCGCGCTTGAGGCCGCGGATCAGGCAGGCGGCGGTGGTGGTCTTGCCGGCGTTCATGGAGGTGCCGGCGACCACGATCACGGTCGGCCGGCCGCCCGGGGCCGGGGTGGAGACGGCCCAGCGGGCCAGGTTGAGCGGCCGGCCCTCGGAGTCGGCCAGCAGGCCGCAGGGCGCGATGCGGGTGGGCGCGCCGACCTGGCGATGGCGCTTCAGCACCCGTCCCGCCAGGCCGCCGCCGGCGATCAGGTCGCAGGGGCCGAGATTGGAAGGGACCTCGGCCTCGAACTGGTCGGGGGCGTAGCGGGCGCCGTAGGCGACGACGATCTCGTCGCCCTCGTAGAGGCGACTGCGCCGGCCGTCGGGAAGCTCCAGCCGCGCGTGGTGGCCGACCTGCTCGACGCGGGCCAGCACGAGGTCGCCCGCCGCCGGGCGGACGCCGGCGACCAGCAGGCCGCGCGTTTCGGCTAGCATGGCCCGCCGGGTGGCGAACGACTGCTTCGCCTCGCCCAGGCGTGTCAGGTCCAGCGGACTTGTCATGGGTCTTGGACGACGACGGCGGTCCTTAACGGTTCGAGCCTCGTCGCGCACCAGCCGACCGACGTCGGCGATCTGCCCCTCGGCAATCATTGAACAGCCCTCTTTTTTGTCGCTCACGCTGTGCTCGTGAGGGAACCGCGGAGCCCCGTCGAAGCGGGATTCCCAACGGTCGGAAGGCCTGTTTTCACCTGCCCCCGCCTGCGGTTTCCGAGGGCTGAGACAAGCCAGCGGGGGTGTTTGTTCCTAGGTCCCGCTTCGTCGTTCGGCCGCCTCAGAGACGTAGCGTTAAGGCCCGGGCATGCCTAAAGTGCGCGCACGAGAATGATGGCGCACAAACAAAAACTCGGGAGGGAATTTTGCGCAGCACAGTAATGTCGGCCCTGGCCGTCGCCGTCCTGGCGCTCGGCTCGGCCGGACCGGGCTTCGCCCAGGACGCCAAACCGGAGGCCGCCGCCAAGGCCAAGCCGGATCGCCTGCCGGCCGACGCCAGCGTCCATGAGACGGTGAAGCTTCTGAACGGCAAGTCCGTGGCCTACACCGCCACCGCCGGCAGCCTGCCGGTGAAGGACGCCGAAGGTAACGTGATCGGCGAGGTCGCCTTCACCGCCTTCACCCAGGACGGGCCGCGCTCGCCCGACCGCCCGGTGACCTTCGCCTTCAACGGCGGCCCCGGCGCGGCCTCCGTGTACCTGGATCTCGGCCTGATCGGCCCGAAGACCGTTCCGTTCGGCGCCCAGGGTCAGTTCCCCTCGTCGGCGACGCGGGTGTCGGACAATCCGCAGACCTGGCTCGAGTTCACCGACCTGGTGTTCATCGACCCGATCGGCACCGGCTTCTCGCGCTCCTACGTCTCCGAGGACAAGACCAAGAAGGCGTTCTACGGCACCGAGCAGGACATCAAGTACCTGTCGCGGATCGTCTACGACTGGCTGCTCAAGAACCAGCGCATGGGCTCGCCCAAGTACCTGGTCGGCGAGAGCTACGGCGGCTTCCGCCTGCCGCGCCTGGCCTACACCCTGCAGAGCGACCTGGGCGTCGGCATCTGGGGCATGACCCTGGTGTCGCCGCGTCTCGACTATCACGCCAACGGCGGCCGCGACCTGTCGCCGATGGTCTGGGCCAGCACCCTGCCGTCGATGGCCGCGGCCAAGCGCGAGCGCGACGGCGCCGTCCTGACCGCAGCCGACATGACCGACGTCGAGGAATACGCCCGTAGCGAATACACGGTGGATCTGCTGCGCGGCGCGCGCGACGCCGCCGCGGTCGATCGCGTCTCCAAGCGGGTGGCCGCCTACACCGGTCTCGACCCGGCGCTGGTCCAGCGCATGGGCGGGCGGATCGACCTGCAGACCTTCGTGCGCGAGTTCCAGCGCGACAAGGGCGTCCTGGCCAGCCGCTACGACGTGAACGTCACGGCCTATGACCCCTTCCCGTGGTCGGCCCAGAACCGCGCCGGCGACCCGATCCTGGAGGGCATCATCGCGCCGACGACCAGCGCCATGGTCGACTACGTCACCCGCCAGATCGGCTGGAAGGTGGACGGGACCTATGAGGCGCTGAGCAACGAGGTGAACCGGATGTGGGAGCGCAACGACACCGCCGAGTCGTCGACCGCCCTGCGCCAGGCCCTGGCCCTGGATCCCAGCATGAAGGTGCTGATCGTCCACGGCTTCACCGACATCCAGACGCCCTACTTCCAGAGCCGGCTGATCATCGACCAGATCCCCGTGATGGGCGCCAAGGACCAGATTCAGCTGAAGGTCTATCCGGGCGGCCACATGTTCTACAGCCGTCCCGACAGCCGCGCCGCCCTGCGCCGCGACGTGCAGGCCGTCTACCGCTAAGGCCTCAAACAGGGCCACGAGCCGAGCCTCCGCTTCGCGAGAAGCGGAGGCTTTCGTGCTTCTGGAGGAGACGTGAGGGCCGGGTCAGCGGCCGAGCTTGGCCACGGCCGTGCGGGCGAGCTCCTGGACCCGGCCCCAGTCCCCGGCGTCCATCAGCTCGTCGGGCGCGAGCCAGGAGCCGCCGACGCACTGCACGTTCGGCAGGGCCAGGTAGCGGGCCGCGTTCTCGATGTTGACGCCGCCGGTCGGGCAGAACTTGGCCTGCGGCAGCGGGCCGGACAGGCCCTTCAGCAGGGCCGCGCCGCCGGCCGCCTCGGCCGGGAACAGCTTGAAACGGGTGTAGCCCTGCTCCAGCCCGGCCATCAGCTCCGAGGCCGTGGCGATGCCGGGCAGCAGCGGGATCGCGCTCTTGAGCCCCGCCTGCAGCAGCGGCGTGGTCGCCCCGGGCGAGACTGCGAAGACCGCGCCGGCGTCGGCCGACGCCTTCAGGTCGGCCGCGGTCAGGCAGGTGCCGGAGCCGACCACCGCGCCCTCGACCTTCGCGGCGGCGCGGATGCTGTCCAGCGCGGCGGGCGTGCGCAGGGTGATCTCCACCGCGCGAATGCCGCCGGCGACCAACGCCCGGGTCAGCGGCTCGGCGTGGGCGGCGTCGCGGATGGTGACCACGGCGATCACCGGCGACAGGGTCATGATTTCGTCGAGCTGCACGGCGGCCTCCTGCATCGGCGACGCCGCGACGGGGAGGTCGCAGGCACGCGTCGTCGTGGGGTGAGGTCCCCTTCTAGCGTGGGAGACCGCCGGTCCGAAAGCGGAAGCGCCGACGCGCCCCTATCAGGCCTTGGCCACCCGGTCGGTGACCTCCCACAGGCCGTCGATCACCGACTTCAGCACCGGCGTGGTCTCGTAGCCGGCGGTCAGCAGGAAGCGCAGGGCGCGCACGTGCACCTCGACCCCGGCCCACTCCCACTCGCCGCGCGAGCGCAGCCGGTCGGCCAGTTCGCACAGGCTCCAGGACGCGTCGCACAGGGGCTGGGCCCCGAACAGGCCGGCGATGTCGAGAATCTCGGCCGACAGGTCGTAGATGCGGTCGGGCGTCGTGGTGTCGCGCTCGGCGCCGGCCGCGGCCTCCAGCTTCACGACGGTGCGCTCGATGGCCGTCATGGCCCCGGCGCGGTGCGCCTCCAGGGCCGTGCCGGCGCGGCTCAGCGCCTGCTCGACGGTCAGGCCGCCGGCCCGGCGCATCTGGGCGCTCAGCCGGTGCTTCACCGGGATGATCTTCACGACGCTCATCGAGGGGCCTTGGCGGGCTTAAGCAACAGGTCGATTTCGGCCTGGGCCATGTTGGGGTCGATGGCCTCGCCGACTTCGAAGGGCAGGTCGTCGCGCCGGCGCGGCGCGATCCCGATCGGCGGACCCGCGTTCTTGAACCGGCGGTCCGGGCCGGCGTAGGCGTCGCACACGACGAAGGGCCGCTCCTCGCGCGCCACCCAGACGATCCGCTCCAGCAGGACGGCCGGGGTGATCGGCTTGGAGACCACGAAGCTGGCCCCGCAGTCGCGACTTTTCTCGATCTTCGACTGCGCGGGGTGGCCCGTGACCATGATCGTCGGCGTGAAGGCGGCCGGGCGCAGGTCGCTGCGCCGCAGCCAGCGGACGAAGTCGTAGCCGTCCATCTCCGGCATGGAGCAGTCGATCACGATCAGGTCGAGCTGGGTGGTCTTGACGATGTCCACCGCCTCGAGCGCGGAGCCGCACTTGATCTGCTGCTTGACCCCGAAGCCCTGGAACACCGAGCCCATGATGTCGAGGGCCTGGGGATTGTCGTCGACCAGCAGGACGACAGATTGATCCAGGTTGATCCTTAGCCGCGCCGGCAGGCCGAAATCACTCACCGCGGGGCTCAGAACAGGTCCAGGTCGCCGGCCCGTGCGCCGTCGCCGGAAGAGGCCGCTTCGCCGCCGCAGGCCGCCGAAAGCCGCGCCGCCAGGTCGGCCAGCGGCACCGCGCGCAGGGCCTCGGCCGGGGCCACCACGCCCTCGGCGCGATCGGCCAGGCGGCCGGCGAAGGCCGCCAGCGCCGCCAGGTGCTGGGTCAGGGCGTCGACCGCCTGGGCCTCCTGCATGGCGATCTTCAGCTCCTCGCCCTCGCAGGTGCGCACCAGCCGCTCGACCAGGTCGCCGAGCCGCTCGCACATCTCGCCGGCGCGCACCGTCTCGACCGCCAGGGCCTGCAGGGCCGCGGCGGCGCTGACCTGGGTTTCGTCCTCGCGGGCGTGCGGCGGGCGCATCAGAACAGCTCCACCGCGCCGTGGTCGACGACCGGAGCCGGAACGGGCGCGCGCACGACCTCGGGCTGGTCGGTGACCGCCTTCTGCTGGGCCCGGCCGGACACCGGCCAGAACTGCACCCGGCGCGCGCCCGAGCCGCCCAGGCTGGAGCCCACCACCGGGATGCCTTCGTCGCGGAGGAATTTCTCGGCGAAGGCGGCGTTGGCGCCGCCCACGTCGGTCAGGCCGTCGAACATGCGTCCGCCGCCGAACAGCTTCGCCTCCAGCCGCTCGCGGCGGCCGCCCCGGCGCAGGATGTCGTTGATCAGCAGTTCCATGGCGTGCGCGCCGTAGCGCTGGGCCACGCCGCCGTCCTTGACCCCGTCCGGCAACAGGAAGTGGTTCATGCCGCCGATCCCGGCCACGGGATCACGCAGGCACGCGGCCACGCAGCTGCCGAGAATGGTGGTCAGAACCACCTCGGGATCGCTGGTGACGTGCTGCTCGCCCTGCACGACATGAATGCGTTTGCCGGCCCGAGCGGCGCTCTGGGCGGCGGCGGTTGCGGTCATGTCAGTTGTCCGAACACGGCCTCGATCTTCTCCTTCAGGGTTTGCACCGTGAAGGGTTTCACGAGGTAGTTGTTGACGCCGTACTGCACCGCGCGCTGCACCAGCTCACGGTCGGCCCGGCCCGTCAGCATGATGAAGGCCGTGGTCTTCGTCGGCGGATGCGAACGGATGGCGCGCAGCAGGCCCAGGCCGTCCAGCTTGGGCATGTTGTAATCGGAGATCACCAGGTGCACCGGCTTGCTGATGATCTCGCGCAGGGCCTCCTCGCCGTCGGCGCATTCGCGCGTGTCGGTGATGCCCAGCTGTTGCAGGCCGGTGCGCACCAGCGAACGCATGGTCAGCTGGTCGTCGACGATCAAGGTTCGGATCGAAGAAGCTGCGGGCATTACTGGTCCCTCCCCGGCGCAGCCGCCGAGCACAAGTCGAGAATTGCCGGGCCGATACGGCCCAGCGGGAGTTGCTTTTCCACCGCGCCCAGCTCGAAGGCCGCGCGCGGCATGCCGTAGACGACACAGCTGGCCTCGTCCTGGCCGATCGTGCGCGCGCCTTTTTCCTTCAGGGCCAGCAGCCCCTGCGCGCCGTCTCGGCCCATGCCGGTCAAGAGCGCGGCGACGACGCGCGGGCCGTGCTTGGCCGCGGAATTGAACATCACGTCCACCGACGGACGGTGTCCGTTGACCGGGTCGGCCGGCACCAGACGGCAGCGCGGATGCGCGCCGGAGGTGATCTCCAGGTGGGTGTGGCCGCCCGGGGCCAGATAGACCCGTCCGGTCTCCAGGGGCGCGCCCTCCACCGCCTCGGTCACGTGCGCGGCCGAGGCGCGGTCCAGGCGCTGGGCGAAGCTCTTGGTGAAGGTCGCCGGCATGTGCTGGGTGATGACCGTCGGCGGGCAGTTCTCCGGGAAGGCGGAGATCACCGTCAGCAGGGCCTCGACCCCGCCGGTGGAGGAGCCGATCGCGACGATCTTGTCGCCGCCGGAATAGCCTTCGCGCTTCTCGACCACCGGCGCGCTGCCCAGCGGGCGCACGCGAGCCCGGGCGGCCGCCTTCACCTTCATGGCCAGATCGCCGAACGCCTCGGCGGCGGTCACGCCGGCGCCCGGCTTGCCGACGCAGTCCACCGCGCCGATTTCCAGCGCCGCCAGGGTCACTTCGGCCCCGGCCTGGGTCAGGGTCGAGACCATGACCACCGGGGTCGGGCGCAGGCGCATGATCTTCTCAAGGAAGGTCAGGCCGTCCATGTTCGGCATCTCGACGTCGAGGGTGACGACGTCGGGGTTGAGCCGCTTGATCGCGTCGCGCGCCTCCAACGGATCGTTGGCGAAGCCCACGACCTCGATGTCGGTGTCGCGCCGCAGGGTGGCGGCGATCAGGCTGCGCATGGTGGCGGAGTCGTCGACCACCAGGACGGAGATGCGGCTCATCGCGCGCCTCCCAGCCGGTAGGTGGTCAGGCCGCAGGTCTCGAGCCGGCCGGCCGCCGGGCCGGTGACCCGTTCGGAGTGGCCGATGTACAGCGTAGCCCCCGGCGTCATCACCGGGATGAAGCGCGACCACACCCGCTCCTGGGTGGTTTCGTCGAAGTAGATCACCACGTTGCGGCAGAACACGACGTCGAAGCGGCCCTTCATGGGCCAGTCTCCGATCAGGTTGAGTTCGCGGAAGGCGACCAGTTCGCGCAGCTCGGGCGCGACCTCCCAGCGGCGGTCGCCGCCGTGGGGCGCCTTGCGGAACCAGCGCCCGCGCAGGTTCAGCGGCACCGGCTCGACATGGTCCTCTCGATAGAGGCCGTCGCGGCCCTCGGCGACCATGTTGGGGTCGATGTCGGTCGCCAGGATCTTCACGTCGTGATCCAGCGCGTCCGGCATGGCCTCCAGCACGGTCAGGGCCATGGAATAGGGCTCCTGGCCGCTGGAGCAGGCCGCCGACCACAGGCGCACGCGTCCGCCCTGGCGCGCCCGCTCGGCCAGCTTCGGCATGACCTCGTCGCGCAGGTGCTCGAAGTGGTGCGGCTCGCGGAAGAAGCGGGTCACGTTGGTGGTCAACGCCGCCATCATGGCCTGGCGCTCGTCCAGGCCCTCGCGGCCCTGCACCAGGTCGCAGTAGTCGCGGAAGCTCTTCAGCCCCAGCGAGCGCAGACGTTTGGCCAGCCGCGAATAGACCAGGGCCGCCTTGGCCTCGGTCAAGGCGATCCCGGCATGCGAATGCAGGATCGACGCGATCTGACGGAAGTCGTCGTCGGTGAAGGCGAACTCGCCCTCGACGATGGGACGCTTGCGGGATCGGTCGCCGGTGTCGGCGACGAAGCTCATGCGGCCTCCGCCTCCTGCTCCGGCAGCACCTTGTCCAGCGCGATCAGGCTGACCATGCGGCCCTCGACCGCGAACAGGCCCTTCACGAAGGTCTTCACCTGGTCGCAGGCGACGTCCGGGGTCGGCTGCACCTGATCGTCGGTAAGCTCGATGATGTCCGACACCGCGTCGACCAGCAGGCCGACGGTGCGCTCGCCGATGCGCACGACCATGATGACGTGGCGGGCGGTCGGCTCGGCGGTCTTCAGGCCGAGGCGCGCGCCCAGGTCTACGATCGGCAGGACCGCGCCGCGCAGGTTGATCACGCCCTTCATGAAGGCGGGCGAGCGCGGCAGCGGCGTGGCCGGGGTCCAGCCGCGGATCTCGCGCACGGACATGATGTCCACGCAGAACTCCTGCTCGCCGATGCGGAAGGAGATCAGTTCACGACGCGCGCCGGCGCCGGTGGTGACGACTTCGGTCATGGTCATCCTGCCATTCGCTTTTCGGTACGCGCCGGCTTGCGCCGGGTGGAGACGAGGGCGTCGACGTCGAGGATCAGGGCCACGCGGCCGTCGCCCAGGATGGTCGCGGCAGCCACGCCCTCGACCTGCTGGTAGTTGGACTCCAAGCTCTTGATGACGACCTGGCGCTGGCCCTGGATGGAGTCGACCAAGAGGGCCGCCTTGCCCCCCGCCTCGCTCTCGATCAGCACGGCCACGCCCGTGGCGGCCGGGATCGGCTCGTCGCGGAAGCCCAGCGCCACGCCGACGTCGACCAGCGGCACGAAGGTGTCGCGCACGCGGATCACCGCGTCGCGGCCGCCCACCAGGTGGACGTCCTCGGCCTTGGGCGTCAGGCTCTCGACGATGGTGGTCAGCGGGGTGACCAGGGTCTGGCCGGCGGCGGTGACCACCATGCCGTCCAGCACCGCGAGCGTCAGCGGCAGGCTCAGGGTGAACTTGGAGCCCTGGCCGGGCACGCTCGAGATCGAGATGCGGCCGCCCAGCGCGCCGATCGAGCGCTTGACCACGTCCATGCCCACGCCGCGGCCGGAGATGTCCGAGACCGTGTCGGCGGTCGAGAAGCCGGGCAGGAAGATCAGGTTGTCGACCTCGTCGTCGGTCAGGATCGCATCCTCGGCGATGAGGCCCTTGTCGACGGCGATCTTGCGCACGCGCGGCCGGTTGATGCCGCGCCCGTCGTCCTGGACCTCGATGATGATCCGTCCCGAGCGGTGCAGGGCCGCCAGGCGCACCACGCCCTCGGCCGGCTTCCCGGCGGCGGCGCGCTCGTCGGGCGTCTCCAGCCCGTGGTCGATGGCGTTGCGCAGCATGTGGGTGATCGGGTCGGACAGCCGCTCGATCACCGTCTTGTCGACCTCGGTGCCCTCGCCCTCGGTGACCAGGCGGACCTTCTTGCCGGTCATGTCGGCGACTTCGCGGACCAGGCGCGGCATGCGCTGGAACACCGACTTCACCGGCTGGGCGCGGATGGCCATGACGCTGTCCTGGATCTCGCGCGTCAGTTGCTCGAGGTCCTCCAGGCCGACGGCCACGTTGGACGAGCGGGCCAGGCCGCTCTCGCCCACGCGCTGGGACAGCATGGCCTGCTGGATCACCAGCTCGCCAACCAGGTCGATCAGGCGATCGACGCGCTCCAGGTCCACGCGGATGGTCGCCTGGACCGGCGCGGCCGGGCCCTTGGTCTCGTTGGCGGCGGCCGGCGCCGCCGGCTTCGGCGCGGGCTTCGCCACCGGCGCGGCCGCCGGTGCCGGCGTGTCGACCGGACCGGCGGCCTGGGCCTTGGCGATCAGGGCGGCGATGTCGAATTCGACCGGATCGGCGGCCGGCGCGGAAGCCACGGCAGGCTCAAGGGGCGGCAGCTCGGCGATCGAGGCGGGCGCAAAATCCAGCGGCGGCAGGTCCAGAACCGGCAGGTCCAGGGCGGGCAGGTCGGGCAGGGCCGGCGCGGACGCGGCGTCGGCGCGCACGATCTCCAGGTCGCAGTCGCCCTCGACCCACTCGAACACTTCGCGGACGGCCGCCTCGTCGACCTCGCCGGTCAGGCGCACGGTCCAGCCGAGATAAGCCTGCTCGGCGGCCATCTGGTCCAGCGGCGGCAGGTTCGACGCGTCCAGCTCGACCTCGGTCTCGCCGAGGCGCGCCAGTTCGCGCAGCAGCAGGCCGGACTCGTTGGCCTTCAGGTACATGTCCGCCCGCGGACGGAAGGTCACACGCCAGACGTCGCCGGCCGCAGCCGCGGGCGCGTCGAGGTCGGGCAAGGCGATCGGGCCGGGCAGCAGGGCGTCGAGGTCGGGCAGGCCGGCCGGGGCGTCGAAGTCGGCAAGGGCCACCTGCATGGGCTGGAACACCAGCCCGTCGATCTCGGCGTCGTCCTCGCCGGCCGCGCCCAGCGCGTCGCCGCCGATCCAGCCTTCCAGCTCCTCGACCAGGGCGGCGCTACGGCCGGCGTCGACCTCGGGACCGCCGCGGGCCGCGCCAACATGGTCGGACAGCACGTCGGCGGCGCGCAGCAGGGATTTGACGACCTCCTCGCGGACCTCCATCCGGCCCGAGCGCAGCTCGTCCATCAGGGTCTCGAACACGTGGGCGAAGCGCACCAGGGCGTCCAGCCCGAAGGCCCCGGCGCCGCCCTTCACCGAGTGGACCGCGCGGAACACCGCGTTGATCGTCTCGGGATCGGCGTCGCCGCCTTCCATGGCCAGCAGACCCGTCTCCAGGTCGGCGAGCAGCTCCTCGCACTCCTGGAAGAAGGTGGCCTTGATGCTTTCGAAGGCGTCCACGGACGAAACCCCGCTCGGCGTTCAGATCAGGCGGCGACGCGACGGACGGCGTCGACCAGCTTTTCCGGGTTGAAGGGCTTCACGATCCAGCCGGTGGCGCCGGCCTGACGGGCGCGCTCCTTCTTGGCCGGGTCGCTCTCGGTGGTCAGCACCAGGATCGGGGTCGAGCGGTGCTTGGGGTCCGAGCGCACGCCCTCGATGAAGCCGAAGCCGTCCAGCCGGGGCATGTTGATGTCGGTGATGACCACGTCGGCGCCTTCCAGCGCCAAGGTCTCCAGCCCGTCCACGCCGTCCACGGCCTGGATCACGCGGTAGCCCGCCTCGACCAGCGCCAGCTGCAGCATGTCGCGCATGGTGCGGGAGTCGTCGACGGTCAGAACGGTCTTCGTCACGAAATCACCCCTTCGGGTTCGAATTGCAATTCAGGGTTTCCGAACAGGGCCAGCTGGTCGGCGAACTCGGTGGACACCTGGCCGAGGACGAAGGCGCGCCCCTCCTCGGCCCAGGCCGCGCGGGCGGCCAGCAGCACCTGCAGGCAGAGCCCGCCCAGCCGCGTGACCCGCGAAGCGTCGAGCGTCACCGCCCGGCCCCGCAGCAGCATCAGCGACTGGCGCAGCGGTTCCGCCGCGTTGAGGTCGAGCACCGGCGCGAGCGGCAGCACGGCGGACTCGGAGGTGGAAAGCGACATCGGTTAACCCTGACTCTGGGCCGTGTTCCGTTTCTGGACGCCACGTCGATAACGAAGGATTACCGCCGCCGAGATTTGGCGCCCCGGACCGGGTCGGCTCAGAACTCCTCCCAGCTGTCCGCCTCGGGCCGGTGCGCCAGGGCGGCGCCGCCGCGGCCGGTGTGCTTGAGGGCGGGACGCGTAGCGTGCGCCGCCGCCGGCCGGGCGCGGGCCGGGGCGTAGCCGCGCGCTTCGCGCTCGCCGATGCGGAAGCGGCCGACCGACCCGGCCAGGCTTTCAGCCTCCTGGGCCAGGGTGTGGCTGGCGGCCGTGGATTCCTCGACCATGGCGGCGTTCTGCTGGGTGACCTGGTCCATCTGGTTCACCGCCGTGTTGACCTGCTGCAGGCCGGTGGCCTGTTCCTGGGCCGAGGCGGCGATCTCGCCGACCAGGGCGTCGATCTCGGCCACCCGGCCGACGATGCGCGACAGCGCCTCGCCGGTCTGGCCGACCAGGGTGACGCCCGAACCCACCTGCTCGGAGCTGGCCGAGATCAGGGTCTTGATCTCCTTGGCGGCCGCGGCGGAGCGCTGGGCCAGGGCGCGCACTTCCGAGGCCACGACCGCGAAGCCCTTGCCGGCGTCGCCGGCGCGGGCGGCTTCCACGCCGGCGTTGAGCGCCAGCAGGTTGGTCTGGAAAGCGATCTCGTCGATGACGCCGATGATCTGGCTGATCTGGCGCGCCGACTGCTCGATCTCGCCCATGGCCGAGACGGCCTGACGCACGACCTTGCCGCTGGTCTCGGCGTCGCCGCGCGCGGCGGCGACCGCGTCGGCGGCCTGGCGGGCGCCCTGGGCGGTGCGCTTCACCGTGGCGGTTATCTCGTCCAGGGCCGCGGCGGTCTCCTGCAGGCTGGCGGCCTGCTGCTCTGTGCGGCGCGACAACTCGTCGGCGGTGCCGGAGATCTCGCCGGCGCCATTGCGCACGCCGTCGACATTGCCGGCCACCCCGATCATCGCCGACTGCAGCTGCTCGATGGCTTCGTTGAAGTCGGCCTTCAGCTGAGCGTAATCGGCCGGGAAGGACTGGGTGACGCGGTAGGTCAGGTCGCCCTGGGACAGCCGCGACAGCGCCTCGGCCAGGGCGGCGACGGTGGCCTGCTGCTCGCGCTGGGCCGCCTCGCGGGCCTCTTCGGCCGCCCGCCGCTGCTCGTCGATCGCCTCGATGTAGGTCGAAATGGCCAGGTCCATGTCCAGCAGGGCGGCGCGCATCACGGCCGAGACGGTGTCGGCCTGCCGGACCGTGTCCTTGCCTTTCCCGAACATCCCTTTGCTCTTGCCGTCGGCCAGCAGGGCGCGGATCAGGCGGTCGACCACGACCGCGTAGCCGCCGATGTACCACTGCGGTTCCAGCCCGATGCGGGCGTGGGTCTGTCCGATGACCTGGGCCCGGCGGGCGTATTCGGCGTCGAAGCGGGCGTGGGCGATGGTGCGCCAGTGCTGGGCCTGACGGGCGCGGGCGCCGGCCATCTGCCCCTCGCTCGCGAAGAACCGGGCCGTCGCCGGCGTAGCCCGCACGCGGTCGTAGAAGGCCGCCATGGCCGCGTCGATCTCCCGTTCGATCACCGGCGCCGCGTCGCGCAGCGCCGCGCGGCTGGCGTCGTCGAACTCCATGAAGTTCAGGCGATCGTGGACATTGACGGGCTTGGACATGCTGATGCTCGGCGAAACGCGCTCACGGCGAACGTGAGTAAGGCGTATTGCGGCCTTGCCGTGTGGTTAACGTCCGGCTGCCGGGGCGAACCGCGCCGACCCAGGGCAGGTCGGGCGCCCCGCAAATCCGTCGCGGCCAAGGGGTCCCCGGCCGTCAACTCCGTAAAGATCCTGAAGCCTTGCGGCCCACGTCACCGGCCCAACGCGGCTCAGAATTCGGCCTTGAGGGTGACGACGACGCGCGGGTCGGCGGCCGCGCCCAGGTCGTTCGCGTCGGCGGCCCAGCCCCGCAGGTCAAGCGACACCCGCTCGGTCATGGACCAGGTGAGGCCCAAGTTTACGACGACATAGGCGTCCTCGCCCTCGACGGTCTGGCGCGCGACGCCGCCCCCAAGCCCGAGCCGGTCCGAGATTTCCCACCCGCCGACGACCTCGACATAGGTCGCCTCGCCGCCGCCGAAATAGGCCGGAGCCCACGCCAAGGCCGCCCCGAACGTGGCCGGCCCGATCTCGCGCTCCGCCGACAGCCGGGCTTCCAGGTAGTCGTAGTCGGCGCCGGCCGGCTTGTCGGGGTAGGCGTAGAGGGCGGCGCCGACATCCCAGCTCAGGCCGAAGGCTTCAGGGCGCCAGCCGGCGTAGAGGTCGACCTCGGCCGAAGTCGGATCGCCGCCGCCGAAGTCGACGTTGGAGGCCCAGGCGCCGGCGTACCAGGCATCCCCCTCGAGGTCCGCGCCGGCGAACGCCTGCGGGGCGCCGTCGGTCTGGCTGACCCCGCGATAGACGTAGTCGCTGGCGGCCCCGAGGTTGACGCTCAGTTCCGGCGCGCGCGCCAAAGCCGCCCCGGCCCAAAGACCGAGCGCCGACGTCAGAATGAGCGCGAACAGCCCCCGCGCGAACATTCGAGCGCCCCTGCCCGCAACGTTCTCCCGGTCCGACCTTAGCCAGACCGACGTTCTGCGGGCAAAGCAAAACGGCCGCGCCCTTTCGAGCGCGGCCGTCCTGAAGTCTGAAAGCGGCCAGGCGCTTATTGCTTGGTCCAGCGGTCCAGCCAGCCCAGCACGGTGTCGTGCCACTGCACCGAGTTCTGGGGCTTCAGCACCCAGTGGTTCTCGTTCTCGAAGTACAGGAACTCGCTGGGGATCTCCTTGCTCTGCAGAGCGGTGAAGGTGCCCAGGCCCTGTTCGAGCGGGATACGGAAGTCCTGGCCGCCCTGGACCACCAGCATCGGCTTGTTCCAGGCCGCCACGTGGTTGACCGGGTTGAAGCGCTCGTAGCCCTCCGGGTTCTGCCAGGGCATGCCGCCGTTCTCCCACTCGGTGAACCACAGCTCCTCGGAGGCGTAGCCCATCATGCGCTGATCGAAGACGCCGTCGTGGTTGACCAGGCACTTCCAGGGGCCGGACCAGTTGCCGGCGATCCAGTTGACCATGAAGCCGCCGTAGGAGCCGCCGAGCGCGCAGGCGCGGTCGCCGTCCAGGAACGAGTACTTCGACAGGGCCGCGGACCAGCCCTTCTGGAGGTCTTCCAGCGGGCGGTCGCCCCAGTGCTTGCTGATCGAGTCGGTGAAGGCCTGGCCGTAGCCGGTCGAGCCGTGGAAATCGATCATCACCACCGCATAGCCCGCACCGGCGTAGGTCTGGGCGTTCCAGCGGTAGTGGAACAGGTTGCCGAAGCTGCCCTGCGGGCCGCCGTGGATCAGGAAGGCGACCGGGTACTTCTCGCCTTCCTTGTAGTTGGCCGGCTTCACGACGTAGCCGTAGACGGTCTCGCCGTTCCAGCCGGCGAAGCTGAACTGCTCGGGCTGGCCCATGGCGACGCCCGCCAGCTTGTCGGCGTTGACGTTGGTCAGCTGGGTGGCCTTGCCGCCCTTCTTCAGCGGCATGGTGAACAGCTGGGCCGGCTTGGTCAGGTCGTCCTGGACATAGACCAGGTTCTGGCCCGAGACCTGGAAGCCCGACACGTGGCCCGGGCCGGTCACCGGCGTGACCTTGTCGGTCTTCACGTCGATGGCGAAGACGCGGGTCTGGCCGACGTCGCCGGCGAGCACATACAGGGTCTTGCCGTCCGCCGACCACTTCAGGTCGTCGGCCGAACGGTCCCAACCGGCCGCCACTTCGCGCTCGGTCTTGGTGGTCTCGTCCCACAGCATGATGTGGAAGCGGTCAGCCTCGAAGCCCGGACGCTTCATGGCGCGGTAGGCCGCCAGCTTGCCGTCCGGCGACATCACCATGCCGGCGTCCCAGGCCGGGTTATGGGCGGTCAGGTCCTTCGGCGCGGCCGAACCGTCCACCGGCACGGACCACAGGTCGAAATTGGTGCTCCACGGCTCGGTCTTGCCGGCCACCCGGGCCGAGAACCAGACCTCCTTGGAATCCGGCGAGAAGCCGTAGTCGGCGTCGTCGCCGAACGGCTTGGTCGGCGCGTCGCCGTCGAAGCCCTTCATCAGCGCCACGGGCTCGCCGGTCGCCACGCCCGCGGCGTCCAGGCTGAGCGAGTAAAGGTGGTTCTGGGTGCCGTCCGCCCAGGTGTCCCAGTGGCGCACGAACAGCTTGTCGTAGAGAACGCCGGTCGCCTTCGACGCCGCCTTCTCGGCGGTGCGGTCGGTCGTGCACTTCAGGGTGTCGCAGTCCGGGAAGACGGCCAGGCCGACCACCATGGTCTTGCCGTCCGGGCTCGTGCGGAAGGCCTGGACGTCGATCGGCAGGTTGGTGACCTGCACGGCGTTCGCGCCAGTCGCGTCGGTCTTCCAGACCTGCATCGAGCCCGAGCGCGCCGACAGGAAGTAGATCGACTTGCCGTCGGCCGACCAACGCGGCGACAGCGCGCCGCCGTCCGAGGCGCCCATGCGGGCCGGCTGGGCGCCCTTGGCCTTCAGGTCGACGATCCAGAGCGAATTGACGCCCTTGTTCTTCTCCCAGTCGGTCTGCCGCAGCGAATAGACGGCGAAGCGGCCGTCCGGCGACACCTGCGGATCGGAGATCCGCTCCAGCATCACCATGTCCTTGGCGGTGAAGCCGCGCCCGTCGGCGGCGGAAGCCGCGCCCGCGGACAGGGCGAGGGCGGAAACGGCCGCGCCGGCGAGAAGCGCCAGGGCGGACTTACGGAACGACTTGGTCATCGATGGTCCCGATGCGGATTATACGTCGGGGTTCCACCTATCATGAACGGCCACGCCCGTGAAACGGCCGCGGCTGCGACCCTTGCGGCGCACGACGGCCCCGACCATGATCCGCGCCCGAATGGTTATCTCCGTCCCCGCCGAGGCCCCGGCCCGCGTGCTCGCTCCCGGCGCCCACATCGTCGACGTGCTGATCGCCGAGCGCGCGCCTCGGCTGACCGCGTCCGCGGCCTGGCCGATCGTGCGCCCGGTGCTCTACGGCCTGCTCGACTACGGCCGCGCCCGGGCCATGGCCGACGCCATCGTCGACCTGTCGGGCGACGAGGCCATGGCCTACGCCTCGCGCCTGCTGGACCTGAAGACCTCGGCCCTGTTCCTGGAGCGCGTGCCGGCCAAGGGCCGCTGCGTTGTGGTCTGCAACCACCCGACCGGCATCGCGGACGGCGTGGCGGTCTACGACGCCCTGCGCCGCGTGCGCGAGGACGCCATCTTCTTCGCCAACGCCGACGCCCTGCGGGTCTGTCCGCGGCTGGCCGAGAGCATCATCCCGGTCGAGTGGGTCGAGGCCAAGCGCACCCGCGAGAAGACCCGCGCCACCCTGCACGCCGCCAAGGAGGCGTTCGAGGCCGAGCGCGCCGTGGTCATGTTCCCCGCCGGGCGGCTGGCCAGGCGGGCCAAGGACGGCTCTCTGACCGACCCGCCGTGGGCGGCGACCGCCGCCTCGCTGGCCCGCAAGTACGACGCGCCGATCGTGCCGGTGCACGTGGCCGGGCCGTTCTCCACCCTGTTCCACGCCTTCGACAAGGTGTCGCCGGAGCTGCGCGACGTCACCCTGTTCCACGAGCTGCTGAACAAGCGCGGCAAAGCCTTCCAGCTGACCGTCGGGCCGGTGATCCCGACCTCCAAGCTGGACGTGGACGCCGCCAAGGCGATCTACGCGCTGAAGGCCTATGTCGAGCGCGTGCTGCCGGCCGCGCCGGACGCGGAGTTCGCGTGACCCTCGACCATCCGATCGACCTGCCGCTGGCCGACGCCGAGGCGACCACGCGCCTGGGCGCGGCGGTGGCCGAGCTGCTGACGCCCGGCGACGCGGTGCTGCTGACCGGCGACCTGGGCGCGGGCAAGTCCACCCTGGCGCGCGGCCTGGTGCGGGCCCTGACCCGGCCGGACGAGGACGTGCCCTCGCCGACCTTCACCCTGGTGCAGTTCTACGAAGGGCGGCTGCCGGTCGCCCATTTCGACCTCTATCGGCTGACCGATCCGGACGAGGCCTACGAGCTGGGGCTGGACGAAGCTTTGGACGAAGGGGCGGCGGTGGTCGAATGGCCGCAGCGTCTCGGCTCTCGCCTGCCCCCCGACAGACTGGATATAGACCTGAGTGAGACGGGGGAGGGCCGCACGGCGCGGCTCGTTCCGCACGGGTCGTGGAAGGGGCGTTCGCTTGAGTTCTGACCGTGAGGCGGTGAAGTCCGCGTTCCTGGCGCAGGCCGGCCTGGCCGACGCTCAGCGTCATCCCTTGCCGGGCGACGCCTCCACGCGCCGCTACGAGCGGCTGCAGCTGGCGTCGGGGACCTCCCTGATGCTGATGGACGCGCCGCCCTCGGCCGAAAGCCAGCCCTGCCCGCCGGACGCCACCCCGGAAGAGCGCAAGGCCGCCGGCTACAACGCCATGGCCCGCCTGGCGGCCGGCCGGGTCGACGCCTTCGCCGCCTGCGCCGGCTTCCTGCGCTCGCGCGGCCTGTCGGCGCCGGAGATCGTGGCGCTGAACGCAGGCGAAGGCCTGGCGGTCACCGAGGACCTGGGCGACGGCCTGTTCGCCCGCCTGATCGAGACCGGCACCGACGAAAAGCCGCTCTACTTCGCCGCGGTCGAGGCGCTGGCGTCCCTGCACGCCGAGGCCCCGCCCGCGGTGCTCGGCGCCGACGGCGCGCGCTGGCCGCTGCTGGCCTACGACGACCTGGCCCTGAAGACCGGCGGCGACCTGTTCGTCGAGTGGTTCGGCAAGTTCGACCCGCGCGTCGACCTCTCGGACGACGCCCGCGCCGAGTGGGAAGGCCTGTGGGCCCCGATCCGCGCCCGCGCCGACGCCGGGGCCAGCGTGTTCACCCACCGCGACTACCACGCCGAGAACCTGCTGTGGCTCTCAGGCCGTCAGGGCGCCGCGCGCGTGGGCATGATCGACTTCCAGGACGCGGTGCGCGCCCACCCGTCGTGGGACCTGCACAGCCTTCTGCAGGACGCCCGCCGCGACGTGTCCCCGGAGCTCGAGGCCGCCAGCCTCGACCGCTATTTCGCCGCCCGTGGCGGCGGCGTCGACCGCGAGGCCTTCATGGCCGACTACGCCGGTCTGGCGGCGCTGAACGAGGCGCGGATCCTGGGCATCTTCGCCCGCCTCGTCGTCCGCGACGGCAAGCCCCGCTACAAGGCCTTCATGCCGCGCATGTGGCGCCACCTGAACGCCAACCTGACCAAGCCCGGCATGGAAGGCCTGGCCGCCTGGTTCGAGCGGCACGTGCCTTCGGAGGTGCGCGCATGAGCGGCGGTCCCAAGACGGCGATGGTGCTGGCGGCAGGCCTCGGCACCCGCATGCGTCCCCTGACCAACGACCGGCCCAAGGCCCTGGTCGAGGTGGCGGGGCGCACCCTGATCGACCACGTCCTGGACCGCCTGGCCGACGCCGGGGTCGAGAAGGCCGTGGTCAACGTCCACTGGTTCGCCGACCGGCTGGAGGGCCACCTCTCGGGCCGCACGCGCCCGGAGATCGTCATCTCCGACGAGCGCCGCCAGCTGCTGGAGACCGGCGGCGGCCTGAAGAAGGCTCGCCCGCTGCTCGGCCCCGATCCGGTCTGGGTCGCCAACATTGATTCCGTGTGGATCGACGATGGCGACGCGCTGGGCGAGCTGGCCCGCATGTGGGATCCGGAGAAGATGGACGCCTGCCTGCTGCTGGCGCGGCGCGAGGCCTCGATCGGCTTCGAGGGGGCGGGCGATTTCTTCCTGGCCGACGACGGCCGCCTGACCTTCCGCGGCGAGGCCGCGAGCGCGCCCTTCGCCTACATGGGCGTGCACATCACCAAGCCCGGCATCGTGGCCGACCAGCCGAAGGGGCCGTTCTCCCTGACCAAGGTCTGGCGCCGCCTCGCCGACGAGGGCCGGCTGTACGGCCGGGTGCTGGACGGCTTCTGGATGCACGTCGGCGATCCACAGGCCCGCGACGCCGCGGAGGCGAAGCTGAAGGAGCCGGCGTGACGAGCGGCGTGACCCCGGGCGGTCCGTTTTCCGCAACCGGGCCGCGCTGGTTCACCGTCTCCTCCCACCGCCCGTTCGTCGACGATCTGGCGTCGGTCCTGCACGCCAGCCTGGCGCCGCTCGGCCCCGAGGCCCTGACCGACGCCATCGTGCTCACCCCCACCCGCCGCGGCGCGCGCGCCCTGGCCGACGCCTTCGTGGGCGCGGCCGGCGGGCGGGCAGTGCTGCTGCCGCAGATCCGTCCCGTCGGCGACCTCGACGAAGGCGAGCCGCCGTTCGAGCCGGGCGACCTCGCTTTGGACCTGCCGCCGGCCGTCGCGCCGCTGCGCCGCCGCTTCGAGCTGGCCCGACTGATCGTCGACCACGCCCCGCCGGAGGGCCGGGGCGAACTGGACGCCGCCGCGGCGCTGGAGATGGCCGACGCGCTCGCCGCCTTCCTCGACTCCGCCCAGATCGAGGAGCGGCTGGATCCCGACCGCATCGAGCGACTGGTCGAGGGCGATCACGCCGAGCACTGGCGCCGCTCCGCCACCTTCCTGGCCGTGGCCACCCGCAAGTGGCCCGAGCGCCTGAAGGAATTGGGGCTGATCGACCCGACCGAGCGGCGGGTGCGCCTGCTGCGCCGCCTGGCCGAGCAGTGGGACCGCAATCCCCCGACCATTCCGCTCATCGCCGCCGGCTCGACCGGCACGGCCCCGGCCACCGCCGACCTGCTGGGCGTGGTCGCCCGCGCGCCGCTGGGCTGCGTGGTCCTGCCCGGCCTCGACCTCGACCTCGCCGACGAGGCCTGGACCCTGGTCGACGAGCAGCATCCGCAGGGCGCCATGAAGCGCCTGCTGGACCGCCACGGCGTCGCCCGGGACGAGGTGAAGACCTGGCCGGCCGAAGAGACCGAAGCCGAGCGCAACCGCGGCCGCTCGCGCCGGCGCCTGGTCAACGAGGCCCTGCGCCCGGCCGAGGCCACCGCCGACTGGCTGCAGCAGATCCGCAAGCTGCAGGAAGAGGGCGTGAAGACCGGGGTCGACCCGCTGGCCGAGGGCCTGCAGGGCCTCTCGACCGCCGCCGCGCGCACCGAGGAGGAGGCCGCCGCCGTCGCCGCGCTTCTCCTGCGCGAGGCGCTGGAGACGCCCGGCCTGACCGCCGCCCTGGTCACCCCCGACCAGGCCCTGGCCCGGCGCGTGTCGGCGCGGCTGTCGCGCTGGGGCGTGGAGGCCGACTCCTCGGCCGGTGCGCCGCTGTCGAGCTTCCCGGTCGGCACGCTCGTGGCCCTGCTGGCCGAGATCCTGACCGATCCGCTGTCGCCGGCCGCCCTGCTGGGCCTCTTGAAGCACCCGCTGGTGCGGTTGGGCGTCGGCGAGGGCGAACTGGCCCGCCGCCGCGTGGCGCTGGAGGAGTTCGGCCTGCGCGGGCCGCGGCCGAAGACCTGGACGGCCCTGCAGGCCCGGCTCGAGAAGGCCGCCGACGACGCGCGCGCCCGCGGCCGCGAGGCGCGGGTCACCGCTCTGGCCCAGGCCGCCGAGATCGCCGCCAAGCTGCAAACCGCCGTCGAGACCGCGATCGGACCGTTCGCTGCCGGCGCGGCCGAGGTGCCCGAGGCGGCGACCGCCTTCGCCCGCGCGCTGGAGTTCCTGGCCCGCGACGCGGTCGGCTCGACCGGATCGCTATGGGGCGGCGGCGGGGGCGAGACCCTGGCCGCCCTGCTGGCCAGCCTGATCGAGGAATCCGCCTGCCTGCCGCCGGCGAAGGCGTCCGGCTTCAAGGCCCTGCTGGAAACCCTAATCGCCTCGGAGACCGTGCGCACCGGCGGGGCGACGCATCCGCGCCTGCGGGTGCTGGGCGCCATTGAGGCCCGCCTGATCCGCGCCGACCGGCTGATCCTGGCCGGGCTGGAGGAAGGCGTCTGGCCGCAGGGCGCGCCGATCGATCCCTTCCTGTCGCGGCCCATGCGCGCGGCCCTGAAACTGCCGCCGCCGGAGCGCCGCATCGGCCTGTCGGCCCACGACTTCGCCCAGGCCGCCTGCGCGCCCGAGGTGATCCTGCTGACCACCGAACGCCGCGGCGGCCAGCCGGCCGTGCCCTCGCGCTGGCTGTGGCGGCTGGAGACCCTGGCCAAGGGCGCAGGGCTCAGCCTGCCCGGCCGCGACGACGCGCTGGGCTGGGCCCGCGCGCTGGACCGCCCGCGCGCCGAGAAGCCGCGCTACGCTCCGCGCCCGAAGCCGACCCCGCCGGTCGACGCCCGCCCGCGCGCCCTGTCGGTCACCCGGGTCGAGCGCTGGGTGCGCGACCCCTATTCGATCTACGCCGACAAGGTGCTGCGTCTGAAGGCGCTGGACCGGCCGGACGCGGCGGCCGAGGCCCGGGCCCGCGGCGACGCCGTGCACAAGGCGCTGGAGCGGCTGGTCCAGCGCTGGCCCGAGGCCCTGCCGGCCGACGCGGACGTCGCGGTCGAGACCCTGCTGCTGGACGCCCTGGCCGAGTACGGCTTCGACGGCCCGGCCATGGCGCGCGAGGCGCCGCTGGCGCGAAACCTCGCCCGCTGGATCGCCGACTTCGAACGTCGCCGCCGTCAATCCGCCCCGCGCCGGCTGATCGAGCAAAAGGGCGAGCTCAAATTCCTGGTCGAGGGCCGCGAGTTCACCATCGACGCGCGGGCCGACCGCATCGAGCTCAGCGACGTCGGCGCCGCCGTGCTGGACTTCAAGACCGGCCAGGCCGCCTCGCGCGAGCAGGTCGAGAGCGGCTTCGCGCCCCAGCTGACCCTGACCGCGGCGATCCTGGCGGCCGGCGGCTTCGCCGAGGCCGGCGAGGTCGAGGCCTGCGAACTGACCTACGTGCGCCTGACCGGCCGTCGAAAGCCGGGCGAGGAGCTGACACGGGCCGGCCCCGGCGAGGCGGCCGAATGGGCGCGCGACGCCTTCGACGGCCTGATGCGCCGCATCCGCCGCTTCGACGATCCGGCCACGCCCTACGTCTCCTGGGCCGCGCCGCAGTACATGGGCCGTTACGGCGGCGACTACGACCACCTGGCGCGCGTGTGGGAATGGCACGTAGTCGGGGCCGACGGCGACGAAGGGGGCGAGGGATGAGCAAGCCGCACAGCCCTCAGACCCAGGCCGCCGACCCGTCCCTGTCGGTGTTCGTCACCGCCAACGCCGGCTCCGGCAAGACCTCGACCCTGGTGAGCCGCGTGGCGCGTCTGCTGCTGCGCGGGGTCGATCCGGCGGCCATCCTGTGCATGACCTACACCAAGGCCGCCGCCGCCGAGATGCAGCGGCGCCTGTATCAGCGCCTGGGCGGCTGGTCGGTCCTGCCCGACGCCGAGCTGCAGAAGGAGCTGGCCAAGCTCGACGAGAGCGAGCCGGCCCGGTTCGACGCGGCCATGCTGTCCCAGGCCCGCGCCCTGTTCGCCCGGGCGCTGGAGACACCCGGCGGGCTGAAAATCCAGACCATCCACGCCTTCTGCGAGAAGCTGCTGCGCCGCTTCCCTCTGGAGGCCGGCGTGTCGCCGCGCTTCAAGGTGCTGGAGGACGCCGCTGCGGCCGAGGTCTCCGCCGAAGCCCGCGACGACGTCGCCCGCCTGGCCCTGGCCGAACCGGGCGGCCTGGTCGGCCGGGCCTACGCCCACTTCGCCGTCGAGCTGGACGGCGGCGCTTTCGAGGGCCTGTTCGGCGCGATCGAGAACAAGCGCGCCGACTTCCAGGCCTGGTTCGACGAAAGCGGCGGCCCCGGCGCGGCGGTGGAGCGGATCTGGAAAGCCTGCGGCTTCGACCAGCCGGTCGAGCCCGAGGCGGTCGAAACTGACACCTTCGCCGCGATCGACTGGAACGCCTGGCGCCGGGTGGTCGACGCCATGGCCGAGGGCTCGGCCCAGGACCAGAAGTGCGCCGACAAGATGCGCACCCTGGCGGAAGCGGCCGAAGGCGGAAGCTTCGACTTCGCCAAGCTGGTGGACGTGTTCTGCACCGCGGCCGGCGAGCCCCGGAAGAAGCTGGCCACCAAGTCGGTCGCGCCCTGGGCCGGCGACTGGCTGGTCGGCGAGCAGGGCCGGATCTGCGAGGCCCTGGCCAGCCTGCGGGCCGCGCGCGTGGGGCGCGACAGCGCCTATGTGGCGGCCCTGGCCTACGCCTACCTGACCCTCTACGCGACCGCCAAGGCGGCCTCCGGCGGGCTGGACTTCGCCGACCTGATCGCGCGCACCCGCGATCTGCTGGTCGACCGCGCCGACGCCGCCTGGGTGCTCTACAAGCTGGACGGCGGGGTCGAGCACGTGCTGGTCGACGAGGCGCAGGACACCGCGCCCGAGCAGTGGGACATCGTCCAGGCCCTGACCGCCGAGTTCTTCGCCGGCGACGGCTCGGCCCGCGACGAGCGCCTGTTGGCCCGCTCCATCTTCGCCGTCGGCGACGAGAAGCAGTCGATCTACTCCTTCCAGGGCGCGCGCCCCGAGCGGCTGGCCCAGGAGCTGGAGAATTACCAGACGATCGTGCGCGGCGCCGGCGGCGCCTTCGAGCCGGTGCCGCTGCTCAAGTCCTGGCGCTCCACGCCGGAAGTGCTGGCCTTCGTCGACGCGACCTTCGCCGCCGAGGCCGCCCGCGCGCTCAGCCCGCTGAAGGGCGAGGCGCCGGTGCACGTGGCCGCGCGCAAGGACCACGCCGGCTGCGTGGACCTGTGGCCGCTGTTCAAGGACGAGCCGGCCGAGAAGGCCGAAGCCTGGGACGCGCCCGTCGACGCCGAGCCGAAGGAGAGCGCCCGAAAGCGCCTGGCGCGGCGCATGGCCGAGGAGATCGCCGGCCTGATCGCCCGCGGCGAGGCGGTGCACGACAAGGACGAGAACCGCTGGCGCGCCGCCAATGCGGGCGACGTGCTGATCCTGGTCCGCCGCCGCGACGCCCTGTTCGAGGAGATCATCCGCGCGCTCAAGCAGAAGGGCGTGCCGGTGGCCGGCGCCGACCGGCTGAAACTGTCCAGCCACATCGCCTTCGACGATCTGATCGGGTTGGGCCGCTTCCTGCTGTTCCCGGACGACGACCTGACCTTGGCCGCCCTGCTGCGCAGCCCGTTCTGCGACGTGGACGAGCAGTCGCTTTACGACCTTGCGTACTGCCGCAAGGGCGGCCTGTGGCGCACCTTGCGCGAGCGCGCGGGCGCGCGCCCCGAATGGGCCGCCGCCGCCGACCTGCTGGCCTGGGCGACGGAGGCCGAGGCGGGGCGCACGCCGTTCGACTTCTATTCGCGCTTCCTGAACCGGCTGGACGCGCAGGGCCGGTCCATGCGCGCCCGCGTGCTGGAGCGGCTCGGCCGCGAGGCCGAGGAGGCGGTCGACGAGTTCCTGGCCCAGGTGCTGAACGCCGAACAGCGTGGCGCCGCCGCCATGGAGACCGTGGTCGCCGCCCTGGAGCAGGCCGAGGTCGAGGTGAAGCGCGAGATGGAGGGCGCGCACGGCGAGGTGCGGGTCATGACCGTGCACGGCGCCAAGGGCCTGGAGGCCCCGATCGTCTTCCTGCCCGACACGACGGTGAAGGCGACGGCCCAGGGCGCGCCCCTGTTCCGCACGCCCGACGGCGTCTTCCTGTGGGCCCCGCGCAAGGACGACGACTGCGAAGCCTCCGCCGAGGCGCGCCGGCTGCGCGACGACCGCATCGACGACGAGAGCCAGCGCCTGCTCTACGTGGCCCTCACCCGCGCGCGCGACCGCATCGTGGTCTGCGGCCGGGTGGCGGCCAAGCGCACCCCGGCCGAGGGCTCGTGGTGGGACCTCTGCAGCCGCGCCTACGACCACGACAGTGTCGACGCCCGCGCCGTGGCGCTGTCCGACGGTATGGAAATCACCCGCTTCGGCCCCGACCCGGTCACGGCTTCAGCCGAGGCGGCGAAGGCCGCGGCCGCCCACCTCCTTCCCGGCTGGACCTGTCGGATCGCGACGCCGGAGGCCCTGCCCCGCTGGGCTTCGCCGACCAGCCTGGTCGAGGATGTCGGCCGCGCGCCGGCCCCCTCGCCGCTTTCGGCCCGGGGCGGCCTGGGCCGCTTCCGCCGCGGCGAGCTGATCCACAAGCTGTTCCAGATCCTGCCCGACATCGCGCCCGCGGCCCGGGCCGAGGCGGCCGAACGGCTGCTGGCCCGCGAGCCCGGCCTGTCGGACGACCAGCGGAGCGAGATGGCCGCGGCCGCCTTCGCCGTGCTGGAAGATCCGAAGTTCGCCGCCGTGTTCGGCCCCGGCTCGCGGGCCGAGGTGGCCATCGCGGGCAAGTCGCCGGAACTCAAAGCGGGCCTGGCCATTTCAGGCCGGCTGGACCGCCTGGTGGTCACGCCCGACCGGGTGCTGGTGGTCGATTACAAGACCAACCGCCCCGCCCCCGACCGGGCCGAGGACGCCGATCCGTCCTACCTGGCTCAGATGGCGGTTTACGCGGCGGTGCTGCGGACCATCTATCCGGGGCGGAGCGTCGAGGCGGCGCTGGTCTGGACCGACGGCGCCAAACTGACGCCGCTTTCGGCGGAGCTACTGGACGCCACCTTGGCCGCTCTGCGTGCCGCCTGAGTTGCCGAGGGTCACATGCGACCCCACATGGGCTGACGAAGAATCGCGCTAGCTAGGGCGCGAACTGTGAGGAGAGATCTCTGATGGCCACTGTGAAGGTCACGGACGAATCGTTCGAACTCGACGTCCTGAAGTCGGGCAAGCCCGTGCTGGTCGACTTCTGGGCCGAGTGGTGCGGCCCCTGCAAGCAGATCGCTCCCGCGCTGGAGCAGATCTCCGAAGAGCTGGCCGACCAGGTGACCATCGCCAAGGTCAACATCGAGGACAGCCCGTCGGTCCCGACCCGCTACGGCGTGAAGGGCATTCCGACCCTGATGCTGTTCAAGGACGGCCACATGACCTCGATGAAGGTCGGCGCCATGCCCAAGCAGAAGATCCTGGAATGGCTGTCGGAGACCGGCGTCGCCTCGGCGGCGTGAGCCCCGACCGATTTTCGCTGAAAGTTTGAGGGACGCCTTCGGGCGTCCCTTTTGCTTTTTCCCTCTCCCCTTGCGGGAGAGGGAGGGGCCCACGCGAAGCATGGGAGGGTGAGGGGTCGAGCCGAGGCCTGAAAGGTCGTGCAACCCCTCATCCTCCCACCGGCCTGCGGCCGGCGGGCCCCTCCTTCTCCCGCAAGGGGAGAAGGTTAGTTGGGCCAGGTCTCCGGCGACCGCGCCAGCACTTCTCCAGCCAGATAGAGCGAGCCGCAGATCACCACCCGGGCCCGCTCGCCGGCCGCCGCCAGCGCCTGATCCAGCGCCTCGTCGACGCTCTCGCAGGCGGTCGCCGCAAGGCCGGCCTCGCGCGCGGCCCCGGCCAGCGCCTCTGGCTGGGTGGCGGTCTCGCTCTCGAACGGGACGGTGAAGATGCGCGGGCCGAGATCGGCGAAGGCCCCGAAGAAGCCGGCCGCGTCCTTGTTGGCCAGCAGGCCCGCGATCAGCACCGGCGGACGCCCGTCGCGGCGGGTCAGGGCGGAAAGCGCGTCGGCCACGGCGCGGGCGGCGTGGGGATTGTGCCCACCGTCCAGATAGAGCTCCGCCCCGGCTGCGCGCGCCCGCTCGGCCAGCGGACCGGCGGCCAGCTTCTGGAACCGGGCCGGCCACACGGCCGAGGTCAGGCCGCGCGCGATCGCCGCCTCGTCGATCTTCGGATGGTTCAGCAGCACGGCGGCGGCGACCGCCGCGCCGGCGTTGTCGATCTGGTGCGCGCCCGGCAGCGACGGGAGGGGCAGGTCCAGAAGCCGGTCGGCGCCCTGGAACACCATGCCGCCGCGCTCGGAGAAGGCGTCGAAGTCGCGGCCCAGCACGGTCAGGGGCGCGCCGATCCGCTCGGCCTGGGCTTCGATGACCGCGAAGGCGGCCTCGGACTGGCGGCCGATCACGGCCGGTCCGCCGCGCTTGAGGATGCCGGCCTTCTCGGCGGCGACCTCCTCGATGGTGCCGCCGAGGAATTCGCGGTGGTCCAGGTCGACGGGCGCGATCACGCTGACCGCTGGCGCGCCGATCACGTTGGTGGCGTCGAGCTTGCCGCCCAGCCCGACCTCCAGGATGCAGAGATCCGCGGGCGTGTCGGCGAAGGCGGTGAAGGCGGCCGCGGTCGTCACCTCGAAGAAGGTGATCGGCTCGCCGGCGTTGGCCTGCTCGACCCGGTCCAGCACCGCGGCCAGTTCCTCGTCGCTGATCAGCCGGCCGGCCACGCGGATGCGCTCGGCGAAGCGGACCAGGTGGGGCGAGGTGTAGACGTGGACCTTCAGGCCCGCGGCTTCCGCGATGGCGCGCACGAAGGCGACGGTCGAGCCCTTGCCGTTGGTGCCGGCCACGTGGACCACCGGCGGCAGCTTGAGCTCCGGATCACCCAGCGCGCTGCAAAGGCGCTGCATGCGCCCCAGCGACAGGTCGATCTTCTTGGGATGCAGCGCCTTCAGCCGCTCCAGCGCGGCGTCGTGGGGCAGGAGGCGGTCGGTCATTCTACTCCTCCCCTGTGGAGCGCAGCGGAACGGGGGAGGGGGACCGCCCGCAGGGCGGTGGAGGGGGCGAACCGCCGCCCCGACCCGTTCGAGTTCAACGAGATGTAGCCAAACGAAAGGGGGCGCGCACCGGCTCGCCCCCTCCACCACACTTCGTGTGGTCCCCCTCCCCCGCTACGCAGGGGAGGAGAAAATCACGCCGCCCGGCGCTTGCCGCCCAGCAGCATGCCGAGCACCGCGCCCAGCACGTCGCGCATTTCGTGGCGGTGGACGACGCGGTCGACCATGCCCTTCTCGACCAGGTACTCCGAGCGCTGGAAGCCCGGCGGCAGCTTTTCGCGGATGGTCTGCTCGATCACGCGCGGGCCGGCGAAGCCGATCAGCGCGCCCGGCTCGCCGAAGTGCACGTCGCCCAGCATGGCGTAGGAGGCGGTGACCCCGCCGGTGGTCGGGTCGGTCATGACCACGACGTAGGGCAGCTGGGCGCGCTTCAGCTCCTGGATGGCCAGGGTGGTGCGGGCCATCTGCATCAGCGACAGGGCGCCTTCCTGCATGCGCGCGCCGCCGGCGGCGGTGAACACCACCAGCGGGACGCCGCGGGCGACCGCAGCTTCGGCGGCGGCGATGAAGCCCTCGCCCGCGGCCATGCCCAGCGAACCGCCCATGAAGGCGAAGTCCTGGACCAGCACGACGGTCTTCACGCCCTTGATGGTCCCATAGCCGATGGCCATGGCGTCCTGGGCGCCGGTCGCCTTGCGGGCGGCGGCCAGCCGCTCACGGTAGGGACGGCCGTCGAAGAACTTCAGCGGATCTTCCGGAACCGGCGGGGTGGGCAGCTTTTCCCACTCGGCGCCGTCGAAGGTGTAGCGGAACCGGGCTTCCGACCCGATCCGCATGTGCCGGCCGGACGGGGTGACCCACTGGGCCGCCTCCAGGTCCGGGCGGTAGATCATCTCGCCCGTGTCCGGGCACTTGACCCAGAGGTTCTCGGGCGTGTCGCGTTTCGCGAAAGCCTTGCGGACGCCGGGCGCGATCTTGGCCAGCCAGCCGCCGCGCTCACGGCGCTCGCCAGCCTTGGTCCCGCGTTCGCCGCCCTTGTCGTCGAATTTCTCGGCCATCACCATTCGTCAGGCCCCCGCCTTACTGACACGCGCAGACCGCACAGCCTTAGCCAATTGCGCAGCCCTTTCCACAACTTTCGACACTGGCGCTTCGTTCGCCGCCAGCGCCACAGCGATCTCGTCCACCAGCGCCGAGCCGACCACGGCGGCGTCGGCCACCCGCGCCACTTCGGCGGCGCGCTCGGGCGTCTTGATGCCGAAGCCCACCGCCACCGGCAAGCCCGACGCGGCCCGAACCCGCTCCACCGCGGGCGCCACGGCCGAGGCGTCGGCCTCGCGCACGCCGGTCACCCCGGCGACGGACACATAGTACACGAAGCCCGACGTCCGGCGAACCACGACCGGCAGGCGCCGGTCGTCGGTGGTCGGCGTGGCCAGGCGGATCAAGGAAATCCCGGCCGCGTCCAGTTCGTCCGCCAGCGGGTCGGCCTCTTCCGGCGGACAGTCGACCACGATCAGGCCGTCCACGCCGGCCTCGGCCGCCTCGCGGGCGAACCGGGCGTAGCCGTAGGAGAAGAGCGGGTTCAGGTAGCCCATGAGCACCAGCGGCGTCTCGGCGTCCCCGTCACGGAAACGGCGGACCAGCGCCAGCGTTCCGGACAGCGTCATGCCGGCCTTCAGCGCGCGCAGCGACGCCTTCTGGATCGGCGGGCCTTCGGCCATGGGATCGGAGAACGGGAAGCCCAGCTCGATCACGTCGGCGCCGGCCCCGACCAAGCCCTGCATGATCTGGAACGAGGTGTCGGCGTCGGGGTCGCCGGCCATGACGTAGGCGACGAAGGCGGCGCGGCCCTCCGCCTTCAGGGCGGCGAAGCGCGTGTCCAGGCGCGTCTTGGTCAAAGCTTGGTCCCCAGCGCGTCGGCCACGGTGAAGATGTCCTTGTCGCCACGGCCGGACATCATCAGCACCACCACGCCGTCCTTGCCGATCTCGCGGGCGACCTCGCCGACACGGGCGATGGCGTGCGACGGCTCGAGCGCGGGGATGATGCCCTCGAGCGAGGCGCACAGCTGGAAGGCCTCCAGCGCCTCGGTGTCGGTGGCCGACACGTACTCGGCCCGGCCGATGTCGTTCAGGTGCGCGTGCTCCGGCCCGATGCCCGGATAGTCCAGGCCGGCGGAAATCGAGTGGGCGTCGATGATCTGGCCGTCGGGGTCCTGCAGCAGGTAGGTCTTGTTGCCGTGCAGCACGCCCGGGCGGCCCCCCTTCAGCGAGGCGGCGTGGGCGCCGGTGTCGATGCCGTGGCCGGCGGCCTCGACCCCGATCAGGCGCACGCCCTCGTCCTCGATGAACGGGTGAAACAGGCCGATGGCGTTGGAGCCCCCGCCGATGCAGGCCACCACGGCGTCGGGCAGGCGACCTTCCGCTTCCATGATCTGCTGCTTCACCTCGCGGCCGATCACCGTCTGGAAGTCGCGGACCATGGCCGGATAGGGGTGCGGGCCGGCGGCGGTGCCGATGATGTAGAAGGTGTCGGCGACGTTGGTCACCCAGTCGCGCATGGCCTCGTTCATGGCGTCCTTGAGGGTGCCGGTGCCCGAGGTGACGGGGATCACTTCCGCGCCGAGCAGGCGCATGCGGAAGACGTTGGGCTTCTGCCGCTCGACGTCGGTGGCGCCCATGTAGACCACGCAGGGCAGGCCGAAGCGGGCGCAGACGGTGGCGGTGGCCACCCCGTGCTGGCCGGCCCCGGTCTCGGCGATGATGCGGGTCTTGCCCATGCGGCGGGCCAGCAGGATCTGGCCCATGCAGTTGTTGATCTTGTGCGCGCCGGTGTGATTGAGCTCGTCGCGCTTGAAGTAAATTTTCGCCCCGCCGAAGTGCTCGGTCAGGCGCTCGGCGAAGTACAGCGGACTCGGCCGGCCCACATAGTGGGTCAGGAAGCCGTCCAGTTCGGCCTGGAACGCCGGGTCGGCCTTGGCCGCCGCGTAGGCGCGGTCCAGCTCCAGCACCAGCGGCATCAGGGTCTCGGCGACGTAACGGCCGCCGTAGTCGCCGAACCGGCCGTCAGCGTCCGGCCAGGCGTAGGCGTTCGATAGCGATGCGTTCACGCGGTCTCTCGTCCTGGGCGCCCCCGCCCGAGCGATGCTCAGATCCGACCCACGGCTTCGAGGAAAGCCTTGATCAGAAGCGGGTCTTTTAAGCCCGGCCCACGCTCCACGCCAGAGGAAACGTCCACCATCGGCGCGCCGGACGCCTTCACGGCTTCGGCGACGTTCCAGGGATCCAGCCCGCCGGCCAGGAACCACGGCCGGTCGAACCGGCGCCCCGACAGGATGGTCCAGTCGAACCGCGCCCCCACCCCGCCCGGCAGGTCGGAGTCCTTGGGCGGCCTGGCGTCGAACATCAGGTGCTCGACCACCGGCTGGTAGGCGCGCGCCGCCTCGACGTCGGAGCTGTCGGAGACGGACAGGGCCTTGACGATCCCCGCCCCGGACCGGGCCGCGATCTCGCGCGCCCGCGGCGGCTTCTCGGCCCCGTGTAGCTGGATCAGGTCGGGGCGCAGGGCCCGCGCCACCGCGTCGACCTCGGCGTCGGAAGGGTCGACCATGACGGCCACCACCTTTACGCCGCCGCGCTGGCGCACCGGCTCGACCAGGCGGGCGGCGACCTCGGGCGCGACGTTGCGCGGACTCTTCGGAAAGAACACGAAGCCGAGGTGCGCGGCGCGGCCGTCCACGGCGGCGCGGACGGCTTCCGGCGTGGACAGGCCGCAGATCTTGGCGAGGGTCATCCGCGCCTCGTGTCCCTCGATCGCGCCTTCGTCAAGGCCGATCCCGGACGGAGCGCCCTGCGGTTTCGCCGCGCGACGTCGGCCTTCGCCGCAACAGCCTTGCCGGCGGAGTCACGGCGCTCCAGCGTCCCGCCATGCTGGACGCCCTGCTCCTGGCCGCCACGGTCGCCGCCTCTCCCGCCTGCTCCGCCCCCGAGCACCGGCAGCTCGACTTCTGGATCGGCCGCTGGACCGTGATCGACGCCAGGACCGGCGCGATCGCCGGCGAAAGCGTGGTCGAGCCGGCCTGGGAAGGCTGCGCCGTGCGCGAGGAGTTCCACAGCCCGGACGGCTTCGTCGGCGGCAGCCTGAACGCCTGGGACAAGGCGGCCGGCCAGTGGCGGCAGTTCGGGGCCGGCTCGACCGGGGCCGCCCGGGCGTTCGCCGGCAGCTGGACCGGCGAGGCGATGGAGTTGCACACGAGCCAGCCCCGCCCCGGCCAGAGCGACCTGCTGATCGTCATGCGCCTGCAACCGCTGTCCGACGGCGGCCTGCGCCAATGGTCCGACGTCTCGCGCGACGGCGGGGCCACCTGGAGCCCCCGCTATGACTATTTCTACCGCCCGAGGCCCTGACCCGCTTTTCGCGCGCCACGCGTAGTCCTAAATGGACCTCGGCCGCACCTCCCCGCGGCCCTCTCGCCTTTTCAGGAGCCTTCCATGGGCTATCGGGTCGCCGTCGTGGGCGCCACCGGCAATGTCGGCCGGGAAATGATGAACATCCTCGAGGAGCTGGAATTCCCGGTCTCCGAAATCCACGCCGTGGCCTCGCGCCGCTCGCTGGGCGTCGAGGTCTCGTTCGGCGAGAAAATCCTCAAATGCCAGGACATCGAGCAGTTCGATTTCTCCAAGGTCGACCTCGTCCTGATGAGCGCCGGCGGCGACGTCAGCCGCGCCTGGTCTGAAAAGATCGGCGCCCAGGGCCCGCTGGTGATCGACAACTCCTCGGCCTTCCGCATGGACCCGGACGTGCCGCTGATCGTGCCGGAGGTGAACCCCGACGCGATCGAGGACAGCTACCGCAAGAACATCATCGCCAACCCGAACTGCTCGACCGCCCAGCTGGTGGTGGCGCTGAAGCCGCTGCACGACGTCGCCCCGATCAAGCGGGTGGTGGTGTCGACCTACCAGTCGGTGTCCGGCGCGGGCAAAGCCGGCATGGACGAGCTGTGGGACCAGACCAAGGGCGTGTTCGTCCTGGGCGCCCCGCCGCCCAAGAAGTTCACCAAGCAGATCGCCTTCAACGTCATCCCGCACATCGACGTCTTCATGGACGACGGCTCCACCAAGGAAGAGTGGAAGATGGCGGTCGAGACCCAGAAGATCCTCGATCCGTCGATCCAGGTGACCGCCACCTGCGTGCGCGTGCCGGTGTTCGTCGGCCACTCCGAGGCGGTGAACCTAGAGTTCGCCAAGCCGCTGGACGAGGACGAGGCGCGCGACATCCTGCGCGCCGCGCCGGGCGTGGTGGTGATCGATAAGCGCGAGGACGGCGGCTACGTCACGCCCAAGGAAGCCCAGGGCGAGTTCCCGGTCTACGTCAGCCGCATCCGCAAGGATCCGACCATCGAAAACGGCCTGAACCTCTGGGTCGTCGCCGACAACCTGCGCAAGGGCGCGGCGCTGAACGCCGTGCAGATCGCCGAGCTCGCCCACGAGCGCGGCCTGCTCAACCGGGCGACGGCGTGAGCGACGAGCACGCGCAGGCGCGCACGGCGCTGGTCGCCGGCGTCGCCTGCTACGCGCTCTGGGGCCTGGCGCCGCTGGTCTACCAGCCGATGGGCCGGGCCGGCGCCGACGCCTGGGAGATCATGGGCCACCGCGCCGTCTGGTCGGTGCTGTGGGCCGGCCTGCTGGTCGTGCTGGCCAGGCAGGGCCCGCAGGTCGTCCGGGTGCTGAAGACCCCGCGCGTGGTCGGTCTGCTGGCCGTCTCCACCGTGCTGATCGCCATCAACTGGACCCTGTTCGTGTGGGCGGTGAACTCCGGCCGCACGCTGGAGACCAGCCTCGGCTACTACCTCAACCCGCTGCTCAACATGGCGCTGGGCGCCTGGATGTTCCGGGAACGGATCGACCGCTTCGGTCGGGCCGCCATCGGCCTGGCGGCGGTCGGCGTGGTGTTCCAGGGCGTGGCGCTGGGCCACCTGCCCTGGGTGTCCCTGACGCTCGCGGTCTCGTTCGCCGCCTACGGCGTGATCCGCAAGAAGGTGTCGGCCGAGGCCCAGACCGGCCTGTTCGTCGAGTGCCTGCTGCTGACCCTGCCCGGCGCGCTTTACCTCGCCTGGCTGGAAGGCTCGGGCCAGGGCCACTTCACCCGCAGCGCCTCGGCCGCCTTCTGGCTCAGCCTGGCCGGGCCGATGACGGTGTTCCCGCTGGTGCTGTTCAGCTGGGCGGCCCGGCGCATGCCGCTGTCGACCATGGGCTTCCTGCAGTTCCTGGCGCCGACCATCAGCTTCTTCATCGGCGTCAGCCAGGGCGAGCGCTTCGACTGGCTGCGGGGCGTGTCCTTCGCCTTCATCTGGCTGGGCGCGGGCGTGTTCGCCTTCGGCGCCTGGCGCAAGGTGCGCGAACGCAAGCTGGCGGCGGCGGCGATCGAGGCGGAGGGGGCGGCCGAAGCAGAACCGGCGACGGGACGGCCGGCGGCGTAACTGCCCCTCCAACCGTCATCCCGGAAAGCGCGCAGCGCTTATCCGGGACCCAGCAAGCTCGACATCAACACTGCGAAGCCGGCCCGCAACAAGCGCGGCGCTTGCTGGGTCCCGGCTCTCCGCTGCGCTTCGCTCCGCTGCGGCCGGGATGACGATCCCAGAGTGGGGAAAGGACGCGCCTACCGCGCGTCCTTGAACACCTTGCCGTCCTTCATGACGAAGCCGACCGACTTCAGCACCTTCACGTCGGCCAACGGGTCGCCGGCCACCGCGATGAGGTCGGCGCGCTTGCCCGGCTCCAGCGAGCCGATCTCGGAGGACAGGCCCAGCAGGTCGGCGGCGTTGGTGGTGGCGGCCTGGATGGCCTCCGACGAGGTCAGGCCGTACTGGACCAGCAGCTCGAATTCGTCGGCGTTGCGGCCGTGCTTGGAGACGCCGGCGTCGGTGCCGAAGGCGATCTTCACGCCGCGGTCGTGGGCCAGCTTCAGCGACTTGCCGGTGATGCCGATGCGCCATTCGATCTTGGCCTTCACCTCCGGCGCATAGGCGTTCGGATCCTTGGCCAGGCGTTCCTTGTAGCCGTTCACGGTCGACAGGGTCGGCACGTAGTAGGCGCCGGTCTTGAGGAACAGCTTCACGCTCTCCTCGTCCATCAGGGTGCCGTGCTCGATGGAGTCCGCGCCGTAGCGCAGGGCCAGCTTGATGCCGTCGGCGCCGTGGGCGTGGACAGCGACCTTCTTGCCGTAGAGGTGCGCGGTCTCGATCAGAGCCTTGGCCTCGTCGTCGAACATCTGAGCGCCCAGGCCCGCGCCGAGCCGGCTGTTCACGCCGCCGGTGGTGGCGATCTTGATCACGTCGGCGCCGCGGCCGATCTGCAGGCGCACCGCCTCGCGGCAGCTTTCCGGCCCGTCGCAGACGTTGTCGTGCGGAATGGCCTCGTAGAAGTCGTCCTTGAAGCCGAGCCGGCCGTCCATGTGGCCCGAGGTGGTCGAGATCGGGGTGGCGGCGTCGACGATGCGCGGGCCGGCGATCCGGCCGGCGGCGACCGCGTCGCGCAGCGCCAGGGTCACGCCGTCCTCGTCGCCGAGATTGCGCACGGTCGTGAAGCCTGCGGCGAGCGTCTTCTGGCCGTTCCAGGCCGCCTCGTAGGCGAAGTCGGCCACCGAGTCGGTGACGCTGGCCAGCTGGCCCTCGGCGCCAGCGCGGTCGGAGGTCAGGTGCACGTGGCTGTCGATCAGGCCCGGCAGGACGAAGCGGTCCTTCAGGTCGACGATCTGCACCGAGGCCGCGTCGGCGCCGAAGGCCTCGGGCCCGACGAAGCCGTCGCGCACAGCCTCGATCTTGCCGTTGCGGATCAGCACCGAAGCGTTGGTGCGCGGCGCCTGGCCCGGACGGTCCAGCAGCTTGCCGGCCTGGACGATGGTCAGCTGGTCGGCGGCGCTGGCGGCGCCGGCCGCGACAGACAGGACGGCGGCGATCGCGGCGGCGCAGGCCGCGCGGGCGGACAACTTCATGGGACTCCCCCTCGACGTATTGTTTTGCGGGAGACTAGCGCGGCTGGCGAAATGCGAAAGACGGTTTGGCGTCCAACTGAACCCACGCCTCGCACTGCGGGCGCTCGGAACAATCATATAAAGATATCTTTATATCCCGATTGCGGGTCCCGGCCGCGGCCGCTATAGAGCCCGAAACGCCGATTAGCGGAGACAGCGATGACCGATTTCGCCGTGATGGACCGTACTGCGCCGGAGACCGCCGTGACCGACTACATCGTGAAGGACATCTCGCTCGCCGACTGGGGTCGCAAGGAGATCGAGATCGCCGAGACCGAGATGCCCGGCCTGATGGCGGTGCGCGCCGAGTACGGCAAGGCGCAGCCGCTGAAGGGCGCGCGCATCGCCGGATCGCTGCACATGACGATCCAGACGGCGGTGTTGATCCAGACGCTGGAAGCGCTGGGCGCCGAAGTGCGCTGGGCCTCGTGCAACATCTTCTCGACCCAGGACCACGCCGCCGCCGCCATCGCCGCCGCCGGCACGCCGGTGTTCGCGATCAAGGGCGAGACGCTCTACGAGTACTGGGAATACGCCCACAAGATCTTCGAGTGGCACGACGGCGGCTACCCGAACCTGATCCTGGACGACGGCGGCGACGCCACCCTGTTGACCGTGCTCGGCCCGAAGGCCGAGAAGGATCCGTCGATCCTGAACAATCCGCAGAACGACGAGGAGGAAGCCCTCTTCGCCGTGATGAAGCGCTATCTGGCCGAGAAGCCGGGCTTCTATTCGGCCATCCGCGCCGCCATCCAGGGCGTGTCGGAAGAGACCACGACCGGCGTGCACCGTCTGTACCAGCTGGCCGCCAAGGGCGAGCTGCCGTACCCGGCGATCAACGTCAACGACAGCGTCACCAAGTCGAAGTTCGACAACCTGTACGGCTGCCGCGAGAGCCTGGTGGACGCCATCCGCCGCGGCACCGACGTGATGCTGGCCGGCAAGGTCGCCGTGGTCTGCGGCTACGGCGACGTGGGCAAGGGCTCGGCCGCTTCGCTGCGTAACGGCGGCGCCCGCGTGATCGTCACCGAGATCGACCCGATCTGCGCCCTGCAGGCGGCGATGGAAGGCTATTCGGTCCAGACCCTGGATGAGGCGGCCGAGCACGCCGACATCTTCGTCACCGCCACCGGCAACAAGGACGTCATCACCGTCGACCACATGCGGCGGATGAAGAACAACGCCATCGTCTGCAACATCGGCCACTTCGACTCTGAGATTCAGGTCGCAGGCCTGCGCAACTTCAAGTGGGACGAGATCAAGCCGCAGGTCCACCACGTGGAGTTCCCGGACGGCAAGAAGATCATCCTGCTGTCGGAAGGCCGCCTGGTGAACCTGGGCAACGCCACCGGCCACCCGTCGTTCGTGATGTCGGCCAGCTTCACCAACCAGACGCTGGCCCAGATCGAGCTGTGGACCAACATCAAGGCCTACGAGAACCAGGTCTACACCCTGCCCAAGAAGCTGGACGAGAAGGTCGCGGCCCTGCACCTCGACAAGCTGGGCGTGAAGCTGACCAAGATGTCCAAGGACCAGGCCGACTACATCGGCGTGTCGCCGGAAGGTCCGTTCAAGCCGGATCACTACCGCTACTGAGCGCGGCCGGCGCGAGCTTCGAAGGGCGCGGAGGGAGACCTCCGCGCCCTTTCTCGTATCCGGTGCATGCGTTGGACGGCCGCCGCGCGCGTGCTAGCGAAAGACGGCGAGCTGCTCGGGGGAGGGGCGCATGTCTTTGATGTTTAAGCCGCTACGGCGCTACGCCGACTTCCAGGGACGGGCCTGCCGCACGGAATTCTGGCTGTTCCAGTTGTTCATCATGATCCTGGCCATGGCCTTCCTGGCCGTCCTGGCGACCGTGACGATCATGAACCCGACGGAGAAGGGCGAAGTACCGTCGGTCGCCTTCACGGTGGCGGTGCTGGCCGCCGTCGTGACCTACCTGGCCCTGTTCATCCCGCGCCTGGCGCTGATCGTCCGGCGGCTGCATGACAGCGACAACTCCGGCTTCTGGGTCCTTGTCAGCCTCATTCCGGGCGCCGGCGTGGTCATGCTGGTGTTCAGCCTGCTGCCCGGCACCATCGGCCCGAACGGTCACGGCCCGGACCCGCGCGGCCGCGGCGCGCCGACGACCCGGCAGGCGACCATGACCCTGGATTCGGTCGCCTGAGCGAACACGGGGTGGCGCGCGCGGTCGGTACGGCTTAGCTGTCAGCCATGCCCCTCGCGCTGATCCTCTCCAGCTACGTGGCCGGCAGCCGGGTCGGCGGCATGGCCCAGGCGCTGGCGCTCGCGCCCTTCAAGATCGACCCCGTGGTCGCGCCGACCGTGCTGTTCGGCCGCCACCCCGGCTGGGGCCCGCCCGGCGGCGGCGCCGTGGGCGCCCAGACCTTCCGGGGCGTGGTCGAGGGCGTCGAAGCGAACGGGCTGCTGGCCCTGACCGACGTGCTGATCACCGGCTACTTCGCCTCGGCCGAACAGGTTTGGATCGCGGCGGAGGCCATCGACCGGGCCCGCGAGGCCACGCGCGACCCGCGCGCCTACGGCCCCCGCCTGACGGTGATCGTCGACCCCATCATGGGCGACGCCGACAAGGGCCTTTATGTGAAGGAGGAGGTGGCGCAGGCCATTGCGCTCGACCTGGTCCCGCGCGCCGACATCCTGACCCCCAACGTGTGGGAACTGTCGCAGCTGACCGGCCTTGAGGCCGACTACCCGCGCGACATCGCCCAGATCGCCCGCACCCTGGACAAGCCGGTGCTGGTCACCTCCGTGCCGGTCGAGGACGACGACCAGATCGGGGTGCTCTACGTCGACCGCGGCGCCTCGCTTTTGGCCTCGCACGCGCGCCTGCCGGACATCCCACGCGGCACCGGCGACCTCATGACCGCCCTGTTCGGCGCGGCGATGGTCGAGGGGCTGGCCCCGCACGACGCGCTCTATCGCGCCGTTCAGGGCGTGGCCGAGACGGCCGAGGCCTGCGTCGTCTGGAAGGCCTTCGAACTGCCGATCGTGGCGCTGGGCGAACGGCTGGCGCGACCGACCGCAAGCGTGCGAATAGAGACCCTCTCGTAAAGTCGGGCCCCTCCCCCATGACCGAAATCCACGGGACCTGTCCGGACCGCTTCGCGCGGGTGAAGGACGCCTTCGCCGCCAACTTCGCCGAGGGCGCCGAGCTCGGCGCCCGTTTCGCCGTGGCCATCGACGGCCAGGTCGTGATCGACCTCTGGGGCGGCTACGCGGACCGGCCGAAGACGAAGGCGTTCGGGCCCGACACCCTGACCCCGGTGTTCTCGACCACCAAGGCGGTCACCGCCCTGATGATCGCCGCCCTGGTGGAGCAGGGTAAGCTCGACTACGAGCAGCGCGTCGCCGAGCTGTGGCCGGAGTTCGGTCAGGCGGGCAAGGACCGGCTGACCGTCGCCCAGGTGCTCTCGCACCAGGCCGGCCTGCCGGGCTTCACCCGCGAGCAGGATCCCTCCATCTGGTTCGACCGCGAGGCGGTGCTGCGCGAGCTGTGCGCCCAGGCCCCGATGTGGGAGCCGGGCACGGCCTCGGGCTACCACCCGGTGACGGTCGGCTATCTGGCCGGCGAGATCTTCCGCCGGGCGGACGGGCGCAGCGTCGGCCAGGCGCTCCGCGAAGACTTCGCCGTCCCCTGCGGCCTGGATCTGTGGATCGGCCTGCCGGAGAGCGAGCACGCCCGCGCCGCCGACATGCAAAAGCCGCCGGCCGCGCCGAACCTCGGCGAGCTGGACCCGATCAAGAAGGCGGCCTTCCTCGACAAGGGCTCTTCGCCGGGCGGCAAGGGCACGGCCGAGTGGCGCAAGATCGAGATCCCCTCGGCCAACGGGCACGCCACGGCCCCGGCCCTGGCCCGCTTCATGAGCGTGATCGCCAACGGCGGCCGGATCGACGGCCGCCAGGTGCTGTCGCCCGCGACCCTGGCCCACGCCATCAAGGAACGCATCTTCGGACAGGACAAGGTGCTGCCCTACAAGCTGTCCTGGGCGGCCGGCTTCCTGCGCAACAAGGCCATCAAGATCTACGGTCCGGGCGAGCTGAGCGTCGGCCACTCCGGCTGGGGCGGCAGCTGCGCCTTCGCCGATCCGGAGACGCGGGTGTCGGCCGGCTACGTCATGAACAAGCAGTCCCCGCACCTGATCGGCGACCCGCGCGCCGTGCGCCTGATCGACGCCTTCTACGCCGCGCTCTGACGCGGTCGCACGCCGGCCAGCGCGACGAAGGCGACCAGCCCGCCGGCCGCCGCGCAGCCGCCGGCGACGAACATCACCGTGCGGATGGCGACATGGAACTCGTCCATCGAGCCTGACGCGCCCTGCGCCTGACCGGCCATCACCGCCGACAGCTCGGCGCGCGCCTTCGCGGGATCGCCCCCGCGGGCTGCGACCGCACGCGTGAAGCTGACCGACAGGACGATGCCCAGCACGGCCACGGCCAGCAGGCCCGCGACCCGGGCCACGGCGTTGTTGACGCCTGAAGCCAGGCCGGCGTGGCGCGGCTCGACCGCCCCCATGACCGTGGCGGTCAGCGGCGCGACCGCCGTGGTCACGCCCACCGCCATCACCAGCAGGGCGGGCAGCAGGCGGGTCAGGTAGGGCGCGCCGGGCTCGACCAGGCCGATCAACACAAGGCCGACGCCGGCCACGATCGGCCCGACGGTCAGCTGTAGCCTGGGCCCGATGCGGTCGCCCAGCCGCCCGGCCAGGGGCGAGAACACCCCCATCACCGCCGAGAACGGCAGCAGGGCCGCGCCGGCCTGGGTGGCGCTGTAGCCGGAGCTTCTGATCAGGTCGTAGGGCAGGAAGAACATCGCCCCGCCGAGCGCGAAGTAGAGCAGCAGGGTCAGAAGGTTGGTCGCCGAGAAGGCGCGCGAGCGGTAGAGCGCCAGCGGCATCATCGGCTGGCGCTCGCGCGCCTCGGCCAACAGAAAGCCGGCGAACAGCAGCACGCCCCCGGCCAGGGCCGCCCGCACCACGGGATCGCCGAAGCCCCGGTCGGGCGCGGCCGTCAGGCCCCAGGTCAGCGCGCCCAGACCGCCGGCCGCCAGGCCCGCGCCCAGCAGGTCCAGCCGCCCGGCCTCCGGGTCGCGGCTCTCCGGTACGAAGCGCAGGGTCAGCAGGACCGCGACCGCGGCGACCGGCAGGTTGATCAGGAACACCGCCCGCCACGAGATCGCGTCGGTCAGCCAGCCGCCCAGCGGCGGGCCCAGCGCCGAAGTCAGCGAAGCGAACCCGGCCCAGGCCCCGAACGCCCGGCCCCGCTCGTTCTCCGGAAAGGCCGCGCCCAGCAGGGCCAGGCTCGCCGGGGTGAGCAGGGCCGCCCCGAAGCCCTGCAATGCGCGCGCGGCGATCAGCAGGCCTGAGCTCGGGGCCAGGCCGCAGGCGGCCGAGGCCACGGCGAAGATCCCGATGCCGATCAGGAACACGCGTCGGCGGCCGAACCGGTCGCCAGCCGCGCCGCCGATCAGCACGAAGGCGCCCAGCACCAGCAGGTAGGCGTTGACGATCCACTGCGCCCCCGCGGCGCCGGCGGCGAGGTCGCGCTGGATCTGCGGCAGGGCCACGCCCACCACCGAGCTGTCGATGAAGGCCAGGCTGGAGCCCAGCACGGAGGCGCCCAGCACCAGCCGCTTGCGCCCCGGCGACAGGGCCGCTTCCGCCGGGGACGGCGGGGGCGCCGCCTGGACGACGCCGCGATCGCAGGGCGGGCGGCTGGGGCCGTACATCCGCCATCAAGCGTCCGGGGCCGACGCGGGTTGCAGACGTGCGAAGGCCCTCCCCGCCGGGCGGAGAGGGCCTTCGTTCGTTCAGCGCTCGCCTTAAGCGCCGGCGTGCGTGGTGCGGGTCGCGCCCTGCAGGGCCGGGCCGACATAGCCGGCCATGGAGGCGGCGCAGGCGGCCCGCTTCTCGGGCGTCATGTTCGGGGCCAGGACGATCTCCTGCAGGGTCATCGTCTGGCGGCCCTCGGGCTTGTAGCGGATCACCCGCTCGCCCTGGGCGTCGCTGACCCGGTAGATCAGGTCCACCCGCGAGTCGCCGTTCTGACCGCCCTCGCGCTTGAGGATGCGCATGCCGTTGCGCAGGCCCGCGGCGTAGGCCGGGCCGGCCGGATCGACGCCGTCGACCACGCCGAAGCGGGCGCTGGTCTTGGCGGTGTCGAAGCCGCGGTCGAACACCGGCGACTGGATGGTGCGAACCTCGGCGCAGTCGCCGAACAGGTCGGCCGGCAGCAGCACCCGGCCGCCGGCGTCGACGTAGTTGGCCACGTCCTTCATCAGCGAGCCGCCGCCGAGCGCCGGATAGGCCGCCTCCAGACGGGCGATGGCGCCGCCCTCGCGGCCGCGCATGGCGCGCACCACGTCGTCCAGGCCCTTCTGGCCGCCGGTCGCCTGACGCAGCCGGTGATCCCAGGTCGCGGCCAGCAGCAGGCCGCGCTGGTAGGGCTGGTCGGCCATGGCCCGGTCGGTCCAGTAGGCCTTGGCGATCTGGGCGTTGGTCGCGCCCAGGGCCGGCGAGGCCGAATAGTTGCGCAGGATGCGGTTGAAGTCGGTGACGAATTCTTCGGGGCTGTACACGCCGGCCCGCAGCAGCAGGCGCAGGGTGTAGAAGTCGGTGAAGCCCTCGCTGAACCAGTAGTCCAGCGGCTCTTCCGCGCCGCCGCGCACGCCGCCGAAGCGACCCGGGAACCAGGTGTGCTGGTGCTCGTGCGCCAGGATGTGCTTCAGCGTCGTCAGCTCGACGTTGGGCGTGGCCCACAGGGCGAAGGAGTCGCCCAGGCCCAGGCCGTACTGCACGGTCGAGCCGCCCGGCGCGTTCAGCGGGGTCAGGGCGACGAAGAAGTCCTCGCCCTTGTCGCCCCAGAACTGCGAAGAGGCCTCCGCGATCTTGCCGGCCAGGTCAGCCATGCTGGCTTCCGTGAAGCGCCATTGGCCGCTCGGGACGACCACACGCAGGCGCCCGCCCGCCACCTGGCGCTCGGTCACCTGCAGACCCTCGCCGCCGACCAGCACGCTGTCCAGCAGGTCGATCATGCGCCGGCCGTTCGGGGCGGCGTGGTCGAGGTCGGACGCCTGGGCCCAGCCGGCCGGGGCCGCGCCCCAGGAGAAGCTGACCGGGTCGTTGACCCGCCCCTTCACCTCGCCGAACAGGGTCCAGCCCACGCTGGAGAACCACTTGGGCCGGGTCACGGCGCGGAACGGCGGGCCGCCGGCGCTGACCGCCGGGTCGCCGGCGAAGTCCTGCACCACGCGGTAGCGCAGGGTCACCGGCGCGTTGGGCGCGTGGCGCAGCACGACCTCGGCCGGGCCGTTCATGGACAGGGTCGCGCCCTCGGCCCGCAGGTCGTGCACGGCCTTGTACAGCTCGTGCGCGCCGGACCACTCGTTGGGCATGGCGATCTTGGTCTCGCCGTCGGCGTCGCCCTGCAGCTTCACCTCGACGGCGAGGTCGCGCAGGGTCCCGTCCACCGTTTCGGGCGTGACCGTGTAATGGGTCGGCTGCGGCGGAACGGCCTGAGCCGAGCCCGCCGTCAGGGCGAAGCCGCCGACGGCGGCGAGAAGGATGCGCTTGGCGTCGAAACGCCCCCGGAACAACGTCATGCCGGGACGATACCGACGATCGTATTCCAAAGGTCTGTGACGCGGCGCCGCTGCGACAACCCGTGCAGGGCTTGGGTTTCAGGCGCCCGACATGGACCGCGCGCAGGCCGCGCGGGCGGCCTCGCCGAGGCCCGGGGCCAGCACGACCGTCTGGCGCGTGATCTCGCCCTGCCCCACGGGCTGGAAGCGGATCAGCCGCTCGCCGGCGCCGTCCGACACGCGCAGCACGTACTCGACCCGGGAGTCGCCCGGCTGGCCGGCCTCACGCTTGATGATCTTCATGCCCTCGCGCAGGCCTGCGGCGTAGGCCGGACTGTCGGTCCTGAGCCCGATGATCACATTGCCGGCCGCCGCAGTCTTCTCCGCGTCAAAGCCGCGATCGAAGGCGGGAAAGGTCTCGGTGCGGATCTCGGCGCAGGTCCCGAACAGGTCGGCCGGCAGCAACACCGCCGCACCGTCGGTGACGTACCGCGTATAATCGGCCGAAAGGTCGACCCCGGACATCTCTCTGTAGGTCGCGAAAAACCGATCGGACGCGAGCGTGGCGTCCGCGCTGTCGGCGCGCACGCCGTCGCGCATGCGCAGAAGCACGTCGTCCAGGTCGAGGCGCCCGCCGGTGGCCTCCCGCAACCGCCGGTCCCAGGTCCAGGCCAGGAGCATGCCCCGTTGGTAAGGGAGTTTCTCCACCGCATAGTCGGTCCAGAAGTCGGCCACGACACGCGCGTTCGGCGCCGTGCGCGCCGGTGACGCCGCATAGGCGCCGAGCGTCTCGTTCAGACGCGCCACAAACTCCTCCGGCGACCACACGCCCGACCGCAGCAGGCTCCGGTAGGCCTGGAAGTCGGTGAAGCCCTCGCTGAACCAGTAGCCGGACGCCTCCTGCGCGCCCTCCGGCATGCGCCCCAGCGCCCGTGGCACCCAGGTGTGGCTGTGCTCGTGAGCCAGCAGATACCGGTAGGCGGCGAGATCGACGTTGGCGGTTCCGTACAGCGCGAAGCCGTCGGCGCGCCCGGTGCCGCGGTAGACGCTGGCCGCCGGCGCATCCTCCAGCGGCGTCATCGCCACGAAGAAGGGCTCGGCCGTGTCGTTCCAGAAACTCCGGTCCGCGCCGATGATCTGTGCGGCCAGGTCGGCGAGCTCCGCGTCGGTGAACGGCCGTCTTCCCCGCGCCGCCACCCGCAGGCGCCCTCCGGGGATGTCCCGCTCCTGCACCGTGACGTCGGCGCCGCCGAGCGACACGCTCTCCACCACGTCGCCGACGGACAGCGGCCGCCCCATGGCGCCGTGTTCGGCGTCGGACGCCGCGGTCCAGCCGCGCGGCACACTCCCCCAGGTGAAGCTGGCGGGCCGGCCGGCGCTGTCGGCGGGCAAGGCGAACACTGTCTCGCCCAGGACGCTGAACCAGCCTGGGCTGACGACCGGCCGGTAGGGGGCGCGGGGATCCGCGGCGGCGCCGGAGGACACGCGGTAGCGCACGGTCAGCGGCGCACCCGGCCGATGCTTCAGGATCCGGGCCTCGGGGCCGTCTTCCGCCACGCTCGCGCCCGCGACGGTGAGGCCCGACAGGCGGCGCCACAACTCAGTCTCGCCACCCCACGCGTTCGGCAGTTCCAGGCGCGTCTCGCCGTCTGCGTCGCCGCGAAACCGGATTTCGATCTCCAGGGCCTGCAGATCCGGGCCCTGCATCACCGGCGTAACCCGGTAACGCACCGGATCGGGCTCGGAGGGCCGGGCCGCCGCGCTGGTGGTGAGGGCGGCCGCCGCCAGCAGGCCGATGCGGAACGACGCGAACATTGCTTCCCCCTTGTGTCGCGGAGCCTCGGCGGCCATCAAAGCGCCCGAACGCAGGTGTGTCAGCTTAACAGTTGGAGAGCCTGCGCCGAGGAGCTTAGCCGATGACCGCCCGCGACGCCGCCCTGCCCCGCCACGACTGGACGCTCGCCGAGGTGGAGGCGCTGTTCGACCTGCCGTTCATGGAGCTGGTGTTCCAGGCGGCGAGCGTGCACCGGCGCTGGTTCGACCCGAACGAGGTGCAGCTGTCGCAGCTGCTGTCGGTGAAGACCGGCGGCTGCGCCGAGAACTGCGGCTACTGCAGCCAGTCGGCTTCGTTCGACACCGGCCTGAAGGCGACCAAGCTGATGGAGCCCGACGCGGTGATCGCCGAGGCGAAGCGCGCCCGCGAGGGCGGGGCCCAGCGCTTCTGCATGGGCGCGGCCTGGCGCGAGGTGAAGGACCGCGACCTTCCCAAGCTGGAAGCCATGATCTCCGGCGTGAAGGCGCTGGGCATGGAGACCTGCGCGACGCTGGGCATGTGCACGCCCGACCAGGCCAAGGCCCTGAAGGCGGCCGGCCTCGACTACTACAACCACAACCTGGACACCGGGCCGGAGTACTACGCCGAGGTCGTCACCACCCGCACCTACCAGGACCGGCTGGACACCCTGTCGGCGGTGCGCGAGGCCGGCATGTCGACCTGCTGCGGCGGCATCGTTGGGATGGGCGAGAAGCGCCGCGACCGCGCCGGCCTGCTGCACTCGCTGGCCACCCTGCCGGCCCATCCGGACAGCCTGCCGGTCAACGCCCTGGTGCCGATCGCCAACACCCCGCTCGGCGCCAAGGCCAAGCGCGAGGGCGAGATCGACCCGATCGAGTTCGTGCGCACGGTGGCGGTCGCCCGCCTGGTCTGCCCGAAGGCCATGGTGCGCCTGTCGGCTGGCCGCGAGGGCATGAGCCGCGAGCTGCAGGCCCTGTGCTTCCTGGCCGGGGCCAATTCGATCTTCGTCGGCGGCAAGCTGCTGACCACCCCGCTGCCGGAGATGGACGAGGACAGCCGGCTGTTCGCCGACCTCGGCCTGCGCCCGATGGGGGCGAAGGCGGAAGCGGCGGCCTAACCCACCAGCACCTCGCCGCGGCGCCAGTCGCAGGCCAACTGCAGGGCGGCGAGCGCCGCCGCCTCGGGGTCGGTTTCGGAGTCGAGGGCCGCGGCGGCGCGGGCGAAGTGGGCGCGCATGGCCACGCCGCGGCCGGCGGCGGCGGCGAACAGGCCCAGCTCCCGCTCGCGAAACACCTCGGGCTCGTCGAAGCCGTCGCGCGCGGCGGTGAGCGCCTCGTAGAGCTCGCCCGCGCCGGCGCGGTCCCCGGCCTCGATCAGCCTGTGCTTGATCTCGTCCAGGCCGGCCAGGTCGCGTTCGGCGATCACCCACCCGATGTCGGGCGTCTCCACCCCCGTCTCGGTCGCGTCGCGCCAGCGGTCCATGGCCCGGATGCGCCCGGTCGCGAGCGCCTCGTCCACCCGCCCGGCCCGATACAGAGCCCGCGCCGGCGCGACGCGCAGGAAGCGCAGGTGATGTTCGGCGTCGGGGTCGCCCGCCTCGATCCGGCGGGTCCACTTTGCGACCAGCCGCTCGAGGTATTGCAGGCCCTCGCGCGCAGCGGCGTCGGCGGCGTCGAAGTCGCCGGCCAGACGGAAGGCGTCGGACGCCAGCCCGGCCCAGTCGCCGCGCGTCTCCGGCCCCTCGTGCGGCAGCGGCGCGCGGGACCGCTCCAGGTACAGCTCGGCCAGGCACCGGACATCGGCCTCCGCGCCGGCGGCGGCCAGGACCCGCAAGAACTTGGTCAGCTCTTCCGCCCAGACCACGTGCGCGGCGCTGGTCTGAGCGAGGTCGTGCTCCAGCCAGCGGACGACCGCCCCGACCGCGGCCGGGTCCGCGCCGCGGGCCAGCCGCGCCGCCGCGATCCTCGCCGCCAGGCGCAGGTCGCCGTCGGCCGGCATGAGCCGATGCGCCTCGTCGACCCCGCCCCGCCACAGCAGCCGCTCGGCTGCGTGAGCGCGGACGTCCGGGCCGGCGTCGCCACGCGCCGCCACGCGCCGCAGCAGGGCCAGCCCCGCCTCCGGATAGCCGCGGTTGAGCGCCGCCTCGCCGAGCCAGATCAGTCCCCAGGCGTCGTCCCTGGCGTGCGCCTCGGCCGCGGCGAGTACGGCGAGCAGGCCGGCCGGACGCGGCGCCAGCCCGCCAGTGCGCAGGTCGACGGTGCTGATCGCGCCGCGGATCACCTCGGCGTCGTCGCCGGCCGCCGCCATGGCGGCGCGCACGGCCGCATCCGCCAGCGGGTCGGGGTCGCGGACCAGCGTCGCCGCCAGCAGCACGCTGGCGCGGTCGCGCGCATCGGAAAGCTCGACGAGGCGGGCCAGCTCAGGCGCGCCCAGCCCGACGATCGCGGTCTCCAGCAGCTCCTCGCGGCCGTCGACGGCCGGGGCGGCGCGCTCCAGCAGGCAGCGGGCCGGATCGGGCGCGTTCGCGCAATCGGCGTAGAGCGTTCCCATCAGTCCATCGACGGGCGGCCCCGCCCGGCCTTCACGCCCGAACGCTTGGCCTTGCCCTCCAGCCGCCTCAGCTTGGAGGCGTAGGTCGGCTTGGTGGCCTTGCGCGGCTTTGGCTTCTCCGTCGCCCGGCGGACCAGCTCGACCAGGCGGGCGATCACGTCCTGGCGGTTCATCTCCTGGCTGCGGAACCCTTGCGCGAACAGCACCAGCACCCCGTCCTGCGTCATTCGGCTGCCGGCCAGACGAGTCAGCCGCTCCTTCACCTCCTCGGGCAGGGACGGCGAGTTGCGCGCGTCGAAGCGCAGCTCGATCGCGGTCGAGGTCTTGTTGACGTGCTGGCCCCCGGGGCCGGAGGCGCGGGCCGCCTTGAAAACCAGCTCGTCCTCGTCGAGCGCCAGGTTGGGGGTGACTTCGATCATCGCCGCCGCGCCTTCACCACCGCGGTGTCCAGCGCCTGCAGGAACTTCGAGCGGTCAGCCTGGCCGAACGGCTTCGGGCCGCTGGTGTTCAGCCCCATGGAGCGCAGGTGCTCGCCGATCTCGCGGCCGGCCAGGGCCGAGCCGATGGAATCCGCCGTGAACGGATCGCCCTTGGCGCCGATCACTTGGGCCCCTGACTTCAGGCAGCGGCTGGCCAGCGGGATGTCGTTGGTGATCACGACGTCCTTCGGGCCGGCCCGCTCGGCGATCCAGTCGTCGGCGACGTCGGGGCCTTCCTCGACGATCACCCGGCGGATCAGCGGCTCGCCCTGCGGGATCATCATGAAGGCGTTCGAGACCACGTGCACCGCCAGGCCGTAGCGGCGCGCGACGCGGTACACCTCCTCCTTTACGGGGCAGGCGTCCGCGTCGACGTAGATCTGGGGCTCGGCCGCCTCGGTCAGAACGCGCTCTCGCCGGTGATGGCGCGACCCAGGATCAGCGCGTGCACGTCGTGGGCGCCCTCGTAGGTGTTCACCGTCTCGAGGTTCATGGCGTGGCGCATGACGTGGTGCTCGCCGGTGATGCCGGCGCCGCCGTGCATGTCGCGAGCCTCGCGAGCGATGGCCAGGGCCTTGCCGCAGTTGTTGCGCTTCATCATCGAGATGGCTTCCGGCACCCAGGCGCCCTGGTCGAGCAGACGCCCCAGCGCCAGCGCGCCCTCGAAGCCGAGGAAGATCTCGGTCTGCATGTCGGCCAGCTTCTTCTGCACCAACTGGCGCGCCGACAGCGGCCGGCCGAACAGGATGCGCTCGGAGACGTAGTCGCGGGTGGCGTGGAAGCAGAACTCGGCCGCGCCCATGGCGCCCCAGCTGATGCCGTAGCGGGCCTTGTTCAGGCACGAGAACGGACCACGCAGGCCCTTCACGCCGGGCAGCAGGTTCTCTTCCGGCACGATCACGTCGTTCAGGCCGATGTCGCCGGTGATCGAGGCGCGGAGCGAGAGCTTGTCGCCGATCTTGGTGGTGGTGAAGCCGTCCATGCCGCGCTCGACCACGAAGCCGCGGATCTCGCCGTCCAGCTTGGCCCACACCACCGCCAGGTCGGCGATCGGCGAGTTGGTGATCCAGTACTTGCCGCCGTTCAGCTTGTAGCCGCTCGGGACCTTCTCGGCCTTGGTCTTCATCGAGGCCGGGTCGGAGCCGCCGTCGGCCTCGGTCAGGCCGAAGCACCCGACCAGCTCGCCGGCGGCCATCTTCGGCAGCCAGCGCATCTTCTGCTCTTCGGTGCCGAAGGCGTAGATCGGGTACATGGCCAGGGACGACTGCACGCTCATGGCCGAGCGGTAGCCGCTGTCGACCGCCTCGATCTCGCGGGCGATCAGGCCGTAGGCCACGTGGCTGACGCCGGCGCCGCCGTATTGTTCCGGCAGGGTCGCGCCCAGGAAGCCCATCGCCCCCATCTCGGTCATGATCTCGCGATCGAACCGTTCCTCGGCGAAGGCGGTTACCACCCGCGGCAGCAGCTTCTCGCGCGCGTACTGGCGGGCGGCGTCCTGCACCATGCGCTCCTCGTCGGTGAGGCGGCCCGTCAGGTCCAACGGGTCGTCCCAGCGGAAGGTCTTCTGGCCGGCGTCGAGCGGCATGGCGGTCTCCGTAAGCGCGGTCGCGCGCCGCGTGTCAGCGCGCGTGTCGCATGATATGGGAGTGAGTCTCCGGTTCCCGAGCGTCTACGGGAAAAACACGGGTCTAGGTAGGGGGATGGGACGCGGCTGATCCGCGCCTTGGAGAGAAGATGGCCAACGTGCTGCACCGGCTTTTCATCCAGCATCCCCGCGAGGTCGAGGAAACCTACCTCGAACACGCGGGCGCGGCCTCGCGCTACGGCTGGCGGCTGCTGAAGGCCAGCCTGGCCGCCTACACTCACGCCCTGATCCCGGGCCTGTGCAAGACCGCCGCGTCGGACTGCGTGCGCGAGATGGCCGGCGAGCTGAACGGCCGCGCCGTCACCGCCCGCGAGGAGCGCATGCGCCAGGCCGGCGTGTGGGATCCGGGCCTCTAAGGCTCAGAACAGCTTCGGCACCAGCCGGTAGGGCACGCTCGCGGCGTATGCCCGGTACGCCGGATCTTCGCCCAGCACCCGCTCCTCGGCCAGGATGCGCATGACCTGCAGCGCGGCGCCGACGCCGAACATCGCCAGGTTCCAGGCGCTGGGATTGAGCAGCAGGAAGCCGGCGTTGATGATGAAATAGCCGACGTACATCGGGTGGCGCACGAAGCGGTACGGTCCGCCGATCCGCACGCCGCGGTTGGCCGCCACCACGCCGAAGCTGCGGCGGAGCGCGATCTGGGCGGCCATGCTGACGACCAGGCCGTAGATCATGACGACCAGGCCCGTGAACTGGGGGATCAACGCCCCGTCGGCGGGCGCGGCCAGCATCGGCGCGGCGGTGCCTCCGAACGCGATGATCCAGTCCAAGGGCCGCAGGCTCAGCTGGTCGGCCGGACGCCGCACCAGCAGCAGCCCCAGGACGATCGCCTCCGACAGCAGCAGGACCACGTTGTAGGGGTTGTGCTGGACGACGGCCAGGATGCGCATCACCAGCGAAACATATAGCGCGATCAGGACGATGCGTTCGGCGAAGTCGAACACCAGCGGCCAGCGCACAGAGCGAACAGTCTTGTCCATAGCGACCCCCGTTCCCCCGGACCTAGAGAACACCATTCGCCCCGGAACCGCCAAGCCCCATCTCGACGCTGGAGTCAGGCGACGGGCGGGCCTATTCAGGCCCCATGAGTGAAGCAAAGGCAGCCACCGGCCCGTTGGCGGGCGTCACCGTGCTCGACCTGTCGCGCGTGCTGGCCGGGCCCTGGGCGACCCAGTTGCTGGCTGATCTCGGCGCGGACGTGATCAAGGTCGAGCGGCCCGGGGCCGGCGACGACACCCGCGCCTGGGGCCCGCCGTTCACCGACACCGCCGAGGGCGAGCGGGGCGACGCCGCCTATTTCATGTGCGCCAACCGCAACAAGCGCTCGGTCACGGTGGACATGGCCCGCCCCGAAGGCGCGGCCCTGCTGCGAGAACTGGCCGCCCGGGCCGACGTGGTGGTCGAGAACTTCAAGGTCGGCGGCCTGAAGAAGTACGGCCTCGACTACGACAGCCTGCGCCAGGTCAACCCGCGGCTGGTCTACTGCTCGATCACCGGCTTCGGGCAGAGCGGCCCCTACGCCGAGCGGGCCGGCTACGACTACATGATCCAGGCCATGGGCGGACTGATGTCGATCACCGGCCAGCCCGAGGGCGCGCCCGGCGACGAGCCGATGAAGGTGGGCGTGGCGGTGGCCGACCTGTTCACCGGACTCTACGCCTCGAACGGCATCCTCGCCGCCCTGCTGCACGCCCGCATGACCGGCCAGGGCCAGCACGTGGACCTGGCCCTGTTCGACGTGCAGGCGGCCATGCTCGCCAACCAAGCGACCAACTTCTTCGTCTCGGGCCGCGCGCCCCAGCGCCTGGGCAACGCCCACCCGAACCTGTGCCCCTATCAGCCCTTCGCCACCGCCGACGGCTCGATCGTGGTGGCGGTCGGCAACGACGGCCAGTTCCGCGCGCTGTGCAAGGCGCTGGGGGACGAGGCGCTGGGCGAGGACCACCGCTTCCTGACCAACGCGCTCCGCGTCGCCAACCGGGCCGAGCTGATCCCCCTGCTGACCGCCCTGACCGAGGCCGGGACCACGCACCACTGGATCAAGGCGCTGGAGGCCGCCGGCGTCCCCTGCGGGCCGATCAACACCATCGACGGCGTGTTCGCGGAGCCGCAGGCCAAGGCGCGCGGCCTGGTGGTCGAACAGGTCCGCGGCGACCTGGCCCGGCCGATCAAGACCGTGGCCAGTCCGGTGCGGCTGTCGCAGACCCCGGTCGCCTACGTGACGCCCCCGCCCGCCCTGGGCGAGCACACCGACAAGGTGCTGGCCGAGCGCCTTGGCCTGACCCCGGAGCGCATCGCCGAACTGCGCGCCGCCGGAGTGGTTTAGGCCCCCAGCCAGGTCTGGAATTCGCGCAGTCCCGAAGGCTTGAAGCGTACGATCCGCGTGCCGGCCTCGCGGTCGGCCCAGCCGAGCTCGAGGAAGCGACCCATCAGCGCCCTGGCGAGCGGGCCGCCCAGGTGCGAGCGGCGTTCGCTCCAATCCAGGCAGGTCCGGCAGAGGGGGCGTCCCCGCGGCAGGCTTTCCGGCGTGACGCCCAGGCGGGCGATCCGCACCGCGCCCGCGCCGGTCAGGTCCACCCGTTCGCCCTCGACGGCGATGGCGCCGTCGGCGGCCAGGCGGTCGAACATCAGCACGCCCAGTTCGCCGGCGAGGTGGTCGTAGCAGACCCGGGCGTGGCGCAGGGCCGGCTCCTTCGGGCCGATGCGCACGCGCCGGGCGCCGGTGGCGGCGGCCAGGCCCATCAGGCCCTCAAGCGCCCTGGCCACCTCCGGCCCGGCCAGAGAGACGTAACGGTGCCGGCCCTGCTTGCGCGGGACGACCAGGCCGCCGGCCTCCAGCTTGCCCAGGTGGTGGCTGGCGGTCTGCAGGCTCACGCCGGCCTCCGCGGCCAGTTCGCCGGCGGTGAGCGCCTGGCCCGACAGGAGGGCCACCAGCATGTTGGCGCGGGCCGGGTCGCCGATCAGGGCGGCGGCGACAGCGATGTCAGGTCCGAGCTTCATGGGCCGATCCTAGCCCAAACCGCCCACCCGTCGCTTCCACCGGCGTCGAAGCATCCGACCGCCTGGAGGACCTAGGAAGGACGCGCACAAGGAGGCCCCGAGGATGCGCGTCACCTGCTTCATCCGCTACGAGATCGAGCCGCACCAGCGCGAGGCGTTCGAAGCCTACGCCGGCCGCTGGCTGGAGATCATTCCCCGCTGCGGCGGCGACCTGCTGGGCTATTTCCTGCCGCACGAGGGGACCAGCGACGTCGCCTGGGGGCTGATCGGCTTCGACAGCCTGGCCGCCTACGAAGCGTACCGCGCCGCCCTGAAGCGCGATCCGGAAGGCGCCGCCAACTTCCGCTTCGCCCAGGAGCGTCGCTTCATCCGGCGCGAGGAGCGCACCTTCCTGACGCCGGTCGTGGCGGAGGCGGCCGCGTGATCGCCGTCCTCTTCGAGGCCTGGCCGGCCGAGGGCCGGGCGCAGGACTATTTCGACATCGCCGAGGTCCTGCGCCCGACGCTGGAGCAGATCGACGGCTTTGTCTCGGTCGAGCGCTTCGTCAGCGTGTCGGACCCCGGCAAGCTGCTGTCGCTGTCGTTCTGGCGCGACGAGGCGGCGGTGACGCGTTGGCGCGATCTGGCCGAGCACCGGCAGGCGCAGGCGCGGGGTCGCGCGGGCGTGTTCGCCGATTATCGGCTGCGGGTGGCGCAGGTGTCGCGCGACTACGGGCTGACCCGCCGCGGCGAGGCGCCGGCGGACAGCCGCCGGGCGCACGCGCTCTAGGCGTCGTCGATGTCGAGGATGCAGCGGGCGTGGTCCTCGGCCCGACGCCACGGACCGTAGTGTTCGGCGCGCAGGCGCCGGCGGCACGGCCCGATGTAGCGGTCGGCGATGACGAACGGCCGCTCCGACTGGATCACGGCCTCGAGCCGCTGCAGCAGGCCGCGCGCGGTGAGCGGCTTGGTCAGCACCTCGTCTACCCCGGCGTCGCGCGCCGCCAGCACCTGGGTCAGCCCCGAATGGCCGGTGACCATGATCATCGGCACCTGGCGTTCGACCTTGGGATCGCGCCGGGCCCGCCAGGCGAATTCAACCCCGTCGAGGCCGGGCATGGCCAAGTCGAGGATCACCAGATCCGGCCGGAAGATCGCCAGTTGGCGCAGGCCTTCCTCGCCGTTGTCCGCTTCCTGGATTTCCTGGACCCCGATGCCGCGCAGGACGGTCGCCAGGATGCGGCGCATGTGGTCGTGATCGTCGACGACGAGAACCCGGACGCGCGCGAAAACGTCGCCAGACAAGCACGATCCCCAGGCTCAACCTAAACGGGCGACCCCTGTTACGCGAGATTCGTTATCAATGTAAACCGTTGGCGCGAAAACGATCCGCGCGCTCAGCGCTCTTCGTCGAAGCGGCACTCGACCAGATTGGCCAGGGCGTCGACGGCGGCTTCCGCCTCGGGCCCGTCGGCCTCGATCTCGACGGTCGAGCCGATCGCCGCCGACAGCATCAGGAGGCCCATGATCGAGCGGGCGTCGACCGTCTGGCCGTCGCGGCTGACCCTGACCTCGGCGTCGAAGGTCGAGGCCATCTTTACGAACTTCGCGGAAGCGCGGGCGTGCAGACCACGCTCGTTGCAGATCTCCACCGTGCGCTTCAGCGGCCCGCTCATCACTTCTCTCCGGCCAGGACGTAGGAGGCGACGGAGATGTACTTGCGCCCGGCCTCCTGGGCGTGGGCGACGCAGGACTCCAGCGTCTCGCGGTGACGCACGCTCGCCAGCTTGATCAGCATGGGCAGGTTCAGGCCGGCGATCACCTCGGCGCCGGTCTGCTCCATAACCGAGATGGCCAGGTTGGAGGGCGTGCCGCCGAACATGTCGGTGAGCAGGATCACGCCGCGACCTTCGTCCACGGCCGCGCAGGCGTCGAGAATGTCCCGCCGACGACGCTCCATGTCGTCGTCCGGTCCGATGCAGATCGCCGCCACCCCGCGTTGCGGTCCGACGACGTGCTCCATGGCCGAAACAAACTCGGCCGCGAGCCCGCCGTGAGTGACGATCACGAGCCCGATCATCTGAGCCTCTTAACCACGCCCCACCTGCGCCCGGCCTGTCACAGCTCTGTCGCGCGGGGGCTTAATAGGCCGAACCCCGTTCAGGTCCAAGGGTCCTTCCGTGGGTCGAAAGCGCGCGGTCCAGTTTCGCCAGCGCTGAGGCTTCTACGGCACGTAGGTGGAAGCGCGGCACGTTAACCGTTTCCAGCTCGATCTCTTCCGCTTCGGGCAGGCGTTCGGGGGCCTCGGCCTCGCATTCGACGGCGCACGCGACCGGCGCGAGGCCGAGCGGAACGGTCGTGAGGATGCCGACCGCCCGCGCCTCGATCAGGCCCTCGATGGTCTCCGGCGCGCGGGCCCAGAGCACGCCGCCCGACGCCCAGACGCGGGTGTAGTCGTCCGACACCAGCCGCCAGCCGGCCGCCATGGCGCGCAAGGCGAGGTCGCTCTTGCCGGCGCCGGAGCGGCCGAACAGCAGGGCGGCGCGCCAGCCGGCCGGCGTGAACCGCGCGACCGAGGTGGCGTGGACGATCACCGCGCCGCTTCCGGCAGGGCGACCGACAGGCGCGCACCGCGCACCTCGCCGTCCGGACCTGTCAGGTTCTCGGCCCAGATCCGGCCGCCGTGCGCCTCGACGATCTGGCGCGAGATCGACAGGCCCAGGCCCGAATTGCCGCCGAACGCCGCCCCCTTCGGGCGCGAGGTGTAGAAGCGCTGGAAGATGGTCTCCAGGTTCTCGACCGGCACGCCGGGGCCGTCGTCCTCGACCCGCAGCAGCACCGAGCGGGCCGGATCGACGTCGGAGCGCTGCAGCGCCACCGTCACCTTGCCGCCCGGCTTGCCGAACGAGCGGGCGTTGTCGATCAGGTTGCGGAACACCTGGCCCAGCGGGCCCTCGCGTCCCGCCACGCGCAGCGGCTCGGACGGCAGCACCAGCTTCACCACCGGCTCGCCCTCGCGGGCGGCGTCGTTGTAGGCGGCCGTCAGGTCGCCGAGCAGGCGGCCCAGATCGACCGGCTTGGGCTGGTCGCGCGACAGCTCCGCGTCGAGGCGCGAGGCGTTGGAGATGTCGGTGATCAGGCGATCCAGCCGCTTGACGTCCTGCTTGAGCACGCCGGTCAGGCGATCCTTGGCCTTGTCGTCCTTGACCAGGTCCAGCGTCTCCACCGCCGAGCGGATCGAGGTCAGCGGGTTCTTGATCTCGTGGCTGACGTCCGCGGCGAACCGCTCGATGGCGTCCATGCGGTCCGACAGGGTGGCGGTCATGGTCTCGAGCGAGCGCGCCAGGTCGCCGATCTCGTCGTTGCGGGCCTCGAGGTCCGGCAGCGAGATGGCGCGCGCGCGCGACAGGCGCACCTGGTCGGCGGCGGCCGACAGGCGCATCACCGGGCGGGCCACCAGCACGTGCAGCAGCAACGACGACAGCAGGGTCACGCCCAGCGCGATGGCCGCGAACGGCAGCAGGGCGCGCCGCTGGGCCGCCACGATGGCGTCGACGTCGCCGGCCTCCAGCGTCAGAACGCCCAGGACCGCCTCGACGCGCTGCACGGGAATGGACACCGAGACCACCCGCTCGCCGGTCTCCGAGTGACGCACGTCGGCGACCCGCTCGCCCTTCAGCGCCCGCGCCACCTCGGCGTCGAGGTCGGCCCGCGCGTCGGCCTCCAGCTTGGCCTCCTTGGCCAGGTCGGGCTTGCGGGGCGGACGGGCGTCGGGCTTGCGCGCCGGCGGCAGGGCTTTGACGTCCACGTCCTCGGACACGACGTAGCTGTCGGCCAGCAGGTTGCCCTCGGCGTCGAACAGGCGCGCGCGCTGCCCCTGCGGGATGAACCGCTGCAGCACCAGCACGGCGATCGGCTCCAGCTCCGGCTGCGGCTCGCCACGGGTCGCGCCCTCGGCGATCACCTCGGCCAGCAGCTCGGCCTGGGCCGACAGGGAATCCAGCCGGGTCTGAATGAGCCCCTGGCGGAACTCGTTCATGACCAGGGCGCCGACGACGAGCACGACCAGGCCGACCAGGTTCAGGCCGACGATCAGCCGGCCGAGCCGCGACCCCCCGAACCAGCGCCAGGCCACCCGCTCGCGCGGGGCCGGCTCAGCTTTCTCGATAACGGTATCCGACGCCATACAGGGTTTCGATCGCGTCGAACTCGGGGTCGACCACCCGGAACTTCTTGCGCATGCGTTTGACGTGGCTGTCGATGGTGCGGTCGTCCACGTACACCTGATCGTCGTAGGCCGCGTCCATCAGGTTGTCGCGGCTCTTCACGAAGCCCGGACGCTGGGCCAGGGCCTGCAGCAGCAGGAACTCGGTGACGGTCAGCTTCACCGGCCGGCCGTCCCAGGTGCACTCGTGGCGCGCCGGGTCGAGGGCCAGCTTGCCGCGCTTGAGCGCCTTGTCCTGGGCGACCTCGGCCCCCACCGGCTCGAGCCCCTCGATGCCGGCGCGGCGCAGCACCGCCTTCACCCTCTCGAGCAGCAGGCGCTGCGAGAAGGGTTTGTGGATGTAGTCGTCGGCGCCCAGGTTAAAGCCCAGGATTTCGTCGATCTCCTCGTCCTTCGAGGTGAGGATGATCACCGGCATGTTGGAGGTCTGGCGCAGGCGGCGCAGCACTTCCATGCCGTCCATGCGCGGCATCTTGACGTCGAGGATGGCCAGGTCCGGCGGATCGCTCTCCAGCGCCTGCAGACCGGTCACGCCGTCGTGGTAGGCCTTGATCTCGTGGCCGGCGCTCTCCAGGGCCAGCGACACGGACGCGACGATGTTCTCGTCGTCGTCGACCAGGGTGATGTTCGCCATGTCGTCTCCGGCGCCCTGACTGCGGGCGCGCACGGCGCAAAGCTAATGGCCGCTGCGCCCTGAAGCAAACCCGCGTTTCTCAACCCGGTCTTAAGCATGCCGGTTCACCATGATCGATCGTTGATCGACATCCGGGGCACACGCGGGCGCATGGCCGGCCAGGTTCATTACGAAGTCTTCGCCCGGCGCACGCCCCAGGCGCCGTGGACGCTTCAGGGCGCCACCGAAGATCGCGCCCATGCGCTGCAGACGGCCGAGGAGCTGATGGCCGAAGGACGCGTCGCGGCCGTACGGGTGACCAAGGAGACGCTCGACCCCGAGACCATGGAGTTCGCCAGCGTCACCCTGATGAGCAAGGGCGCGCCGGACACCCGCCGACGCCGCGCCGCGGCCGAAGCGCGCACCGAGCCGGCCTGCACGGGCGTGGCCGACCTCTACCAGGCGCACGGGCGCGAAACGATCGCGCGCCTGCTGGACGACTGGCTGCGCCGCCACAAGGTCACCGCCTTCGAGCTGATGCACCGGCCCGACCTGGCCGAACGGCTGGAGGCGACCGGCATGGAGCTGCGTCACGCGGTGCAAAAGATCTCCGTGCCCGAGAGCCAGGCCACCGGCCGGCCCGTCCACGAGATCATGCGCGAGTACGAGCGGCTGGGCGCCCAGGCGATCGAGCGGGTCATCCAGGCGCGCCGGCAGGCGCAGTTCCCGAGCCTGGCCACCGAGTCTCTCTCCGCCGTCGCCCGGCGGCTGGCCAGCCACCCCGACCGCGCTTTCCTGCTGGGCGGGGCGCTGGCGGCCGACCTGGCCCCGCTGGAGACCTGGGGCGCGAAGGTGGACCGGCTGCTCGACCGCATGGACGAGGCTCCGGACGAACCGCAGCCGCGCGCCCTGTGCTTCATGGTGGTCGAGCAGATGCTCTGCGAGATCCTCGGCTCGCGCGGCGGCCTGGCCGACCTGCTCGGCGCGGACCTCGACCTGGGGGCCAGCCTGGCCGCCCTGACCCGCCTGGCCGCGGGGCCGGAGGTGGAGCTTCTGGCCCGCCACGACCCGTCGGTGTCGCGCATGCTCCCGCCGCTGGAAGGTCCGGCCGCGCGCCTGGGCCGGCGGGTCGCCGCTGGCGATCTCAAGATCTTGGCTGGCAGTGTCGCGCGCCGCGTCGTGCGCGAGCTGAACGGGCCGCGCCGGCTGCGTCCGGGCGACGCCGACGGCGAGATCGACATCCTGCGCGCCCTGGCCATGGCCCTGACCGCTGCGACCGGGCGGCTGCTGAGCCAGGACGAGGTGCAGACCGCCTTCGTGGAACGCTCGCGCGCCCTGGTCGCCCCCGACTTCGTGACCGTCTACCTCGGGCAGGGGCGCGGCGGCCTGGCGGAGGCCGAAGCCTTGCTTCGACTATGCGAGAACGTGGCCGGCGCCGCCAACAAACGCGCCGCCTCCCGCTGGCTGGCGGCCAACGTCGCGGCTCTGCGGTTCGAGACCGAGCTGCGCGGCGGGGCGGCCGCTCCGACGGCCAAGCTGGCCGCCCTGGCCGGCCTGCAGCGCGCCGCGGCCCGCGCCGATTTGTCGGAGAAGGACCTTGAGGAGATCACGACCAAGCTCGGCGAAGTCGGCGGCCTGATCGAGGCCGACGCCAAGCTGGTCGCCCAGATCGTGCGGGCCCCGGCCCCGGCCCTGCAGCGGCTGTCGATCCTGCTGAAGCTGGCCGGGGGCCAGACCGGGCCGTCCGGCCCGGTGGCCGAGCGGGCCAAGGTCGAGGCGATGAAGCTGGTGCGCACGCCCGAGGTCCGGGCCGAACTGGCCGCCGCGCCGGAACGGACGGCCGAGATGCGTCCGCTGCTGCAGGCCATCGGCCTCGCCGCGTAAGATTTTTGGGAGCGCGGCGGCCGCCGAAACGGCCCCCACTTTCGGCTGCCGCGCTCTTAGAAGAACAGCTCCCACATCAGCCGGCCGGGCAGGAAGGCCAGCAGGCCGGCCAGGATCAGGCCGCCGACGAACATGCCGGTCATCGAGCGGCGGTGCTGGGCCACCTTGTGCCGGCGCGCGGCGTAGACCGCCATCGGCAGGCCCACGATGGTCCAGCCGGACAGCAGGTGAATGAAGCTGAGGGCGCCGTGGTTGAGCTCGCGAATGAACAGCGAGCTGACCGCCGTGGTCGCCATGGCGATCACCCAGGTCCAGCCCAGCGCGCGGTGCAGCCGGTTCCCCTTCACGCCCAGCAGCAGGATAGTCCCGATCGCCAGCGCCAGCAGGGCGGTGGCCAGGTGCAGCTGGATGGCCGGCTTGGCGGCCGCGACCAGGGCGAAGTCCGGCACGTGCGGGTGGATCTCCAGACGGGCCAGGGCGTCCTGGTAGGCGTCGAACTTTCCGAAGGTGGCGGTCGTCACGATGGCGGCCACCAGGGCCAGGACGAAGACGGTTCGGCGGACGAGCATGCTGCGGGCGGGGGCGGTCACGGCGGGTCTCCAGCAAGGGGCGGGGTTTCTCCCGCGGTCCCGCTTCTCCTGGCCCGGACGGGAAGGCGCCGCAGCCGCCTCTGCACAGACCGCCGCGCCGGCTTCGCGAGCGGCGGGCGGGCGCCGTTCACGCTTCGCGGATCGCCGTCTTCAAACCGACGCCGGATCGTGGTCTTGAGGGATCGAGGGAGGCGAAGCATGCGACGGACGTCGGCCGCACCGAACGACACGCCCGGCCGGAGCCCGGCCGAATGGCTGCGCGGCGTGGGTATAGCCGCGGCCGCGGGCCTGTTCATGGGCCTGGCCGGCGCGTTCGGCTCGGACGCGGCCCCGCTGCCGCTGCGGCTGGCCTACTGGGTCGGCATGATGGTGGTCGGCGGCGTCTGGGGCCATGTCGCGGCCGGCTTCGTCCAGCGGCGCGGCTGGTTCAGCGAGCGCGTGTGGCTGCAGGCCGCGCTGATGATCGCGGTCATGACCCCGCCGCTGACCGTCAGCGTCTGGCTGGCCACAGCCTGGGCCTTCGGCTTCCCGCTGACGCCGGGCGCCCTGCCCGGGTACTTCCCGCCCGTGCTGATGGTCGCGGCTGTGATGACCGGGGTGAACCTGCTGGCCGGTCGCGCGCACGCCGGCGCGGCGTCGACGCCCGAGCAGCCGGCCGCGCCGCCCCGCTTCCTCGAGCGCCTGCCGCCGAAGCTGCGCGGGGCGGAGCTCTACGCGGTGGAGTCCGAGGACCATTACCTGCGGCTGCACACCGAGCGCGGCTCGGACCTGATCCTGATGCGCCTGTCCGACGCGGTGGCCGAACTGGAAGGGATCGAGGGCGCCCAGACCCACCGCTCCTGGTGGGTGGCGAAGGCGGCGGTCGCCGACGTACGGCGCGGCGACGGCAAGGCTCAGCTGACCCTGAAAAACGGCGTGGAAGTCCCGGTCAGCCGCACCCACGCGCGCGCCCTGCGGGCGGCCGGCTGGTACTAGCCGACCGCGGTGGCGACGTGGGCGCCGACGCCCGCGTCAACCCGTTTGACGGTCCTCTGATCTCGGCTTCCGGCGGCCAGGCCCAGCGCCCAGGCGAGCGCCAGCAGCACGAACACTCCACCGGCGACCCTGACCACGGCTGGCTCCTTTCGCGACCGGGGCGACCCTAGTCTCCAGGCGGCCGGCGCAAACGACGCCCAGGCGTCAATTCCGGCCACGATTGCGGCCGGCCTTAGCCGCCGAACCGCTCGCGGTAGGCGCTGGGCGCCACGCCCAGGCGGCGCTGGAACACCCGGCGCAGGTTCTGCTCGTCGGCGAAGCCGCACTGGCGGGCCACGTCCTTCAGCTGGAAGCCGCCGCTCTCGATGCGCCGGCGCGCCTCCTCCAGCCGCAGGTCGGCCAGCCAGGCGGCCGGGGTGCGGCCGACCTGGGCGCGGAACTGGCGCGAGAAGTGGCGCGGGCTCATGCCCACCACCTCGGCCATGCGCTCGACCGAAAGGTCCTGGTGCAGCCGGTCCAGCACCCACAGCTGCAGCTCGCCGAAGCGGTCGTTGCGCCGCTCCGCCTCCAGGAAACGGCTGAACTGCCCCTGCCCGCCCGGCCGCTTGCGATAGACCACCAGCTCCTGGGCGACGGCCAGCGCCACCGCCTTGCCCCAGTCCTCCTCGACCAGGGCCAGGGCCAGGTCCATGCCGGTGGTCACGCCGGCGGAGGTGTAGAACCGGCCGCTGCGCACGAAGATGGCGTCCGGGTCGACCCGGCAGTCGGGCGCCAAGGCGGCCAGCCGGTCGCAATAGGCCCAGTGCGTCGTCGCCTCGCGCCCGTCGAGCAGGCCGGCGGCGGCCAGCACCAGGGCGCCGCTGCAGATCGAACCGATCCGTCGCGTGGCGCCCGCCCGTTCGCGCAGCCAGGCCAGCATCTCCGGGTCGCCGGCGGCCGTCGCGTAACCGATGCCGCCGGTGACCAGCAGGGTGTCGACCGGGCCCAGCTCGGCGTAGCGGCGGCGCACCATCATCTCCAAGCCGCTGGACATGGCCACCGGGCCGGGCGCGGCGCCGACCAGCTCCACGATGTAGGCGGGGACGGCCGCTCCGCCATGCTCCGCCAGCCAGCGCGCGGTCCGGGCGAACACCTCCAGCGGGCCGGCGACGTCCAGCAGCTGGGCGTCCGGATAGACCAGCATGGCCACATGACGGGTCTGATCCATGGTCCCTCCGATTCCCTCGTCTCGGCTAGCGCCGCCCGAGGCGCCGAGCAATCGGGTGGCCGAAATTGAAGGCCCGGCGTCCTTAGCGCCACGACGGACCCGCCTTAGGCGTAAGCCGCACAGCTGAGGAGCAAACAGATGAACAGGCGCGAAATCCTGGGCGTCGCGGCCGGCGCGGGCGCGCTGGCGGCCCTGGCCGGGGCTGCGGCCGCCGGCTCGAACATCCTGCCCCGCCGCGAGAAGGTGCGCGTCGCCTTCATGCTCGGCGACTCCACCAACGTCATCGACACGGCCGGTCCGTGGGAGGTGTTCCAGGACACGTCGGTGACCGAAGGCGGGCGCGAGCGGAACCCGTTCGAACTCTACACCGTCGCCCCCACGTCGGAGCTGGTGCGCATGACCGGCGGGCTGAAGCTGAAGCCCGACTACGGCGTGGCCGACGCGCCGCAGCCCCACGTCATCGTCGTGCCGGCCCAGCGTTCGACCGAGGCGTCCCGCGAGTGGCTGAAGCGCGCCAGCGCCGGCGCGGACCTGACCATGTCGGTGTGCACCGGGGCCTTCCAGCTGGCCCGGGTCGGTCTGCTCGACGGGCTGGCCGCCACCACCCACCACGAGTTCTGGGATTCGTTCGCCGAGAAGCACCCGAACATCGAGCTGCGCCGAGGCGCCCGCTTCGTCGACAGCGGCCGGATCGCCACCGCCGGCGGCCTGACCTCGGGCATCGACCTGGCCCTGCACGTGGTCGCCCGGTACTTCGGCGAGGACACGGCCGCGGCCACCGCCCGCTACATGGAACACGCCAGCGACGCCTGGCGGACGGCCTAGGCCCGCCGGCGCGCCCGCCAGTCCTCGGCGCTCTGCCCCCAGGCGATCGACTCGACCTGGTCGTAGGGCGGCGGGCACTGGATCGGGCCCAGCCGGCGCGAGCCCAGCCGTTCGGCCACCCGGATCGAGGGTTCGTTGTTCGGATCGATGCAGTGGATCACCTCGGTCCAGCCGAGGTGGTCGAAGGCCCAGTCCATGGCCGCGGTCGCGCCCTCGACCGCGTAGCCCTTGCCGATGCCCCGGCGCGCCAGGGTCCAGCCGATCTCGTTGCCGGGCCATTCGGCCGGTTTCCAGGGGCCGAGCTGGCCGACCCAGGCCCCGGTCTCCTTCTCGATCAGGGCGAACATGCCGTAGCCGCGCATGGCCCAGCAGCCGACCATGGTCGCCAGCCCTCGCCAGGCCAGGGCCGGCGGCTTCACCCCGCCGATGAAGCGGGTCAGCTCCGCGTCGCCCATCATCTCGGCGAAGGGCGCGTAGTCCGCCTCGCACGGCGGGCGCAGCAGCAGGCGCTCGGTCTGAAGGGTGGGACCCAACATCAGGCGCGCCTCCGCAGGCGCGCGCGCCACTCGTCGCGGCTCTGGCCCCAGATGTCGACCGGCGCGGCCTCGAACGGCGCGGGCAGCTTGCCCGGCCCGAGGTTGCGCGCGCCCAGCCGCTCGGCGACCTTCTGCGAAGGGACGTTGTCCGGGTCGATGCAGTGGATCACCTCGGTCCAGCCCAGGTGGTCGAAGGCCCAGTCGATCGCCGCGGTCGCGCCCTCTGTGGCGTAGCCCTTGCCCCAGGTCTCACGGAGCAGGCCCCAGCCGACCTCGGTGCCGGGCCAGCCCTCCGGCGTCCAAGGGCCGAGGCGGCCAACCCAGCGGCCCGACGACTTCTCGATCACCGAAAACATGGCGTGGCCGCGCGTCACCCACGAGCCGGCCATGGTGCACATCGACCGCCAGGCGGCCGCGCGCGCCTGCACGCCGCCGATGAACCGCGACGCTTCCTCGTCGCCCATCAGGGCGGCGAAGCCGTCGAGGTCCTCCCCCGAGGTCGGGCGCAGGATCAGACGTTCGGTTTCAAGCGTAGGGCCGGGGGCGATCATGGGCTCTCCTGTTCCGCTGTGCAGGACTAGCGCATCGGCGCCGCCGCTCGCCAGCCATCCGCCGGTCACCACCACCGTAAGGCATGGGCCGGCCGGGCGCCGCCCCCGGCCGCCGGCCCGTCACTTCGCCCAAGCCTCCAGCCGCGCGACGATCTCAGGCGCCACCGCGCCCACCGGCGCCTTGCGGGCGGCGTCCAGAGCCGCGCGGGTCACCTGCGGATCGCGGCTGGCCGCGACCAGCAGCAGGAAGGCGCGCTGGGTGTCCGCGCCGGCGTCGGCGGCGGGGAAGCCGTTCTTCTCGATCTCGTCCTTGAGGACGTTCTTTCCCCTGAGGGCGAAGTCGCACTTGATCCCGGTCCACAGGCCGAAGGCGTAGGCGGTCTCGAACTCCTTGGGGTTCTGCATACGCTGGCGGTCGATTTCGAGCGTGAGCTGGTCGAGCACCACCAGCCACTCCCCCCGCTGCCGGATCGCGGCGGCGGCGTCGGCGGGGAAGCCGCCCAGGGTCTCGCCGTCCCGAAGGAACCTGGCCTGTCCTGGCGGCGGCAGGCTGTCGCGCACGCGCATCAGGTGACGCGGCAGCATTTCCTTGAAGTTCCTGGCGACGCCGAGCTTGCCGTCGCGCATCGCGAAGCCGGCGCCGTCGCGCCGGCCGGAGCGGTCGAGCCCGGGATCCCGATAGTTCTCGGTGAGATATCGACCCAGCTCGGAATCGAACTCCCCACGACCGCACAACGCGTCCAGGCGCTGGCGTAGCGTCGCGTCCGGCACGCCAGCCGCGCTGCCGGCGGGCAGGTCGCCGCCGTAGGCCATCGAGGTCCGCGTTTCCCAGCCGTTGAACTCGAGATTGCGGCGCAGCTCGAGATAGCTCGGCGACAGCTTTTCCGACGCGGCGGGAACCGGCGACGCGGCCACGAGCGCCGTCGCGAGGACGGCGCAGAACGCTACAGCTTTCATGAGAACTCCTCCCCTGACGCCATCTTGCCGTGTGGCGGGGAGGCCGCGCAACCGACGTTACGCGAACGGCGCAAATGAAAAGGGCGCGGGACCGAAGCTCCGCGCCCTTCAGGTCTCGCCCTGGACCGGCGCTTAGGCGGCCAGCGAGGTGTCGATCTGCTTGCAGGCGGCGACCAGGCCCTGCACCGAGGCGACCGAGGTGGCGAACATGGCCTTCTCGGCGTCGTCCATCGGGAACTCGACGATCTTCTCGACGCCGCCCTTGCCGATCACCACCGGCACGCCGACGTACATGTCCTTCTGGCCGTACTGGCCGTTCAGGTGCGCGGCGCAGGGCAGCACGCGCTTCTTGTCCAGCAGGAACGACTTGGCCATGGCCACGGCGCTTTCGGCCGGGGCGTAAAAGGCGGAGCCGGTCTTCAGCAGGGCCACGATCTCGCCGCCGCCCTTGCGGGTGCGCTCGACGATGGCGTCCAGTTCGGCCTGGGTCAGCGCGCCCTGGGCCACCCATTCCGGCAGCGGCAGACCGCCGACGGTCGAGTAGCGCACCATCGGGACCATGTCGTCGCCGTGGCCGCCCAGGGTCCAGGCGTGGATGTCCTCGACCGACACGCCGAACTTCTCAGCCAGGAACCAGCGGAAGCGAGCCGAATCGAGCACGCCGGCCATGCCGACGACCATGTTGTGAGGCAGGCCCGAGAACTCGCGCAGCGCCCAGACCATGGCGTCCAGCGGGTTGGTGATGCAGATCACGAAGGCGTTCGGGGCGTACTTCTTGATGCCCTCGCCGACCGCCTTCATGACCTTCAGGTTGATGCCCAGCAGGTCGTCGCGGCTCATGCCGGGCTTGCGCGGCACGCCGGCGGTGACGATGCAGACGTCGGCGCCGGCGATGTCGGCGTAGTCGTTCGCGCCCTTCAGGTGCGAATCCTTGCCGAACACCGGCGAGGCTTCGGCGATGTCGAGGGCCTTGCCCTGCGGCATGCCTTCGGCGATGTCGAACAGGACCACGTCGCCCAGTTCCTCGCGGGCGCAGACGTGGGCGAGCGTGCCCCCGATCATGCCCGAACCGATCAGAGCGATTTTCGCGCGCGCCATGGGGGTCTCCTGAAATGGGAAGCTTAAGGGGAGGATCGCGTCGGCGCGCGGTCTAATCCCCCGCGCGGCGCCGGGCAAGGGCGCCGCGCTGATGCGCCGGCGCCACGGCCAAGCTTGTTCAGACACTGCAACAGTTTGTGACCGCCAGTTGAACGATCTTTCTGCCCGCCTCGTCGCTTGATGACCGTTCGCGGCGGAGGGAGTGCGTCTCGCGGTAGCCGTGGACGACGTCACGCGCCCCTGCCGGGGGCTCGCCCGGTTACAATAGGAGAGCCGTATGAAGCTCCAACTTCTGGCCGCCGCGTCCGCCGCCGCGGCGCTGATCGCCCTTCCAGCCGCAGCCCAGACCGAAGCGGGCCGCTGGAGCTTTTCGCTGGAGACCGGGGCCGACTTCCCCGTCGAGGGCGAGCTGAACGGCGGCCGCAGCGTCCAAATTCCGGACTTCGGGGTGGTCAATCCCGACTTCGCCGGCGCGCCGGTGATCATCCGGGTCAATCCGGTCAACTTCAACGACGTCTACGACACCGGCTGGGCGATCGGCGGCGAGGTGGGCTACGGCCTGTCGGACAATTCCGAAGTGTTCGGCGCCCTGCGCTACAGCTCGGCTTCGGGCAGCACCACCCAGTGGGGCCGGCTGCAGGATGTCGAGACCACCCAGACGGCGGTGATCAACGCCAGCTTCGACGACCATGAGGTCTGGACCCTGGACCTCGGCTATCGCCACTACTTCGGCGAAGGCAACTGGAAGCCGTACATGGCCGGCCGCATCGGCGCGGCCTACACCAACGGCATCACCGCCGACTTCTTCACCCCGGGCGGCGAGCTCGTGGAGAACGGCGTGACCTTCTACGACGACTCCTGGTCGTGGACGATCGGCGCCGACCTGGGCGTCGACTGGTCGCTCAACGAGCGCTGGAGCATCCAGGGCGAGGTGGGCCTGCGCTACATCTCCGACCTGTCGGACGAGACCGGCCCGGGCCTGGTCAACCTCGGCCTGGCCGAGCTGAACCAGGACAGCGGCTCGACCATCACCGCCCCGGTGATGATCCGCGGCAAGTACACCTGGTGATCTGAGACGGGGCCGGCGGGCGTTCCGCCGGTCCCGCTCCTCGCCCGCTTGACCGGCGGCGCGAGACCATCACCTTGGCGGCATGTCGACGCCTGACTTCTCCCTGCACCCGAACCTCGAGGCGACCAGCGACCGGCTGGCCGACCTGCCCCTGTCGCAGGCCCGGCTGCAGCTGGACGCGCGCTTTCCCTGGATCGTGCTGATCCCGCGCCGCGCCGGCGCCGGCGAGATCGACGACCTGTCCCCCGAGGACCGCGCCCGGCTGATGGAGGAGATCAGCCTCGCCTCGGCCGCCGTTCGCGCGGTCGGCGAGGCCCTGGGCCGGCCCGTCGAGAAGCTGAATGTCGGGGCGCTGGGCCTGGTGACGCCGCAGCTGCACGTTCACGTGCTGGGCCGACGGCGCGACGACGGCCTGTGGCCCGATCCGGTGTGGGCGCGCGGCGCGCCGATCGCCTACGCGCACGGCGTGCTGGACCACGCCAAGGCCGCGGCCCTGGCCGCGCTGAAGTCCTGCCTGCTCTAGAAGCGGGTCGCGGTCACCCGCTGGACGCCGCCCGAGCCGGCGTGCAGGGAGCCGACCAGCCGGCTGTCGGTCGCCGTGCTGAGCCGCAGCTCCGACGCGTGCGCCTGACCGCGCGGGGTGAAACGGATCACCAGTTCGCCGCCCTGGCGCGTCACCGAGTCGAGCAGGTCCGAGGCGGGCGTCCCGGGCCCGGCCCGCAGATCACGCCAGGCGCCGTCGATCTCGCCGGCTCCGGGATCGCTGAGCAGCAGCACCATCAGCGGCCGTCCGTCGGCGCCGGTCACCCGCCATTCGCCGTCCAGCCGGCCCATGCGCACCTGGGCGGACTCGAACGCGCCGCGCACGCCGCGCTCGTAGACCTGCTCGGTCACCGTCTTCGGGCCTTCGTAGGAGCGGGCGTAGGCGTCGAGCTGGACCGACTGGGCCGCGACCGGGTCGCTGATCTGCGCGCCCGGCGGATCGTAGGAGACGCCAGACGGCATTTCGAACGGCCGCACCGCGGGCGGGGTGTAGAGGGGCTGGGTGTCGGTCGGGAACGTGACAGCCGGATCCGGCTCCTCGGTCGAGCCGGGGTCTTGCGCGGCGAGCAACAGCACGGCCAGGAGAAGCGGCGTCGACACGGCGGTTCACATCACATGGTTCGCCAAGAACGCTATCGCCCGACCTTGGAAGGCGCAACGGTCAGCCGATCAGGCGCAGCTCGCCGATCCGCTCGGCGATGTCCCGGAAGGCGTCCTTCAGCGCCGCGTTGGAACCGGCGTCGTAATACATGTCCTCGCGGGTGGCGCAGGCCTTGAACGCGTCCTTGGCGGCCTTGTTCGGCACCTGCAGGATGATGGTGTAGATCTCGATGCCCTTGGCCTTCATGTTGGCGCAGATCTTGAGCATCTTGGCGTTGACCGGGGCCGTGGTCGCGTCGGGATCGGTGGTGCCGAGCCGGTTCTTGCCGAGGTAGCCGTAGGCCCCGTAGTCGGACTTGTTGTACCAGGCGGAGTTCTCGCCCACGCCGTCCGGGTTTGAGCCGCCGTACAGGAAGTTCTCCCCGTCGGTCATGATCACCGCGATCTTCTTGACCCGGTCGACGTTGTAAGGGGCGCCCTCGGTGAAGGGCGCGGTCGGGGAAAGCGTCGCCCAGCCCCAGAACAGGCCCTCGGAGGTGATGGTCCCGCCGTTGTGCCAGGGAACCATGCCGCGCACCTTGGTCACCAGCACGCCCTTGTCGGTGGTCAGCGGCTGAATGGGGTCGCCGCAGGACTTGTTCGGGCCGTAGGTGCTGACGTCGGCGCCGCCAGTCTCCCTGAGAGCGTGGTCGACCTTGCCCGGGATTCTCAGGTCCTGGTCATACTTCGACGTGTCCGCCTGCAATTGCGCCCACTTCTCGTCCTTCCTGAAGTCCTTGGCCGCTTTGCTCTTGTCGTCGTCCTTGATGTAGCTGTTGGAGGAGTTGTCCTCCTTGCTCGGCTCGTCGGGCCAGAGGTAGGGCACCCACCGCGTGTCGCCCGTCCCGGGCGGCGTGTCCTCGGTGTCGTAGGGCGCCGGGCGCGCCTCGACGCATCCCTTCCAGGCGACCTTCATCTGTTCGAACAGCGACCACGGGTTGACCCGCTTGTCCGCCGCCGAGGCCGTGAAATTCTCGCCCTCGTACGTGGCGGCCGTCGCGGCGAGCACCTCCGCCGTATTGCCGGTTCCCCAAGGGTTGGTCACCGTCGGATTCTTCGGCCCGCCCTCGACCATCCAGGCGTAGTCGAAGACGCCCGGAGCCTTGATGTTGACCGAGGCGACGTAGGGCACGACCGAGACCCTCACGCCGCCGTTGGCGTTCTCGAACACGATGTCGAGGAAGTCCTCGGCGGCCGTGCGCAGGGCGTCGATCTTGCCGCCGTCCTTCATGGAGCCGGTGTTGTCGAGCACCAGGGCGACCTCGACCACGCGCTTCAGCCCGATGCTGTCGGCCGCGACGTCGGTCACGCTCGACCCGAACACGCTGGCCAGGGTCAGGGGCAGGGGATTGCTGCGGCTGCCCGTGCGGCCGGCCGCCACCCGCACGGCGTTCGCCGTGCCGCCCTTGGTGAACCTGCGGGTGTCCGGGTCCCAGTTGCCGAACTCGATGTCCGAGGCGCGCAGGACAGCCCCGTTCTGGGCCGCCGGCATGTTCGCCTCGGCGACCGCCAGGGCGGAGGCCGTGGCCTTGGTCGTGTCCGGCAGTTCCTGAGCGGCGGCGAGCGCGGCGGCGTCGGCGACGATCTGAAGTCGGGTCTTCGTCGTGTAGATCTGGGCGCCGTCCACGGCCAGGGCGCCGACCCCCAGCAGCACCCCGAGCGTCAGGGCGGCATAGGCCAGGACAGCGCCGGAACGATCCGCCGCCAGCGCCTTCAGTCGAGCCCGCCCCTTCACTTCTCGATCCTCATGGTGACCTGGGCGGTCAAGGTCGCGGGCATCGGCACGAGGTTGATGATCGCGGCTTTCGAGGACGGCGTGCTGATGGTCAGCCGCACATGGTCGTCGCCATTGATTTTGACCTTGTCGTCAGCGGTCACCGTCCATGGGGCGGGCCAGGTCACCAGCATGGTCTTGGCGAAGTCCGGCGCGGCGGCCGCCTTCACCGAGCCGATCGCCACGCTGCGCGCGGTCTCGCGCGCCGCGTTGAGCATGTTGTTGTAGGTGTAGAGCAGCAGGCCGTACTGGATGACGCCGAAGGTCAGGCTCAGCAGGATCGGCGCGACCAGCGAAAACTCGACCAGGGCCGCCCCGCGCTCGTCGCGTCCGATCCGCAACATCCGTCGCCTGCGCATGTCGTCCTCGCTTACGGCGAAGTTCGACCGCCAACCGCGCAGCTTTTCCCACTGTTCCGCTTGAAACGAAGATTCCCTTTGCCAGGCGCGCTCAGGGGCGGATTCACGGCTCCCTGAGGGCACTCAGGAGGCCGCGCTTTCGTTGACAGCCGAGTCGCACGGACTAAAACCGCGTCGCCGGTCGTATCCGGCCGAGAAGGATTGAGCGAAGCATGTCGAACGCGAGTGCGGGCGCGGCGGGCAAGACCCGCAAGAAGCCCATCGTCCGGCCGATGTCGCCGCACCTGCAGGTGTGGCGCTGGCACGTCACCATGCTGGGGTCGATCCTCCACCGTGCCTCCGGCGTGGCGCTGTACGTCGGCGCCTTCGCGGTGGTCGGCTGGCTGGCCGCGCTGGCCGCCGGTCCGGCGGTGTACGCGCAGTTCCTGCAGTGCGCCTCCTCGCCGCTGGGCCTCCTGATCTGGTTCGGCCTGAGCGCGGCGGCCTTCTATCACCTGGCCTCGGGCCTGCGGCACCTGCTGTGGGACACCGGCGCGGGCCTGTCGCCGAAGACCGCCAGCACGCTCTCCACCCTGTCGATCTGGTTCGCCGTGATCGCCACCGTCGCCTTCTGGGCGGCTCTGTTCGCCAGCGGAAAGGTCGTGCTGTGAGCTTCGAGACCGACAAGAAGAAGGTCGAGGGCCTGGGTTCGGCCCACCACGGCGCCGGCGTGTGGATCAAGGAACGCGTCAGCTCGCTGATCCTGGTCCCGCTGACCGTCTGGGGCCTGTGGGGCGCCTGGACCATCGCGAACACCGGCTACGACGGCGCCTGGGCCTTCGTGCGCAACCCGATCAACGCCGCCCTGCTGGCCGTGACCGTGCTGGTCTCGATCTACCACATGCACCTGGGCATGCGGGTGGTGATCGAGGACTACCTGCACAAGACGCTCGGCAAGGGCCTCTCTCTGTTCCTGAATTTCGTCGTCTGCGCCGCTCTGGCCGTGGCGACGGTGATTTCCATCCTTATGGTCGCCTTCGGCGGCTTCGGAGTCTGACCATGGCCGCCTACGAGTTCGTCGACCACGCCTACGACGTGGTGGTGGTGGGCGCCGGCGGTTCGGGCCTGCGCGCCGCGCTCGGCTGCGCCCAGGCCGGCCTGAAGACCGCCTGCGTGACCAAGGTCTTCCCGACCCGTTCGCACACGGTGGCCGCCCAGGGCGGCATCTCGGCCGCGCTCGGCAACATGGGTGAGGACGACTGGCGCTGGCACATGTTCGACACCGTGAAGGGGTCGGACTGGCTGGGCGACCAGGACTCCATCGAATACCTGTGCCGCAACGCGCCGGCCGCGATCTACGAGCTCGAGCACTGGGGCGTGCCGTTCTCGCGCACCGACGAAGGCAAGATCTACCAGCGCGCCTTCGGCGGCATGACCCGCAACTTCGGCGAGGCCCCGGTGCAGCGCACCTGCGCCGCCGCCGACCGCACCGGCCACGCCATCCTGCACACGCTGTACGGCCAGTCCGTTCGCAACGACGTCGACTTCTTCATCGAGTTCTTCGCGCTCGACCTGATCATGGAAGACGGCGCCTGCAAGGGCGTCACCGCCTGGAAGCTCGACGACGGCACCCTGCACCGCTTCCGCGCCAAGCTGGTGATCCTGGCCACCGGCGGCTACGGCCGCGCCTATTTCTCGGCCACCTCGGCCCACACCTGCACCGGCGACGGCAACGCCATGGTGCAGCGCGCCGGCCTGCCGCTGCAGGACATGGAGTTCGTGCAGTTCCACCCGACCGGCATCTACGGCGCGGGCTGCCTGATCACCGAAGGCGTCCGCGGCGAAGGCGGCTACCTGACCAACTCGCAGGGCGAGCGCTTCATGGAGCGCTACGCGCCGACCGTGAAGGACCTGGCCCCGCGCGACATGGTCAGCCGCTCCATGACCATCGAGGTGCGTGAAGGCCGCGGCGTGGGTCCGAACAAGGACCACATCTTCCTGCACCTGGACCACCTGGATCCGGCGATCATCCACCAGCGCCTGCCGGGCATCTCGGAAAGCGCCAAGATCTTCGCCGGCGTCGACGTGACCAAGGAGCCGATCCCGGTCATCCCGACCGTCCACTACAACATGGGCGGCATCCCGACGAACTTCCACGGCGAGGTCGTCACCAAGCACGGCGACAACCCGGACGCGGTGGTGCCCGGCCTGATGGCCGTGGGCGAAGCGGCCTGCGTGTCGGTGCACGGCGCCAACCGCCTGGGCTCGAACTCGTTGATCGACCTGGTGGTGTTCGGCCGCGCCGCCGGCCTGCGCGCCGCCGAGATCGTCGACCGCAACTCGGCCGTGCCGGACGTCGCCCAGGCGGCGACCGACGGCCACCTGGCCCGTCTGGATCGCTTCCGCAACGCCTCGGGCGGCACGCCGACCGCGGAGCTGCGCCTGCGCATGCAGAAGGCCATGCAGGAGGACGCCGCGGTGTTCCGCACCGGCGAGACCCTGCAGCAGGGCGTCGACCGCCTGGCGAAGATCTGGGACCAGTCGAAGGACATCCAGGTCACCGACCGCGGCATGATCTGGAACACCGACCTGGTCGAGACCCTGGAGTACGACAACCTGATCGGTCAGGCGGTCGTGACGGTGAACGGCGCGCTGAACCGCACCGAGAGCCGCGGGGCCCACGCGCGCGAGGACTTCCCCGAGCGCGACGACAACAACTGGATGAAGCACACCCTGGCCTGGCTCGACCAGTCCACGGGCGCGGTGAAGATCGACTACCGCCCGGTCCACGCCTACACCATGACCGACGAGGTCAGCTACATCGCGCCCAAGGCGCGGGTGTATTGAGTTTCAGGGATACCGTCTGATGGTCGAGCTCACGCTCCCCCGCAATTCCAAGGTCAAGAAGGGCAAGGTCTGGAAGGCCGCGGCCGGCGCCAAGTCGGTCAAGACCTTCAAGATCTACCGCTACGACCCGGAAGCCGGCGGCAACCCGCGCTGGGACACCTACGAGGTGGACACCACCCGTCACGGCCCGATGCTGCTGGACGCCCTGATCCACATCAAGAACGAGATCGACCCGACCCTGACCTTCCGCCGGTCCTGCCGGGAAGGCATCTGCGGCTCGTGCGCGATGAACATCGACGGGCGCAACACCCTGGCCTGCACCAAGGGCTGGGAAGAATGCGGCTCGGGCGACATCACCATCTCGCCGCTGCCGCACATGCCGGTGGTCAAGGACCTCGTTCCGGACCTGAACCTGTTCTACGAGCAGTACGCCTCGATCGAGCCGTTCCTGCAGACTGAGACCCCGGCCCCGGACAAGGAGCGCCTGCAGTCGCCGAAAGAGCGCGAGAAGCTCGACGGCCTGTACGAGTGCATCCTGTGCGCCTGCTGCTCGACCTCGTGCCCGAGCTACTGGTGGAACCAGGAGAAGTACCTGGGCCCGGCCGCGCTGCTGCAGGCCTATCGCTGGCTCGCGGACTCGCGCGACGAGGCCACCGGCAAGCGCCTCGACGACCTCGAGGACCCGTTCAAGCTCTATCGCTGCCACACCATCATGAACTGCGCGCAGGTGTGCCCGAAGGGTCTGAACCCGGCCAAGGCCATCGCCGAAATCAAGAAGATGCTGGCGAAGCGGGCGGTCTGACTTGGCGAAGATCACCTACATCGAGCACGACGGCAAAGAGCACGTCGTGGAGGTGAAGACCGGCCTGTCCGTCATGGAAGGCGCGGTGCGCAACAACATCCCGGGCATCGACGCGGACTGCGGCGGCGCCTGCGCCTGCGCCACCTGCCACGTCTATGTCGACGACGCCTGGATCGCCAAGACCGGCACGGCTTCGGCCATGGAGGAGTCGATGCTCGACTTCGCCGAGGAGGTGAAGCCGACCTCGCGCCTGTCCTGCCAGATCCGCGTCAGCGACGAGCTGGACGGCCTGGTCGTGCGCATGCCGGAAAACCAGCACTGAGCCTCTAGATCTCCCCCCGAGCGTCAGCGCTGGGGGGAGCAGGCGGCGCTAGCCGCCGAGGGGGGCTCCAGCGGAGTGCGCGGGCTCCGTCGCGCCAAGGCGAGCCCCCTCCACCACGCTTCGCGTGGTCCCCCTCCCCCACTGCTCGCTTCGCTCGCTCGGGGGAGGATGTGCGGCTCACTCCGCCGCGTCGCGCTCCATGACCGCCTGCTCGGGCAGGTGCATGGTGAAGGTCGCTCCCGCGCCCGGCTCGCTCTGCAGCGCCACCCAGCCGCCGTGCAGCTCGACCAGCGCCTTGACCAGCGCCAGACCCAGGCCCGGGCCGCCGCGGTCGCGGCCGACGAAGCGGTCGAACACGTGGGCCTGCTGGTGGTAGGGGATGCCCCGGCCGGTGTCCCGCACCGTCAGCTGCACGCCCGAAGCGGTGCGCTCGGCGGCGAGCGTCACCACGCCGCCGGCCGCGGTCGCCCGCGCGGCGTTGTCCAGCAGATGGTCCAGCGCCTGGCCGAGCCGGCGCGCGTCGGCGCGGATGGTCCCGGCGTCGGCCGCGCAGCTCACCACCAGCGCGCCGCCGCGGCCCTCGATCTCGGCCCGCACGCGCTGGGCGGCGGCCTCCAGGGCGTCGCACACGGCCACGTCCTCGATCGCCAGCGCCATTTCGCCGGCGTCGATCTGGGCCATGTCCAGCACGTCGTCGATCGAGCGGGCCAGCTGGGCGGCGGCGGTCTTGATCGCGCCCAGATGGTTGCGGGCCCGATCCGGCAGGGCCTGCCCTTGCGCCTCCAGCAGCTCGGAATAGCCGACGATGGTCGTCAGCGGCGTACGCAGCTCGTAGGAGACGTTGCCGACGAAGTCGCGCTTCAGCCGCTCGGCCTCGACCAGGGCGGCGGAGCGTTGCTCGAGGGCGCGCACCAGCTCCTTGGTGGCGGTCACGTCGTCGAAGCCGATCAGGGTCGCGCCGTCCGGCAGCGGCCGCGACTGGTAGGCGACCACGCGGCGGTCGGAGGTGCGCGCTTCGCCGGTCATCGGCGCGCGCGCCCGCGGGTCGGTGTCGGCGACCTTGCCCTTCAGTTCGGTCCACAGGGCCGCGTCGTGCAGCAGCGGCCGGCACAGCTCGGCCACGCGGTCGAAGTCGCCGGCCTCGCCGATCTGCTCGCCCGTGACGTTCCAGAACCGCTCGAAGGCCTCGTTGTGCAGGCGTAAGCGCCCGTCCGAACCGAACACCGCGACCGCGTCGTTCAGCTTGTCGAGCGTGGCCTTCTGCACCTGGATCAGGGCGTTGTACTGGGCCCGCAGCTTCAGCTCGCCGGTGATGTCGGAGAACAGCAGCAAGAGGCCGCCCATCGGGTGCGGCTGGCGAACCACGCGAAGCGTGCGCCCGTCGGGCAGGCTCCACAGGTCGTCGGGCGCCACGGCGGTCGAGCCATAGAACTCCAGCTCGGCCGCCTTCCACTTGGTGTACTCGACCGTCTCGGGCAGACGGCGGCGCTGGCGCAGGCGGTCCAGCAGCTCGCCGTGGGTCGGCCGTTCGGCCAGCCAGCCGGCCTCCAGCGCCCACAGCTCCTGGAAGGCGGTGTTGTGATAGCTGAGCCGCTTCTCCGGCCCGAAGATCGCCACCGCGTCGGCCAGGTGGTTCAGGGTCTCGTCGTGGGCGGCGACGTGGCGGCGCAGGGCCTCGCGGGTCTCCTCCGCCTCCGTGACGTCGATCGCGAAGGCGGCGACCTCGTCCTCGCCGACCGGCTCGGCGGCGACCCGGTAGGCGCGCCGCTGGCCGCCGACCGTCACCCAGCGGAAGCCCTCGCGTCGCGCGCGCAGTTGGAAGGCTTCGGACAGCAGGGCGTCGGCGCCGCGGTCGAAGGTGGCGTTCCTGGCCCGCGCGTCGTCCAGCGAGGTGGCTTCCGCCGCCTCCAGCCAGGCGCGGTTGGCCCACACCAGGGCGCCGCGGCCGTCGGTGATCCAGGCCGGGTTGGGCAGACGGTCGGCCAGACCCGCGAACTTGCCGCCGGGCACGGCGTCGCCGGCCGGGGTGATGCGCACCCAGGCGATGGCGCCGGACGGGCGGCCTTCGACCACCAGGGCGCCGCGCGAGGTCTGCACCAGGAAGCGGCAGGGCTCGCCGCGCTCCAGCAGGGTGCGCAGCTTCACGCCGTATTCGGGGGCGATGCGGGCGACGGCCTGCAGGACCGACGCGGAGTCGGCCTCGACCTCCAGGGCGGCGGCGGCGGTCTCCAGCGCCTCGTCGCCCCAGACCAGGCGGGCTTCCTCGCCCTCCACCGCGACCAGCGCGCCCTCGAAGGCGGCGGTGGCGGCCTCGGCTTCCGACAGGGCGGCCTGCACGGCGGCCAGGCGGGCTTCCAGGTCGCCGGCGCGCGCCTCCGCCCGGCGGCGGAACCGCCAGGTCCAAAGGGTGGTCGACAGCGCCAGCGCGGTCGCCCCGGCGGCGGCGGCGAACGCGATGTCTGAAGCGGCCATGGGCGCTCTGCTCTTCCGAATCAGAGGTCAGCATAACGTGCACGCGCGCCCTTGTCGGCGCGACCCGCCGACCCGATAACCGGTGTCGATGACCGTGCTCTATCCCGTCGCCGACAGTGCCGAACGCGCGCTCGCCGCCCCGGTGGCCCGCGCCGCCCGCGAACGCGAGGCCCGCACCCGCGGCAAGGGCGAGGTGCGCTTCGTGGTCGAGGAGGCCGGCCCGGCCTTCGAGACCCGCGAGGCGGCGCTGGACGCCTACGCCGGCCGGCTGGAGGACGACCGGCCGGGCAAGCGCACGGTCCTGGCCCCCGAAGACCGCTACTGCAGCCTGCGCGAAGTGTTGGCCGCCGAGCGCGGCCGCCGCCCGGCGCTGGGGCCGATCAGTCCGACCTACGAGGACGGCCGGCGCTGGCCGCAGCCGGCCAAGCACCACCGCACGGTCTGGCGGCTGTCGGTCGCCTACTGGAAGCTGGTCGGAGCCGAAGAGGCCAAGGCGCTGATCCAGGCCCGCTCGGCCCGGCGCGACCCGCAGGCCGAGACCCTGGAGCCCGACGCCCTGCGCGCCATGGCCCGCCAGCCGCTGAAGCCGGTGAAGCCGCAGCAGCCGCTGGACGTCGGCCTGTTCGAGTATCGGCCGCCCGAAGCGCCCGACACCATCATTCCGGACGAGTGAGGCACCGCCCTCGTCCTTCGACAGGCTCAGGATGAGGGCTACTCAAAGCACAGTAGAAATCCTCATCCTGAGCTTGTCGAAGGACGAGGATTTCGGATCCGAAAATTAGCCGATGCGCGCGGCGATCGCGCGCGCCAGCCGCTCGGCGTCGGCCTGCCCGGCGGCGCCCAGCCGGCCGCAGTCGGCCCGCAGGTTGGCGACGTCGGCGCCGGACGGGCCGCGCGCCTCGGCGATCACGATCCGCCACGCGCACGCCCTCACCGGCGCGGCGGCGACCCCGTCGGCGCCACGGGCCAGGATCGCGGCGAGGTCTCGCTGAGCCACGCGGTCGCCCGCCATCGCCATTTTCCAGCTTCGGGCGGCGGCCGCCTGGTTCGCGGCGCAGGCGGCCTTCGGTCCGGCGCAGGCGCTCAGGTGCGGGGATTCCGCGGCCGGCTCGGGCGTAGGCGCGGCCACGGCGGTCCCGGCGATCAGAAAGGCGATCGTCGAAGCGACGAGCGTGCGCGAATTCATGATGTCCCCCTCGGGTCCGATCACTGATCGGACCCGAAGCGGCGCGTCAGATCAATAGAAGAGGTTCTCGTCCGACTTCTGCGGGGTCGGCGCGTTGGCGGCCTTTTCGCCCTGCAGCTGGTCGTAGGGGATCGGGGCGTCGGGCAGGCCGTCCGGATCGGCGGCTCCGGCCTCCGGCGCGGGCGCGGCGGCTTCCGGCTCGGGCGCGACCGGCTGGGTGGCCGGCTCCGGCGCGAACTCCACCACCGCGGCGTCCCCACGGGCCTCGTCGTCGCCGCCGCCCGAGCAGGCGGCCAGCGCCGCGGCCAGACCCACGACGGTCAGCAGGGTGCGGGAAGCGCGCAGGATCATTCGTCGGCCTCGTAGTCAAAGTGCGCGGCCTTCATAGCGCGAACGAAGGCCCGCGTCGCGCCCTTCGCAAGCGCGGCTTAAGCCCGCATATGTGAGGCATGCGCCGACACATCGACCTGCACGCCCCGACCCTCGACGAGTTCACAGCCCTGGCCGAAGAGGCCTACGCCCGCCTGCCTGAGGAATTTCGCGCCGCGGCCGGCGAGGTGCAGTTCCGGGTCGCGGACTTCGCCGACGAGGAGACGCTGGACTCGCTGGGCATCGAGGACCCGTTCGAGCTGACCGGGCTCTACCACGGGGTCGACCTGGCGCGCCGCTCGGTGCTGGACCCGCTGCCGCACGCCTCGATGGTGTTCCTCTACCGCCGACCGATCCTGGACGAATGGGCCGAGCGCGGCGACGTGACCCTGGGCGCCCTGATCGAGCACGTGCTGATCCACGAGATCGGCCACCACTTCGGCCTGTCCGACGACGACATCCACGCCATCGAGGACGCGACGGACTGAGGCGACGGAGCCCTTGGCGCGGACGCCGGGTTGATGCCATCGTCGCGGGACGGACGGAACGGGGAAGCCTCGTGCGAATGCTGAAAGGTGCGTGTGCAGCGCTGGTGGTCGTCGCGACCGCGTTCCCGGGCGTGGCGGGCGCGGCTCCGGACGTTCCCACCGCCGCCGAGGTGGCGCGGCTGGAGTCCGCCCTGACCCTGCCGAAGGGCGCCCGCGCGCTCTACGACTATGACCGCTACTACGCGCGCTCGGTGGTCGACGGCCGCCCGGTGATCCTGGGCCTGTACCAGCGCACCTGGATCCGCGACGTCAAAGAGCACCAGCAGCGCAATCCCCAGAACTGGAACATGGCCTCGCCCCAGCGCGTGGGCGAGGTGCAGCGCGTCCGAAAGGCCGGCCTGCCGCGCGAAATTTCGGACGGCGGCTGCGAGCAGATTCGCGTCGTCTTCGACCTGGAAGCGAACAAGGTCTCCGAGGCCTCCTGCAACGGCGCGGCCCCGCCGCCGGCCCCGGCCGCTCCGACCGCCCCCGCCACCCCGGCGGCTTGACTCTCTGGTCTTACGCGCGCATAGGCGCGACCTTCCGGCGCAAACTCGTTCTGCGCCCTCCACCGCCACGACCCCGACCACCATATCGGACGAGGGCGGCGAGGCCCCCCGTCGACGTGATCGTCCACGGGGGTCGAACGTGTTTGGGCGATAGGTGGACTTGATGTTCGACGCACTTAACGAGCGACTGTCTGGCGTTTTCGACCGGCTGACCGGTCGCGGCGTGCTGACCGAAAAGGACGTCGACGAGGCGCTGCGCGAAGTGCGCGTGGCCCTGCTCGAGGCCGACGTCGCCCTGCCGGTGGTCAAGGACTTCATCTCGAAGGCGCGCGAGCGCGCGACCGGCGAAGAAGTCATCCGCTCGGTCAAGCCGGCCGACCAGGTGGTCAAGATCGTCTACGACGGTCTGGTCGAGATGCTGGGCGGCGACGAGGCCGAGCCGCTGAACCTGAACGCGGTGCCGCCCGCCGTCATCCTGATGGCCGGCCTGCAGGGCTCGGGTAAGACCACCACCTCGGCCAAGCTGGCGCTGCGGATCACCAAGGCCGAGCGCAAGAAGGTCATGATGGCCTCGCTGGACGTGCGTCGTCCGGCCGCCATGGAGCAGCTGCAGACGCTCGGCGAGCAGATCGACGTCGCCGTCCTGCCGATCGTCGCCGGCCAGCCGCCGGCCGACATCGCCCGGCGCGCCCTGCAGGCCGCCAAGCTGGGCGGCTATGACGTCCTGATCCTGGACACCGCCGGCCGCACCACGCTGGACGAGGCGATGATGGCCGAGGCGGCGGAGATCGCGAAGATCTCCAACCCGACCGAGACCATCCTGGTCGCCGACAGCCTGACCGGCCAGGACGCGGTGCGCACCGCCCGCGCCTTCCACGAACGCCTGCCGCTCACCGGCCTGATCCTGACCCGCGCCGACGGCGACGCCCGCGGCGGCGCCATGCTCAGCATGCGCGCGGTCACCGGCCTGCCGATCAAGTTCCTGGGGGCCGGCGAAAAGACCGACGCGCTGGACGTGTTCGACGCCCGCCGCGTGGCCGGCCGCATCCTGGGCCACGGCGACATCGTCTCGCTGGTCGAAAAGGCCGCCGCCGATCTCGACGCCGCCAAGGCGGAGAAGATGGCCCGCAAGCTGGCCAAGGGCCAGTTCGACATGGACGACCTGGCCGACCAGCTGAAGCAGGTCCGCAAGATGGGCGGCATGCAGGGCATCATGGGCCTGCTGCCCGGCGTCCAGAAGATCAAGAAGCAGCTCGAAGAGAACAACGTCGCCGACAAGATGCTGGGCCGCCAGGAGGCCATCATCTCGTCGATGACCAAGGCCGAGCGGAAGAAGCCCGACCTGCTGAACGCCTCGCGCAAGCGCCGCATCGCGGCCGGCGCCGGGGTCGATGTGGCCGAGATCAACCGCCTGCTGAAGCAGCACCGGCAGATGTCGGACGCCTTCAAGATGATGAGCCGCGGCGGCGGCAAGGGCCTGGCCAACATGGCCCGCATGATGGGCATGGGCGGCGGCGGCATGCCGGGCGGCATGCCCGGCGGAATGCCCGGTGGTCTGGGCGGCCCCGACCTCGCGCGCCTCAAGGCTCTGGGCGGCGGCAAGCTGCCTCAAGGAGACACCACCGAAGCCCCGGGCGGCCTGCCCGGTCTCGGCGGCGCACAACTTCCCGGTCTGGGCGGGGGCTTCCCCGGCCTGCCCGGCATGAAACCCAAGAAATAAGACGATCCCCCGAAAGGAACCCCAATGCTGAAGATCCGTCTCGCCCGTGGCGGCGCCAAGAAGCGCCCGTACTACTCCATCGTCGTCGCCGACAGCCGCGCCCCGCGCGACGGCCGCTTCCTGGAGAAGGTCGGCGCCTACAACCCGATGCTGGCCAAGGACGGCCCGCAGCCGCGCGTCACCCTGAAGCTCGATCGCATCCAGGAGTGGCTGGGCAAGGGCGCCCAGCCGACCGACCGCGTCGCGCGCTTCCTGGCCGCCGAAGGCCTCGTGAAGTGGGAGCACGGCAACAACCCGCAGAAGGCCCAGCCGGGCAAGAAGGCCCAGGAGCGCGCCGCCGAGCGCGCCCAGCGCGAAGCCGACCGCGCCGAAGCCGAAGCCGCCGCCAAGGCTGAAGCCGCCGCCGCCGCGGCCGCCCCGGCCCCGGCTCCGGAACCGGAAGCTCCGGCCGAAGAAGCTCCGGCCGCTTCGGAAGAAGCCTGAGCCTGATCTGAACGACCTCCCGCTTCGGCGGGAGCGAGGCGCGCTGCGGTCGCGGGGAAACCCGGGGCCGCAGCGTTCTTGTTTGGGGCCCGCGGAGTGAGGCGATGAGCGATACGAACCCGGAGAAGCGGCTGGTCCAGGTCGGACGCGTGGCCGGCTCGTTCGGCGTGCGCGGCGAGGTGCGCATCTCGACCTACACCGAGGATCCGATGGCGCTGAAAACCTACCGCGCGCTCAAGCGCGAGGACGGGTCGCCGGCCCTGACCATCGCCAGCGCCCGCGTGGTGAAGGACGGCATCGTCGCGCGCGTGCCGGAGATCGAGACCAAGGAGCAGGCCGACGCCCTGCGCGGGCTTCGCCTCTACGTGTCGCGCGAGGCCCTGCCCGAGCCGGACGAGGACGAGTTCTACCTGACCGACCTGATCGGCCTGTCCGCCGTGACGCCCGAGGGCGATGTGCTGGGCAAGGTGAAGGCGGTGCCGAACTTCGGGGCCGGCGACCTGCTGGAGATCGACTCGGGCGACGGCCGTCCGACCTGGTACCTGCCCTTCACCCGCGAAGCCGTGCCCGAAGTGCGCGTCGCCGAGGGCAAGGTGATCGCCGTGCGCCCGGCCGAGACGTCCGAGCGCGAGCCGGACTGAGTAAGCCAGCCGGCTTGGCGCCGCGTTGCGGAGTTCCCCCGCCACGCTTCCCGTCTTCTGCCCGACCCGGCTTTGCGGTAACCATGTTCCCCGGATTGTGAGGGGAGCCGGGACATGAAAGCCCTGCGCTGGATCGTCGTCGTTCTGATCCTGGCCTACGTGGCCTGGATCGCCGTGCCGGGCGTGGTCGCCATGTTCTCGGGCCCGCAGCCGCCGACCCACAACCGCTCGGTCGCGGCCGACCCGATCGACGTCGGCGGGCCGGGGATGAGCGAGCCGGGCGGCGGGATCGCCACCCTGGCCGAAGGCTCGGTGCAGGGCCAGGCCGCCGCCGAGGCGGTGGAGACCCACGACTTTCCGGTAATCGCGCTGTGGGCCGGGGCCATCGCGCTCTACCTGATCGCCGCCGTCCTGTTCGCCAACGGCAGCATGCGCGCCACCCTGGCCTACGGGGCCGCCTTCGCCGCCGACCTGGTGCTGAACCTGCTCGGCGGCGGCCAGCAGGGCGGCGTGTTCTCCGGCGTGCTCGACGCGCTGGCGGCCGGCGACCTGCGCTACACGGTGATCGTGGGCGCGGTGCTGATCGGCCTGTTCATGATCGCGTCGGGCCGGCCCGACCGAGGTCGGCTCGCTTGAAAAGCTCGGGCGGGTCGCGGCGAGGCTGCAGATCCGCTCACAAGCGATTATGTGGAGCCCGCGGCCACGCCGGCTCCCGACGCGGCCGTTGACGCGGCGGCGCGCGGCACTAGTGTGCGCCCGCTTTTCGAACAGGACCGAACGATGGCTGAAGCGGCGCAGTACGACGTGGTGATCATCGGCGGCGGACCGGGCGGCTACAACGCCGCGATCCGCGCCGGGCAACTGGGGCTGAAGGCGGCCTGCGTGGAAGGCCGCGAGACCCTGGGCGGCACCTGCCTGAACGTCGGCTGCATGCCCTCCAAGGCCCTGCTGCACGCTTCCGAGCTGTTTGAAGCCGCCGGCAAGGACTTCGCCTCGATCGGCATCGAGGTCGCGCCGAAGCTGAACCTCGGCCAGATGATGAAGTCCAAGGCCGAGAGCGTCACCGCGCTGACCAAGGGCATCGAGTTCCTGTTCAAGAAGAACAAGGTCGACTGGGTGAAGGGCTTCGGCCGCATCGCCGGCCAGGGCCAGGTCGAGGTGACCGCCGCCGACGGCTCCAAGACCATGCTGGCGGCCAGGAACATCGTCATCGCCACCGGCTCGGAGCCCACGGGGCTTCCGGGCGTGGCCTTCGACCAGAAGCAGATCGTGGACTCCACTGGCGCCCTGTCGCTGCCGGGCGTGCCCAAGAGCCTGATCGTCGTCGGCGCCGGCATCATCGGCCTGGAGCTGGGTTCGGTGTGGCGTCGCCTCGGCGCCGAGGTCACCGTGATCGAATTCCTCGACCGCATCACGCCGGGCATGGACGCCGACATGGCGACCGCCTTCCAGCGCGCCCTGACCAAGCAGGGCATGAAGTTCAAGCTGGGCACCAAGGTCACCGCCGCCAAGACCGGCAAGGACGGCGTCGAGCTGACCGTCGAGCCCTCCAAGGGCGGCGCGGCCGAGACCATCAAGGGCGACGTCGTTCTGGTCGCCATCGGCCGCAAGCCGTACACGGCGGGCCTCGGCCTGGAGAGCGTGGGCGTCGCCACCGACGCGCGCGGCTTCATCCCGACCGACCACTTCAAGACCGCCGCGCCGGGCGTCTGGGCCATCGGCGACGTCATCCTGGGCCCGATGCTGGCCCACAAGGCGGAAGAAGACGCGGTCGCCTGCATCGAGATGATCGCGGGCAAGGCCGGCCACGTGGACTACAATCTGGTCCCGAGCGTCGTCTACACCTTCCCGGAGGTGGCCTGGGTCGGCAAGACCGAGGACGAGCTGAAGGCCGCGGGCGTCGCCTACAAGACCGGCAAGTTCCCGTTCACCGCCAACAGCCGCGCCAAGATCAACCACGAGACCGAGGGCTTCGTGAAGGTCCTGGCCGACGCCACCACCGACAAGATCCTGGGCGTCCACATGATGGGCCCGCAGGTCGGCGAGATGATCGGCGAGGCCTGCGTGGCGATGGCCTTCGGCGGCGCCTCGGAAGACGTGGCCCGCACCTGCCACCCGCACCCGACCCGCTCGGAAGCCGTCCGTCAGGCCATGATGGGCGTCGAAGGCTGGATCATGCAGGCGTAAGCCTAGTCGAAAGCCGAGAATGCGAGGGGCGGACCGAAAGGTCCGCCCCTTTTTCGTTCTGTCGGCCCTTGTGGCCGAGCGACAGCGCCCACCTATTTACCCGGATAAAATATCGACCTATATCGCCCGGGTGAAATGTGGAGACCGTCATGGACCAGCGTGCTGAGAAGGCCGTCGTCGCGGGCGATGATCGAGCGCAGGCCTACGGTGTCTATGCGGTGATCTGCTGCGACACGGGCGAGGTCTGGATCGGGCGCGGCGGCGATCTCGACCTCCAGCAGACCGATCTATGGCGGGCCCTCAGCCAAGGGGGCAGCGCCTATTGCGACCTGCAGGCCGCGTGGGACGAGCACGGGGCGGACGCGTTCAGGTTCGAGGAGCTCGAGCGCCTGCGCGACGACTTCCCAGCCCAGACCCGTGACGGCGAGCTGAAGCTTCGCCAGACCATCTGGCTGGCCAGGCTTCACGCCCAGCCGCTCGGAGTTCACCCCCGCGGATGCGCCTTGGCGTAGGCGCTGAGCAGGCGTTCGGCGTCCACCGCCGCGTACTGCTGAGTGGTCGACAGCGAGGCGTGGCCGAGCAGCTCCTGGATCGAGCGCAGGTCGGCGCCGGCCCCCAGCAGGTGGGTGGCGAAGCTGTGGCGGAGCGCGTGCGGGGTGGCGCTGTCGGGCAACCCCAAGCGCCCGCGCAGGCGCTGCACGGTGGCCTGCACGTGGCGCGGCGACAGCGCCCCGCCACGCTTGGCGCGGAACAGCGGCTGGTCGGGGGCCAAGGCGAACGGGACCTCGGCCAGGTAGGCGTCGACCGCGGCGCGCACGGCCGGCAGCACCGGCACCATGCGGGTCTTGCCGCCCTTGCCAGTGATGCGCAGGGTCTCGGGCAGGGGCGCGTCGGCGCGGGTCAGCGACAGGCCCTCGGAAATCCGCAGGCCGCAGCCGTACAGCAGGGTCAGGACGGCGGCGTCGCGCGCGGCTTCCCAGTCCTCGCGGTCGGGATCCAGTTCGGGCTCGGCCAGCACGCCTCTGGCCTGGTCCTCGGTGATCGGCCGTGGCAGGGACGGCGGCACGCGCGGGCCCTTCACCAGAGCGATCTGCGCGTTGGCGATCCCCTGCCGGCGGTCCAACCAGCCGTAGAAGCTGCGGATGGCGGCCAGGGCCTGGCCCAGCGAGCGGGCCGACAGGGCGTCCTCGCCGCGCCGCCGGAAGGCCAGGTAGGCGCGCAGGTCCCCAGCCGACACGTCGCCGAGGTCACGGGCCGACAGCGGCCCGCCCTTGTGGCGTTCGAGGAAGCTCAGGCAGGTTCCGACCTGGTGCGAATAGGCCTCCAGGGTGCGGGGCGAGCAGCGGCGCTCGTGGGCGAGGTGGTCGAGCCAGGCCCGGACCGCCTCGCGGGCGGTCACAGGACCGGCCACCGCTCGGCGGTGCGCTCGACGACGCGGGCGAGGAAGGCGACCAGTTCGGCGCCCATCTCGGGGCTGAAGCCCTCCGGGTCGGGGGAACCGAAGGCGACCACGGCGTGGCGGGCCGGCTCCCACAGGGCCAGGCGCACCAGGGCGGCGCTCTTCACCGCTTCCGCTTCCTTGCCGAACAGTTCCTCGTCGACCGGGGCCGGCCCCAGGCGCGACAGGCCGTGCGGGCCGAGCACGGCGTCGACGTCGCCCTCTTCCAGGGAGCGCCAGCCGAACGGCACCCCGCCCGGCTTCTCCAGCGCGATCACGCCGGTGACAAGGCCGAAGCGGTTCTTGGCGGCGGCGTCGAGCCGGCGGGCGAGGTCCGCGTGATTGCGGCTCTCCAGCAGGTCGACGACCACGGCGTGGGTCTGGGCCTGGGCGGCGAAGTTGGCGCGGGCGACCTGCTCGATCGCCTTGCGCGTGCTGCTCTCGCGGGCGGCGGCTTCCTCCAGCCGGGCCAGGGCGGCGCGGCCGAAGTCGACCACGTTGCCGGCCAGGCTGGGCTTCAGCTGCAGCATCTCGAGCAGCTGCTGGTCGCCCAGCAGGTGCTCAGGGTTAGCCTGGATGAAGGCGCGCACCTGCGGCCAGGAAAGCTCCTCGCGCGCGGCGGGCGGGATTTCCGTCGGGGCCTCGGCGAACAGGTCCTGGGTGGTCACGGCGCGCGCTCTCGAAGCTAGAGGATCGACTGGCCGGTCTTGGCCCAGTCGGCCAGGAATTGTTCAAGCCCCTTCTCGGTTAACGGGTGCTTGACGAGGTCCTTGAAGACCTGCGGCGGCAGGGTCGCCGCGTCGGCCCCGGCGATGGCCGCGTCCTTGACGTGCACGGTGTTGCGCAGCGAGGCGGCCAGGATTTCGGTGTCGAAATCGTAGTTGTCGAAGATGGCGCGGATCTCGCGGATCAGCTCCATGCCCTCGGCGCCGTGGTCGTCCAGACGGCCGACGAAGGGCGAGACGAAGGTGGCGCCGGCCTTGGCGGCCATCAGCGCCTGGGCGGCCGAGAAGCACAGGGTCACGTTGGTGTGGATGCCCTGCTCGGAGAAGGCGCGGGTGGCCTTCAGGCCCTCCCAGGTCAGCGGCACCTTCACCACCACGTTCGGGGCGATCTTGGCCAGCTTCTCGCCCTCGGCGATCATCTGCTTGTGCTCGGTCGCCGCCACTTCTGCGCTGATCGGCCCCTCGACGAGCTCGCAAATCTCGGCGATGACCTCGGCCATGGGGCGGCCGGCTTTGGCGATCAACGTGGGATTGGTGGTGACGCCGTCGACCAGGCCGGTTTCGGCCAGCTCGCGGATCAGACCGGTGTCGGCGGTGTCGACGAACAGCTGCATGTCGCTTCCTTATCTCTCGCGTGGGCGCCTTCTACATAAGGCCGGGGTCACGCGCCATGCGGCCCGGAGCATGAAATGAAGGCCGCCGCCGTCCTGATGCCTTTGCCCCTGCCGGAGCCGTTCGACTACGCGGTGCCTGAAGGCCTGGAAATCGCGCCCGGCGATCACGTGGTGGTGCCGCTGGGGCCGCGCCGCATGCGAGGCCTGGTCGCCGGCGTGCGCGACATGCCCGGCCTGAACCGGCCGCTGAAGCCGGTGTTGGAGCGCATCGACGAGCCGTCCCTTCCCGCCGGCACGCTGAAATTCGTGACCTGGGCCGCGCGCTGGACCTGCTCGCCGCCGGGCGAAGTGGCGGCTCTGGCGCTCCGCGGCCTGCGCGCGCCGCCGCCCAAGCCGGAGAAGCGGCTGGTCCCGACCGGCGTGCAGCCGGCTCGCGCCACACCCGCCCGCACCCGCGTGCTGGAGGTCGCCGCGGAATTCGCCCGCGCGCCCGCCGACCTGGCCCGCGCCGCCGGCGTGTCGTCCGGCGTCGTAAAGGGCCTGGTCGACGAGGGCGCGCTGGAAGTGGTCGAGGTGATCGCGCCCGCGGCCTTCCCGGAGCCCGATCCGAACCACACGGCGTCCTCGCTCAACCCCAGCCAGGCGGCCGCGGCCAAGGCCCTGAACGCGGCGTTCGACGCCGGCGGCTTCCAGGCCGCCCTGCTGGACGGCGTCACCGGGGCCGGCAAGACCGAGGTCTATCTCGAGGCGGTGGCCCACGCCCTGGCCGCCGATCCGGCCGCCCAGGTGCTGGTGCTGCTGCCCGAGATCGCCCTGACCCAGGCGGTGATCGCCCGCTTCGAACAGCGCTTCGGCGTCACCCCGGCCGAGTGGCACTCGGGCGTGTCCCTGCCCAAACGCCGCAAGGTGTGGGAGGCGGTGGCGGCCGGCCGCTGCCGCATCGTGGTGGGCGCCCGCTCGGCCCTGTTCCTGCCGTTCCAAAGCCTTCGCCTGCTGGTCGTCGACGAGGAGCACGACAGCTCCTTCAAGCAGGAAGAGGGGCTGATCTACCACGCCCGGGACCTGGCGGTGGCGCGGGCCAAGATCGAGGGCTCCGCCGTGGTGCTGGCCTCGGCCACCCCGTCGCTGGAGACGCTGGCCAACGCCGAGGCCGGCCGCTACCGCTGGCTGCGCCTGGCCAGCCGCCACGGCGCCGCGCGCCTGCCCGACGTCGACCTGATCGACATGCGCGAGACCCCGCCCGAGCGCGGGCGCTGGCTGTCGTCCCGGCTGGTCAAGGCGGTGGGCGAGACCTTCGCCCGCGGCGAGCAGTCCCTGCTCTTCCTGAACCGGCGGGGCTACGCGCCGCTGGTGCTGTGCCGGGCCTGCGGCGAGCGCATGACCGCGCCGGACACCGACTCCTGGCTGGTCGAACACCGCTACACCGGCCGGCTGGTCTGCCACCTGACCGGCTTCTCCATGCCCAAGCCGAAGCGTTGCCCGCACTGTTCGGCCGAGGAGTCCCTGGTCTCCGTAGGCCCCGGCGTGGAGCGGGTCGAGGAGGAGGTGCGCGAGCTGTTTCCGCAGGCGCGGGTGGCGGTGTTCTCCTCGGACACCGTGCCCGACGGCGAGAGCGCGCGCGCCCTGGTGCGCAGCATGGCCGAGGGCGAGATCGACATCCTGGTCGCCACCCAGGCCGCCGCCAAGGGCCACAACTTCCCCAACCTCACCCTGGTGGGCGTGGTCGACGCGGACTTAGGCCTGCGCGGCGGGGACCTGCGCGCCGGCGAGCGGACCTTCCAGCTTCTGGCCCAGGCCACCGGCCGGGCCGGCCGCGCCGACAAGCCGGGGCGGGCCTTGCTGCAGACCTACATGCCCGAGCACGGAGTGATGCAGGCGCTGAAGGCCCAGGACCGCGACGCCTTCGTCGAGGCCGAGACCGCCGAGCGCAAGGCCGCGGGCCTGCCGCCGCACGGGCGGCTGGCCGCCATCGTGCTGTCCAGCCCCGACGGCGCGGCGCTGGAGGCCTACGCCCGGGCTCTGGCCGCCGCCATTCCGAACGCCGAGCGGCTGGAGGTTTACGGCCCGGCCGACGCGCCGCTCAGCCTGGTGCGCGGGCGCCGGCGCAAGCGGTTGCTGGTCCGCGCCGACCGCGACGTCGACATCCAGGCCTTCCTGGGCACCTGGCTGGCCCAGGTGAAGGTCCCCGGCAGCGTGCGGGTGACCGTGGACGTTGACCCGTACAGCTTCCTCTAAATCACCCTTCTCCCCTTGCGGAGAAGGGTCAGCTCAGCGCGTTCCTGACCGCCGCGCCCATGGCCAGCGGGGTGAGCGCCACGGCCGCCAGGCTGTAGGCGGCCAGGAAGGCGAAGCCCGGCGTCCAGTTCAGTCCCGCGGCGAAGGCCTCGATCGTGCCGGCCCCGAAGATCACCGGCGGCGCGAACAGCGGTAGCACCACCACCGCCACCAGTACGCCGCCGCGCCGGGCGCCGAGCGCCAGGGCGGCCCCGGTGCCGCCGACGAAGGCGAAGCCCAGGCCGCCGATCAGGGCGCAGGCGAGCGTCAGGGGCACGACCTCGACCGGCGCGCCCAGAGCCACCGCGGCCAGCGGCGCGAACACGGCCAGGGGCAGGCCGTTGGCGGTCCACTGGGCCAGGCATTTCACGAAGGCGACCGCCTCGATCGGGGCCGGGCCCAGGGTCAGCAGGTCCAGCGCCCCGTCCTCGTAGTCCCGCTCGAACAGCCGCTCGAGCGACAGCAGCGAGGCCAGGGCCAGGGCCAGCCAGGCCGAGCCCGGCGCGACCGCGGCCAGTCGCTCCGGCGACGGCCCGGCCGCCAGCGGAAGCAAGGTCGCCACGCAGGCGTAGAAGGCGCAGGCCAGCAAGGGCCCGCCGCCCCGGCCCCAGGCGAGATCGAGCTCGCGGCGATACAGTGTCCAGAGCGACTTCACGCGACCGCCGCTCCGATCTCGACCGTCTTGGCCGGCACCGGCAGCGGGTCGTGCACCGCGGCCAGGATCATGCCGCCGCCCGCCAGGTGGGCGGCCATCAGCTCGCCCATGCGGGCGCGACGCTCGGCGTCCAGCGGGGCCAGCGGTTCGTCCAGCAGCCACAGCGGGCGCGGCGCGGCGGCCAGCCGGGCCAGGGACACGCGCCGGCGCTGGCCGGCCGACAGCTTGCGGATCTCCAGATCCAGCAGCGGCTTCAGCTGCAACTTTTCGACGGCGGCGCGGGCGCTCGCCTCGGTGCCGCCCGCCCACAGGGTCTGGAAGCGCAGCTCCTCCCAGGCGGTGCGCCCCGGCTTCAGACCGTCGTGGTGGCCCAGCAGGTGCAGGCCTTGGCTGCGCGCCTCGTCCGGCTCGCGCTCGCCGTCCGCGCCCTCGAACCGGACCAGGCCGTGAAGCGGCCGCACGAAACCGGCGACCGCGCGCAACAGGCTGGTCTTGCCCGCCCCGTTGGCCCCGATCAGGGCCACGGCTTCGCCCGCCGCAAGGGCGAAGGACAGGCCCTGGAACAGCACCCGTTCGCCGCGGCCGACCGACAGGTTTTCGACGCTCACGCGCGCGATCATGCGAACGACTCGCGTGTAATACGGTACGCCTCGACGCCGGGCTGAGCTGCGTCTAAACAACGCGCGGCCGTGCGGGACTGACGCGGCGCGGACCGGGAACCTGTGCGTCCCGGTCTGAAGCGCGCGATCCCGCTCCCCGCCTTGGGGCGGCCTGGTGAAGAAAGAGGATCGTTCATGCCGTCCATCGACAGCTTCAGCACCCGTCGGGATCTTTCCGTCGGTCGGAAGAAGTACGTCTATTACAGCCTCGCCGCCGCGGAGGAAGCCGGTCTGACGGGAATTTCCCGTCTCCCGGTGTCGCTGAAGGTGCTGCTGGAGAACCTGCTGCGTAACGAAGACGGCGTTTCGGTCACCGGCGCCGACGTCAAGGCCATCGCCGCCTGGCTGGAAAACAAGGGCAAGGTCGAGCACGAGATCGCCTTCCGCCCGGCCCGCGTGCTGATGCAGGACTTCACCGGCGTTCCGGCCGTGGTCGATCTCGGCGCCATGCGCGACGCCATGACCAAGCTCGGCGCCAACCCGGACAAGATCAACCCGCTGAACCCGGTCGACCTGGTCATCGACCACTCGGTCATGGTCGACTTCTTCGGCAAGCCGACCTCGTTCAAGTCCAACGTCGAGAAGGAATACGAGCGCAACATCGAGCGCTACCGCTTCCTCCGCTGGGGTTCGTCGGCCTTCAACAACTTCCGCGTGGTGCCCCCGGGCACCGGCATCTGCCACCAGGTGAACCTGGAGAACCTGGCCCAGACCGTCTGGACCTCGGAAGAGGGCAAGGTGGTCACCGCCTATCCGGACACCGTGGTCGGCACCGACAGCCACACCACCATGATCAACGGCCTGGCCGTGCTGGGCTGGGGCGTGGGCGGCATCGAGGCTGAGGCGGCCATGCTGGGCCAGCCGATCCCGATGCTGATCCCCGAGGTGATCGGCTTCAAGCTGACCGGCAAGCTGCCGGAAGGCGCGACCGCCACCGACCTGGTGCTGACCGTCACCCAGATGCTCCGCAAGAAGGGCGTGGTCGGCAAGTTCGTCGAATTCTACGGCGACGCCCTGTCCCACCTGACCATCGAGGACCAGGCGACCATCGCCAACATGGCCCCCGAGTACGGCGCCACCTGCGGCTTCTTCCCGGTGTCGCGCGCCACCATCGACTACCTGACCGCCACCGGCCGGGCCAAGGACCGGGTCGCGCTGGTCGAGGCCTACGCCAAGGCCAACGGCCTGTGGGTCGACGACTCGACGCCGGAGCCGGTGTTCTCCGACACGCTCGAGCTCGACGTCTCGACCGTCCAGCCGTCGCTGGCCGGCCCGAAGCGTCCGCAGGACCGCGTGCCGCTGGTCGAGGCCGCCTCGCAGTTCGCCACGGCCATGAAGGACGTGTTCGGCAAGACCGATGAGAAGAGCGTCCCGGTCGCGGGCGCCGACCACGCGGTCAGCGACGGCGACGTGGTGATCGCCGCCATCACCAGCTGCACCAACACTTCCAACCCGTCGGTGCTGATCGCCGCCGGCCTGGTCGCCCGCAAGGCGCGCGCGCTGGGCATGAAGGTGAAGCCGTGGGTGAAGACCTCGCTGGCCCCCGGCTCGCAGGTCGTGACCGACTACCTCGAGAAGGCCGGCCTGCAGGACGACCTGGACGCCATGGGCTTCAACCTGGTCGGTTACGGCTGCACCACCTGCATCGGCAACTCCGGCCCGCTGCCGGCCCCGATCTCGGCCGCCATCGCCGAGGGCGACCTGGTCGCCGTGTCGGTGCTGTCGGGCAACCGCAACTTCGAGGGCCGCGTGAACCCGGACGTGCGGGCCAACTACCTGGCCTCGCCGCCGCTGGTCGTCGCCTACGCCCTGGCCGGCTCGATGAAGATCGACGTCTGGAAGGACCCGATCGGCACGGGCGAAGGCGGCCAGCCGGTCTATCTGAAGGACGTGTGGCCGAGCTCGGCGGAGATCGCCGAAATCCAGCGCAGCGCCGTGTCCGGCGACATGTTCGCCAAGCGCTACAAGGACGTCTTCAAGGGTGACAAGGCCTGGCAGGGCATCAAGGTCGCCGGCGGCAAGACCTACGCCTGGGACGACAAGTCGACCTACGTGAAGCACCCGCCCTACTTCGAGGGCATGGGCATGGAGCCCAAGCCGGTGACCGACATCGTCGAGTCCCGGATCCTGGGCGTGTTCGGCGACTCCATCACCACCGACCACATCAGCCCGGCCGGTTCGATCAAGAAGGCCTCGCCGGCCGGCGAGTATCTGATCGCCCACGGGGTCGACCCGGCGGACTTCAACTCGTACGGCGCGCGTCGCGGCAACCACGAAGTGATGGTGCGCGGCACCTTCGCCAACATCCGCATCCGCAACAAGATCACCCCGGAGATCGAAGGCGGCGTGACCAAGCACTTCCCGTCCGGCGAAGTGATGTCGATCTACGACGCGGCCATGCGCTACCAGGCCGAGGGCCGTCCGCTGGTCGTGTTCGCGGGCAAGGAGTACGGCACCGGCTCGTCGCGCGACTGGGCGGCCAAGGGCACCAAGCTGCTGGGCGTCCGCGCGGTCATCGCCGAGAGCTTCGAGCGCATCCACCGCTCCAACCTGGTCGGCATGGGCGTGCTGCCGCTGCAGTTCAAGGTCGACGGCTGGGCCAAGCTGGGCCTGACCGGCGAGGAGATCGTCACCATCCGCGGCCTGACCGACGTGAAGCCGCGTCAGGAACTGTGGGTCGAGCTGTTCCGCCCGTCGGACGGCAAGATGGCCCGCTTCCCGGTGCGTTGCCGCATCGATACCCCGACCGAGCTGGAGTACTTCAAGTCGGACGGCGTCATGCCGTACGTGCTCCGCAACCTCGCCCGCGCGGGCTGATCTGCGCGTGAGACCCCGCCTCCGGCTCCGGCTGGAGGCGGGTCATACGGCCGCGCTCACGCATTGGTGAGGCGCGCTCAAGCTCCGGATTCGTTAATCAGCGAACCATGCGTCGGATCGCGCCCCTGTTTCTGATCGCCGTGCTGGCGAGCCCCGCGGCGGCAAAGCCGTCGGCCGCGCGCGAGCCCGTGGTGGTCGAGCTGTTCACCAGCCAGGGCTGTTCCGGCTGTCCGCAGGCCAACGAAGTGCTGATGGAGCTGGCCGACAAGCCCGGCGTCATCGCCCTCACCTTCGCCGTGGACTACTGGGACTACCTGGGCTGGCGCGACACCTTCGCCAAGCCGGAGTTCACGGAACGCCAGCGCGCCTACCAGACGTCGATGAGCCTGCGCGACGTCTACACCCCGCAGTTCGTGATCGACGGCAAGCGCCAGCTCTCGGGCGGCAAGCCGGACGACGTCGCCGCGGCGGTGCACGAAGAAGCCGTCCACCGGGCCTATCCGCCCGACATGGCCTTCCCCGGCGGCGACCGCGTCGCGGTCGGTTCCGGCAAGTCGCCGCGCGGCGGGGCTCAGGTCTGGCTGGTGCGCTACGAGGACGCCGACCAGGAGGTCGCGGTCAAGCGCGGCGAGAACAAGGGCCAGGTCGTCCGCCACGGCAACGTCGTGCGCGAACTGGTCAAGCTCGGCAGCTGGAAGGGCCGTCCGGCCGTGTTCCGCATGCCCAAGGCCGAGGAGCCCGGACTGAAGACCGTCGTGCTGGTCCAGGCCCGCGACGGGCGTATCCTGGCCGCCAAGCAGCGCTGAGCGGCGCCCCCGCCCTCAGCCGCCGTTCCGCAGTTCCTCAAGCAATCGCTCGCAACAGGCGCGCTCGCGCCGCAGCCCGCGCTCGCGCCAGAACGCCCAACCGGCCGCCGCGGCCGCGCTCGCCAGGAGCGCGGCGGTGACGATCCCGAGACCAGCGTCGACCTCGCCCCAACCGAACAGGGTCAGCGCCCACAGCGCCACGACCGTGCCGGCCAGGGTCCAGGCCTGCCACAGGGCGAGGCTCATCAGCCGCCGGGTCGCGTCGACCTGGGCGAGCATCTGCGCCACCACGCCGGCCGGTTCGTCGTCGGCCCAGCGCGGCTCCCGCCGTCGCACCCGCCACGCGGCCCAGGTGAGCAGGGGCAGAAGCACCAGCAGCACCGCCGCGGCGACGATCAGGCGGGCGTCGCCCTGCACCACGCCCGTCCAGGCGAAGCCGAGGCCAGCCGCGACGGCGACGCCCGCAGCGACGAACTCGCCGCCCTGCATCAGCCGCTGGAACGCCAGGTCGCGACGCAGGCGCGTCGACACCCCCGCGATCTCCGCATCCTGAGCGCGCCAGTTACGCCGCGCCTCGTCCAGGAAATCGTCAGCCATCCAGCATCGCCTTCAGTTGCGCCTTGGCGCGGTTCAGCCGCACGCCCACGTTGGAGACGGACAGCCCCAGCGCCTCGGCGATGTCGTCGTAACTCAGGTCCTCGAGCGCCAGGGTGACAACCTGGCGGTAGGCCAGCGGCAGGCGGCGCACCGCCTCGACCAGCCGCTCTGACCGCTCCTTGCCGACCAGGCGCGCCTCCGGATCGGCCTCGCCGTCCCGCAGCGCCTCGGAGAGCTCGGCCTGCCCGGGACGGGCGGCCTGGCGGGCCACGTGGCTGACCGCGCGGTTGTGGGCGATGCGGAAGACGAAGGGCTTCAGCTTGGCCTGGTCCTGCAGGTTGGGCAGGGCCTTCCAGATCGCCACCGTGATCTCCTGCACGAGGTCGTCGCGCAGCGCGCGCTCCCGCTCGTAGCTGGCCGCGATACGCACCAGCGCCGGCCCGTAGGCGGCGATCACCTGTTCGATCGAGACCATCTCGCGCCTAGTCCCGCAGGTCGGCGCCTTCTTACAAAGAGAATCTTCGCCCGCCCGCCCGCCCGACAGGGAAGCCGACGCGGTGCTCCTGAATGCCCCTCCGGTGAAGGACATGGTCGGATCAGCTGAAAGCGGAGGCGACGCGCTGAGCGCTGGACGCCAGACGCGAAAACGCCCGCGGGACCGGAGGGGGGGAGGAGGTCGCGCGGGCGTTCGTCGCTTGGAGGAAAGTCGACCGACCGGAGCCCCGTTAAAGTCCAGGGGGGCTGGGGGGGCTGTTCAGGATCCGGGACCTCTTCGTGACCCCGACCGGCCGACGCTGTTAAGATGCTGGCGCAAACGGGCGCGCGATGGACCGAATTAGGGCCTTTTCGTGTTCGCGCCTGTTTTCTTCGTAACGTCGCTCGGCAAGCGTTGCGGGCGTGCAACGCCGCCTCAACCGCCCCGGGCTGGCGCCCGAACCCGGACGGGTTTAGGCTCGTTTCGGGATGAGCTTCGAAGCCTATTCTACGGCGGTCGCGGGGCCGGTGTTTTTCGAGCGGAAAGAGCTCGACGCCCTGATGCGCCTGTACGGGCGAATGGTCGCCGCCGGCGAATGGCGCGACTACGGCATCGCCGGCCTGAAGGACATGGCGGTGTTCTCGGTGTTCCGCCGCGCCTCCGAAGCGCCCCTCTACCGGATCGAAAAGCGCCCCGACCTGGCCCGCCGCCAAGGCGCCTGGGCCGTGGTCGGCCAGGGCGGCCACGTGCTCAAGCGCGGCCACGAACTGGGTCAGGTGCTGCGCCTGTTCGACAAGGGCAAGTTCAGCGTCGTGGAATGAAGAAGGCCCCGGCGGTCGCCCGCCGGGGCCTCTCCACGTCTCAGGTGCGCCTCGATCAGCGGCGCTGGCCGAACAGGACCAGCAGGAAGCGGAACAGGTTCACGAAGTCCAGGTACAGGTTCAGCGCGCCATAGTTGGTCGCCACGGCCAGCGAAGCCTCGTCGCCGCCCACGGCGTAGTAGGTCATCTTCAGCCGCTGCGTGTCATAGGCGATCAGGCCGGCGAAGATCAGCACGCCCACGCCGCTGAGGATCATCAGCATGGCGCCGGACTTCAGGATGAAGGCGTTGACCAGCAAGGCGACCAGCAGGCCCCAGGCGCCCATCACGAAGAAGGCGCCCATGCCCGTCAGGTCCTTCTTGGTGGTGTAGCCCACCAGGCTCAGGCCGCCGAAGGCCGCGGCGGTGATGAAGAAGATCGAGGCGACGCTCGCGCCGGTGTAGAGCAGGCCCACGGTGCCCAGCGAGGCGCCGATCAGCGCCACGATGGCCCAGTAGACGATGCCCGACGTCCTCGGCGTGACGTTCTTCATCAGGAAGCTGGCGCTGAGCAGGATGATCAGCGGGGCGAAGGCCACGATCGCGCCCAGGCCGGTGTAGCCGGCCAGCCGGCCTTCGCCGGTGATGCGGAACAGCAGGTCTCGCACCGGTTCGATCGACGAGGTCGCGAAAGCCAGCGCGCCCGACACGACCAGACCCAGGGCCATCTTGTTGTAGACGCCCAGCATGAAGCGGCGCAGGCCCGCGTCGACGGCCATGTCGCCGGTCGACGGGATCGGACGAGAATAGCCGTTGTTGAAATCGCTCATCGCGATGCAAGTCCCCTAAGCAGCCCGCCTCACGGGCCCTAGGCATGAAATATCGGGGGTCGCGCCTTCCAGCGCAAGGCGTCGCACCCTTAACGGCTAAGGCATAACGCGTTTGTCAGACGTCCCGGAACGCTTCGGCCAGCAGCTCGGCTTCGCGGGCGCGGCTGGAACCGGCCCGCCAGGCGACCACGATCTCACGCTTGGGGGCGTCGCCGCGCAGCGGCCGAACCGCCACCGCCGCGCCGTCGGCGAGACCCGCCTTGACCGCCATCTGCGGCAGGAAGCTGACCCCCAGGCCCGAGCCGACCATCTGCACCAGGGTGTGCAGCGAGGTGGCCGCGAACACGTCCTCGCCCTTAGGCGGTTCCAGCGCGCAGGCCGACAGGGCGTGCTCGCGCAGGCAGTGGCCGTCCTCCAGCAGGATCAGGTCGGCGACGTCGGACGCCTGCGGGTCGACCCGCTCGCCGGTCGCCCAGGGGTGGTCGGTGGGCGCGGCGGCCATGATCTCGTCGTCGCCGATGCGCGCGCAGTCCAGGCCAGCCGTGTCATACGGCAGGGCGATGACCGCGGCGTCCAGCGCGCCGGACTTCAGCGCCGCGATCAGGCGGGGCGTCAGGTCCTCGCGCAGGTAGAGGCGCAGGGCCGGCCAGCGGCGCTTCAGTTCGGGCAGCGCCTTGGGCAGCAGGAAGGGCGCGACGGTCGGGATCACGCCTAAGCGAAAGCGCCCGGAGAGGGGTTTGCCGGCCCCGCGGGCGGCCTCGACCAGGTCTTCGGTGCGGGCCAGCACGTCCTCGGCCCGGCGCACCGCCTCGGCCCCGACGGCGGTCAGGATCACCCCGCTGCGGGCGCGCTCCACCACCGGCGCGCCGAGGATGCGTTCCAGCTCCTGCACGCCGGCCGACAGGGCCGGCTGGGAGACGTGGGCGGCGTCGGCGGCGCGGCTGAACGAGCCGTGCTCGGCCAGGAGCTTGAGGTACTGGAGCTGTCGGAGACTGGGAAGCATGGCCGAGATATAGGCAGGATTTATGCCGGAGCCAAAAACAATCGATTGGAGTTTCGGTCCCGGGGTCTCTAAACCCCCCTCAGCGGCGGCCTCGCCGCACCACCATTCCAAGGAGATGCGCGATGATCGGCGTCGGAGAAAAGCTCCCCAATTTCGAAGTTGTCGGCGTGAAGCCGGGCTTCAACTCGCACGAAGAGAACGGCCACAGCGCGTTCGAGGCGATCACGCCGGAAAGCTTCTCGGGCAAGTGGAAGGTCATCTTTTTCTACCCGAAGGACTTCACCTTCGTGTGCCCGACCGAGATCGCGGAATTCGCCCGCCTGGGCAAGGAATTCTCCGACCGCGACGCGGTCGTGATGGGCGGTTCGACCGACAACGAGTTCGTGAAGCTGGCCTGGCGTCGTGACCACGCCGACCTGAACAAGCTGCCGATCTGGCAGTTCGCCGACAACGGCGGCCGCCTGGCCCGCGCGCTGGGCGTGCTCGACGAGACCGCGGGCGTGGCGCTGCGCGCCACCTTCATCGTCGACCCGCACAACGTCGTGCAGCACGTCACCGTCAACGGCCTGAACGTCGGCCGCGCCCCGGCCGACACCCTGCGCGTGCTGGACGGCCTGCAGACCGACGAACTGTGCGCCTGCAACCGCCCGGTGGGCGGCGAGACCCTCAAGCCGGCCGCCTAAACGGCTCGCTCGCCCGGGCGGCTCCTCCCCCAACCCCGGTCGCCGCCCGGGCCCCTTTCTTCTACCGACACTCAAGGAAACCCCATGTCGCTCGACGCCCTGCGCGAGACGCTGCCGTCTTACGCCAAAGACCTGTCGCTGAACCTCTCGTCGCTGGCGAACGAGACGGTGCTGAACGACCAGCAGAAGTGGGGAACCTTCCTCGCCTCGGCCCACGCCGGCGGCGTGCCGGAAGTGGTCCAGGCCTTCGAGGCCATGGCCGCCGGCCTGCCCGAAGAAGTGCGCGACGCGGCCCGCGCCGCCGCCGCCATCATGGGCATGAACAACGTGTACTACCGGGCGCTGCACCTGATGCACAACGCCGAGTACCGGACCATGCCGGCCAAGCTGCGCATGAACGTCATCGCCAATCCGGGCGCGCCGAAGGCCGATTTCGAGCTGTGGTGCACGGCCGTGTCGGCCATCAACGGCTGCGGCGCCTGCCTCGACGCCCACGAGAACGAACTGCGCAAGCACGGCGTGCCCTCGACCCAGATCCAGGCCGCCCTGCGCATCGCCGCGGTGGTCGCCGCCGCCTCCCAGGTCGTCCGCGCCGAGAGCGCCCGCAAGGCGGGCTGAGCGTCAGTCCGGACGCTTGTCAGTGGAAGAGCCCTCCCTTCGCCGGGAGGGCTTTTGTTTTTCACCCCGAGCCCGGTTGGGTCAGCCCCAGAAGCGCCACCACGGCTTCTTCGTCGCGCGAGGGGCCGGAGCTTCCGCCCAGCCTCCGTCCTCCAATCGGACCCACGCCCTGTCGACGCCGGCGACCGAAACCGTCATGCCCGCGCCGTGGTCCAGGAACTCGACCAGCTGTTCCGACAGCCAGTAGCCTTCGCCCAGATCGTCGAGGTGGACGTTCACCGCGTAATCGTCCTCGGCGACGCCCACGACCTCCACACCGGTCACCGACGGCGTCGTGTAGCCGTAGACCGTCCCGGTCTTGCCGGCGATCCCAAGCGCTTTGGTCTCCGCCGCCTCGCGGATCATGACCGTGTCGCCGAATGAAACTTGCTCGGTCATCTGCGCCCTTACAGCTTGCCCGTCACCGCGTAGCGCCCCAGGCGCTCGACCTGGGTCTTGAGCACGCCGTCGACCGGCGCCGCCAGGCCGGCGAGACCCTGGGGGGCGTAGCCGCCGACCGAATAGGTCGCGGTGAGCACCGTCCCCTCCCCCTTCGGCTGCAGCTTGAAGGTCATGGCCCCCGACACCGCCATCATCGACAGCGGGCCGAGCGCGCCGGCGGTCCGCAGCTCCCGGTTCGGCTGCACGAAGGTGACGGTCATGTGCTGGGCGGCGCCGTCCTTCCAGCGTTCGCACCAGCAGCCGCCGGGCTTCGGATCGATCGACAGGTTCTTCGCGTCGCCGGACCAGGTGTGGTCCGACGACCACCAGCCGCCGACGTCGACCAGGGCCTTCCAGACCGCGTCGGGTTTGGCCGCGACCTCGACCGTCTCGCGCACCTGGAAGCCGCCCGCCTGGGCGTCGACCACCTCGGCCCGAGCCGTCCCCGCCGCGGCGGCCAGCGCAGCCGCCAGGATCCACGCCCGCATGATCGTCCTCCCTGCCCCGAGCCAACCTCGGGCGAGCAAGAACGCCGGTCAAGCAAAAGGCCCCGGCGCAGCTCGCTCCGGGGCCTTCGCATTCAGGCAGACTCCTGGACGGATCAGTCCATCAGCTGCTGCGACAGGTACACGTAGTGGCGGGCCCAGCGCGCCGCGTTGGCGGTCGGGTCGGCGTCGTAGGAGTGCCCGCCGAAGTCGTCCTCGAAATAGATGTAGGGGACGCCCATCGCCTCGAGCTTGGCCGCGTACTTGCGGGCGTGGCCCGGGTGGACGCGGTCGTCCTTGGTGTTGGTGGTGATGTAGGCCTTCGGATAGGTCACGCCCGGCCGCAGGTTCTGGTAGCCGGAGTACTTGGAGATGTAGGCGGCCTCTTCCGGGATGTCCGGGTTGCCGTACTCGCCCACCCACGACGCGCCGGCCGAGAGCTTGTGGTAGCGCATCATGTCGATCAGCGGGCTCTCCACCACCACGGCGTTGAACAGCTCCGGGTGCTGGGTCATCGACACGGTGGTCAGCACGCCGCCGTTGGAACGGCCGTAGATGCCGAGGTGGCGGGCCGACGTGATCTTGCGCGAGATCAGGTCCTGCCCGACCGAGGCGAAGTCGTCGAACGCCTTCTGGCGGTCGGCCTTCAGCACGGCGTCGTGCCAGGCCGGGCCGAACTCGCCGCCGCCCCGGATGTTGGCGATGACGTAGGCGCCGCCGCGCTCCAGCCACAGCTTGCCGACTTCCGGCAGGTAGACCGGCGGCTTGGACACCTGGAAGCCGCCGTAGCCGTACATCAGGGTCGGCGTCGAGCCGTCCAGCTTGATGTCCTTACGGTGCACGACGAAGTACGGGATCTTGGTCCCGTCGGTCGAGGTGGCCCAGAACTGCTCGACCATGTCCTTCGAGGCGTCGAAGCGGGCCGGCAGGGCCTTCACCTTCTCGACCGAGCCGGTGGCGGCGTCGGCGAGCACCAGGGTGGTCGGGTCCAGGAAGCCCTGGGTGGTCAGGAACAGGCGGTTCGACGACTTGGACGTGTCGACGATGTTGACCGAGCTGTTCTTCGGCATGTCGAGGCGCTTGGCGCTCCACTTGCCCTTGGCGTAGCCGTAGACGTCGACGAAGCCGGTGACGTTCTCCAGGCCGGTCACGACCAGCCGGTCACGGGTGGAGGAGACGCCCTCGACCGCCTGTTTCGCATTCGGGCGGAAGATCAGGGCCGCCTTGGCCTGCGCCGGATCGCGCTTCAGGGCGTTCAGGTCGTAGGCGGCCAGGTCGCCGGCCTTCAGGCCGTTCCAGTCCTCCTCGACGGTGAACACCACCTGGCCGTTCACCAGGCTCTGGATGTTGGCCTTCTTCGGGAAGGGCAGCTTCACCGCGCCCTTGTCGGTGACCAGCAGGTATTCCTTCTCGAAGAAGGTCAGGCCGTGGTCGATCATCAGGGCCTGCAGCTTGCCGTCGGCGTCGCGCAGCGCGAAGGGCTGCACCCAGACGTCCTTGGCGTCGCCGCGGTAGATTTCCTTCGCCTGGTCGACGCTCTGGCCGCGCTTCAGGGTCTTCAGGACCATCGGATAGCCGGACTCGGTCAGCGAACCCGCGCCCCAGTCGCGCCCGACCACCAGGGTGTCGGCGTCGATCCACTCGGCGTACTGCTTGCCTTCCGACAGGGTGAAGCCGCCCTCGACGAAGGTCTTGGTCGCGGTGTCGAACTCACGCAGGGTCACCGCGTCCTTGCCGCCGTCGGACAGGCGCAGCAGGCAGCGCGTCTCGTTCGGCGGCAGGCAGATCGAGCCCTTCAGGAACCAGTCGCGGCCCTCGGCCTTGGCCAGGGCGTCGATGTCCAGGACGGTCTCCCAGGCCGGCTCGGCCGTGCGGTAGGACTCGATCGAAGCCTTGCGCCACACGCCGTGCGGACGCTTGTCGTCCTGCCACAGGTTGTCGACCGCGCCGGCGCGGAACGACGGATAGGGAATGCGGTCCTGAGCGGTGAAGATCGCCAGGCCTTCCTTGCGGAACGCCTCGAAGCGGGCGTCGCCTTCCAGCGTCGCCTTGGCCTTGGCGTTCTGGGCCTTCACCCACTCCATCGAGCGGGCGCCGTTGACGTCTTCCAGCCACTGGAAGGGGTCGGTCGCGCTGGCGGCCGGGGCGTTCGCGGCGGTGTCGGCGGCGGGGGTCTCGGCGTGGGCGCCCGCGGCGGCGAGCAGGGCGGCCGCGCAGACGGAGAGCAGGAGACGCATTGGTGTTTCCTCGATGATTTTCTTGCTGTCCCGGGCGGCGGCCCGGGTCAAAGGCGAAGGGCGGCGGATCGCTCCGCCGCCCCCGCTGGTCTCAGACAGGTCTTACTTGCCCGCCTTGGTGGTGGTCTCGGCCGGGACCGGGAAGCCGCGGTCGCGCATCAGGGCGTCGATCTTGACGTCCCGACCGCGGAACTTGCGGAAGCCCTCGGCCGGATCGATCGAGTTGCCGACCGACATGATGTTGTCGTGCAGCTTCTTGGCGGTGGCCTTGTCGTACAGGCCGCCCGGGCTTTCCTCGAAGGCCTCGGCGACGTCGGCGGTCAGGGTGTCGGCCCACAGGTAGCTGTAGTAGCCGGCCGAGTAGCCGTCGCCCGAGAACACGTGGCCGAACTGCGGCGTGCGGTGACGCATGACCAGTTCGTGCGGCATGCCGAGCTTCTCCAGCTCTTCACGCTCGAACTTGTCCGGGTCGATGGTCGCGTCGCCGGCCAGGTGCAGCTTCATGTCGATCAGGGCCGACGACAGGTACTCCACCGTGGCGAAGCCCTGGTTGAAGGTCGAGGTGGCCTTGATCTTCTTGACCAGCGCCTCGGGGATCGGCTCGCCCTTGGCGTTGACCGCGAACTTGTTCAGCACTTCCGGCGTGGACAGCCAGTGCTCGTTCAGCTGCGACGGGAACTCCACGTAGTCGCGGAACACGTTGGTGCCCGACAGCGACGGGTAGGTCACGTTCGAGTTCAGGCCGTGGATGGCGTGGCCGAACTCGTGGAACAGGGTCTCGGCGTCGTCCCAGGAGATCAGCACCGGCTCGCCGGGCGCGCCCTTCACGAAGTTCGAGTTGTTCGAGACGATGGTCGTGACCTCGCCCTTGAACCGCTCCTGGTTGCGATAGGCGTTCATCCACGCGCCCGAGCGCTTGCCCGGACGGGCGTACGGGTCGAAGTACCAGAGGCCGACGTGCTTGCCCTTGGCGTCGAGCACTTCCCAGACGCGGATGTCGGGGTGGGCGACCGGCACGTTGGTGATCGGCTTGAACTGGAAGCCGTACAGCTGGCCGGCCGACCAGAACATGCCCTCGCGCAGGTTCTCCAGGTTCAGGTACGGCTTCACCTCGTTCTGGTCGAGGTCGTACTTCGCCTTGCGGACCTTCTCCTGGTAGAAGCGGTAGTCCCACGGCTCGATCTTGACGCCGGCGCCTTCCTTGTCGGCGATCGCCTGCATGTCGGCGACTTCCTCGTGGACGCGCGCGACGGCCGGGGTCCAGACCTTCTCCATCAGCTCCATCGCCGCTTCCGGCGTCTTGGCCATGGAGTTTTCCAGACGCCAGTGGGCGTGGGTCTTGTAGCCCAGCAGCTTGGCGCGCTCGGCGCGCAGCTTCAGGATCTGGGTGATGATGGCGTTGTTGTCGTTGACGTCGCCGTTGTCGCCGCGATTGACGAACGCCTTCCACACCTTCTCGCGCATGGCGCGGTTGGTGGCGTAGGTCAGGTACGGATCGACCGACGAGCGGGTGTTCACGATCACGTACTTGCCGTCCATGCCGCGCTGCTTGGCCGAAGCGGCGGCGGCGGCCTTCAGGCTGTCGGGCAGGCCGGCCAGGTCGGCGGCGGACAGCTCGATGGTGGTGTTCTCGTCGGCCAGCAGGTGCTGGCTGAACTTGGTGTAGAGGCCGGCCAGCTCCTGGTTGATCTGGGCCATGCGGGCCTTGGCGGCCGGGTCCATCTTGGCGCCCTGGCGCACGAAGCCGGTGTAGGTCTGCCACAGCAGGCGCTGCTGCTCGGCCGTCAGCTTCTTCTTCTCGGGCGAGTTGTAGACCGCCTCGACCCGCTTAAAGAGCTTGTCGTTCTGGGTGATCTTGTCGCCGTGGGCGGCGAGCTTCGGATCCATCTCCTCCTCGACGGCCTGGAACTCCGGGGTCGACAGGGTCGAGCCCCAGATGCCGTAGTAGGTGTAGACGTCGTTCAGGGTGCGGCCGGAGTTCTCCAGCGCCTCGATGGTGTTCTTGAAGGTCGGCTTCGCCGGGTCGTTGGCGATGGCGTCGACCTCGCGCAGGTTCTCGGCCATGGCGGCCTCGAGCGCCGGCTTGAAGTCCTCGACCTTCACCTTGTCGAAGGCCGGGACGCCGCCGTACGGGCCGGTCCACTTCTGCAGCAGGGGGTTGGCGGCGGCCGGCGCGGTCGCGGCGGCGGCGGCGTGGTGGGCGTGATCCTGGGCCATGGCTTGACCGGCGAAAGCCACCGCGGCCGCACTGGCGCCCGCGAGCAGAAGGTTGCGCATGAGGTAGTCTCCCCGACTTGGTCTGGTCGTTTAGTTGGCCGCCAACCTACAGCGCGCAAGCGGTGCAGGAAAATGACGGACTTGTAATGGTTGCGGCCGGTCGTCGCAGACCGGCGCTTTCCGAGCCGGCGCGCCGCGACCGCGCGGCCTGTGGACGGCGCAGCAGAGCCGGTCTAAGCCGACAAGCATGGCCATCGGTGTTTTCGACTCCGGCGTGGGCGGCCTGACCGTCCACCGCACCCTCGTCGAGCGGTTTCCGACCGCCGACTTCGTCTATCTGGCGGACCAGGCCCGCGCGCCCTACGGGGGCCGCGCAGGCGAAGAGATCGTCGACCTGACCCGGGCCGGCTGCGAACGGCTGTTCGAGGCCGGCGCCAACGTCGTGGTCCTGGCTTGCAACACCGCTTCGGCCGTGGCGCTGCGGCGGCTGCAGCAGACCTGGCTGCCCGGCTACCGCAAGCAGCTGGGCCGGCCGGTCAACGTGCTGGGCATCATCGTGCCGACCATCGAGGCGGCCACCGGCCTGCCCTGGGAGCACGAGGCCGAGCGCCGCGGCGACAAGATCGAGAAGCTGGACGTGATCGGCGTGTTCTGCACCGTCGCCACCGCCGGCAGCCGCGTCTACGAGATCGAGATCGACAAGCGCCGTCAGGACCTGGCGGTGTTCTCGGAGGCCTGTTCGGGCCTGGCCGGCATGATCGAGCAGGGCGCCTCGCGCGAAGACCTGCGCGCCCTGATCCAGTCGCACGCCGACGCGCTGAAGACCCGCATCGGCCGCTGGCCGGACCGGGCCATCCTGGGCTGCACCCACTACGAGATCGTCGCCGACCTGTTCCGCGAGGTGCTGCCGCCCGGCACGCCGCTGATCGGCCAGCCGGAGGCGGTGGCCGACGCCCTATCGCGCTACTTCGAGCGCCACCCGGAATACGGCCCCGGCCAGGGCGGCGCGCGCCGCTTCCTGACCACCGGCCTCCCCGGCCACCAGTCGGGCCTGGTCGAGACCTTCTGGGGCGAGGCGGTGAAGTTCGAGGCGGCGTAATCTCCTCCCCCTGCGAAGCGGGGGAGGAGAAACAGTGTTCTTGACCCGCTCCGCCCCGGGCGCTCTGATCCCCGGGAGATGAACGCCCCCGTCCGCTCTCCCTTCGTCGCGCCGGCGCCCAAGACGCTGGCTCCGGAGAAGTTTCGCGATCCGCGGACCACCGCCAAGGGCGAGCCGCGCGCGCATGTGCAGCTGCAGCGGCTGGAGACGCTCTGGTTCAACACCGGCACGCTCTGCAACCTGACCTGCGCCAACTGCTACATCGAGAGCAGCCCGACCAACGACGCGCTGGCCTACCTGACCTCAGCCGAGGTCGAGGCCTTCCTCGACGAGATCGAGGCGCTGGGCCTGCAGACGCGCGAGATCGGCTTCACCGGCGGCGAGCCGTTCATGAACCGCGAGATCATCGCCATGATCGGCGCGGCCCTGGAGCGCGGGTACGACACCCTCGTGCTGACCAACGCCATGAAGCCCATGCGCCGGTTCGAGGCGGGGCTTAAGGCGCTGAAGGGCCGCCACGGCGACAAGCTCACCGTCCGCGTCAGCCTCGACCACTACACCGCCGCCGTGCACGAGGCGGAGCGCGGCGAGGACACCTGGGACAAGACCCTGGACGGCCTGATCTGGCTGGCGCGCGAAGGCCTCTCACTGGCGGTGGCCGGACGCCACCTGCCCGAGGAGAGCGACGCCGACGCGCGGGCCGGCTATGCGCGCCTCCTCGCTGAGCTGGGCGTGCCGGTCGACGCCGCCGATCCGGGCCGGCTGGTGCTGTTTCCCGAAATGGACGCCCGCGTCGACGTGCCGGAGATCACCGAGGCGTGCTGGGGCATCCTCCACAAGTCGCCGTCCGACGTCATGTGCGCGTCGAGCCGCATGGTGGTGAAGCGCAGGGGCGCGGACGAGCCGGTCGTCGTCGCCTGCACCCTGACGCCCTACGACCCCGGTTTCGAGCTCGGCCCCAGCCTGAAGGACGCGCTGGGCGAGGTCGCCCTGAACCATCCGCACTGCGCCAAGTTCTGCGTGCTCGGCGGCGCCAGCTGCTCCGCCAGATAGAGACCGAGATGATCCGACTGTTCGCCGCCGTCGAGCTGCCGCCCGAAATCGGCGAGGATCTGAAGCGCCGCCAGCAGGGCCTGCCCGGCGCCCGCTGGCGTCCGCTGGAGGCCCTGCACATCACCACCCGCTTCTTCGGCGAAGTGCCCGAGAACGTCGCCGCCGACCTGGACGCGGAGCTGGCCGCGATCTCCGGCGAGCCGATGGAGCTGGAGCTGGAGGGGGTCGGCGCCTTCGGCGAGGGCGAGCACCTGCGCGCCGTCTGGGCCGGGGTGGCCGAGAACGAGGCGCTGCGCCAGCTGGCCGCCCGCTGCGAGGCGGCCGCCCGGCGCGCCGGCCTGAAGCCGGACAGCAAGGCCTACAAGCCCCACGTCACCCTGGCCTATCTGAAGCACGCCGAGCCGGCTCGGGTGGCGGCCTGGATCCAGGGCCACAACCTGCTGAAGTCGCCGCCCTTCCGGGTGACCTGGTTCGGCCTCTATTCCAGCTGGCTCTCCCAGCAGGGCTCGCGCTACGAGCTCGAACGCGAGTATCCCCTGATCGGATGACCCGCCCCCTCCGCTCCGTCCTGTTCCTGCCCGCATCCAACGCCCGCGCGATCGAGAAGGCGCGCGGCCTGCCGTGCGACGCGATCGTGCTGGACCTTGAGGACGCCGTCGGCCCCGAACAGAAGGTCGAGGCGCGCGAGCGGATGTGGCAGGCCCTGCGCGACGGCGGCTTCGGCGACCGCACGGTGGCGGTTCGGATCAACGATCTGGACAGCGAGTGGGGCGAGGCGGACATGGCCGCCGCCGTGCTGGCCGCGCCGGACGCCATCGTCGCCCCCAAGGTGAGCGGCATCGGCGACCTGCGCCGCTACGACCGCCACCTGCTGGCCGCGCCCGGCCACGTGCGGCTGTGGGCGATGATCGAGACCTGCCAGGGCGTGCTGAACCTGCGCGACATCGCCGCCGAGGCGGGCACGACCCGCCTGTGCGCCCTGCTGTTCGGCCCCAACGACCTGGCCCGCGAAATGCGCTGCCGTCCCGGCCCCGACCGCGCGCCGCTACAGCCGGCCCTGGCGCAGACGGTCACCGCCGCGCGCGCCAACGGCCTGCACGCCTTCGACGGGGTCTACAACGCCTTCGAGGACGACGCCGGCTTTGCCGCGGAAGCCGCGCAGGGCCGCATGTTCGGCTTCGACGGCAAGCAGCTGATCCACCCGCGCCAGATCGAGCTGGCCCACGCCGCCTATTCGCCGACGCCGGCCGAGGCCGCCTGGGCGCGCGCCGTGGTGACCGCCTTCGAGGCGCCCGAGAACGCCGGCCGCGGGGCCATCAAGGTCGAGGGCCGCATGGTCGAGCGCCTGCACCTGGACGAAGCGCGCCGCACGCTGGCGGCGGCGTACCTGTCGATCAACGCTTGACCACGATGGACAGGCCGTCGCCGATGGTGGCGAGGGTCATGTCGACGCGCGGGTCGTCGTGGATCTCGCCCGCGAGGGTGCGCAGCGCCTCGGTGTCGGGGTCCCGCTTGGTCTCGTAGGCTACGTCGCCGCCCCAGAGCATGTTGTCGATCATCATCACGCCGCCGGGGCGCAGCAGCTGCAGGCAGAGCTCGTAGTAGTCGCCGTAGCCGGTCTTGTCGGCGTCGATGAAGGCCATGTCGAAGCCGCCCGCTTCGCCTTCGGCCAGCAGGCCGCGCAGGCTGTCGGCCGCGGGCCCGAGGCGCGCCTCGATCACGTCGGCGACCTTCGCCTCGGCCCAGTAGCCGCGGGCCCTGGCGACGTACTCTTCCGACAGGTCGAGCGCGAACAGACGCGCGCCCTCGCCGTGCATGGCCTTCAGGGCGAGCGCCGTGGCGGTGGAGGAATAGCCGGTGAACACGCCGACCTCGATCGCCCGGCGGGCGCGGATCATGCGCGCGACCACCTGCATGAAGCCGCCCTGCTCGGGACTGATCTGCATGCGCGATACGCCGCCCATGGCTTCTGTCTCGGCGCGGCAGCGGGCCAGCACCGGGTCTTCGCGCACGCCCAGGCGCTGGACGTAGGCGCGGACTTCGTCGGACAGGCCGAGGGATCGGGACATGCGGGCGGCTCCTTGCTGACGGCGCGAGCCCTGAACCCGTTCAGGCCTCCGCGCGCTCCACGTAATCGGCCGAGCGCATCTCCTGCAGGCGCGAGACGGTGCGCTCGAATTCAAAGGCGCCGTCGCCGGCGGGATAGAGATCGGCCGGTTCGCCCTCGGCCAGCACCACCAGCCTGGTCCCGGCCTCGTAGAGGGCGTCGATCAGGGTGACCAGCCGGCGCGCCTCGTTGCGCCGCTCCGGCCCCAGCTTCGGCACGCCGGCCAGGAACACGGTCTGGAAGCGCGCGGCGACGGCCAGATAGTCCTGCGGCCCGAGCGGCCGGGCGCACAGTTCTTCGAAGCTGGCGCGCAGCATGGCCCCGCAGGCGCGCGGGAACTCCAGACGTCGGCCGGCCACCTCGATCGTGGCGCCGACCTCGTGGGTGACCCGGGTCATGTCGCGCCAGAGGTGGTCGAAGGCCTTGGTGGTCTCGGGCGTGATCGGGCTGAAATAGACCTGCGCGCCCTTCAGCCGGTCGAGGCGGAAGTCCTTCGGCCCGGCCACCTCCAGCACCTCGCAGCGGCGCTTGAGCATGTCGATGAAGGGCACGAACAGCTGGCGGTTGATGCCGTCCTTGTAGAGGTCCTCGGGCGGGCGGTTTGAGGTGGCGACCAGCACCACGCGCCGCTCGAACAGGGCCTCGAACAGCCGGCCCAGGATCATGGCGTCGGCGATGTCGGTGACCTGCAGCTCGTCGAAGCACAGCAGACGCGCGTCGCGCGCGATCAGGTCGGCGACCGGCGCGATCGGGTCGTCGCCCTTGGCCGTGCCGAAGCGCTTCTTCCGCGCGCTGGCGTCGCCCTCGCGCCAGGCGCCGATCAGGGCGTGCACCTCGCCCATGAAGACGTGGAAGTGGGTGCGTCGCTTCTTCTGGACCGGGGCGGAATCGAAGAACAGGTCCATCAGCATGGACTTGCCGCGCCCCGGCGGGCCCCAGACGTACAGACCCTTCGGCGCCTTGCCCCGAGAGAAGAACGGCAGCGGGATCCAGGGATCGTTCAGGCTGTCGAGCTCGCCCTCCAGCCGCGCGAAGGCCTCCACCGCCCGGGCCTGGCCCTCGTCGGAATGGATCTCGCGCTTCTTCAGGAGGCGCTTGTAGGCGGTGCGGACGGACACGGGCATGGGTTCGCCGCATAGCAGCCGCGGCGGCTCGCGGCAAAGCGGCTCGCCTCAGGCGGTCTCGTCGAGCCGGCGAATGCGGGTGATCTGGACGTGCTCGTAGCCGGCCTCGGCGATGGTCTCGGACTGCTCGCTCTCCAGCTCGATCGCCCAGCCGGTCTCGGTGCAGAGGATCGTCGTCGTCTGGATCAGCTGACGTCCGTCGTCGCTCCGGGAGATCCGATCGCACCGGACGCGGCCAGGACCCACCGCCTCGTTCTCGAGCGTATGGGTCACCTTCACCCGCCGTCCGTCGGGCCGCTGGAACCGCTCCGCCGGCCGCTCTTCGCGTCCGGCCGGAACGGGACCGCTGGAGCGCGCGCCGCCCAATGCAATTAGATCGGCCCCGACCAGGTCGATGGCGGCGTCGGCGGACACCTGTTCCATGAACGCCTCGACCTCCGCCCGGTCGGGAGAAGGCCCCGGCGCCTCGCGCCGGAGGTTGACCAGCATCTGCGCTCGCGCCTCCGACCAGTTGGAGACGCGGAGCGGGAACCCGCGCCCGTCAGTCTCGAACACCGCGCGCACGCCGACCCAGGCGCGTTCATAGGGGTTCGGGCCGTCGCCGAGGCCGCCCTCGGCCCCGCTGATCGCGACCAGCGTGCGGGCGATCAGCAGGCCCTTCGGCTGCACCTCGACGATTTCGACCAGGATCTCGTGCCGACCTCGCCTGGCGGCGGCGCCCTTGGGCGACCGCTCGCGGACTTCCGTCTCACAGGCGTAGCGGTAGCGGTCGCCCGCTTGATCCGGCCGGGATTGAACAGTCAGCAGGTCGCCCTCGGGCCTGGGCGTGCCGCCGAAGGCGCCGAGCACAAACGACACAGGATTGCGCATCACGTCCCCCCAAGCTCCGCGAAACAGTCCCGTGTCCCGCGGCGGCTGGCAACGGGGAACCGCGCCGGGCGTCCGGACTTCCGCAGCCGTGAGCCCGCTGCGCCTGCTGTGCGACGAGATGCTGTTCCGGCTGGCCCGCTCGCTGCGGGCGGCGGGCTACGACACCGTGCTGGCCGCCGACGGGGCGCGGGACCGCGACCTGATCGAACGCTGCCGGCGCGAGGACCGGGTGCTGGTCACCCGCGACCGCAAGCTGATGGCCGCCGCCCTGCCCGCCGTGCAGGCGGTGCTGCTGGTCGACGAGGACCGCGAGGCGGAGGCGCGGGCGCTGTCGCGGGCGCTGGACATCGACTGGCTGCTGGCCCCGATGAGCCGCTGCATGGTCGACAACACGCCGCTGTCGCCGGCCGGGCCGGCCGACCTGGCGCGCGTGCCCTCGACGGTCGAGGCCGCGCCGGAGGCGGTGAAGGTCTGCCGAACCTGCGGACGGGTCTACTGGCCGGGCAGCCACGTGAAGCGGCTGATGGAGAAGCTGTCATGCTGGGCGGGCGAGCGCCGGGCCTGACGGATCAGCCCTGCTTGCGCAGCTCGTCGCGGATCTCGGCGAGCAGCGTTTCGCTGGGCGTGGGGGCCGCGGCGACGGCGGGGGCCGGCGGATAGAGGCGGTTGATCGCCTTCACCAGCAGGAAGACGGCGAAGGCCACCAGGACGAACTGGATCACCGTGTTCAGGAACGCGCCGTACTGGATGGCCACCAGCTCGTTGGTGGGCGTGGCCGGATCGTCCTTGCGCAGCACCACCTGCAGGTGGGCGAAGTCGATGCCGCCGATCAGCAGGCCCATCGGCGGCATGATCACCTGGTCGACCAGGCTGGAGACGATCTTGCCGAAGGACGCGCCGAGGACGACGCCGACCGCCAGGTCGACGACGTTGCCCCGCATGGCGAAGGTGCGGAATTCGCCGAAGAAGCTCATAGGGCGGTCAGGCCGCGTCTTCGTCGCCCGACAGGTTCAGGCGCTCGCGCAGTTCCTTGCCGCTCTTGAAGAAGGGGACGTGCTTGGCCGGTACGGAGACGGTCTCGCCGGTGCGGGGATTGCGGCCCGCGCGCGCCGGGCGCGAGCGCACCGAGAAGGCGCCGAAACCGCGCAGTTCGACCCGGCCGCCGCTCTCCAGCGCCTCGACCATACCGTCGAGGATGATGTTCACCACCCGCTCGATGTCGCGGTGGGTGAGATGCGGATGCTCGGCCGCCAGCCTGGCGATCAACTCGGACTTGATCATACGGGCTCCCCCGAAAAGGCGGGCGATCCTGCGTCAGGCGAACGCCGATCACAAGCCCGCCTCGTCTCATAACACCCGGCGGCGCCTCGGAAAAAGGCCCGATCCTGCACAACAGCCAAGCTTTCGTCCTTAACGGCGCCGCTTCCGGGGCCGGACAAACGAAAAGCCCGCGCGGATCGCTCCGCGCGGGCTTCGTCTTCAAGCCTGAGGCTTCGAGAGGAGATTACTCCTTCGAGGCGCGCTCGCGCAGGGCGGCGCCCAGGATGTCGCCCAGCGAAGCGCCGGAGTCCTGGCTCCCGTACTGTTCGATGGCCTGCTTCTCGTCGGCCATTTCGAGCGCCTTGATCGACACCGAGACGCGGCGCGCGGCCTTGTCGATGTTGACGATCTGGGCGTCGACGCGGTCACCCACGGCGAAGCGCTCGACGCGCTGCTCGCCACGGTCGCGCGACAGGTCCGACTTGCGGATGAAGGCGGTCATCGGGGCGGCTTCGTCGCCGAAGCGGACTTCGATGCCGCCCGAGGTCACTTCCGTGACGGTGACGGTCACGGTCTGGCCCTTGCGGTACACGTCGCCGGCCATCGGGTCGCCCGACAGCTGCTTGATGCCGAGGGAGACGCGCTCCTTCTCGATGTCGACGTCCAGGACGCGGGCCTTGACCACGTCGCCCTTCTTGTAGCGGGCGATGGCTTCTTCGCCCGAGGCGTTCCAGTCGATGTCCGACAGGTGCACCATGCCGTCGATGTCGTTGTCCAGGCCGATGAACAGGCCGAACTCGGTGGCGTTCTTCACTTCGCCTTCGACTTCAGTGCCGATCGGGTGAGCGGCGACGAAGGCCTCCCACGGGTTCGACTGAGCCTGCTTCAGGCCCAGCGAGATGCGGCGCTTGGAGGCGTCGACGTCCAGCACGACCACGTCCACTTCCTGCGAGGTGGAGACGATCTTGCCCGGGTGGACGTTCTTCTTGGTCCACGACATTTCCGACACGTGCACCAGGCCTTCCACGCCGGCTTCCAGTTCCACGAAGGCGCCGTAGTCGGTGATGTTGGTGATGCGGCCGGTGAAGCGGGCGTTGACCGGGTACTTGGCGTCCACGCCGTCCCACGGGTCGGCCTGCAGTTGCTTCATGCCCAGCGAGATGCGCTGGGTGTCCGGGTTGATCTTCACGATCACGACCTTGACGGTGTCGCCGACGGCCAGGACCTGGCTCGGGTGCGACACGCGCTTCCAGCTCATGTCGGTGACGTGCAGCAGGCCGTCGATGCCGCCCAGGTCCACGAACGCGCCGTAGTCGGTGATGTTCTTGACCACGCCTTCACGGACTTCGCCTTCCGACAGCTGGCTGACCAGCTCGGTGCGCTGCTCGGCGCGGGCTTCTTCCAGGATGGCGCGACGGGACACGACGATGTTGCCGCGCGGACGGTCCATTTTCAGGATGGCGAACGGCTGCTCCTTGCCCATCAGCGGGCCGACGTCGCGGACCGGACGGATGTCGACCTGCGAGCCCGGCAGGAAGGCCGAGGCGCCGCCCAGATCGACGGTGAAGCCGCCCTTCACGCGGCCGACGATCGAGCCGACCACCGGCTGGCCTTCGGCGAACACGCCTTCCAGGCGGGTCCAGGCTTCCTCGCGGCGAGCCTTCTCGCGGCTGATGACGGCCTCGCCCATCGCGTTCTCGACGCGCTCCAGGTAGACCTCGACGGTGTCGCCGACCTTCGGCGCGTCGGCGAGCAGGCCGAACTCGCGCACCTGGATGCGGCCTTCGGTCTTCAGGCCGACGTCGACGATCAGGAAGTCCTTTTCGATGCCGACGACGCGGCCGTGGACGACCTGGCCTTCGATGATGTCACGGCCGGCCAGCTGTTCGTCGAGCAGCGCGGCGAAATCGTCGCGCGAGGGAGAGAAAACGTCAGTCATAAGGGTCTTTCGGTTGTCGGAACGGAGAAGCGCGCGCAGCCATGCGGCGGCGGTCGCTTCACGCGCGGTTTTTTGGGCTCATAACCGAAGGGGGTCGCGGGTCTCGATGATCCCGCACCCTGCTTGGTTGTCGCCCGCGGCCGTCCGAGGCGCGGCACGGTGAGATTTAGCCCTGTCGGGCCCGCGCCGCCTCGACGATGCGGCGGGCCGCATCGGTCGCGGCCTCTATATCCAGATCGCTCGTATCCAGCAAGACGGCGTCGTCGGCGCGCACCATGGGCGCGGCGCCGCGGCCGGCGTCGCGCTCGTCGCGGCGGCGGATGTCGGCCAGCACGGTCTCGTAGGCGACGTCCTCGCCCTGGCCGACCAGCTGCTTCCAGCGGCGCTCGGCGCGGATCTCGGGCGAGGCGGTGACGAACAGCTTGGCCTGCGCGTGCGGGGCGATGACCGTGCCGATGTCGCGGCCGTCCAACACCACGCCGGGCTCGCGGCCCGCAAAGGCGCGCTGCAGGTCCAGCAAAGCCGCGCGCACGCCCTCGAACACCGCCACCCGGCTGGCCGCCTCGCCGGCCACGCCGCCGCGCAGGCCCGGGTCGCTCAGCCGGTTCAGGTGAAGCCCGCGCGCGACGGCCTCCGCCGCCGCCGCGTCGTCGAGGTCCTGGCCGGTCTCCAGCAGCTCCACGCCGACCGCCCGGTAGAGCAGGCCGGTGTCGAGATACTCGTAGCCGTAAAGCGCGGCCAGGCGGGACGCGACCGTGCCCTTGCCGGAGGCGGCCGGACCGTCGACCGCGATGACGAAACTCATGACTCTGAAATCTCCACGCCCCGAATCTCAGCACCCAGGCCGCGCATCAGGGCGACGAAGCCGGGGAAGCTGGTGGCGATCATGCCTGGCTCGTCGACCGTGACCGCCTGCTCGGCGGCCAGGCCCAGCACCAGGTGGGACATGGCGATGCGGTGGTCGCCGGCGGTGGCCACCTCGGCCCCGCCGCGCGGCGCGGACCCGCGGCCGTGGACGATCAGGCCGTCCGGCTCCTCCTCGACCTCGACGCCGCACGCGGCCAGGCCGCGCGCCATCAGCGCGATGCGGTCGCTCTCCTTGACGCGCAGCTCGCCGATGCCGCGCATGACCGTCGCGCCTTCGGCGAAGGCCGCGGCGACCGCCAGGATCGGATACTCGTCGATCATCGACGGCGCGCGCTCGGGGGGCACGACCACGCCCTTCAGGCGCGAGGCGCGGGCGACCAGGTCGCCGACCGGCTCGCCGCCGGCGTCGCGGCGGTTCTCGATGGTCAGGTCCGCGCCCATCTCGACCAGGGTGTCGTAGAGGCCGGTGCGCAGCGGGTTGAGCAGCACGCCTTCGACCCGCACCTCCGAGCCCGGCACGACCAGGCCGGCCACCACCGGGAAGGCGGCCGAGGACGGGTCCCCCGGCACGTCGACGGGCGCGCCGGTCAGGCTCGAACGGCGCACGGTGACGGCGCGGCCGTCCGGGCGATCCAGCACCTCCACGCTCGCCCCGAAGGCGCCCAGCATGCGTTCGGTGTGGTCGCGCGACGGCGCGCCCTCGACCACCGTGGTCTCGCCGTCGGCGTGCAGCCCGGCCAGCAGGATGGCCGACTTCACCTGGGCGGAGGCGACGGCGGAGACATGCTCGATCCCCTGCAGCCCGCCGCCGCGCACGGTCAGCGGCAGGCGATCGCCGCCTTCGAAACGCGCGCCCATGCGCATGAGCGGCTCGGTCACCCGGCCCATCGGGCGCTTCTGCAGGGAAGCGTCGCCGGTGAAGGTGGTGGCGTGGGGGAAGCCGGCGGCCGCGCCCATCAGCAGGCGCACGCCGGTGCCGGAGTTGCCGCAGTCGACCACGCCGGTCGGTTCGCGATAGCCGCCCGCGCCCTCGACCCGCCAGCGGCCCTCGCCCCGGCGCTCGACCGTCGCGCCGAAGGCGCGCACCGCGTCCGCCGTACGCAGCACGTCCTCGCCTTCCAGCAGGCCGGTGATCTCGGTCACCCCGCGGGCCAATCCGCCCAGCATCAGGGCGCGGTGGGAGATCGACTTGTCCCCCGGCGCGCGCACGGTTCCGGCCAGCTTCGCGCCCGGCCGCGCGGTCAATCGTTCCGGCCCGGCCGCGGTCACGCGCGATCCCTCCTGGTCCAAGGGGGCGAAAGAACAAACGAGGCTTTTGACAGCGGCCCGGACGCGTGGCAAGGGAGCCGCCCGCTTCCCATATCTGCCCCCTTCTCGGAGACAGGTGAGCCCTTGGCCAATCCCGAACTCGGCAGCAAACAGATCTGCCCGAACTGCCAGGCGAAGTTCTACGACCTCGGTCGTCGCCCGGCCCACTGCCCCAAGTGCGGAGAGGAGTTCGACCCCGAAGAGGCGGTGAAGTCCCGTCGCATCCGCGCCCGCGCCGTCACCCCGGACTACGACCTCGACGACGAAGCCGAGGACCAGGTGAAGGCCAAGAAGGCCGCCACCGACGAAGAGGAAGAGGACGAAGGCGCCCCCGAACTCGACGAAGCCCTGGACGAGGAAGTTCCCGGCGACGAAGACGAAGCCGAGGAAGCCGCGGCTCCGGCCGAGGACGTCGACCTCGAAGAGGACGTCGAACTTGAGGAGGAGGACGACGCGGTGCCCTTCCTCGAGGAGGAAGAGGACGCCGACTTCGACGACGAGATCGAAGGCCTGCCCGAAGAGGGCGACGAAGACGACCGCTAAGCGCGGCGAAAAAGGCGACGGAGAGCTCCTCCGTCGCCTTTTTTGTAAGCGTCTGAGAGTTATCCAAAACGTCGCACCAACTTAGTGCGAAAAGGGGCTTGATCCCCGAAATCCCTCAGCGTAGATACGCGGCCTCGCCGGACACCAGAACGGCGAGGGACTTCAAGACTACGGGGCTATAGCTCAGCTGGTAGAGCGCTTGAATGGCATTCAAGAGGTCAGCGGTTCGACTCCGCTTAGCTCCACCATCGAAGGCCCGCCGGACCGCCGGCGGGCCTTCGCCACATCTGGGCCCATCCGCCCCAGCTTGGCTTTGCCGCAACTCATAGCGACAATGAGCACTGGCCAGCGACGGCGCGTCCATGAACCTGTGGTCTAAAATCAAGCCCCCGTCGCGGGACGATACCTGGAACTATGTTCGGGCCTGGGACTACACGCAGACAAACAGCGACGACCTTTGGTCGCTCGACCCGGCTAGCGACGGAATAGGCGAAGCCCTCGACCTCGAAGCCGAGGACCCCGCCCGCGCCTTCACGCTCCTCCTCGATCTGGCTGAGCAGGGATCAGTGTGGAGCATGAGCCGCGTGGGCTGGTGCTATCGGGCCGGGCGCGGCGTCGCCCAGGACGCGACGCGTGCGGAAGAGTGGTCGCGCCGGGCCTACGAAGGCGGCTCCACGCGCGCTCTGCTGGACTACGCGCAGATGCTGGAGCAACGCGGTCAAACCGAGGCGCAGGAAGCCGTCTATGCGAGCGGCGCCGAGATGGATTGGGCCCCGGCTTCATGGCGCTTGGCGCTCATGCGGCTTCGCCGGGCGAGGACACGACAGGACTGGCTCGAGGTGCGCGCCCTGCTCGAACGGGCCGCCGAGCAGGGCAGTCCGGCCGCGCGGTGGCTGCTGTTCAAGCATATGGCCCGGGGACGGTTCGGCCTTCGCGAGATCGGCCGCGGATGGCGGATGCTGAAGGCCTGGTGCGACGAGACCCTCGTTGAGATGGAGCGGGCCGGAAAGGCGTAAGCCCCGCTATCGAGCCAACCGTCCAACAGAAAAGCCCCCGCCGCGGCGGGGGCTTTTCGCTGTCCAGAGCCCAGGCCTCAGCGCGACTCCGCCTTGGCGGTCTCGGCCTTCTTGGCGGGCCAGGTGCGGACGATGACGGCGACCAGGATGGCGCCGATCACGGCCATGGCCGAACCGCCCCACTGGACCGGGCTCATGCCCTTGGCGGCGTAGGAGCCGACGATGGCCCCCACGACGTAGACGAGAAGGGCGGAGAGGCGTTCGGCCGTGCAGACGCCGATGATGCGATCGAGCATTGGGACCCCGACGGGAAAAACTGACTGGGGCCAAAAAGCCAGATTTCGCCGGTCGCGTCGCTGCGACCCGGCCGCGCACCCGCGTTATGCGGAGCCGTGCGCGCTTGCGGCAGCGTTGAAATCGGCCCCCCGGGTTCACAAATAGGACCCTGAGGGCCCGGACGGTCCGCGCCGACAGGGCGGGCCGGGGACCGGGCTCTCGAGTCGCTTGATCGCGAGGACTCGTGAAGACCATGACCCGGCCGGCGCCGTTCGACAGCCCGTTCCTGCTCGGCTTCGAGCACACCCGCGCCCTCATCGAGCGCGCCGCCAAGGCGGCCGCGGAGAGCTATCCGCCCTACAACGTCGAAGCCGTGGACGAGAACCGCGTGCGCATCACCCTGGCGGTGGCGGGCTTCACGCCCGCGCAGCTGGCGGTGACGGTGGAGGGCAACCAGCTCACCGTGCGCGGCGAGCGGGACGCGGAGGACCGGGCCTTCCTGCATCGGGGCATAGCGGCCCGGGGCTTCACCCGCGCCTTCGTGCTGGCCGACGGCATGGAGGTGGAGGCGGCGACCCTGGAGCACGGCCTGCTGCACGTCGACGTGGCGCGCCCCGAGGCGGCCCGGGCGGTCAGGCAAATCCCCATTCGAGTCGCCGGCTGAACCGGCGGCGGCTCGAGACGTTCCTTAGTTCAGGAGGTGGTCGAAATGACGCCGATGTTCACCAACGAAGCTTTCGCGGCGCTTGGGGGACCCGATCTGGTGTACGTGCGTGAAGTGAAGGCGAAGGAAATTCTCGCCGGCACCCCCGTGGAAGCCATAAAGGGGTTCTCTCTCGACCCCGATCAGACTCTCTACGCCGTTCATAGCGCCGACGGATCTCGTCTCGCGGTGCTGATCGACAAGGAATCTGCCGTCGCCGCGGCGATGGCGCATGAATTGAAGCCGGTGTCCGTCCACTAAGACCTGACCGGCGACCTTCCCGAGACTTCGTCAGGCCGCGTTCGGCTCCGCCTCGCGGGCCAGCAGGGCGTAGACCGCGTCCGCGGTGCGCGCCTGGCGAAGCTGCTCGCGCAGGTCCTTCTGGCGCAGCAGGCGCGACACGCGGGCCAAGGCCCGCAGATGGTCGACCCCGGCGTCCCGCGGTCCGAACAGGCCGAACAGCAGGTCGACCGGACGGTCGTCGACCGCGTCGAACGCCACCGGCGTGTCCAGCTTCACGAACACCCCGACCATGCGATCCAGGCCGTCCAGCCGGGCGTGCGGCACCGCCACGCCCTGGCCGACGCCGGTCGAGCCCAGTTGCTCGCGCTCGAGCAGGGCTTCCAGCAATTCGGCAGGTTCGCGCTTCAAGCGTCGCGACGCCACTTCGGCCAGAACACCCAGGGCCTGGCGCTTGGAGGACGCGCTCACGCGCACGGCGATGCCGTCGCGCTGCAGCAACTGTGCGATCTCCATCACTCCCCCGACTGAACGCACGCCCGCGGTACGCTGGGCGCCGCTCTAACACGCGGCGCCCCTAGGTTGTTTCCCGGACACGTGGTCGCAGCCGTGTTCGCCGCAGTCAGCGCGTCCGCTCCGGGTCGATCCATCCGATGTTCCCGTCGGGCCGGCGATATACCACGGCCAAGCCGCCGTGCGCGGCGTTTCTGAACAGAATCACGGGATAGTTAGACAGGTCGAGATCCATCACCGCCATGGAGACGGTCATGGTCCGCACAGGGCGCTCGGTCTCGGCGATCACCATGGCGGCCGGCGGGACGCTGGCGTCAGCTTCGGCGAGGTGGTCGTCGTAATCCTCCTCCAGCACCTCGTCGGGGGCGCGCAGGACGGTGACCGGCGCGGTCTCCTGCCCCGACTTGCCGTTGGAGGCGTGGTGGTTCTTCAGCCGCCGCTTGTAGCGGCGCACGCGCTTCTCGATGCGTTCCAGCATCCCGTCGAAGGCCCCGTGGGCGTCGGCGCCGTAGGCGTGGCCCACCAGCTGCTGCCCCGAGGCGAGGGTGACGACCGTATCCATCCGGAACATGTGGCCTTCGCGCGTGACCACGACGTCGGCGTCGCCGCCGCGTTCGAAGTACTTGCCGATTCCGTTGGAGAGCTCCGTGACGATCCGCGAGCGTAGCGCCTCGCCGACGTCGACATGCTTGCCGCTGACTTGGACTTGCATGCCCACATCAACGCGCCGCGGAGGGGGTGGTGTCAAGCGCGGCAAGCCCTGACGGTCTTCGTACCGATGATGCGGGAACGCTCAGCAGGCTTCCTTCAGGAGCCGCTTGCGCTCGACCGAAGACGGAATGCGCATAGCTTCCCGATACTTGGCGACGGTTCGACGGGCGATGTCGACCCCGGCCTCCTTCAGGATCTCGACGATGCGGTCGTCGGACAGCACGTCGCCCTCGCCGCGCTCGCCGTCGATCAGCTGCTTGATCTTGTGGCGGACGGACTCGGCCGAGTGGGCGGCGCCGCCGTCGCTGGCGGCGATGGCCGAGGTGAAGAAGAACTTCAGCTCGAACACCCCGCGCGGGGTGGCCAGGTACTTGTTGGAGGTGACCCGGCTGACGGTGGATTCGTGCATGCCGATGGCGTCGGCGACGGTCTTCAGGTTCAGCGGGCGCAGGTACTCGACCCCGAAGGCCAGGAAGGCGTCCTGCTGGCGCACGATCTCGGCGGAGACCTTGAGGATGGTGCGGGCGCGCTGGTCCAGGCTCTTCACCAGCCAGTTGGCCGAGGCCAGGCAGTCGGAGACGAAGGTCTTCTCGGAATCGGAGCGCGAGGCGCCGGCCACCTTCTGGTGGTAGCGCTGGTCGACCAGCAGCTTGGGCAGGGTGTCGCTGTTCAGGTCCACGCGCCAGCCGCCGGCCGGGTCGGCGCGGACGAAGACGTCGGGCACCACGGCCTGCACGGCCTCGGTCCCGAAGGCGGCGCCGGGCCGGGGCGTCAGGCCCTTCAGCTCGGCGATCATCTCGCGCAGGTCCTCGTCGTCGACGCCGCAGACCCGCTTCAGGCCGGCCAGGTCGCGCCGGGCCAGCAGTTCGAGGTGGTCGACCAGGGCCGCCATGGCCGGGTCGAAGCGGTTCATCTCTTTCAGCTGCAGGGCCAGGCACTCGGGCACGCTGCGGGCCATGACGCCGGTGGGCTCGAAGCCCTGGCAGCGTTCCAGCACGCGCTCGACCACCGCCTCGGGGCAGCCCAGCCGGTCGGCGATCTCGGCCGTCTCGGCGCGGAGGTAGCCGCCCTCGTCGACCGCGTCGATCAGGGTCAGGGCGACGGCGTGCTCGGCTGGGGTGAACCCGGCCATCAGGGCCTGTTCGGCCAGGTGTTCGTGCAGCGACTTGCCGGTCGGCGCGCGCTCGAAGTCCTCGCCGCCGTCGTGGTCGAACGAGCCTCCCTTGCCGGTGCGGCTCCAGTCGGTGGCCGGCCCGGCGTCGGCGGCGCTCTCGGCGGCTCGCTCGGCGGCGCGGTCGGCGGCCCGTTCGGCCAGGGACTCGTCGGCGTAGAGATCGTCGTGGCGGGCGTCGACGGCCTCGTGGGCCTCGGCGGCGCTCTCGCCAGTAAATTCCAGCTCGCGGCTCTCGGCCTCGGCGCGCGGCGCGTCCTCGGCTTCCGGGCGGATTTCGGATTCGTCGCGCTGCAACAGCGGGTTACGTTCGAGCTCGGCCTCGACGAAGGCCTCCAGCTCCAGGTTGGAGAGCTGCAGCAGCTTGATCGCCTGCTGGAGCTGGGGGGTGATGACCAGCCCCTGCCCCTGCCTGAGTTCGAGTCGAGCCCCGAGCGCCACCTGCCGCTCCCCCTTGGCCTGTTTCTTGCGTGCACCATGGCAGGGCGTTGGTTAACGGACGGCGAAGAGCCGTGCGGCGCCCCCGCGCACCCCGCTCAGGCGCGCTCCAGCACCTTCTCGACCCAGGCCGGCAGGGTCTCGGTCGCCGGGCCGTAGACGACCTGATCGAAGCGACGCGCGTTGTCCGAGGGCTGCAGATTGATCTCGCAGGTGCGGACCTTCGCCCGGCGCGCCTCGGCCACGAAACCGGCGGCCGGATAGACCGAGCCGGAGGTGCCGATCGAGACGAACAGGTCGGCCTGGACCAGTTCGCGCTGGATCATCTCCATGTCGCGGGGCTCCTCGCCGAACCAGACGACGTCGGGGCGCAGGCCGCCCGCCTGGCGGCAGGCGGGGCACAGGGTGAAGACCGACAGGTCCTCGCGCCAGTCGCGGGCGTCGCCGCAATGCACGCAGCGGATGCGGAACAGTTCGCCGTGCATGTGGTGGACGGCCCTGGAGCCCGCCCGCTCGTGCAGGTCGTCGACATTCTGGGTGCACAGGAACACGCGGCCGCCCTTGCCCGGCAGTTCCTGCTCCAGGCGGGCCAATGCGGCGTGGGCGGCGTTGGGCTCGGCGGCCAGCAGGTTCCTGCGCCGGGCGTTGTAGAACTCGTGCACCAGGACCGGATTGCGGGCGAAGCCCTCGGGCGTGGCGACCTGCTGCAGGTCGTAGCGGGTCCAGATCCCGCCGGCGTCGCGGAAGGTGCCCAGGCCGCTTTCGGCGGAAACCCCCGCCCCGGTCAGAATAAACAGCTTCACCGTAGCCTCCGTCCGGGCGATCCTAGAGGAACGAGGCCCGGCAGGGCACGTTCGACTCATCGGCGTCTTACCGGGGATTTGCATGATGCGCGTTCGTACAGGCCTCGTCGGCCTCTGCGCGGGGCTGCTGCTGGCCGCCGCGGTCCAGGCGGCCGCGCCCCAGCCGGCCAAGCCCGTCGACATCGATCGCTTCATGGGGCGCTGGTACGAAATCGCCCGCACGCCCAACCCGAACCAGAAGGACTGCTGGGCGGCGACCACCGACTGGGCCCGCAAGGCCGGCAACCGGTTCACCTTCGTGCAGACCTGCCGGCGCGGCTCGCCCGACGGCCCCAAAAAGATCTGGCAGGGCGCGGCCACCATCGCCGACCCGCGCACCCGGGCGAAGCTCGACCTGAGCTTCCTCGGCGGCGTGATCAAGCAGGAGTACTGGGTGCTGGACCGCGCCGACGACTACAGCTGGGCGGTCGTCGGCACCCCGGGCGGCAACTACGTCTGGCTGTTCTCGCGCCAGCCGAGCGTGCCCGAGGCGGAGCGCGCCCAGCTGCTGCAGCAGGTGCGCGCGCTGGGTTACGACACCGGCAAGCTGCAGTTCGCGGCCCGATCGGACGCCAAGGCCGGCGGCTAGGGGTCACACGCGACCCGGCTTGCCCGCCGAACGAAAAGCGAACATTTTAGCAGCATGTCCGCCGCCATCGAGCTCGCCTTCAGCCGCCCCGAGACCACGCTCGCGGTCACGCGCGGGACCGCCCGGCTGATGACCGCGCTGGGCTGGGCGCCGCTGTACGAGGTGTGCCTGCCGAACGGCCGGCGCGCCGACGTGATGGCCCTGAGCCCCAAGGGTCAGCTGGCGATCGTGGAGGTGAAATCCTCGATCGAGGACTACCGGACCGACCGCAAGTGGGGCGAGTACCTGGAGTTCTGCGACGAGTTCTATTTCGCCGTGGCCCCGGAGTTTCCGCGCGAAATCCTGCCGGAGGGGCCGGGCCTGATCGTCGCCGACGGCTTCGGCGGGGCGGTGCTGACGCCCTCGCCGGTCAGCCCGCTGGCGGGCGCCAGGCGCAAGGCCCTGACCCTGGCGTTCGGGCGATTGGCGGCGCTGCGGGCGACGCCGACGGGCTGAGCCCCTTACTTCGGGGCGCGCTTGGCCAGGATCCGCTGCAGGGTGCGGCGGTGCATGTTCAGCCGGCGCGCGGTCTCCGAGACGTTGTGCCCGCACAGCTCGTAGACGCGCTGGATGTGCTCCCAGCGCACCCGGTCGGCCGACATCGGGTTTTCCGGCGGCGCGGGCTTGTCCTCGGGGCGGGCCAGCAGGGCGCGGACCACGTCGTCGGCGTCGGCCGGCTTGGACAGGTAGTCGACCGCGCCCGCCTTCACCGCCGCCACCGCGGTGGCGATGTTGCCGTAGCCCGTCAGCATGACGACCTTGGCGTCGGGGCGGCGCTCGTTGATCGCCTGCACCACCTGCAGGCCGTTGCCGTCCTCAAGGCGCATGTCCAGCACCGCGAAGGCCGGGGGCTTGGCGCGCACCTGCTCAACCGCCTCGGTCACGGTGCCGGCCTGCACGACCTCGAACCCACGGGTTTCCAGAGCCCGGCCCAGGCGCGTGCGCAGCGGCGCGTCGTCGTCCATGACCAGCACGGTCTTATCAGGCAGTTCGGAAACTACCGTACTGAGGTCCGTCATCAGCCAAGCTCCTCTCGGGGGCTCAGGTAGAACGCACACCGCGGCATCTTCGTTCGCTTGGTTCCACGCCTCAAGCGGCTAGAGGGCCGGCTCAGCCTCGAGGCGGGCCCGCGGCCAGCGCGCCTCGACCACCGCGCCGCCGTCCCGGTCGTTGCCGAAGGTCACCTTGGCGCCGGATCGCTCCAGCAGGGTCTTGGCGATGAAGAAACCCAGGCCCATGCCGTGGTGGTGCGAGCGCGAGCCCTCGCCGTGCGGGCGCGAAGTGACGTAAGGCTCGCCCAGCTTGACCAGCACGTCGGGCGAAAAGCCCGGGCCGTCGTCGCGCACCTCCACCCAGATCGACTCCTCGTCGAAGCGTCCGGTCACGCCCACCACGCTGTGGGCGAAGTCGGCGGCGTTCTCGACGAAGGAGGCCAGGGCGTGGATCACCTCCGGCAGGCGCCGGACGTCAGGCACGAACTCGCCGGGCGGGCCCTTGATCTCGGTGACGATGGTCGGGCCCATCTCGCGATAGGGCTCGACCACCTCGTCCAGCAGCTGGGCCAGGCCCAGGCGGGCGTAGACCACGTCGCCGGTCTCGGGTTTCTGGGCCAGGGTCTTGAGGATCTCGCGGCAGCGCTCGGCCTGCTGCAGCAAGAGGCGCGCGTCCTCGGCGACGGGATCGTCGGCCGGGGAAGACCGCAGCAGCTCCTTCGCCACCACCTGAATGGTGGCCAGCGGCGTGCCCAGTTCGTGCGCCGCCGCCGCGGCCAGACCGCCCAGCGCCGCCAGCTGCTGCTCGCGCGCCAGCACCCGTTGAGTGGCGGCGAGCGCCAGCTCCATGCGCGAGGCCTCGGCCGCCGCCGTCCAGGCGTAGCCGGCGGTGAAGCCCATGCCGGTGACCAGCGCCGCCCACATGCCGGTCTCGTACAGCCTGGGCAGCTCCAGCGTCCGCCCCGGAAACCAGGGCAGGGGCGCCTTGAAGAACAGCAGGAGGGTCACGACCACGAAGCCGACCAGGGCCACGCCCAGCACCTGGCGGGTGGGCAGGGTGGCGGCCGCGACGGTGACGGGGGCCAGCAACAGCAGGCAGAACGGATTGGCCACCCCGCCGGTGAGGGCCAGCAGCACGCCCAACTGGGCGGTGTCGAAGGCCAGCTGGGCCGCCGCCTCCCAGTTGCGGGCCAGGCGCTGGCCCGGCGAGACGACGCTGAGGAAGACGTTCAGCCAGGCGCTCGCGGCGATCACCCCCAGGCACCAGCCCAGCTTTATGTCGAAGCCGAAGACCAGGGCGACCATCAGGACCGCGGCGGTCTGGCCGGCCACCGCGAGCCAGCGCAGGCCGAGCAGAGTCCGCAGCCGCAGCCGGCCGCGCCGCTGGAGCTCGACGTCCCAGTCCAGCGGCTCGGGGCCCGCCGATCCGATCGGCTCGGGCTCCGCGCCGAAGCGCGGTTGGGAAATGGCCATACGCCGCCTATACAGTCGCCTGCGCCTGAAAACGACTCCACCGCCTCCGGGGGTTCCGCCGTGTCCCGTTTCCGCATGATCTTCGCCGCCGGCTGTCTGGCCCTGGCCGCCCTGCTGGGCGTGACCGTCTGGAGCGTGACGCGCCACGGGGCGAACGCGCCGGCCGAGACCGGCCAGGCCGCCGTGGGCGGCCCGTTCCAGCTGGTCGATCAGAACGGCCGGCCGCAGACCGAGGCCCTGCTGAAGGGCAAGTGGACGGCGGTGTTCTTCGGCTTCACCTACTGCCCGGACGTCTGCCCGACCACGCTGCAGACGCTCGCCGCGGTGAAGGACCGGCTGGGGCCGCAGGCCGACAAGCTGCAGATCGTGTTCGTCACCGTCGACCCGGCCCGCGACACCCCGGCGCAGTTGAAGGCCTATCTGGACAGCGACGCTTTCCCGCGCGGGGTGATCGGCCTGACCGGGACCCCTGCGCAAATCGACGCGGCTGCGAAGGCCTATCGGGCGCCCTACGCCAAGGTCGGAGAGGGTCCCGACTATCTGATGGAACACTCGGCGTACGTTTATCTGATGGGGCCTGACGGGCGTTTCGTCCGGATTCTGGGCCACGATCTGGGCCCCGACGAGATCGCCGAACAGATCAAAAAGGCCATGCGCGAGCAGCGTTGACGATACGCCGTTCGCGCTAATCCTTTTGCAGCCTCGCGCGTTTCATGATGCGCTCGTGCTTCCCATATGAGGCTGCGAGTCGGGAATTCATGCTCTACGCGCTGCACGAATACGCTTACTACACCGCTTCCCCCCTGCGGATGGCCGCGCAGATGGCGCGCGATTTCTGGGGCTCGCCCGCCAATCCCGCCTCGGACACTCAATTCGGCCGCACGCTCTACGCTTCGGCCGAGCTGTTCGCCAATCTCACCCGCCGCTACGGCAAGCCCGCCTGGAACCTCGACAAGATCGAGATCGACGGCAAGGACGTGCGCGTCCGCCAGGTCGAGGCCTGGAGCTCGCCGTGGTGCCGGCTGACCCACTTCGCTCGTGACCGCAACGACCTGCGCCGCGCCGGCCGCGCCGGCTTCGAGCCGGCCGTGCTGATCGTGGCCCCGCTGTCGGGCCACTACGCCACCCTGCTGCGCGGCACGGTGCAGGCCTTCCTGCAGGACCACGAGGTCTACGTCACCGACTGGGTCAACGCCCGCCAGGTGCCGATGCAGGCCGGCCGCTTCGACTTCCACGACTATGTCGACCACATCCGCTCGATGCTGCAGGCGCTGGGCCCCGACGTACACGTGGTGGCCGTCTGCCAGCCGGGCCCGCCGGTGCTGGCCGCGGCCGCGCTGATGGCCGAGGACGGCGATCCGTGCCGCCCGGCCTCGATGACCTTCATGGGCTCGCCGATCGACGCGCGCCTGGCCCCGACGGCGGTGAACAAGCTGGCGGTCGAGAAGCCGTTCGCCTGGTTCAAGTCGAACATGATCCACACCGTGCCGCCGCCGTATCCGGGCGTGGGCCGGCGGGTCTATCCGGGCTTCGTGCAGCTCTACAGCTTCATGAGCATGAACGAGGACCGCCACGTCGACGCCCACTGGGAGTACTTCAACCACCTGGTGGAAGCCGACGGCGACGGGCAGGCCAAGCACCTGGAGTTCTACGACGAGTACCTGTCGGTTCTGGACCTGACCGAAGAGTTCTACCTCCAGACCATCGACATCGTGTTCCAGGACCACCTGTTGCCGCGCGGCCTGCTGAAGTACCGCGACGAGCGGCTGGTGCGGCCCGAGGCGATCACCGACATCGCCCTGATGACGGTCGAAGGCGGCAAGGACGACATCTCCGGCGTCGGCCAGACCCAGGCGGCCCACGTCCTGTGCCCGCGCATCCCGACCGACATGCGCGAGCTCTACGTGAACCCGGACGTCGGCCACTACGGCGTGTTCAACGGCCGCCGCTTCCGCGACGAGATCTACCCGCGGGTGCGCGACTTCATCCGCCGCCGGGAAGCCGTGCCCGCGGCCGCCGACGCGGCGTGACCGCGCCCGCCGCGTGAGCCTGCTGAAGCCGAAACTGGCCCACGGCGACGTGGTGGAGATCGAGGGCGTGCCCGTGCGCCTGAAGGTGCACGCGCGCGCCCGGCGGGTGTCGCTCAGGGTCGACGCGCGCGGCGAGGTGGTGGCGATCGCGCCCAATCCGCGCCGCCTGCACGACGCGCTGGCCTTCGCCCGCGAGCGGGTCGACTGGATCACCTCGCGGGCCGCCGCGGTGCCCTCGGGCGTGGCCTTCGCGCCCGGCTCGACCGTGCCCGTGCGCGGCGAGACCGCCCGCCTGACGGCCGTTCCCGGCGCGTCCGCCGCCCGCCTGCTGCGCGACGACGCGGGCCTGAACATCGTCTCCGGCGGCGAGGGCGCGGCCTTCGCGCGGCGGGTCGACCGGTTGCTGAAGACCGAGGCGCGGCGGGATCTCGAGCACCGCACGGAGCTGCACGTGCGGGCGCTGGGTCTCGACCTGCCGAAGGTGGCCCTGGGCGATCCCAAGAGCCGCTGGGGCTCGTGCACGCCGGCGCGCGGCTCGATCCGCTATTCCTGGCGGCTGATCCTGGCCCCGGCCTTCGTGCTGGACTACGTCGCCGCCCACGAGGTCGCCCACCTGGTCCACGCCGACCATTCGCCGCGCTTCTGGGGCGTGGTGCGCGACCTGCTGGGCGACGAGAAGGCCGGCCGCAACTGGCTCAAGGCCCACGGCCGCACCCTGCACGCCTACGGGCGCTAAATCTCCTCCCCTGCGAAGCGGGGGAGGGGAACCGCCGAAGGCGGTGGAGGGGGCGAACCGCCTCCACCGCGTCGAAGCCACCCTTTCCCGAAAACAGAAAAGGCGAGCTCGCGGCTCGCCCCCTCCACCATGCTTCGCATGGTCCCCCTCCCCCGCTCGCTTCGCTCGCAGGGGAGGAGAATTCAGCGGCCGTCCCAGAACGTCAGGTCGCCGTATTCCCATTTCCAGGGCGCGCCGGTCTCGCCCAGCACGATCTTGGTGAGCACCGGGAAAGCCGCCTCGGCGCGGACGTCGTTGGCCAGGATGACGACGCAGCGGCGGCCCCGCTCGACGCACATCCAGACGTTGCCCGTGGTGTCGTTGTGGCCGGTCTTGAAGAAGCCCCGCCCCTGCGGACCGTCGAACACCACCACGCCCAAGCCCGCGGCCAGATCGGCGCGGCGCTCGGCCAGCGGCAGCTCCGGCTGCAGGGTCGGGAACTGCGAGGCGGTGGTGATCGGCCGCTGGGGCCGGACCAGTTCGGCGCGGCCCTCCGACGACAGGCCCTCGCCGCGCACGTAGGCCGCCGCGAAGCGGGCGAAGTCGGCGATGGTGGTGTCCATGGAGCCGGCCGCACGCACCCGGCCACGCTCGTCGTGCGGCTCGGTCCGGCCCTCCAGGTCCCAGCCGTCGGCCAGGTTGGACGCAAAGTCCGGCCGCCAGATCATGCTGGTGTTCGTCATGCCGAAGCGGTCGAACACGCGGCGCTGCATCTCCTGGCCGACGTCGAGGCCGAGGCCCCGTTCCAGCACGAACTGCAGCAGGATCAGGCCCTCGCCGGAGTAGGCGTAGCGGGTCCCCGGATCGAAGTGGAAGCGCAGCTTCTCATCCGGCTCCAGGAAGGCGAAGTTGGCGAAGCCCGAGCCGTGCGACAGCAGGATGCGCGGCGTGAGGGCCCGCCAGCGCTCGTCGCCGGCCAGGTCGCGCCAGGGACCGTACCTGTCCTCGTTCGGGTAGTCGGTGAGCGGCTTGTCGAGATAGGTGGCGATCGAGGCGTCGAGATCGATCACGCCCTCCTCGGCCAGCTGCATGACGGTGTAGGCGAACACCGCCTTGGTCAGGGACGCGCCGTACATGATGGTCTGCGGTTCGAGCGGCGCGCCGACGGCGTTGCGATCGCCGTAGCTTTTCACATAGGCGACCTGGCCGTCCTCGATCACGGCCAGGGCGAGGCCTTCGGCCCGGGTGGCGGCCATGGCGCGGACGACGGCGGCGTCGATCTCCGCGGCCCGCTTCGCCGGAACAGCCGCCGAGGCCGAAGACGCGGCGAGCACCGCCGCAGCCGCCAACGCGATCCTGATCATGCGCCCCTCCCCGATCGGCCCGAGAGTGCGCGGAAGAACGCCGGTAGTCAAAGCGATGGCGGCCCACCAAAACAGAAAGGGCGAGCCGGCGGCTCGCCCTTTCCTTCGTTCGTTCTGCGTCGTCCCGATCAGTAGAAGGTCGGGTCCGCCTGCGGTTGGGTCGGCTGCCCCCCCTGCGGCGGCGGGACCGGCTGGGGTCCCGGGTCGCCGTCCGGCGCCGCGTCGGGCGCGATCTCGCCGTCGGCGGGCGCGTCGCCGCCGCCGAACAGGCCGCCGGCCGAGCTGAGCAGGTCGCCGATCGGGTCGCCGACAGCCTGGGCGGCCTGCGGGCCGCTGGGGATGGCCGAGACCTTCAGGCGCGGCAGGGTCGAGGACATGAAGGTCTTCCAGATCGCCGCCGGCGAGCCGCCGCCGGTGACCTTCTTCATCGGCTTGTTGTCGTCCTTGCCGACCCACACGGCGGTGACGAAGCCGCCGGTGTAGCCGACGAACCAGGCGTCCTTGTAGTCGCTGGTGGTGCCGGTCTTGCCGGCCAGGTCGTAGCCGCCGATCGCCGCGCCGCGCGCGGTGCCCGAGGCCACCACCTGACGCAGCATGCGGTTCATGTAGGAGAGCGGCGGGTTGCCGATCACCGAGGTCCTGCCGGCCTCGTTCGGGCGGTGCTCGTACAGCACCTTGCCGGACTTGGTGCGGATCCGGTTGATGCCGTAGGCCTGCACCCGCAGGCCGCCGTTGGAGAACGGCGCGTAGGCCTGGGCCATCTCCACCGGGCTGACCTCGACCGCGCCCAGCGCCATCGACGGATCGGTGCCGATGTTGGAGGTGATGCCGACCCGCTTGGCGGCGCGCGCGACGTTGTCGCGGCCGACCTCGTCGGCGACGCGCGCGGCCACCGTGTTGATCGACTGGGCCAGGGCCGTCTCCATGGTGATCGGGCCGAGGTAGGTGTTGGTGTAGTTGGACGGGGTCCAGTTGCCGATCGTCACCGGTTCGTCGACCACCGGGGTGTCCGGGGTGTAGCCGGCTTCCATCGCCGCCAGGTAGACGAACGGCTTGAAGGCCGAACCGGCCTGGCGGCGCGCGTCGACCGCGCGGTTGAACTCGCTGTCGGCGTAGTCGGCGCCGCCGATCATGGCGCGCACCCGGCCCTCGCCGTCCAGGGCCACCAGGGCGGCCTGCTCGACGCCCTTCTTCTGGTCGCGCTCGACGATCGAACGCACGGCGCGCTCGGCGTTGGTCTGGATCGGGAAGTCCAGCGTGGTCTCGACGATCAGGTCCTCGGTCGGCTCGCCGACCAGGGCGCGCACTTCCTGGTGGACCCAGTCGACGAAGTACTGGGCGTGTTGGGTGGCCAGCGTGCGCGACACGCGCACCGGCTTGCTCACCGCCTCGATGCGCTGCTCGGGCGTGATGACGCCGGCCTGTTCCATCTCGTCCAGCACGATGGTGGCGCGGGTGGCGGCGCGCTTCTGGTCGGACAGCGGGCTGTAGCGCGACGGGCCCTTCATCAGGCCGGCCAGCATGGCGGCCTCGCCGACGGTCAGGTCCTTGGCGTGCTTGTCGAAATAGCGCTGCGAGGCGGCTTCGATGCCGTAGGCGCCGGCCCCGAAGTAGACCCGGTTCATGTAAAGGCCGAGGATCTCCTTCTTGGAGAACTTCGCCTCCAGCCATACGGCCAGCATGATCTCCTGGATCTTGCGCCGGTAGTTCTGGGCCGGGGTCAGGAACAGGTTGCGGGCGAGCTGCTGGGTGATGGTCGAGCCGCCCTCGACCTTGCGCCCGGCCTTGATGTTGCGGCCCATGGCGCGGGCGATGCCGATCGGGTCGAAGCCGGGGTGGTGGTAGAAGCGCCGGTCCTCGACCGCGACGAAGGCGGCCGGCACGTAGGACGGCAGGTCGTCGACGTTGACCGGCGGCGCGAACTGATTACCGCGCACGGCCAGGAGCGCGCCCGAGCGGTCGAGATAGGTGATCGACGGCTGGCGATCGACTTCGTTGAGCTTCGAGGTGTCGGGAAGACCCCAGGCGAACACGGCGAAGAAACCGATCATGAAGATCAGTCCCCAGACGCCCACCACCGTGGTCCAGTACATCACCGCCTGCAGCGGCGTGCGCTTGCCCGAACTCGGCCCGCTCATGCGTGAAACTCCAAGCAGGCCCCCGGGCCTTTCGATCATTGTTAGCCGAAGAGCCTAGCGGTCGCTACGGGCTAAACGGTGACGGAAAGACGACGGTTTCTTAGGTCCAGGACAGAAACCGGACGACTTTCGCCGCAGAATTCCGCGGACCTCGCCGACAAGGCAAGTGAAAGCCTTGTCACGTGCGCTCCCACGTCGAAGGAGGTCATGTAAGGAGCACGGATCGCCCAGTCGAACCCCTGCGACGGAAGGTCTCGGCGCGACCGCATCCCCGCTCTGAAGAGCTGGCGGCCGGAAATCGGGCGGCGTGCACATTCGTCCTCTCCCCGATCCGGGCGAAGCGGCCTAGACAGCGCCCGTGACCCGAGCCCCCGACCTCAGCGAAGCGCGCGAGATCCTGCGCCGCGTTTACGGCCACGCCGACTTCCGCGGCCGCCAGGCCGAGGTCGTTACCGAGGTGCTGGCCGGGCGCGACGCCCTCGCCGTGCTGCCGACCGGCGGCGGCAAGAGCGTCTGCTACCAGATCCCCAGCCTCATGCGCCCGGGCGTGGGCCTGGTGGTCTCGCCGCTGATCGCGCTCATGGCCGACCAGGTCGCCACCCTGCGCCAGCTGGGCGTGCGCGCCGCGCGCCTGGACTCCTCCACCCTGCCGGCCGAGCGCCGGGAGATCTGGGAGGCGGTGCAGGAAGGCGCGCTGGACCTTCTCTACATGTCGCCCGAAGGCCTGATGACCAACGGCACGGTCGACCGGCTGTCGCGCGTGCCGATGGCGCTGGTCGCCATCGACGAGGCCCACTGCGTCAGCCAGTGGGGCCACGACTTCCGGCCCGAGTACCGCATGCTGGGCCGGCTGGCCGAGGCCTTCCCGGGCGTGCCGCGGCTGGCGGTCACCGCCACCGCCGACGCGCGGACCCGCGAGGACATCAAGGCCAACCTGAAGCTGGAGAGCGCCGCCGAGTTCGTCGCCAGCTTCGACCGCCCGAACCTGGCCCTGACCGCCGAGCGCAAGCGCGGCGCCGCCCAGAAGCGCGTGCTGGAGCTGGTCGAGGAGCGCCGCGGCCGCTCGGGGATCGTCTACGCCGGCTCGCGCGAGGGCACCGAGCGGCTGGCCGAGGCCCTGCGCGACGCCGGCGTGCCGGCCACCGCCTATCACGCGGGCCTGGAGAAGGGCGAACGCGACCGGCGGTTGACCAAGTTCCTGGAGGCCGACGAGGCGGTGATGTGCGCCACCATCGCCTTCGGCATGGGCGTCGACAAACCCGACGTCCGCTTCGTCATCCACGCCGACCCGCCGTCCTCGATCGAGGCCTACTGGCAGGAGGTCGGGCGCGCGGGGCGCGACGGCGAGCCGGCCGAAGGGTTCACCCTTTACGGGGCCGCGGACCTGGCCTGGGCGCTGCGGCGCATCGACGGCCGCGAGATGGCCGAAGAGGTCAAGACCGTTCAGGTCGGCAAGGCCCGGCGGCTCTACGCCATGCTCGACGGCATGGGTTGCCGCCCGGCGGCCGTGCGCCGCTACTTCGGCGAGGTCGAGGTGGAGCCCTGCGGCCGCTGCGATCTGTGCGTCAGCCCGCCGGAAGCCGTCGACGCCACCGAGGCGGCCCAGAAGGCGCTGGCCGCCGTCCACCGGCTGGGCGGCCGTTTCGGGCGGGGGCGCGTGGTCGACCACCTGCTGGGCAAGACCAAGGAAGTCACCCCCTGGGAGGCCGGCCTGACCACCTTCGGCATCGGCCAGGAGTTCAGCCCGGCCGGCTGGCGCGAGCTGATCGAACAGCTGCTGTTCGAGGGCCTGCTGCGCGAGGATCCCAACGACGGCCGCCCGCTGGTCACCCTGGGCGACCCGGACCAGGTGAAGGCCGTCTATCGCGGCGAGCGGCGGCTGCAGATCCGCCGCGAGATGGAGGGGCACGACCCGACCACCCGCTCGGGCCGGCCGCGCAAACGGACGCGCGACGCCCTGGCGGCGGTGCCGGCCGAGGCGCAGCCGCTGTTCGAGGCGCTCAAGGCCTGGCGGCGCGAGCGCGCGGCCGAACAGGCCGTGCCGCCCTACGTGATCTTCCACGACCGCACCCTGCTCGACATCGCCAACGCCCGCCCAGGCGGCCTGGGCGAGCTGGCGCGCCTGGGCGGTGTGGGCGAAAGCAAGCTGGCCCGCTATGGCGAGGCGGTGCTGAAGGTCGTGCGCGACAACTAGCGCTCAGGACCCCATGTCCAGCCCCTGGCCCAGCGCGTCCAGCATGCCGTCGGCGGAGAACAGGCCCGGCAGCTGAGCGCCTGCCAAGGCGCAGCCGTAGATCCGCTCCAGCCGGTCCACGCTGGCCTCCCAGCTGTAATTCTTGGCGGCTCGCAGAGCCTCGTCGGAGAGCTGGGCGCGCAGGCCGGCGTCCCCGACCAGCGCGCCCATGGCCGCCGCCAGTCCGGGCCGGTCGTACGGATCGACCAGCAGGCCGTTCTTGTGGTCCTGCACCAGTTCGCACAGCGCGCCCATGCGGGTGGCGACTGCGGGCCGGCCGAGCGCGAAGGCCTCGACCACGACCAGGCCGAAGGCCTCCGGAATGATCGAGGGCAGCACCACGGCGTCGACCGCGGCCATGATCGACGGCATCTCCTGATGCGAGCGCGGCCCGAGGAAGACGACCCGTCCCTCGTCGATCAGCGGCTGCAGGGCGCCCAGCACCCGCTCTTCAAAGGCTTCGGATTCCTCCGGATCGGCGTCGATCCACAGGCGATGACTGCCGACGATGACCAGCCGGGCCTGCGGCTGCGCCGCCGCGACCTCCGTGAAGGCGGCGGCGAGATGGTCGACCCCCTTGGCCTCCTGGATCGCGCCGGCGAACAGGAAGACGACGTCGTCCGACGCGAACCCCCACCGGCGCCGCCACAGGTCGCGGTCGCCCGCGCGGGTCTGGGCCCGGAAGTTCTCGAGGTCCACGCCGTTGGGGCACACGCCTACGTTCGCCTGGGCCCTGGCGGACGTGCCGAGGCTGTCCAGGGCGCGCACGAACCGGCCGGCCAGGTACTCGCTGACCCCAAGCTGGACATGCCCGCGCCGCGCGCCCGACCAGAACCGCCGGGCGGCGCCGTCGAACTCCTGCGTGCCCGGGTCGCCGATGATGTCGTTGTGCGCCTGCACCACGACGGCGCGGGCGCGCACCAGGCGTGCGTGCGGGTGCTCGTGCAGGTGCACGACGTCGAACCGGCGGGTCCAGGTCAGGGCGGCCAAGGCGAGGTGATTGGCGAATTTCCGCGGGGCGAGCCGTCCGGCCGCCGCCGCCAGCCGCTGGACCGTGACCCCGCGCCATTGGCGCTGCGACGGCGCCTCGGCCGGCCCGGCGACGCAGACCTCGGCCCCTCGGGCGGCCTGCACCCGGGCCAGTTCCAGGGCCACCCGCTCGGTGCCGCCGACCGCTTCGGCGTCTGGATCACTCGGCAGCAAACCAATCCCGACGAAGTGCAGAATCCGCATCGGTCAGGCCCCCGGAACGCGCATGGCGCGCGCCCTCACCGCCGAGATTGCGCCGGTCCGTGAAGCTCCGGAAGCCCGCAATCGCTGCTGGCCAGACTCCCCTAGGGAAATGCCGTCACGCGAACCGGCGGGGCCCCTCGCCCGTTCTCCGGACTCCTGCTTGAGGACGCCATGCTGACCAAGTCCGACGTGAAGGAGACGCGCCTGCGCCTCCATCATCCCGACCACGGCCTGCTGTCGCGGGCCGACCGCCCGCGGACGCAGACGACCGGCGCGCTGGCGCTCGGCGCCGCGGCCTGGGGCGCGCTGGCGCTGGGCGCGATCGCGGTCGGCGCCCTGGCCATCGGCCGGCTGCGCGTCGGTCGGGCCGCGGCGGACCGGGTCAAGATCCGCCAGCTGTCGGTCGACCGGCTGGAGGTCGGCGAGCTGACCGTACGCCACTCAACGGGCCTGGGCCCGAGCGCGCTGGCCGCCACACCGGCCCAGCCGTCGCCGTCGATGTTCGACAATCCGTCCGTCCCGCCGGGGACCGCCTAGCGGTCAGACGTCGAGCAGGCCTTCGAAGCCGCCGTAGATCATGCGCTTGCCGTCGAACGGCATGTCGTGGGCGGCCATGCGGGTGTCCTGCATCATCCTGGCCCAGCCCGCGTCGCGCGCGGCCTTGTCGGGCCAGGTCACCCACGAAAACACCACGGTCTCCTCGGGCGTCGCCTGCACCGCACGTCGGAAGTCGGTGACCTTGCCCTCGGGCACGTCGTCGCCCCAGGTCTCGACCACCCGAGTCGCGCCGTACTCCTTGAAGATCGCCGCCATGGCGCGGGCGTGCGCCAGGTAGGCGTCCTTGTTGGCGGTGGGCACCGCGGCGACCATTCCGTCGACGTAGCTCATGAAGTCCTCCCGGCGCCGGGCGCGCAGCGCGGCCAGCGCCGGAGGATCGTCAGACGTCGACCTCGGCGTCCAGCGCGTTTTCCTGGATGAACTCGCGGCGCGGCTCCACCACGTCGCCCATCAGCTTGGAGAACAGGTCCTCGGCGTCGTCGGCGTGGTCGACGCGCACCTGCAGCAGGGTGCGGGCGTTCTCGTCCAGCGTGGTCTCCCACAGCTGTTCCGGGTTCATTTCCCCCAGGCCCTTGTAGCGCTGGATCGACAGGCCCTTACGGCCGGCTTCCAGCACCGCGGCCACCAGGTCCAGCGGACCGCGGATGGTGGTCGACTTGTCCTTGCGGCGGAACACGCCCGGCTTGGCGAAGGCGTCCTTCAGGCCGGCCGCGCGCTCGGCCAGGCGGCGCGCGTCCTGCGAGTGCATCAGCTGGTCGTCCAGCACCACCCGCTCGGTGACGCCGCGGCGCACGCGCGAGAACACCACCGCGCCCTGCTCGCCGCGTTCGCCGGTCCAGGGGCCGTCGCCTTCCTCGTTGTAGAGGTTCAGGCGCGCGGCCGCGGCCGCGGGGTCGCCGCCCTCGGCGAACAGGCCGGCCAGGGCCGACTGCTCGATGGCGAAGGCCGGGGCGCGGGCCGACAGACGGTCGACCAGGGACTTGGCGGCGCGGGCCTCGCGGACCGCCTGGATCAGGTCCTGGCCGGTGCGGCGCTCGCCCGAGGCGAGGTCGTACTCGGCCCCGTCGGAGCCCTCGTCGATCAGGAAGGCCTCCATTTCGGAGTCGTCCTTCAGGTAGCGCGAGGACTTGCCCTTGCTGGCTTTGTAGAGCGGCGGCTGGGCGATGTAGAGGTAGCCGCGCTCGATGACCTGCGGCATCTGCCGGTAGAAGAAGGTCAGCAGCAGGGTGCGGATGTGGGCGCCGTCGACGTCGGCGTCGGTCATCACCACGATCTTGTGGTAGCGCATCTTCTCGATGTCGAAGTCGTCCCGCCCGATGCCGGCGCCCAGCGCCGTGATCAGGGTGCCGATCTGGTCGGACGACAGCATCTTGTCGAAGCGGGCGCGCTCCACGTTCAGGATCTTGCCGCGCAGCGGCAGCACCGCCTGGTTCTCGCGGTTGCGGCCCTGCTTGGCCGAGCCGCCGGCGGAGTCGCCCTCGACGATGAAGATCTCGGACTTGGCCGGGTCGCGTTCCTGGCAGTCGGCGAGCTTGCCGGGCAGCGAGGTGATGTCGAGCGCCGACTTGCGGCGGGTCAGTTCGCGGGCCTTGCGCGCGGCCTCACGGGCGGCGGCGGCCTCGACGATCTTGCCGACGACGTGCTTGGCCTCGTTCGGGTGCTCCTCGAACCACTGGGCCAGGCCTTCGCCGACCAGATTCTCCACGGCCGGACGGGCTTCGGAGGAAACCAGCTTGTCCTTGGTCTGCGAGCTGAACTTCGGGTCAGGCAGCTTGACCGACAGCACGCAGGTCAGGCCTTCGCGGGCGTCCTCGCCCGAGACGCTGACCTTCTCGCGCTTGGCCAGGCCGGAGCTTTCGATGTAGCCGCCGATCACCCGGGTCAGGGCGGCGCGGAAGCCGGCCATGTGGGTGCCGCCGTCGCGCTGCGGGATGTTGTTGGTGAAGCACAGCGTGGTCTCGTGGTAGCTGTCGTTCCACCACAGGGCCAGTTCCAGCTCGACCCGGTCGCGCTTGCCGCGGACCACGATCGGCTCCTTCATCAGCGGGTGCTTGGACTTGTCGAGGTGGCGCACGAACGCTTCGACGCCGCCGTCGTAGAGCAGTATCTCCTCGAACGGCTCGGCCCCGCGCAGGTCCTTGAAGACGATCTTCACGCCCGAGTTCAGGAAGGCCAGCTCGCGCAGGCGGTGCTCCAGCGTCTTCCGGTCGAACTCGATCATCGAGAAGGTGTCGGTCGACGGCATGAAGGTGACCGAGGTGCCGGTCAGGTACTCGCCGTTGTCGCGCCGGGGCGCCTCGCCGGTGACCTTCAGCGGCGAGACCGCGTCGCCGCGCTCGAAGCGCATCTCGTGCACCTGGCCGTTGCGCCAGATCTTCAGCAGCAGATAGTCGGACAGGGCGTTGACCACCGACACGCCCACGCCGTGCAGGCCGCCGGAGACCTTGTAGGAGTTCTGGTCGAACTTACCGCCGGCGTGCAGCTGGGTCATGATGACCTCGGCCGCCGAGACGCCCTCGCCCTCGTGGATGTCGGTGGGGATGCCGCGGCCGTCGTCGGTGACGGTGACCGAGCCGTCGGCGTTCAGGGTGACGCCCACCAGGGTGGCGTGGCCGGCCAGGGCCTCGTCGATGGCGTTGTCCACCACCTCGTAGACCATGTGGTGCAGGCCCGAGCCGTCGTCGGTGTCGCCGATGTACATGCCCGGCCGCTTGCGCACCGCGTCCAGGCCCTTCAGCACCTTGATCGAGTCCGCGCCGTATTCGGCGGCGGCGTTGCCTGCGGTTTCGTCGGTCATGTCAGTCCAGAACTGTGAGGCGACCCGCGTCGACACGGACACCCAATGCGCGACCTTTCAGGTCCTCGAAGAGCGCCTCGTCGGTCCCGGTCAGGAAGGCCTGCAGACCCAGCGCGGTGATTTCGTCGAAGAGCGCCGCGCGCCGGGACCGGTCCAGGTGCGCCGCGACTTCGTCTAGCAATAATATAGGATTCGGCTGGGCTTTCGCACGCGAAAGTCGCGCAGCCTGGCCCAGCACCAGGTTCAGGATCAGCGCCTTCTGCTCGCCGGTGGAGCACTCCGCCGCAGGCCGGCCGCGTTCGCGGTGCACGACCTCCAGATCGGTGCGGTGCGGGCCGGCCAGCGCCCGTCCGGCGGCGGCGTCGCGATCGCGTGAACGGCGCATGGCCTCGGCGATGTCCGCGGCCAGCGCGTCATAGCCGGCCCCGGCCGCGGCGGCCCGCTCGAACGGACCGGACAGCGACAGCGCCGCCTGCGGGAAGGGCCGGTCGACGCGGGCGTCGATCTCCGCCTGCAGCGCGGCCAGGGTCGCGGCCCGGGCCGACGCCATGCGCGCGCCGGCCTCGCCCAGGCGGGCTTCCAACGCGCCCAGCCAGGCCGGGTCGGCCGGGCCGTCGACCAGCAGGCGGGTGCGTTCGCGCAGCGCCTTCTCGTAGGCGGCGACCGCCGCCGCGTGGCCGGCGTCGTCGGCGAACACCAGCCGGTCGTAGAACTTCAGCCGGTCCGAGCGCCCCTCCAGGAACAGCCGGTCCTGGGCCGGGGTCAGCCACACCGGGCGCACCAGGTCCAGCAGCCGGCCCGGCGCGACCGTCTCGCCCTCCAGCCGCACGGTGCGACGCGCGGCGGTCGGAGTCTCGACGCCGGTGCCCAGGCGATAGGGCTCGCCGTCCAGCTCGACCTCGGCGGCGACGCTCCAGGCCCGGCCGGTGCGTTCGTCCGGCGCGCGCCGGCCGACCTCGACCACGGCGGCGTTGCGCAGGCCCCGCCCGGGCGTGAGGAAGCTGACCGCCTCCAGGAGGTTGGTCTTGCCCGCCCCGTTCGGCCCGAACAGGAACACGCTCGCACCGCCGGGCGCGAGCTCGGCGCGGTCGTAGGACCGGAAGTCGGTCAGGGCGAGGCGGGAGATCGAAGAGCGCATCGGGACGCGCCCTGCGTAGCACGGTGAGAGCGAGGCGCCAGCGCAGACTTCCCGTCTCGCCACGGGCCCTATTGCTTCGGCGTCAGCCCCAGCACCTTCTGCAGGAACAGCGCCTCGGCCTCGCGGCGGCGGTCGTTGTTGGCCTTCTTCAGGAAGCCGTGGCCTTCGTCCTTGAACACCACGTACCAGGTGTCCACGCCGTTGGCGCGCAGCTCGCGGACCACCTGGTCGGACTCCGACTGCGGCACGCGCGGGTCGTTGGAGCCCTGCATGACCAGCATGGGCTTTCTGATTTTTCCAACGTTCTTCAGCGGCGAGATCTTCTCGAACACCGCCCGCATCTTCGGGTCGCGCTCGTCGCCATACTCCACCCGGCGCAGGTCGCGGCGGTAGGCCTCGGTGTTCTCCAGGAAGGACACGAAGTTGGAGATGCCGTAGCGCTCGACGCCGCCGGCCAGGCGGTCGGAATAGTGGGTCATCACCGCCAGGCTCATATAGCCGCCGTAGGACTGGCCGTAGACCACCACCCGCTCGGGATCGAGGTCCGGCTGGGTTTTGATCCAGTCCAGCAGGGCGCCGATGTCCTTGACCGAGTCCTCGCGCTTCTCGGCGTTGTCGAGGCTGAGGTACTTCTTGCCGTAGCCGTCCGAGCCGCGGACGTTGGGCTGGATCACCGCCACGCCCAGCTCGCCGGCGAAATACTGGGCCCCGGCGTTGAAACCCGGGCGGGTCTGGCTTTCCGGGCCGCCGTGGATGTCGATGATCACCGGCAGCTTAGCGGTCGCGCCCCTCGGCTTGTACACGAAGGCCGGCACCGACAGGCCGTCGAACGACTTGAAGCGCACCAGCTGCGGCTCGACCAGGGCGGCGGCGTCCAGGCCGCCGAGCTCGGAATTGGTCCAGCGGTCCAGCCGTCCCGTCGCCACGTCCCACGCCCACACGTCGCCGTAGGTCGACGGCGTCGACAGGCCGATGGCCAGCTTGCCGCCGTCCGGCGAGAACGCCAGTCCGCCGATCACGCCCGTCGGCAGCTGCGGCTGCGGGAGCGCGCGGCCGGTGCGAAGGTCGAGGATCGACACCGTGGAATAGCCGTCCTCGTTGACCGCGTAGGCCAGCAGGTTTCCGTCCTCGGACAGGTCGAAGCTCTCCACGCCCCACTTCAGGTCGGGCGTGAGCGCGGTCTCCTTGGCGGTGGCGAGGTCCAGCCGCACCAGACGCTTCACGTCCGAGCCGCGGTCCGACAGCATCAGCACGCTCTTGCCATCCGGCGTGAAGACGCCGCCCTCCCAGGCGACCTTGTCCTTGGAGGCGGCCAGCTCCTTCGCCACGCCCGTGCTCAGGTCCAGCAGGTAGCGCTTGGATTCCGCGGCCGAGACGTAGCGGCCCAGCAGCACCGTCCGGCCGTCCGGCGACACGTCCAGCGGCTGCACCTGCCCCTCGCCCTTGAACAGCACGCGCGGCTCGGCGGGCGTGTCGAGATCGACGGCCACGATGTCGGAATTGGCGGAGCCCTTCACCTGGCGCGACCAGATGGCGGTCTTGCGGTCGGGCGAGAACACCAGGCCCTGGTTGCGCGTGCCGGCCTCGGTCAGGGCGACGTCGCGGCCGTCCAGGCCCGCCAGGTGCAGCTGGAACCACTCGTCCCCGCCCCTGTCCTTGGTGAAGACGAAGCGGTCGGAGCCCGGCACGGTCTGCGCGCCGGCCACCGGCTCGTCGAAGAAGGTCAGCTGGGTGCGGTCGGCGCCCGGCGCGGTCACCCGGTGCAGCTGGTTGGTCGAGCCGAAGCGGGTGGTGACCAGCATGGAGCCGTCCGCCAGCCAGTCCTGGAAGGAGGCGGCGCGGGCGTTCTGGTAACGGCGCAGGCCCTCGCGCACCTCGGCCGGCGCGTCCGGCACGTTCTCCAGGATCTGGTTGCCGACCTCGCGGCGCTGGACCGCGGCCGGCTCGGCGCTGGCGGCCCCGGCGAGGCAGAACAAAAGAACGGCGACGGACGCGGCTGTGCGGCGCATGAAGGCGACCCCCGAATTGATTGGGCGCCAGCTAAGCACAGCGGCGGGCAAAGAAAAAACCGCTCGTCGTGCGACGAGCGGCTTTTGTCTCAGACCGGCGATCGGGAGCGGATCACACCCGCAGCGGCATCAGCACGTACTGCACGCCCTGATCGGCCGGGTCGATGACCAGGGTGGGCGAGGCCGGGTCGGCGAAGCGCAGCTCGGCGTTCTCGCCGGTGATCTGGCCGGCCACGTCCAGCAGGTAGCGGGCGTTGAAGCCGATCTCGAACGGCTCGTGGTCGTAGTCCATCTCGACTTCTTCCACGGCCTGGCCGGCTTCCATGTTGCGGACGGTCAGGACGACCTTGCCGGGCTCGACCGCCAGCTTCACCGAGCGCGACTTCTCGGCCGAGATGGTCGCCACCCGGTCCACCGCCTTGGCGAACAGGACGTTGTCGACCACCGCGATCTTCTCGTTGTTCTGCGGGATGACGCGCATGTAGTCGGGGAAGGAGCCGTCGATGACCTTGGAGGTCAGAGCGGCGCGGCCGAACTCGAAACGCACCTTGGCCGGCGAAACCTGGATGTCGACCGGGCCCGAGCCGTCGTCGAGCAGGCGGCGGACCTGGTCCACCGTCTTGCGCGGAATGATCACGCCGGGGCCGCCGACCGCGCCTTCCGGCGCCGGCATTTCAGCCAGCGCCAGGCGATGGCCGTCAGTGGCCACGGCGCGCAGCTTCGGCTGGCCGTTCTCGACCACGGTATGGAGGTAGAGGCCGTTCAGGTAGTAGCGGGTCTCTTCGGTGGAGACGGCGAAGCGGGTCTTGTCGATCAGCCGGGCCAAGTCTTCCTTCAGGATGGTGTAGCGCACGCCGGCGCTTTCCGAGGACATGACCGGGAAGTCGCCGGCCGGCAGGACCGGCAGGTTGAAGCGCGAGCGGCCGGCCGAGATGGTCAGGCGCGGGTCGTCGCCGGTGAAGCTGAGCTGGACGTCCGCGCCGTCCGGCAGCTTGCGCACGATTTCGTACAGGGTGTGCGCCGGCGCGGTGATCTGGCCTTCGGCGTCGACCATGGCGTCGGCCTCGTCCAGGATCTCCATGTCGAGATCGGTCGCGGCGAAGGACACGCCGTTACGGCCGGCCTGCAGCAAGACGTTGGACAGGATCGGAATGGTGTTGCGACGCTCCACCACGTTCTGGACGTGACCGAGGGCCTTCAGGAGCGCCGCGCGCTCGATCGTCAACTGCATCTCGACTTTGCCCCAGGGCCGCCCCCCGAATCCGGCGGCCGAAAAAGAAAGGGCTGCGATTAGTAGCCAAAATGACGCCGCAGGGAAGCCCCGCGAGGGCGGATTCCCCTTGCGGACGAAACGAAAAGGGCCGGAGCGTCGCCGCTCCGGCCGTGTCTTAAACCTGCGCCCGGTGTCAGCCGCGCAGCTTGCGCGACAGGGTCTCGACGTCGCGGGCGATCTGCTCGTCCTTGCCCATCAGCTCCTCGATCTTCTTCACCGCGTGCAGGACCGTGGTGTGGTCCCGACCGCCGAAGCGCCGGCCGATGTCCGGGTAGGAGCGGGTGGTGTGCTGCTTGCACAGATACATGGCCACCTGGCGCGGACGGGCGACCGCGCGGGTGCGGCGCTCCGACAGCAGGTCGGCCTGCTTCAGGCCGAAGTGTTCGGCCGTGGTCTTCTGGATCTCGTCGACTGTGATCCGACGCTCCACCCCGCCGCGCAGGTTCGGCTGCAGGAGACCCTGGGCTTCCTCGACCGTCAGGCGGGACAGGCGCGAGCCGGCGCCCGCGGCGAGCGTGTTGATCGCCCCTTCCAGCTCGCGGATCGAACCCGGCACGCGGTCGGCCAGGAACTCGACGACGTCCGGACGGGCCGGCAGGTCGACAATCTGGCGCCCCGCGAGGGCTTCGAACTTGCGCTCGACCACGCCCAGGCGCAGCGGCTTGTCGGCCGGCTCGATGGCGCAGACCAGGCCGGCGCCCAGGTGCGAGCGCAGGCGCGGCTCGACCTCGACCATGGCGGACGGCGGTCGGTCGCCCGACAGCACGACGCGGCGGCCGTCTTCGACCAGGGCGGTCAGGGTGTGGAACAGCTCCTCCTGCGAGGAGGGCTTGCCGCCGATGAAGTGGACGTCGTCGATCAGCAGCAGGTCGGCCCCGCGCAGCTCTTCCTTGAAGGCGGCGGTGGCGCGGTCCATCACCGCCTTGACGAAGGTCGACAGGAAGCGCTCGGCGGTCAGGTAGATGACCTTGGCGTCCGGGCGCAGGCGCTGGGCCTCCCAGGCGATGGCGTTCAGCAGGTGGGTTTTGCCGTAGCCGTACGGGCCGTGGAAGAACACCGGGTTGAAGTGGCCGTCGACCCAGGTCGCCACCTGGCGCGCCATAGCGTGGGCGAAGTCGTTGCCGCGGCCGGGCACGAAGGTGTCGAAGGTCAGCCGCTCCTGCAGGCCGGCGGCGCGCACGGCGCGCGGACCGTCGGTGATCGGGATCACGGTGGCCGACTGGGCCGGCTTCGGGGCCTCGACCGGCGCGGCGGCGGCGGCGGCCGGGGCGGACTCCGCCTCGAACTCGACGCGCGACTTCACGTCCAGCTGACGGCCGTCCGGATCATGCTGACGCCACAGCTCCGCCACGCGACGCAGCGCGTTACGGCGAACCCAGTCGCGCGCATAGGCGGTGGGGGTCACCAGGCACACAGCGCCCGCATACCCCTCGCGCACCGCCGACGGCGCCACGTAGGAGTTGAACGCGCCCTCGCCGAGCTCGCCCCGGAGGGCGGCGGCGACCTTCGTCCACACCGTTTCAGCAGGCGTCACCGCCTCAAGCCTCACAGCCATAACCAGCCCGACCCCCGACCAAGGCTCGACCGTCGACAGGACGCACCGCGCCCTGCCTGAAAATCGAACCAAAACAATATGTTCTTATTTGCGGAACGCCCCGGTCCGCCGGTCATTCATCCGTGGCGGGATGAATGCCTTGTTGGGTTTTAAAGTAGCCAGCGAGCCCGGGGGGTCAACGAAGATTCTTGCCGCATACGGCTGATAATTTCGTTGACTCGGATAAGTCCCTCGCCCGTCAGGAGAAACCGAATTTTCGCGAACATGTTCAGTGAACGTGATTATTTGCGAGTTCTTACAGACACGAAAAAAGGTCGAACGAGGCGCGCTCGTTCGACCTAAAAATACCTGTAAAATCAGGTTTTCCCGAGATCAGACTCGCGGGACGCGCGCCGCCCCAGGCTGCGCGCGTGCTTCTACCGCGAGACCGACGGAAAGAGAGTCCGAGGCGACCCAAAACGGGTCGCCCGGAATTAGGCGGCGGTGGCCAGCTTCTTCAGGCGGGCGGCCAGGCGCGAGACCTTGCGCGAGCCGGTGTTCTTGTGAACCACGCCCTTGGTCACGGCGCGCATCAGCTCGGACTGGGCCTCGACGAAGGCGGCGGTGGCCACCTTCACGTCGCCCGCGGCGACCGCTTCTTCGAACTTGCGCAGGTAGGTGCGGACGCGCGAACGGCGCGCCTTGTTCACTTCCGTGCGGCGTTCGATCTTGCGGATCGCCTTCTTGGCGCCGGGGTTGTTGGCCATCGTCAAACCTCAAACGGGCACGCGCCACGACATCGTCCGCCGCGGCGCGGGAAATTCAGGAGGCGCGGATATAGCAGGGGCGGAGCGAGAGTCAACGCGACTCTGGTCGCCGCCCCTCCGATCAGCGCCCTTTGAAGGCGGGCTTCCGCTTCTCGACGAAGGCGGCCATGCCCTCCTTCTGGTCCTCGAAGGCGAACAGGGAGTGGAACAGCCGCCGCTCGAACTGGACGCCCTGGGTGAGCGTGGTCTCCAGCGCGGCGTTGACCATTTCCTTGTTCATCATCAGCGCCAGGGTCGACTGGGAGGCGATCTTGGCGGCGACGGCCCTGGCCTCGGTCATCAGCTCGGCCAGCGGCACGACCCGGCTGGCCAGGCCCGCGCGCTCGGCTTCGGCGGCGTCCATCATCCGGGCGGTCAGGATCATGTCCATCGCCTTGGACTTGCCGACCAGGCGGGTCAGGCGCTGGCTGCCGCCGATGCCCGGGGCGACGCCCAGGTTGATCTCCGGCTGGCCGAACCTGGCGTTGTCGGCGGCGATGATGAAGTCGCACAGCATGGCCAGCTCGCAGCCGCCGCCCAGGGCGTAGCCGGCGACCGCCGCGACGATCGGCTTGCGGAAGCGGGCGATGCGGTCGGAGGCCTGGGCGAAGAAGTTCTCGGTGAACATCTCCGCATAGGTCTTCGACGACATCTCCTTGATGTCGGCCCCGGCCGCGAAGGCTTTCTCCGAGCCGGTCAGCACCACGCAGCGCACGTCGGGGTCGGTCTCGAATGCGTCAAGCGCCAGGCCCAGCTCGCCCAGCAGGGTGCTGTTCAGGGCGTTCAGCGCCTCGGGCCGGTTCAGGCGGACGACGACGTAGCCCTCTTCCTTCTCGACGATCAGGGTGGCGTAGCTGGCGGTCATGGCGGGCTCCCGCTGCAAAGGGTCGCGGCCGTCGTAAGCGCGTTCGCGCGCGCCGATCAAGAGCAGCGGTCGGCGGGGCCCTCGACCTTGAGCCCGCGTGCCCGCAGCAAGGCCGGCAGGCCGTCCGGCCCCGCCAGATGGCCGGCCCCGACCACCACCACGACATCGCCGCCGCCACGGGCGACCTCCGCCAGTCGGTCGGCCCAGCGCCGGTTCCGCTCCACGATGAGGCGCTGGTAAATGGCCGGCGCGGCCCTCTGCAGCGGGTCGAGCGCCTCGTGCTTCAGCGCGCACACGTCCCCGTCGGCCCAGCTGCGGACCAGCCGGTCGAACAGGCCGGGGTCGTCCTCCATCTCCTTCAGTGCGTATTCCAGCGAGGCGAGCTGGGCCTGGACCGGCGCGCCGTCGAACAGGGCGATCTGGTCGGAGGCGGTCTCGAAGGCGCGGCGGCGCGCGCCCTCCGGCACAGCCTTCTCCACTGCCTCCTCGACGCCGGCGTCCTGCACCGCCCCGTGAGCGCGGTGGAAGGCCACGGCCAGCGCGATCTCCGCCAGCCAGGGCTCCATGCGGTCCAGCTGCTCCAGCGGCACGTTCAGCGACTTCGCCAGCCGCGCCAGGCGCTCGCGCCCCTGCGGCGACAGCTCCGCGATCAGGCTCTGGCCGGCCGGCAGGGCGCCCAGCCGTGCGGCCTCGGCGGCGGCGGCGCCGTTCCACGCAGGGGCGGGCGGGATCTCCGTCCAGATCTCGTCGGCGGAGGCCAGCGCCCGGTCCAGGCGGGCCGAGCGCCAGTCCAGGCCCGGCGGCAGCAGGTGCACCGAGCCGAACAGGGTGATCGTCCCGTCGGCGTCCTTGATCCGCCAGATCGCCGGCTCGGCCTGCGCCGCGGGGCCGCAGGCGGCGAGAAGAGCGGCGAGCAGGACGGCGGCGAACCTCACGGGAGCGGCCTCAGCGTTGGCACACGGGGCAATAGAAGGTGGAACGCCCGGCCTGCACGATCCGGCGCACCACCCCGCGACACCCTTCCGTGACGCAGGGCTCGCCCTCGCGGCCGTAGGCGCGGAAGCGGTGCTGGAAATAGCCGAGGTCGCCCTCGACGTTGGCGAAGTCGCGCAGGGTGGAGCCGCCGGCCTCGATCGCCTCGGCCAGCACCTCGCGCACGGCCACGGCCAGGCGCTCCAGCCGCTCTCGACTGATCTTCCCGGCCGGCGTCAGGGGCGAGACGCGCGAACGGTGCAGGGCCTCGCAGACGTAGATGTTGCCCAGCCCCGCCACGACCCGCTGGTCCAGCAGAGTGACCTTCACGTTCTGGCTCTTGCCGGCGAAGGCCTCGGCCAGCCAGGCGGCGCTGAAGGCGTTGCCCAGCGGCTCGGGCCCCAGGCCGCGGAACCAGGGGTCGTCCTCCAGCGCGGCGGTCGGGATCAGGCCCATGTATCCGAACCGCCGGGCGTCGGCGTAGCCGATGCGCGCCCCCGCCCCGGTCTCGAACACCAGGTGCTCGTGCTTCTCGTCGGCCGGCGCGGCGTGGGCGAAGGCTCCGGGCGTCACCGCGCCCACGGTGAAGCGGCCGGTCATGCCCAGGTGCGTGATCCAGGTCTCGCCGGTGTCCAGCTCCGCCAGCAGGTACTTGGCCCGGCGGTGAAGGCCCAGCACCTTGGCCCCGGTCAGCCGCTCCGCGAAGCGCTCCGGCAGGGGAAAGCGCAGGTCCGGCCGGCGCTGGACCACGCGGGTCAGGCGCGCGCCCTCCAGCGAAGGCTGCAGGCCGCGGCGGACGGTTTCGACTTCGGGCAGCTCGGGCATGATGATCAGATAGGCGGTCCGAACGCTCCGGCGAAGCATCTTCTCGCCGCATTCAGGGTGTCCTAGGGGCAGGTTGCCACCGACTCATGCCCCCGAAGGGGCGAGCGTTGTTGGCTCCTTAAGGCCCGCCCGTTAGGGTGCCGGCCGACTTTCACGTACGTATCTCGAATGCCGATCGACAAGCGAACCTTCACGGACGAAGAAGCCCTGAACTTCCACCGCCTCCCGCAGCCCGGGAAGATCGCGGTGGCGCCGACCAAGCCCATGGCGACTCAGCGCGACCTGTCGCTGGCCTATTCGCCGGGCGTGGCCGTGCCGGTTCGGGCGATCGCCGCCGATCCCGACGCCGCCTACGACTACACGTCTAAGGGCAACATGGTCGCCGTCATCACCAACGGCACCGCCATCCTGGGCCTGGGCAACCTGGGCGCCATGGCGGCCAAGCCGGTGATGGAAGGCAAGTCGGTGCTGTTCAAGCGCTTCGCCGACATCGACTCCTTCGACATCGAAGTGGCCACCCAGGACCCCGACGAGTTCATCACCGTGGTGAAGAACATCGGCGCGACCTTCGGGGGCATCAACCTCGAAGACATCAAGAGCCCCGAGTGCTTCGTCATCGAGAGCCAGCTGCAGGACCTGCTGGACATCCCGGTGTTCCACGACGACCAGCATGGCACGGCGATCATCTCGTCGGCCGGCCTGATCAACGCCTGCGAGGTCACCGGCCGCCGGCTGGAGGACGTGAAGCTGGTGCTGTGCGGCGCCGGCGCGGCGGGCCTGTCGTCGCTGAGCCTGATGAAGGCGATGGGCGTGAAGGCCGAGAACACCACGGTCGTGGATCTGCACGGGGTGGTCTATCGCGGCCGCTCCGAGGGCATGAACCAGTGGCTGGCCGCCCACGCCACCGACACCCCGCACCGCACCCTGGCCGAGGCCATGGTCGGCGCCGACGTGTTCATCGGCCTGTCGGCCAAGGGCGCCCTGACCAAGGAGATGGTCGCGACCATGGCGCCGCGGCCGATCATCTTCGCCATGGCCAACCCGGATCCGGAGATCACCCCGGAAGAGGTGCGCGAGGTCCGCGACGACGCCATCGTGGCCACCGGCCGCTCGGACTACCCGAACCAGGTCAACAACGTCCTGGGCTTCCCCTACATCTTCCGCGGCGCGCTCGACGTGCGCGCCCGCCGCGTGAACCACGAGATGAAGATCGCCGCCGCCCGGGCGCTCGCCCAGCTGGCGCGCGAGGACGTGCCCGACGAGGTGGCCGCCGCCTACCAGGGCCGCAAGCTGAAGTTCGGGCCGGAGTACATCATTCCGACCCCGTTCGACCCGCGGCTGATCTGGTACATCCCGCCGTTCGTGGCCCAGGCGGCCATGCAGACCGGCGTCGCCCGCAAGTCGATCGACGACATGGAGGCCTACAAGGCCCACCTGAAGCGCCGCCTCGACCCGTCGGCCGGCCTGATGCAGCAGATCACCGCCGCCGTGGTCTCCGCGCCGAACAAGCGCGTGGTGTTCGCCGAGGGCGAGGAGCCGGCGGTGATCCGCGCGGCCTACGCCCTGCGCACGCAAGGGCTGGGCAACCCGATCCTGGTCGGCCGCGAGGAGCTGATTCGCAAGAACAGCGAAGAGGCCGGCCTGCGCTTCGAGGAGCTGGGCCTTGAGGTCATCAACGCCCGGCTGTCGCACCGCAACGCCGAGTACGTCGATTACCTGTACCGCCGGCTGCAGCGCGACGGCTACCTGCGCCGCGACGTCCAACGGTTGATCAACCTAGACCGCAACAGCTTCGCCGCGGCCATGGTCGCCTGCGGCCACGCCGACGCCATGATCACCGGCGTCACCCGCAACTTCGACCAGGCGCTGGAGGACGTGCGCCGGGTGCTCGATCCCGTGGGCCGCCCGATCGGCGTGTCGATCGTGCTGGCCAAGGGCCACACCCTGTTCATCGCCGACACCTCGATCACCGAGCTGCCCGACAGCGCCGACCTGGTCGAGATCGCCATGCAGGCGGCCCGCGCCGTCCGCCAGATCGGCCACACCCCGCGCGTCGCCTTCCTGTCCTACTCGACCTTCGGCAATCCGAAGGGCCCGCGCGGCGAGAAGGTGCACGAGGCGGTGCGCATGATGGACCGTCGCAAGGACGTCGACTTCGAATACGAGGGCGACATGCCGCCGGACGTCGCGCTCGATCCGGCGCTGTGGACCAACTACCCGTTCCAGCGCCTGACCGCGCCGGCCAACGTGCTGGTCATGCCGGCCATCCACTCGGCCTCGATCGCCACCCGCCTGGTCCAGGCGGTCGGCGGGGCGACGGTGATCGGCCCGCTGCTGATCGGCCTGGAGAAGTCGGTGCAGATCGTGCCGCTGTCGGCCTCGGTCAGCCAGATCCTGACCGCCGCCACCTTCGCCGCCTACGAAGAAGGCGCCGGCGCCCCGCCGCAAGCGTAAGCTCGGCGCGAGCCCGAAACGACAAAGGCGCGGCGGTCCCGGACCGCCGCGCCTTTTTCTTTGTGCCGATGACGGGGCTTTACGCCGCCGCGGCCGCCGCCCCGCGCTTCTCCTTCAGCACGGTCAGCCACAGGCACAGCAGGATGGCCGGCAGGCCGATCACGCCCGCGCCCACGAAGAAGATGGCGTAGGACTGCATCAGGGTGTGGCCGCTGGCCTGCAGGCCCTCGACCATCTGGCCGGAAAAGCCCTTCATGATCTTGCCCACGAAGGTGTAGGCCGAGCTCAGCAGGGCGTACTGGGTCGCCGTGTAGCCGATGCTGGTCAGGGTCGACATGTAGGTGACCAGCGCCACCCCGGCGATCGAGACGCCGAAGTTGTCGAACATCATCACGCCGGCGAACAGGGCCGGATGCGGGCCGAAGATGGCCGGCAGGGCGAAGCCGGCGATGGCGAAGGCCTGGAAGAAGCCGCCCACGATCAGGCCGCGCAGGTAGCCCAGCTTGGCGACCAGCAGGCCGCCGACCGCGATGCCCAGGATCGAGCCGGCCAGGCCGAAGCTGAGGCGCACGCCGCCGACCACGTCCTTGTCGAGGCCGAGGTCGCTGTAGAACGGCGTGGCCATGGGACCCATCACGAACTCCGGCAGGCGGTACAGCGTGATGAAGGCGAACATCAGCAGAGCCAGCCAACCGTAGGTCTTGAAGAAGGCGACCAGCGGGCCCAGGCCCGGCTCGAAGGTCCGCCACAGCACCGAGCGCCACGGCATGGGCGCCGGCAGCTCGCCGAAGCGCTCGGCGCGCTTGGCCGAGCCCATCAGGCCGAGGTCGATCAGCCACCAGATCTGGCCGACGACCGGCACGAAGAACAGCGCCATCCACCAGCCGCTCTTGCCGCGGTCGTGGCAGCGGCGGATGCCGAACAGCACCAGCGGCACGACCAGCAAGGCCAGGGCGATGAGCTGGCCCGCGTGGGCGGTCTCCGGCTTCAGGCCCAGGCCTTCGATGCCGAACCCGTCGACCAGCAGCACGCGCAGCAGCCGCAGCAGCTCGATCACGCCGACCAGCACGGCGCCGGCGACCGCCAGGAAGGCGTTGTAGAGCCAGAACTCACGCCGGCTGAGGCGCTTGGAGCCGGCCTCGGCCGTCGGCCGCGCGGTGGCGTCCGGCTCGGGCGCGCGCAGCACGCCGAACACGCCCACGGCCATGAAGGCGGCCATGACGTAGTAGGAGATCGCCCAGCTGGTGTGGTTGGCGATGATCAGGATCAGCGCGTCGGAGACGATGATCGCGAAGCGGTAGCCCAGCTGGTAGGCGCTGGACAGCATGCCCAGCTCCTCGCTGTTCTCGGCCGCCTCGATCCGCCAGGCGTCGACGACGATGTCCTGGGTGGCCGAGGCGAAGGCGACCACCACGGCCGCCATGGCCATGGGCCCTAGCCCCCCGCCAGGCGTGATGGTGGCCATGGCGATGAGGCCCGCGCCGACCATCAGCTGGGCGATCAGCATCCAGCCGCGCCTACGTCCCAGCATCTTGCCGACGATGGGCGCGTCGAGGCGGTCGACGACCGGCGACCAGAGGAATTTCAGCGAATAGGCCAGGCCGACCCAGGACAGGAAGCCGATCGCCTTGAGCGACGTGCCTTCCTCGCGCAGCCAGTAGCCGAGCGTGCCGGCGGTCAGCAGGAAGGGCAAGCCCGAGGAGAAGCCCAGCGCCAGCATGACGGCCACCTTCGGCCGTCCCAGCGCGCGGAAGACGTCGCCCATCCCTGGCTTGCGCGGCTTGGCCGGCGCGGCCTCGGCGGTGATTTCGGTCATGGGACGCCCTTCGCCTTAGGCCGCCCCCGACGCGGCCCTTTAAGACGCCAGCTTTACCCGCATGTCGCGGTTCGTCCAGCGGGCCAGGGCGTGGCGCAGGGTCGCCGGGTCGATCGGCTTGGTCAGGAAGTCGTTCATGCCGGCCTCGATGCAGGCCTTTCGGTCGGCGTCAAAGGCGTTGGCGGTCAGCGCCACGATGGGGGCCGCCTCGCCCCGGGCCCGCAGCGCCCGGGTCGCGGCCATGCCGTCCATGCCGGGCATGCGCACGTCCATCAGGACCAGGTCGAAGCGGGCGCGGGTCATGGCGTCCAGCACCTCGCCGCCGGTGCCGGCCAACTCCACCGTGCAGCCCTCGCGGCGCAGCACGGTCTGGACCAGCAGGGCGTTGACCGGATTGTCCTCGGCCAGCAGCACGCGCACGCCGGCGATGGTGGCCGGCGCCACGCGGTCGTCGTCCAGCGGCGCGAGGCCGCCGGCGGAGGAGACCTGGCCGCTCAGCGCCGCCTTCACCCGTACGGCCAAGGACGAGCGGCGCAGCGGCTTGATCAGGTAGCCGCAGTAGCCGGCGCCCCGGTATTTCTCGATCAGCTCGCGCTGCTCCGGTCGCAGCAGGACGATGGCCTTGCGGTCGCGCGGCCGGGGCACCAGCGTGCCGGCCTCGACGGCCAGGGCGTGGTCGACCAGCACCACCGCGTCGGGGGCGGCGGTCACAGCCTCCATGGACGCGGCCGCGGCGATCGTGCCGCCGGCGGCCTCGACCTGCCGGCCGGCCGCTTCGCGGACCAGGGCCGAGGGCGAGGCGATGGCCACGGTCAGGCCCTCCAGCGGGGTCTCGCGCGGCTCGGCCGCCACGGTCGGGAAGCTCGCCTCGAACCAGAATTCGGAACCGCCGCCGGCTGCTGCGGAGACGCCGACGGCGCCCTCCATGGCCTCGACCAGGCGCTTGACCACCGCCAGGCCGAGACCCGCGCTGTCGTAGCGGCAGGCGTGCTGGGGCTGGGCGTGGCCGTATTCCTCGAACACCCGCTCGCGCGCCGCCTCGGGCACGCCCGGGCCGGTGTCGCGCACGGAAAAGCGCAGCTTGGCCTTCTTGCCGCGGCCGCCGGCGCGCCTGACCGAGATCAGCGCCCCGCCGGTCTCGGTGTACTTCACCGCGTTGCCGGCGAGATTGAACAGGATCTGGCGCAGCCGTCCGTCGTCGGCCAGCACGTCGGGGACGTCGGCGTCGACCGCCCAGGCCAGCTCCAGGCCCTTCTCGTGCGCCCGGGGCGACAGCAGCTCGGCCACGCTCTGCACCAGCCGCTCGACATCGACCGGCGCGGCCTCCAGCTCCAGCCGGCCGGCCTCGATGCGGGCGAAGTCCAAGAGGTCGTTGACCAGGGAGAGCAGGTGGTCGGCGCTCTCGCGCGCGCCGGACAGATAAGCCCGCTGGGCCCCGTCCATCTTGGTGCGGGCCAAGAGGCCCAGCATGCCGATCACGCCGTTCAGCGGCGTGCGGATCTCGTGGCTCATCAGGCGAAGGAAGTCTTCCCGCGCCTTCAACCGCTCGGCGGCCGCCTCTTCGGACATGCTTCCCTCCCCCGCTCGTCGCCGGAGGCTGGCATGGTTCGCGTTAACGTCCCCTCAAGCGCGAAGCGGGTTCGCCGAACGGGCGAATCGGGAGGCTTACCCAACGACCGCGAAAACGGCCCAGGCCGGGTCGGGATCGTCCGCGCCGGGCTCGGCCGGGCGACGCACGCGGGTCCTGGCCGAACGGCTGCGGCCGCCGCGCCGGCGGGAGACCAGGCGCTGAGCGACCAGGACCGCCTGATCGCGCAGGGACCGGAAGCGGGTGGTGGCGAAGACCGCGACGGCGACGAGAGCGACGTCGACGAGCAGGGCGATGTCGAACATGGCGAACCAAGCGGTCAGCTCAGGCGCGATGAAGCTGAACAGACGCAGGCCGTCGCCCTCGAAGGCCAGGAAGAGCCCGAGACCCAGGGCGACCATGGCCGCAGCCAGCACGAGGTGTCCGGACGACAGGCGGGCCAGGCTGCGCGCGAGGCCCTCGCCGGCTTCGGTCCGGGAAAACATCACCAGCACGATCGCGATCGCGGCCAGCAGAAACAGCGACACGGGAGCCCCCTCGAACGACGCCGGTTCAGCAGGTGGGCGCCGTAGTACGGCTCCGCTTCAAGGCGCCGCCGTTCAGCCCGCCGCCCCAGCCATCGCCCCCGGCGGCGCCTCCATCCCCGCCCGCCGGTAGATCAGCGCCTCGGCGCAGCACCGGGCCGCCTCCCCAGCGCCTGCGGGTAGCCATGCCGCCTTTGTCGAATCTTCGTCGCTGGCCCGACTTTCTCTGGCTGCGCGCTGACAAGCTGAGGCGGTCGAGAGGGCGCCATGAGAACGATCGCATTGGGTTTGGGTGGCTTGCTGATTTTGGGGATCTCCCCCGCCTACGGACAGCAGGCGCCCTCGGTGTCGCCGCTGGTCGCTGGGCTCGTGGAGGCGGTCAATTCCGACGATGAGGCCGCTATGCGGTCGTGGGTGACGGCCCACCGTGCAGCGGAAGGCAGCGACACCGCTGAGGAGATTCTGGGCCTCCTCAAACAGGTCGCGGCCAGCAGTGACGACCTGACGATCGTCCAGCCGACGCGGTCGTCATCACTGGTCGGCGCCTGGGTCCAGACGCCTCAGGGGCGACGCGGCGCCGTGCGCCTGCGGCCGAGCAAAGAAGATCCGGACAAGTTCGAGGCGGTGGTGTTGAGCGCCGCGCCGCGGCCTTATCCGCGACCGCTGCTGGACCGCCCTGCGACATCCGCGGAGCTGACGGCCGCAATCACGGATCGGATCGATTTCGCCGTCGCGTCGGGGGACTTCTCAGGCGTGGTCCTGGTCATGAAGGATGACCGGGTCATCCTGTCCCGGGCGGACGGCGATACGGGCGCCGGCGAGCCCATGAGTCTGTCGACGCGGTTCCACACAGGGTCGATGGGCAAGATGTTTACGGCGGTGGCGATCGGTCAGCTGATGGAGCGCGGCGCGCTTCGCCTCGACACCACGCTGGCCGAGATTCTCCCGGACTACCCAAACCGCGACTTCGCCTCGAAGGTGACGATCGGACAGTTGCTCAATCACACTGCAGGCCTGGGCGGTCTGTTCGAGCGGGCGAGCTATGACAACAACCGCCCCTACGAAAAAGTCGGCGATCTCCTGCCGAGCTTCGCCGCCGACGAGCTGCGATTCCAGCCCGGCGAAGGCGGGCTCTACAGCAACGAGGGTTTCATAGTTCTCGGCGCCGTCATCGAGAAGCTGAGCGGCGAAAGCTACTACGACTACGTTCAGCGCGAGATTTTCGCCCGTGCCGGGATGAAGGACACCGCATTCGATCGGGCTGGAGACGCGCCCAACCGCCGGGCCGTGGGCATGAAGTTCGACGACGCGGATCCGCTCGGACTGGGCCGCCGTCGACCGAACACCGAGATCATCGGATATCGGGGCAACTCGTGCGGTGGCGTCTTTTCCACCGCCGAGGACATGCTGCGATTTCTGCACGCCCTGAAAGCAGGCAAGCTGACGTCGTCGGCAATGGCTGAGCAATTGACCACGAAGACCAACGAGGTGAGCGGCGGCTATGCCTTGGGCTTCCAAGTGCGCTCGTCTCCTGGCGGCCGGACGATACGCGGGCATTCGGGCGGCGGCCCACACTCGGGCATCAACGCCGACGCCAGATTGATCTGGGAGAACGGCTACGCCTACGCGGTCTTGGGAAACTACGACTCGCCCTTCGCTCAGACCCTTGGTCGAGACATCGCCGACATGTTGGCCTCTCAAGAGTAGCGCGCTCGATCCCAGCATCGGCTCTGGAGATCCACATCCGGGCCCCGTTCGTCCGCTCCGCCTGGGCGCCCAATGCGGGTCACCCCGCCCCGGCCATCGCCCCCAGCGGCGCGTCCATGCCCGCCCGGCGGTAGATCAGCGCCTCGGCCACGTGGCGGCGCAGCACCGGGCCGCCGCCGTCGAGGTCGGCGATGGTGCGGGCCAGGCGCAGGGTGCGGGTCCAGCCGCGGGCGGTCAGGCCGCCGGCCTCGGCGGCCTTGGTGAGCAGGCCCTTGGCCGACGGGTCCAGGGCTGCGGCCTTCTCCAGGTCGGCCTGGGAGGCGCGGGCGTTGACGGCGGCGTCCGGCGAAAGCTCCAGCTCTTCGGCCCGGGCGGCCTGGGCCTCGCGCGCGGCGGCGACACGGGCGGCGACTTCGGCGGTGCCCTCGGCCGGGGGCGGCAGGGCGAGGTCGGCGGCGGTGACGGGGGGCACGTCGACCTGCAGATCGATGCGGTCCAGAAGGGGGCCCGACACCCGGCCCTGGTAGTCGCGCTGGCAGCGCGGAGCCTTGCCGCAGGCGCCGCGGCCCGGGCCGCCCACGCCGCAGCGGCAGGGGTTCATGGCCGCGACCAGCTGCACCCGGGCGGGATAGCGCACGTGGGCGTTGGCGCGGGCGACGATCACCTCGCCGGTCTCCAGCGGCTGGCGCAGGCTGTCCAGCGCCTGGGGGCTGAACTCCGGCAACTCGTCGAGGAACAGCACGCCGTTGTGGGCCAGCGAGACCTCGCCCGGCTTCACCCGCACGCCGCCGCCGGTGAGCGCGGCCATGCTGGCCGAGTGGTGCGGGGCGCGGAACGGCCGGGCGCGGGTCAGCTCGCCCTTGGCGATCAGCCCGCCCAGCGACCAGACCATGCTGGTCTCCAAGAGTTCGCGCGCGGTCAGCGGCGGCAGGATGCCCGGCAGGCGCTGGGCCAGCATGGACTTGCCCGACCCCGGGGGGCCCGCGAACAGCAGGTTGTGGCCGCCGGCGGCGGCGATCTCCAGGGCGCGCTTGGCCTGCTCCTGGCCCTTCACGTCGCGCAGGTCCGCCGACGGCGGCGCCTCGGCCAGGTCGCCGGCCCTGGGCGCGCCCATCACCTGCACGCCGCGGAAGTGGTTGACCAGCTGGATCAGCGAGCGCGGGGCCAGCAGGCGCACGTCTCCGGCCCAGGCGGCCTCGGCGCCGTTGCCCTCCGGGCAGATCAGCCCCAGGCCCATGCTCCCCGCCGCCACGGCCGCGGGCAGAGCCCCGGCCACCGGCGCGATCTGGCCGTCCAGGCCCAGCTCGCCGACCGCGGCCCAGCCGTCCAGCGCGTCGAGCGGGATCACCCCGATCGCCGCCATCAGGGCCAACGCGATCGGCAGGTCGTAATGCGAGCCTTCCTTGGGCACGTCGGCCGGGGCGAGGTTGGCGACGATGCGCTTGTTCGGCACGGCCAGGCCCAGGCCCGCGAAGGCGCCCCTGACCCGCTCGCGGCTCTCGGCCACCGCCTTGTCGGCCAGGCCGACGACCGAGAAACTGCCCTGGGTGGCGTGCGTGAGCTGCACCTCGACGTCGACGCGACGGGCGTCGACCCCTTCGAACGCCACCGTGACGACCCGTGCGACCATGCCCCGCTCCAGATACCGGAGTTATCCACAACTCTAGGCGCGACAGCGGGGCCGTTTCAAGAACGAAATGCGAACGATAAGTGAAGGCGGCCAGGGCGACGCGTTTCGATCCACGCGTCCACCGGTGTCATCAACAGGTGTAATCGACGCCGACAGCATTGATCAACACGGGCCGGCTTCGTCATGCAGATGACACAGGCCGACCCGGCGGCGACGACTCAGCGGGCGGCGCGTATGGCCTCGATCCGCGTCCACAGGATCGCCGCCGCATCGGCCCCGCCGAACCGCTTCAACTGCTGGGCGCCGGTCGGCGAGGTCACGTTGATCTCGGTCAGATAGCCGCCGATCACGTCCAGGCCGACGAACAGCAGGCCGCGTTCCTTCAGGAACGGCCCGACCTTGGCGCAGATTTCCAGGTCGCGCTCGTCCAGCTCGACCGGCTCGGGCCGGCCGCCGACGCGCAGGTTGGAGCGCACGTGGCCCTCGGCCGGCACGCGGTTGATGGCGCCCACCGCCTCGCCGTCGACCAGGATGATACGCTTGTCGCCTTTGACCACCGCCGGGATGAAGGCCTGCATGACCACGGCGTCGCGGCCGATCGAGGCGTGCAGCTCCAGCAGCGCCTCCAGGTTCGGGTCGTCCGCGCGCAGGCGCACCACGCCCGAGCCGGCCGCGCCGTGCAGGGGCTTCAGCACCACGTCGCCGTGGCGGCGATGGAAGTCGACCAGGGCCGCGACGTCCCGCGTTATCAGGGTCGGCGGCTGCAGCTCGGGAAATTTCTGGGCGACCAGCTTCTCGGGCGCGTTGCGCACCTCCACCGGATCGTTGACCACCAGGGTCTTGGGGTGGACGTGCTCCAGCAGGTAGGTCGAGGTGACGTAGGCCATGTCGAAGGGCGGGTCCTGGCGCATCAGCACCACGTCCATCTCCGACAGGTCGCGGCTCTCGAGCTCGCCGAGCGTGACGTGGTCGCCCTTCACCGCGCGCAGGGTCGCCGCCTGGCCGCGGGCGGACAGCCGGCCGCTCTCCAGGGCCAGGGTCTCAGGACCGTAGATCCACAGGCTGTGGCCGCGGTTCTGGGCCTCCAGCGCCAGCATGAAGGTGGTGTCCGCCTCGATGTTGACGGCGCCGATCGGGTCCATCTGGACCGCCACTTTCAAAGCCACGCGCCTTCTCCTTCCGCCGCTGCCCGCGCTGCTTAGCGCGGTTTCAGGGCAGGTGGGAACGCTAGGCCGAACCGCAAGGCTTCGAGAGGCGCCTTAGTTCAGGCGCAACCGCACCCGCTCGCGCGCGGCGTGGGCGGCGATGGCGGCGCCGCCGTCCAGCTCGCGGGCCTTGGCCAGGGCTTCCAGCGCGCCGGTCAGGGCGCCCTGCTTCTCGCGGGCCGAAGCCACGTCCAGCCACGGATGGTGGTCGTGCGGATCCAGCCAGGCGCGGCGCAGGGCCGAGCGCTCGGCCCCGTCGTAGTCGTGGGCGGCCAGGGCGCGGGCGAACAGGGTGTTCTGCAGGCGGACGAGCACCTGGCGGTCGCTGACCGGGGCCATCAAGACCTCCAGCCGGTCGGCCACGTCGGGCGTCAGGCCGGCGCGCAGCGCGCGGCGGGTCAACTCCGAGGGCAGGACCAGCCGGCCCTGGCTGAACGGATCAAGCGCGACGGGGCCGTCCGAGGTCTCGACCCGCAGCAGGAAGTGGCCGGGGAAGTCGACGCCGTCGGCCTTCAGCCCGCAGCGGCGAGCGGCGTGCAGATAGAAGATGCCCAGCGTCGCCGACAGGCCGCGCCGGCGGTCGGCGACGTCGACCACGTCGGTGTTGGCCGGGTCCTCGAAGGTCAGCAGGTCGCCGGCCAGGCGCAGATCGCCCGACAGGGTTTCGGCCAGGGCCTCGTCCGGGCTCTCCAGGTCGAGCCGCTCGCGCAGGCGCGCGGCCGCGGCCTCGGCCAGGGCGCGGGCGGGCGCCGGGTCGCGGAACGGATAGTCGTGGATGGCGCAGGCGATGGCGGCTTCCAGCAGCGGAAACTTGGCGTCCGGCTGACCGCCGGCCGCGACCAACGCCTCTTCGGCCTCTTCGCGGGTCATGCTTAAGCGAACGCTCCCTGCCGTGGGCGGCGCGGACTAGCCGCGCGCAAGGTCAGGCTTGGTGAACACGCTCTTAAGATGTCGCGGAAATCGACCCGGCGCCAGCGCGATCAGGTCGATTCGAACGTCGTGATGTCGCAGGGCCGGGCGTCGCCGCACGATCCCCTCGGCCGCGCGCAGCAGCCGTTCCCGCTGCGCTTCGCCCACCGCCTCGCACGCCAGCTCCAGGGTGGCGCGGCGCTTGACCTCGACCACCGCCAGCACCCGCCCGCGCCGGGCCAGCAGGTCGATCTCGCCCTGCGGGGTGCGCAGGCGAAAGCCCAAGATCTGCCAGCCCTTGGCCATCAGCAGCAGGGCGGCGAGCACCTCGCCGAAACGCCCCTGCTCGCGCCCCCGGCGGCCGCGCTCGGCGCGGACGTGGCGGCGCTGCAGACGCCGGTCGGCGGCGGTCACACCCGCCCCTTCAGTTCCAGCGCCCGGCGGTACAGCTCGCGCCGGGGCAGGCCCAGCGCCTTGGCGACCTCGGCCGCCGCGTCGGCCGGGCCCAGCCGGGCCAGCGCCTCGCTCAGGGCCGCGTCGGCGTCGGCCGGGGTGGCGGCCTCCTCGGCGCCCGGCCCGACCACCACGACGATCTCGCCCTTGGGCTCCTGCAGGCGCGGGTCGACGGCGAGGACGTCCAGCGGGCCGCGCACGGCCTCTTCGTAGAGTTTGGTCAGCTCGCGCGTGACCGCCGCCTCGCGCGGGCCGAACACGGCGGCCATGTCGGCCAGCGAGGCGGCCAGACGCGGGCCGGTCTCGAAGAAGATCAGGGTGGCGCGGCTGGCGGCCAGCTCCTCGAACATGGCCCGGCGCGCGCCAGACTTCACCGGCACGAAGCCGGCGAACAGGAAGCGGTCGCTGGGCAGGCCGGCCAGGGTCAGGGCGGCCAGCACGCTCGACGCGCCCGGGATCGGGTGGACCTTGAACCCGGCCTCCACGGCCGCGCGCACCAGCTTGTAGCCGGGGTCGGAGACCAGCGGCGTGCCGGCGTCGGAGACCTGGGCGACGATCTTGCCCTCGGCCAAGGCGTCCAGCACCCGCGGACGCACCCGGTCGCCGACGTGGTCGTCGTAGCGCTCCAGCGGCTTCTTCAGGCCGTAGGCAGTGAGCAGCTTGGCCGCGACGCGGGTGTCCTCGGCCAGCACCAGGTCGGCGGCGGCCAGCACGTCCAGCGCCCGCAGGGTCATGTCGCGCAGGTTCCCGATCGGGGTGGCGACGATGTAGAGCCCCGGGGTGACGGGCTTGGGCGGCGGCGCGGTGAAGGTCGTCATGTCGGCGCAAGGCTTAAGGCCTCGCGCTGGAACGGGCTAGTGCACCATCACCGTGCCGAGCAGCAGGCGCGCGCCCTTGCGGCCCAGGGTGCGGTCGGTGCTGGCCTGCAGGGCCTGGGCCAGCCGGTCGGCGTCCGGCGCCGCGCCGCGGCCGAGGCCCGTCGCGAACTGCTGCAGGGTTTCCATGTAGCCGGCGCGCAGGCGCGGGGTCAGCGCCTCGACCCGGGCCTTCAGGCCGGGGTCGGGCACGTCCAGCCCCGCCTCGACCGTGAAGATCGCCGGGCGGCCGTCCGGCCGCATGACGTTGGCGGTCAGGGCGGCCAGCTGGACGAAGCTCTCGCCCCCGCCCTTCTTCTTGTCCTTGGCCCCGGACGCGCGCGCGGCCCCGGGCAGGGCGGCGAGCAGGGCGGGCAGGACGAGCAGCAGGCGGCGGCGCATGGCGGATGCTGTGACGGCGGGAGATTGACGCGGGGTTTACGACCTCGGGTTCAGGCGGCGACCGCCACGCCCTCCTCGCGCAGCACCTCCAGCGCCGGCTCCAGCAGCTCGCCGTAGCGGCGCCAGCGGCCGATCGAACCGGGGTGCAGCGGCGAGCGGACCTGCACGGCGCTGGGCGTGGCCACCACGCCCTCGGCCTTGTGGAACTCCAGGCAGCGGTCGTCCCAGCCGAGGCCGCAGAAATCCAGCAGCCGGCGGGTCTCCCCGGCCTGGTCGGCGATCAGCGCCTCGTAGCCCAGCTCCAGATACCGGTCGGCCGGCAGGACGCCGCGCCAGTGGTCGGCCAGGTGGTGGAAGCGCGCATAGTGGCGGGCGGCGTTCCGCAGGTCGTAGACGCTGGGATAGGGATGGCGGCGGTTGAAGAAGATCTGCCGGTAGTAGCTCAGCACGCTGTCCATCGGATCGCGCCGCAGGCAGACCAGCCGGGCGTTCGGCAGGGCCTTCAGGATCAGGCCGGCGAACAGGATGTCGATCGGGGTCTTGTCGACGAAGCGGGGCGTCGCGCCGGCCGCCGGGCGGGCGCTCTCGATGTAAAGCCGGCCCAGCTGCTCGAAGTCGATCCCCGCCGCGCGCGCGAAGTTGGCCGGGTCGAGCATGCGTCCGCCCCCGCCCGCCAGCGCCGCCACCAGCGGCGGGAAGGTCGCCAGCTCGCCGACCGAGGTCACGTCGGGGTGGGCGGCCAGGATGCGATCGACCAGGGTGGTGCCGGTGCGCGGCAGGCCGAACACGAAGATCGGCTCGGTCGAGCCGAAGCCGGCGGAGGGCTTGCCGTCCCAGGTCGCCCTGGCGGCGGCGAAGGTCTCCGCCTCGCCCGCGGCGTCGTAGGCGGCCATGCGCCCGCGCTTCGCCTTGGCGCGGCCCAGCCACCCGAACGCGGCGCGCTCGTCGCCCAGGTCCTCGAAGGTCTTGGCCAGGGCGTGGCCCAGGTGCAGCGAGCGGTCGCCGTCGGCGTCGTCAGGCCCGGCGAACAGGGCTTCCAGGCGCTCCAGGTGATTGTCGTCGACGCTCTGGCGGCGCAACTGCACCAGCGACAGCCACGCCTGGTACAGGTTCGCATCGATCGTCACCGCCCGCAGGAAGGACGCGCGCGCGCCGGCGAAGTCGCCGGTGAACTGCTGGGCCGAACCCAGATTGTAGAAGCTGGCGGCGTGGCGCGGGGCCAGCTCGGCCGCCGCCCGGTAGAACGGCAGGGCGGTGTCGTGGGCGCCGATCTGGCTGTAGGCGGTGCCGATCCGGTTCATCACGTTGGGATCGCGCGCGTTCAGCCGCGCCATCTCGTCGGCCGCCGCCCGAACCAGGGCTTGGCGCCCCACGATACGCGTCAGGTTGTCCTGGATCTGCACGCGGCCCCCCGCACTCGAAGCAATTACTTCAGTCCCGGCCGCAACTTGCGCCGAAGCGCCCTGCGCGCGCAACCGCGCGCACGCGTCAGGATGCGCGGCCTGCAGTCATTTCGATCGCCAAGGAAAACCGTGCGAGGACCATCCTTGAAAGGATGGTGGAGCCGAGGGGAGTCGAACCCCTGACCTCCTCATTGCGAACGAGGCGCTCTACCAACTGAGCTACGGCCCCGCACGGGAGGCGGCACATAAAGACCCGAGACGGGGGGTGTCAAGGCGCTCCGGAAGCTCGCCTTGTCGCTACCGGAGCGGCGCCCTACAAGCCGGGGGTCGGAAGCACCACATTTGCGCTTTCCCCCCGAAGGACTCGCGATCACACCCATGGGCACCGCTATTATTTGGCTGATTGATACGGCCATCTTCTTCGTGAACGTCGTGGTGATCGCCTGGGCGCTGCTGAGCTGGCTGATCGCCTTCAACGTGGTGAACCCGCGCAACGCCTTCGTCTACCAGGTCGGGCGCTTCCTCGAGGCGGTGGCCGACCCGCTGCTCAAGCCGATTCGCAAGATCGTGCCGCTGCTGGGCGGCATCGACGTCAGCCCGGTGATCCTGCTGCTGGCGCTGCAGTTCCTGGGCATCGTGGTGCACAACACGCTCGCGCCGATCCTGGTCAGCGCGCTGGGCTGAAGCCCGTGCGCCTGGCCGTGCGCCTGACCCCGCGCGGCGGGGCCGACCGGGTGGACGGCTGGGACCGTGACGACGCCGGGCGCCTGTTCCTGAAGGTCCGCGTGCGCGCCGCGCCCGTCGAGGGCGAGGCCAACGCCGCGCTCGAAGCCCTGCTGGCCAAGGCGCTCGGCCTGTCGAAATCGGGGGTGAAGGTCGAGCGCGGCGCGACCCAGCGGCTGAAGCAGGTCGAGATCGCCGGCCTGGACGAAGCGGCGCTGCACGCCGCCTTCGGAACCCCGGACGCTTGGTCGCAATCCGGCGCTCGCTGAATCCTGCTAGGCGTAGCCGCTCGTCAGTAAAGTTCGTGCCCGGAGGCGCGTTGATGCCGATTCGTCCGGCCGCCTCCGGCCCGACCCTGCCCCTCGCCCTGCGTTCCAAGCTGGGCCGCGCCGCGCCCCTGGCCCTGGCGCTGGGGCCGCTGGCCGCCCTGCCCGTCCACGCCCAGACTCCGCCGCCGACCCGCTCGGAAGTGCTGCGCGTCCCGCAGCCCGCGCCCGTCGAGATCCCCGAGACCCGGGCCGCGCCGTGCACGGTGGCGCCGGTCGTCTCGCCCGCGAGCGCCGAGGGCGCGCCGCTGGCGCACGTGGCGCTGGAAGGCGTCACCGCCATGGATCCGGCCGTGCTGGAGGCCGAGTGGGCGCCGCTCATGGGCCGCCCCGTCGACCACGGGACCATGTTCAACCTGGCCGAACGGATCGCCTGCCGTTACCGCGAGGCCGGCTACGCCTTCGCCACCGCCCAGGCCCGCACCGACGACGGCGCCTGGACGCTGAGGGTCAACGAGGGCCGCGTCGCCCAGGTCGTGGTCGAGGGCGGGGACGAGAAAGCCCAGGCCTTCGTGCGCAAGGCCTTCGGCGCGCTCGAACCGGGCCGGCCGCTGCGCCAGGCCGACCTGCGCCGCGGCATGACCCTGGCGCGCGGCTACGGCTTCTGGAACGTGCGCCCGATGGCCCGGCCCAACGCGGCCGATCCCGAGGCCGTCGACCTGGTTCTGACCATCGTCCCCCCCAAGGCGGCGGTGTTCGTCAGCGCCCAGAACGCGTCGTCCGACACGGTCGGCGAGTGGAGCGCGGGCGCCAGCCTGATCGTCCACGGCCTGACGCCGCTCAACGAGAAGACCGTGCTGGGCGTGTTTTCCGGCGTAGGCTCCGACCGCCAGCGCGGCGCGCAGATCTCCTCCGACGCCCTGCTGACCGAGGGCGGCCTGGGCGTGCGCGGCGACCTGGCCTGGTTCGAGCAGAAGCCGCACGAGCGGCCGCCCAACCAGGACACCGTGGGCGTGACCAGGCTGGCCCGCGGCGAGCTGAACCATCCGCTGGCGACCCTCCCCGACGGCCTGGTCACCGGCCGGGTCGGCCTGGAGGCGGTCAACCAGGACACCGAACTGCTGACCGGCGCGGCGACCCTGCGCGACCGCTCGCGCGTGGCCTACGCCGGCGTGCGGGTCGAGGGTCAGGCCGGCGAGGTCTCCGGCTCGGCCGGCCTGACGGTTCGCAAGGGCCTGGAGGCGTTCGGGGCCAGCCGCGCCGGCGACGCCCTGCTTAGCCGCCCCGAAGCCGACCCGCAGGCGACGTCCGTGCGCTTCGACGCCGCCGCCACGCGCCCGCTGGGCCGCGGCCAGGTGGCGGTGCAGGCCAAGGGCCAGTGGGCCGACGCGCCGCTGACAGCCTTCGAGGAATTCACCTGGGGCGGGCTGGAGGGCGGCCGCGGGCTGGACCCCGGCGCGCTCTACGGCGACCGCGGCGTGGCCGCGTCGGTCGAACTGACCGGCGCGCCGCACGGACTGGGCGGTCGCTGGACCGTCAGCCCCATGGCCTTCGTCGAGGCGGCGGAGACCTGGAACGAGGACAAGACCTGGGGCGCGCGCGAGCAGAGCGCGGTGACCGGCGGCGCGGGCCTGCGCTTCAGCTGGAACGACCGCATCCACCTGGACGCGATCTACGCCCACCCGCTGGCCGAGACCCGCGGCGTGGCCGACGACCTGTCCGGGCCGCGCCTGCACCTGGGGATCTCCGCCGGCTACGAAATCAACTGGTGAGCCCCCAACAGAGAGGGCTTCCCTCCTAAGCCTTTGCGGTGTTCATATTCGCCCTTGAGTCCGAAAACGGACCGGGAGGGTAGATTTAAATGAAACACAGCACGGCTGTGGTCGCGCTCGTCGCGGCCGCGGTCCTGAGCGGGTGCGCCACCACCGGCGCCGCCACCAGCGGCCCGGACAAGGGCGCCAGCCAGACCGCCAAGAAATCCGAACCGAAAGCCATGCCCAAAGGCCTCGACGCCTGGGCCAATCCGGATCCGTTCCCGAGCACCTACAAGGCGCTGCCGGGCCAGCCGACCGCCATCGTGGGCGCGACGGTGCTGACCGCGACCGGCGCGAAGATCGAGAACGGCACCGTGCTGTTCCGTGACGGCAAGCTCGAGAAGATCGAAGCCGGCCTGGCCGCGCCGGCCGGCTACGCCGTGGTCGACGGCCGCGGCAAGTACGTCACCCCGGGCGTGATCGACGCGCACTCGCACCTCGGCGTCTATCCGTCGCCGGGCGTGCAGGGCATGTCGGACGGCAACGAGGCGACCAGCCCCAACACCGCCCAGGTGTGGTCCGAGCACTCGCTGTGGCCGCAGGACCCGGGCTTCAACGCCGCCCGCGCCGGCGGCGTGACCACCCTGCAGATCCTCCCGGGCTCGGCCAACCTGTTCGGCGGCCGCTCGGTGACCATCCGCAACGTGCCGTCGGTGACCATGCAGGGCATGAAGTTCCCCGGCGCGCCCTACGGCCTGAAGATGGCCTGCGGCGAGAACCCGTCGCGCGTGTACGGCGGCCGCAACCAGTCGCCGGCCACCGGCATGGGCAACATGGCCGGCTACCGCGCCGCCTGGATCAACGCCGCCGACTACGCCCGCAAGTGGGACGACTACCGCAACGGCACGGAAAAGAGCCCGCCGAAGCGCGACCTGCAGCTCGACACCCTGGCCGGCGTGCTGAAGGGCGAGATCACGGTGCAGAACCACTGCTACCGGGCCGACGAAATGGCCATGATGATCGATCTGTCGAAGGAATTCGGCTACAAAATCAACGCCTTCCACCACGCCTCGGAAAGCTACAAGATCGCTGACCGCCTGCGTGAAGAAGACATCTGCTCGGCCACCTGGGCCGGCTGGTGGGGCTTCAAGATGGAGAGCCTGGACGGCATCGAAGAGAACGCCGCCATGATCACCAAGGCGGGCGCCTGCGCCGTCATCCACTCCGACGACGACATCCTCACCCAGCGCCTGAACCAGGAAGCCGCCGTGGCCCTGGGCGCCGGCCGCCGGGCCGGGATCGACATCCCGGAGGAAGAGGCGATCAAGTGGATCACCGCCAACCCCGCGAAGATGATCGGCATCCTGAAGGAAACCGGCACCCTCGAGGCCGGCAAGCGCGCCGACGTCGTGGTCTGGAGCGCCGACCCGTTCAGCATCTACGCCAAGGCTGAGAAGGTCTACGTCGACGGCGGCCTCGCCTACGACCGCAACGACCCGAACTTCCAGCCCAAGTCCGACTTCCAGCTCGGCCAGGAGATCCGTTGATGCGCGGCCTCAAGAACTTCGCTGCGGCCGCCGTCCTGGCGTTCGCCGCCGCCGCCGCGTCCTCGGCCTGCGCCGAGACCGTCGCGGTCACCAACGCCCGCGTCCTGACCATGGGTCCGGCGGGTGAAATCCAGAACGGCACCGTGGTCATCCGCGACGGCAAGATCGTCGCGGTCGGCGCCGGCGTGGCGGCTCCGGCCGGCGCGCGCGTGATCGACGCCCAGGGCCAGATCGTCACCCCGGGCTTCGTGATCGCCGACAGCGCGCTCGGCGCCATGGAGGTCACCTCGGTGGGCGACGACCTGTCGCCCAACACCCCCGGCCTGACCGCCGCCTTCGACGTGCAGTACGGCCTGAATCCGGACTCCTTCCTCCTGCCGGTCGCCCGCCTCGGCGGCATCACCCGCGCGGTGGTGGTGCCGGCCTACGGCGGCGGCGGCGACGGCGGCCATGAGCACGACACGGCCGGCGCCTACGGCCACGACGTGCCCAAGAGCCTGTTCGCCGGTCAGGCCGCGGTCGTCGACCTCGGCCAGCACGACGACATGCTGACCAAGGCCAGGGTCGCCATGACCGCCCCAATGGGCGAAATGGGCGCCCGGGCGGCCGGCGGCGCGCGCGGCGCCGAGTTCGTGCTGCTCAAGACGGCGCTCGACGACGTCCGCTTCTACATGGCCAACAAGGCGGCCTTCGACACCGGTTCGGCCCGCGAGCTGAACCTGTCGCGCGCCGACCTGGAGGCCCTGATCCCGGTGGTCGAAGGGCGCATGCCCCTGCTGGTCTCGGTGCACCGCGCCTCGGACATCCGCCAGGCCCTGCGGTTCGCCAAGCAGCAGAACCTGAAGCTGATCATCGACGGGGGCGAGGAGGCCTGGAAGGTCGCCGACCAGATCGCCGCCGCCGGCGTGCCAGTGATCCTCAACCCGCTGGCCGACCTGCCGGGCAACTTCGAGACGCTCGGCTCGACCATGGAAAACGCCGGCGTCCTCGAGAAGGCCGGCGTCACCGTGGTGATCAAGGCCAACGAGGAGAACGCCCACCGTGCCCGCGAAGCCCGCTTCAACGCCGGCAACGCGGTCGCCCACGGCATGTCCTACGCCGGCGCGCTGAAGGCCCTGACCATCAACCCGGCCAAGGTGTTCGGCGTGGCGGACCGCTTCGGTTCGCTGGAAGCCGGCAAGGACGCCGACCTGGTGATCTGGAGCGGCGACCCGCTGGAGCCGCTCAGCCAGCCTCAGGCCGTGTTCGTGAAGGGCGAGCAGATGCCGCTCACCTCGCGGGCCCTGCAGCTGCGCGACCGCTACAAGTCGGCCGGCGCCATGCCGCCGGCCTACAGCAAGTAAGCCTGGGCATAAGCCTGACTTCGACGGCCCGGCGGTCTCCACCGCCGGGCCGTTTGCTTTTCACGCCGCTGAAAGCGGCGGTCACTTCAGCTATCGCGCTCTGAGCGTGACCGGGCCGCCACGGTCCTGTGAGATTTTCGCCGCCCCTCGCCGGCCGCCTCCTGACTCTTCAAGCGCTTACGGCGACGCAACCAACCCGGCGCCGGGCTGTCGCTTTCACGGCACAGTCGAGCTTGAAGCTTTGCCCTACAACCCGCGGGTGTCCGAGCGTCCATACGGCGGCGTCCGGCAACGACCGGCGCCGCCCTCACATCATCCAAGGGAAGTAAGGCGATGAAGTCAGTTCTCTCGGTGTCCGTGCTCGTTCTCGCCGCGGCGTTCGCGGCGCCCGCGATGGCCGCCGACGGCTATCTCGATCTCAACTACGGCCAGGTCGGCGGGTTCGGCACGGACCTCGACCGCATCCAGCTGGGCGGCGCCGTGTCGACCGAAGTCGGCGCCAGCGGCTGGAACGTCCAGGCGGACGCCCAGTTCAGCCGCCTCAGTGAAGGCGGCAGCTCGGTGAGCTACAGCGAAGGCGCCGTGCACGCCTTCTATCGCGACGACCGGTTCGCGGCCGGCGGCTATTTCAACGTCGGCGACATCGAGACCATCGCCGTCTACGGCCTGGGGATCGAAGGCAAGGCCTTCTTCGACCGGGCCACCATCTCCGGTTCGATCGGCTATGAAAGCCTGGAGGCCGGGCCGAGCGACGCCGACGGCTGGGACGGCTCGCTGGGCGCCAAGGTGTTCATCACCGACAACTTCACCCTCGGCGCCGGCTTCGACTACGCCGACGTCAACGACAGCAGCGTCACGACCTGGTCGGTGGGCGGCGAGTTCAAGCCGGACAGCATGCCGGTCAGCTTCTACGCCGGTTACGCCAACCACGAGGCGGACACGTTCTTCCCGATCGTCGGCGACGAAGCGGACATGTGGAAGATCGGGGTGCGCTGGAACTTCGGCGGCGGCACGCTGAAGGACCGCGATCGCAGCGGCCCGACCATGCGGACCGGCTCGTCCTTCCTGAACTCGGCGATCTAAGTCGAGCCCGAAGGATAGGAATTGGCGGCCCCGCGGCGCACGCCGCGGGGCCTTCGCCTTTTTCGGCGCTACTTGCCGCGGCCGGCGACCAGGTCGTCGACCACCGCCGGGTCGGCCAGGGTGGAGGTGTCGCCCAGATTGCCCGTGTCCCCCTCGGCGATCTTGCGCAGGATGCGGCGCATGATCTTGCCCGAGCGGGTCTTCGGCAGGCCGGGCGCCCACTGGATCACGTCGGGCGTGGCGATCGGCCCGATCTCGCGGCGCACCCAGGCGACCATCTCCTTGCGCAGCTCCTCGGTCGGGTGCTCGCCGGCCCGGAGCGTGACGTAGGACCAGATGCCCTGGCCCTTGATGTCGTGCGGGAAGCCGACCACCGCGGCCTCGGCCACCTTGGGGTGGGCGACGAGCGCGCTCTCCACCTCGGCCGTGCCCAGCCGGTGGCCGGAGACGTTCAGCACGTCGTCCACGCGGCCGGTGATCCAGTAGTAGCCGTCGGCGTCGCGGCGGCAGCCGTCGCCGGTGAAGTACTTGCCCGGATAGGTCGAGAAGTAGGTCTGCAGGAAGCGCTCGTGGTCGCCGTAGACCGTGCGCATCTGGCCGGGCCAGCTGTCGGTCAGGCAGAGGTTGCCCTCGGTCGCGCCCTCCAGGGGCTTGCCGTCGGCGTCGACCAGCTGGGGCTTCACGCCCGGCAACGGCTTGGTGGCCGAGCCCGGCTTCAGGGCGGTCGCGCCCGGCAGGGGCGAGATCAGGATGCCGCCGGTCTCGGTCTGCCACCAGGTGTCGACGATCGGGCAGCGCTTCTCGCCGACCACCCGCCAGTACCAGAGCCAGGCCTCCGGATTGATCGGTTCGCCGACCGAGCCCAGCAGGCGCAGCGACTTGCGCGAAGTGCGCTCGACCGGGGCCTCGCCGTCGCGCATCAGGGCGCGGATGGCGGTCGGCGCGGTGTAGAAGATCGACACCTGGTGCTTGTCGATCACCTGCCAGAAGCGACTGTTGCAGGGATAGTTCGGCACCCCCTCGAACATCAGGGTGGTCGCGCCGTTCGCGAGCGGACCGTAGACGATGTAGCTGTGGCCGGTGACCCAGCCCACGTCGGCCGTGCACCAGTAGACCTCGCCCGGCCGGTAGTCGAACACCGCCTCGTGGGTCCACGCCGCCCAGGCCAGATAGCCGCCGGTAGTGTGCAGCACGCCCTTCGGCTTACCCGTCGAGCCGGAGGTGTAGAGGATGAACAGCGGATCCTCCGCCCCCATCGGCTCGGCCGGGCAGTCGGCCGAGACCTTGGCGCGCTCGACCGCGTAGTCGTGGTCGCGACCCTCGACCATCGGCACGTCGGCGCCCGTGCGCGCCACGACCAGCACAGAGCGCACGCCCGGGGCCAGCTCAAGCGCGGAGTCGACGTTGAGCTTCAGCGGCACCCGCTTGCCGCCGCGCATGCCCTCGTCGGCGGTGATCACCACCTCGGACTCGCAGTCCTGGATGCGCCCGGCCAGGCTGTCCGGCGAGAAGCCGGCGAACACCACCGAGTGCACCGCACCGATCCGCGCGCAGGCCAGCATGGCGTACGCGGCCTCGGGGATCATCGGCAGATAGATGGTGACGCGGTCGCCCTTCTTGACCTTGTGCGCCTTCAGCACGTTGGCCATGCGGCAGACTTCGGCGTGCAGCTCGCGATAGGTGATCTTGCGCGAGGCGGCCGGATCGTCGCCTTCCCAGATGATCGCCACCTGGTCGCCGCGCTCGGCCAGATGCCGGTCGACGCAGTTGGCCGCCGCGTTCAGCACCCCGTCGGCGTACCAGCGGATGCGGAAATCGTTCAGGTCGAAGCTGACGTCCTTCACCGTCGAGAACGGCTTGATCCAGTCCAGCCGGCCCGCCAGCTCGCGCCAGTAGGCTTCGGGCTCATGCTCGACGCGCTGTAAGGCGGCTTCGTAGCCAGCGGCGGCGACGCGCGCGCCCTTGGCCCATGCGGCGGGCACCGGAATGCTCTGGTCCTGGGACACTTTCACGCCCTCGCCTTTTTCTCGTTGTGCCGCTTATGCCGCGGCGGGTATGCGAAGCGCGACTTTGGACCCTCGTTACGCCGGGGCTCAAGCCCGCACGGAGTTTTTCGCATGTTGCTCGCGCTTTCGACCTGGCCGGAAATCGAAGCCCAGCTGGGCCGCTCCAAGACCGTCGTGGTGCCGATCGGCTCCAACGAGCAGCACGGTCCGACCGGCCTGCTCGGCACCGACTGGCTGTGCCCGGAAATCATCGCGCATGCGGCCGAAAAGGTTGATGCGAATCTGCTGGTCGCGCCGACCTTCAACATCGGCATGGCCCAGCACCACCTGGCCTTCCCGGGCACCATCAGCCTGCGCCCGTCGACCTTCATGGCGGCGATCTCGGACTGGGTGTCGTCGCTGACCCGCCACGGCTTCGAACGGATCTATTTCCTGAACGGCCATGGCGGCAACGTCGCCACCATCGAGGCCACCTTCAGCGAGATCTACGCCGACTGGTCGTTCGCCGAGGAGCGCACGCCCTTCATCCTGAAGCTGAAGAACTGGTGGGACCTGGAAGGCGTCGACAAGCTGGCCTTCAAGATCTTCCCGACCGGCCACGGCAGCCACGCCACCCCGTCGGAGATCGCGGTCACCCAGGCCGCCTATCCGGACCGCATCAAGACCGCCGACTACAGCCCGCAGATCGCGCCGACCGGCCCGATCCGCGACGCGCTGGACTACCGCGCCCGCTTCCCCGACGGCCGCATCGGGTCTGACCCGGCCCAGGCCAGCCCGGAGAAGGGTCAACAGTTGATCGACCTGGCCGTCGAAAGCCTGCTGAAGGACATCGCCGCCTTCACCGGCGAGGTCCAGCCCTGAGCCGAACCGACGCCGCCGGCTTCGCCGAGACGATCGTCTGGGCGGCCGGCGGCGCGTGTCTGCTGCTGTTCCTGCACGTGCCGGCCGGCGCCCTCGTGGGCGCCATGGTCGGCACGGCCGCGGCCAGCCTGCTCGGCCGGCCGATGACCGCCCCACCCAGGGTCTACGCCGGCCTGCTGGCCCTGATGGGCGTCGCCACAGGCGCCTCGATCACGCCCGAAGCCCTGAAGGCGGCCGGCACCTGGCCGCTCAGCATCGCGCTGCTGGCCGTCGCCACCACCGTCCTGTGCGGCGCCGGCTTCCTGGTGTTCCGCCGTCTCGGCCGCTGCGACACCGCCACCGCCTTCTACGCCTCCGCGCCCGGCGCGCTCTCGGCGGTCCTGGCGCTCGCCCAGGCCGACGGCGCGGACATGAGCCGGGTCGCCGTGGCCCAGAGCCTGCGCCTGCTGGCGCTCGCCTGCGTCGCCCCCTTCGCGCTGGCCGGCGCGCACACCTTCGTGCCGCCGACGCCCCCCGAGGGCGGTCTCACCGGCCTGGCCGGCTGGGGCCTGCTGATCGCCGCCTCCGCCCTGGGCTGGCTGGCGGCCGCGCGCCTGAAGTGGCCCAGCGCCGCCTTCCTCGGGCCGATGGCCGGCAGCGGCCTGGTCCACCTCACCGGCGCGGTGGGGATCGCCATGCCCCATCTGATGGTGACGCTCGCCGGCGCCGGCCTGGGCGCCCTGGTCGGCACGCGCTTCCGCGGGGTCTCGCCGGGCGCTCTGATGCGCTTTCTTCCGGTCAGCCTGGCGGCGCTGGGCGTGATGGCGCTGGTGGGCCTGTCGGCCGGCTGGCTGGCCGGACACATGACCGGGGTCGGGCTGGCCGCCGGCATGCTGGCCTTCGCGCCGGGCAGCCTCGACGTCATGGTGGCCATCGCGGTGGCGCTGAACGCCAACCCCGCCTACGTCGCCGCTCACCACACCACCCGCTTCCTGGGCCTGATCGGCGCCCTGCCCTGGCTGGCCCAGAAGCTGCGGCCCAAGGCGGCCTGAGGCGGACGTTCTTACGGATTGTGCGCCGCCGCGCCCCGCCCTACAGCTTCGCCACAACCCCAGCGGAGCGCCGCCCGATGAAGCTCTACTACGCCGCCGCCTCGACCGTGTGCCGTCCGATCGTCCAGTTCCTGCTCGAGCACGATCTGCCGGTCGAACTGGTCCCGGTCGACATGATGAAGGGCGAGCACAAGAGCCCGGCGTTCCTCGCCGTGAACCCGAACGGCGCGGTGCCGGCCTTCGAGGACGGCGACCTGCGCATCCCCGAGTCCGCCGCCATCCTGCGGTATCTGGCGACCGTCGCCGGCTCGCCGGCCTATCCGACCGAGCCCAAGGCCCGCGCCCGCGTCGACGCCGCGCTCGACTGGTTCAACACCGGCTTCTACCGCGACCACGGATACGGCGTGATCTACCCGCAGGTCCTGCCGCACTTCCCGGCGCACAAGACCGCCGACCTGCTGGCCTGGCACACCGACAAGGCCAACGCGCGCCTCAAGGTGCTGAACGACCACATGATCGGCGACGGCACCTGGGTGGCGGGCGATCAGCCGACCATCGCCGACTTCTTCGGCGCCGCCCTGGTCTCGCTCAGCGAGATGACCGACTTCGACCTGACGCCCTATCCGAACGTGCGCCGCTGGCTGGCCGCCGTGCAGGCCCGCCCGTCCTGGGCCGAGGCCAACGGCGCCTTCAACGGCTGGTGCGCCTTGCTGAAGGGCGCCGCCCAGCCGGCGTAATCAGGCGGTCCTGACCACGCCCAGTTGATCAACCTTGACCGGCCAGGGGCGCAGCCTCTGGCCGCCGCAGGGCCCGCCCACGCACAGGCCGTCCTCGATCTCGAACAGGGCGCCGTGCCAGGAGCACATGATTAGGTCGCCGCGGCTGGTCAGGTATTTGTCCAACTCCTGGGCCAGCGGCAGGCCGGCATGCGGGCAGCGGTCGACATAGCCGTAGACCTGCTCGCCCTTCCTGACCACGAAGCCGTGGAAGTAGGCGTCGCGGATCTGCAGCACGAAGTTGCGCGCGCCCGGATCGGCCAGGCTGTCCAGCGTGCACAGCGGCACGCCGGCGGGGGTCTCCCACACCCGCTTGCGCTCCGCGCCCTCGTCGATTTCGCCTGAACCTTCCACGCCTAACTCCGTACGAGCGGGCCCGCCCTCGCCCCCCCTACCGCTCCGCCTTCAGCGGGCGGGTCATCAGGCCCTCGATGGCGCGGTCGACGTCGATCTCGCCGGCGATGACGGCGGCGACCGCCTCGCAGATCGGGGTCTCGACGCCCAGGCGCGCGGCCAGCTGGCGCACGGCCGGCGCGGACTCCACGCCCTCGGCGACCGAGCGCTTGCCGGTCAGGGCCTCGGCCAGGGTCTGGCCCTGACCCAAAGCGAGGCCCACGCTCATGTTGCGCGACTGCGGGGACGAGCAGGTCAGCACCAGGTCGCCCAGGCCGCACAGGCCGGCCACGGTGTCGGGCTTGGCGCCCAGCGCCACGGCGTAGCGGGTCATCTCGGCGAAACCGCGGGTGATCAGGGCGGCGTGGGCGCTGCGGCCCAGACCCCGGCCCTCGACGATGCCGGCGCCCACCGCCAGCACGTTCTTCAGCGCGCCGCCGGCCTCGGCCCCGATCATGTCGTCCACCCAGTAGGGGCGGAAGCTCGGCGAGGCGATCGCCTGCACCAGCTCCTGGCCCAGCTCCGGATCGGCGCAGGCGAGCGTCACGGCGCACGGCATGCCGCGCGCCACCTCGGCCGCGAAGCTCGGGCCGGACAGCACCGCCGGCCTCGCCTGCGGCAGGGTCTCGGCCAGCACGTCGGTCATCAGCTTCAGCGTGCCGCGCTCCACGCCCTTGGCGCACAGCACGATCGGCAGGCCGTCGCGGACGTAGCCCGCGAAGGCGGCGAGCGTCGAGCGCATGTGCTGGGCCGGCGGCACCGCCAGGATCAGGTCGCAGGCGGAGAGGTCGGCCATGTCGCCGGTCACCGTGATCGCCGGATCCAGCTTCACGCCGGGCAGGAAGGGCGTGTTCTCGCCGGTCGCCCGCACAGCCTCGACCACCTCGGGCTCGCGCGCCCACAGGAGGGTCTTCAGACCGGCCCGGACCGTCGCCTGCGCCAGGGCCGTGCCCCACGCGCCCGCGCCGATCACGCCCACGCTCTTGAATCCGTTCACGCCTTCGCCCCCTTGCGTCCCGGTTTATGGGTCGGATCGGCCAGCGCCGCCGCTTCGTCCAGCGGCCAGCGCGGTCGCGCCGCGACGTCGAGCCCCGAGACCAGGCCCTCCGCCAGCCGCTCCGCGCCCGCGAGGGCGATCATGGCGGCGTTGTCGGTGCAGTACTTCAGCGGCGGGGCCACGAAGGCGAAGCCGCGCGCCGCGGCCGTCTCCTCCAGCACCCGCCGGACGGTCCGGTTGGCCGCCACCCCGCCGGCCACCACGAACAGGCGGTGCGGGTGATGGGCGGCGTAGCGGGCCATGGCCCGGTCGCTGCGCTCGGCCAGCTGGCGCGCGATCGCCGCCTGGACCGAGGCGCACAGGTCGGCGCGGTCCTGGTCGGTCTTCACCGCGGCCTGGGCGACGCGCGCGGCGGCGGTCTTCAGCCCGGAGAAGGAGAAGTCGCAGCCCTGGTGGCCCAGCAGGGCGCGGGGCAGCGGGAAGCGGCTGGGGTCGCCGCCCTCGGCCAGCCGCTCCAGGTGCGGCCCGCCCGGATAGGGCAGGCCCAGCGCCTTGGCGATCTTGTCGAAGGCCTCGCCGGCCGCGTCGTCGATGGTCGAACCGTAGCGCTTGCACAGGCCCACGCCCTCGACCGAGAGCAGCTGGCAATGGCCGCCCGAGACCAGCAGCAGCAGGAAGGGATAGGCCGCCTTCGCGCCCAGCCGGGCCGACACGGCGTGGCCCTCCAGGTGGTTGACCGCGACCAGCGGCTTGCCGGCGGCCAGCGCCACCGCCTTGCCGAACGATAGGCCGACCATCACCCCGCCGACCAGGCCGGGGCCGGCGGTGGCGGCCACGCCGTCCAGGCTGTCGAAGCCGACGCCGGCCTCGCGCATGGCCTCGCGGACGATGCCGTCGATGCCCTCGACGTGGCTGCGCGCGGCGATCTCCGGCACCACGCCGCCATAGGGCGCGTGCTCCTGGATCTGGCTGGCGACGACCGAGGACAGCACCTCGACCGCTCCGTCGGGCGCGCGGCGCACCACGGCCGCGGCGGTTTCGTCGCAGCTGGTTTCAATGCCGAGGACGGTGAGGGATGACGCCATGATTGCGGGCGGGACCGCGCTCCTGTAGTCCGGCCGGGACTTAAAGCCTGAGAGCGCGACGAATTTGGCTGTCTCGCTCGTGTACCTGTCCGAGGTAGCCGCCGCATGGCCACCATGCAACCGCCCGTCCGCATCGGCACCCGCGCCTCCAAGCTCGCCCAGACCCAGACGCGCCACATGCAGGCGCGCATCGTGGCCGCGCTCGGCGCCGATCCGGCCGACGCCGACCGCGTCGCGCCGCTGGTGCTGATCACCACCACCGGCGACCGCATCCAGGACCGGCGGCTGCTGGAGGCCGGCGGCAAGGCCCTGTTCGTCAAGGAGATCGAGGAGGCCCTGCTGGCCGGCGAGATCGACGTGGCGATCCACTCGATGAAGGACGTCCCGGCCGAGCAGCCGGCCGGCCTGACCATCGCCGCCATCCCCGAGCGCGAGGACCCGCGCGACGCCTTCGTCAGCCTGCAGTGGGGCTCGCTGGCCGAATTGCCGCAGGGCGCGCGGCTGGGCACCGCCTCCCTGCGCCGGCAGGCCCAGACCCTGGCCGACCGGCCCGACCTCGAGATCCTGATGCTGCGCGGCAATGTCGACACCCGCCTGCGCAAGCTGGCCGAAGGCGAGTGCGACGCCATCCTGCTGGCCAAGGCCGGCCTGAACCGGCTGGGCATGGCCGACGTGGTGCGCGACCTGCGCGATCCGGTCGCCGCCCCGCCGGCGCCGGGCCAGGGCGCGCTGGCCATCCAGAGCCGCGTGGTCGACGCCGACGCCGCCTGGCTGCGCTCCCTGCACCACGCCCCGACGGCGCTGGCCGTCGCCGCTGAACGCGGCGCCCTGGAGGCGCTGGAGGGCTCCTGCCGCACCGCCGTGGGCGCCCACGCCCGCCTGGTCGGCGACCGGCTGGTCATGACCGTCGAGGGTCTGACCGCCGACGGAACGGTGCGCTGGCGCCGCGAAGGCTCGGTCGGTGCGAGCGCCTCCGACGCCGAGGCCCGCGAGCTGGGCCTGGACCTCGGCCGGCAGATCCGGCTCGAAGCCGGCGACCGGTTGATCGTGGCGTGAGCGCGCTGCGGGTCTGGGTCACGCGCGCCCGGCCCGGCGCGGACGAGACGGCGCAGCGCCTGACCGCGCTCGGCCACGACCCGCTGGTCGTGCCGGTGCTGGCCGTGCGCGAGCTGGAGCCGCAAATCGAGCTCTCCGGCGTCGCCGCCCTGGCTTTCACCAGCCGCAACGGCGTGGCCGCCTTCGCGCGCCTGAACCCCGAGCGCGCCCTGCCCGTCTTCACCGTCGGCGACGCGACCGCGCAGGCCGCCCGCGAGGCCGGCTTCGGCGACGTCCGCTCGGCCCACGGCGACGTCAACGCGCTCGCCGCCCTCCTGGCGGAGGAAGTCCCGGCGCTGAACGGCGCGGTGCTGCACGCCGGTGCGCGGGAGCCGGCCGGCGACCTGCCGGGCCTGCTGGCCGGGCGGGTGAACTTACGGACCGTGGCCCTCTACGAGACCGCCGCCGCCGATCCGGCTGACGCCCTGGCGCGGCTGGACACCCTGGACGCCGTCCTCGTGCATTCGCCCAAGGCCGGGCGTCGCCTCGCGGCGGTCCTGGACCCCGATGCGGCCGGCCACCTGAGCTTCGCCTGCATCTCGCCCGCGGCCGCCGAACCGCTGGCGGAGGGGGGCTTCAAAAAGCTGCACGCGGCGCGGTTCCCTGACGAAGGTCATTTGCTTAAGTTGTTGGCGGAGCCGCTGATCGAGACCCCATGACTTCGCCCGTCGTCGAACCCGTCGAGCCCAACGACCTGCCGGAGCTTCCGCCCCGGCGGCCGATGAACGCGGTCTGGTTCTTCGTGCCCTACACCCTGCTGCTGATCGCGGTGGCCCTGGGCGTGATCCTGAACGCCGAGCGGCTGGGCCTGAAGAAGCACCGCGCGACCGAGCCGGCCGCCGCCGAAGCGCCCGCCGCCGTCGCCACCGACGCCCAGCTGCGCGCCCGCATCGCCGACCTGGAGGCCCAGCTGGCCGCCGCCCGCGCCGCCGCGCCGACAGCGGGCGGCATGAACGACGCCACCGCCCAAGCCCTGTCGGAGCGCCTGACCCGGCTGGAGGAAGGCCAGGGCCGCGCCGTGCGCGCCGCCGCCGCCGCCATCGCCGCCGGCGCCCTGGCCGACGCGGCCGAAGAGTCCGGCCCGTTCTCGGCCGAGCTGGCCACCCTGGAGCGGCTCACGCCGGAGTCGCCGGCCCTGGCCCGCCTGCGCCCGTTGGCCGAGACCGGCGCGCCGACCCGCGCCGCCCTGGCCGCCGAATTCCCCACCGTCGCGGCCCGGGCCGCGGCCGCCTCGCGCACCTCCGGCGGCGGCAGCTTCCTGGCCCGCGCCATGGGCGCGCTGAACTCGATCATCACCGTGCGCCGGGTCGACGACCTGACCGGCGCCGAAGCCGACGCCGTGCTGGCGCGCGCCGAACGCCACGTGGCCGACGGCGACCTGGAAGGCGCGCTGAAGGAGCTCAAGGGCCTGCCGGCCTCCGGCCAGAAGGCGATCGCCCCCTGGACCGAGAAGGCCCGTCACCGGGTCGAGATCGAAGAACGCATCGCGGCCCTGCGCACCGACGCGCTGCGCGAACTGGCCGCCCGCACCTCCGGAGCCGCCGCGTGATCCGCGCCGCTTTCGTCTTCCTGTTCGTCCTGGTCGTTCTGGCCGTCGCCTTCGCGGTGGCCGGCGATCCCGGCTCGGCCCACCTGATCTGGGGCGGCTGGCGGGTGGACACCACCGCCGCCATGGCCGCCATCCTGATCGGCGTCCTGTCTCTGATCGCGGTCGCCTTCTGGCGCATCGGTCTGTGGATCGCCGAGGCCCCGCGCCGGGCCGAGCGCGCCCGCGCCGAGAACCGCCGCCGCCAGACCGCCGAGGCGCTCAGCCGCGGCTACCTGGCGCTGGCCGCGGGCGAGGGCCCTGAGGCCCGCCGCCTGGCCGCCAAGGCCGCCGACCTCGGCGAAGAGAATTCCGCCCTGACCCGCGTGCTGGCCGCCCAGGCGGCGGAGCTGGCCGGCGACCTGCCGACCGCCCAGTCGGCCTACGCCGCCATGCTGGGCTTCCCGGAGATGCGCCTGGCCGGCCACCGGGGCCTGATGAAGGTCGCCATCGCCCAGGGCGACACCCTCGAGGCGGTGAAGCAGGCCGGCCTGGCCTACAACCTGGCCAAGACCGCGCGCTGGGCCTGGCGGGCCCTGTTCGAGGCCAAGCTGCAACACGGCGAATGGGCCGAGGCGCTGGACCTGGTCGAGGGCGGCCTGTCGCGCAAGATCCTCACCCCGGCGGTGGCCGAGCGCGCCCGCGCCGCCCTGCTGGCCGCCTCGGCCGCCAGCCTGGAGACCGCCGCCGATCCGAAGCTGCGCGACCAGGCCGTCGACTACGCCGCCCGCGCCGCCAAGCTGCACCCCGGCTTCGCGCCGGGCGCGGTGATCGCCGCGCGCCTGCTGGCCGACGCCGGCAAGATCGGCAAGGCCGAGGACGTGCTGGAGAACGCCTTCGCCGCCGCCCCGCACCCGGCCCTGTGGCTGGCCTATCGCGACCTGCGCGAAGACGAGACCCCGCGCGAGCGCGCCAAGCGCCTTCAGAAGCTGGTCAACCGCAACCGCGAGCACCGCGAGGGCCGCATCCTGGCCGCGGAAGTGGCCCTGCTCGCCCACGATCCGGTCGCCATCTCCGCCGCCATGGACGCGCTGGCTGACGAGAAGCCGACCGCGCGCCTGTGCGGCCTGCACGCCCGCGCCGCCTGGGCGTCCGGCCAGTCCGACGAGGCCCGCGCCTGGGTCGCCCGCGGCTCGGCCGCGCCGCAGGAGCCCGACTGGTCCGACCTCGACCCCGAGGGCCGCGCCTTCGCCTACGGCCAGTCCGACTGGACCCGGCTGGTCTCCACCTTCGCGGAGACCGGCGAGCTGGTGCACCCGCGCTTCGAGCGCCGCGAGCGCGTGCTCAGCGACCTGCCCGAACTGCCGGCCCGCTACGAGATCAGCGCCCCGTTCGTCTCGGCCGCCGAAACCGGCGCGATCCCGGCCTACCTGCCGGACGATCCGGGCTTCTACGACGACGCCCTGGCCGGCCCGCCCGAGCCCGAGCCGGGCGGCCAGCCGGCCCAGCCGCGCCCCCGCGCCCCGGCCCGCCGC
>NZ_JACSJI010000004.1 GCF_014349105.1 Caulobacter sp. 17J80-11 | reverse complement strand
GTCACGTCGTACGTGCCGGCCGAGTTGGCCGGGGCGGTGGCGGTGATCTGGGTGTTCGAGTTGATGGTGTAGGTCGCGTTCGTCGCGCCGAACTTCACGGCGCCGGTTCCGGAGGCGGCGGCGAAGCCGGTTCCGGTGATGACCACCGTCGTCCCGCCCCCCGTCGGGCCGGTCGCCGGCGAGAGCGAGGTCACCGTCGGCGCGGCGACGAAGGTGTACTGGTCGGCCGCGCTGGTGGCCGAGGTCCCGCCCGCGGTGGTCACCGTCACGTCGTACGTGCCGGCCGAGTTGGCCGGGGCGGTGGCGGTGATCTGGGTGTTCGAGTTGATGGTGTAGGTCGCGTTCGTCGCGCCGAACTTCACCGCGCCGGTGGGGTTGGCGGACGAGAAGCCGGTGCCGGTGATGACGACCGTCGTGCCGCCGCCCGTGGGACCGGCCGTCGGCGAGAGCGAGGTCACGGTCGGGGCGGCGATGAAGGTGAACTGATCCGCCGCGCTGGTGGCCGAGGTCCCGCCCGCGGTCGTCACCCGCACGTCCACCGTGCCGGCGCTGCCGGCCGGCGCGGTGGCGGTGATCTGGGTGGCCGAATTGATCGTGTAAGCGGTCGCCGCCGTCGCGCCGAACACCACCGCGGTCGCGCCGGAGAGGTTCGTACCGGTGATGACCACCGTGGTCCCGCCCGAGGTCGGGCCCGCGGTCGGCGAAATCGAGGTCACCGTCGGCGCCGCCTCCAGGACATTGAAGCTGGCCGAGGGATACTCCGACTCGTAGGTGGTCAGCGCCATGACGTTGACCGTGGTCGGCGAGGCCGCCGCGGCCCCGACTCCGACGACGAGGGTGAAGACCGGGCTGGCGCCGACGGCGATGCTGGACGCGCCGCACGACATCAGGCCGCCGGCCCCGACGGCCGGCGTCGAACAGCTCCAGCCGCCCGGCGCCGAGAGGCTGGCGAAGGTCAGGCCCGCCGGCAGGGTGGTCTGCCACGACGTCATCGGCGTCGCGGCCGTCCCGGCGTTGGTCATGGTCAGGGTCAGCGTCGCGTTCTGCCCGCGGACGACCGAGGCCGGCCCGGTCAGGCTGGCCTGCATGTCGGGCGCGAGGACGGAGAAGGCCTTGGTCGCCGTTTCCGTCTCGGTGTCGCTGGTCACGTTGAAGGTCAGCGACGTCGTGGCGGGCGACGCCGCCGCGCCGGCGCCGACCGTCAGGGTGAAGGTCTCGAAGGCGCCCGCCGCGACGCTGGCCTTGGTGCAGCTCACGGTTCCCGTGGCCCCGACCGCGGGCGTGGTGCAGCTCCATCCGGCCGGCGCCGTCAGGCTGCTGAAGGTGATCTGGGACGGCAGGGTGATCTGCGCGGTGACGTTCGCGGCGGCGTCGGTGCCGACGTTGGTCACCCGCGGGGTGAGGCTCGCGGTCTGGCCGGCGGTGACCGAGGACTGCCCCGTCAGCGCCGCCTGCAGGTCGGCGCCCGACACGATGGTCAGCGGCGTCTGCGCCGAGCTGGTGTACGGCCCCGTGCCGGTCGAGCTGTCCTTGGCGGAGACGGTGACCGTGAAGCTGCCCGTCTGGGTCGGCGTGCCGGTGATCAGGCCCGAAGCGCTCATGCTCAGGCCGGCCGGCAGGCCGCTGGCCGAGAAGGTCGAGTACGGCGCCTTGCCGCCGGTCAGGCTGGCCTGCTGGCTGTAGGCCGCGCCGGTCGCGCCGTTCGGCAGGGCCGCGGCCATCGCGAAGGTCGGGTTGCCGACGGCGACCGTCACCGTGGCGTTGCCCGACGTGCCGCCGGCGTTCGTGGCGTTGTAGGTGAAGCTGTCGTTGCCGCGGAAGCCGACCGGCGGGACGTAGGTCGCCGTGCCGGACGAGTCGATGCTGACGCTGCCGCCCTGGGCGGTGGTGGTCGAGGGGACCGCGTAGTTGCTCGGGCTGTTGGTGACCTGGCCGGCGACGCTCAGGGTGGTCGGGACATTGCCGCCGGCGTTGTAGGCGACGATCGAACCGTAGGTGAAGCTGGAGGCCACCGGGGCCGGCGGGGCCGCCGCGCAGCTCACGGCGATGTTGACGGTGCTGTTGTTCTTGCTCGGGTCGTTGATGCTGGTCACGACCGAAGTGCTCTGGACGCCGACCTCGTAGAAGTCGTCGACGTCGCCCGTACCCGAGGTGGTGAAGGAGCCGGACCCGCTCGCGGCGGTTCCGTCGATCAGGCCCGCGTAAACGGTCCCGTTCGCCCGCGTGTACATCACGTAGACGTACGCGCCCTTGGTGTTCCCCGACCAGGAATAGGTGACCACCTCGCCGTTCGCCGCGCCCGGGGCCCAGTTGTCGGTGCCGTTGCCCGCGCCGTCGACGGTGTACGTCCCGCTGAAGCCGTTGAGGGCGGCGCAGCCGGCCGAAAGGGCGAAGGCGGTCGAGGGCGCGGCCAGGGCCAGGGCCAGGCCGGCGACCAGGCCGGAGGCCACGCGGCCCAGCGGCCGGGGCTTCCGGCGCGAACGCGCCCCGGTCCGTTCCCGGCGCTGCGGCGCAACCGCCGACGACAGCGCCGACACCCAACCGCGCGCCCGCGCGATCGCCGACCGAACCATGCCCAGCATCGTCAAAGTCCCCCGACGCGCCCGCCCCGGGCGCGCGTACGACCGGCCGCGCGCCCGAAACGGGGCGGCGGAACGGTCAAGCTTTAAGTTTTTGGTAACACTGTTCGACCTCCACCGCGTCTACAAAATTGTATAGACGGCGCGAATTCCCCTTTTGCGTGCAGGCTGTTCGCCATTCGGCCCGACCGGCGCCATGGTGAGCGCCAGATCAATCGTCTCGGGGGGGATGATGACGGACGATACCGCGCGGCCCGTGTGGGCCGGCTTCTGGCGACGCCTGCTCGCCTTCGTCGTGGACAGCCTGATCCTGGCCGCGGTCGGCGCGGCCGCCACCCTGCCCTTCTTCGATCTGGTGTCCGCGATCGAAGGGCCGTTGCGGCTGGCCGGCGGAGCGGTCGCCCTTCTCTACTTCACCTGGTTCTCCAGCGGCGCCGGCGGCGGGGCGACGCCGGGCATGCGCCTGTTCGGGCTGAAGGTCGTGACCCTGAGGGGCCGGCCGATCGGGCTTATCCGCTCGCTGTGGCGGGCCCTGGTGCTGCAGGCGCCGCTGACCCTGAACGGCACGAACCTGACCCTCGACGACCCGCTGGCGGCGCAGATCTACACGGTGACGGCGGCCACCCTGGTGTTCGGGGTCACCCTGGCGCAGATCGTGCTGCTGCTGTTCAACCACCCCTCGCGCCGGCTGGCCCACGACCTGGTCTCCGGCACGGCGGTGGTGCGCCGCCACGCCGAGGGCGCGGTCCCGGCCGCCCGCTCGGCCGCGCCGCTGTTCGCCTGGCTGTTCGTCGGCCTGGGCCTCGCCGGCGGGGTGTGGATGGTGCTGCGCCCGAACGTGCTGGTCGGCCTGGCGCCCAACGTCGGCCCGCTGAGCGCCGCGGCGACGGCGGTGAACGCCCTGCCCGAGGCGATGGACGCCCAGGTCAGCGAGAACACCACCACCTACTGGGGCGACGAGGGCAAGACCACCACCCACACCCTGGTGATCACCGCCCGCCTCAAGGCCCGGCCGAAGGACCAGGAGGCCGAGGTCGAGCGCGTGGCCGAAGCCGCCCTGTCGGCCTACGAGCTGGCCCCGGGCCAGCAGGTCACCGTGGTGCTGAAGCGCGGCTACGACGTCGGCCTGTTCGGCTCCTGGGTCAGCTATCAGGCCCCCTATCAGCCGGTTCCCCGCCCCTCCGCGACGCCGGACGCCACGCCCGAGGTCGAGGCCGACGCCCAGGCCGCGGTCGCCCAGGCCGAGGCGGACGCCGCCGCGGCGTCGGCGCGGGCCGAGCCGCCGCGCCCGGTCGAGCCCGTCGTCATGAAGCTCGAGCCGGTCGTCGTCCCGCCGGTCCCGGCCCCCAACGCCGCCCAGCCCGCTCCGGCGCCGACCAAGTCCGCCCAGGACGCCCCGCCGGCGGCCCCGGGCGCCTGAGGCGAGCCCTGGCCGACCCGTGTTACGCGGCCTTGGAACCCGCGGCGCCGCGCTGCTAGGCTCGCGCCGCTGTCGGGGAGGACGCCGTCGTGAGTCTGCTTGTCGCCTTGGGCCTGCTGGTCGTCGCCCAGGCCGAGCCGGCCGCCGCACCGGCCGGGCCGGTCACCCTGCTGTGCAAGGGCTCGGGCACCGTCGTGACCGCCGACCGCGTCGGGCCGGTCGGCCAGTCCCACTACGAGTACGAGCGCGAGACTGGCGACTTCACCTGGCAGGTGACGCTGGACCTGGAGCGCCCCAGCGTCGTGCTGAACGGCAAACCGCTCTACGTGCGCGAGGTCACCGACGACGAGGTCACCTGGTCGGCCGACAAGAGCCAGAACCTCTGGACCAAGGCGTTTCCCGACACCTCGTACACCATCGACCGGCGCACCGGGGCGCTGCGCTTCTCCGGCGGCGGCCAGAGCGGCAGCGGCGTGTGCGAAAAGGCGGCGCAGGCCAAGCTGCTCTAGAGGGCCGCCTCAGCCCGCCACCAGCACCAGGCGCGCCACGCGCGCCGCCAGCGGGGCCAGAACGATCACGGCCAGCACGGCGGTCAGGGCCATCAGGCCGTCGAAGCGGGCCGGGTCGACGGCGCGGGCCACCGGGCGGCCGAACAGCACGCCCTCGCCGATCGCGCCGCTGCGCTTCGCCACCGCCAGCTTGCCCACCAGAGCCGCGCACAGAAGCAGCGGCGCCGCCCACACCACCAGAACCTCGACCACGAATCGTCTCCGCCGTTCGACGACCGTGGTTAGGTTAACGGCGGCGCGCCGTCACCCCTCCTCCATTACGTGCGGAAATTCCCCCCGTTTGGGCGCCGCTGCGGCCGGCCGACCCGCAGCTCCAGGTCCGACAGCGCGACGCTGAGCAGCGGCGTCCGCCCGGCCACGCGCGCAAGCGGCGAGCCCGGCGGCGCGGTCCAGCGAACGCGCGCCGGCGCGATCCGCGCCCGGCCGGAGAAGGCGGCCGAGACCAGGGTGTCGCCGTCGGCCTGCAGCAGCCGGCCGAACAGCGGCGCGGGAACGTGCGGCCCGCTCGGCTGCGCGTCCTCCAGCGCCGCGACCGGCACGCCGGCGTCGTTCAGGCGCTCGCCGGGGCTGAAGGCGCCCAGCCGCTTGGGCACGGCCCAGACGGCCCGGCCGCCCGCGACCGAGGCCGGCGCGTCGACCCAGCAGCAGCTCACGTGGACCGCCGGCCCGCGCCGATCCCACACCGGCGTGGCCAGCAGCACCTCGCGATACGCCAGCGTGCTTCCCGGGCCGTAGTCGGCCCACAGCCCGACCACCAGGCTCCGCCCGCCCAGCCGCAGCGGACGCAGGCCGGCCGGCAGGACCGGCGCCTCGGTCAGCCAGACCGAGACCAGCGCCCGCCCGCGCAGGATCCACGGCGGCGGGGGAAAGGCGTCCGCCGTCTGGCCGGCCGGCATGATCGCGTCCTCCACGTCTGGACGGACAACGCGCGACGCCCCTCCCCTGGCGGCGCCCTCTCCTATTGCCGTCACCCTCGGGCTCGTCCCGAGGGCCCAGGGTTCCGCTCGCAGGATCGGAAGAGGAAGGGCGTACCGGCGCGCGGCTGCGAACGGCCTGGCGTCGTGCGGCGGACGGCTGGGCCCTCGGGACAAGCCCGAGGGTGACGACAGTTTGGAAGCCGCGGCGCCGCCCTACGCCCGCGCCCGGACGTCGGCGTATTGCGCCTCGAGCGCGCGCAGCTCGCGCAGCAGGCGGGCGGTGTGGCGGGCGCCGACGGACGCGTCGCTGAGCGTGCCCGGGCGCCTGGCCAGGTCGGCCAGGACCTTGGCCGCGGCGTCCAGCCGGCCTTCGTCCTCGCCCTTGCGCCAGCGGCCCTCGATCGCGTCGATCACCTTGTACAGGTTCTTGCCGAGGCGCCGGCGCAGCGACCACCACCAGCGCGTCTTGCGCCAGGCGTCGCGCCAGAAGTGCCACTCCAGCCCGCCCAGGCTGGCGTCGTGGCAGGCGTAGTCCCGCCCCCACAGGTGCAGGGCGTTGCTGCGGACGGCCTCGCGCGCCGTGCTGGCCGGCAGTTCGACCGGCGCGTACCGCAGCCCCATCGACAGGGTCCAGTCGCACCATTTCAGCGTGCTGATCTCGCGCGAGGTCCGCACGGCGATCCAGGGCGTGCGCATGGCGTCGGCGATGATGGCCGCGTGCATGGCGTCGGCGATCACCAGCCTGGCCGTGCGCAGGCGCTTGACCACCTCGACGCTGTCGGTCTGGGGGCTGAGGTATTCGATCCCGGCGCGTTCGCAGACGGCCGCCCACGCGCCACGCTCCAGCGCGCTGTGGTGCGGGACGAAGACGACGCCGTGGCGCTCGCCGTCGGCGACGGGCGCGAACTCCGGCAGGGCGGAGAGCAGGATGGCCGGGTCGGTGCAGGCCAGCTCGGGCTTGAGCCGCAGCACCCGCGCGGTCACCGGCCCCCGCACGCACACCACGCGCCAGTCCTCGCCGCCGAACCCGCGCGGCGGCGGCCCGTAGCCGACCCCGCTGCCGAACACGATCCAGGGGCCGGGGCCGGTCATGCGCGGCCCGATGACGGTGCCGATGCCGCTGAACGAGACGTCGGGGGCGCTGTCCAACAGGTCCGGCGCCAGGCGCGCCCACAGCCACGCGTTCAGGTCGTCCCCGAAGTTGCCGGCCTTCTGCTTGCTGTAGAACAGCTTCATCGGCTCACGCCACGCGCGCCACGTCGGCCGGCTCGGCCGAGCGCGCGATCACGTCCCGATAGAAACGGTCGATGCGCCGCACCGCGTCCTCGCCCTGGTAACGCGTCATGTCATAGGCGATTCTTCGCGCCGGGCCGCCGGCCGCGCGCTGTTCGAAGAACCGCGTCAGGGCCGAGGCCAGGGCCGCCTCGTCGTCGGGCGGCACCAGTTCCGCGGGGGTGTTCCGCAGCACCTCGCCCAGCCCGCCGGTGTCCGCGGCGACGATCCGCGCGCCGGCGTTCATGGCCTCCAGCGCGGCGATGCCGAACGGCTCAAAGCGCGAGGGCATGGCGAACAGGTCGAAGGCCCGGAACCAGGGCGCGGGCTCGGAGACATAGCCCACCAGCTTCACCCGCGGGTCGCCGTCGGCCAGGGCCTCCAGCGCGGCCCGCTCCGGCCCGTCGCCCAGCACGACCAGGCGCGCGTTCGCCGGCGCGGTCTGGCGGAAGCTCTTCACCAGCAGGTCCACGCCCTTGACCGGGTGCAGCCGCCCCACCGATCCGACCAGTATGTCCTTGGGCCCCACCCCGAGCTCGCGCCGCAGCGCCGTGACCGCCGCCGGCAGGACGGCCGGCTGCTTGGGCAGCCAGTTCGGTATGGTCTCGGCGCGGCCGCGATAATCGGCCATGTCGCGCGACTGCCAGTCGGCGATGCGGATCACCCCGTCCAGCCGGGCGCAGTCCTTGGCCTTGTAGCCCAGGTGCAGCGTGGCGACCGCCGGCGGTCGCCTGCGCATCGCGCCGACCGCGCGCGCCGACCAGCCGACGTGGGCGTGCAGGACGTCGGGCTTGAAGCGGGCCGCCGCCCCGCCGATCGAGAAGCTCTCGAACGGCCGCCAGGCCATGAAGCGCGGGACGTCGGCCGGCAGGTAGTCGTAAATGCTTACACGCGCCTTCGGATCACTAGGCCGCAAGACGAAGCCGACCCGGCAGCCAGCGTCGCGCTGTCTCTGCGCCAGATCAAGGCAGTAACGGCCCGCGCCGCCATAGCCCTTGTGGATCAGCACGTGGAGGATGCTCAGAGGACGGCCGTGCATTACGGCCGCCAGTGCTTGTGCGTGTCTGCGCGCGCCGCAGCCCGGAGGGCGAGGGACTCAATCACGCTTGTACGCGATCTCACGCCACCCTCCCCGTCACGCTCCCGTCACTTAGCTCTCGATTCCCAGTTGAGTCAAAGACTCGACCGCAACCATCAAGAGAGCTTACATGCACGTAAGCAACGCCAGAGGCGCGCCGGCGCGCGGGGCGCCGACGTCGACGGGCCGAAGCCCGCCTGTATTTCACGGTGGGATTGGAGCCCGCGGGACCGGGCTCGGGCTCGGGCTCGGGCTCGGGCTCGCCGCCGGGGCTAGCCCCCGATGAACAGGGCCAGCACGCCCACCGGCAGGGCCGCGATGGCCACCCGCCAGAGCATCACCATCCGGCTCAGGTGCACGTCGCCGACCTCGCGGTGGCGGTGGCTGAAGGCCCAGGCCCAGGCCCGCGGCCCGACCACGGGCAGCTCTTCGGGCAGCACGTCGGCGCCGCGGCCCTCGGCGCGCAGCCGCCTGACCGTCGCCCGCAGCTCGAGGCCCGCGGTGACGTAGGCCGCCAGCGCCGCCGCCCCGACCAGGCCGGTCACCGAGATCATCGCCACGCGCACGCCCTCCGACAGGCGCGGAACATTGGGCGGGCCGGCGCGCGGGTCAATCGCGGCGCAAGGTCGCCGCCCTGGTCCTTCTCCCCTTGCGGGCGAAGGAGGGGCCACCGGCGGCGAGGCCGGCCGGTGGCTGTTCGGGGCGCGGGGAAGTAGAGGCGGAGTCGCCGGCCGCCCTAGCGCAGCGAGCAGGCGCCGAGCTTGCCGAACCAGCCGCGCTCCTTGCCAGCGGCCAGCCGCTCGGTCGCGTTGGCGATGCTGGCCGCCAGCCGATCGGGGGTGTCCGCCTCGCCGGCCTGCACCGCGAGGTAGCGCGACCGGGCGGCCCAGTACCGCGCCCACCAGCCCGGCACCCCGTCCAGGTGACGGATCGTCCGCTCCACTGCGACGGCGTAACCGGCGCACTCGTCGGTGAACTCGCGCGGCTCGGGCGGCGAGTCCAGGATGAAGCGGATGGGCAGGCGGATCACCTCCCCCGGCGCCAGGCCGGAGGCCAACTGGTAGCGTTGCGTCAGGCCCAGCCCGGCCTCGCCGAAGCCCTCCCCCGGCGGGCTCTCGCTCTCCACCTGGCAGGCCTCCAGGGTCAGCGTCCGGGAGATCCGGCACAGATAGACCACGCGCCCCTCCATCGAGCGGACCGCGGCCTCGATCGGATAGGAGATCTCGATGTCCGTTTCGCTGGGCGCGCGCGCCCAGACCAGTTGCGGTCCGCTCGTCGGCACGACACGCGTCGGCCCAGGAACGACGCGGCGGCCCGACTGCTGCGGCGCGGTGAGCGCGGCCGGACGCGCCGGCTCGCGCGCGACGGGCTCCCCGGCGGCGGCGGACCCGGCGCAGGCCAGCACGGCGGCCGCGAGCAGGCGGGCGGTCGGTTTCATAGAAAGCTCCAACACGGGACCCGGCCGCCCCCGTGCGGCCGGTGGGGGAACATCCGGCGACGCTGGAAGAACGTCAATCGGCGGGCAGCGCTTTCGTCGTGATGGTCGGGCTTGTCCCGAGGGCCCAGCCGTCGGCCGCACGACGCCGAGGCCGTTCGCAGCCGCGCGCCGGGCTCGCGCCCTCTCCCCCGCTCCTGCGAAGCGGAACCCTGGACCCTCGGGACAAGCCCGAGGTGACGACAGTGGGGCGAGCGCGCGGGCCCGACTTGGCGTTCAGCCGCGGCTCACGCCGTCAGCTTGTAAATCAGCTCCGCCGCGCGCTGCGGGGTCAGACCCGGCGCGGCCATCTCCCACAGCACCGGCAGCAGCCGCTCGCGGTCGGCCGGGGCGACCCCGGCGGCCCAGCGCCGGTGGATCACGCCCTCGGCCCACTCCGCCGCCTTGGCCGCGCTCGCCTTGCCGTCGCGCACGTCCTCCAGCTCCCACTCGAGGTCCAGGGCGTCGACATGCCCCTGCTTCAGCATGGCCCAGGGCTGGCCAGCGGCCCGGCGCCGGTCGATCTCGGCCAGCACCACAGGGGCGTCGGCCCAGCCCAACCGAGCCGCCACCCGCATCCAGCGCAGGTAGGGCGCGGGCCGTTCGTCGATGCGGTACTGCATGGCCAGATTCCAGGCCGCCATCGCTTCCCCGCGCCAGGCCGCCCGTTTCAGCCAGCGCATGCCGCCGGCGTAATCCCGTCCGCCGCGGTCGGTGAGCAGGCAGCCGAGATAGATCCAGGCGCTCACCTCGCCCATCAGGGCAGCGCGGCGGATCAGCCCCATAGCCTCGTCCTCTCGCCCGTCGGACTCCGCCTGCGTGCCCTCGCCGAACAGCCGCTCGGCCTCCTGCAGTCGTTCGGCTTCGGTCACGCGCACCCTCCGCCGGCGACGCGCCGGGTTCGAACGCTAGCTAGGCCGCTTCGCCCTTGGGGTCACGCGCCCCTTCATCGTCACCCTCGGGCTTGTCCCGAGGGCCCAGCCGTCAGCCGCACGACGCCCAGGCCGTTCGCGGCCACGCGCCGGTGCGCGTCCCCTCTCCCGATCCTGCGAGCGGAACCCTGGGCCCTCGGGACAAGCCCGAGGGTGACGACAGTGGGGGGGGGCGTTGCGCTCCGTCACCGACGGGCCGGTGCCCCCTTAGATCCATGGTGGAATTGGAGCGCTCGGGACCGGGCTGCTCAAGGACGCGCGGCACGCGCGCCGCGGCGCGGCCGGCCCGTCCAAGCCGGTCCTTGACCAGCCCGGCCCCGAGCGCAAGCTCGCCGCGATGGATTCTAAGGCGCAGGGTGGCGTCCGTCGTCAGCGCAGATCGTCGATGCTCCGCGTCGAGCGTCGCATCGACTGTTCGAGTTGGGCCTCGAGATGCCGCTCCAGGCGTCGATCCGACTCGGGCTTCCCGGCGATGCCCCAGATCAGCAGCCCCACGAACACCACCGTCGTCACGACAATGAAGCCGATCACGAAGCCGTAGTGATCCTCCTCGTACCGGTAGTGGGAGTGACCATGCCGGTGACGTCCAACACTCATCAGCAGCGGCAACGCGAAGCGCACGATCGGTTCCGCCTCGGCGCGAAACAGAACCATCGCCACGACGAGCGCTGCGCCCGACAGGGCGACGCCCCCGGTGAAGGTCCAGAGCCCGGCGTAACCGGACAGGAACGCCTGAAGCCGACGCAGGGACATGCGCCCGCCCCCCTACTTCTCCACCCCCAGCTCGGTCAGGATGAAGCCGTAGCTCTCCGCCGTTTCGCGGAACTTGCGGAAGCGGCCGCTCTTGCCGCCGTGGCCCGCCTCCATGTTCACGCGGAAGACGAGCGTGTGCTGGTCGGTCTTCTTGGCGCGCAGGCGGGCGACCCACTTGGCCGGTTCGAAGTACTGGACCTGGCTGTCCCACAGGCCGGTGCCGACATACATCGCCGGATAGGCCTTGGCCTCGACGTTGTCGTAAGGGCTGTAGGACAGCATGTAGGCGTAGTACTTCGGATCCTTCGGGTTGCCCCACTCGTCGAACTCGTTGGTGGTCAGCGGGATGCTCTCGTCCAGCATGGTGGTGACCACGTCGACGAACGGCACCTGGGCGACCATGGCGCGGTAGTCGTCCGGCGCCATGTTGGCGACGGCGCCCATCAACAGGCCCCCGGCGCTGCCGCCCATCGCGGCGACCCGGTCCTTCCTGGCGTAGCCCGCCTTCACCAGGAAGCGGGTGACGTCGATGAAGTCGGTGAAGGTGTTCTTCTTGTTCAGCAGGTGGCCGTCGTCGTACCAGGGCCGGCCCATCTCCTGGCCGCCGCGGATGTGCGCCACGGCGTAGACCATGCCGCGGTCCAGAAGCGAGACCACCGAGGGCGAGAAGCTGGGGTCGGTGGAGATGCCGTAGCTGCCGTAGGCGTACTGCAGCATGGCGGCCGAGCCGTCCTTCCTGAAGCCCTTCTTGTAGACCACCGAGACCGGCACCTTCGTGCCGTCGCGGGCGGTCGCCCACAGCCGCTCGGTGACGTAGTCAGCCGGATCGTAGCCGCCCAGGACCGGGGTGCGCTTCAGCAGCTCGCGCCGGCCCGTCGCCACGTCGATCTCGTAGATGGTCTGCGGCGTGGTCAGCGAGGTGTAGCTGTAGCGCAGCTTGGTGGTGTTGGGCTCGGCGTTGGTCGAGAAGCCCATGGTGTAGGCCGGCTCGTCGCTGGCCACGAAGCTCGACTTGCCGTCCGGCGTCAGGGTGCGCAGCCGGCGCAGGCCGCCGGAGCGCTCGTCCACCGCCACGAAGCCGTCGAACAGCTGGAAGCCCTGGATGAACACGTCTTTCGAGGCCGGGACCAGGTCGCGCCACTGGCCGGGATCGCCCCAGCGCGTGGTCGTGTCGCCCATGGTCATCAGCTTGAAGTTCTTGGCCCCGCCCCAGTTGGTGCGGATGACCCAGCGGTCGCCCAGCTGGTCGGCCTCGTACTCGTGGTCGCGGACGCGCGGGGCGATGGTGCGGAAGTAGGAGCCGCCCGGCTCGCCGTTTTTGGCGAAGTCGGCGCCGGCCTGCGAGCAGCGCTGCTCGGTCGACACGGTGCTCTGCAGGTAGATGCACACGTACTTGTCCGACCGGGTGCGCCCCAGGCCCATGTAGAAGGAGGTGTCCTTCTCCTCGTAGATCAGCTTGTCGGCGCTGGCCGGCGTGCCCAGCACGTGCGCCTTCACCCGGGTCGACAGCAGGGTGACCGGGTCCTTCTCGACGTAGAAGACGGTCTTGTTGTCGTCGGCCCAGATCAGGTTGGGCTCGGCGTCAGGGATCTCGTCGGCGAGGGTCTGGCCGGTGGCCAGGTCCTTGAACTTCACGACGTATTGCCGGCGGCCCACCGTGTCCTCGGCGTAGGCCAGGATGCGGTTGTCCTGGCTGACCACCCAGTCGCCGACCGCGAAGTAGCCCTTGCCTTCGGCCATGGCGCTCTGGTCGAGCATGACCTCTTCGGGCGCGCTCATGGCGCCCTTGCGGCGCGCCAGCACGGGATAGTCCTTACCGGTCTCGAAGCGAGTGTAGTACCAGTAGCCGCGCAGCGAGAACGGGACGGAGCTGTCGTCCTGTTTGATGCGCCCGACGATCTCGCCGTACAGCTTTTCCTGCAGCGCCTTGGTCGGGGCCAGCACCGCGTCGGTGTAGGCGTTCTCGGCGTTCAGATAGGCCAGCATCTCCGGGTTTTTGCGGGTGTCGTCGCGCAGCCAGTAGTACTCGTCCTGGCGCGCCCCGGCCGGGGCGGTCACTTCATACGGCTTCTTGGCGGCGACCGGCGCCTCGGCGGCGTAGGCGGCCGGCGCGGCCAGGCCGGCCGCGATCGCGGCGGCGATGATGGAGCGCATTGAGATCCCCCGGACGTGCGTGTTCCTTACGGTTAAGCTCGCACGGGTAAGCGGGGACGCCAACAGCTTAGAGGCTTGCGCCCGCCTCTTCCCTTCTCCCCTTGAGGGAGAAGGACGGAGCCCGCGCACCGGAGGCCCGCCAGGGCCGCAGGTCCGCGCGGGAGGATGAGGGGTCGCGCCGCGCTCGGCCGCAGCTACAGCTCGCGCCCGGCCGCCTGCAGGATCATCGCCGCCACCTCGTCGCCGGCGGTGATGGCGACCTCGTTCGCAATGCGCAGCACCCGAAACCCGGCGGCCCGAAACCACGCGTCGCGCTCGGCGTCGTATTCCGGATTGCGGTGCGCCCCGCCGTCCGCCTCCACGATGAGCAGGGGCGAGAAGCAGGCGAAGTCGGCGATGTAGTTGCCGATCGGGACCTGGCGACGAAACTTCAGCCCCCGCAGCTTCGAACTGCGCAGCAGAGCCCAGAGCCGGGCCTCGGTCGGGGTCGGCGCCTGGCGCATGCCGCGGGCGCGCCGACGAAGGGTGAGCTGGTCGGCCATGGGCGAAGCTTGGCAGACGGCCGAGCGCGGCGCGACCCCTCATCCTCCCGCGCAGCCCTTCGGCTACACCTCCGGGGCGCGGGCTCCGTCCTTCTCCCTCAAGGGGAGAAGGATCAGGAGCCCCTCCCCGCAACGTGGCGCCGGGGCCACGCTTCGTCCGCTCCGCGCACGGTCGAATAACGGCGTTATTGCAAAGCTTGCGCTCGCCTCGTAGGTGAACCCGCCCGCCGCGGGACCTCTTCCCCGGCGCGCTGACGGGGGATCCCATGAAGAAGCTGTTGTCCGCGTCCGCGGCCGTCGCCGCCCTGTTCGCCGCCGCCCCGGCCTTCGCCGGCTCCGGCTATGTCGACCTGAGCTACGCCGAACTCGACGCCGGCTTCGTCGACTTCAAGGCCGTCAACCTGGGCGGCGCGGCCGCCACCGAGATCGGCGGCGACTGGAACGTCCAGGGCGAGGCCGTCGTGCACCGCGTCGACGTCGACTTCTTCGGCCCGTCGACCAGCCTCAACTACACCGACGCCGGCCTGCACCTGTTCAAGCGCAACGACAGCTGGGCCGCCGGCGTCTACGCCGACAGCACCGACGTCCTGATGATGAGCGCCTGGGGCCTGGGCGTCGAAGGCGCCAAGTACTTCGACCGCGCCACGATCAACGGCTCGATCGGCTTCAACAAGTCCGAGGGCGGCATGTTCTTCGGCAGCGACGACGTCGACGGCTGGAACGCCACCGCCGGCGTGACCTTCTTCGCCACCGACAACATTTCGATCGCCGCCGACGTCAAGCACATGGACGTCGAGGAGCTGGACGCCACCGTCTGGGGCCTGACCGCCGAGTTCAAGCCGGACACCATGCCGGTGTCGTTCTTCGCCGGCTATCGCGGCCAGGACGAGAACTTCTTCGGCGAGGACTCCACCAGCTGGCGGCTGGGCGTGCGCTGGAACTTCGGCTCCGGCTCGCTGAAGGAGCGCGACCGCACGGGCGCCTCCATGCACGGCGGCATGGGCTTCGCCGACGTCCTGTTCTGATCTGCGCCGAGACCCTCCTCTCGAGGGCTGACTCCGGGCCCCGCGGGCGACCGCGGGGCCTATTCTTTGCGCCGCGTTGAGGACGCAGCCCGGCCACGCCCCTGTGTCCGGTCCGACACGCCCGGAGACAGATCGCGCGCCGGAGATATCAACGTTCTTGCAGGTAACGTGAAGCTTGCTTAACTCGCGCACAACCGCCGGGCGAACCGGCGGATGCACCCCGGGGGTTATCCAAATGAAGAAGCTTCTCGTCGCGTCGGCGGCCGTCGCCGCCCTGTTCGCCGCCGCTCCGGCCTTCGCCGGCTCGGGCCAGGTCGACCTCAGCTACACCAACGTCGAAGACGAAGTGGACGTCTGGAGCCTGGGCGGCGCGGCCGTGACCGAGGTCGGCGCCGACTGGAACATCCAGGGCGACGCCACCGTGCACCGTGTCGACGTCGGCGGCGGCAACATCAACTTCACCGACGCGGCCCTGCACCTGTTCAAGCGCAACGACAGCTACGCCATGGGCGTCTACGTCGACAGCAGCGACATCGAAATGGCCAGCGCCTGGGGCCTGGGCGTCGAAGGCCAGAAGTTCTTCGACAAGGCGACCATCGCCGGCTCGATCGGCTGGAACACCGCCGAGAGCTTCGGCAGCGACATGGACGGCTGGAACGCCACCCTGGGCGCCACCTTCTTCGCCACCGACAACTTCTCGATCGGCGCCGGCGTCGGCTACGCCGACTTCGACTTCATCGACAGCGTCACCACCTGGGACATCTCGGCTGAATTCAAGCCGGAGTCCTCGCCGGTGTCGTTCTTCGCCGGCTACTCCAACCAGGACGTCTCCAGCTTCGGCGGCGACGACGTCAGCGCCTGGACCCTGGGCGCCCGCTGGAACTTCGGCGGCGGCTCGCTGAAGGAACGCGATCGTTCGGGCGCCTCGATGAAGGGCGGCCTGAGCCTGGGCGACCTGATCTTCTGATCCGGATCACCTGACGGACTACGGAAGGCCCCGCGGGCGACCGCGGGGCCTTTTTATTTCTCCCCCTCTGGGGGAGGGGGACCACCCGAAGGGTGGTGGAGGGGGCTCGTCCGGGCGACCGCGCAGCTGAAAGGGCGCGCTCCGCTGGAGCCCCCTCCACCGCTTCGCGGTCCCCCTCCCCCACCGCTTCGCTCGGGGGAGGATTTGCGCGCCACACCTCTGTCACAAAAACGTCACATCTCAACCTGTGCGCGCGCGAACTACGGCCAAGCTAATTGCTAAGCTGAAAGCAACCGCTTAGGTCCGCGCCACATCGCCGCGGGCCTCCCCGCCTGCGGGACGCACAGCAAAGAGAATTCCCATGAAGACCCTGCTGACCGCTTCGGCCGCCGCCGTCGCCCTGTTCGCCGCCGCCCCGGCCTTCGCCGGCGCCGGCCAGCTGGAAGCCTCGTACGGCCAACTGGACGTGCCGTTCGGCGACCTCGACGTCCTGACCATCGGCGGCGCCGCCACCACCGAGATCGCCTCGGGCTGGAACGTCCAGGGCGACGTGGCCGTGAAGCGCCTGTCGGACGACGGCGACGCCTTCCAGTACACCGACGCGGCCCTGCACGTGTTCAACCGCACCGACGCCTACACCGCCGGCGTCTACGTCGACACCACCGACATGAGCGGCATGAGCGCCTGGGGCCTGGGCGTCGAAGGCGCCTACAACCTGGACAAGGTCACCTTCGACGGCGCGCTCGGCTACAACAGCATCGAAATCTTCGGCAACGACCTGGACGGCTGGAACGTCTCGGCCGGCGCCACCTTCTTCGCCACCGACAACCTGGCCTTCGGCGCCGACCTGGGCCGCATGGAAGTCGAAGACCTCGAGCTGAACACCTGGTCGCTGTCGGCCGAGTGGAAGCCGGAAGCCGCTCCGGTCAGCTTCTTCGTCCAGTACAACGACAAGTCGCTGGAAGACTTCGGCGGCGACGACATCACCACCTGGACCCTGGGCGCCCGCTGGACCTTCGGTTCGGACTCCCTGAAGTCGCGCGTGCGCTCGGGCGCCTCGCTGAAGGGCGGCGTGAACTTCTCGGAAGTGCTGTTCGGCGCCATCATCTAAGCGTTTCGACGCTGCGATACGGAAAGCCCCGCGGCAAACCGCGGGGCTTTTTTCGTTTGGGCGTGCGCGGGCTCGCCCTGGCGCGACGACCTCCGCCCCACGCCCGTCACCCTCGGGCTTGTCCCGAGGGCCCAGCCGTCCGCCGCACCACGCCTGGGCCGCTCGCAGCCGCGTCCCGTGCGCCCTCCCCGTGAAGGTTCGTGTGAGCTGAACCCTGGGCCCTCGGGACAAGCCCGAGGGTGACGATCAGCTATTTGCGCGGAGCGCGCCTCACCGGCCCTTGACCTCCCGCCCGCGCCGTCCGACCTGTGCGCTCGAATACCCGGGGGAGCTTGATGACCGGCCTTCTGATCCGCGGCCTGCGCGAGGCGGCCGAGCGGCTGCTGTCCGACCAGGACTGGCACGCGCCGCCGCTGGGCGAGGTGCGCGAGCTCAGCGCCCCGGGCCCCGGCGGTCCGCTGCGCGCGCGGCTGTACGCGCCGGTCAACGCGCCGGCCTCAGGCCCGGCCCTGCTGTATTTCCACGGCGGCGGCTTCGTCTGCGGCAGCATCGACACCCACGACAGCGTCTGCCGCTGGCTGGCCGCCTCGTCGGGGGTGCGGTTCATCTCCTGCGGCTACCGGCTGGCGCCGGAAACCGCCTTCCCCGGCCAGCAGGCCGACGCGCTGGCCGCCGCGCGCTGGGTGCGCGAACAGGGCGAGCAGCTGGGCGTCGATCCGGAACGGCTGGCGCTCGGCGGCGACAGCGCCGGCGCGTACCTGGCGGCCCTGACCGCGCTGACGCTGAACGCCGAGCGGCCGGGCAGCGTGCCGCTGCAGCTGCTGCTGTATCCCCTGCTGCACCTGGAGGACGCGGTCTGGCGCGAGGAGGTGCTGCGCCACTTCCGGGTGATCGGCCGCGTGGCCGCCCAGTCGATCCGCCGCGAGATCGGCGACGCCCCCTTCCCCTCCCTGCTGGACGCGCCGCTGGACCACGCGCCGCCGACGCTCCTGGCCGGCGGCGGCCCGCTGGACCCGGTGCGTGCCGACGTCGAGGCCTACGGCCGGCGCCTGGCCGGGGCCGGGCGGCTGGTGTTCGAACGCACCTGGCCGGCCCTGGTGCACGGCGGGCTGAACCTGACCCACCTGTCCAAGGGGGCGGTCGGCGCGCTGACCGAGGTGGGGACCCTGCTCGGGAAAGAGATGCGCTGAGAGCGTTCCGATAAGTCGTCGCCCTCGGGCTTGTCCCGAGGGCCCAGCCGTCCGCCGCACCACGGTCCGGCCGTTCGCAGCCGCGCGCCGTGCGGCCGGGACCAAACCGGTATGTGCGAGCTGAACCCTGGCCCCTCGGGACAAGCCCGAGGGTGACGATGTGGGAAGCGGGTGGATGAGGGGTCCCGCGGAACTGAACGCTCGCGAGCCCCCTCATCCGCCCCTCCTTCTCCCGCGGCGGCGGGAGAAGGAAACGCTTACGCCGCCCAGGCGCCGTGGGTCAGCTTGCCCAGCTGGGCGAGAATGGCGTCCATGGCCAGGGCGGGCGGCACGTCGTCCTCGCCGAACGCGCCCTCGGCCAGGATCTGCTCGACGCGGGTGCGGGCGCGGCTGACGCGGCTCTTGATGGTGCCGGTGGCGACCCCGCAGATCTCGCCGACCTCCTCGTAGGAGAAGCCGCCGGCCCCGACCAAAATCAGCGACTCGCGCTGTTCGTCGGGCAGCAGGGCCAGGGCGCGACGCAGTTCGTCCAGCTCCAGCCCCGCGTCCGGGCACGAGGCCGCCACCAGGGTGCGCTCGGCCTGTTCGGGGTCCAGCGCGCAGGAGCGCCAGGCGCGGCGCCGGTCGGAGTAGAACTGGTTTCTCAGGATCATGAAGGCCCAGGCCTTCAGGTTGGTCCCCGGCTCGAAGCGTTCGCGCGCGTTCCAGGCCTTGAGCAGGGCGTCCTGGGCCAGGTCGTCGGCCTCGGCGCGGTTTCGGCATAGAGTTCGGGCGAAGGCGCGGAGCTGAGGGATCAGCGCGGTGAGACCGTTTCTGAAGGTCTCGTCAGAAGCTTGCAGGCTACGCATGCGACAAACATCCGGCTACAGCGGGGCGACTTCCCCTGACGCTTGGTGAACGCGAAGCTGGGGAAAAAGCTCCACGGTAATTTCACAGGGGACTTCCTTCCTTCTTCTCGCCACGGGAGAAGGAGCCGCGTTCACGCGTTTATTGAGAGATGAGGACCGCGCCGTTGGACCCGACACGCCGCAAGTGGTGGACCGCCGGCCTCTGGCTGGCCGCGGTGGTGCTGCTCGCCCTGATCGCCTGGCGGCTGACCGAGGCCGGACGGCTGCCGCGCGCGGTGGGCGAGCCGGCCCAGCTGGAGCAGAAGCTGGACGCGTTCGCCGCCGCCGACCCCTACATGCTGGCGCTGAAGCAGTACTATCCGGCCGACTACACCGAACTGCGCGGGGCGATGCTGACCGACCTGCGCGAGGGCCATACGCTGAACGAAGTGCAGGCCCGCGCCATGGAGCGCGCCCGCGAACAGGCCGACCGCCGCGCCGCCTACGTGGCCGCCGCCCCGGTCGAGGACCTGACCGCCGTGATCGCCGCCGAGCGGGCCGTGGTGCGCCGCCTGCAGGCCGACGACCAGCGGCTGTGCGCCCAGTTCGGCATGAGCGGCCTGCCGACCGGCGCCCGCACCTCGAGCGAGGCCGCGACCCTGCTGTCGCGCGCCGCCGAGGCCCGGGTGCGGGCGGCCCGCCACGGCCAGGAAGCCCCCGTCGAGCACGCCCCGCCCAGCGCCGCCGACCTGAACGCCCTGCGCGCCGCCATGCTGAAGTCCGGAGCCGAGGCCGACCTGGTCGCCCTGATCCTCAGCCCGAACGCCCGCCAGGCCCCGCCGCACGACCAGTGCGCCGGCTCGGTCGCCTTCTACGACGCGCTCGCCGCCCTGCCCCCCGAAACCGCCGCCCGCTGGATGAGCGCCATCACCGCCCAGACCGCCAAGTCCAGCGCCGCCCAACACCCGACCGGGGTCAAGGCGCAGATGGAGCACTAGCCGCAGTGATCCTTCTCCCCTTGAGGGAGAAGGACGGAGCCCGCAAAGATGGCTCATGAAAGCACTCGGCTCACTTGTCGCCGTGGCCGCATGTCTGGCCGTGAACATCGTATTCGTGTGGATGTGGATCCCGGGATGGCCCCGCTGGATTACGCCGATGTTCTGGATCCTCGGGGTTTGGGCGGTGGTCTCCGCAAGGCGAAACGCCTGGAGATTTGCGGGCGGCGGCGTTGCCGGGCTTGGAATGATGCTGTCTAGCGCGTGGGCCTTGTCTTCTTGCTTGCGGGAGACCGGAACCTGCATCAATTCCGAAAATAGAGCTGGCGAACTGGTTTTGAATCTAACGGTTCAAGCTGCGATCTACGTTTCGCTGTGGGTGATCGCGATCGCCCTCTCGATAAGACCTAAACACCTGGGAGCCTGAGCCCCCCACGATCGTCACCCTCGGGCTTGTCCCGAGGGCCCAGTGTTCAGTTCGCACGAAGCGTCGCAGATAGAGCGCACGGCGCACGGCTGCGAACGGCCCGGAAGTGGTGCGGCTGAAGCCTGGGCCCTCGGGACAAGCCCGAGGGTGACGACAATGGGGGGGCGAGGGCGACGGCGATGGCGCCCGAGGGTGACGATAAATGGGGGCTTGCGGCGAACGCCGTTCGCCGGCCAAGCTCCACCATGGACGACAAGCGCCCGTTCATCGCCGTCTACATCATGGCCAACCAGCCGCTCGGCACGCTCTACGTCGGCGTGACCAACAGCCTGCTGCGCCGCGTTCACGAACACCGCGAAGGCCTGTTTCCCGGCTTCACCCGCACCTACGGGCTGAAGCGGCTGGTCTGGTACGAGCCGCACGAGCTCATGATCGGCGCGATCAGCCGCGAGAAGACGCTCAAGCGCTATCCGCGCGAGTGGAAGCTGAACCTGATCGGGCGCGATAATCCCAACTGGGACGACCTCTACCCCGACCTGACCCGCGAGGAGCCGGTCGTGTGGAAGTGGGACCACGTCAGGGACTGACCGGCCACCCAACTCGTCACCCTCGGGCTTGTCCCGAGGGCCCAGTCGTCCGGCGCACCGCGCCGGGGCCGTTCGCCGCCGCGCGCCGTGCGCTTCATCCACGACGGTTCGTGCGAGTTGAACCCTGGGCCCTCGGGACAAGCCCGAGGGTGACGATCAAAGGATGAGGGGAGAAGGATTTCCCGACATTCGAATCCGCCTAGCCTGCGCGCCATGATCCCCCGCGACGACGCGATCGAGCTCATGACCGACCTGGCCCGCGCCTTTGTGGCGGCGGTGGTGCTGGGGGTGGTGATGCGGGTGGTTTCGCCGCTGACCTCGCCGGCCGGGCCGTGCGTGATCCTGTTCTCGGTCATCGGCCTCAGCCGCGCCTGGCGGCTGGGCAAGATCGCGCCGGCCATGGCCGCGGGCTATGCGGTGCTGGTGCTGCTGGGCGCCTTCGGGGTGGCCAAGATGGCGCCGCTGATCCGCCTCGACGCCCTCTGAACCGGCGATAACGCCGTTCTTGCTGCGACTCTCCGCCGGGCGCATGCTCGCGCTCAAGGCTCGGGGGAGACGGCCATGGTGGACACGACGGCGGACGCCGGGGCTGAGGTCGAGGCGCGGCCGGTCGCGGCGGCGGGGACGCGGATCAGCTCGATCGACCTGATGCGCGGCATCGTCATCGTGCTGATGGTCCTGGACCACGTGCGCGACTACTTCCACTACCAGGCCTGGCTGTTCGACCCGCTGGACGTCACCCAGACCAACGCCGGCCTCTACCTGACCCGCTGGATCACCCACTTCTGCGCCCCGACCTTCCTGTTCCTGTCGGGCGTGTCGGCCTTCCTGCACGGCGAGAAGCTGGGCTCGAAGGGCGCCCTGTCGAAGTTCCTGCTGACGCGCGGCCTGTGGCTGATCCTGCTGGAATTCACGCTGATCAACTTCGCCTGGAACTTCAGCCTGCCCGCCTTCCCGCTGCTGGTGATCTGGGCGATCGGGCTGTGCATGGTGGCGATGAGCGCGCTGGTCTGGCTGCCGCGGGCGGCGGTGCTGGCTGTGGGCGTGGCCCTGATCGGCCTGCACAACCTGCTGGACCCGATCGCGGCCGAGAGCCTGGGGCCGCTGGCGCCCCTCTGGCACGTGCTGCACCAGCCGGGCCTGGCCGGCGAACTGTTCGGCAAGCCGGTGTTCATCGCCTATCCGCTGCTGCCCTGGCTGGGGGTGATGGCGCTGGGCTACGGCCTGGGCGACGTGTTCCTGAAGGACGCGGCCGAGCGCAAGCGCATCCTGACCCTGCTGGGCCTGGCCATGATCACCGCCTTTGCGGTCCTGCGCGGCTGGAACGTCTATGGCGACGCCAACACCTGGGCCCCGCACGGCGATCCGTGGCGCACCGCCGGCGACATGTTCGACGTCTCGAAGTATCCGCCCTCGCTGCTCTACGTGCTGGTCACGCTGGGCCCGGTGTTCCTGCTGATGCCCTGGCTGGAGCGGGCGAAGGGCTGGCTGGCCGAGTTCTTCCTGGTGTTCGGGCGCGTGCCGTTCTTCAGCTATCTGGGCCACATCGTGGTGGCGCACCTGCTGATGCTGGGGATCGGCATGGCCTTCGGCCTGCCGGCCCAGACCTTCGTCGGCGTCATCGTCGACCCCGGCCCGCTGATCGAGATCGGCTGGGGCTTCCCGCTGCCGGTGGTCTGGGGCCTGTGGGCGCTGGTGCTGGTCATCCTCTACGGCCCGGCGCGGTGGTTCGGCGACCTGAAGCGGCGGCGCAGCGGCGAGTGGTGGTGGAGTTATCTGTGAGCTCCGCCTAGCTCACGGCGCCCCTCCAAAGTCGTCACCCTCGGGCTTGTCCGGAGGGTGACGAAACTTGAGCGACCCTCGCGAAGCTGGGCTGGTCGGGGGTGGAGCGCAGCTCCACACCCCCGCCCCCCCCCTCGCCTCACTTCAGGAACCGCTCCACCTCGGCGGCGAACTTCGCCGGCTGGTCGGCCATGATGAAGTGCAGCGAGCCGTCGACCCGCACCATCTGCACGCCCTTCACGCCGGCCCATTCGCCCTTGAACAGGCCGTCGACCGCCGCGACCGGCAGGCCCGAGGCCTCGTCCCAGGCGTAGAGCACGGTGACCGGCGCGCGGACCTCGCCCAGGTCCGGGCGCAGGTCGGTGGTCATGATCTCGCGCACGGCGCTGGCCAGGGTCACGCGGTCGGAGGCCACCGACCACTCGACCACCTTGGCGCGGGTGGCCGGATCCTTGACCAGGCCGGCGGCGGTGCGTTGCTGGCCGGCGGCGAAGCTGGCGGCGTCGGTGCCCACGACCTGGGCGTAGGCCTGGTCGGCGAACGGCTTGGCGCCTTCGACCGTCGCGCCGGGGCCGAACATGGCGCTGTAGAAGGGCAAGGCGTCGACCACCATCAGCCGGCCGACCAGCTCCGGATGGCGCTCGGCCAGCATCAGCCCGGCCGCGCCGCCCAGCGAGTGGCCGATCACCGCCGGCTGCTTCAGCCCGGCCGAACGGATGTAGGCGGCGATCTCTTCGGCGGCCGGGGCGACCACGGCCGGCTCCGACCCGGCCGGGGCCGGCTGGCCGGCGAAGCCCGAGATCTGCACCAGGTGCAGGCGGTGGGTCTTGGCGAGCTCGGCGGCCAGCGGGCGCCACACCTCGCGCGAGGTGGCCAGGCCCGGGATCAGCACGACGTCGGGGCCGGAGCCGACCACCTCGACGCTGATGCGCTGGGACTGGACGGCCGCGGCCGGGGCGGCCGGGGCGGCCGGGGCGGCGAAGGCCGGAGCGGCGGCGGTGAAGACGGCGAGCGCGCACAGGGCCGCGCCCGCGCGAAGGACGCGCGACGTAAGCATGGGAAGTCTCCTTGGGGTTCTGATTTTCCGCTCATCCCCGCGAAAGCGGGGACCCAGAGCGGTACGCGTTCAGGACTGGTACGCAGGCCCCTGAGGGCGGGTGGGAACTCGGTTCAGGTCCAGGGTCCGCCCTCGTCCTTCGACAAGCTCAGGATGAGGGCTACTGGAGGGCTACTGGCGGGCGGGATGAGTAGAAATCCTCATCCTGAGCTCGTCGAAGGCCGAGGATTTCGCTTAAGCCGCGTGCGGGTTCTCGAACACCTCCTCGACCTTGAGTTCGAACGCCGCGGCGATGCGGTAGGCCAGGTCGAGCGAGGGATCGTGCTTCTCGGTCTCCAGCGCGTTGACCGCCTGGCGGGACACGCCCAGCCGCTTGCCCAGCTCCTCCTGCGTCCAGCCGCGCTCGGCCCGCAGGACACGAAGACGGTTCTTCATCAGTGCGAGCTCCGGATGAAGGGGTTGAGCACGCCCATCAGCACCCAGAAGGCCGGGTAGACGTACCAGCCGGGCACGTGCTGCAAGCCGGCGAAGTCCTCCAGGAAGCCCCACACGGTGAAGCCCGCGAAGGTCAGGGTGGCGGCGACGATGAAGCGCTTGGCCGTCACCGCGCGGACGAACTCGTCCGAGGCGGCCATGAAACGAAGGGTGACCAGCAGCTGGGCGGCGACCGCCAGCCCCGGCGCGGCGGCCGCGGCGTAGAGCATCGGGCCCGACAGCGCCCCGGCCTGCACCCCGGCGCGCACGCCGAACAGGGCGGCCATGTAGAGGCCCAGGCACGCGAAGGTGCCGACGAGATAGTTCTGCGAGGCGGGAGCGTCGCTTTTCCACATGACAAGTCCTCCTGACGTCTTGTAAGGAGAACCTGACATGCACGCCGTGTCAGGTCAACCTGACATTTCGCGGATCGCTCACTTTTTTGCAGCGCCCCTCCTTCATCGTCACCCTCGGGCTTGCGCCGCACCACGCCAGGTCCGTTCGCAGGCGCGTTTCGTGCGCCTGATCACCGACGGTTCGTGCGAGCGGAACCCTGGGCCCTCGGGACAAGCCCGAGGGTGACGCTATGTGGGGGCGTTCGCCCCGCGCCTCACGCCAACGCCCACGCCGGCTCGGCGTCGCCCTCCGGCAGGCCGGGCCACAGGGCCAGGGTCAGGAACACCGCCGCGTCGAACAGGCTGAACAGCCAGAACACGTCGCCCACCGCCCAGGCGCGGGCGGCCAGGCCCGCCAGCTCGACGCCGACCACCAGGCCCGCGACCGCGGCCGAGGCGCCCAGGTCGCGGGCGCGGCGCACGCTGGCGGCCAGCAGGGGGAACAGGTAGCCCATCAGGCCCAGCAGGATCAGGGCCGCGGCCAGCATGGTCAGCTGGGTGTCGGCCGCGCCCCACTGGCGGGCGGCCTGCATCACCCGCACCGCGCCGCCCCCGACCGGGATCAGCAGGGCGGTCGCCACCGCCCACACCGCCAGGAAGGCCCGGCGGCCGCTGCGCCCCTGAAAACTCAACACGCGCCCGATCATGGCCTGAGGGTGCGGCCGCGTCGGTGAACGAAGGATGTAGCTCTCCGCCCCTGCGAAGCGGGGGCGGAGATTTTACTGCCTCGCCTGGTCCGTATGCCGCGCCACGCCCTTGAGCGCGCGTCCGGCGGCGGCGGCGGCCTGCAGGCCGAGGTCGCCGATCGAGAGCACGCCGACCAGCCGCTTGTCGCGGTTCAGCACGGCCAGGCGGCGGACCTGGTGGCGGGCCATCTCCTCGGCCGCGTCCTCGCAGTCGGCGTCGTCGAACACGTAGTAGACGTGCTCGCTCATCGCCTCGCGCACCGAGCACTCGCCGGGGCGCTTGTCGGCGGCGGCGACGCGCACGGCGATGTCGCGGTCGGTGATCATGCCGATCAGCCGGTCGCCCTCGCCCACGGGCAGGCTGCCCAGGTCGTAGTCGCGCATGCGCCGCGCCGCCTCCAGGGCGCTGGCCTCCGGGCCGATCACCTCGGCCCCCTTGGTCATGACCTCGCGAACCATCATCGCTCTCACTCCCACGCGCGGGTCTTGCAGCCCGCGGCCGGCCAACTGCGGACGGGCGCCGGGGTTTCAGCGGGGGCGCAAAGGGCGCGGGCCGCCTTCGCCCCGCCGTCGTCCGGCTTGGGCGCAAGCGGGCGGACGCCGGCCGGGGATACGGCCACAACCCGCCGCGGGCCGCCCCCCTTGTTCCCCCGGGGGCAGGCCTGCTTCGAGTGATCGCTTCGCGGCCCGCCGGACGGACCCTGCCCGGCCGCCCGGTCCGCGAAGCGACCGCCCCTCCGCCGTCGTGCGTCGCGGCGGAGGGGCGGGGCTTACTCTCCTCCCCTGCGAAGCGGGTGAGGAGAAGCCGCGGAACCCCCGCCCCGTCCCCCCGTTGCCGGGGAATGGCCCGCTCTGACCTTTCCGCCCTGGTCGCCGAGGCGGCCCGGCCCCTGCCCGATCCCGACGATCCCGGCTTCGCCCGCGCCTTCGACGCCTTCGGCGACCGCAAGGTGGTGCTGCTGGGCGAGGCCAGCCACGGCACCTCGGAGTTCTACCGCGCCCGCGCGGCCATCACCCGGCGCCTGGTCGAACAGCACGGCTTCAACATCGTGGCGGTCGAGGCCGACTGGCCCGACGCCGCCGCGGTCGACCGCTATGTCCGCCATCGCGAGGGCCCCGGCCCCGACCAGCGGCCGTTCGAGCGCTTCCCGACCTGGATGTGGCGCAACACCGACGTCGCCGCCTTCGTCGAGACCCTGCGGGCCTGGAACGCCGCGCGCGCGCCGGCCGCGCGATGCGGCTTCTACGGCCTGGACCTGTACAACCTGCACGGCTCCATCGCCCTGGTGCTGGACTATCTGGAGGACGTCGACCCGCAGGCCGCCGCGGAGGCGCGCGAGCGCTACGGCTGCATCGCGCCGTGGAGCCGCCAGCCGGCCGACTACGGCGCCGCCGTGGTCAGCGAGCTCTACGAGAAGTGCGAGGCCGCGGTGGTCGAGCAGTGCCGCGAGCTGCTGAGCCGGCGGCTGGACTACGCCCGTCTGGACGACGGCGACGCCTTCCTCGACGCCGCCCAGGCCGCCCGCCTGGTGGCCGCGGCCGAGCGCTACTACCGCGTCATGTATTACGGCGGCGCCGACAGCTGGAACCTGCGCGACACGCACATGTTCGAGACCCTCGTCCATCTGCTGGAGGCGCGGGGGCCCGAGGCCAAGGCGGTGGTCTGGGCCCACAACAGCCACATCGGCGACGCGCGCCGGACCGACATGGGCGTGATGCGCGACGAGCTGAACATCGGCCAGCTGTGCCGCGAGCGCTTCGGCGCCCAGGCCGCCCTGATCGGCTTCGGCACCAACTCCGGCACGGTCGCCGCCGCCGACAACTGGGACGGCGACATGCGGGTGAAGACGGTCGTGCCCTCCCGCCCCGACAGCTGGGAGCGCGCCTGCCACGACGCCGGCGCGCGCGGCCCGGGCGAACGCTTCATGCTGAACTTCGTCGACGGCGCGGCCGACCTGCGCGACGAGGCGGTGGAGCTCCGCCTGGAGCGCTTCATCGGCGTGATCTACCGCCCCCAGACCGAGCTTGCGAGCCACTACGCCCTGGCCGACCTGCCCCGCCAGTTCGACGCCTTCGTCTGGTTCGACGAGACCGAGGCGGTGACCCCGCTCAGCTACGAGCACGCGCCGCGCGGGCCGGTGCCGGACACGTACCCGTTCGGAGTGTGATCCCCCTCTCCCGGTCGGGAGAGGGAGGGGCCCAGCCGAAGGCTGGGAGGGTGAGGGAAACGGGAGGGGGCAGAACCAGGCGCCGAGGGCGTCCGCCGTCCGTTCCTCCCACCGGCCTTGCGGCCGGCGGGCCCCTCCTTCTCCCTCTGGGAGAAGGGACTTTTAATCCGCCTCCCCGACGAACGTCGGGGTCCAGGTGAAGCCCGCAAACGGCGGCGGATGAGCGGAAGGCGCGCGCTCCTCTGGAGCCCCCTCCACCGCTTCGCGGTGCCCCTCCCCCAAGGGGGGAGGATCTGACGCCCTCACCCCTGCGGCAGGGTCAGGGTCACCGCCGTGCCGCCGCCCTCTCGATCGGCGATGTCGATGCGGCCGCCCAGCTGGCGGGCCAGCACGTCCATCAGCTTGGTCCCGTGCGCGCGGCCGTCGTCGGCGTGGGCCGTCGCCGCGCGCCCGACCCCGCGGTCCAGCACCTTGAGCTCCAGCTCGCCCGAGCCCGAGGGCGCGACCGTCACCTCGACCACGCCGCGGCCGTCGGGATAGGCGTACTTGTAGCTGTTGCAGACCGCCTCGTTGACCACCGCCCCGATGGTGGTCGCGCGCTCCGCGGGCAGCTTCAGCCCCGGCGGCGCGCTCACCTCGATCACCAGGTCGTCGGTGCGGTAGACCCGGCAGACCGCGTCGATCAGGGCGACCGCGTCGACCTCGGCCTCGCCGACGCCGCCGGCGGCGACCACGCTCTGGTAGATGGCCGCCAGGCTCTGCATCACCCCCATGATCTTGCGGGCGAAGTCGGCGGTCGCGGCCGGCGCGCCGCGCGCCTCCACCGCGATCAGGCCGCTGATCACCTGCAGGTGGTTCTTCACCCGGTGGGCCAGCTCGTCGTGCAGCGCCCTGTTGTACTCGGCCGTCTGCGCCAGGTCGGCCTCGCGCGCCTTCTGGCGGCTGATGTCGCTGCAGACGCTGATCGCCCCGATCACCTCGCCGGCCGGGTTGCGGATCGGCGAGGTGTTGCAGCGCAGGAGCACGCGCCCGCCGGCGGAATCCAGGAAGTAGCTCTCGAAGTCCTCCAGCGTCTCGCCCTTCAGCGAGCGACCGACCGGCCGTTCGTCCAGGGTGTAGGGCCGCCCGTCCAGGGAGAAGTTCGGCATCAGCTCGGCGAACTGCTCGTAGCTGAGGTTCTCCAGCTCCTGGCGCGGCCAGCCCATCAGCCGCCCGGCGAATTCGCTGACATAGAGCACGCGCCCGGCCGGGGCGCTGACGATGACCACCACGCCCGGCACGAAATCCATCACGGTTTCCAGAACCGCGTGGGCCGCCGGCCCGCCCCAGAACCTTTCCAGTTCAGTGGCGAGGCGATCGAACGACTGGCCTTCGTCCATGCCGCGCACCTGCAAGTCCTGCGCGAACAACCGGGTGCGCTCGATCGCGGTTCGAGCCCTACCCCGAAAGATTCCGGACGCGCAGGCGGTCGAACCGGCTCCCGGCCTTCGCCGCACACGGGTTCGGTCTGCGGCGCGGGACGACTCCCCGGTGGACAACCCTCAACCCGACGTTGACGGCGCGCACGCCGGTTCCGCACACTGGCGTTCGGGGACTACGGGGATTTCAAGTCATGTTCACGCGTCGTGGGCTGCTGGCGGCGGCGGCGGCCGCGCCCTTGGCCGGGCTGGGCGCGGGCGCGCGGGCCGAAGGGGTCAAGCCGCACGCCCTGGCCGACTTCTTCGCGCCGGCCTTCACCCTGGACGCGGCCCTGTCGCCGGACGGGCGCAAGCTGGCCCTGCTGTTCGACGCGGTGGTCGGCGGCAAGCGGCGCAAGGTGGTCGCCCTGAAGGACGCCGAGCAGCCGGACGGCCCGGTCAAGCCGCTGAACACCGGCGACCTGGGCGACATCGACTGGATCGAGTGGGCGCGCGACGACCGGCTGCTGGTGCGCGTCGACCACGGCACGGACTACGCCGAGAGCGAGCGTTCGGGGCTGATCTACTGGACCGCCGGCCGGCGGCGGCGGCTGTACTCGCTGGGGCTGGACGGGTCGGCGCCGGTGCCGATGTTCCAGAACCCGCGGGTGCGCGAGTTCAACCTGGACCTGGCCGAGGTCGTCGACCTGCTGCCCGACGAGCCGCACCAGATCCTGATGCCGGCCATGGACATGAAGTGGCGCCTGCCCAGCCTGTTCAAGGTCGACCTGCTGACCGGCGCCGAGACCCTGTTCGAGGCCGGCAAGATCGGCACGGTGGGCTGGCAGGTGGCCGGCGGGGCGCCGATCCTGCGCGTCGACGCCAACCGGCGCGGCACCTGGCAGTGGATCTACGCCCGCGCGCCGGGCGAGAGCGAGTGGCGGCTGCTGCGCAAGAGCAACCCGCGCGACCTGCCGGAATTCGCCTACCTCGGCCCCACCGCGCGCACCGGCGTGGTGCTGGTGGCCGCCCGCCAGGAGGGCGAGGACGTGGTCTCGGCGCGCGAGCTGGACCTGGCCAGCCTGAGCTTCGGGCCGCCGCTGTCCCAGCGCCCGGGCCGCGACGTGCTGCACGCCCTGTTCGACGAGCGCGACCGCTATATCGGCGCCGCCTTCGCCGCCGACCGGATCGACTACGACTTCGCCGACAAGAGCTTCGCCGCGCACTTCAAGGCCATCAACGACTTCCTGGGCGGCGAGTGCAACGTCACCCTGTTCGACGTCGACCGCGACCAGCGCCGCTTCCTGGCGCACGTCTCCGGCCCGCGCGAGCCGGGGGCCTACTTCCTCTACGACCGCAAGGCCAAGTCGGTGCACAATGTCGGCGCGGCCCGTCCGAACCTGGCGCTGGAGCGGCTGGGCCGCGGCGAGGTGTTGCGCGTGCCCACCCGCGACGGCGGCCTGGTCGACGCCTACCTGACCGCCCCGCCCGGGGGCGCGCCGGGGCCGCTGGTGGTGCTGCCGCACGGCGGGCCGGAGCTGCGCGACTACTTCGACTGGGACCGCCAGGTGCAGGTGTTCGCGGCCCAGGGCTGGTGGGTGCTGCAGCCGAACTTCCGGGGCTCCGGCGGCTACGGCCGGGCCTTCGCCGAGGCCGGCTGGAAGCGCTGGGGCGAGCGCATGCAGGCCGACGTCGAGGACTGCGTCGCCTACGCCCTGAAGGAACGCGGCCTCGACGCCAAACGGGTGGCGATCATGGGCTCCAGCTACGGCGGCTACGCGGCCCTGATGGGGGCGGTGCGCCGGCCCGACCTGTACAAGGCGGTGATCTCGATCTGCGGGGTCAGCGACCTGCCCGAGATGCTGGCCTACGAGAAGCGCGAGGACGACAGCCCCGACCGCGACGTCTACAGCTACTGGGTCAAGCGCATCGGCGACCCCAAGGCCGACAAGGCGGCGCTGGAGGCCGCCTCCCCCGCCCGCCGCGCCGCCGCCCTGACCATGCCGGTCATGCTGGTGCACGGAAAGCAGGACCCGGTGGTGCCGGTCGAGCAGACCCGCATCATGGCCAAGGCGCTGGAGGCCCTGGGCCGCAAGGCCGAGGTGATCGAGGTCGACAACGCCGGCCACGCCGACTGGGACGACCGCCACGAGCAGATCCTGATGGCCGGCTACGTGCAGACCATCAGCAAGGCGTTCGCGGCGGCGACCTGATCCCTCTCCCCTTGCGGGAGAGGGAGGGGCCCGCGCGAAGCGTGGGAGGGTGAGGGGTCGCGCCACGCCGGCCGCTCAAGCGATCGCCCGCGCGACATCGGCCGCATGCGGCGATACCCCTCATCCTCCCGCCGGCCCGGGCCGGCGGGCCCCTCCTTCTCCCACAAGGGGAGAAGGTGAGCGCACCCTCGGCGAGCGTATGGCCAAGCTGTAACGGGCATGCCAGCCTGACGACGCTGGAGCCCGCTGGTCGCCCACCCCGCCCGACGGGCTCGACGCCGGCTAGCAGGCGTCCGCCCGGACCGGGGAGCTGAAATCCGCCCTGGTCGCCGGCAGCCGTCGCCGCACGCGCCTGCGCGCAGCGCATCCGTCGGCGCTCGCACGCGCCGCCAGCGGGGTGTGAGGGCTGGCGGAGTGCAGCGAGACTCCGCCTCCCCGACGAAAGTCGGGGTCCAGGTGAAGTCCGCTGAGCGTTCCGGACGAATCTGGGTCCCGACTTTCGTCGGGACGGACGGATTGAGAGCCGCCTTGCGGACGAAGGCCGGAGCCGGCCTGCGCGCGCGGAACACCCCCGCCGCGCGTCGCGTTGCCCTTCAGGAGGCGCCCATGGTCCATGCTCACGAGCCCGACCGGCCGCTGCGCAAGGTGGTGGTGGTCGAGGACGATCCGGTGATCGCCGACAGCCTGGCGCACTATCTGGACGAGCTGGGCTACACGATCTGCGCCCAGACCGCCTCGCCGACCGAGGCCATGACCCTGCTGCACAAGTACGAGCCCGACGTGATCACCCTGGACGTCGACCTGGGGGGCGCCAGCGAGGGCGTGGCGGTGGCCACCGTGCTGCGCACCACCGCCATGTACCCGATCGTGTTCGTCACCGGCGCGCCGGCCGTGCGCCACCCCGAGCTGAAAAGCTTCGAGGCCAGCGCCGTGGTCGCCAAGCCCTTCACCAAGCAGGACCTGGAGAAGGGCATCGAGCGGGCGATCAGGCGGGCGGAGGACGAAGGCGCGTTCTGAGCGAGAGCGCCCCCGCCCCAAGGCTCCCCCTCCCCGTCTCCCCGACGAAAGTCGGGGTCCGGGTGAAGCCGCCCTCGGGACGCCTCAGCGTACGCGTATGAAATCGAACAGCTGGTTGGCGCCCATGTTCGGGGTGAACTGCTGGATCCGCGCGCCGTCGTCGCGGCTGAAGCCCGGCACGTCCAGGGCCTTGCCGCTGTGCACCGCCACGATGCGGTGGGCGCCGCCGATCGTCTCGATGCGGAAGTGCTGGTTGGCGGCCGCGGGGTTGCAGGCGAACTGCTGCACCGCCGCCCCGTCGGCGGCCGAGGCGAAGGCCACGTCCAGGCACTTGGACCAGGTGTGGGTCGGGCGGAAGCTGAAGCTGCCGTCCGGGTTGGCGGTGATCGAGAACACCTGGTTGGCGCCGCCGTGGAAGCCCCACTGGATCAGCCGCTGGCCGTCGTCCTGGCCGTGGAACCAGGAGACGTCGACGTCCAGCACCTTGCCGCTGGCGCGCGAGCGGATCACGTAGTTGCCCGGCCCGCTGAAGCTGCCCGACGGCGCGGTGGCGATCGGGATGGCCCCGGCCAGGTTCGGCTGGACGCCGATCGCCGAGCCGTCGGACACGGCCGTGCCGCTGGCGACCAGGACCTCGCGGGCCTGGGCGGGGGTGAGCGGCGGCTGGCCGCTGGCCAGGCGCGCCCCCTGCAGGCTGGCCACCGCGCCGGCGACGATCGCCGAGGCGCTGGAGGTGCCCCCGAAGTTGGTGGTGTAGCGGCGCGGGATCGCGGTCGAGCCGGCGAACGGGCCGGTCCCGCCGGCGCCGTCGCCCTTGCCGATGGTCGCCACCCCGCCGCCCCACGAATACAGGTCGATGCGGCGGCTGAAATTGCTGGTCGGGTTGATGAAGTGTCCGGCGTCGTCGTGCAGGGCCGAGCCGATCAGCAGGGCCCCGGAATGGCGCACGCTCGGATCGAAGCGGCGCCGGTAGGGCGCGGTGTCCAGGTCGGAGCTGCCGTTGCCGGCCGCCTCCACCACGATCACCCCGCGCGCCGTCAGGCGGCGGATCACGTCGAAGCTCTCCTGGTAATACTCCATGGCCACCCACTCGAACTGGCCGCAGCCGGGCATGACCGGACAGGTCAGGCCCGTGGACGGCCCGGGCCCGTGCTGTTCGATCAGCAGCACGTCGCCGGGGCGCAGGCTCTCGCCGGCGATCCGCATCGTGTTGGCGACCACCACGTTGTGCGCCCGCCCGGCCCAGTTCTCGCCCGAGAAGGTCGCCACCACGGCCGCCCAGACGTAGTCGAACGGCCGGCACACCGAGGACAGCACGTAGCGCACGTTCGGCGCGATGCCGTTCATGCCCAGGCCGTTGTGCGGCGAGGCGATCACCCCCATCACCTCGGTGCCGTGCTCGCTCTCCTTGGCGACGTAGGCGCAGCCCGGCCGCCCGCCGGCGAACAGGCTCGAGGCCGGCGGGAAGTCCTCGTGGTCGGTGACCCAGTCGTACTCGACGTCGGCCACCAGCACCCCGTCGCCGCGGCCGCCGGGCCGGGTCCAGGCGAGCTGGGCGCCGATGCCGACCGGCGCGGGGCCGAGGTGGCCCTGATTGCTGCTGAGGTCCCCCGTGGCGGCCTGGGGCGTGTCGGTCACCACCGCCGCGTAGACCTGCTCCACCGAACGGAAGCGGTTCAGCTGGTTCATCAGCCGCGCCTGGGCGGCCGCGTCGGTGAAGTCGGGCGCGGCCAGCACGTAGTAGAGGTCGAGGTCCGCCAGCTCCTCGCCCGAGCGCTGCTCCAGCTCGTCCTTCTCGGCGTACTGCGGGTCGACGCCGCCGCCTTTGGGCAGGCGCGGCTTGTCCGGGCGGAAGGCGTAGGAGGCCTTGAAGGCGCGCGCGTCGGGCGAGCTGGCCAGCAGGGCCTTGATGGCGGCCAGCTCCTGGGCCACGCCGTCGTACTTCAGCCCGGTGCGGGCCAGGCGCCGCTCCGCGCCGTCGGCCAGGCCCGTCAGCGACGGGTCGACGTAGAAGCCGTCCGGCCCCAGGCGCACGTGGCTGCCCTCGGCGAACTTGACGACGAACACGCCGGCCACGTCGGTCTTCTTCAGCGCGATCTCCTTGGGCTTGGGCGGCACCCAGCGCGGGCGCAGGCCCTCGGCCACGGGCGGCGCCTGGAGGGAGACCTGAACCGCCGGCGGCACGACCGGGCGGACCGGTTTGGCGACCACCGGCGCCGGCGCGACCGGCTTCGGTTTCTCCTGCGCGCGGCCCGCGTCGGCCGCCAGGAACGACGCGCACGCGACCACCAGCGCGCAAAGCACGCCCGACCCCTTGATCATGCCAGCCCCCCTCACGCCCCCCGGCGTGGTCGATCCTGAGAATTACGCCCGCGGGTATGCTTACTGGCGCCGGAGATCATCCGACGTCGCCCGCGACACCCCAATCGCGCCTCGACGCGGAGGAAGGCGTCGCAAGCAAGGTGAACAGCGTAGACCAGTCCGCGCGCGAAAACTCCGCCTACGGATATTCGCGCACACGCAAGACACGAAAACACGACGCCGGATAACGCGCAACGGGGCTTCGAACATCTCCGCCTCCCCGACGAAAGTCGGGGCCCAGGTGAAACCCCCGAGCGGCGCCGGATGAATCTGGGTCCCGACTTTCGTCGGGACATACGGATGTGGGGTGCGCCGTGGGAAGCGGCGCGCCCGCGCGCCAATGTCCGTCACCCTCGGGACAAGCCCGAGGGTGACGAAGTTTGGGGCCCTACCCCGCCCCCGCCCGCATCCGCCCCGCGAAGGCGGCGTCGGCTTCGTCCTGCAGGGTGAAGGCGGCGGCCGTGCCCCTGGCCACCGGCGCGTCGGTCTGGCCGCCCTCGCACAGCAGGGCGCGGATCGCGCCTTCGGGGCCGTGCGCGTAGAGCGGATGCGACTTGCCCACCTTCTCGACCGAGGGCGCGCCGGCGCCCGGCGTGAACCGCTCGATGCGCTTCACCTCCACCTCGTCGCGCTTGCAGGCGAAGCGGGCGGTGGCCACCGACCAGGTCCCGCTGTCGTTCTCGCGCACCATCATGCGGGCCGGCCGCTCGCGCTTCTTGCCCTTGCGGGCCTTCTTGAGGTCGGCCTCCAGCACCCAGACGTCCAGCCCGCGCTGCGGCCCCTGCACGGCGGGCGCGAACACCCGCACCAGCCGCCACTCGGCGGTCGTGTAGCGGGGCGGCTTGGCGTGGGCCGGCAGGGCGGCCGCGCCCACGAGGGCGGCCAGGGCGAGGGTTGCGAGCGCACGCGGCATGGACGGCCTCCCGGGGATAGCGGCCGGAAAGCTTAACCGCGACGCCGGGGCGCGAGGCGGGGCGCCGGGCGGGCCGGCCGCAGGCGCGGGATCGGGCCAGGGCCCCACCGAGAGGGCGCCCTGCCGCCGCGTTGCGGAGGGCTCTCCTCCCCTGCGAAGCGGGGGAGGAGCAAGAGGCCCCCCTACCCCGCCCGCCGGTACGCCTTGGCCTCGTAGACCGCGCGCAGGTTCTCGCAGGCCAGGCGCACCAGGGCGCCGGCGGCGTCGCGGCCGGGATCGCCGGTGACGCGGGCCACCGTCGCGCGCCAGGGTTCGCGCGCGCCGGCGCCGTCGAACTGCGGCTCCAGCAGGGCGCGCAGCAGCCGCGCGTTGACCGGGCCGCAGGCGTCCAGCGCGGCGCCGGCCCGGGCGGAGGCGTCGACCATGACCTGGGTCACCCCCTGGCCCGGCGCGCCGGGGGCGCAGGCGTCGACCTTCTCGAATCCGGCCTGGGCGCGGTCGACGCCGGCGGCGCAGGCCAGGTCGGCCTCCAGCCGCCGCGCCGCGCCGACCTGGGCCTCGGTCAGGGCGCGCTGAGCGAACAGCTGGTCGAACACGTCCAGCCGGCGCGCCGAGACGATCCGGCGCCCGGCGTCGGCGACCACGCGCACGTCGGGCTGGGCGCTCAGGCGGGCGAACTCGGCCTCGCGGGCGCGACGCAGCTTGGCGGCGGCGATCGCGGCTTCGGGGCTGGGCCGCGTGCGGCGGGGCATCAGGACTTCCCTTCTTTTTCGGGTCTGATCAGGTCGAGGGTCTGGCGCGCGCGGCGGGCGAGCGCGCGGCGCCAGGCGAAGCCGGGTTCGGCCAGGGCCAGCAGCTGGCCCGGCGTCGGGAAGAAGCGCGCGGGGCTGAGCACGTAAGCGTCGGCCGCCCTGGCCAGCACGTCGGCCGGCAGGTGGCCGGCCAGCCGGCGCCAGTCCTTCAGCACCTCGGCCTGCTCGGCCGGGGTCAGGCGGCTCTCGGGATAGTGCAGGGCCAGCCGCTCCAGGATCAGCGCGAAGGCGGACGGCGGGGCCGGCTCGGCCGCGGCCAGGGCGGCGCGGCACTCGGCCAGCACGGCGGCGCGGTCCGGCGACGCGGCCAGCTCACGGGCCGGGCGGGCCGGCAGGTGCGTCAGCTTCGCCGGCCCCATGAGCGGCTTCGTCGGCGAGGATTTGGGCCCAGACGGCGCGCTTGGCGGCGCGGCCGGAGCCGGCGGGGCGGGAAGGTTCATGGGAGGCTTCCGTGGATCGGGGCGCGGGCGCGCCGGCCAGGCGGCGGTCGCGGAATTGCACGACGGCCGGCTCGAAATAGGCCCAGCCGTTCACCGTCCCGGGCCGCTGGCGGGCGGCGCGGGCGCGCACGGCCGGCAGGACGTCGGCTTCCAGCTCGGCCGGCGGCCCCTGCCCCGGCCGCAGCAGGGCCAGGATCGGCGCGAGGTTCATCAGGCCGGGCGCGGCGGCGTTCAGCGCTGGACCGGCCGCCTGGCGCAGGGCCGCCTCCAGGGCGTCCAGCTCAGGCTTCGCCCACGCGCGGGCGCCCCCTGCAGAGTAGGTAATCTTCTCTGGTTCTGACTCTGATGTCTGAGATGCCAGAGCCGGGCTCCGGCCGGGCTGCGGCGGCGGCGTAGCGGGCGCTACGGTTTCGCTGCGGGCGCGCCTGGCCTTGGCCGCTCCGCCCCGCGCGCCGGCGGCGCGGCGCTGCTCGCTGGCCCGCTCGATCCTGGCCAGTTCGGCGACCAGCCGCGGGTGGGTCAGCTCGCCGTCCTCGACCGTGAAGAAGGCGGTCACCTCCCCCGCCGTCCGCGCCCAGCGGGCCGTGGACAGGCCGGCCAGGCGCGCCAGCCGGGCGGGCTCCGCCGGCAGCCGGCCGCCGCCGCGCCACAGGGCCATCAGCAGCAGCACGTAGGCGCCGTGCTGCTCGGTGGTCAGGTGGCGGGTGTCGCCCAGATAGTCGGCGACATAGAGGGGCATGTAGGGCGGCGCGCTCATGGGCGGGTCTCGGGCGGCTCTAGTTTTGTTCTCGTTATGTTCGCATTTTCCGAACAAAACGCAAGCCCGTGAGTTCGTGAAACGGCTAACGACTTTTCCACCGATCGGTGCGCAAACTGCGAACCATGAGCGACGCGGCGGACAAGCGGCACTACCTGCGCGAATGGCGCGAGTACCGGCGGCTGACCCAGGAGCAGCTGGCCGAGAAGGTCGGCACCTCCAAGAGCGTGATCAGCGAGCTGGAGACCAAGCGCGAGCTGTCCGGCAAATGGCTGCGCCGCCTGGCCCCCGCCCTCGACACCTCGGCCGGCTACCTGCTGGACCACGACCCCGAGAAGCTGCCCACCTCCATCCTCGACATCTGGGCCGACATCCCCGAGGAGAACCGCGGCGCGGCCGTGCGCATGCTGGAGAGCCTGCGCAGGACGGGCACCTAACACCGCTCATCCCCGCGAAAGCGGTGACCCAGGGCGCTTAAGGATCAGAGCGCGCCTGCGCTTCATGAAGGCTTGCGCCCACAGATGGGCGTCGCGGACCTGGGTCCCCGCCTTCGCGGGGATGAGCGGATTAGAGGCTGGCCGCCTCGCCGCCCTCACCCTTCGAACGCCGGCCCCGCCAGCTTGCGCACGTGATCGCGCACGTCGGCCGGCCAGGCTTCGGTCGCGCTCGCGAACCCGGCCTGGTCGCCGGCGTAGAGCGCCCGGATCGCCGCCTCGTAGAGGGCCGCGTCGCCGGCCAGCGCGGTGGCCACGCGGTAGGCGGCCTCCTGGGCGCGGCGGATCCGCCCCGGGCCTTCGTCGGCCCGGCGGGCCGCCTCGACCAGCTTGCGCAAGGTCACCGAGGCGCCGCCCGGCTGGGCGGCCAGCCATTCCCAGTGCCGGGGCAGCAGGGTCACCTCGCGGGCCGAGACGCCCAGCTTGGGGCGGCCGGGACCGCGCTTCGGCTCGGCCGCGGGCGCGTCGCCGCGCGGATCGAACTCCACCGGGGCGCCGGTGTCGTCGTCGAAGGCCAGGACGGTCGCGTGCGGCTCGGCCGCCTGCGCCGCGCGCACGGCGGCGGCCACCTCGGCCGGAGATCCGGAGGCGATCAGGCGGGCGCCGATGAAGGCGGTGCAGGTCTCGGTCATGCGGGAGGTTTTATCCGGGTGGAATGTGGAGTCAATCACATCCCCCTCTCCCGAATGGGGAAGGGGCATACGTCCAATTCTGACGTACATACCTGCGAAAACGGGGTCTCGATTCTACGAACCTGCCGCCCGGGAGGTTCGTAAATTGCGAACATCCCCCTCGCCCTGAAAGTTCGGAAATTGCGAACCTCATGACCCTCCTGTACGACCGATCCGACTTCCTCGCCGCCGAGCGGTCCGCGCGCGCCGCGCGCCGGGCGGAGGCCGCGGCCGGACGGCGCGAGCTCGACCGCCGGGTCGAGGCGGCCGAGGCCGCCTTCCGCGCCGCCCGCGGGCCGGCCTGCGCCGCCGACCGGCTGGAGCTGGACCAGGCCTTCGACGCCGTCCACGAGCTGGCCGAGCTGACCGACGCCTTCGCAGACCGCAGCGAAGACGCCCTGTCCCGCCTCGCCCGCGCGGACCCCGGCCTGGTCGCGCCCGACCTGCGCTACCGCGCGTGCCTATGCGAAACCCTCGCCGACCGCCTGGCCGACGCCGACCTGGCCCGTCTCTACGGCGCCGCCTTCGCCCGGCTGGAGGCGCAGCGATGAGCTTTCCGGTCTATCGCGACGCCGCCGGCCGCTACGCCGTGGCCGTCGACCACGTCCCCGACGAAGCCGTCGCGCTGGAACGCGACCTGGCCGCCGCCCAGGCGCTGGCGGAGCGGATGAACGAGGAGCGCGACCTGACCGCGCGCGAGCTCGGCGGAGATGCACCTCAACCAATGATCGCAACGTCATGAAATGCGAAACGAAAGTCGCGAAATGTAAAGCAGAGCGGCACGAATCCTATTCGCTCAGATCACATCGGCCAAGATCGATCCTGCAGCGTCGAGCCAAGCTCCTTCAAAAATAGACACAGGGAAAAGCGACCCGGATAGACTTCCATGAGCGGAAAAACGGTCGGCCATAGACCGATGACGATGCCGCGAAACCCCAAGCTCACTGAGCTGTCGAGGATACACCACGCGAGAATCCGTCGTTTTTTTCTCCGACCTCTACAATATTGAAGATGCGCCGCCGCAACCCCCGCGTTAACCGGGCCAACCAGCGGCGGAGCGATTCCGCCGCGAGTGCAGCTTTGACGTGATTTCCGCCGGGTCGGGCCGGCGCAGGGGGCATAATGCGAGTTCTTCAATCGCGCGCGGCGACGGCCGCGCTGATGGCGGCGCTCGGCTGGGCGGCCGCCGGTCCGGCCTTGGCGCAGATCGCGCCCCTGCCCTCGCGCGAACAGCTGGATCCGGCCCAGCGCAGCGGCCCGCCCGAGCCGAACGCGCCCAGGGCCGAGCTGCCGGTCGCCCCGGCCGAGCCCTGCCCGTTCGTGGATTCGAAGCTCAGCTTCCCGCTGTCGGCTGTGGAGTTCCGCGGGAACGCCAGCCTGTCGGCCGATCAGCTGGCCCCGACCTGGTCGTCCAAGGCCGGCCAGACCGTCTCGATCGCCGAGGTCTGCGCCATCCGCGACCGGGCGGCCGAGGCCTATCTGAAGCGCGGCGTGCTGGCCCGCGTGGTCATCCCGCAGCAGGAGATCGCCGGCGGGCTGGTCGTGCTGGAGGTGATCGAGGCCCACGTCGAGCAGGTGCGCGTGCTGGGCGACGCCGGCCCGGCCGGTAAGAAGGCCGCGCAATACCTGAAGAAGCTGGAGGGCCTGTCCCCGTTCGACATGAACGCGGCCCAGCGCTGGCTGCTGCTGGCCGGCGACGTGCCGGGCGTGCTGGTGCAGACGACCGTGCGGCCGGGCGCGTCGGGCGCGCGCGGCGCGGTCGACCTGGACGTGACCCTGACCCGCGCCGAGCCGGTGACCGTCACCGCCAACCTGCAGAACTTCGGCTCCGACACGGTCGGCCCCTGGACCGTGCTGGGCCGGGTCGACGTCGACGGCCTCACCCCGCTGGGCGAACGCACCTCGCTGGTGCTGTACGGAACCACCGACCTGACCGAGCAGCGCGTGGTGCAGCTGGTCGAGGAGGCCCGCCTGGGGTCGAGCGGCCTGGTGGGCCGGATGTCGCTTGCCTATTCGGAAAGCCGGCCGGGCGACGTGCTGTCGCCGCTGGACCTGCGCTCCAAGTCGCTCGTCGGCACGGCCGAGGCGGTCTATCCGCTGGCGCGCCATCGCCGCCATAGCGCCTGGCTGTCGGGCGGCCTGAACTGGGTCGAGCAGAAGACCGACCTGTCGGACCTGCTGACCCTGACCGACGACGACCTGCGCATCGCCTTCGCCCGCCTGCAGGGGGAAGGGACGACCGAGGTGGCGAACTGGCCGACGGCGCTGTCCGGCGGGCTGGAGCTGCGCAAGGGCCTGTCGGGCTTCGGGGCTGACGAGGCCGGCGATCCGGGCATGTCGCGCGCCGACGCCGATCCGCAGGCCTGGCTGGTGCGCGCCGACGGCCGCGCCGAGCTGGCGCTTGCCCGCCGCTTCTCGCTGAGCGCGTCGGGCATGGCCCAGTGGGCCGACAGCCCGCTGCTGGCCTACGAAGAGATGAGCGTCGGCAACCTGACCATCGGGCGCGGCTACGACCCGGCGGCGCTGTCGGGCGATCGCGGCGCGGCGGCGGCCTTCGAGGCCCGCTTCGGCCCGTTCGAGGCGGCCGGGATGCGCGCCAGCCTCTACGCCTTCTACGACCACGCCTGGGTCGAGGACCTGGACGCCGGCGGCTTCGGCGCGCGCGACGTCGGCTCGGCCGGCGCGGGCGTGCGCCTGCGCCTGACCGACAAGGTCGCCGTCGACCTGGCCTACGCCCACCCGCTGGACCGCATCGACGCGTCCGACCCGAACAGCAAGCCGGACCCGCGCGTGCTGCTCAACCTCGTCGCCCGCTTCAACTGATCCTGCGCGCCCGGAGCCTGACCATGACCCGCCGCACGACCCGCACCGCCCTGCTCGCCCGCACCGCCCTGGGCGTCTCGCTGGCCCTCCTGGCCGCCCCGGCCCTGGCCCAGGTCTCGACCAACGCCGGAACCATCACCAGCTCCGTCATCGGGGGCAGCGGCGGCGTCGCCGTTTCCGGCGCGTCCTCGAACACGGGCGGCGCGGACGTGACGACGATCACCCTGGGCGGGTCCCGGACCATTCTGGACTGGAGCGGCAACCTCAACCTGGCCAGCGGCGACACCCTGAACTTCGTGTTCGGCGGCCGGGGCGACATCGTGCTGAACCGCGTCAGCGCGGGCTCCGCCACCATCGACGGGAACCTGAACGGCTACATCGGGGCGACGGGCGGCGCCTACGGCGGCAACGTCTGGTTCGTCAGCCGCGACGGCGTGGTGTTCGGCGGCAACGCGCGCGTGAACGTCGGCGGCCTGCTGGCCACCACCGGGACGATCGGCGACTCCAATTTCCTGAGCGACAACTTCAGCTTCACGACCAGCCCCAGCACCGCGGTCTCGGTGATTTCGGGGGCCCAGCTGAACGTCCACGGCGGGACCCTGGCGCTGATCGCGCCGACAGTGACCACGCAGGCCGGGGCGATCATCAACGACGCTACGGCCGGCAAGGGCTCCGACGTCCTGTACGGCGTGGCCGACGCCTACACCATCACCTTCGCGCCCGACGCCGGCGGCGACCTCGACCTGTTCAGCTGGACGGTGCCGGTCGGCAGCGGCAGCAACGTCGCCAACCCGATCGGGCTGGGCGGCACGACCACGGCGGGCAACGTCTACCTCGGGGCGGTCAGCCGCAACGCGGTCGGCGGCACGGTCAACATCACCGGTTCGATCACCGCCAACGGCGCGGTCGCCAGCGGCGACGGCAACATCCTGCTGGTCGGCGGCGGCGGGATCTCGAATGGCGCGGCGTCCGGCATCGCCGGCGCGAACGTCAAGTTCAGCGGCAACGGCGCGCTGACGGCGAACCGCGACGTGACGGTGACCGGCGGCGGCGACGTGATGCTGGGCGCGATCACCGGCGGGAACGACGTGAGCCTGTCGTCCGGCGGCCTGCTCGGCACCGGCACGACCACCATCGGCCGCCACTACACCGTCTACGCCCAGGACTTCACCGGCTCCCTGAGCCCGGTGTGGACCGGCGCGGTCCCGCACAACTACACCATCACCGACACGGCCTTCGGCCTGACCCAGGGCAACATCAGCGTCAGCGGCAACCTGTCGATCACCGCCCTCAACAGCGGCTCGCTCAACTTCCTGGGCACGCTGACCTCGACCGGTGGCGACGTCACCCTGACCACCCAGGGCAGCGGCTCGCTGAGCCTCGGCGCCGTGAACGCCGCGTCCGGCAGCGTCGTGCTGACCTCGGGGAGCACCATCACCCAGACCGGCGCGATCACCGCCGGCACGCTCCGCGCCAATGCGGCGGGCAACGTCACGCTGACCAACGCCGGCAACAGCGTCGGCGTGCTGGGCGCCAGCAGCAGCACCGGAGGCGCCTTCGCCCTGACCGACACCGGCGGCCTGACGGTGTCCGGCGCGCTGTCGAGCTTCGACGATCTCACCCTGTCGAACAACGGCGCGCTGGTGATCAACGCCCCGACGGTCACCACCAACTACGGAACGGCGACCTTCACGGGCAGCTCGGCGACCTTCACCGGCACGACCGTCGGCGCCAGCTACATAACGGTGAACGGGCCGACGACCTTCAACGGCGCCACCATGCAATCGGGCGGCGACCAGAAGTATCTCGGGAACGTGACCCTGACCGGGGACGCCTCGCTGAACAGCGCCGGCCCGGGCTGGGACATCCTCTTCAACGGCACGGTCAACGGCGCCCATGACCTGACCGTCACCAGCAAGGGCAGCGTGCACTTCAACGGCGCCGTGGGCGGTTCCACCGCCCTGTCCTCGCTCAACGCCACCGGCACCCAGTTCGGCGTCAGCGTGCAGAACCCGGTCACGACGACCGGCGCCCAGACCTACAACACGCTGTGGATGGAGGCGGACACCACGCTGAGGAGCACGAACGCCGGCGCGATCACCCTGGGAAGGGTCAACGGGGCCCACGACGGCACGGCGACCAATCTCACCGTCAACACCGCCGGGACCACCTCCTTCGGCGACATCACCTTCAGCGCCTACGTCGGCTCGGTCACCACCGACGCGCCCGGCACGACGGTGCTGAACGGCAACGTCAGCGTCACGGGCGGCCTCACCTTCAACGACGCGGTGACCCTGAGCGGGTTCACGTCGGCGATCACCGCGGGCGGCCCGGTCACCTTCGCCAGCACGCTCGACGGGAACAGGGGCCTGACCATCAACACGGCCGGGACCACCACGTTCGGGGGCGCCGTGGGCGCGACCACCGCCTTGAATTCGCTGACGACCGACGCCGGCGGCACGACCGTGATCAACGGCGGCGGCGTCCGGACCGTCGTCGGTCAGACCTATGGCGACGCCGTCGTGCTGGGCGCGGACACCGCGCTGACCAGCACCAACCTCGGCGCCATCAGCTTCTCAGGCGCCGTGAACGGCGCGCGCAGCCTCACCGTCAACACCGGCGGGGCCACCAGCTTCAACGGCGCGGTCGGCGGCGCCACCGCCCTCACCGCGCTGTTCACCGACGCGCCCGGCACGACGGCGCTCAACGGCGGCTCGATCACCACCACCGGCGCGCAGATCTTCGGCGACGCGGCCACCCTAGGGGCCAACACCACCCTGACCAGCACGGGGTCGGGCACCCTGCGGTTCGCCACGTCGGTGAACGGCGCTCGCAGCCTGACCATGAACACCGCCGGAAGCACCGTCCTGGCCTCGGTCGGCGATACGACCGCGCTGACGTCCCTGACCACCGACGCGGCCGGCTCGACGACGCTGACCGGCGGCGCCGGCGTGCGGACCTCGGGCGCGCAGACCTACAACGACAACGTCACGCTGACCGGGACGGTCGCGCTCACCAGCACGTCGAACGGGAACATCCGGCTCGGCGGGACGGTGGACAGCGCCAACGGCCTGCAGGGCCTGAGCGTCGCCACCGGCGGAACCACCAGCTTCAACGGCGCGGTCGGCGGCTCCAACGCCCTCGCCTGGCTGAACACCGACGCCGCCGGCACGACCTCCCTGGGCGGCGCCGTCACCACCACGGGGGCTCAGTCCTACGCCGACGCGGTCAACCTGAACGCGGCGACCGTCGTCCTGCAGAGCACCGGCGGCGGCGCCGTCAGCTTCGGGAGCACGCTCGACGGCTCCGGCCAGCTGGCCGTGGACACCAGCGGGACCACCACCTTCCAGGGCGCGGTCGGCGCCACCAACGCCCTCACCTCGCTGACCACCCAGGGCGGCGGCGCGACCCTGCTCAACGGCGGCTCGGTGCGGACCACGCTGGGCCAGTCGTACCTCGGTGCGCTGGCGCTGGGCGCGGACACCACCCTGACCAGCGTCAACAACAGCGTGATCGCGCTGAACGCCGTGGACGGGGCGCGCGGCCTTACGGTCAACACCGGAGGGACGACCCAGTTCAACGGCGCGGTCGGCGCGACCACCGCGCTGACGTCGCTGACCACCAACGCCGGCGGCACGACCCAGATCAACGGCGGCTCGATCCGCACCACGGGCGCCCAGAGCTACGGCGACACCACGACGGTCGCGGCCGGCGGCGTGCTGACGGCGGACGGCGCCCTGCAGTTCGCGGCGCTCACCGGCCAGGGCGGCCTGACCCTGTCCAGCGGCGGCACGCTGTCGGTCACCGGCGCCCTGAGCGTCTCCGGCGACTACACCGTCACGGCCGCCGATTTCACCGGGAACGCCCTGGCCCCGACCTTCATCGGGACGACCAACGACTTCAACATCACCGACACGGCCGGCCCCCTGACGATCGGCGCCGTCACCGCGCCGGGGACCGTGCGCGTGAGCAGCACCGACACGCTGACCGTCACGGGCGCCGGTCTGACCTCGACCAACGAGGACATCCAGCTGACCTCCGCCGGCGCCCTGACCTTGAGCGGCGGCCTGACCACCGGGGGCGGCCGCAGCGTGTCGCTGACGTCCAACGGCGGGGCGGTCACCCAGACCGGCGGGACCATCACCACCGGGACGCTGAACGCCACCGCGGCGGGGACGATCGACCTGCGTCGCGCCAATCAGATCGCCCGGTTCGGCGCGCTGTCGGCCGGCGGAATCCTCACGGTGCAGTCGAACCGCAGCGCCGGCGTCAGCCTCGGCGCCCTGAGCGGCACAGACATCCGCGTCGAGACCACGTCGCTGGTTCCCTACGAGCTGGCCGGCGCGTCGCTGACGGCGAGCGCGGGGAACGTCGTCCTGAGCGGGGCCGGCGTCACCATCTCGAGCGGCACGGCGAGCGTGAACGCGTCCAATCTCGCCTGGCTCAGTTCGGTGAACGGCCCGGGCGCCCTGAACGTGACGGCCGACAGGTTCACGGCCGACGACATCGGCGCGACCACGCCCCTGTCCAGCCTGAACGTCACCGTCGGCAACAGCATGAGCGTGTTGAACGGGCCGGTTCGAACCACGGGCGCGCTCACCGTCGACGGCGACCTCTGGTTCAGCTCGGCCAATCCGGGAACGACGGTGAGCGTCGAGGCCGGCGGCGCCCTGACCCTCACCGGCGCCGTCAACGACGCCGGCAACGGCGCCCACGACCTGAGCCTCACGTCCGGCGGGCCCATGACCATCGCCGACGTCGGCACCGGGTCGAACGCCCGGTTCCGCGCCGTGACGGTGAACAACGCCGCCACCGTGACCGGCGAGGTCCGCACGACCGGCGCCCAGGTCTACGGCGGCGCCGTGACCGCAGCCGACGGCGCCGTCTTCAACGGCGGCTCGCTCAGCTTCGGCTCGCTCAACGGCCAGGGCGACCTGACCCTGGCCTCCACCGGCACGATCAACGTGATCGGCACGGTCAGCGTCAACGGCGACTACACCGTCACCGCCGCCGACTTCGCCGGCCAGGCGCTGAACCCGACCTTCACCGGCATGGGCGACTTCAGCATCACCGACACGGCCGGCGGCCTGACGCTGGGCGCGCTGGGCACGCCGGGCGCGCTCACCGTCACCGTCCTGAACGGCGGCCTGACGGTGAACGGCGTGGTCGGCGCGGCCGGCGACATCGACCTGATCGCCGACGGCGACCTGACCATCGCCTCGAGCGGGCGGGTGCTGGGCGACGACGTGCGGCTGTCGACCGACCAGGCCTTCGTCAACCAGCGCGGCGCCGACGCGGTCGGCGCCGCCGGCCGCTGGCTGATCTATTCGGCCGGGCCGAGCGGAAACACCTTCGGCGGGCTGGACAGCGGGAACACCGCGGTCTGGGGCCGCGACATCTCCGGCGCCGCGGTCACCCAGAGCGGCGACCGCTACGTCTTCGCCGCCGCCCCGACCCTGACCTTCACCTCCACCGGCGGCAGCAAGGTCTACGGCGACGACGGCGCCTCGGTGATGGGCTACACGGTCAGCGGGCTGAGCGGCGGCGTCGCCGGCGCCTTCCGCGCCGACACCCTGTCCGACGTGATCTCCGGCGGCCCGGCCCTGAGCTCGGCCGGCGCGGCTGAGCGCGCCTCGGTCGCGGGCGGCCCCTACCAGGTGGTCGTCTCGGCCGGCGACCTGCAAAGCCTGGCCGGCTACCAGTTCGCCTTCAACAGCGCCGGCCAGATCGTGGTGACGCCGCGGGCCCTCACCGCCGGCGTGGTGGCCGACAGCAAGACCTACGACGGCACGGACGCCGCCACCGGCTCGATCACGTTGGGCGAGGCCCTGGCCGGCGACGAGGTCGGGATCACCGGCGGGACCTTCACCTTCGACAGCCGCAACGCCGGCGACGGCCGCACGGTGAGCGTCACCGGCGTGACCCTGACCGGCGACGACGCGGGCAACTACACCCTGAGCGTCCCGGCCTCGGTGCTGGCCGACATCTACAAGCGTGAGATCACCGGCGTCGTCACCGCGAACGACAAGACCTACGACGGCTCGGCCGCCGGCACCGGCTCGGTGACCCTGCAAGGGGTGCTGGGCGGCGACAGCGTCGGGACCACCGGCGCGACCTTCACCTTCGCTGACCGCAACGCCGGCTCGGACAAGGTGGTGACCGTCTCGGGCGTCACCCTGAACGGCGACGACGCGGGCAATTACACCCTGTCCCTGCCCGCCTCGGCCCTGGCCGACATCTTCCAGAAGGCGCTCACCGTCACCGTCGTGGCGCACGACAAGACCTACGACGGCACGACGGCCGGCACGGGCACGGTGAGCCTGGGCGGCGTGGTCGGCGCGGACGCGGTCGGGACCTCGACGGGGACCTTCACCTTCGCGGACCGGAACGCGGGCGCGGACAAGGTCGTGACCGTCTCGGGCGTGACCCTGACCGGGGCGGACGCGGGCAACTACACCGTGACCATCCCGGCCTCGGTGCTGGCCGACATCGCCCGGCGCGCCGTGACGGTGAGCGCGAACAACGCGTCGAAGACCCGCGGCGACGCGGATCCGGCCCTGACCTGGACGCTGAGCGCCGGCTCGCTGGTCGACGGCGACAGCCTGACCGGCGCGCTGGTCCGCGCGCCGGGCGAGGCGGTGGGCCTGTACGCCATCAACCAGGGCGACCTGGCGGCCTCGGCAAACTACGTCCTGACCTTCAACCCGGGGACCTTCGAGATCGCCCGCCCGGCGGTCGACCCCGCCCAGGGCGGCGGCGGCCCGGTGCTGCAGGCCCTGACCCAGCCGACCCCGCCCAGCCTGGGCGGCGGCGAGGTGAGCGTGACCTTCGAGCTGGGCGGCGGCGTGCCGGACGGCGACACGAAGAAGTGCCAGGCCGGCGAGTACGGGTGCCGCAAGACGAACTGAATGAGCAGGCTGTCCTTCTCCCCTTGCGGGAGAAGGTGGCCGGCCGACCGCAGCACCGCGCCACGTCAAACCCGTATTCCCGACGAAAGTCGGGACCCAGGTGAAGCCCACCGAGCGTCGCGGATGAATCTGGATCCCGACTTTCGTCGGGACATACGGATGAAGGACGAGCGCGCCTCCCCGACCGGGGGGGCGCGCCGACGTAAGGTCATTCCAACGGCGGCCTACCAGCTTTTGCCGATGGCCGCCGCTCGCCGGGTGGTTCGAAATAGCGCTCGACGACGCCCGGCCGGGCGTCACGGCCCGGAGCGCGCACCATGGCGAACAAGCCCAACATCCTCATCCTGTGGGGCGACGACATCGGGTTCTGGAACATCAGCCACAACAGCCGTGGCGCGATGGGTTACCGCACCCCCAACATCGACCGCATCGCCGAGGAAGGGGCGATGTGCACCGACTACTACGCCCAGCAGAGCTGCACGGCCGGCCGGGCCAGCTTCATCTGCGGTCAGAACCCGATCCGCACCGGCCTGACCAAGGTCGGCATGCCGGGCGCTACGGTCGGCCTGCAGAAGGAAGACCCGACCATCGCCGACGCCCTGAAGGCGCTGGGCTACGCCACCGGCCAGTTCGGCAAGAACCACCTGGGCGACCGCAACGAATACCTTCCGACCGTCCACGGCTTCGACGTGTTCTTCGGCAACCTCTACCACCTGAACGCCGAGGAAGAGCCCGAACTGCCCGACTATCCGAAGGACCCGGGGTTCAAGGAGAAGTTCGGCCCGCGCGGCGTGCTGGACTGCAAGGCCACCGACAAGGACGATGCGACCACCGACCCCCGCTGGGGCCGCGTCGGCAAGCAGACCGTCGTCGACACCGGCCCGCTGACCAAGAAGCGGATGGAGACGATCGACGAGGAGATCACCGCGCGCGCGCTGGAATGGATGGAAGAACAGGCCAAGGCCGACCAGCCGTTCTTCCTCTGGTACAACTCCACCGCCATGCACTTTAGGACGCACGTCGCCGAGAAGAACCTCGGCAAGAGCGGCCAGGACCCCTACAGCGACCGCATGGTGGTCCATGACGAGCAGATCGGCATGATGCTCGACAAGCTCGACGAGCTGGGCATCGCCGACAACACCATCGTCATGTACTCGACCGACAACGGGCCCGAGAACGACACCTGGCCGGACGGCGCCAACACGCCCTACCGCGGTCAGAAGGACAGCAACTGGGAGGGCGGCTGGCGCGTGGCCGCGCACTTCCGCTGGCCCGGCAAGATCAAGCCCGGAACGGTGCTGAACGGGATCATGTCGCACATCGACATGTTCCCCACCCTGCTGGCGGCGGCCGGCGACACCACGGTCACCGAGCGGCTGCTGAAGGGCACGACCCTCAACGGGCTGAACTTCAAGGTCCATCTCGACGGCTACAACCAGCTCCCCTACCTGACCGGCGAGGCGAAGGAGAGCCCGAGAAACGCCGTCTTCTACATCAGCGACGACGGCGACGTGATGGCCGTGCGGGTGGGCGACTACAAGTTCAACCTGGCTGTGCAGCGGGCCCATCAGATGCAGCAGTGGGCCGAGCCGTTCGTGAAGCTGCGGCTGCCCCACATCGTGAACCTGCGTCGCGACCCGTTCGAGCGGGCGGACTTCAACTCCAACACCTACTGGGACTGGATGGTCGATCACGCCCCGCAGATGTACCTGATGCAGGACGTGGTGGCGGGGGAGATCCAGAGCTACGTCCAGTTCCCGCCTAGGCAGAAGGCGGCGTCGTTCAACCTCGACGCCGTGATGGAGCAGCTCAAGACGCCCGCACCCGCGAAGGGCTAGGGAGCGTCCCCTGGCTCAGTGTGGCCGCCCATGCGCGGGACCTTCCCCGCGCATGGGCGGGTTGCACCGAGCATGACCGATAGCGAAGCGGCGCTCGCCGCCGTCGCCGCGAAGGTGGGCGCCTTCTACGAGGCCCATCCCTACCCGCCGGCGGTGGACGACCTGGACGGCTACGCCCGCAAGTGGGACGAGGGCCGCCGGCGCGCGGACTTCCACCTGCTCTGGCCGGACCAGCCCTATCGCGACGACTTCAGCGTCCTGGCAGCCGGCTGCGGCACGTCGCAGGCGGCGAAGATCGCCCTGCGCTGGCCGCGCGCGCGGGTGACCGGGATCGACGTCAGCGCCTCCAGCCTCGCCGCCTCGGAGGCCCTGAAGCGGCGATACCAGCTGGACAACCTGCAGCTCCACGCGCTGCCGCTCGAGCGCGCCGGCGAGCTGGGCCAGAGCTTCGACCACGTGGTCTGCACCGGGGTGCTGCACCACCTGCCCGATCCCGACGCCGGCCTGCGGGCGCTGGCCGCGGTGCTCGAGGCCGCGGGCGCCCTGCAGCTGATGGTCTACGCCCCCTACGGCCGCGCCGGGATCTACCTGATCCAGGACTACTGCCGACGCCTCGGGCTGGAGCCGACCGCCGCCGACGTGCTGGATCTGATCGTCAGCCTCAAGGCGCTGCCGCCGGACCATCCGCTCGTGCCGATGCTGCGCAAGTCGCCGGACCTGCTGACCCGCGAAGGCCTGGCCGACGCCCTGCTCAACCCCCAGGATCGCGCCTATTCCGTCCCCCAGCTGCAGGGCGCCCTGGCCGCCGCCGACCTGGCGTTCGGGCGCTGGCAGCGCCAGGCGCCCTACCTTCCGCAGTGCGGCGCCCCGGCCAGCACCCCGCACGCGCCGAGGCTCGCGCGCCTGCCGGCCCACGAGCAGTACGCCGCCATGGAGCTGTTCCGCGGAACCATGGCCCGCCACACCGTCGTGGCCTGGCGCGGCGACCGGCCGGCCGCCGTTGACTTCGGCGGCCAGGCGTGGCGCGAGTACGTTCCGGTGCGGATCCCCGACGCCATCGCCGTGCGCGATAACCTGCCGCCCGGCGCCGTCGCCGTGCTGATCAACCGGACCCACACCTACACCGACCTCTACCTGCCGATCGACGCGGACCAGGAACGCCTGCTGGCCGCCGTCGACGGGCGGCGGACCATCGCCGAGATCGCAGGCGGGAGCGGTCAGGCCGACGCCGCCCGGGACTTCTTCGAACAGCTCTGGAACTACGACCAGGTGGTGTTCGACACGTCGGGGGGCTGACGCTCCCAACCCCGTCTGTCCGGACGAAAGTCGGCACCCAGCTGAAGCCCACCGGGCGGCGCGTCCGCTCTCGCCCCCTTGCGGACCTGTGGCTGGGTGGCAGAGTGGCGCGAGGTGGAGGCTGGGCTATGGATACGGAACGCTTGCTCACCGTCGCGCGCGCGCTTGTCGATAACGTCGCCTTTTGTGTCGCCGGCACGCAGGCGGAGGCCGGCGGCGCAAACGTGCGCGTGGTCCAACCCATGCGGGTCCAGGACGACTGGACCGTCAACGTCATCACCAACCGGCGGTGTCGGAAGGTGCGAGAGATCGAGCGCTTCAAGCGGCTCACGCTTCTCTATCAAAGCGACGATCGGCGCAGCTACGTCTGCCTGGCCGGCCCTGCCGAGGTGGTGGAAGATATCGAACTCAAGCGCGCGACCTGGACCCCGGCTCACGACCGCTGGAATCCAGGAGGCCCAGAGAACCCTGCGACCGTATTCATGCGGCTCAAGACAGATCGGATCGAACTGTGGAGTGCCTCGCAGGGCATTATGCCCGAGCCGGAAGGCTACAGCGCGGCCGTCCTTCTGCGCCATCCCGGCGGTTGGAAATACGAAACGACCTGATACCCGCCGATGTCCGCTCACCCACCAAAGCGGACATTGCGGCTAGCGACGCCTCACGGGGTCGAGGGCGGCATCGAAAACGTCCGCTTTTGACCCAAAGCAGACATCAGGCTCAGGTCGGGAACGAGTACGTCGCCAGGCCACCCCCGGTGATCGCGCCGCTCGCGCGATCTCGCAGGACGGCCGCGTGCCGGCCAAGCTCGTCGGCCTCCGCTGCGTCCGGCAAACCCTGCGCCAGGCTCAGCGCCTCCTCCATCCGGGCGACGTCTTCGTCCCGGTCGCCGAGGTAGTCGGCCGGGTCGTGGTGCTGGTTGCGCTCGACTATGTCGATCATGGCCAGGACCAGCCCGCGCCGGGCCGCCACGAGATCAGGGGCCCGCTCGAAAGCCCGGCGAAAGTGGTCGACCGGGGGCGTAAGGTCGAGCGTCCAGTCATGGAACCGCCCGAGGTAGAGGTGGGGCTCGCCGGCCTGGGGCTCGGCCTCGGCCCAGGTTCTGAGCGTGGGCAGCACCAGGCGCGTCATCACGGGATGCGGCGTGACAGCTCCCGGGTCGTCCAGCCCTTCGCGCGCGCCGTCGAGCCACGCGACGAAGCCTCTCTTGCCGTCCTCCGGCCACGCCTCGGCCCGCTTCAGGAACGCCTCGAGCGCGGCCTTCGCCTGCGCCTTCAGGCCCGCCCCCTTGGCGGCGAGCCACGGCGCGTAGGCGCTCGCCCGCGGATCGGCGAGCGCGAGGCGCGCCAAGGTCTCCACCCTGATGAAATCGTCCTGGCTCGGCATCGCCCGACTATGGCAGTGGCCGCCCGAGCGTCAAACGCCCGCTCCCGGCCCCGCGTCCGCTTTCCACCCCGGGCGCACGTCCGCTTTCGACCCAAAGCGGACATTCGGCGCAGGGCCGATGTTTCCCTCACAGCGCCACGGGTCGGGCGGCGCGGAGATACGCTTTGGTCTCAGCAAACGCCGGCTTCGCACCGCGCGCCCGCCGCCTCGAACGAACCGACTCTCCGACGCAGGTTCGCTTCCAGGCGCTCCCAGTTCGGCAGGTCGGCGACCGTCTGCCGGAAGCTCCACATCGCGTCGTCAGCGTAGAACCAGTGCTGGCAAGGCGCTGGGTTTAGCGCGCTCGCCCTGGAGCAGAGGATGACAGTTCGTACTTGTCCCTGCCCGTCCCGCGCGACGTAGGTGGCGGGCGATCCGGTCGGGGGCGGCGGGGACGCCGTGAGGGCCAGCGCGGGCTTCCCCTCCACGAGCGATTCAATCCAGAGGCGGGAGCGAAACTCGACCCCGACCCTCCAGTATCCGGGGCCCGGCGCCTGCTCGTTCGCATGGGGCTTTTCGAATTCGCCCCCCCGCGCGTCGAAGTAGAGCGAGGCGGGGTCGTCTGCGTCAGCGAGGGCGCGAAAGCCCGCCGGGACCACGTAGCTCTTGGTCCCCAATCTCGCGAAGTAATCCCGCGGCTGTGCCACCGCCGCCCGATCGCGCCGCCAGGTCAGGCGATCGGCGTATCGGGCGCGCGGAACACAACGCAGCGTCGGCACGGCGGGGAGCGGGTCCCAGTCCCAACTCCGGTACGACCAATTGTACAGCCGCCAGTCTCCCGGCTCCTGCACCGCCAGGACGGCGTGATACCGCAAGGCGTGCGGCGACCCCGTGGTGAACCGCGCCAGATCGATTAACCCCAGCACGGGCCGATACCCGGTCCTCTCGCCGACCTGCAGGCAGTAGGCGCGCCCGCCCGCCACCCGGGCCGCCTTTCCGGCGATGGAGAGCGCGGACGCGAAGCCGCTCCCTGCGACGAGGGCGAAGACTACTAGCAGGACTGCGGCCGGCCAGAATTTGCGCTTGTCCGCGGACACTTGTGGGCTCCAGACGGGTGCTGAATGTATCTATGTGAATGTCCGCTTTCGACCCAAAGCGGACATTCGGCGCTTAGGCCACGCGCCGACGGCGGCTTCCCGCCTTAGCGGTCGCCCACGCCAAAATCAGAGATGTGACCCACAGTTTGGAACGGACTCTCGTCGCGCAGGCGAAATCCAATGAGGCCGTCTCGGGCGATGAAGACCGGCGCGTTTCCGACGTCAGAGTCCATGATATCGCGCGTTTTGAGGAACCGTTCGTTGGCGTATGGCACAAACCATCCGTCGCCCGCCTCCCGGATCGCATCCTCGACTACGACAAACCTATGGCCGTTGGCCGACACGGGCATGTGCGCGTCGAGAAACGCTTGGGCGAGCAGTGCAAGTTGATGTCTGGTCATTCAGCCCACCTACGCTCAGTCACGTAATCAGAGGCGGAATGTCAACGCCCGCCAATGTCCGCTTTCGACCCTAAGCGGACATTCATCGATCACGCCTCTTCGGCATCCGGCTCGATTTCCGGCAGGGTGCGTCCAATGATGTAAGCCTGCTGATCCCAGAGCTTCCGCAGCCGGTCCAGGACGGCCCAGAGCTGCACTACGATGACGACGAGCAGCCCCAACCCCGCCATCAACAGCGAGTTGATTGAGAAACCTTCGCCGATCATCTGTGCCCCCATGCCGACTTGGCGGGAGCCTGCCCGATCAGGCTCTCTGCCGGAAGCGGTGATTGTCCGCTTCCGACCCAAAGCGGACATTAGGCCGGGCGTTAGTTATCGCCTTCGGCGAGCCAGTCGTTTGCAATTTTCAAGGCTTCATCGAGCGCTGGAGCAAGGTCCGCTAACGCCGTTGGGATCTCTACGCGCCGGCTAAGCCTAGACAATCCCTTTCGAAGCTGCCCGACGCGAACGACTGTTTTTCCATCTTCCGGGGCATCAACGGACACCTGAATGCGATCCCTTTTTTCGGGGTTCAGATAAAAGGTCCTGACAGCGGTGTCCTGATACTCGGAATACCAATGTAGTGAGTGCTTCTCGGCCCACTGGGAAAGGATGGGGTCGATCAAGTCATACTGGCTCAATCGCTTCCTGCGGCTCCCAAACAACCACTTGAACATTTCAGCCCCACCACACGACCAGCCACCACGGACCTCCTGCCAAGCTGGCATAGGTGATGTCCGCTCACCACCCAAAGCGGACATTCACAGCCGGCAAGCCCGACATCCCGCCTACCCGCACGTCTCCAGCACCTGACAGGCCAGCGGCAGCTGTTCGAACCACTCGGGCGGGACGTAGAGCTGCAGGGTCAGGCTGATACCCAGCGCCAGGGTCAGCACGTGCATGGCGCCCAGCATCACCCGGGTGCTGAAGCTGATCGACCCGGCCCGCCCGCCGGCCACGCGTTCGGGCGAACGCTCCCAGCCCAGGTCGGCGGCGCCCAGCTCCGCCTCCAGCTTGACGGTGTAGCGCGACAGCTTGCGCACCTGGCCGCGCAGCTGGGTGTAGTGGAACGCCACCAGGACCGAGAACCAGAACGGCAGCCAGGCGGCGGCCGTCCACATCCAGGTGGGGCCGTCGCGGTGGGTGACCGTCAGGACCCAGGCCGACGCCGCCGCCACCGCGGTCATGCCGAACTGCACCAGCCGGTTCATCGCCACCACCAGGGCCACGATCTCGCCCCGCAGCGCGTCGTATTCGTGCAGGTGGAACTGGGTCTGCCGCTCGTCCATGCGCCCCCCGACGCGCGCCGCCCCGCAACGCTAGCAGCGACGGCCCCGCTTGGCGACCGGCGCTCGCCGAGCCGGGCCACGTCCGCGGCCGCGACACTTTGCCTTAAGCGTCCCGTCCGCAGCCCAGGTTAGAGCGGGCACGGGGACCTTGGGAGGCGTGCGTGTTTTCGACCTTTGCGGCTATCGCACTGCAAGCCGCCGCAGCGCCGTCAGTCGAGCCGCAGGTCGTGAGGTGGGCGGTGGCGCCCACGGCAGAAGAATTGACGCGCTACTATCCCATGGAGGCGCGCATGGTCAGCCTCCCCGGCGCATCTCAGGTCGACTGTCTGGTCTCCGATTCCGGCGCTCTCGAAGCCTGTGCGCTCCTTTCGGAAACCCCCGCAGGCTGGGGTTTTGGAAGGTCAGCCTTGCGAGCCGCCGCTCTCTTTCGGCTGTCCCCCGACGCCGTTCCCGACCTGATCGGGAAGCGCGTGCAATTGCCTGTATTTCGATGGTCGATGCGCGTCGAAGCCCAAACCTGCGACTTGTTTCGGAAGTGGCGCGCCACGGGTGAGGCGCATCCGAGCTTCACCCCGGCCCGGATCGCCGACGTCGTGAGCGCGTGCGACGAGCAGGTCGCGACCCACGAATAGAAGGACTGCTGGCGCGGCGGCTGGCGGCGCTAGGACCAAATGCCCCTGGCCTGAGGCTGGCGTTCCGCGCGTCGCCGCGGTAGCTGACCGCCCGATGATCCGCCTCGACAATATTTCCAAGCAAAACGGCCACCAGATCCTGTTCATCGAAGCGTCGATGGGCATCCAGAAGGGTGAAAAGGTCGGGCTCGTGGGCCCGAACGGGGCCGGCAAGACCACGCTGTTCCGCATGATCACCCGTCGGGAGCAGCCCGACGACGGCGTAGTCGCGATCGATCCCGGCATGACGATCGGCTATTTCAGCCAGGACGTCGGCGAGATGTCGGGCCAGAGCGCGGTCGCCGCGGTGATGGACGGCGTCGGCCCGGTCAGCGCGCTGGCCGCCGAAATGTCCCGGCTGGAAGCGGCCATGGTCGATCCGGACCAGGCCGAAGACCTGGACGCCGTGATGGAGCGCTACGGCGAGGTGCTGGAGCGCTTCCAGGAGCTTGACGGCTATGCGCTGGAAGCGCGGGCGCGCGAGGTGCTGGCGGGCCTGAGCTTCAGCCAGGAACGCATGGACGGCGACGTCGGCCTGCTGTCCGGGGGCTGGAAGATGCGCGTGGCGCTGGCCCGCATCCTCTTGATGCGGCCCGACGGCATGCTGCTGGACGAACCCAGCAACCACCTGGACCTGGAGAGCCTGATCTGGCTCGAGGCGTTCCTGAAGGACTACGACGGCGCGCTCTTGATGACCTCGCACGACCGCGCCTTCATGAACCGCATCATCGGCAAGGTGGTGGAGATCGACGCCGGCTCGCTGATCACCTATTCGGGCGATCTCGACTTCTACGACCAGCAGCGCGCGCTGACCGAACAGCAGCGCCAGGCGCAGTACGAGCGCCAGCAGGCCATGCTGGCCAAGGAAATCAAGTTCATCGAGAAGTTCAAGGCGCGCGCCTCGCACGCCGCCCAGGTGCAGAGCCGGGTCAAGAAGCTCGACAAGATCGAACGCGTCGAGGCCCCGCGCCGGCGCCAGACGGTGCAGTTCGAGTTCCAGAGCCCGCCGCGCTCGGGCGAGGACGTGATCAACCTGCGCGGCGTCCACAAGGGCTATGGCGACAAGCCGATCTACGAGGGCCTGGATTTCCTGGTGCGCCGCAAGGAGCGCTGGTGCGTGCTGGGCGCCAACGGCGCGGGCAAGTCGACCCTGCTGAAGCTGGTCGCCGGCGACACCAAGCCCGACCAGGGCGCGGTCAGCATCGGGGCCAGCGTCAAGATGGGCTATTTCGCCCAGCACTCCATGGACCTGCTGGACGGCGAAGAGACCATCTTCGAGTCGCTGGAGCGCTCGTTCCCGCAGGCGGGCCAGGGCCAGCTGCGCACGCTGGCCGGCTGCTTCGGCTTCTCCGGCGACGACGTCGAAAAGCCCTGCCGCGTCCTGTCCGGCGGCGAGAAGGCGCGCCTGGTCATGGCCAAGATGCTGTTCGATCCGCCGAACCTGCTGGTGCTCGACGAGCCGACCAACCACCTCGACATGGCCACCAAGGAGATGCTGGTCGCGGCGCTCGCCGACTTCGAGGGCACCATGCTGTTCGTCTCGCACGACCGCCATTTCCTGGCGGCCCTGTCGAACCGCGTGCTGGAGCTGACGCCCGAGGGCGTGCACCAGTACGGCGGCGGCTATTCGGAATACGTCGCCCGCACCGGCCAGGAAGCGCCGGGCCTGCACCCGGGCGGGTAGCGGGCGGGGCCGCCGTTCGAACCGAAGCGGAGAAGGCGCAGGCGCGCCTCCTCTGCCCGGGCCCTGCGCGTCACCAAGGAATGGTCGAGCCGTCCCAGGCGAAGAACCCGCCCGAATCTTCCGGACCTAGCCGGTCGATGACGGCGAGAAGCGCGTCCGCAGCCTGCGCCGGCGCGAACAGCTTGCCGGGCGGCACGCCGGCCTGGAAAGGCTTGCTCAGTTCAGTGTCCGTCGTCCCAGGATGCAGCGCCACGCACACGCCCTGCGGTCGAAGGCGGCGATGCTCGATCGCGATCGTGTGCAGCAGCATGTTGAGCGCCGCCTTCGACGCGCGGTAGGCGTGCCATCCGCCCAGCCGGTTGTCGCCAATGCTGCCGACGCGGGCGGACAGCGCCGCGAACACGCTGCGGGATTTCACCGGCGTGAGCGGCAGCAGATGCTTTGCGAGCAAGGCCGGCCCCGCGGCGTTGACGGCGAAGAGCTCGGTCAGCGCCTCCAGTCCGATCGACCGGTAGCTCTTTTCCGGTGTCAGCCCTGGCCGATGCAGACGCCCGGTCGCGATGATGATGAGGCTCGGCTCTCCCTGTCGGGCGATCGCCTCGGCCGCCGCGGAAAGCGTGTCTTCGTCGAGCAGGTCGATCCTGGCCCAGCCTCTTTTTGCGTCGTCTTCCCAGCCGTCCGGCCGCTCGCGCGAGAGGGCCAGGACCCTGGCGTGAGAGCCCCGCGCCATGATGCGTTCGCAAAAGGCGCGCCCCAATCCGCCCGAAGCCCCCGCCACCACCGCCAGTTCCGGCTTCATGCGCTTCCGCCCGAGATCGGGTTCCCGCAATCTGATACGCGCCGGCGCGCCCGACAGATCCCGCGCCGGGCCGCCGCTCGTGGTCGCGCGCAGCCCTCAATCTGATCCCAGCGTCCACTCGACCTGTTTGCGAGGGTCGTGAGGCGTCCAGCCGCTCATGTCGGCGACCAGCGGGCGGGCGGCGGCTTGGGCCGCGCGGACCAGGGCCCAGTCGACGCCGCCCAGCCGGGCCTTGATCCGGTTGAGGTATCCGCTGCCGTCCAGGAGCTGCCACGAAAGGTAGACAAAGCGGTCGCTCGGAGGCCCGCTCGCAAAGCGTCCCGTAAAGACCGGCCGGTCAGGATCCCCTCCAGGTCGGACCGAAAGGGCGAAGTCGAAGACCAGCGCGCCGTCGTCGCGCCTCCTGCCTTCCAGAACGATCTGCTTCGTATCCTGCAGCCCGAACCGGTACGGGCGGTTGCTCCGGTTCGTCGCGGGGATGTCGGAGTCGCGGATTAGCCGCAAGGGCACCAGACCGCTCGAATTCATCGCGTCCTCCCCACCGCGACCAGAAGGGCGCGCGGCGCGCTTGCCGCCGTGCGCCAGTCGCGCCGTCGCTCGCTCAGCGATGCTAGAGCGTTGAATGTCCGCTCACCACCCAAAGCGGACATTCGAGATATGCGATTAGGGCCGACACCGGGCAGCGGACTCGCGTCGCCTCCGCGATGGTCGGCCTCTACCTGCGCCAGCTGCAGATCGAGCTCGACTGGCTGGAGGAATTGGAAGGCGTCTTCGATGGCAGCTGACGCGAGCGCAATGTCCGCTTTCCACCCTCACCGGGCAGGCGGACCGCCGGCGGTCGCGGGCAGCGGCCGTCCTTGCGGGCGCCCGCGCGTCCCGCTAGCAGTTTTGCGTTGAACGCGGGGGGAGCGGCATGAAGGTCTGGGTGGTGGGCGCGCTGGCGCTTGGAATCGCGGCGGCGTCGGCGAGCGCGGCCGGCGCGCAGGTGAGCGCCACGGAAGCGACGGAGGACGTGCTCCGCGGCGCCGGCCTCGACCCGTCCCGCTTCGTGTTGGAGGAACAGCCCATGTTCCAGGATGACGGCTGGGAAGTCACCGCCGTCGAGGCCAGCGACGCCGGCGGCGCGCCCGGCCAGGTCGCCGCGGTGTTCGTCCGCAACACCGGCGACACGCCGACCTGCTTCCGGTTCAAGTGGAAGGTCTACGGCCCCGTGTCCGTCAGCGCGGCCAAGAACTACAATTTCGTGGTGGAGCCTCGGACGACCCAGGGCGTCATGGTCTTCCAGACCCAGGGGGCCGCCGGCGACTACAATATCGGGCTGCGCACCTGGCCGGCGCGGACGGACGTGAGCGAGCAGCGGTGCAGCTCAGTCCAGCCGGCCGACCTGAACGCCTGGCTGGCCGAGTGACGTGAGGACGCCCTCGTCGGGGGGCGTCCACCCTGCCCCCCAAAGCTGACGTCGGCTTTCGACCCAAAAGGGTTCGAAGCGAGCTTTGATGAGGATAACGATGGTCCCACCTTGGGAGAAGTATCCGGAGCTACCCGCCGGGCGGATCGGCTGGCGAATGGGATACGGAGAGGACTACCTGAACGATTTCTGGAAGTGGTTCAGCCGCTCTCCCGAAGAAGATCGCGCGCAGACCGAGCAGACCTACCCGGAGCCCGAGGGCTGGTCGGGGTTCTATGCTCGGATCAGGTCTCACCCCTGGCGTTGACGTCCGCTCTCGACCAAAGCGGACATTCTGCTCGGCGCTGTCGCGCTTGATGCCGGCCATGTCGGCCTCCTCGCCTTGACCGTCTGGGTCGGGAGGCTCCCACAACGAGAGACGGCGCTGCATCGGGCCTTACCCGGAGGCGCCGCGACGGGTCCCCTAGACCTTCCGCGCGGGGCGGACCGCCAGGGCCTCACGCCGCGGCCGCGGCGAGCGCGCGCTGGAGGTCGGCCGGCCCGAACGGCTTTTCCAGCGTCTGGGCGCCCCGATAGGCCTCGCTCAGGCCCTGGACCCCGTAGCCGGTGGCGAAGAAGAACGGCACCTTCCGCTGGCGCAGGATGTCCGCGACGGCGAAGGACTTGGCTTCGCCGAGATTGACGTCGAGCATCGCCGCGTCGAACGACTCCGTGCGGGCGAGTTCGAGCGCCTCGTCCAGGCGCAGCGCCGGTCCGACCGCCTGATGGCCGAGGTCGGCCAACATGTCCTCGATCAACAGGGCGACCATCATCTCGTCCTCCACCACCAGCACGCGCAGCGGCCTGGAGGTGGTCATCGGCGGGCCCCCATGATCGCGGACATGGGCGCGTCGAGGGTGCAGACCACGCCTTCCGGTGCGTAGACCAGGCTGGCCTCGCCGCCGAGTTCGCCGGCCAACCCCTGCTCGATCAGGCGCGAGCCGAAGCCGCGGCGGCGCGGCGCGGTCACGGGCGGGCCGCCGCGTTCGCGCCAGGTCAGGCGGAACCGCTCTTCCTCGATCCGCCAGGTCAGCTCCACGCCGCCGCCCTCGACGCTCAGCGCGCCGTACTTGGCGGCGTTGGAGGCGAGTTCGAACAGGGCCATGGACAGGGCCAGCGCCGCCTTGGTCGAGAGCTCCAGCCTCGGCCCGTCGCGGCGGACCCGGCCGGGGTCGTCCAGGCAGTAGGGCCTGACCGCGGCGTCGACGACCTCGCCGAGTTGCGCGCCCTCCCAGCTGCGGCGGGTCAGTACGTCGTGGGCGCGCGCCAGGGCGATGATCCGGGCGGTGAAGCTGGCGCGGGCCTCGACCGGGTCCGCCTCGCTCTTCAGGGTCTGGCGGGCGATGGCCTGGACGGTGGCGAGCGAGTTCTTCACCCGGTGGTTCAGCTCGTTGACCAGCAACTCGCGGTGCTGCTCGGCCTGCTTGCGCTCGGTCACGTCGACCACCGTGCCGATCAATCGCCGCGCCCGGCCGGCCTCGAACACCGTCTTGCCGATCTCCGAGATCCAGCGCTCGCGTCCGTCGACCGGACTGATCATCCGGACCTCGGCGTGGAGTTCGCCGTCGCCGGCGGGGTCCAGGGCGGCGGCCACCGCCGCCTCGGCCTCGGCGCGGTCGTCGGGATGCACGCGGTCGGCCCAGGTCTGGTAGGGAGCCTTGTCTTCTGGCGCCAGCCCCAGCATCGACATGGCCCGGGCGTCGCCGGTCAACACGCGCGCCTCGGGATCGTACTCCCAGGCGCCGATGTCGGCGACCTCCATCGCCAGCGCCCGGCGCTCCTCGCTCTCGCGCAGGGCGGCTTCCGCGCGCTTGCGCTCGCTGACGTCGATCGCCGTGCCGATGAACCGAACAGCGCGGCCGGCCTCGAACAGGACCTTGCCGGTGGCGCAGATCGAGCGTTCGACCCCGTCCAGGCCCCGCACCCGGAACTCCGCCTCGTAGCGCCCGTCGCCGGCGGGATCGAGCGCCCGGGCGACCAGGGACGCCACACGGTCGCTGTCGGCCGGATGCAGGCTTTCGTTCCAGAACTCCGGCGTCGGCTCGACCTCCGGAGGCATGCCGAACAGGGCCTTGCACCGGTCGTCCCAAACCAGCGCGCCGGTAAGCAGGTCGAAATCCCAGGAGCCGATGTCCGCCGCCTCCATGGCCAGGGCGCGACGTTCTTCGCTATGTCGCAGGGCGGCCTCCGCCCGCCGCCGGTCGGTGAGGTCGCGCAGCCAGACGGCGACCCCTTCGGGGGTGGGAAACACGCGTGATTCCACCCAGGCTCCCGGCCGTAGCGTCGACGCCGCCTCGAACGTCTCCGGCTCGCCGGTCGCCGCAACGCGCCGCAACCGGGTTTCGAACTCGGTTCCGATCAAGGCGGGAAAGACCTCCCAGATCACCTGGCCTATGCCGTTCTCCCGCTCGCGGCGGACGAACCGTTCGGCCGCGGCGTTGACCAGGGTGAAGCGCCAGTCGCGGTCCAGCGCGTAAAACACGTCGCCCAGGCCTTCGACCACGTCGCGGAGCCGCATCCGCTCCCGCTCGAGCTCCGCCGAAACGAGGTCCTTCCGCACGATCGGATGCGACAGCCGTCGCCCGACCCACAGCCCCAGCCCGAGCATCGCGGTCGGCAGACCCAACTGACGGAGTTCGAACCTCATCATCGAGTTCCGGGCGGCGGCGGACCGCCGAGAGCGGGACTGCGCAGGCCGGCAGGCTCCCACATCGGGGCGGGGACCTGTATCGGGCCTTACCCCGAGGCGCGCGACGAGGCCCCTAGGGCCGGTGCTGGTCGCCGCGGTCGCGCCTGCCGTGGGGCTCGCATAGGTGATGTCCGCTCAACCCCCGAGCGGACATTCGCTGATGTCCGCTTTCGACCCATTGCGGACATTTCGACAGATCGTGTCACCGGTAGGCGAGCGTCAGCGCTTTCGGTATGGCTGCATCATGCACAGTTTGACTGCCCGCTACGAACCTGACGACGACGGCACGGGCGAACTCCTGATCACCGTTCAAGGTGACTACGCCGGCACGGGAGCCGCCTGGTTCAGTGAGGACCAGCTCAACGCGTTCTGTGACGCGCTTGAGCGATATCCGCTTGATAAGGCTGACCTTCCAAGGCTCGAAGGAGGGTATTGGGACGACACAAAGCGGGGGGGGCTGAAGGAACGGCACGTGGGCCTGCTGGTCGCGCCCCACGACGCATTAGGTTCTCTTTCTGTCAGCGTCAGCCTGGCTGAGCCCGCGGAAAACGCGGACCCTTACGCGCGCCGCCGTGCGGTCACGACCTGGTTCCTCGTCGGCTACAATGAGGTCGCGCAGTTTGCCCGTGAACTTAAGCGGTTGGTCGCGGGCGGCCCCGGAAGTGCGGTCCTTGAGCGGCGCGTCAGTTAGGTCCGCTTTCGACCCATAGCGGACCTTCGTCGCCGGAGGTACGGTCACGTATCATTCGCCTGCTGTGCTGACTGACATTGAAGCGGCCGGTGCGAGGCGGACTTGGGAGGGGGCATGGCCAACAAACCAAAGGACCTGAGCCTTGGGCTCGGTGCGGTGATCGCGTTTCTCTTACCCGCGTCCGTCGCTCTCAATTCCCGCATGCATGCGCCGGACCTCGCTCCTGAGGAGCGAAGCGGCGCGACGACCGGTTTGATCCTCGCAACCATCGTGATCAGTCTGATTGTCGCCCTGGTGGCCTATCTGGTGCGGCGATACCTCATACGAAAGAACGCGAAGAGCGATCGTAGTTGGGACGCCTTCACGCTGTTCTTCATTCTGGCGATCGCGGGAAGCGTTGTCGCCAGGTTCGTTCCGTTGTCCGCTTTCGCCCCATAGCGGACATCGCAGCAGCACTCTAATCAGGCCGCATGGACCGCGAACTGTTCTATGTGGAAGTCGACCGTCGAGCCCACGAGCTTGAAGCTTCGCACGGCAGAACCGCCTGGAGCTATGCTGTGTGCATGGCTGAGAAGGCGATGGAGGACGGCAAACCGGACGAGCACCGTTGCTGGAAAGCTGTCGCGGCAGCTCTGCAGCCACGCTGACCTGACATTTGTCCGCTTTCGACCCAAAGCTGACATTCGCGGTCTAGCGCCCTTGCGAATAGCTCACCGAGCGGAGGCGACCTTCACGGTCAAGAACGCGACCGAGTAGGATCGCAGGATGAACTGGGTAGCGCTCTATCAGTACGGGACAGCCCTCGCGCTTGCCGGCGCCTGGCTTTTCCTCATCGCGCACAGAGTGCGACGGCAGCGATGGAAGGGCCTCTGGGTCACTCTCACCGCGCCGCTGTTCTTCCTAGCTTGGTGGGTATTGGAATTCCTCGCCTATCTTGACGGATGCGCCCGGCTGAGCGGCGCCGGCTGTTAGCCGTGTCCGCTTTCGACCCAAAGCGGACATTCCGCCCTGCATAGGCGTGACGCTTCTAATCAATCTTCAGCCTGCCCGCCCGCCACTCTTTCAGCGTCATAGCGGCATTGAGCGCGAGGCGCGGGATGCCGCTCTCGGCCACTTTCTCAAGAGCCGCTATCGAAGCTCTCTCATCGAATGGCAGTAGGTATAGGGCGGCCCAGGTCACCACAGACGGGTCACTCTCAGAGAGAAGATCCATCAAGAATGACGCGCCGGCATCAGGCTCCGCCCTCAGTTTCGGCAGTGCAGAACTCAGTTGGCTGTAGGCAGCATTCGACCCTGTCGCGTCGCCCTCACGGACGAATTGCCCATGCTGCCGGGCGGCTTGTACGAATTGCTCGCGAGCCAGGGTGTTCATCTTGCGAGCGTAGCGGTGCCGCTGACCGCCTTCCACCCCGAGCAAACGTCCGCTTTCGACCCAAAGCGGACATTCTCGCTATCCCACAGTTCGAGTGTGCCACTCGGCTGGGCCGCTCCAATAAATCTCGGTGTACGGCTCTCCGAGCAGGCCCTCAGCCTGGAGCAGGCCCAGCACGTCCGACGGAGACGCCGGCCCCGCACTGAACGCGACCCCCAGGCCAATCAGCTGTCGAGCCGCTTCCGCCTGCTGGGTCTTTTCGGGGCCGAAACGAAGGAGCAGCGCGGAGCCCTCCCGTTTCGTCTGTATTCCGAGCCGGCTGAGCTTGGATTTGAGGGGCGCGGCGTTTTTTACCCGCCATTCGCCGCCCAGGATCAGGGACACGTAAGGCGGCGACGCCTGTCGCACCCCGAACATCTTACCGAACCAGCTCACTTCCCCCTCCCGGTGCCCTCTCAGGTTTTACATCCAGCGGATGTCCGCTTTCGACCCATAGCGGACATTCCCCACCTCAGGGGCGATCCTGCCAAGGCTCAGGCTTGATCAGATATTGAAGGGACCAAACTCCAACTCGGGTCCGACCGCACCGCTCGCACAGCTTTGAGGGGGCTTCGCCGAACTTCCGATAGCCGTCCTTGCTATGGACCTGGAGCTGGCACCGAGGGCATTTGACCTGCCACGACAGGAAGAACGAAACGACGGCGACCGCCGCGGCGACGAGCGCGGTTAGTGCGGCTCTCGGCTGCGGTGAATAGGGCGGTCACGGCGGCGACGAAGGTCAGGGCCTCCAGAACTGTGCACGCGGGCATTCGAGCTATTCCGTGTAGGGTTCGACGCTGCGGGGCCCGGCTGGTTGGGGGTCCCGCAAAGCTTGTCTTAGGTGATGTCCGCTTTCGACCCAAAGCGGACATTCGGGCCTTTCCCGCGTCAATCGAGCAGCAGGCCGTCCATATAATCAGTTCCGACGATCAGGTCTGAGCGGTCTTCGACCAGGATCAAGTCTACGTTCGGCGATACTGGCGTAGGGTCGTCCTCCGGAAGGCAGAGGAACGCCTGCCCGTCGTATCCGCACATGACGGCGCGGCAGGTCACCAGCGATCGGATCAGCATGAACTCGCCGCTGCTCGGGTCCACGCACCTTCTGAGCACGTCCCGAATGACCTGCGCACCCTGCAGCCGCACGACTTGCGCGTTCCCGAACACCATGTCCGGCTGTTCCGCGCGAGGCTTGCCGATCTCGTTGACGTGCCACACCCCGAACAATGCGGGATCATTCTCGATGCAGGCTCCGACCAGTTCGGCGATCGGCCCGATGCAGGCCCGTTCACGCGCGGTGACCGTCGCCTCGTCGGCCCCGTCCGGAATTCGAGGCCCGACATAGTACAGCTTCATGCGGCGTCTCCACCGACCGAAGCCCAATCGCCACTCATTCCGCACCCCAAGCCCCGAGCTCAGCAGCCTAGGTCAGCGAATGTCCGCTTTCCACCCAAAGCGGACATTTCCGCAGGCCTTCAACGCGAGCACTTCCAGGCGGGCGGCGGGCAGGAGGTCGCGCAGTCGCGGGCGGGGTCGGCGCCGTCGGGGCCGACGGGGCCGATGCAGTCGCCGCCGCAGCGGCCGAGGATCTTCCCGGTGTCCTTCTCGAAGTAGTAGGCCGGGCCGTCCCAGGCGGCGCCGCAGTCGACGAAGCCGACCTTTCCGCAGTAGCGCGGCGCGCTGCAGTCCCTCGCCACGGCCCCGATCTCGGTGTCGCCGGCCGGCAGTTTCGCCGGAACGGCGGCGTTGCAGGCGGCGAGCTGAAACGCCAACACTGCGGCGGCCCACGGCTTCATCGCCCCCGCCCTACTTCGCCGCCAGCGGATCCGCGATCTTGTCGACCACCAGCTTGCAATAACCCGCGCCCGGCGCGCAGCGCAGGCGGCCGGAGACCGTGGTGTCGGCGTCCCAGGCCAGGCGCTTTTCGTACATGTCGCCGGGCGGCACGCGGGTCATGAACACGCGCCACATGGCCTCGGCCTGGCTGTCCTTCGCCAGCTCGAAGAGCATGAATTCGCCCTCGCACGCGCCCTTGCGGGTCAGGGCGTACAGCGGATAGGGCGTGACCGAGAGGTGCACCGCGAGGTCGCTGACCGCCGTCCCGTCGGGGCGGTCGCGCAAGGCGCAGGGCTCCTCGGCGCGCGCGGCGCCCGCGAAAAAGATAGCCGCGGCGGCGGCGGCGAACGTCAGCTGCGAGCGCATGCGGCCTCCCCCTCGAGCCCGTGGAAACATCCGTCGCGATCAGCGGCTTGGCAAGGCGGGCGTACCGTTCCTATTCCGCTCATCCCCGCGAAGGCGGGGACCCAGGTCCGTGACGGCGCCCCGTAGCCCGCACGCCTTCATGAAGCGGAGCGCGGGGTCCGCCCCCCCTTGCGCTCTGGGTCCCGCCTTCGCGGGGATGAGCGGGGGTTGGATCGGAGCCCTCGGTTTCCGCTGGAGCTCACGCCGCCCGCGCGCGCCCGTCCGTGGCGGCGGCGACGGCCGCGTAGAGGTCGGCGGCGGTCAGCGGCTTGGCCAGGTGGCCGTCGGCGCCGGCGGCCCGGCCGGCGGCGATGTGTTCCGGAAGCGCGTTGGCCGAGAGCATCAGGACCGGCGTGCGGACCGCGCCCCGCTCGGCCTCGATCTGGCGCAGGGCGCGCACCGCCGACAGGCCGTCGACGCCCGGCATCTGCATGTCCATCAGGACCAGGTCGAAGGCCTCGGCGCGGAAGGCGGCCAGGGCCTGCTCGCCGTCCTCGACCGAAACGAGCTCGGCGCCGGAGGCCTCCAGCAGCAGCTCCACCAGCCGGCGGTTGGTCGGATGGTCGTCGGCCGACAGCACCTTGAGGCGCCGCGCCTCGGCCGGCTCGGGCGAGGCCGTGGCCGGCGTCGGGCCGACGGCTTCGGCCGCGGCCGGGGTCACCGGCAGGTGCAGCCAGAAGGTCGCGCCGCGCCCGGGCGTGCTCTCCGCCCCCAGTTCGCCGCCCATCAGGCCGGCCAGCTCGCGCGAGATGGCCAGGCCCAGCCCCGCGCCGCCGTAGCGGCGGGTGATCGAGCCGTCGGCCTGCTGGAAGCGCTCGAACACGCGGGCCATCTGCTCGGGCGTCAGGCCCGCGCCGGTGTCGCTGACGCTGAGGCGCACGCCGTCGGCGGTGCGCCGCGCGCTCAGGCGCACGCGGCCGGCCGGGGTGAACTTCACCGCGTTGGACAGGAAGTTGGTCAGCACCTGGCGCACCCGCAGGGCGTCGCCCTCGACCAGGCCCTCGCAGTCGGCGTCGACCTCGACCTCCAGGGCCAGGCCCTTCTCGTCGGCCTCCGGCTGGGCCAGGGCGGCGGCGGTGCGCACGGCTTCGCCCAGATGGAACGGCTCGCGGGCGATCTCCAGCTTGCCGGATTCGACGCGGGCCAGGTCCAGGATGTCGGCCAGCAGGCGGCGCAGGTTGGCGCCCGAGGCGCGGATGGTGTCGACCAGCTCGCGCTCCGGCGCGGCCAGCGGGCGCGAGGCCAGCACGTCGGCCACCCCGATCACCCCGTTCAGGGGCGTGCGGATCTCGTGGCTCATATTGGCCAGGAACACGCTCTTGGCGCGGTTGGCGTTCTCGGCCTCGCGCCGGGCCTGATCGTAGCGGGCCAGCATGGCGGCGATCGGCAGGCAGGTCAGCGGCAGGGCCGCCAGGCCCAGCTGGGTCTCGAACACGGTCTCGCGCATCTCGTCCGGGCCGATCGAGCCCCAGCCGTGCACGCTCAGGGTCAGGATCACCGCCCCGGACCAGAACGAGGCCCCGGCCGCCCCGGCCACGCCGAAGCGCAGGGTCGCCAGCACCGCCAGCGGGGCCAGCAGGGCCACGTCCGGCGGCCCGTAGTCGTCGCTCAGCCACACGCACACGCCGAAGATCGCCGCGGCCAAGCCGGCGGCGGCGGCCAGGTCGGGCCACTTGAAGCTGCGCTTCAGCGGCGCGTCGGCCAGGGCGAGGCCCAGCGGGGTGATCAGCACGATCCCCAGCGCGTCGCAGGCGAAGAAGTCCCAGAAGCCCTCGGTCCAGGGCCGGCCGGTGCGCATGGCGATCAGCGGCGCGGCCAGGGCGGCGGCCACCAGCGGCGCGATCACCGCCGCGCGCAGCAGGAACTGCAGCAGCCGGCGCGGCTCGGCCACGTCGGCCCCGACCAGGCCGCCGCGGCGCAGCAGGAAGGCGGCCAGCGCGATCTCGGTCAGGTTCACCACCGCCGAGGCCGCGCCGATCATCGGCGGGCGCCCGGCCACCAGGGCCGAGGTCATGGCCGAGGCGAAGGCGGCGGCGCAGACCCCGAAGCTCCAGCTGCGGTCCGACGGCCCGCGCAGCAGCAGGATCAGCGCGATGGCGTTGGTCGGCCAGATCGCCGACACCGCGCCGACCTTGCCCAGGCGCGCGGCCCCGATCGACACCGCCGCCAGCAGCAGCCACACCCCGACCAGCTTGGCCAGCCTGACCGCGCCCGCCCCAAACCCCGTCCGTGTCGTCCCGCCAGCGCTGCGCATCGGCGTTGGTCCCTAAATCACCGGGTGAGCGTGCGCCCGCACGCGCTAAGTCAGGGTTAAGAGCGCGGCGACCTGCGCCCGCCCCGTCCGGGCGGGAAAATCCCCTAGGTGGAAAGGATCGAAGCTGGTCTTCAGGCGTTGGGGCCTGGACGCCGCCAGCACGCCTTTTCCGCCCATGCAGTCCTCCCGCGTCCTGCGCCCCCGACCGGCCGCCGCCCTTCGCCTCCCCGCGTCCCGCCGCGCCCGGCGAGCGGTTCGCCCGACGCCCGGGACGAAGGCGCGCAGGCCATGAAGGCGACCGCCGGCAGTCCGACCTCCCCGTCCCGCCTGGTGCGCGGCTTCCGCCGGCTGCGCGTGTTCCGCACCCTTCCCGTGTGGTCGCGCTACCTGGCCACCGCCGCGCTGGTCGGCCTGACCGCCGCGATTCGGCAGAGCCTGGGCGAGTACCTGGCGGGCGTTCCCTTCCTGCTGTTCTTCCCGGTCATCATCGCGTCCGGCGCGGTGTTCAACCGCGGCGCCGGCGTGTTCGCCGCCGTGCTCAGCGGGCTGGCCTCGATCTGGTTCATGCCGCCGGTCGGACGTTTCGAGATCACTCCGGAAGGGGTGCTGCCGCTCACCCTGTTCTTCCTGATCGGCCTGACCTGCGCGATCACGCTGGAGGCCCTGCAGGAGGCGGTGGCCGAGACCATCGAGCGCGAGGCCCGGCTGAACGAGACCATCTCCGCGCTGGAACAGTCCGAAGAACAGAAGCGCATGCTGCTGGTCGAGCTGTCGCACCGCATCCGCAACGACCTGGGCGCCCTGGCCGGCGTGCTCACCCTGCAGAGCAAGGCCAACCCCGAGGCGGCCTCCGCCCTGCACGCCGCCGCCACCCGGGTGCGGGTGCTGGGCCGGGTGCACTCGCGGCTCAACCAGGCCGGCCCCAGCCAGGTGGTGGTCGACGCCCGCGACTTCCTGACCGAGCTGGGCAGCGACCTGGAGACCGGCCAGCTGGGCGCGGCCTCCGTGCACCTGACGGTGGAGGCGCTCAGCGTCCCCCTGCCGCTGGAGACGGCCAGCTCGCTGGGGCTGATCGTCAACGAGCTGGTCACCAACAGCGCCAAGTACGCCTTCCCCGACGGCCTGGGCACGGTCGCCGTCGCCTTCACGCGGCGCGGCGGCGACTACGTGCTGACCGTGGCCGACGACGGCGTGGGGCTGGACGACACGGTGCGCGGCACCGGGCTCGGCACCCGGATCGTGCGCAGCCTGGCCGCCCAGATGGACGGCCGCTTCGAGCGCCGCAACGCGGAGCGCGGCGCGATCGCCACCGTCACCTTCCCGATCCCCGACCTGGCCGCTCCGCCCGGCCCGCAGCCCGACCCGCAGGGCCCCTCGGCGCTCGAGCGCGCGCTGGCCTGATCCGGCGGTTCGGGAACCCTCCCCCGCCCTTGACAGTCCCCGGCGCATCCGACAGAAACGCGCACCTTCGCAAGACGGGACGCCCCGGCCCCAGAATCGCCGGCAAGTCTTTGATTTTGTTGAGTGCCCCTAGCTCAGCCGGTTAGAGCATCTGACTTTTAATCAGAGGGTCCTGGGTTCGAGTCCCAGGGGGCACACCATCTCCTCCGAACGCCGCCGCTCTTCCCCTGTCCCTCGCCGGAGCGGGACATGACGACCTAGGCCTTCGCCTTCGGCGTTCTGGCGAGCGGCTTCCTGGTCGTCTGGACGGATCTGATCGCCCGCGCGGCGGCGTCAGCGCCCTTTTCAACCACGGCGCCCGCCCCGACCGCCGCGCTGGAAATGTCCGCTTTGGGTGGTGAGCGGACATCGAGACCGATACCGTCAAGGCAGTTTGGGCAGCCACGCGAAACGCCAACAACGGACCTCGTCGAGTTCGCGTGATATTGGGAAATAGAACGATCAATCTTCTGGTTGGATTTTTCAGAGCCCTCGTCGGCGCTCCACTGTTGGTTCGTGCGCAGGATCACGTTGGGCGAGCGCGCTACAAGGAAGCGATGCGCTCACTCCGGAAACTGGGCCGAATCCACGGTTGCCGAGCGCCGTCGACAGCAGTGCCTTTACGCGCAAACGTCATTGCGATGCAGGCGAGCTATTGGCTCTACGACGTAGACACTTTGAAACGCGCTGCGACCTGCTCCGTCGAGCAAGCCCTTAGGAGATCGACGAGAAGCGACGGGCCAACGGAGAGATACACACGCTCCTATCTGTACGGATTTTGCGAATTCGCGGCCGGGAGATTTCCTGAGGAGGACCGGCATTTCCTCTCGCTTGCGGAAAAGCTAGCTCCACTGCCACTCGAATATGACCTCGAAGCTATCCCGGCGAAGCTCCAATCGGAGATGCCCATGGGGAGCCGGCGATAACGAACGTCATCTTTCGCTCGGAGGCGCGGGCTCTATGTGTCCGCTTTGGGTCGAAAGCGGACACTCACCGCGAACTCAGAACGCGATCCAGGCTTCCTGGCCGGCGACGAGGTGGTGTGTCACGACACCTTCCTGCTCGGCGCTCAGGAGCGGCCAGCGGACGCTGAGCTTACCCGCAAGGTACGACGGCAACTGGCAGTAGTCCCGCCGTTCGAGGTCGATGGTGATCGTTTCCATGCCGCCCCTCGAACCCGACAGAGGCCGCGCTTAGGCCCAGCACGAAATGTCCGCTATGGGTCGAAAGCGGACGATTGCCGCGAGGCCGTTGGTTCAGCAAAGCTACCGCGATGAAATACCCATGCCCTTGTTGCGGTCAGCGGACCTACGTCAGCGCCAAGCGCGACAGCTACGAGGTCTGCCCAGTGTGCTTTTGGGAAGATGATCTCGTTCAATTCGAAGATCCGAGCTTCAGCGGCGGGGCGAACGAAGTCTCGTTGCAGGAGGCTCGCGAAAACTATCGTGCTTTTAAGGCGAGCGGCGCGCGTTTCGTGAAGGCTGTGAGGCCACCCGCGCCCGAGGAAATCCCGTGATCGAAAATGTCCGCTATGGGTCGAAAGCGGACATTCACTTAGGCTTACTGGCGACGCTATCGACCGCTTCCCGCCAATCGCTCCACATCGCGGGGTCGCCAGGCATTTCGTTGGCCCATACGTCGCGACCGAGGCTGCTGAGCAAAATGGCGAGGTCTTCGGACCTCTTGCCGCCGCGCTCCCAATACGCCTCAAGGAAGGCGCGCATCGCGTCGAAAGCGGTCAGTTCGTCCAGCTGTCGCGGCGGGGAGCCAATCCAGTCTGCCATGCGCTCGTGATCTCATGCCCGCGGGGTCGCCCAAGGCGAGCGTGACAACTCCGCTGAGGCACGACAATCCCCAAGCGCGAAATGTCCGCTTTGGGTCGAAAGCGGACATTGTGGGGCGTTGCACCGGCGTAGCGGTTCTGAGAGCGTAACGCCCCGATGCAGGTAGAAGCTCACGAGTACGAACGACTGCGATCCTGGCTGGGCCACGTCGCTCGGCAGGCGCTGCCGCCAAGCCTGATGTCCCCCGAGACCGATCCCGTGGCCGCCTTGGATCGCCTTGCCGTCAATTCGCCAGCCAAGGCCCGCAAAGGTCTGTCCATGGCGATCAACGACCTTGTCGAGCTAACAACGACGTGGCCGGACGAGCAGGTCGCGGCAACCGACCGCCTGTTGCTTGAGAATGGCCTGCCAAGCCTCACCGAAGTCCGCGCGAGGTTTTCCAAGGCCGTTCAGCGCGTTCTCCGCCGCGAACGTATCGCCAGCGAAGTGGAATACTACGCGGTCCGAAATGCGGCCGAGCTGCCTGGTGAACGGCGCGAACAGCTCTGGGCTCTCCTCGCCGGATACGAGCAGCAGAGAGCGAGTTAAATGTCCGCTTTGGGTCGAAAGCGGACGTCCGCTTTGGGTGGTGAGCGGACATCACCCAGCCCGCCGCGCCAAAACATCTTGGGTGGAATGCGCACCACGCTACGAGTTGCCGCGGAGACAGGCTGCTAGCGATTAGGTACTGCCGGCCGGCCACGAACCGGACTCGGGCCGAGAAGCGCTTCTGAACAGATGTCTGACGGCCTTGTCGACGCCACCACGCTGCGGCGCGCCTACGATGCGGTCGCCACTGCGGAACACGCGATCTCCCTGCCTGAACTTGAGCGAACCATCGGCTCCGAGCTGCGATCCTTCGGCTTCGACGTGGTCGTGGGCCTGCTACTCAGTAGGCGCGACGGACAGCGCGAGGTCGCCCCCCTGTTCGGCGACACTCGGAATCCTGCGATTGTCCACTATGTCGAGCAAGGCCACGCCGCTTATTGCCCGATCGTCGGCTCGGCCAATTCGGCCCCCACGCTGTGGCGTGACGTCAAGCAGCGATCGCTGACTCCAGGCGAGCGTCAAGTCCTGAATGAACTCGGTGAGTTCTCCTACAACGACGGCCACATTGTCACCGTCTCTCGCCCCGACGGACCATCGCTCGCCGTATCGTTGGCCAGCAGCCATGTCACGGTTGAGGACCCGGGCGCGAGGGCGGCGGTGCACCTCCTTTCCGTCCACTACGGTTTGATCGGGCTGAAGCTGGCCCGAGGCGGCAAGCCGCCGACGACGAAGCTGTCGGCGCGCCAGATCGAATGCATCAAGTGGGCGCGCGACGGCAAGAGCTCGGCCGAGATCGGCGATGTCCTCGGCATCTCCGCGCGAACGGTCGACCAGCACCTAGCGGAGGCCTGCGCTCGGCTCAGCGTAAAGACGAGAGTTCAGGCCGTAATTGAAGCCTTCCTGCTTGGCCTCGTTCAGTTCTGAGGCGGGCAGAGCTCGGAGTCTTCCCGTTTTTCAGCTTCTCCGAAGAGCACGCGGCAGCCCTCCTTGATCTGTTCCCAGGCTGTCCGTTCCACCTCCGATCCAGCCTGTGCAGATGCAAGCCGCGCAGCTTCAAACAGGAGAAGGAAGCGCTCGCTGGAGCGCAGGCGAGGTTCCCGCGACCGCCAGATGTCCAGCGAAGGCCGCACTGTCAGGTCGGATTGCACCTCAAGTTCGGCGGCGACGGCCGCGACGCTCCGCCACGCTTCGGAAATCTTCAGAAAAGCTTCGCGTTCCTCCGGACCGGCGGCTCGCTTTGCGAGCCGCCGGTTCCGCTCGGCCTGCTCGCGGTACGCTGTACTGTTATCCACTACGAACGCCTGATCGTTATTCGACGGCGGGCAGCCATAGCCTACCGTTCAGGCCTCCACTTCCGTAGGATTACGGTGCCGGTATCGGATGACGTTCGACGGCGGTCGGGTCGCAACTACTCGCTCGATCGCTCCGTCGCGCTCGGCTCCTCTCCCGGATTGTAGCGGGGCTTGGGCTGCGGCAGCAGGAAGAAAGCCACGCAGAGCAGCGCGATGGCCACGCCGGCCGGCGGCGACCAGAGTGCGATCGGGACTGCAGCGATCTGGATGAGCGTCGCAAAACTGTAGCGGCGCGTCATCTGCCGCAGGAAGTCCGCCGCGAGCCTCTCGTCCATCGCCCGCCGACCTGAGAGCGCATAGAACCATTTGGCCATCCACGTGCAGGCGGTCAGGGCGAGCCCGCCGACCAGGGTCACGGCGGCCACGGCCTCGAAGTTCGTGCCCAGGTGGAAGGAGGTAGCAGAGGAGCAGGGCTAGATGCTCTCGCCACTGCTCCGCCATGGCCTCAGCCAAATCTGTGTAGCCACGCGGCCCTTCGGGAGACCCGGGGACCTTGATCTCGACGATCAGCAGGGTCAGCGCGATCGCAAAAACCGCGTCACTGAACCCTTCCAAGCGGGTCAGCCCGCGCTCAGCGCCATGGGTGTTCGCGTGCCGGCCGAGAGCCATAAGCGCGAAAACGAGTTCGGCCTGCGTGACGTTGCCGTCGGGTGGATGTCCGCTTTGGGTCGAAAGCGGACATTCATGCGGCCTGGCCGGGCTGAAATTGCGCCGCAGTGATCGCGGCGGTCCGGCTGCCGGCCGGCAACACCGGCCCCCTTCTCCCGCAAGGGGAGAAGGGGTGGTATGGCTTGGATCCACGAACGGGGGCGGACATGCGCGTGAGAGGACGGCTTTCGACCGTGACGCTGGCCCTCGCCGCCCTGGCCCTGGCCGGGACCGCGCGGGCGGAGGAGGCTTGCCGCCCGCTCCTGGACGGTCCCGACGGGACGGTCGTGACCGACCTGCCGGCGACCATCAGCGCGCATCGGCAATTGAACGAGTACGACGCGAGCCTGCTGAACTCGGACGCGGTCTGCGGCCGCACCTTGCCCTTCCGGATCGAGCATGACAGCCCGGCCGACTTCGCCTGGGAGCCGATCCACAAGCGCCTGCCGCTCGGCGACGAGTGGGCGGGCGGTCTGCGGTTCGTGGACGTCGAGGTGCGGGTCTCCGGGCGGATGCGATGCGAGCCGGGCGAGACCCGCTGCCTGCTGGCGGTCGACAAGCTGGCCACGACCGCCCCGCCGCCGTTGATCGCGCCGATCCCGATCGGGCCGCCGCCGGCCTGCGCGGCGCTGACCTCGCGCCACCAGGGCGCGCCCGTGCCCGAACAACCGGTGACCTTCAGCTTCGACCGGGCCGACGAGCGGCGCCTGTGGGCGCGCTGCGAGGGCGGCTCGGTGTCGACCAGCTACGAGGTCGCGCCGGGCGGCGAGGCCGAGGCCGCCTGGCGCCGGATCGTCGCGCGCCTGCCCGCGCGGTCGGCCGAGCGGCCCTACGCGGAGGTCGCGGTGGTGGTCTCCGGACAGGTCCGCTGCGATCCGAAGCCGTGGCTCTGCCAGCCGGTGTTCGACCACATCGTCGAGGCGACGGCCGCGGTGAAGTAGACGAAGGTCCGCTTTGGGTCGAAAGCGGACATTTCCTCCCAGCCCCCTACCCCGCCGGCCGCAGGGCGAACGGGACCGCGCGGTTCAGCGCGTTCACCGCCGCCGCCGTGTGCTCCTCGCCGGGGAACTCGACGAAGCTGGCGCGGGCGCCGAGGGCCGCCAGCCGCTCGGTCAGGGCGCGGGTGTCGGCGGTCTTGTCGTAGGCGGGATCGTCCGGGAAGGTCTGGGCCAGCACGGCCTCCAGATCCTGGCCGCCCAGCGCCTCCGGGTGCGCCCGGTACCAGCGGCGGTAATCGTCGACGAAGGCCGCCGCCGGGTGGCTCTCCAGGGCGCCGACGGTGACCAGCAGGCGGGGGCCGCCGCGCCGCGGCCGGGCGGCGAAGGCGTCCGCCTCCTTCCAGACCTGGCGGTCGAACAGGCGCATGGACGGGCTGGCGGCGATGAAGGCGTCGAAACTGTCGGGCGCGCCGAGCGCCGCGTGCAGCACGAACACCCCGCCCAGCGAGTGGCCGAACAGGGCCTGCGGCCCGGGCTCGCCGCGCAGGCGATGGCGCACCCAGGGCTTCAGCTCGCCCGTCAGGAACGACAGGAACTGGTCGGCCCCGCCCAGCGCCGCGCCCTCGAACTCGGGGTCCTTCACGCCCGCCGGGGTGAAGTCGAACGAGCGCCGCTCGCCGTCCAGGAAGGCCGTCCCCGGATAGCCGACGCCGACCACCACGGCCGGTGGCAGCCGGCTCCACTCGCGCTGGCGGGCGATCTCGGCGGCGGTGGCGAACCAGGCGTCGCCGTCCAGCACGTAGATCACCGGAAAACCGCCCTCCGGGGGCGGCCCCTGCGGGATCGAGAGCTGGATGCGGTAGTCCCGCCCCGCGCGTGACCTCAGGGTCGTTTCGGAGACCACGCGGGGGCGCAGGCGCATGCGCGCCAGCGACGCGTCGTCCGGCGCCGCGGCCGCGGCGGCCGCGACCGCGGCCGGGCCCTCGAGCGGCGGGGTCTGACCCTGGGCCTGCGCGGCGCCCGCGAGCGCCAGGGACGCGAGCGCGCCGGCGATGATCCGCTTGGTCATGGTGAGCCCCCGCTCCGTTCGCCCTGAGCTAAGCCGGGGACGGCGGCGGCGGCAAGCATCCCTCTCCCCTTGCGGGAGAGGAAAACCTGGCCGGCGCCCGCTCAGGCGGCCAGGCGGTCCCGTCGCATGCGCAAGGTCACGACAAGGCCGCTCGCCTGCCAATCGTAGGAAAGCTCGCCGCCCAGTTGGTCGGCGACGCTGCGGGCGACCATCTTGGAGCCGAACCCGCGCATTTCCGGCTTGTGGTCGACGACGGGTCCGCCGCTTTCGGCCCACACCAGGCGCACGTCCTGCCCGTCCAGGGCGCCGGTGACGTCCAGCATGCCGGTGTCCGACGACAGGGCGCCGTGCTTCACCGAATTGGTCGCAAGTTCGTGGATGACCATGGCGAGGACGGTGGCGCTCCTCTCCCCCACCGCCATTCGCGGGACCGCGACGCGGATCCGTCCGGGGAAGTCGCCGACGTCGTCGTAGGGGGCCAGCAAGACCGACAGAAGGTCGCCCAGGAGGGCGGCCTCGCCTTCCTGGCCGGGCGACGGCCTGACCAGGTCGTGGGCGCGGCCGAGCGCGGTCAGGCGTTTCGTCAGGTCGGCGGCCATTTCATGAACGGTGCGGGCCGAACGCGAGGTGATGTGGGTCAGCCCGGCGGCGATGGCCAGCAGGTTCTTGACCCGATGGCTCATTTCGCCGGCGAGCAGCTCATGGGCTTCTTCGGCCAGCTTGCGCCCCGTCACGTCCAGAAAGATGCCGAACATGACGCGATCGACCATGCCCTGGTCGGCGCCGCGGCCGCGCGCTGAAATCCAGCGGACCTGGTCCCCGACCAGGATACGGAAGTCGGTTTCGTAGGGGCCGGAGGTGGACCGCGTGGCCGTGAAGGCCGCCCGGACGCGGCCCCGGTCGGCCGGGTGGATGCGCTCGGAAAGTTCCTCGAACGACACCTCCTCGGCCCAGGGCAGGCCCCAGATGGAAAAAGCGCGCTCGTCCATGGTGAGGCGGTTGGTGTCGACGTTCCACGACCACAGCGCCACGCTGGCGGCGTCGATCGCCAGCCTGAGATGTTCGGGCTTCCAGACCAGAGAAGCTGGGCCTTGAGCGGACAATAGGTTTTCCCCGGATCAGGCGGTTGCCAATGTGGTCCCGATCCCAACCCGCAGCCGAGGCTAAATTACATCGTCGCGAACGCTGAAAGCGCACCCGGGAATAGCAATCTTGTGAACGGAGGGGCGCAGTCACGCCTGCAACAGCCCCAGCGCCCACTGGTCGTACGGCCCCGCCTCCTCGCGCGCGTCGGCCGTGCGCCAGCGCAGCGCCCAGACCTGCACGCCGGCGGCTTGCGGCGGCAGGGGCGCGGCCAGGTCCAGGCGGGCGCCGGGGGCCAGCCGCTCGGCCCGGCCCAGCGCGCCGCCGACCGGGCGGCCCTCGCGGTCGAGGAAGCGGATTTCCACCGCCACGTCGCTGAAGGCCCCGCCGCTGCGGTTGGCGAAGGCGCCGCGCCAGGTCCGCTCGCCCGCGCTCCCGCGCTCCACCTGGCAGCGCGTGGGCATCCAGCGCCCGCGCCGCCGCCCCCGCTCCATCGCCGTCGACATTGAAGCCTCCCGATCCGCAACAAGCGACCAGCATGGCCCGCGCGCGGTCGGGAGGCCGTGAGGCCGATGTGAGGAAACGGTGAATTCGGCGCGCGCGATCGGTGCTATGACCGGCGCGTCCACCTTCGCCGCGAGGCCCCCGTGACTGATCGCGTGAACGACCGCGCGCCCGCCCGCGTCCACGACGTCCCGACCAAGGTGCCCGAGGTCACGCTCGGCTTCTGGATCATCAAGATCCTGGCCACGACGCTGGGCGAGACCGGGGGCGACACCGTCTCGATGACCTGGCTGGGCGAGACGACCGCCGAGGCCGGCCAGGCCGGCCTGAACGGCTATCTGGTCGGCACGGCGATCTTCGGGGTGCTGCTGATCGGCCTGGTCTGGCTGCAGATCCGGGCGCGGCGGTTCAACCCGTGGCTCTACTGGGGGACCATCATCGCCTCGACCACGGCGGGCACGACGCTGGCCGACTTCGCCACCCGCTCGCTGGGCATCGGCTATGTCGGCGGCTCGCTGCTCTTGCTGGCCTGCGTGCTGGGCGCCCTGTTCGCCTGGCGCCGGACGCTGGGCAGCGTGTCGGTGACCAGCATCGTGGGGCCGCGCGAGGAGATGTTCTACTGGGTCACCATCACCTTCTCCCAGACGCTGGGCACGGCGCTGGGGGACTGGGTAGCCGACGCAGGGCCGGGCTATCTGGGCGGGGCCCTGCTGTTCGGCGCGGCGCTGGCCGTGCTGGCGGCGCTGAACGCCTGGACGCGGGTCAGCAAGGTCGTGCTGTTCTGGGCCGCCTTCATCCTGACCCGGCCGCTGGGCGCGACGGTCGGCGACTTCTTCGACAAGCCGCTCGATCACGGCGGGCTGGGCGTCAGCCGGCCGCTGGCCTCGCTGATCCTGGCCGCGGCCATCGTCGCCCTGATCCTGATCCTGCCCCAGCGCAGCGGCCGCCATCCCGGCGCGCCGGAGCGCGCGTGAGGACGCGCGCGTACGGCGTCGGGGCCGCCCTGGCCGCCCTGCTCGCGCTCGCCCCCGGCGCGGCGCTCGCGGGCCCGCCGTTCAAGACCGACGACCCGATCCCGACCGACACCGGCCATTGGGAGCTCTACGGGCCGCTGATCGAGGCGAGCGGCACCCGCTCGGCGTTCGAGGGATCGGCCGGGGTCGAGATCAACTACGGCGCCGCGCCCAATGTGCAGCTGACTCTCGGCGTCCCGGCCGCCTTCGCCCACGACGAGACGGGCACGAGCTGGGGCCGGGGCGATCTCGAGCTGTCGGCCAAGTACCGCTTCTATAACGACGAGGCGTCCGGGTTCTCCGCCGCCGTCTTCCCGGGCCTCACCCTGCCGACCGCCAGCGGCGACCTGGGCAGCCCGAACGCGACCGTCTTCTTGCCCGTGTGGGCGCAGAAGGACGCCGGGCCGTGGTCGGTGTTCGGCGGCGGCGGCTACACGATCAATCCCGGACGGGAGAACCGCGACTACTGGAGCGGCGGGATCGCCGTGTCGCGCGAAGTGTCCGAGCGCCTGCTCCTCGGCGCCGAGATCGACCGCCAGGGCGCCGACACGGTCGGCGGCCGCGCCACCACCGAGCTCGGAGTCGACATGATCGTGCAGCTGGAGGGGCCGTTCCGGCTGCTCGCCTCCGCCGGGCCGAGCTTCACCGAAGGCGACGGCTCGCCTGCGCTCCACGCGTTCCTGGCCCTGGGCGCGGACTTCTGAGGCCTGGGCGGTCGCGCCTTTTTCCGCCCCGAGCGCTGTCGCTTAGGCTCCGCGCCCCCTAAATCCCCTCAAACCGTATGTCCCGACGGAAGTCGGGACCCAGCTTCATCCACCACGCGCAGCGGGCTTCACCTGGACCCCGACCTTCGTCGGGGAGACGGTGAAACGCAGTCCGAGTCCCTCATGGTCCCCAGTCACGTCCCCGCAGCCGAAGCCGAGACCCGCGAGCTCTGTGTCGACACCCCCGACGGGCGGCTCTACGCCCGCGTCTGGGGCGAGCTGGCCGGCCCGCGCGCGCCGATCGTGCTGCTGCACGACTCGCTGGGCTCGGTGGCGCAGTGGCGCGACTTTCCCGAGCGGCTGGCGCAGGCGACCGGGCGGGCGGTGGTCGCCTACGACCGGCTGGGCTTCGGCCGCTCCGACCCGCACCCGCGCCTGCTCCAGCCCGACTTCGTCCATGACGAGGCGCGCGCGGGCCTGACGCCGCTGCGCGCGGCGCTGGAGATCGGGCCGATGGTCCTGTTCGGCCACAGCGTCGGCGGCGGCATGGCGCTGTCGGCCGCCGCCGCCCTCCCCGACGTGCGCGCGGTGGTCAGCGAATCCGCCCAGGCCTTCGTCGAGGACGTCACCCTGGCCGGCGTGCGCGAGGCCAAGGCCGCCTTCGCCCGGCCCGGCCAGGTGGAGCGCCTGGAGCGCTGGCATGGCGACAAGGCCCGCTGGGTGCTGGACGCCTGGATCGAGACCTGGCTGGACGAGGGCCGCGCCGGCTGGCGCCTGGACGAGGACCTGCGCGCCGTGCGCTGCCCCGTCCTGGCCATGCACGGCGACAAGGACGAGTTCGGCTCCCCCGCCCACCCGCAGCGCATCGGCGCCCTGCCGTCCGGGCCGACCCGGGTCGTGCTGATGGACGACACCGGCCACGTCCCCCACCGCGAACGCCCCGAGGCCGTGCTGGCGGAGGTGAGCGCGTTCCTGGAGGGGGTGGGCTAGGCGGACGTCAGCAGCAGTCGTCGCCGACGAACCGGTAGCCGCCGCCCGGCGCGGGCTGGAACGTTCCGCCCTCGGTCTCGAACGCGCCGACCATCAGGCGCTTGGGTTCGGGGCGCGGACCGTCGAAGAACATCGCCTCGCGCTGCCCGAACGGCTGGCTCAGGAACGGTTTCGATGCCGGCCGCCCGCTCAGGATGAGCACCCGGTAGGTGCCGGACGTGCCGGACGGCTTCACGCCGACCGCCACGTCCTCGCGCCGGTCGCCGTCGAAATCGCCGTAGGCCAGGTAAGGGTGATAGTCGGGCTGCGCCTTCCAGATCCCGACGGAGACCGTGCGCTGCATCCGCAGGTCGTCCTCACACGCGCAATCCGCATCGTCGGCCCAGCGATAGCCGGGGTGCTGCGCGAGCCACAGCCGCAGCTGAGGATGGAACCGCTGGGGCACGTACCTCGGCGGGGTCGTGATCCCCCAGCCCGCCAGGCCGAGCACGGCTACGGCCCCGACGGCGACCGCCAGCACCCTCCGAACACCCATCATGACTATGCCGCCGCCTCCTGCGCGACCGGCGCCGCGGCCAGCGGGTCGGGGCCGAAGCGGTTATCGCCGGGCTGGCCCCGGACTGCGAGGATCTCGATCCCACCCCAGATCATGAACGGGCCGGGTAGGAACAGTCCGGCCACAATGAGCAGGGTGGTCAACGGCTCCTGCCCCTGCGGAATCGCGTCGCCGACTGCGCTGAACACGGCCATCGGCCCGAAGAAGACGAGCAGCCACGCCGCCCCCTTCCCCCGATCGTGCAGTCGCCGCATCACGGCCCCCAGGATGAACCAGCCGACGACGACCGTCGCCAGGACCAGCAGCACGCCCGCGACGCTGAGGTCCGGGACAGACCGCCCCGTGCGCAGGGCGATGGAGAGCTGCAGCGGCAGGGTCACCAGGCCGAACAGGTAGAACAGGCCGAGCGACAGGCCGAGGCCCTTGCGGCTGAGCCGCCCGCGGCCATGGAAGTTGTCGACGATCAGGCTACGCAGCTTGTCCATGCCCGAGGCATAACGCGATTCCGCGACCCCGCTTCGGGAGGCGGGCCGCTGAGCGGGACTGTGATCGCGGCCCCGGGCGCGGTATCCCCGGCTCCGCTTCGTTTCACCGGATCAGCTGCGATGCCCGACCTCCTTCCCCGCGCCCAGGGCGTCGTCCGGTTCGACATGAACCGCTGGGACGATCTCCATGGCCGGGTCGTCCGACGCATCGCCGCCCGGATCGACCTACCGTCTCCGGGACGGGGGGAGATCGTCGTCATGGGCGACACCTTGGGCCTGCACCTCACGGTGAACCCCGACACCGACGAACTGATCGTCACCCTCTGCGAAGGCGCCGCGCCGGGCGGCGACGACTGGGTCGAAGTCGAGGAACTGGCCGACTGTATCGGTCGCGAGATCGGGTGGTCCTGGTCGGCGATCAATTCGCAGGGCTACTGGGACCTGTTCGCACTCGCCTTCGACGGCATTGTCCCGAACGTGGCCTTCCTGGGCATGGCGTCGACCATCGACGTGTTGCGTATGGCCCCTCTCAGCGAGCCAAGGTCGCCAGTTCGCCCCGAATAGGGCGCCCCCTCACCCCAGCGCCTTCTCCATCACCAGCAGGCTGAGCGGCGGCTCGACCGCCACCGGGAACGGGCGTTCCTCGCCGGTCAGGCGGTAGCCGCGGCGCTGGTACCAGGCGATCAGCTCGGCGCGCAGGTGGACCACGCTCAGCTCCATCCGCGCCGCGCCGAACCGCTCGGCCGCGGCGTCCTCGGCCGCCGCGATCAGTTGCTTGCCGAAGCCGTCGGCCTGGCGGGACGGGTCGACCGTCAGCAGGCCGAGATAGGCCGCGCCGCCGGCCCGACCGCTGACCTGCACGCAGCCGACCAGCCGCTCGCCCTCGGCCAGCACCAGCAGAAGTTCGCCCGGGTCGGCCAGCACCGCGGCCAGGGTCTCGACGCTGGAGCGCGGCGTCTCCAGCAGGTCGGCCTCGTGGGTCCAGCCGGCGCGCGCGCTCTGTCCCCGATAGGCGCGCTCGACGAGGGCGTGGAGGGCGTCAGCCTCGTCCGGGCGGGCGGGACGGATGGTGAGGAGCTGGGCGGTCATGGGCGGGTGGATCGCGGAGTTCCGGCGTGAGCGCAATCCCCTCTCCCAAGGCACGAGGGATCGAGTCCCGCCCGCCGCCTGTTTTCCGCTCGGACACCCCGCATGACCGACGCCGACGACCTCTCCGAACTGGAGCGCCTGCTGGCCGAGCCGTCGGCGCGGGCGGTGATGCGCGCCTTCATGCGGGTGACGCCGTCGCTGACCGCCGTGGTGCGCGCGCCGGACCTGAAGGTGCTGTTCGTCAGCGCCTTCGGGGCGCAGCTGATCGGGCGGCTGCCGGCCGACATGCAGGGCATACCGTTCGAGGAGTGGTCGCAGGCGGCGCGGGTGTTCTGGCCCGACGGCCGCGAGATCGCCCACGACGAGCGGCTCTTGGTGCGCGCCACCTGCGGCGAGACGGTGCTGGGCCAGGAGGCCTACCTGCTGGACGGGGCCGGCGAGAAGGTGCCGATCCTGTGCAACTGCGCGCCGATCCACGACGCGGACGGCGAGGTGCTGGGCGGCGTGGTGGTGTGCAGCGACGTGCGCAAGCTGAAGGCGCTGGAGGGCGAGCTGCGGGTCGCCTACCGCGAGCTGGTGCACCGGGTGAAGAACCACCTGCAGATGATGTCCAGCGTCATCGCGCTGGACGCCCGCGACCCGAACCTGACCGCGGCCGAGCTGGCCGAACTCAACCAGGGCCGGCTGCAGATGCTGGCCGCGGTCTACGACGGCATGGTCCAGGCCGAGGCCGGCCAGTGCATCGCCGCGGCCGCCTTCGTCGACCTGGTCTGCCGGCCCTACCGCTCCGCCACGGTGGCGATCGAGATCACCATCGAGCCCGCCGACCTGACGCTCGAACCCGACCGGGCCGCCCCGTTCGGCATGCTGGTCAACGAGGCGGTGTGCAACAGCTACAAGCACGCCTTCCCCGACCGCAGCGGCACGGTCAGGGTCGAGCTGCGCCGCGAGGGTCCCGACCGGCTGGCCCTGCAGATCGACGACGACGGCGTCGGCCTGCCGCCCGGCCCGCCGCGCGACCGCTCGCACGGCCTGCTGCTGATGCGCCTGCAGGCCGAAAAGCTGGGCGCCAGCTTCGAGCTCGGCCCCCGCCCCGGCGGCGGCACGCGGATGCGCGCGGTCATGCCGGGGTGATCTCCCTCCTTCCCCGGTTCGTCACCCTCGGGCTTGTCCCGAGGGCCCAGGCCTCCGGTGCGCGAACATTTCAGATCGGATTGCGAGCTGAACGCTGGGCCCTCGGGACAAGCCCGAGGGTGACGACGAGAGGGGCGCCCGCAGAGGCCCTACGACCCCGGCCGCCTGAACACGCTGAGCAGGATGCCCGCCGTGCCGCCTTCGGCGGCGGCGAGGCCGGCGACGTAGACCGGCCCCTGGGCGAACAGCTTGGCGCGGTCGGCTTCCGTGCCGGAGAGAACCTGCGGCTGCGGGGTGATCTTCGTCCCCTGCTTGGTGAAGGCCCAGACCCGCTGGCCCTCCGGCGTGCGCTCGCCGGGGCCGAGGCGCGCGACCAGGTCGTTCTCCAGGTTCGGGCCGGCCGGGCCGAAGGCCTGGCACACCGCCACCTCGACGTTCACCCCGTCCTTCACCTGCGGCTGGGCCAGCGTGGTCAGCAGCACGGTGTCCTTCGGGGCGCCCGAGGCGGTCCCGGTCTTGACGAAGCCGATGGTGCGGGCGCCCGGCTTCTGCAGCTTGGCCAGCGCCTCCGCCGGAGCCGGCTCCCAGCCGTTCTCGACGGCGGCGGCCTCCACCCCGCGGTCGCGCGCCTCGGTGGCCAGGCACATGGTCTCGAAGGCGGACTTCACGTCGGCCGCGGCCGGGCCGGCCATGGCCAGGGCCGCAAGCACGGCGGCGGCTCCAGACAGCGCACGCATCGCATAGCCTCCTTCGCCTCGCCGGCGGCGCGCGAAAGGGCGCGTTTGCGGCGCGCGGGGGTTCTAGGCAGGGGCCGTCCGGGCGGCAAGCGAGGCAGAGAACGAAACGCCGCACCGCTTAGCGCTTGCGTCGGCGCGCGAGGGCGTCTATCTCCCCGCCTCCCGGCCGCGCTCCCTTCGTCTATCGGTTAGGACGCTAGATTTTCAATCTAGAAAGAGGGGTTCGATTCCCCTAGGGAGTGCCACCGGGTTTTCCTGACAGATCAACGCGTTGCGAGCTCAGGCTAGATGCCTGGGAAGCGAACTGGCGCCCCTACATCAGTCATCCCGGAAAGCGCGCAGCGCTTATCCGGGACCCAGCAGCTCCGACCTCGACGCCGCGAAGCCAGGGCTGCAACCACCGCCGCGCTTGCTGGGTCCCGGCTCTTCGCTCCGCTACGGCCGGGATGACGGCGGTGGTGAGATGCGCCGAACGGCCCTAAGCCTAGCGCCCATGTCCATCCGCCTCACCGTTCCCGACGCCCCCTCGCCCGAGGACCGCGCCGCCGTGCTGGCGCCGCTGGCCGCGTACAACCGCCGCCACGGGCCACCGACCGAGATCCTGCCGCTGGCCGTGCTGCTGACCGACGCGGCCGGCGCGACGGTGGGGGGGCTGTGGGGCAAGACCGGCTACGACTGGCTGTTCGTCGAGCTGTTGGCCGTGCCGGAGAGCCTGCGCGGCCAGGACCTCGGCGCCGCCCTGCTGGCCGAGGCGGAGCGGATCGCCCGCGAGCGCGGCTGCGTCGGCGCGTGGCTGGACACCTACGCCTTCCAGGCCCGCGGCTTCTACGAGAAGCAGGGCTACACCGCCTTCGGCACGCTGGAGGGCCACCCGGTCGGCGGCGCGCGCCACTTCATGAGCAAGCGGTTCTGAGCCTCAGAGCCGGTCACCTGCGACGGCCACGCCGCAAACCGCCCAAATTCATCCGCGGCGATCTGTGGGCTTCACCTGGACCCCGGCTTTCGCCGGGGTGACGGATGAGGGCGTATCCGGATCGCCGATCGTCCGGTCGACCCGGGTCAGGGCCTGCGTCCGCTCGTTCCACGCGCCGAAGGCGGCCCCCAGGGTCAGCAGGGTCGCCGCCGCCCAGGTCCACGCCAGGGCCCGTGTCACCCCGCGCGGCGCCCGGGACGGCAGGTCCGTAACCGTGACCTCGGCCCGCTCGGCCGAGACGCGGATGACCTCGCCGCCGGCGCCCTTCAGCACCAGGTGCTTGCCCGGCCCCGGCTCGCCGTCGTGGAGCAACCAGCGATAGTCGCGGTCGTCGGGGGCCATGAAGCCCGCCTCTTCGATCTCGAGCGTCGGGAGCTCGGCCGGGACCGCGTGCATCTCCAGCAGGTCGAGCCCGGAGAAGTCGATCCGGAAGGTCTGCGGCCGTCCCTTGCGCAGGACGTAGGCCGCCCGGAAGGCCAGGCGCAGGGCGCCCGTGGCGTCGTCGGCCTCGCACCGGTCCAGCCGATAGACGCCGTGAACGTCGAGCGCGCCGAACGCCCCGTTCAGTTCGACGTGCTGCGCGATGCGGAAGTTGCAGTGCACGAGGCTGTCCCCCCGACCGGCAACCTAGCGATCACGGCCCCGCTCGCAAGACACAGGTATCCGAGATTCCGCCATGCCCCTTCACCGCGTCGCGGTCCCCCTCGCCCACAGGGACCGTTGCGAAATTTGCTCGGTGCCTGAAATCCGTATGTCCCGACGAAAGTCGGGACCCAGATACATCAGCAACGTCAGTGGGCTTCACCTGGACCCCGACTTTCGTCGGGGAATACGGAGTTTGGCGTCCAGAATTTCGCAACAGGCCCCCCGAAGGGGGATGATCCGGGCCTAGGCCGACAGCTCGCGCAGCGGCGCCTCGATGTCGGCCTCGAAGCCGCTCTGGGGATAGCGCCGCGTGACCCGGCCCGAGCCGCCCGGCCCCAGGTCGATCAGGCGCGAGCCGAAGCCGGTGCGATCCGGCGCCTGGACCGGCGGGCCGCCGGCCTCGCGCCAGTTCAGCCGCAGCAGCTCCGCGTCGGCGCTCCAGACCAGCCGCACGCGCCCGTCCGGGGCCGACAGCGCCCCGAACTTGGCCGCGTTGGTGGCCAGCTCGTGCAACAGCAGCGACAACTGCACCGCCGCCCGCGAACCGATGGTCAGGTCGGGGCCGTCCGTCCGCACCTGGCGCAGGCCGTCCAGCGGGGCCAGGGTCGCCTCCACCACCTGGCGCAGGGAGGCGGCCGCCCAGTCCTGCTGCAGCAGCACGTCGTGGGCCTGGGCCAGCGCGGTCAGGCGCGCGCGGAAGGCGTCGACCGGCGCGCGCGGCTCGACCTCGCGCAGGGTCTGGTTGGCGATCGCCTGCACCAGGGCCAGGGTGTTCTTCATCCGGTGGCCCAGCTCGGCGTTGGCGACGCGGCTCGGCGCTGTCGCGTCCGTAAGGCTGCGGACAAACTCGCCCATTCCGGGTTTCGCGCACGTTGTGGAGAAGCCCCATGCGGATAACCTCGGCCCGTCTGTCGCTGGGGATTCCAATGATCGCGCAATGCGCGGGCGTGCGGCCCGAACCGCCGCACCCGCCGGCCATCCCATGAACGCGAGCCCGGGCTTCGGCTGGGTTGTGTTCGGCGGCGTCTTCGCGGCCGTCTGGCTGATCGGCCTGGTCTCGGGCGGCGTGCCCGTCGGCGGCTCCGTCTTCCGGCCGTGGATCGTGAGACGGCGCGACAACCCGCTGCTCTACGGCGCGGTCATGGTCCTGCTCGCCACCCTGGCGGCCTTGTGCGTCGTCAAAGGGCTGGAGCGGGGGCTCTGATCCCCCATCCGTATGTCCCGACGAAAGTCGGGACCCAGATTCATCCGGACCGGCACGCGGGCTTCACCTGGACCCCGACTTTCGCCGGGGCGCACGGGGATGGGAGCGATGCGCCCGCGAGAAGGAGGATGAGTACAGCGCCCCCGAGCAAAACACCGCTCACCGCCCCTCACCGCTTCAGCACCAGCACCAGCGGCCCCAGCCCCGTCTGGTCGTCGCGGCGGTTCAGGCCCGGCGCCCACAGGGCCGAGACGGTCCCGTCCAGGTAGAGCGCGTCGGGACAGCCCAGCTCGTCCTTCAGAAAACGGGCGAAGCGGCCGAACGACACCGGCCGGTCGCTGATCACGAACAGGGCCTGGCCGCCCTTCACGCCCACGCCGTTGCGCACCGCAAGCGAGGTCCCGTTGGGCATGACGCGCGGGTGCAGCGCGCCGCCGCTCACCAGCAGCGGCCCCGACTGGGTCGCCCAGCGCGGCTTCACGCCCGACGCGGCGAAGGCGCCGGTCTCGTCCACGTGCGGCGCGCCCGCGTCGTCGACCCAGAACACCCCGTTGGGGGCCAGGTAGAAGTTGCCCGCGCCCGCCGCCCGGTTCAGCGGGGCCCGCTGGCGGCCGGCCTCGACGAACAGGCCCACCGGCGCGCGGTCGGGCTCGTACATGCCGGCGTTCATGGCGAAGACGACCCGGCCGGCGTCTTCGCCCAGCGCCGTCTTCAGGGCCCGGAAACTCCCCAGCGGTCCGCCCGGCCCGTTCAGGGCCAGCCGCAGCTCGCCCTCGCCGGGTGCGTAGCGGCAGACCACGAAGCCGTCGCCCTCGAAGTTGGCCGTGCGGCAGGCGGGCTCAGGCGCCGGCGCGGCGGTCGAGGGCCCGACCGCCAGCCCCAGCACCGCTGTCAGCGCACCGGCCAGAAACGTGCGGCGCATGCGGCCCTCCCCTGCGGTCGCGCCACGCTAGCCGACCGGCGTTCCCGCGCTCAAGGGCGCGTCTTGGGGCCGCACTTGGCGCCCGCGCGCAGGCTTGATCTTCTGACGGCCTGGGTTGGGGGGGACGCAGGCATGTGGGACGGACTGGACCAGATCTTCCGCGCGGACGGCGCGGCGATCATGGCGGCGGGGGCGGCGCTGGTCGCCCTGCTCTTCCTGGCGTCGCGCGGCGCACGCCCGCCGCGGCGGCGCTGAGGCGCGGACCGGGAGCGCGGGTGAGCAGCGGGTCCGCGCCCCTCCCCCGTCCGTACGTCCCGACGAAAGTCGGGACCCAGCTTCATCCGCGACGGCTAGCGGGCTTCACCTGGGCCCCGACTTTCGTCGGGGAGAACGGGGTTGGGGCGATCACCCCGCGCCTCACGCCCCCCGCAGCGTCACGATCGCCTGCGACGCGGCCCGCTCGCCGGTCAGCCAGGCGCCGTGGGCGGTGGAGAACAGGGTCGGGTGGCAGGCCTCGCCGGCGAAGAAGATGCGCTCCTCGACGGGGGCGGCCAGGGCCTTGCGGGCGGCGCGGCGGCCCGGCCTGGCGTAGGAATAGGACCCGCGGGCCCACGGATCGGCGGCCCAGGCTGTGGCGGCGACGCCCTTCGCCCGGCTGCGGAAACCCGAGCCCAGCTGGGCGCACAGCTCCTCCAGCGCGAAGTCGTAGGCGGCCTGCGGCCCCGCCGCCTCCAGCCGGCGCGCCAGGTCGGCCCCGACGAAGGCCTCGATCAACGGCCGGCCGAACGGGCGCAGGTGATAGGCGCCGGTGTCGGTCGTGTCGGTGCGCCCCAGCATCTGGCTGTCGACCGGAAAGCCGTCCGGCTCGGCCAGGCGCAGCGTGATCTTGTCGGCCAGGCCCAGCGGCAGGCCGCTGGCGGCCTCGGCCTTCGCCGGCAGGGGCGGGTCGAAGCTGAGACGCCCCTCGGCCAGAGCCGGGGTCGGCACGGCGACGATCACCGCCTCGGCCTCGAGCGCGCCCAGGCTGGTCTGCAGGCGAAGCCTGGGCCCGGTGCGGTCCACCGTCGTGACCTCGACTCCGGTCTGCACCGGGGCGCCGGCGCCGGCGCGCGCGACCAGCGCGCCATAGCCCTCCACCACCCGCCAGTTCACCCCGTCGTCGTCGTAGGCGACGTAGTCCTGCAGCGACAGCGCCCCGAACGGCGCGCCGGAATACCAGGTCGCCACCGCGTCCATCAGCGGGTTCCAGGGACAGTCGGGGTCCATCAGATCGCCCGCCGCGCGGTCCTCCCCCTCGCGCGCGGCCGCCTCCAGCCGCTGCTCGAACCGGTCGAAGGCGGCGTGGAACTCACGTTGCGCCTCGAGCGGAAAGCCCTGGCCGCCGGCCTGGCCCTCCCACGGCGGGGGCGTCTCGTCGAGGGTGAAGCCCAGGTCGCGAGCCATGAGCGCGAACGGATTGCGGTCGGCCGAGTGCAGCCAGCCGCAGCCCATGTCCAGCGCAAAGCCGTCGAGGACCTGCGTCCAGGCCCGCCCGCCGATCCGCGGCCGAGCCTCCAGCACCAGGGTCTGCACGCCGGCGCGCGCCAGCGCCCGCCCGGCCGCCAGCCCCGCCGCCCCGGCCCCGATCACCGCCACCTCGACCGCCTGGCGCCACATGCGCCCTCAACGACTGCGGCGGCGTCGAGGTTCGCGGCTCGCCCCGGTGGCCGCCGCCTTCCGGGAAATCGACGCTTGGGTTGCAGCGGCGAAACAGAGGCGAAATTCCCGCGCAACAGCGTACGGCCACGCTGGGCATATGATCATCACCCGTCGCTTCGCTCTCACCGGTCTGGGCCTGTCCGCCCTGGCCCTTTCCCTCCCCGCCCGCGCCGAGGATCCGGCCGCGGCGGCCGAACAGGCGCTCGACGCCCTGGCCGCCGAGGGCCGGCTCTCCGGCGCGGCGCTGGCCGCGGTCGGGGGCCGGCCGGTGCTGCGCAAGGCGTGGGGCCTGGCCGACCGCGAGCGCCAGATCGCCAACCGGCCCGACACCCGCTTCAACCTCGCCTCGGCCGGCAAGCTGTTCACCACGGTCGCCATCGGCCAGCTGCTGCAGGAGGGCCGACTGTCGCTGGACGACCGCCTGTCGGACCACCTGCCGGACTTCCCCGCCGCCGTCGCCTCCCGGATCACGCTAGACCAGTTGCTGACCCACACCTCGGGCGTGGGCAGCTACTTCGGCTCGCCCCGCTGGGCTGAGGCGCGCGGGTCGATCCGCACGGTCGCCGACTACGTCGACCTGGTCCGCGAGGAACAGCTGCAGTTCGAGCCGGGCTCCCGCTACGGCTACAGCAACTCCGGCTTCGTGCTGCTGGGCGCGGTGATCGAGCGGCTGGACCGGCGCGACTACTACGAGAGTGTGCGCCGGCGCGTTTTCCAGCCGGCCGGCATGACCCGCGCGGGCTATCCCCTTCGCGACGAGACCGCCCCCGACCTCGCCATCGGCTACACCGACGGCTGCTTCATGCAGCCAAACTGCACGCCGAGCCCGTGGACCGACGCCCGCGGCCAGTGGAGCCGCGGCGGTCCGGCCGGCGGCGGGGCAGCCACGGTCGACGACCTGTTCCGGTTCGCCGCCGCGCTGACGGGGGGACGCCTCCTGAAGCCCGCGACCCTGGCCGAGCTCAAGGCCGAGCGTGGGCGCATGGACCGGCCCGGCGGCCCGATCGACGCCTACGCCGCGGGCTTCGGCCGGCTCACGGTCAACGGCCGCCCGACCTTCGGCCACAACGGCGGCACCCTGGGCGCGGCGGCTCAGCTGGACGTGTTCGAGGACGCGCCGCTGGTCCTGGTCGTTCTGGTCAACCAGGACGGCGCCCAGCGGCCCGCCTCGGCGCGCCTGCGCAAGGCGTTCGCGCCGGCGCCGGCCAGCCCTTCGTCAGGCTGAACGCCTCACCCGGCCTTCGCGCCCGCCGCGTGGTGGCAGGTGTCCTTGCCGTTCTCGACCAGGGTCTGCTTGTCGAAGTCGAACACCTGGGTGGAGACCAGGTCCATGGCCTGGCCGCCGGTGGTCCAGAAGATGTCGCGGGTCAGCACGTGGCCGGCCACCCGGTGGCGGGCGAAGCCCGATTCCATGCCCTCCTCTTCCTGGGTCTCGCCCAGGTGGGTCAGTTCGCTGGTGGAGATCAGTTTGCCGTCGCGGGTCAGCCGGTCGCCGGCCAGCTCGTAGGCCGCGGGCGCGCCGCCCTCGTTACAGGTCATGCGCAGGACGACGGCCGGGACGGCCGCCGGCGGCGTCTTGGCGGCCTCGCCCTGCACGGCCGGCGCCTTGGCGGCCGGCGCCGCCTTCTTGTCCTCGCCCCGGCCGCAGGCCTGCAGCGTCAGCGCCGCCAGCGCCAGTCCCAGATACACTTTCGCCTTCATGAGGCTCTCTCCAAATCCCGGGGCCGGCTCACGCCCGCCCGTTGAACGCCAGCTGGGTGATCCGCCCGGCCGTCACGTCGTACTCAGCGCCGAAAAACCAGGGACCGCCGTCGCAGACCATGATCGGCCGCGTCCGCCAGTCGTCGGCGTCCGACGCATTAGGCGGGAAAAAGTTGGCGTAAACGTAGCGGCGTCCGTCGCGCATCGCCACGACGTCCGCGGAAGGTCGATCGGCTCGCATGCTCAATCCAGCTCCCGCCTCGGACTCACGGCCCGAGCTTTATGCGCGGCCGTTCGAATAGCAACGCTCGTCGCCCCTGCGCCGGATTGGCCAACTCACCTTCTCCCGCGAGAAGACTGTTGAGAAATCGGCGCCCCCACTCGCCGTTTGCCCCGACGAAAGTCGGGGTCCAGGTGAAGCCCACAAGGCGTTGCGGATGAATCTGGGTCCCGACTTTCGTCGGGACAGACGGATTGAGAGCGGTTCCCAAGGTCTGTTGAGGCAGAAGGATCAGCAGGCCGCCTTCGCCGCCACCGTCAGCTTCACCAGGGTGGGCTCGTCGAGCCCCTCCACCTCCAGCTTCGGCTCGACCGGCGCCTGCAAAGGCACGACCGCCACGACGAGCCCGTCCAGCCGGATGGCCAGCCGCGCCGGCGCGTCTTCCGTTCCCGCCCAGGCCGCGAGCGCGCCGACGCCGGCGTCCTTCACGGTCAGGCGGACAGCAGGGCCCTCGCCCTTGCGCCGGACCCGCTCGGCCGTCTGAACCGTGTCGGCGCACAGCGGGTACGACCCCGCCCACAGGCCGCGCGAGATCAGCGCCTCCGCCGCGCTCAGCCGCGCCTCGGCCGCGGCGAAGGCGTCGGCCGCCCGCGTCTCCGAGGCCGCCGCGAACGCCGCGTCGCACGCGGGCTGCGAGGCGGGCGCGCTCCGCTCGACGGGATCGGGGCCGTAAAGCCCTTCGGCCCGCTCGTAGGCCGCCCAGAAGCGGGCCATGGCCGTCTCGTAGCGCCCCTCGCCGTCGGGCAGCTCGGCCAGGCAGCGGCCCAGGTCCTGCACCGCCCAGTAGCCCCGGTCCAGGTCCGCCCGGATCGGCGCGGCCTGCGCCCCGTGCGCCAAACCGGCCGCCGCCAGCAGAGCCGCGATCAGCGCCATGGAAAGCCCCCCTGTTTCACGCACAGTGGCGCCGGCGCGCGCGCCTCGCTAGCCTTGGCGCGTGTCACGCCCCGCCCGCCCCGACGAACGCGCCCGCGTCCATCCCGCCCGCGCCGCCTGGGAGTTCCTGGACCCCGTGCTGGTGGACTGTCCCGCCTGCGGCGCCTGCGCCAGCGTGCGGGTGACCGAGCCGCCGGCCGAGGACCGCTATCGGCGCCTGACGTTCGGGGCGCGGCGGATGACCTGTTCGCGCTGTTCAGCGGTGCGCGAGCAGCCGGCGACGGAAGTCTCCAACCCGACGCTGGGCCTGCCCCTGCGGCTGGTCGCGCCGACCCGGCACGGCGAACTCGTCTTCTTCAACCTCGAGCACCTGGACTACGTGCGCGCCTACCTGGCCGACCGGGTGCGCGCCGAGAGCTTCACCGAGAGCGGGCCGCGCAACACCTCGGTGTTCTCCCGCCTGCCCGCCTGGGCCAAGCGCGCACAGGCCCGCGACGAAGTGCTGGCCGCCATCGACAAGGCGCGCGCGAAGGCCGCCTGACGTCCCGGCCCGCGGGGCGCCGCGGGCCGGTTCCCGTTCCTAGTGCTTCAGGCCTACTTCTTGGCCGGCTCGACCGGCGCGCCGGCGGGCGGGCTCGCGCCCTGCCCCGGAGGCGTCGGGCCGCCGGCGCCGAGGTCGGCGGTGGGCGCGCCCGTGCTCTCGACGACCGAGCCGCGGTAGTCGACCGAGACCGGCACGCTCTTGCCGTTCTTCATGGCCTTGCCGGCCCAGACGCCCTGATCGTTCTGCACCAGCTCGGTGACGTCGGTGTAGCCGGCCTTTTCGATCGCGCCGCGGGCCTGGTCCTCGGTGAAGGAGTTGGCCCCGGCGGCGGTGCCGGTGTCGGAGGTCGGGCTGGTGTCGACAGCCGGGTTGCCGGGCTTCTCCGAAGGCTTGCCGCAGGCGGCCAGCAGGGCCAGGCCGGCGAAGGCGACGGCGACGGTGCGCATGGGGTTTTCCTCCTTTGGCTGGCGCGAAAACGGGCGAGACGGGGCGCTGTTCCGGAACGCGGGCGGAAACCCCGCCCCCGAGGCGCTCGTTTTCCAGCGGTCGGCGCCGAGACCTCGATGAGCCGTTCCAATCGCCGCGCTATCCAGGTGGTCACCGCGGCGTTGCGTCAGGCGCGGCGCGCCTACGAGGCCCCGGCGTGGCTGCGCAACCTCGCCACCGTCGGCATCGTGGTCGCCACGGGACTGGTGCACTACGTCCTGCGCGGCCCGCTGCTCGGCCATCCGTTCCTGCTGTTCTTTCCGGCGATCATCCTGTGCGGCTTCCTGTTCGGCCGCGGGGCGGGCCTGCTGGCCACGGTGATCAGCGTCGTCCTGGCGCTGCGGTTCGTGCCGCCGCTGCAGAGCTTCGCGATCCTCCGCGAGCAGGTCTTCGCGGTCACGACCTTCGCCGTCACCGGCGCGGCCTGCGCCCTGGTGCTGGACGCCCTGCACGGCGCCGCGACGGCCGCGACCGAACGCGAGCAGGCCCTGGCCCGCAGCCTCGCGGCCCTCGCCCAGTCCGAGCGCCAGAAACAGCGGCTGCTCGACGAACTGGGTCACCGGGTGCGCAACGACCTGGCCGCCCTGGCCGGCAGCCTGGCCCTGGCGGCCCGGCGCAACCCCTCGGCGGCGGGCGCCCTGACCGCGGCGGCCAACCAGGTGCGCGTGCTGGGCCGGGTGCACGCGCGCCTCAGCCAGGCCGGCGACGAGATCGTGGTGGACAGCGCCGACTTCCTGACCGCCCTGGGCCAGGATCTGGCGGCCATGCCGCTGGGCGAGGCGCGGGTGCGGATCAGCGTCGAGGCCGCCCGCGTGGCCCTGCCGCTCGACGCCGCCACCGCGCTCGGCCTGATCGTCAACGAGCTGGTCACCAACGCCGCGAAGTACGCCTTCCCCCAGGGCGAGGGCGCGGTGACCATCACTCTTCGGGCCGGCGACAACGGCTGCGTGCTGGCGGTGGCCGACGACGGCGTGGGCCTGGGCGGCGGCGCGATCCGCGGCACCGGTCAGGGCACCCGGATCGTCGATGGCCTGGCGGCCCAGCTGGGCGGGACCTTCGACCGCCGCGACGGCGCGGTCGGGACGGTGGCCACCGTCGCCTTTCCGGTCCCCGGGGCGAGCCCGCTGGCGCAGGACGCCGCCGACCGCTAGCCTCCCCTCGGGACAGACGGGGCGGCGGCATGCGCGCGATTCACATCCTGGGCGGGACGCTCGCGGCCTTGGCGCTGGCCGGCGCGGCCCAGGCCTGCACGACCATCGCGCCCAGCGCCGTGATCGAATTCGCCGAAGGCTCGGCCGAGCTCGACGCGGTCGACCGCGAAGAGCTGGCCGCCTTCCTGGGCCAGGCGCAGGCGATCAGCCCCGTGCCGTGGCTGAAGCTGCGGGTCTTCGCCGACCGGCCCGGCGCGCGCGATCCGGCGACCTGGACGGCCGAGGACAAGGCGCTGGCCACGGCGCGCCAGAAGTCGATCACCGACGCCGTCATGCTGATGGGCGGTACGCTGCCCGACCCGACCGTCGTCGGCGTCGCCCCCGACGGGGCCGAGACCCGCACCGGCGCGGACGGCGTCGCCCGCAGCGGCCGCGCCCTGATCGAGGTGGAGCTGCCGCCCCAGCCGCCGCGCAAGGACGACGGCCGGCCGGTTCCGACGTGCTGAGGCTATAAAACCTCCCCTTCTGGGGAGCAGGCGCCCGCAAGCCGCCGTGGGATCGCATCCAGCCTGCAACGCAGGCCGGCGCTCATCACCCCACCCGCTTCCAGTACAGCCGCGTGCCCACCAGGCCGCCGTGGGGCTTCAGCGCGTAGTCAGGGATCTCGCCGGCGTAGGTCCAGCCCAGGCCCTCGTAGAGGCCGGCGGCGCCGCCCTCGCTGGCGGTGTCCAGCACCAGCATCGAGCGGCCGCGCTCGACAGCCAGCCGTTCGGCCGCGCCCATCAGGGCCGCGGCGATGCCGCGCCCGCGCTGGGCCACGCGCACCATCAGCTTGGCGATCTCGCCCCGGTGCGGCTGGTTGGGCGGGCAGTCCAGGTGCAGCGTCACCGTGCCGGCCAGCACCCCGTCGTTGAACGCCCCCAGCACCGCCCGCTCGCCGCGCGCCGCCGCCGCCAGCGACCCGGCCCAGAAGACGTGGGCGGCCTCGCGCGTCAGCGGGTGCATGAAACTCACCGAGCCGCCGTGGGCCACCGTCTCGACCAGCAGCTCGGCCAGGCCGGCGCGGACCGCAGGGGTGTCGGACAACGGGCGGATGACGATCACGGCGGTCAACTCCGGGACAGGGCGACGAGATAGATGCAGGGACGGTCGGTTTCGTTGGTGTAGGTGGTGTCGGCCGGCTGGCCGAAGGCGAGAGCGTCGCCGGCGCGGAGCGTCCGCCGCTCCGCTTCCTCGAGGACCGTCAGTTCGCCCTCGATCAGCCACACCACCGGACGGATGCGGGCGTAGGACGAGGCCGGCAGGGTCACGCGCGCGCCGGCCGGCAGCTCCACCCGCACCAGCTCGACCGGGTGGTCGGGCCGGGCGAACACCTGGCGGCGCAGGTAGCCGGTGGCCGGATCGCGCCAGGTCGGCTGGTCGGCCGCGCGCGACAGCAGGCCTCCGTCGGCGTCCGCCTCGGCCCGCACGAGAAGGCCGGCCAGGGTCAGGTCGAAGGCCACGGCCAGCCGCACCAGCACGGTGGCGGTCGGGCTGGTCTCGCCGCGCTCGATCTTGCTGATCATCGCCTTGGACACGCCCGAACGCTGGGCCAGCTCAGCCAGCGACCAGTCCCGCGCCGTCCGCTCCAGGCGGATCCGCCGGGACAGCCGCGCGCCAGCCTCGTCGACGATAGTGTCCATGCGTCTCGTATAGTGGACGAGTCGGTCGGGCGGCAACTGCCATGGCCCTGGCGCGCAAGGGGCGTGAGAGTGCGCGCGCCTGCGTGGCGTTGCTGGGTCCCCGCTCCGCGCTACGACCGGGATGACGGATCTGGTTAGGGCTCCGCCCCCGCCCGCTCTCAGGGTTCCCCCGATTGGCCGCCGTCGCGCCCGGGCGCACCTGTGGCGCGACCCCGCGGCGGAGACCTCCCATGACCCAGAACCTCGGCACCGGCTCCGGCTCGCAGGCGGAGGCCGCGCGCGTGCCGCCCACCCGCGACGTCGCGGCCGAGCACGCCTGGCTGGGCACCGAGACCCTGCAGACCCGCATGGGCGACTTTGACTTCGTCGGCGGCTATCCGTCGGCCGACACCGCCGCGCGCCTGCGCGAGGCGCTGACCTTCAACCGGGCGGTGGAGGCCTATCTGGCCCACATGCCGGTGGTGTCCTGGTTCAGCGTCTGGCGCGGCGTGGCCCAGGCGGGGCCCGGCGCGCCGAACCAGCTGGTGCTGTGGGAACGGCTGATGGACGCCGACACCCTGCTCCTGACCAGCAACACCGAGACGGTCTACGGCTTCGCGCCGGTCGACCTGGCGCGCGACGGCCCCGTGGTGATCGAGGTGCCGCCGTCCATGCTGGGCGGCATCGTCGACCTGTGGCAGACCCCGATCGTCGACCTCGGCCCGATCGGCGTGGACAAGGGAAAGGGCGGCAAGTTCCTGCTGGTCCCGCCCGACCACGCCGACCGCATCCCCGACGGCTACACCGTCCTGCGCTCGCCGAGCTATCGCGTGACCCTGGGGGTGCGCGGCTTCCTGGTCGACGGCGAGCCGGACAGGGCGGCCGAGCTGATCCGCGGCGCCCGCATCTATCCCCTCACCGAGGCCGACGAACGGCCGCCGCTCGCCGTGTTCAACGCCTCGCACCAGCCGGTCGACACCCTGTTCAGCGACGACGCGCGCTATTTCGACGACCTGGCCGAGATCGTCGCGAGCGAGCCGGAAGACCGGTTCAGCGACGCCGAGCGCTTCCGGCTGGCGGCGCTGGGTATCCAGAAGGGAAAGCCGTTCAAACCCGACGCGCGCCGGCGCGACCTGCTGGACGAGGCGGCCGGCTTCGCCTCGGCGGTCGCGCGGGCGAACAGCTTCGACAACGCCGACCCGCAGGCGCGCTACTACCCCGACCGCCGCTGGGAGCGGCTGTTCATCGGCGGCAGCGCCCGCTTCGACAGCAAGGGTTTCGTCGACATCGACCAGCGCTCAGCCTTCGCCTACGTCGCCATCGGCATGTCGCCGCAGATGGTCGAGAAGCACGTCGGGGCCGGCTCCCAGTACCTGGCCACCTACCGCGACGCCGACGGCGCGCACCTGGACGGCGCCAGGAGCTACCGCCTGCACGTGCCGGCCGACGTCCCGGCCATGGCCTTCTGGTCGGTGGTCGCCTACGACGCCGACAGCCGCTCGATCCTGAGGAACGGCCAGCCCTTCCCCACGGTCAGCAGCTACACCGGCCCCAAGGCCAATGCCGACGGCTCCATCGACATCTGGTTCGGGCCTGAGCCCCCGGCCGGCGGGGCCAACTGGATCCAGACCGTCCCCGGCAAGGGCTGGTTCGCCCTGTTCCGCTTCTACGGCCCGACCGAGGCGTTTTTCGACGCCAGCTGGAAGCCCGGCGACGTCGAGGCGGTTGAGACGGTGCACTGACGGAACGCCGCCATGACCCTGGCCGAGCTGATCCCCCTGCTGATGAAGGCCAGCGTCGCGGCCATGGTGATCGCGATGGGGCTGCAGGCCGACCGGGGCGAGCTGACCTGGCTGCTGCGCCAGCCCGGCCTGCTGGCCCGCTCGCTGGTCTCGATGATCCTGATCGCGCCCGTGCTGGCGACCGGCGCGGCCCTGGTGTTCCGGCTGACGCACATGGCGGAGGTGATGCTGGTGGCGCTGTCGCTGGCGCCGGTGCCGCCGCTGCTGCCGCGCAAGCAGAAGAAAGCCGAGGGTCGGGAAGCCTATGCGCTCAGCCTGCTGGTCTGCGCCGCCGTGGCGTCGATCGTCTCGATCCCGATCTGGGTGGAGGTGGTGGAACGGGTGGCGGGGGTGCCGCTGCGGATGACCGCGGCGGCGGTGGCGAAAATCGTGCTGGTCACGGTGCTGGCCCCGTTGGCGGTCGGCGCGCTGGTGCGCGTCCTGGCCCCGCGCTTCGCCGCCGAGCTGGCCCGGCCGCTGTCGACCCTGGCGCTGGCGGCGCTGGCGCTGGGCCTGCTGGCGGTGCTGGCGAAGGCCTGGCCCGCGATCATGGCCCAGGTCGGCGACGGCACCCTGCTGGCGATCGTCGCCTTCGTGGCGCTGAGCCTGGCGGTCGGCTGGGCGCTGGGCGGCCCTGAGCCGTCCGACCGCACGGTGCTGGCCCTGTCCACCGCCACCCGTCACCCCGGCGTCGCCCTGGCCATCGTCAGCGCCAACTATCCCGGCGAGAAGGGCGCGGCCGCGACCCTGCTGCTGTTCCTGCTGGTCGGCGGCGTGGTCTCGGGCGTGTGGCTCGCGGTGCGGAAGCGCCGCGCGAAGGGCTAGATCCCCGCGCTTTTCGGTAGCCCCGCCTTCGAGGAAAGGCCCCGGCGCGCCGCTGGATTTCGTGCCCGGCCGCGTGGGCCCGGCCCCCTCGCCCACGGGGTGATCCCCCTTCCCGCGCCCCGCCGTCCCTGCCAAGCTCGCCCGGACGAACGCGGGAGGGCGAGATGGCGCGGTGGGCGGACGGACTGACCTGGTGGCTGGCGGGGTGGAAGCCCGGGCCGCGGCCGGTGGTCGGGGCCGTGATCGCGCTGCTGCTGACCGGGGCGATGGCCGCCCTGTGGATCTGGCTGCCGGTGCTGTGGGGCCAGTGGGTGATCCTGCAGGTGATCGGCGACCTCCTGGAGCGCTGGGGCCTGCGCCCCGGCTGGCGGGTGACGCTGTACATGCTGTGCCTGGCAGGCTCCGTGGGCCAGGCGCTGATCGCGACGACCGACCTGTTCACGCCCGGCCTGGTCCGCCTGCGCTGCGCCATGCGCGCCCTGGCCGACGCGGCCTCGGCCCTGTTCGCGCCGGCGCTCGCGCTCGGCTTCGGCCTGAACCCGCTGCATGTCCTGGAGCCCGGCTTCCAGCTGGGCGCCTGGATCGCGGCCGGCCTGTTCGCGGCCGGCGCCCTGCAGCTGATCCGCGCGCTGGCCAACCTGCGCCAGGCCATGCGCCCGCAGCCGCTCGCGGCGGCGCCGGCGGCGGCCTGAACACGCTTTCACCCCCGGGCTTGTCCCGGGGGCGAGGCTGAAGAGAAGGCCCACAGAAGAACGGGGCGCCCCTTGGAGCGCCCCGTCTTGGATCAGCGGTTCCGGCTGCCGCCGCCGCCGCTGCTGCCGCCGCTGCCGCCGCCGCCACCCTTGTGCTGATCCATGTAGCTCTGCGTGTGGTGGTGGATCTGGCCCTTTTCGTCGCGATACTCGCGCGCCTTCAGGTCGGACTGGGACTGAGCTTCGGTCCGCTGGCCCTGCTGCTGGCCGCGCTGCTGGCCGCCCTTGCCGCCCTGCTTCTGACGGTTCGGCATCACTTACGCTCCACAGAAACCGTGCGCCCCGAGCGCACCCGCACGAAGCGTGCGCGCACCCCCGCCCGTTCCAGCGAAGCGGCGGAAAACTTGAAACCGCCGTTTTTCGAACGCCGGGACGCAAGCCCCGGAATCAGCACAGCATCACGCCCGCACGAGGGGTTCGCGGAGAGTTCGGCGATGAGGGCGATGGTGGCGGCCGGCGTGCTCGCCGCGGCGGTGCTGGGCGGGTGCGTGAAGAAGGAAGAAGCGGCCCCGGCCGCGGAGGGACGCTATCAGGGCGTCGGGGCCTACGAACCCGGCGAGGTGTGGCCCCAGATCGCGCGGGCCGAGGCCCCGACCGACCCGGCGGCGGCCGTCACCGAAGACGACGAGCGGGTGATCGTCGTCGTCGACAGCACCACCGGCGAGATCCGCCAGTGCGGCAGCTACAGCGGTTTCTGCATCTCCATGAACCCGTGGACCAAGCCGGGCGCCGAAGGCCAGCCGCCGGTCCGCCTGGACGCGCCGACCGCGCCGGTGACCATGACCAAGCACGCCGAGGATCTGCGCAAGGAACGCGAGGCGGAAGCGGCGAAGGCGGGCTAGGTTTCACGCCCCCTCTCCCAGTCGGGAGAGGGAGGGGCCCGCGCGCCGTCAGGCGCGTGGGAGGGTGAGGGAAACGGGAGGGCGCAGATCCAGGCACCGAACCCCGCACCGCCTGTAACCCCTCATCCTCCCACGCCGCTTCGCGGCGCGGGCCCCTCCTTCTCCCACGGGGAGAAGGGTTTTCAGCAGGTGGCCCCTCCGCTACCCTGAGCGCATGGATCCGAACGCGCCCCAATCCGCGCGCCTGACGCGGCGAATTCGCCGCCCGGCCTGAACGCCGGGCCGGGACGCCTTTTCGTCGCCTATTGTTCGAGATCCGGGCCGCGCGCTGCGACGCGCCGCCCATTCAATGCGAGCTCCGCATGACCCCCACCCTGCACCTGCTGTGCGGCAAGATGGCCGCCGGCAAATCCACCCTGGCCGCCCGCCTGGCCGCCGAGCCCTCCACCGTGCTGATCAGCGAGGACCGCTGGCTGAAGCACCTCTACCCCGACGAGATGCTGAGCGTGGCCGACTACGTCCGCGGCGCCGCCGGCCTGCGCGGCCCGATGGGCGAGCACGTCTCGGCGCTGCTGGCCGCCGGCCTGTCGGTGGTGCTGGACTTCCCCGCCAACACGCCGGCCAACCGCGCCTGGATGCGGGGGCTTTACGAGGCCGCCGGCGCCGCCCACCGCCTGCACCTGCTCGAGGCCGACGACGCCCTGTGCAAGAGCCGCCTGCACGCCCGCAACGCCGCCGGCGCCCACGAATTCGCGCCGACCGAAGCGGAGTTCGAGCTGATCACCAGCTACTTCGCGCCCCCGACGCCGGAGGAAGGATTCGAAGTGGTGGTGTGGCGGCAGGCTTAATCCCTCTCCCGGTCGGGAGAGGGAGGGACCCGCGCGCTGCCAGGCGCGTGGGAGGGTGAGGGAAACGGGAGGGGGCAGGACGAAGCGCCGAGCCCGGCAGCCGTCCGTAACCCCTCATCCTCCCACGCCGCTTCGCGGCGCGGGCCCCTCCTTCTCCCGCCGGGAGAAGGGCCTACTGACTGTTCTGCGGCAGGCCGTCGGCGATGTCGTAGTAGTCGCCCTTGTCGGCGGTGAAGATGTGCTTGGCCAGGCGCGTGCCGGTCGGCGTCTCGAAGGCGCCCATGGCCACGGCGATCTTGTCCCGGCCGATCGGGTCCCAGAACAGGAACGCGCCGCAGGTCGAGCAGAAGCCGCGGCGCACCTTCTCGGAGGCCTGATACCAGCTCAGGTTCTCGGCCCCGTCGATCTTCACCCGCTCGCGCGGCAGGTCGGTGGAGGCCCAGAAGTGGCCGGACTGGCGGCGGCACTGGCTGCAGTGGCAGGCGTCCGGCTGGGCGAGCTCGCCCTCGACCTCGACCCGGACCGCGCCGCAGAGGCAGGCGCCCTTGTGCATGCGAGTTTCCCCTTCGTTAGGGGCGCGCCCCGCGCCCTCCCCGGCTTCGATCTCCCGGCTGAACGGGCGCCGGTCGGCCGATCGAAGTCAAGCTCCCCTCTCCCCTTGCGGGAGAGGGAGGGGCCCGCGCCGGAGCGTAGCGAAGGCGTGGGAGGGTGAGGGGTCGCGCGACCGTTCAAATCTACCGTGGCGAAGGTCGGACAGCTCGCGCGCCCCTCACCCTCCCGTCGCTTCGCGCCGGGCCCCTCCCTCTCCCGCAAGGGGAGAGGGAACGCGTTTGAACACCTGCGGGCTAACCGCCTCCAGCTCCGGCGTCTCAGGCAGACGCTCGTGCGTGCCGATCACCAGCCAGCCGCCCGGCCGCAGCCGCTCCACCAGCGCCGCCAGCACGCGGCGCTGCAGCGGCTCGGCGAAGTAGGTGAAGGCCAGATAGCGGCAGAGGATCAGGTCGAAGGCCCGCTCGGGCATGGCCGCGCGCAGGTCCTGGGCCGCGAAGTCGACGCCGGCGCGGTGTTCGGGCTTTAGGCAGGCCTCGCGCCCCCGCCGCTCGAAGGCGCGCTCGACCAGGCCCGGGGGCAGTTCGCGCAGGCTGCCCGGCGCATAGCAGGCCTGCCGGGCCCGTGCGATCATCGCCGGGTCGACGTCGGTGGCCAGCACGTTCAGCGGCGCGCCGGGCACGACCTCCAGGTCCCACAGCACCCGCACCGTATAAGCCTCCTCGCCCGAGGCGCAGCCGGCCGACCAGGCCTCGGCCGCCCGCCCCTCGGCCTGGGCTCGCGCGGCGACGTCGGGCAGGACCTCGCGGCGCACCGCCTCGAACACCCCGCGGTCGCGGTGGAAGCGGGAGATGGTGATCCGGCACATGGTGTCGAACACGGCCCACTCGGGCGGATCGGCCTCCAGCCGCGCGCGATAAGCCGCCAATCCGTCCAGCCCGAGCTCGGCCACACGCCGGTGCAGCCGCCGGCACACCTGGCGGCGCACCTTGCGAAAGCCCGCCCAGCGCAGGTCGATGCGGGGCAGCGCCCACTGCAGGAAGGCCGCGCATTCGCCGTCGTTCACGCCCCCGAGGCTCCGCCCGCGCGGGCGCCGGCGCAAGCGGGACCGCCATTGCCTTTCCGCCGCCCCTGCGCGACGCTTCCCGAAGCAGCCGGCGCCGCGGGCGCGCGCACTCTAAGGACACGCAGACTTGCCCCCCGGCGGCTTTCGCTTCGACCGCTTCCTGCTCGACCCGCGCGACCGGCGGCTCAGTTTCGACGACGCGCCGGTCGAGCTGAACGCGCGCTATCTCGACGCCCTGACCCTGCTGGTCCGCGAGCACGGCAAGCTGGTGCCCAAGGACCGCTTTTTGGCCGAGGTCTGGCGCGGCGTGCCGGTCACCGACGAGGCGCTGACCCAGTGCATCCGCACGCTGCGCCGTAGGCTGGGCGACGACGCGACCAGCCCGCGCTTCATCGAGACCGTGCCGAAGTACGGCTATCGCTTCATCGCGCCGGTCGCCGCGGTCGAGGCCCCCGCCCCGGCCGGCGCGAAGCCTGCGCCCGCCTGGCGGCGCGTGCTGTGGCTGGGCGCGGCCGGAACGGTCGGCGGCGGCGCGGCCGGCGTGGTCGGGGGCCTGCTCTACGGCGTGGTCGGCGCTTCGCAATCTTTGGCCGGCCCCGGGGCGGTGTCGGTGGCCCTGGTGCTGGTCTGCCTGACCGCGGTGATCGCGGTGCTCGGCGGGGCCGGCGTCGGCTTCGGCATAGCGGCGGCCAGCGCCGCGCCCGGGCGGTTGTCGCCCTGGAGCGTGCTGGGCGGCGCGCTCGGCGGCCTGCTGGTCGGCGCGGTGGTGAAGCTCTTGGGCCTGGACGCCTTCAACCTGCTGTTCGGCCATGCGCCCGGCGACATCACCGGCGCGCCGGAAGGCGCCCTGCTGGGCGGCGCGGTGGGGCTGGGCGCCTGGCTGGGCGACCGGATCGCCGAGACACGCTCGGCGCGGCGCGGGGTGGCGGTGGCGGGCCTCTGCGGGGCGCTGGCCGGCGGGCTGATCCCGACGCTGGGCGGGCGGATGATGGGCGGCAGCCTGCAGCTGGTGGCCCGCGGCTTCCCGGACTCGCGCCTGCGGCTGGCCCCGTTCGGCGCCCTGTTCGGCGAGAGCGGCTTCGGCCCGCTCAGCCAGGCGGTCACCGGGGCGCTTGAGGGCCTGCTGTTCGGGGTGTGCCTGGTGGGGGCGATGATCCTCGTCAGACGCCACCCCTCTCCCCTTGCGGAAAGGTGAGAGGTCGCGCCGCGCTGCCCGCCCCGGTTCGTCACCCTCGGGCTTGTCCCGAGGGTCCAGACCTCCGGTGCGCGAACATCTCAGGCGGACCTGCGAGCTGAACGCTGGGCCCTCGGGACAAGCCCGAGGGTGACGATAAGCGGGGCGGCGCGTCCGCTACCCTCTCCCGCAAGGGGAGAAGGGTCAGTGTTTGAGAAACGCCGCCACATCCCGCGCGAACCGGTCCGGCTCCTCCACGAACATGAAGTGGCCGTCGTCGGCGTATTCCAGCATGCGCGCGTTCGGCAGGTTGGCGACCAGCGCCCGCTGCGGCTCGATCGAGGCCTGGAAGTCCTTCGCCCCGGCGATCACCAGCACCGGCATGGTCAGCCGCTCGGGCTGGCCGAACCGGTAGGCCTCCAGCCCCGCGCCGAACAGGGCGGCGCCGATCTCGCCGGTGTTGCGCAGGCCGCCCTCGGCGTCGGCCGCGTCGACCGCGGCCATGGTGGCCGGGTCCGGATACATGTTGGCGTCGACGAAGGCCTTGCCGGCGCCGAAGGCGTTGCAGCGGCGGCCCTCCGGCCGGCTGGCGACGGCGGCCTGATAGGCCTGCGGGTCGATCCGCTCCAGCCGGGCGCACTGCAGGTCAAGCGCCGCGGGGATGTCCGGCACGGCGGCGGCCAGCACCAGGTGGGCCACCCGGTCCGGGTGCCTGGCCGCATACTCCAGACCGACGATGGTCCCGAAACTGTGGCCGATTATGTCGATCTTCGGCGCGCCCCACGCCGCGCGCAGGGCCTCCAGGTCCTCGACCAGCAGGTCCAGCGAATAGGCGTTGGTCCACGGCCGCTCGGAGCGCCCGCCGCCGCGCTGGTCCAGATAGACCATGCGCAGGCCCGGCTCGACGGCCGGCCCGGCCAGCTTGGCGAAGGCCTGGCTGCCCTCACCCGGCCCGCCGTGCAGGAACACGACCGGCGTCCCGTCGGGGCGCCCGGCCACGCGGTACCAGAGCCGCACGCCGTTCACGACCACCTGGTGCTCGCCGGGACCAAGAGGCGGTTGCGGCTTCGCCTCGGCTCCTCCCGCCGCCAGCGCCGCCGCAACCGCCACCCCAGCCAACCAGATCCTGCGCACAGCCCGCCCTCGCCCCAGGCGCCCCGCTTACGCCGCGCCGGCCCCGCCCCGCGAGTCGGGAAATCTACGGGATGGGCCCAGGCGGTGGCGGCGGCCCGCCCGCCGTGGCACCGTCCACCGACTGATCGGGGGGACCGATGACGAAACTCAAGCTCGCCGCCGCCCTCGCGGCGACCGTCGCGCTCGGCGGCTGCGCGACCCTGCCGACCCAGGCGCCCTCCGCCGACGAGTGCGCGATCCTGCGCGCGGCAGGCGACGGTCTGTGGAAGGGAAAAGATCCGAGCCGTTATGGACGCGTCTCCCTCAGCGACCACACCGCCTCCGCGTGGGCGCTGAAGCTGCCTCGCGCCGCCGATTTCCCGCGCCACGTCGTCGACCTCCGGGCCTGCCACGTCCCCGAGATGCTGCCGAACTGGGTGGAATTGGTCGCCCACGGGCCGACGGATCGTGACGGGATGATCAACGCCTTCTCGACCCCGAACATTGCCGCCGACGGTGCCACGGCCGTCGTCGGGTACTCGAGCGGCAGTCGCTACGGCGGGGCGCTGCTCCACCTCGTCCGTGACCGGGACGGCTGGCGGGTGGAGAACGTCGAAGAATGGATCACGGTGGCATGAGGCGACGCGGCCCGGTAGCGTGAAGCCGGCGGCCGTGGCACGGTCCGCCTACAGATCGGGGGGACCGATGACTCGACAGATGCTCTCAGCCGCGCTCGCCGCGGCGTCCGTCGTCCTGACCGCCGGCGCCGCCCACGCGGCCGAGCCGGCCCAGCCCGCGGCCAAGGACTACGCCGTGGCGGCGCGGGTGCTGAAGCGCACGCCGCTGGTGGACGGGCACAACGACCTGGCCTGGGAGATCCGCGAAAACTTCGGCTCCGACCCGGCCCGCGCGACCCTGCTGGCCGACGCGGCGACGCGCACGCCCCCGCTGCACACCGACATCCCGCGCCTGAGGAAGGGCGGCCTGGGCGGCCAGTTCTGGTCGGTGTGGGTGCCGGTCGAGCTGAAGGGGGCCGACGCCGTGCAGGCGACGCTGGAGCAGATCCAGCTGGTCCGCGACCTGGCCCGCGCCCACCCCGACGTGTTCGAGCTGGCGACCACCGCCGACGACGTGGAGCGCATCCACCGCCAGGGCCGCATCGCCTCGCTGATCGGGGTCGAGGGCGGCCACTCGATCGACGACTCGCTGGCCGTGCTGCGCGCCTTCCACGCGTTGGGCGCGCGCTACATGACGCTGACCCACACCTCCAACACCGCCTGGGCCGACAGCGGCACCGACACCCCCGCCCACGGCGGTCTGTCGCCCTTCGGCGAAGAGGTGGTGCGCGAGATGAACCGGCTGGGCATGATCGTCGACCTCAGCCACGTGTCCGACGACACGGTGCGCGACGCCCTGAGGGTCACGAGGGCGCCGGTGATCTTCTCCCACTCCGCCGCTCGCGCCCTGACCGACGTGCCGCGCAACGTGCCCGACGAGCTGCTGAAGGCGGCGGCCGGGAACGGCGGGGTGGTCATGGTCACATTCGTGCCGGGCTTCGTCTCGCCCGAGGTGGCCGGGCGGGCCAAGGCGGCCGCCGCCGTCAAGAAGAAGCTGGCCGAGCTCTACCCGACTGACGCCGAAGCGGCGGCGGCCGAGTTCGCCGCCTGGGAGCGCGACAACCCGGCGCCGAGCGCCAGCCTGACCAACGTCGCCGACCATATCGAGTACGTGCGCCACGTGGCCGGCATCGACCACGTGGGCCTGGGCGGCGACTTCGACGGCATCACCTCCACGCCCGAAGGCCTCAGCGGCGTCGACGCCTACCCCGCCCTGCTGGCCGAGCTGTCCCGCCGCGGCTGGACCGAAGCCGACCTGCGCAAGCTGACCGGCGAGAACGTCCTGCGCGTCATGCGCCGGGTCGAGGCGGTGGCGAAGGAGATGCAGGGCGAGGCGCCGTCGCACATGAAGATCGAAGCGGCGGCGCACTGATCCCCTCTCCCGGTCGGGAGAGGGAGGGGCCCGCGCCGCTTTAGCGGCGTGGGAGGGTGAGGGTCACGGGAGCGTTCAGAACCTGGCGCGAAGCCCGGCGCCGTCCCTAACCCCTCATCCTCCCGCGCGGACCTGCGCTTACGCTCCGGTGCGCGGGTCCCATCCTTCTCCCACAGGGAGAAGGATTACTCCTCAGCCGCCTCGTAGCGCAGCACGCCGGCCACCCGCGCCCGGCCGGTGTCGGTGGGGTGCGCGACCCCGTCCATGACCACGACTTCGGCGAAGTCGAACGGGCTGACGCCCTCCAGGCAGGCGACGTTGACGCCGTACTGGTCGGGGTTCGAGCGGCGCTGGTGTGGGTGTAGATCCCGCACACCGAGCAGAACCAGTGCTGCGCCGCGCCGGTGTTGAACCGGTAGCTGGTCAGCGCCTCGGCCCCGGCGGTCACGGTCACCCCGCCCAGCTCGGCCGACACCGCCACCGCGCCGCGCATCCGGCAGAGCGAGCAGGTGCACCGCCGCGCCGTGCGCAGGCCGTCGCTCAGCCGCGCAGTGAACTTGACGGTCCCGCAGTGGCAGGCGCCCTGGATCTCGTCGACGTTCTCGCGCATGTGGTCCCTCCTGCAGTTGGGACCACATAGCAGAGCCTCGCCCTTTAGCGTCACCCTCGGGCTTGTCCCGAGGGCCCAGCCGTCAGCCGCACCACGGCTCGGCCGTTCGCAGCCGATAGCAGTGCGTGAGACCCGACGGGATCGTGCGAGCGGAACCCTGGGCCCTCGGGACAAGCCCGAGGGTGACGACCATTTGAGATGCCGATCAAGGCGCAGGGGTGCGCGGCCCCGACCGCCCGTTTCCCCTTTTAGCGTCACCCTCGGGCTTGTCCCGAGGGCCCAGGGTGGCGAACGCACGCGGTTTGGCCGTCCGCAGCGGATAGCGGCGTCGTGAAACCCGACGAGAGCGTGCGAACGGAACGCTGGGCCCTCGGGACAAGCCCGAGGGTGACGGTGTGGGCTACGCCGCCGCCTCCAGCAACCGCTCCATCGCCGCGTAGAGATCCGCCGCCGCCACCGGCTTGGCCAGGTGGGCGTCGGCGCCGGCGGCGCGGCCGGCTTCCTGGTGTTCGGGCAGGGCGTGGGCGCTGAGGATCAGGATGGGCGTGCGCACCCGGCCTTCCTCGGCCTCCAGCTTGCGGATGGCGGCGACCGCGGTCAGGCCGTCCATCACCGGCATGCGCAGGTCCATCAGGACGAGGTCGAAGCCGCCGCCGCCGAAGGCCGCCAGCGCCTGGGCCCCGTCCTCGACCGAGACCACCTCGACGCCCATGGCGCCCAGCATGGCCTCGACCAGACGGCGGTTGGTGGGATGGTCGTCGGCGGCGAGCACCCGCAGCGGCGGTCCGGCCTCGGGCGCGGCCTCGTCAGCTGCGTCGTCGTTCACGCGCGCGTCGAACCGCGCGCTCCACGCCTGCCCCATGATCAGCCCCCCGCGCGCCCCCGCGCGCACACACACTCACGGCCAAGCTTCGCCCATCTGGGCTAATCGGGACTTAAAATCTTGGTTTCTTTCAGCGCTCCAGCGCCCACCACCAGTCGCCCTGGAAATCGCGATCCACGCTCTCCTGGCTCTCGAAGCGGAACCACATGCGGGCGACCTCGTTGGGCGGGCAGCCGGCGTCCAGCAGGGCCGCGCGCACGTCGGCGACCAAGCGCGGATCGGCGGCCAGGCGGTCGCGCTCGGCGTCGGTCGAGGCGTGGAACCACCAGCCGGGCGGCCGGGGCGTCACGCCCTCGCCGCCGTCGGAGCCGGACACCCAGGCCTCGGGCACCCGCTCGCGGGCCAGGCGGCGCACCCGGCCCGAAGCCGCGCGCATGGCGGTGGCCAGGCGTCCGCGCCGGCCGCGCAGAGCGTCGGCCAGCATCACCGCCGGCGCGCCGCACAAGAGCGGCACGCCCCACGGCGCATAGACCGGATCCAGCCAGGCGGCGGTGAGCTCGAAGGCGGCCAGGCCCGCGCCGGCCAGCGCGCTCAGGCCCGTGCCCAGCAGGAACAGCACCGGCCACAGGGCGTAGGCCACCAGCCAGGCCCGCCCCACCCCCAGCGCGCCGCGGCAGGCGGCCACCGCCGCCGATCGCGTGAGGAAGGCGCAGGCGAACGCCCACGCCGGCCAGGCCAGCGGCGCCAGCGCCGAAACCCCGATGTCGTCCATCCCCCGCCTCCCCGCGGCGGCGGCCCCTCAGCCGTCGAAACGGTAAAGCTGCGAACGGTGGAGGTTGTTCCCGGGGGGGGGGGGACCACACACAAACGTCACCCTCGGGCTTGTCCCGAGGGTGACGATGATTTGAGCGGAGCGCCCGCTCCACCTAGTGAAGAAACTCGATCGTCACCGCGTCCCAGCCCACGGTTTCGTGGTCGCCGGCGCGGTGCGGCAGGGCGCGGTAGCTGTCGTCGGCGCGGTCCAGCGCGTCCTGGGCCACCGCCTGGAAGGCGAGGAAGCCCGCCTCGTCGTCTTCGGCGGGAACGATGGTGAAGCCGGCGTCGCTGCGCTCGGCCACCCGCCAGGCGCCGCCGTCGCGCCCAAGGGTCTCCAGCCAGGTCATGCGAGAAGAACGTCCAAGGCCCGGCCGGGGGTCCCTCCCCGCGCGGTTCTGCACGGGGAGGCGGAAAATCCAGGCGTCACAGGATGAAGCCGGACGGTCCCGAGCCGCCCTCCAGCCGGCAGACGCGCCGCCCGGCGTCCCACAGCTCCACCGTGGGGAAACGCTCCAGCCGCTCCTGGATGAGGCCGCGCGCCACCTCGTCGTCGCGGCACAGCACGTCGTCTGCGGAGACGACGTCGTTCTCTGAATTCAGTCCGTAGAATTGATAGAAACGCATGTGATCCTCCCGATGATTGCGGGAATTAACTACTTGTCGCCCTCCAGCCTTGACTTGAAGACTGAGGGCGGAAACCAGGGCGAGCAACAGCCAAGGCGGCGCGCCGCCCGCGACATCTCGCCCCGGCCCGGGCTTATGCCTGCGGAGCCCGCCCGCTGGACAGGCGCAGGATCAGCCAGCCGATCACGCCGCTGAGGCCGGAGCCGACCAGCACGCCCAGCTTGACCGCGGACTGGTGGTGCGGGTCGTCGAAGGCCAGCAGGCCGATGAACAGGCTCATGGTGAACCCGATTCCGCACAGGACGCTGACGCCATAGAGTTGGTTCCACGCCGCGCACGCCGGCAGCTCGGCCAACTTGAATTTGATCGCCGCCCACGAAGCCGCGAACACGCCGAACTGCTTGCCCAGGAACAAACCGGCCGCCACGCCCAACGGCACCGGCTCGAGCATGGTCGCCAGGTTGAAACCGGCCAGCGACACCCCGGCGTTGGCGAAGCCGAACACCGGCACGATCAGGAAGGCGACCCAGGCGGCCAGCGCGTATTCCAGCCGGTGCAGGGGCGAGTGGACGTTGTCGGGCGCGGCCGGCGCGGGCTTCAACGGGATGAACAGGGCCAGCGCCACGCCGGCCAGGGTGGCGTGCACCCCCGACTTCAGCACGCAGACCCAGAGCGCCGCGCCCAGGATCAGGTAGGGCGTCAGCCGCATGACCCGCAGCCGGTTCAGGACGAACAGCGCCACGCACAGGCCCGCCGCCCCGCCCAGCCAGGCCAGCGACAGGTCCTCGGTGTAGAACAGGGCGATGATCAGCACCGCGCCGAGGTCGTCGATGATGGCCAACGCCGCCAGGAACACCTTCAGCGACGACGGGACCCGCTTGCCCAGCAGCGCCATCACCCCCAGCGCGAAGGCGATGTCGGTGGCCGCCGGAATGGCCCAGCCGCGCAGGGTCTCGGGGCTGGTCCAGTTCAGCGCCGCGTAGATCAGGGCCGGCACGGCCATGCCGCCGACCGCGGCTATGCCCGGCAGAGCGCGGCGCGACCAGGTGGACAGCTCGCCGTCCAGCATCTCGCGTTTGATCTCGAGCCCGACCAGCAGGAAGAACAGGGCCATCAGCCCGTCGTTGACCCAGTGCAGCAGGGTCGAGCCGAACAGCGGCAGGTGCAGCAGGTGGAAGTATTCCCCGCCGGCCGGCGAGTTGGCCACCAGCAGGGCCAGGCCCGCGGCGACCATCAGCACCACGCCCCCGGAGGCCTCGCTCTCCAGGAACCGCCGGATGACGGAGAAGCGGCGGGCGGCGGCGGACATGGGCGCACTCCAGAAACCGGCGGTCGTTATGGCGCCCGGCCAGGGCTGAACGAAGCGAAATCGGGAGCTGGAAGGTCAAGATCTCCCCCCTCGGGGGGAGCAGGCGGCGAAGCCGCTTGGGGGCCTCCAGCGGAGTGTCCGGCATCAACTGGCGCGACCGTCGGCGCGACGGATCCCGCGCGCTCCGCTGGAGGCCCCCACGCCGCCCTGCGGGCGGCGGCTCCCCCCGGCGGGGGAGATCTTGAGTTACGCGAACAGGAACACCCCCTCGCCGCTCGCCGCCTCCGGGGCGACGTAGTGCAGCCGCGCGGTGCGCCCGCCGCAGCGGCAGCGGAAGCGGTCCGACACCGTGCCGGCCGCCGGCCACCAGCGCCGTCCGCCGTAGACCGCGGCCGGATCCAGCGCCGCCGCCCCCTCGCAGGCCGGCCGCGTGCAGCGCGCCAACAGACGGACCTCGGACATCGGACTCTCCCACGCAGACGGACGGGAGACTCCTACGGCCGCGCGGGGGCGGGAGGCAAGGGAATGTTCCCGTTTTGTTCGCGCGCGAAAGCAAGACCGCTAAGCCCTACTCCCGTCATCCCGGCCGTAGCGGAGCGAAGCGCAGCGCAGAGCCGGGACCCAGCAAGCTCGACCTGCACGCTGCGAAATCCGCGCTGCAACGAGCGCCGCGCCGGCTGGGTCCCGGCTCTCCGGCCCGCTGCGCGGACCTACGGCCGGGATGACGGTCGTTGATGATCGCCTGCGGCCGGCCTCAAACCCCCTCCAGCAACGCGTCGATGTCCAGCGTGGAGCGCACGCCCAGATCCGCCGCGTGCGCGGTCAGGAACGCGTCCGCGGCCGCCCTCCCCTCGTCGCGCAAGAGCTCCAGGAACGCCCCCTCGGCGTTCAGCTTGGACGAGGCCCCCAGCCTGGCCAGCGCCGGGCTGGCGATGCGGTGCACGCGCATGCCCGCCCAGCTGGCCGGCTCGCCGGGACCGGGGTCGACCGCGCGCTTCAGCAGCGCGATCATCCGCAGCTCCTTCAGAAGCGTAGCATTGAAGGCCACCTCGTTGATCCGATTGTGGATTTCGCGCGCGCTTCGCATCGGCTTGACGCACGCCACCGGATTGATCTGGACCAGCACCACGTCCTGGCTGGAGCACTCACGCACCAGCGGCGTGATGGTCGGATTGCCGGAATAGCCGCCGTCCCAGTAGGGCTCGCCGTCGATCTCCACCGCCTGGAACAGGGTGGGCAGGCAGGCCGAGGCCAGCAGCACGTCCGGCGTCAGCTCGGCGTTGCGGAACACCCGCCCCCGCCCGGAGCGCACGTTGGTGGCGGTGACGAACACCCGGACGGGCGACGCGGCCAGCCGCTTGAAGTCGACGCAATCGGCCAGCACCGCCTCCAGCGGATTGCCGCCGCCCGGATTGAGGTCGTAGGGCGAGAACAGCCGGGCGGTCAGGTCCATGGCCAGGTAGGCCGGCGAGCGGTCCAGGCTCCAGTCGCCGGAGAACCAGTCCCACGGCGCGCGCCGGAACGGGCTGAACCTCGCCGCCTCGGCCACCGCGCCCCAGAACCGGGCCAGGGCGGCGCGCCCGCCCTCGGCGCCGCCGGCGGCCAGGCCGTCGACCAGCACGCAGGCGTTCATCGCGCCGGCCGAGGTGCCCGACACGCCGTCGACCTCGACCCACGGCTCTTCCAGCAGCCGGTCCAGCACGCCCCAGGTGAAGGCCCCGTGCGAGCCGCCGCCCTGCAGCGCCAGGTCCAGCCGGATCGGCGCCCGATCGACCACGCCGGGTTAGCCGGCGTCGCGCTTGGCCTGGGCCCGGCGCCCGGCGGCGGAGACCGAGCCGACCTTGTCCGGCGGCACGCCCTCTGCGCGGCGCAGGCTGGGGTTGGCGCGCATGCCGCGGCCGGCGGTGCGGCTGGCCGGGCGGGCCGGCTGCTCGGCCCGGCGCACCATGGCCAGCGCCCGGCGCTTGCCGGCGACGGTGACGGCGCGCGCCTCGGCGTGCTCGAGGCGCTGCAGCTGGCGATTGGTGCGCTGCAGGGCCTGGCTGAAGATCTGCTTGCGCCGCGCGTGCGGCTCGCCCTTCGTCGCCTCGGCCGCGGAGCCCCGGCCGCCCTTGGCGCGGGCCACCGTGCGCTTGCGGTCGCGCGACTGGGTGCGGGCCTTGTCGCGCAGGTCGCGCAGGCGCTTGCGGGTTTCGCGCAGCGCATCGGCGTCGAGGTCGGCGACGGCCGGATAGTGGGTCTTGCCCACCACTTCCAGCTCGTCCTGGGACAGGAAACGGCGCTCGCTCGCGGCGGACGTGGACATGGGAGATCTCCGGCTGCGGGGGCGCGAGGAGACACCGCCGGGCTCGGGGCGGCTATCGGGTGAAGACCTGAGGCGCCCAATCCTCCCCCCTTGGGGGAGGGGGACCATGCGAGGGGGCTCGTCTTGGCGCGACGGCGCAGCTGAGGTGACGCGCTCCGCTGGAGCCCCCTCCACCGCTTCGCGGTCCCCCTCCCCCACCGCTTCGCTCAGGGGAGGATTTGGATCACGAAGGCCTCCCCGCCGGTTACGCCGCCCATGGAGCTGATCTGCTATCGCTACCCCGGCTGGGAGCCGAACATCCGCCCGGCCCCGGCCAAGCGCGACTGGATGGACGCCGCGCCCCAGCAGTTTCCCTACCGCTGCCTGCCGCTGAACGTGGCCAACGCGCACGGCTGGGAGGTGCTCTCGCCGTGCGACGTGGAGGCGACCTGGAACGGGACCATGGGGACCGACGGCGTGGGCGTGCGCCCCGCTGCGGGCACCGCCCCGCACGATGCGCCCGTGTCGATCTTCGGCCAGGCGGTGCTGACCTGGCACATCCAGGGGCTGTTCCGCACGCCGCCGGGCTGGAACCTGTGGGTCGGCGGCTCGCCCAACCGCTTCAAGCACGCCATCCAGCCGCTGACCGGGGTCGTTGAGACCGACTGGGCCCCCTTCACCTTCACGATGAACTGGCGTTTCACCAAGGCCTGGCGGACGGTGCGCTTCGAGAAGGGCGAGCCGATCTGCTTCATCTTCCCGGTCCAGCGCGAGGCGGTGGAGAGCTTCGAGCCGGTGTTCCGCTCGATGGACGAAGACCCGGAGCTGAAGTCGCAGTTCGAGCTGTGGAGCCGCGACCGCAACGCCTTCCAGGCCCAGGTGGCGGCTCAGCAGCCCGAGGCCGGGGCCGACCGCTGGCAGAAGCACTACTACCGCGGCGTCGACGCCACCGGCGAACCGGGCGCCGCCGACCACCGCACCAAGCTGCGCCTGAAAGCCTTCCGTCCGGCCGGCGCGGCCGAGGCGCAGGCGCCGCCCGACGAGGACGTGCAGGAATAACGGGGCCGCGCGCCCCCATCGACAGCTGAACGAGGAGACCCGCCATGGCCCGCCCGGACGACAGCGACCGACGCCCCACCGCCTTTTCCGGCGGTTTCGCAGACATCGGCGCCCCCTACTGGGAGGGCGTGCGCCGCATGCAGAGCGAGTACGTCGCCTTCATGGCCCGGCGGCTGGAGGACGACCGCCAGACGCTGCAGGCGCTGGCCGCGTGCAAGGACGTCTCCGACGTGATGGACGTGCAGCAGCGCTGGGCGGCCCGCTGCGGCGACGCCTACCTGCGCGAAGCGCCCAAGCTGGCGGCCATGGCGATGGAGAGCTTCAACACCGGCCGAGGCGCGCCGCAGAGGTAGCCACCCCTTTCGCATTCAGATGACCGTCATCCCGGAAAGCGCGCAGCGCTTATCCGGGACCCAGCAAGCTCGACCTCAAGGCCGCGAGACCTGGGCCCCGCTCTCCGCTCCGCTGCGGCCGGATGACGAACCGGGGTATACCTAGGTCGCGCCGTCCTTCCCCGCCCCGACCGTCACGGCCGCGACGCCGCCGTCGGCCAGGACCTGCAGCAGCTCCCAGAACGCCTCGGGCGGCGCGGTGCCGAAGTCGACGTGCATGGCCCCGTCGGTCAGCGACACCGAATGGATCACCCCCGAAAGGTCGGCGTCCTCGTCGTTGGCGGCCTCGCCGCGCAGCTCGTGCGGGTCGAACCAGGTCAGGAACCACAGGGCCAGGCTTTCCGGATCGGGCGCGCCGCCGGCGTAGCGGAAGGTGGCGTCGTCCCAGCGCAGGTCCTCGAAACGCACCCGCACGCCCGCCACCCCGCCGTCGAACGGCTCGAAGGCCGGGCGCGGCTCGGGGTGCAGCTCGATGGCTTCGGGCGCGCCGTCGCTGGTGACAAGGAAGTCGACGCAGAACAGGTCGTGCAGCAGGCCCGAGCCTTCGCTGAGGCGCAGCTTCACCTCCGGCGCGCCCTCGGGATGGGCGCGGACCTGCACGTCGACGAAACCGGCGAACTGCGCCTGGTAGTCGTCGCGCAAGCCGGCGATCAGGCTGACCACGTCCAACGAGGGCTCCGCAGCTTTCGAAGGACTCAACGCCCGAAGCCGCGCCCCGGGCTCAGGAGGCGGGCGCGAACACCACCGCGGTCATCACCGCGGCGTAGTGCACGGCCGCCGCCGCGACCACGAAGCCGTGCCAGACCGCGCGGCGGAAACGCAGGGTCTTCTTCAGATAGACCAGCACGCCGGTCGAATAGACCAGGCCGCCGACCGCGATCAGCACCAGGGCGGCCAGCGACACGCCGTCGGCCAGCGGCCGGATGGCGATGACGATCAGCCAGCCCAGCGCCACATAGAGCGCCACCCACAGCTTCTTGCCCAGACCAGGGAGGAACAGCTTGCCCAAGGCGCCGGCCGCCGCCAGCGTCCATACCGCCGTGGTCATGCCAATCGACCAGCCGCCGTGCAGCACCAGGGTCGTGAACGGCGTGTAGGTGCCGGCGATCATCAGGAAGATGCCGGCGTGATCGAAGCGGCGGAACAGCTGCTGCCGCTCGCCCTTGGCGAAGTTGTACAGGGCCGAGCCGATCAGCATGGCCAGCAGACAGCCGGCGTAGACCGACACCGCCACCGTCGCCGCCACGCCCAGCCGCCCGAAGATCGACAGGCCCAGCAGCACCAGCCCGCCGATGGCGGCGAAGGCGATCCCCACCCCGTGCACCCAGGCGTCGGCCAGCCGCTCGCCGCGGGTGGGATAGTGCGGGGCGACGCGCGCCAGGGCGTCAGCCAGGGCCGGCGGAAGCGGGAGGTTCATCGGAAGACTCCTCGATGCCTCCCCAAGGTGGGGCGCCCGATTGCGCCCGTCCAGCGGCGGACCGGCGGTTTTCGACAGAGATGGCCGCCGGCGCTCAGAACGCCTGCGGCTTCTCCGTGAACAGGTCGCATTTGCCGTACATCACGGTCCGGAACATCGGGCCGTTCTCGCGCTCCAGGCCGACGATGTAGTTCCACTGCAGTTCCCGGGTGCGGCGGTCGATCTCAACGAAGCCGACCATGCCGTTGTCCCCGCACCCGGAGGCGAGCACGCAAAACTTGATCTGATCGGCGGTGATCGACACCGAGGTCGGCTGCTCCGTCACCGCCGGCGCGTTGTAGGCGAACCACTTCTTCATGGTGACGGTCCGCCGGGACGGATTGAAGGACAGCCGCCACGACCCGTTCGGCGACAGGGTGATGGTTCCGTACGCCTCGACGTTCTGCGAACCAGTGTGCATGGCGCATTCCAGTTCGACGTCGGGCTCAGCCTGCGCGGCGCCGGACGCGGCCAGACCGACGGCGAACATGGCGCCAGCGGAAAGGAACTTCAGGATCTTCATTATCTCACCTCTGAGCGTCTCAGCTCGCTTCGGCCGGATCGCAGTGCTTGTTGAGGAACCACATCAGTTCGCGCAAATCGGTCCCTTCACGAGGGTCGCGCCGGTGATGTCGGTGTCCTTGGCGTCCCGCTCGGCCGCCTCGCTGTTGGTCGAGCGCCGCTCGCCGTAGCGCCGGCTACCCTTCGCCTTGATCACCACCAGACAGCGGTAGTCGCCCCAGGTGTTGATGAGCCGGACCGTGGCGGCCGGATCCTTGGCCCGCGCCGCCGCCAGCCGCGCCGCCAGTTGCGTCTTCGACTCCGCGGGCGTCAGCGTGTGCGGCCCGTCGATGTCGAGGTCCTCGGCGCCCGCGCCCGTCACGAAATAGTAGAGCTCCGTCTTCGGCTCGGCCGCGCGGGCCGTCACGCCGGCCCCGGCCATGGCGACGGCGAGCGCCGCCGCTCCGGTTCTGGTCCACCCCATGATCCGCCCTCCCCCGCGTCGTCCGATCAGTCGCCGCGATAGCGCCACCAGGTCATCACGACGTTTTTGCCCGCGCGCCGGCGCTCGCCCATGTGGTCGTTCAGCTGCTCGGCGGCCTCGCCCTGCGTCTCGTACGGGCCCATGCACTGGGCGCCGGAGATCACGTCGGAGTCGTAACGGCCGGTGACGAAGCTGTTGAACGCGTTCTCGATGCCGACCGCGTAGGTGTCGGCCGGCACGCCGAAGGATTCCGAGAAGTAGACGACCTCGCCGTAGGGTTCCTTGGCGACATAGCAGTAGTGGTAGACCACGTCGCCGTAGGCGGCCTTCACCACCATCGAGCGGTCGACGGACGGATCGGCGGCGAAGGCGACGCCGGCGGCCAGCAGGCCGGCCGCGCCCGCCAAGAAGGCGAGCGTCACGCCCCTGGAAATCTTCATGTCTAGTCCCCCCGGAGGCGCGCGGAATCGAGCCGCCCTGTCGCCCCGACGGCTAGCACGGCCCCGCGCGGCCCCGCCTCTCCAATATTGTAGAGACCGCCCAGGTCGCTGCGGACCGTGTGTTCATGACAACGGCCTGAAAAACCAGGACAAACCGAACGTCGACCTTCGACCAAGCACGGTCCGACCTCTACAATATCGGCGAGGCCGCCCGGGGCGACGCGGCCTATACCCGCGAACCCCGCCCCCTCAGGGCAGCTCGCAGGTGAAGTCGTCGACCGCACACCACGGCCGCTCGCGCGCCGCGGGCACCACCGACATCTGGCCCATGGCGGCGGCGATGCGGCCGTCGCCGGCCAGCGGCTGGAAGAAGCCCTCGATCACCGCGCCTTTGACGAAGCGCTCGGGGCGGAACCAGACGTCCGGACCGGGCATGGGCGTCACGTCCGGGGTCAGGCAGTCCACGGTGAAGCTCACCTGCTCCGCCGTCGGCTCGCGGAAGCTCTGGACCGTGCGGCCGGTCAGGGTGCAGGTCCCCTTGCCGATCTCGACCGAGGTGAGCTGGACCTGCAGGTGCAGCGGCGCGGTCGCGCGGGCCTTCAGGTAGTACTCCGGCGCCAGCGACGCCTGCGCGCTGGTCGCCGCCATGACGGTCGCGATCGCCGCCGCCCCCTGCCAGATCCGCTTCAAGCCCGACTCCCCCACGCCAAAGCCGCCACGGCCAGGATCACTTGATTCCCCGCGCCGAGGTCGAGCTGTCGCGACGGTACGGACCGCCGCAGACATAGGTCGTGGGCGGCGGCGCGGCCGGATCCAGGCACGGGTCGTAGGTCGGCGGCGAATAGCCGTAGCCGTAGTTCGGCGCGTAGCTGTAGGCCGACGGCGCCGGCGGGGAATACGGCGTGTAGCCGTAGCTCGAGGCCGGGGCGCTCGGCCGGTAATAGACGTCGACGCCGCAGCTCCAGCGGTCGGGGCCGTCGGTCCCGGCGTCCTCGCACTCGCAGCTGCCGAAGTCCTCGACCCTGCCGCGGCCTGAAACCGTGTATTCGCCCGCGGACTTGGCGGACTGGCAGGCGGCCAAGCGAGTGGGACCGGACCCGAAGGCGCTGGTCGCCTCGGCCCGTGCGCCGCCGGCGGCCAGGGCCGCGGCCGCGACGGCGATCAGGGCCAGCTTCACGCCCCTGGAATTCATGTCTGTCGCCCCCTCGATGCGCGCACGCCCGCCCGTCAGCATGCACCCCGCGCTCGGCGAACGCGCCTACAATATTGCAGAGGCGGCCGGCGCGTCCGCCCGGTAGGCTGCGACGCTTCCGGAATCGCGGCGACCATGAAGCTTTCCTCCCAGACCCTCGGCTCGATCTGCGGCGCGCTCGCCGCCCTGACCCTGGCCTCCACGGCCCAGGCCGCCGCGCCCGGCGCGGGGCTGGTCGGGACCTGGACCCAGACCCAGGCCTTCAGCTGCAAGGGCGCGGACTTCCGCACCGGCGAGGAATCGTGGATCGCGAAGGAGCCGCTGCGCGAGCTGATCTTCCACGCCGACGGGCGCTTCGACGTCACCTTCGTGCCGTTCGAGACCTACGTCGACTACTGGGGGACCTGGAAGGCCGGACCGCGCGGACGCCTGGAGCTGACCGTCGAGAACGGCAACCGCATACCCAACCGGCTGGACCTCGAGGGCCGCTTCCGCATCGGGCGCGACGGAGAGCTGCAGCTGACCGACATGTGGCTGGGCGGTCTTCACGAGGAGGGCTGCGGGGCGAGCTTCAAGCGCGTCGGCGGCACGGGGCAACACTGATGCGACGCGCCGTTTCGATCACCGCCGTAGCGCTGGCCGCCGGGCTGCTTGCGGGCGCCGTCCAGGCGGCGCCGACCACGGCCGCGCCGGCCGCCGCGAGCGCTGCGCCGGAGATCCCCGTCGGCGTGCTGGCCGATCCGCGCGGCCACGGCCTGAGCGTGCTGGCGGACAGCGAGTTGCTGGCCGCCGCCGGCCTGCCCCGCCGTTACGCCGAGACCCTGGCCGCCGCCCAGCGCGGCGACGCCACGGCCATGGTGCTGGTCGCCGTCGCGCGGAACGCCGGCGTCGGCGGCGAGCGCGATCCCAAGGCGGCCTATGACTGGGCCGCCAAGGCCCTGAAGGCCCACGGCCTGGCCGCCGAGGCCCGCGGCCGCGCCCTGCTGGTCCAGTCGCAGACCACCACCGACCAGGCGGTGAGCCCGCGCCTGCTCGAACAGGCGGCCCAGGCTGGCAACGCCCTGGCGCTGCTCAACACGGCCAGGCACGACGTGTTCGTGTTCGACGAGCCGGGGCTGAAGCGCGCTTACCAGGCCGCCACCCAGGGCTACGCCGAGGCGCAGTGGATGCTCGGGCGCCACTACGTCCAGCAATACGCCATGCCCGACGCGGAGCGCATGGCGGTGGCCGAGTACTGGTGGCTGCTCGCCGCCGGTCAGGGCCACAGCGGGGCCATGCTGGACCTCGCGACTCCGGCGACCCGCAAGGCGCCCGCGCTCGACCCGCAGCCCTGGGGTCTCACCCGCGACGACCTCGGGCTGAAGACCGGCCGGGCCCTGCTGGCCAAGGCCGGCTTCCCAGCACGCTTCGACGCGGCCCTGGCTGCGGCCGGGGCCGGCGACGCCACGGCGATGACCCTGCTGGCCCTGGCCTACGAGTCCGGAACCGGCGCGCCGATCGATCGCGCCAAGGCGCGGGTGTGGGCCGAGAAGGCGTCGATCAACGGCTCGGCCCACGCTATGCGCGTGCTGGCGCGGCTGCTCGACGCCCCCGGCCCGGGACGGGATCCGGATCTGGCCAAGAAGTGGCGCGACCTGGCGACGAAGAACGGCGACACGTGGTCGAGGTTCGTCGCCACCGACCCGTGCTGCAAGGAGCTTTTCGACCTCGCCGACCGCGGCCTCGCCCCGGCGCAGTACGAACTGTGGTCCGATTTCACCTACGGCGCGCCATGGGCGCCAAAGGATCCGGTCAAGGGGCAGGCCTACCTGAAAGCCGCGGCCGACCAGGGCTATGTGCGCGCCATCCGCCTGATGGGCCAGTTCAACCCCCAGGCTTCGGCCGAATGGTTCGGCCGCGCCATCGCGCTGGGCGACGTCCAGGCGATGCGGCGGCAGGCCGACAAGGCGTCGCCGAAAGAGGCGCTCGCGCTGCTGCGACGCGCGGCCGCCTCCGCCCCCTTCCCCCTCCCGGACGGCGGCGACACCTACGAGGACGCCTACACCGCGGTCGTGGACGCCAGGATCGACCTTGCGGAACTGCTGATCTCCAGCAAGGGCGGCAAACCCGCGCCGGCCGAGGCGGCGGCGCTGCTGGAACCGATGTACAGGCAGGCGCGCGACGCGGCCCTCACCGGCGAGGTCCTGCCGTACGAGGGCGGCGCTGAAGGTCTCAAATCCGCGACGGCGAGGGTCCTGTCCCAACTGTACTCGCGCCGGCTGGTCCGCTTGGACGTGGACCGCGCCTTCGAATACATCTGGGCCTCCCTCAACAGTTTCGACCCCGCCTTCGCCAGGCAGGTGGCCGGCTCCCTGGAGTCCGGGCGCGGCCTGCCGCGCGACTACGCCAAGGCGCGTCGCTGGTACGACCTGTGCATGCAGTACGACCCCGTCTGCGCCCGCCGTCTGGGCGTGTTGCGCGAGAAGGGGCTGGGCGGGGCGGTCGACAAGCCTGGCGCGCTCGAGGCCTACGGTTACGCCGCCCAGAAGGGTGACGCCGAGGCGGCCTACCTGGTCGGAACGGCGATGCTGGCGGGTCAGAAGGTCAAGCGCTGGACCGAGTTCGACCGCGACGACTTCCTCGTGAAGGCCCTGGAGACCGGCCGGCCGGAAGCCCACTACGCCCTGGCCGTGTCCCGCTTCGTCAAGGACATGGACCGGGTCGACGCCGGGGACCTGAAGCTGGCGACCCAGCACTACCGCATCGCCGCGGAGAAGGGCCACGCCAAGTCCCAGGACATGCTGGCCTACCTGTACTACCAAGGCTTCGGCGTGCCTCAGGACCTGGCCCAGGCGGAGAAGTGGGCGCGCAAGTCGGCCGCCCAGAACGACCCCGAAGGCCAGTTCGAACTGGCCCTGGTGCTCAACCAGCTCAAGGGCGCGCCCGACGCCATCGCCTGGCTGCGCAAGTCCGCCGCCCAGGGCTACGGCCCGGCCCAGCAGACCCTCGCCCACTGGGAAGCGGCCGGCGTGAAGCAGCGCGACCGCCTGGCCGAGTTCATGAACGGCGCGCTGGACGTGCTGGTCGCCTTCGGCGAGGCGGCCGAGGAGATCAACCGGGCCCGCGAGGCCGAGCTGCAGAACCAGGTGGACTACGTCGGCGCCCTCTACGCGACCGGCAAGCTCGACGAGTACTACGGCCTGTCGGGCGGATCCTCGTCCTCAGGCGGCGGGGAAAGCGGTGGGTCCGGCGGAGGCTCTGGCGGCGGGTCCAGCAGTTACGCCTCGAACGACAGCGGCTCCGGTTCCGGCGGCGGTTCGAGCGGCGGCTCGTCCGGGTCCGGCGGGTCTTCCGGCGGCTACGACTGGGACTCGGGCGGGTACGGGAGCTCCGACGGCGGTTCGGGGGGCTATGACGGCGGCGCCAGCGACGGCGGCGGCTCGGGGGGCTCGGGCGGCGGCTCGGGCGGGGGCTCGAGCGGCGGCTCCGGGTCCGGCTCGGCCGGCGCCCTGATCATCGAGGAGATCTGCAACGCGACCTGCCGCGCGCAGAAGGCCCAGCGCGACGCCGAGGCCGCGGCCGCCCAGGCCCGGGTGACCGCCGCCATCGAAGCCGACCGGGCCCGCATCCGCGCCCAGATCGCCGACAACGAGGCCAAGGCCGACGCCGACCGGGCCCGTCGCCAGGCGGCCATGCGCGAGATGTACGCCCGCGCCGGCTGCCCGATCGAGACCTGCAAGGTCAGCATCCAGTAGGCTTGATCTGGCCGTCATTCCGGACAGCGCGTCCGCGCTGATCCGGGCCCCAGCAACTCGACCTCGAGGCTGCGAACGCGCGCCGCTGCGCTGCGCCCCCTCCCCTCCGCAAATCCCCCGGCGGACATCCTGTCCCCGCGTAGCGATCCCCTGCGCCCACGCCCCTGCGGGTTTGTCCGGAGGGAATTGGAACAAACGGCTCAGCTCCCCGGTTGACCGCGCGTTTCCGTGAAGCTTCGGCCGCCGCCGCGGTCACGGAGCTCGCCGCGTAGTCTGAAATCTCGAGGGGATTTACATGCAACCGCTGCAACGCGTGTTGCTGGGCGGCGCCTCGTGCGCCGTGCTGGCGACGATGGTGACGTTCGCGCCGGCCTACGCCTGGGCGCAGGACCCGAACCAGGAGCCGCCGGCCGCACAGGAAGAGCCGGGCGGCGAGGTTGAAGAGATCGTGGTCACCGGCTCGCGCATTCCGCGCAAGAACCTGACCAGCGTCAGCCCGGTGACCACGCTGGGCCAAGAGGAGATCGAGCTCACCGGCACGACCCGGATCGAGGACCTGGTCAACCAGCTGCCGCAGGCCTTCGCCAACCAGGGCGGGTCGATCTCCAACGACGCCACCGGCACGGCCACGGTCAACCTGCGCAACCTGGGCCCGACCCGCACCCTGGTGCTGGTCGACGGCCGGCGCCTGCCGGGCGGCACGCCGGGCGGCACCAGCGCCGACGACATCGCCCCCGACCTGAACCAGATCCCCGCCCAGCTGGTGAAGCGGATCGAGGTGGTCACCGGCGGCGCCTCGGCGGTCTACGGCTCGGACGCCGTCGCCGGGGTCGTCAACTTCATCATGAACGACAGCTTCGAGGGCCTGCAGCTCGACGCCCAGTACGACTGGTACCAGCACAACAACGACAACGGCATCCAGGGCCTGCTGGAGGACTCCGGCGTGCCGGTGCCGGGCGACCGCAGCGACGGCGCCACCACCAACCTCACCGGCATCATGGGCATCCGGTCGAGCGACGGCCGCGGTTCGATGCAGCTCTACGCCGGCTATCGCAACGTCGAGCCGGTGATCCAGGCGGACCGCGACTTCAGCGCCTGCGCGCTGGGCACCAACGACGACGGCACCGCCTTCACCTGCGCCGGCTCGGCCACCAGCGTGCCGGGCTACTTCCAGCCGGTGGACGCGGCCACCGACCTGCCGGTCGGCGACCCGCTGACGATCGACTCGGCCACCGGCAACACCTTCCGGCCGTTCGACTTCGACACCGACCTGTTCAACTACGGCCCGCTGAACTTCTTCCAGCGCCCGGACACGCGCTACACCTTCGGCGGCTTCGGCACCTACCAGGTCAACGACCAGGCCGAGGTCTACGCCCAGCTGATGTTCATGGACGACCACACCCAGGCGCAGGTCGCGCCCAGCGGTCTGTTCATCAACCAGTTCGCCGTGCCCTGCGACAACCCGCTGCTGTCGGCCGACCAGGTCGCCACCCTGTGCACCGGCACCGGCGTGGTCGACACCGATCCGCTGGCGCCCGGCAACCAGGGCCTGGCCCAGGTGCAGATCGGCCGGCGCAACGTCGAGGGCGGCGGACGCCTGGACGACCTGCGCCACACCTCCTACCGCGGCGTGGTGGGCGTGCGCGGGGACCTGAGCCCGGCCTGGAACTACGACATCTACGCCCAGTACGGCTCGGTGGTGTTCGCCGAGAACTTCCGCAACGACTTCTCGATCACCCGCGGCCGGCGCGCGCTGGACGTGGTGGCCGACCCGGTCACCGGCGCGGCCGTCTGCCGCTCGGTGCTGGACGGCTCCGACCCGAACTGCGTGCCCTACAACATCTGGCAGAACGGCGGCGTCACCCAGGCGGCGCTGGACTACCTGCAGGTGCCCGGCTTCCAGGAAGGCTCGACCACCCAGCAGGTGGTCAACGCCTCGATCTCCGGCGACCTCACCGACCTGGGCGTGAAGTTCCCGTGGGCCGCCAGCGGGGTGCAGGTCGCCTTTGGGACCGAGTACCGCTACGAGGCCCTGGACCTGAAGACCGACGCCGCCTTCGCCAGCGGCGACCTGGCCGGCCAGGGCGGCCCGGTGATCGGGGTGTCGGGCTCGTTCGACGTCTACGACCTGTTCTTCGAGGCCAGCGTCCCGTTCATGGAGGACCAGCCCTGGGCCCAGGAGCTGTCGCTGGACCTCGGCTACCGCTGGTCGAACTACTCCACCGGCATCAACACCGACACCTACAAGATCGGCCCCAACTGGGCCCCGACCGAGGACTTCCGCTTCCGCGCCAGCTACCAGCGGGCGGTGCGCGCGCCCAACGTGAAGGAGCTGTTCTCCACCCGGGCGGTCGGCCTGTTCGACATGAACGCCGACCCGTGCGCCGGCGCGACCCCCACCTTCACCCTGGCGCAGTGCGTCAACACCGGGGTGACGCCGGCCCAGTACGGCCTGATCGCCGACAACCCGGCCGGCCAGTTCAACGCCCTGTTCGGCGGCACCTCGAACCTCGGCCCGGAATCCTCCGACACCTGGTCGGCGGGCGTCGTGTTCACGCCGACCTTCCTGCCGGGCCTGAGCGGCTCGATCGACTGGTTCGACATCGAGGTCGACGGCGTGATCGGCTTCGTCGCCCCCGACCTGGCCCTGCGCCAGTGCGGCGAGACCGGCGACGCGTTCTTCTGCGACCGCATCAACCGCGGCGCCGGCGGCAGCCTGTGGATCGATCCGAACGGCTTCGTCTCGGCGGTGAACGAGAACCTCGGCTCGATCAAGACCTCCGGCGTCGACGTCAACGTCAACTACCGCTTCGACCTGGACACCATCTGGGAAGGCGGCCCGGGCGACGTGACCATCAACTTCGTCGGCACCTGGCTGGACAAGTTCGAGGTCGAGCCGGTGCCCGGCCTGGGGACCTACGACTGCGCCGGCCTCTACGGCCCGACCTGCGGAGTGCCGCTGCCCGAGTGGCGCAACAAGCTCTGGATCGTCTGGAACACGCCGTGGAACGTCGATGCGTCCCTGTCCTGGCGCTACATCGGCGAGGTCACCCTCGACGGGCTGGACGACAATCCGCTGCTGAACGACCCCAGCGCGCCCCTCGTCGACAGCAAGCTGGACAGCCAGAACTACATCGACCTGTCCGCCAGCTGGGACGTCGAGGACAACTTCACGCTCCGCTTCGGCGTCAACAACCTGTTCGACGAGGATCCGCCGCTCAGCACCTCGGTCCCCACGGGCCTGGGCAACGGCAACACCTTCCCGCAGGTCTACGACGCGCTGGGCCGCCACTTCTTCATCGGCCTGACCGCCAACTTCTAGAGACCCCTCCAGGGTGCGTAAGCGACGCCCCCGGTCCGCCTGGACCGGGGGCGTTTCCCTATTCAGGGCTCGCCTCGCCCCGTGCGCTCCACTACGCTTTTCCGCATGACCCGGATCCGCCCGTTCCTGATGTTCGAAGGCCGCGCCGAGGAGGCCATGACCTTCTACGTCGCCCAGTTCGGCGGCCGGGTGGTCGACGTCGTGCGTTACGGCCCCGGCCAGCCCGGCCCGGAAGGCACGGTGATGAAGGCCCTCTTCGAGATCGCCGGCCAGCAGGTGATGTGCTCGGACAGCTTCGTGAAGCACGCCTTCACCTTCACCCCGTCGCTGTCGATGTTCGTGGACGTCGGGGACGCGGCCGAGATCGAGCGCCTGGCCGGCGCGCTGGCCGAAGGCGGCGGCGTGCTGATGCCGCTGGGCGACTACGGCTTCAGCAAGCGCTTCGCCTGGGTGGCGGACCGCTTCGGGGTGAGCTGGCAGCTGAATCTGGCGTGACAAATCCCCCCCTTTGGGGCGGATTAGATCACCCAGCTCTCCACCATCGCGTCGTAGGCCCCCAGCAGGGCCTCGTCGCTGACCGGCTTGCGCAGGACCGGGCGGCCGGCGTGGCCGCTGTCCGCATCGATGCGCCCGAAGCCGGTGGAGAAGGTGAAGGGCACGCCGCGGGCGGACAGGGCGTCGGCGATCTCGAACGAGGTGCGCCCGTGCAGGTCGACGTCCAGGAAGGCGGCGTCCAGCGGGCGGTGGGCGATCACCTGCAGGGCGGTGGCGACGTCGGCCACCGGCCCGATCACGTCCAGCCCCGCGGCGGTCAGCACCGCGTGCGCGTCCAGCCCGATCAGGGCGTTGTCTTCGACCAGCAGCACCGTCCCGCGCCGGGGCTTGCCCGGGCCGGCCCGCGCGGGTCCCTCGATCGGGGCCTCGCCCTCCTCCTCCGGCGCGCCCCGGCGCAGCAGGGCCGGCGGCAGCTCCAGCCGCGCGGCCAGGCCTTCGGGACGCCAGTGCAGGTCCAGCCGCCCGCCCAGCTGGCGCGCGGCCAGCTCGTTCAGCAGGGTCGAGCCGAAGCCGGGCCGTTCCGGCGCGGCCACCGACGGGCCGCCGGTCTCGGTCCAGTCCAGCGCCAGGCCGCCGCCGGCCGTGCGGGCCCACGTCAGCCGCACGCAGCCGCCCGTGCGGCTCAGCGCGCCGTACTTCACGGCGTTGGTGGCCAGCTCGTGCACGATCATGCCCAGGGCCTGCACCGCGCCGGGGTCCAGGGTCACGTCCGGCCCGCTCACGGTGTACTGGCCCGGCTTGGCCAGGGCCCGCAGCTCGTCGTCGACCACAGCGCGCACGCCCCCGCCGCTCCAGCCCTCGCGCGCCAGCAGGGTGTGAGCGCGGGCCAGGGCTCCGATCCGGCCGCTGACCGAGGCGACATAAGCGGCGATGTCATCGGCCCGGGTCAGCTTGACGATGGACTGCGCCACCGCCAGCACGTTCTTGGCCCGGTGGTCGACCTCGCGGATCAGCAGTTCGCGGGCCTGCTCCATGCGCTTGACGAAGTCGATGTCGGTGGCGGTGCCGTACCATTTGACGATCCGCCCGGCCGCGTCGCGCGCGGGGACGCCCCGGCTGACGTGCCAGGCGTAGTCGCCGCCGGCGCGCTGTATCCGGTGCTCGCACTCGTACGGCTCGCCGGTGGTCACGGCGCGCGTCCAGGCCTCGACCGTCAGATCGTGGTCGTCGGGGTGCACGACGGGTTCCCAGTCGTAATAGCCGTCCCGTTTCAGGGTGAAGCCCGCGTACTCCTCGCGGCGGCGGTTGTAGTAGTCGACCCGGCCGTCAGGATCGGCGGTCCAGACCACCTGAGGCATGGCGTCGGCCAGCTCGCGGTAGCGCGCCTCGCTGTCGCGAAGCGCCTGGGCCTGGCGGCGCTCCTCGGTGACGTCGCGCGAGACGGTGGCGAAACCGACGGTCGCGCCCTCGCCGTCCCGGAGCGTGAACGCGCGGCAGGCCACCGGCACCGTGCCGGGGCCGTCGAAGCGCCGGAACTCGGCCTCGCCGGTCCATTGGCCGGTCTCGCGCAGGGCCGGCGCGATCTCGGTCTCGATGCGCGTGCGCTCCAGCGGGGCGAGGAAGTCGCCGAACGACATGCGCGAGGTGTCGGTGTCGGGCGGCAGGCCGACCATGGCCAGGCCCGCGGCGTTGAGCCGGACGCCGGCCCCGTCGGCGGCGCTGGTGGCGATGAAGTTGGAGGACTGCTCGAACACCGCCGCCAGGCGGCGCGCGTCCGCCTCGGCCCGCGCGCGCTCCACCTCCGGCCAGGTCCGCTCGACCACGTCGCGCATCAGCAGGAGGTCGAAATCGCTCCAGCGGCGCGGCCCGGCCGTCAGCGCCGAGACCCCGGCCCGCAGGACGCCGCCGTGCAGCAGCGGCACGGCCACGACCGCGCCTGCCCCCAGGCCGGCGAAGGCCGCCCTGTACTCGGCGACGCGCGGATCGTGCGCCACGTCGTCGATGCGCAGGTCGCGTCCCGCGCTGAGCTCCTCCGCCGCCGGGCCGAAGTCGGAGAGCCGAAAGCGCCCGCCCGCCGGCGCCATGCTCCCGTCGCCCCAGTCGGGGTCGATCTCGAACCAGATCTCGCCGTTTTGCAGGCTGGCGTCGGCGAAGCCGACCATGCCCAGGTGCAGCGCCTCCCCCAACATGCGCGCCGCCTCCCGCTTGACCGCGTCGGGGCTGTCGGCCCCGCGCAGCCGGTCGGCCAGCTCGATCTGGAAAGTCAGGCGCCGCTCGTTCTGCACCTGCCGGGTGGTCTCCGAGAGGGCGCAGAACATGCCGCTGACGTCGCCGCGCTCGTCGAGCACCGGGCTGTAGGAGAAGGTCCACCAGCTGTCCTCGGGATAGCCGTGGCGCTCGATCACCAGGTGCAGGTCCTCGCGGAAGGTCGCCTCCCCGGCGAGCGCCCGCTCGATCATGCCGCGGACCTCGAACCAGACGTCGCTCCACACCTCCGACAGCGGCCGCCCCAGCGCCCTCCGGTCGCGCGCGCCCAGCACCGAGCGGTACGCGTCGTTGTAGAGCAGGGTAAGCTCCGGCCCCCAGGCGATGAACATGGGGTAGAGCGAGTTCAGCATCAGGCTGACGGCGGTGCGCAGCGAGGCGGGCCAGTCCTGGGCGGAGCCGAGCGGCGTCGTCGACCAGTCCAGAGCGCGCATGCGGGCGCCCATCTCGCCGCCGCCGGCGAGAAAGGCGGGCGCCGGGCCGCGGGCGGACCCGTTCACAGCTGAGACCCGTTCACAGCTGAGTTTCCTGCGAAACCAGCCGAGCTAACGTTCGAGACCGGACAGCGTTCCGCGCGTGCCAAGCCACGCCGCATCCGTTAACTTACGGGCTGGCGCGCGGGCGGCGACGATGGCGAACCTCTCGTCCGTCGCGGCTCCCACCGCCGCCTTTTGCGTCCCAGAGCCTTCCCGCTTCGGATGCGTCTCCGAAGCGGACAAGAAGGCTCTGAAATTCTTAGTGTTAGAGCGCGATAGCCGCCGAAACCGGCGTCTGCCTTCGGCTATCGCGCCCTAGTACGCGTTTCGTCCGATTTCCTCAGGTCTTGAGCCGCCGCGCCACCCACGCGCGCGCGGTCCGTTCGACGACGGAGAAGGGACATGAACCTCGAGCCCGGCGCGGACGCGCCAGCCCCCCTCGCCTTCCGTGCACGGCCGGCGGCGGTCGAGCGATTGCTGACCCGCACGCGCATCCGCGACTTCGCCGAGCCCGACACGGTCGGCCACAAGGGCATGCGCCTGGTCCGCCAGGGCGCGGGCGCCACGCCCCTGCACGTGCTGCTGTCCGGCTGGGCGGCGCGGACCTGCACGACCGTGGGCGAGGCCACCCTGCTGGACCTGCTGATGCCGGGCGACGTGTTCGGGCTGGACGCCGAGGCGGGTGTTTCGGACTACGCCGTCGTGGCGCTGACCACGGTGCGGGTGCTGACCGTGCCCCGGTCGCGCTGGGGCGAGTTGTTCAACGCCGACCCCGAGTTCCGCCAGGTGTACGTGCAGAGCCTGACCGACCAGGCCTCACGCGCCCGTCGGCGGCTGCTGGCGCTGAACGCCCGCACCCCGGCCGCCAAGCTGTGCGGCGTCCTGCTGGACCTGCACGAACGCGCCTGCAGCGCCGCCCAGCTCGGCGACGACGGCGAGACCAGCCCGGAGCTGCCGCTCAGCCGCAGCCTGGCGGCGGCGGCCGTGGGCCTGACGACCGAGCACGTGGTGCGTCTGGCCGCCCACCTGCGCCGCGCCGGCGTGGTCGACTGGGGCCGCGACAGCGTGCGCGTCCTGGCCCCGGACCGCCTGCGCGAGATGGCCCTGGCGCGGGCCTGAGACGGTCCGCCTATACAATTTTGCAGACGCGCGACGCGGGCCGGGCGCCTAGCCTTCCGAATCTCCGGGGGGAGATTCGAAATGCGCGCGCACATCCAACGTCTGACTCCGATCGTCGCCGTCCTGGCCCTGGCCGCGCCGGCGCTGGCCGGCTGCGAGTCCATGGGCGACATCGCCACCGGCCTGGCGGCCGCCGCCGACGACATGAACGGCGTGACCTACTACGACCAGAGCTACAGCGACGACCACAGCAACGAGAATTGCCCGTACACGGTCGAGTACGGCATGGCGAGCAACCAGACCTACATCCGCTTCCACAACGTCGGGCCGACCGAGCAGACCTACACGATCTCCTACTCGACCGGGGCCACCCGCACCGCCTACGCCGTGGCGGGCGAGTACTCGGACATCACCTGGATGCCGGGCGCGGCGCAGCCGACCAGCCAGCACATCGAGTGCTGACGTCCGCGGACGGGCTCAGGCCATCTCCGCCGCGCTGACCCGCTCCAGCCGGCGCGCGACCGGGGCTATGTGGTCGGCGTAGGTCAGGGGCGCGGGATAGCGGCCCTCGGCCACCCGCAGCCGGCCCAGCCGCTCGTACTCCGGCGGCAGCGCCATCGGCCCCGGCCAGGCGGTCAGGTCGGGCGCCTCGACCAGCATCTCCACGCTCAGGCTGTCCGGCCGTTCGGCGAGCAGGGCGGCCGCCTCGCCCCGCAACGGCCCGTAGGCGGCGATCGCCGCGCGCTTGCGGGCCCGCGCCGACGGCGACAGCGGCGCCGCCTCGATCAGCCGCCCCGCCGCCGGGCGGGTCAGCGAATAGGTCGCCAGCACCGGCGCCGGCCCTCGCCCGGCCAGGCGGCGGCGCACCGCCCCGGCCACCGCGGCGGCCAGGTCGTGCATGGGATTGTAGCCCTCCACCGGGTCGGCGACGATCAGCGGCGGCGGCGCGGACAGCGCCCCCAGTACGCCCTCGACCGCCGCCTCGAACGGCCCCGCGTCGCCCACCGCCAGCGCGGCGTACCAGGCGTGGTCGGGCATGGGGCCGAACACCGCCCCGGCCCGCGCCCCGGCCGCCGCCAGGCAGGCGCGCGAGTGCGTCAGCCGCGAAGCCCCGCCGCCGCCCGACCCGTCGGTCAGCACGAAGACGGTGGGCCGGACCCGCTCCAGCCAGTGGAACAACACCAGTTCGTGGCCGGGATGGGCGGCGATCAGGATCGGCGACGCTGTCATGGGGCCAGGAACTTCGAAGCTGCACCGTACGTTCCCTGAAGGTCGAGGGAGCGTGCCGCTGGACGTCCTGGTCACCAACCTGCTGCTCGCCGAGCGTTCCGGCACCGAGGTGGTGACCGAGCAGCTGGCCGACGGCCTGCGCCGGGCCGGTCACCGAGCCGCGGTCTGGGTGTCGAAGGCCGGGACGCAGGCCGAGGCCATGCGCGACCGCGGCCACGTGGTGGTCGAGCGGCTGGAGCACCTGCCCTGGCGGCCCGACGTCATCCACGGCCACCACAACGTCATGACCCTGACCGCCCTGGCCGCCCTGCCCGGCGTGCCGGCGGTCTACACCTGCCACGACGCGACCGCCCCGTTCGACGCCGCCCCGCGCCATCCGCGGGTGCGCGCCTGGCTGGCGGTGGACGAGCTGTGCCGCGACCGGCTGGTCGCCGACGGCGTGCCGGCCGGGACGGTCCAGCTCATGCCCAACGCGGTGGACGAGGCGCTCCATCCGGCCCGCGCGCGCCTGGCCGCACGCCCCACCCGCGCCCTGGCCGTGGCCAAGAACGCCGCACACCTGGGCGCCGTGCGCGCCGCCTGCCGGCGCACCGGGGTGCCGCTGGACGAGCTGGGCCCCGGGGTCGGCGACATCTCAGAAAAGCTGGGCGAGCGGCTGGCCGGCTACGACCTGGTGTTCGCCGCCGCCCGCAGCGCGCTGGAGGCCGCCTTCGTCGGCTGCGCCGTGGTGGTGGGCGACCAGCGCGGCCTGGCGGGCCTGCTGACCACCCGCGTCCTGCCGCGATGGCGGGCGCAGAACTTCGGCCGCGCCGCCCTGGCCTGGCCGCCCGACGCCGACGGCTTCGCCCGGGCGATCGCCGCCTACGACCCCGCCGACGCCGCCCAGGTGAGCGCGCGCCTGCGGGCCGAGGCCGGCCTTGCCGGACAGATCCGTGCGCTGGAGACGGTCTACCGCCTGGCCCTGGCCGCGCCGCCGGCCGACCCGGCCGAAGAGGCCCGGGCGCTGGGCCGGTTCCTGGAAGACCACCTGCCGACCTGTGCGATCGAGCGGCCCTGGCGGCCGCTGGTGGAGGCGGTCTCGGCCGGGCGCATCGAACCGCTGGCGCCGCTGGTCGCCCGCACGCGCGACGCGGTGATCGAGCGGCTGGACGGCGCGCTGAAGGCGGCGGGGACGCTGGCCGCCGACGGCCCGGCGGCGACGCTGGCGACCGGCCTGAAGGCGCGCTGGTTTCCGGCCGAACGCTTCCAGTTCGCCCGCGGCGGCGCGCACGCCGCGCCGGGGCCGGCCCGGCGCGACCTGGCCGAGGCGGCCGGCTTTCTGGTGTACGGCCCCTACCAGCGCCTGCCCTCGGGCGCGTGGGAGGTGCTGTTCGACCTGGCCTGGGAGGACGTCGAGGACGGCTGCGGCGAGCTCACCTTCGACGTGCTGGCCGGCCCCCGCCTGCTGGCCGAGCGGCGCTTCGCCGGCCGCCCGCCGGTGGGGGCGGCCGAACGCAGCCTGCGCTTCCGCCACGACCACGGCGACGAGCCGCTGGAGTTCCGCATCGCCGCCAGCGGCTACCGCCGCGGCCGGCTGCGCTTCTCGGGCGCGGCGGTGCGGCCGCTCGCCTAGACGCCCGCGATTGCTTCGCCTGCAGGCTCGACGCGATCGAACTTCAGCACGAACCTCGCGCCGGGCGCATTGTCGCGCGCCTCGAACTCGGCCCCCAGCTGGCGGACCAGGCCGGAGACCACCCGCATGCCCAGGCTCTCGCGCGGCTCGCTGAGGTCCAGGTCCGGCGGCAGCCCCACGCCCCGGTCGGCGACCTCCAGGGTCAGCCGCTCGCCGTCGGCCGACAGCAGCACCTCCACCGGGCCGCCGTTCGGATAGGCGTACTTGACGGCGTTGGTGACCAGCTCGTTGACCAGCAGGGCGACCGGCACGGCGCGGTCGGTGGTCATGCTGATCGGCGGCCCCGAGAAGGACAGGACGTGGCCGGGCGCGCTCTCCTGCAGCTTCTCGCACAGCGAGCGCAGGAAGGCCGCCAGCTCCACCTCCTGCACGTCGGGCTGGCGCCACAGCTGGTCGTGGATCTGGCCGATGGTCTGCAACCGGGTCTGGGCCACGGTCAGGGCCTGGCGCACCTCCTCGTGCTGGGCCCCGCGCGCCTGCAGGGCCAGCACGCCGGCCACCAGCTGCAGGCTGTTCTTCACCCGGTGGCTGACCTCGCGCACCAGCATGTCCTTGTGCTCGAGCGCCTCGCGCATCAGGTCCTCGGCCCGCCGGCGGTAGGTGACGTCGAAGGCGATGCCGACCACCCGCGCGGCCCTTCGTGGCCGGATCAGCACGCGTCCGCGCGCGGCGATGTAGTGAACGTCCCGGTCCTGCGGCGAAGGCACCTGGATCTCGACGTAGAACTCGCCGGTCCCGTTCGGGTCCAGGCACTGGGCCACCGCCTTCCGGATCGCCGCCTGGTCGTCGGGGCCGACGCGCTGAAGCAGGCGCTCGAAGCTCATCTCGGCGTCGGGCGGCAGGCCCAGCAGGCGCATGCAGCGCTCGTCCAGGTGCAGCTCGCCGCTGCGCGGGTCGAAGTCCAGCGCCCCCATCTCGGCGGCGTCCAGCGCCGCGTGCAGGCGCTCCTGGGTCTCGGCAAGCTCCGCCTCCACCCGCGCCCGCTCGAGCGCGCCGCCCAGCAGGTTGGCGAGTCCCTGCAGGAAGGCGACGTCGGCCTCCTCGAACGCGCCCGGGTCGGGGCTGTCGGCCTCCAGCACGCCGTAGGGCGAAGTCTCGCCGACCCGGATCAGCACGTTGATCGCCCGCTTCACCCCGTGCTCGCGCAGCAGTTCGGGGGTGCGGAACCGGGTCTCCTCGCTCAGGTGGTTGGAGATCACCGGCTTGCCGGTATGGAAGGCGAAGCCGGCCGGGCTCTCGAGGTCCGCCCCCAGCGTGGCGGAGCCGACCACCCCGGGTCTCCAGCCCACCCCGGCGCGGACCAGGAAGCGCTTCTCGGCCGGTCGCCATTCCAGCACCTTGGCGAACCGCGCGCCCAGGCCCTCGGCGCACAGGGCGCAGGCCTGCTGCAGCAAGGCGTCCAGGTCGCGCGCTTCCAGCGCCAGCCCGCCGAAGTCGGACACCACCGCCTGCTGGCGCAGCCGCCGGGCCAGCTCCTCGCGCCCGGCGCCCTCGTCGATCCGCCGTTCCGCCTCGCGCGTGGCGGGGCGGGGCGAAGGTTCGAACGGGGCGGGTTCGGTGGGCCGGCTCATGCTTGCGCCGCTGGGCTCGAATTCGAAATCGCCGGCTGCTGATTAGGTTCCCGCGGCGTGGCGGGAGGGACGCCTAAGCTGCGGTTTTCACGTTATTTTCTAACCCGGCGTCAGCGCAGCGAAGCGTAGCGGAGAGCCGGCCCCAGCAAGCGCTTCGCGCTCCGGCCGGGACGACGGAGCAAAAGAAAAAGGGGGCCCGCAGGCCCCCTTCCCCGTCGCGTCCGGCTGAGCCGTCCGTCGTCAGTCCACGTGACCGTCGTGGCCGTGGGCCTCGCCGTGGGCCCCGGTGGAGGCCTCGGTGTTGGCGTTGGAGCGGTTCCACGCCTCGCCGCCGTCCTGGGTGAACCAGAAGGGCTTGTGCGCCGGCTTGCCCATCTCGTTCATCTCGGTGTCGAACACCCGGCCGTTGGCGATCGTGTAGCGGATCGTGTGGGTGTTCCGGATGTCGTCCAGCGGGTTGGCGTCCAGCACCACCAGGTCGGCCAGCTTGCCCGGCTCCAGCGAGCCGATGTCCTTGTCCATGCCCAGCGCCCGGGCGCCGTTGATGGTGCCGACGCGCAGGACCTGCATGGGGCTCATGCCGCCCTGGGCCATCATCCACAGCTCCCAGTGCGCGCCCAGGCCCTCACGCTGGCCGTGGGCGCCCATCTGCACCGACACGCCCAGGTCGTTCAGCTCCTTGGCGGCCTTGGCGATGTCGATGTGGTTCATCTCGTCCAGCGGGGCCTCGACGTGCCGGCGCGAACGGTCGTCCAGGATGCGCCGGGGCACGTACTTGGACAGGATCGGGTCGGCCCAGACGTCGGTCTCCTGGTACCAGTAGTTCTCGCCGGAGTTGCCGCCGTAGGCGACGATCAGGGTCGGCGTGTAGGCGGTGCCGCCGGCCTTGCTCCACAGCTGCTTCACGTCGTCGTAGATCTTGGCGACCGGCAGCGAGTGCTCCAGCGTGGTGTGGCCGTCCACGACCATGGTCATGTTGTGCTCGAACAGCGAGCCGCCTTCCGGCACCACGCTCATGTCCAGCTCGCGCGCGGCCTCGATGATCTGCTGGCGCTGCTCGCGGCGGGGCTGGTTGTAGCTCTTCACGCTGAACGCCCCGACCGCCTTCAGGCGGCGCAGGTTGGACAGGGCGTCGTCCAGGCTGTCGATCTTGGCCGTGTAGGCCGCGGTCGCGCCGTACAGGATGGTGCCGGTCGAGAAGATGCGCGGCGCGACGATCTCGCCCGCCTTGGACAGTTCCGAGGCCGCGAAGATCTCGGAGGTGTCGTTGGACGGGTCGTGCAGCGTGGTCACGCCGAAGGCGAGCGCGGCGTAGTTCACCCAGCTCTGCTGCGGGATGATCTCGTCCGAGCCCATCGCGCCGTGCCAGTGGGCGTCGATCAGGCCCGGGATGATGGTCTTGCCCGAGACGTCGATGGTCTTCATCCCGGCCGGCAGGGTCGTGGCGGCCAGCGAACCGATGCTCTCGATGCGGTTGCCGTCGACGACGATGACGCCGTTCTCGATGACCTCGTCGCCCTTCATGGTGATGATGCGGGCGCCGACCAGGGCGTACTTGCCCTGCGGCTTCGCATAGGTCGCCTTGAAGCCGATGTTGACGCCCTTGTCCTGGACGCCCGGCAGGTCCTTGGGCGCGCCGTCGACGAAGGCGAAGGCGTCCTTCAGCTCGCGGGTGAAGAACTCAGGCCCCGTCGACCAGGACAGCGCCTTGCCGTCGCCCGACCAGTGCAGCCAGTCGCCGGCGTCCTTCGACACGCGGGTGACGGGCATGGACTTGTTGTCCGGGCCGATGTCGACCGTCTTGCCGGTGGCCGGGAACGGAGCCACGAACGCGTTGTAGCGCTCGGTCCAGGCCACGTACTTCTCGTCCGGGGCCACGGCGAACTCGGTGGCGGCGGTGGTCATCAGCCAGGTGTGGGCGTCCGAGCCGTCGACCTCGATCGAACGCAGGGCGCGCTTCTGCTCCGGCTCGTAGGTCATGAAGAACAGCCGGTCGTTGCGCGCGCCCCACTGGGGCAGCACGCCGTCCTTGGTGACCAGGGTCGGCTTGCCGCCCGCGGCCGGCACCGTCCAGATGCCGTCCTGGCGGCCCCACACGGCCGGGCGCAGATAGCCGTCGGCCGAGGTGCGGTAGGCGATGGTCTTGCCGTCCGGCGAGAAGCTGGGCTCGATGTAGTGGCCGGGCTTCTCGGTGACCACGCGGCCCGCGCCGCCCGCGGCCGAAACCACGCGCACCGTGCCGTAATCGGTGTCCGACCAGGTGGTGTAGACGATCGACTTCCCGTCGCGCGACCAGGACGGATACAGCTCGAAGTGGTCCTTCTGGCTGGTCAGGCGCTTCGGTTCGCCGCCGCCCTTCAGGTCCTTGATCCACAGCTTGCCCAGCGCCTCGTAGACCACCTTGGAGCCGTCCGGCGACGGGGCGGTCCAGCGCAGCATCTTCACGTCGAAGGTGTCCGGCGCGACCTCGACCTTGGCGCGCACGGCCTCCTCGACCTGGCGGGTCGACTTCACGTGGAAGGGAATGTCGGCGACCTTCTTGGAGCCGACGTCGATGCGTTTGATCTTGCCGCCGGCCCAGAACACGATCGACTTGTTGTCCGGGGTCCAGGACATGCCCGGGTACACGCCGTGGACCGCCCAGGTCTCCTGCATGTCGCGGTCCAGGCCGTCATAGACCGGCGTCTCGCGCCCGCTCTCCAGGTCCATGACGTACAGCACGGACTTGTAGCGAACGCGGCGGATGAAGGCCAAGGACTTGCCGTCCGGCGACGGGGTCGGGCGGATCGAGCCGCCCGGGCCGGTGACGAACGGCTCGACGTCGCCGGTCTCGCGGTCCAGGCGGCGGATCACGTAGATCTGGCTGTTCGGGTCCTTGGAGTACTCGAACTGCCCGCCCGGCGTGGCGTCGTCGGAGAAGTAGACGTAGCGGCCGTCCGGCGAGAAGGCCGGCTCGTTGGTGTCCTTCTGCTCGGTGCGCTTCTTGGTCAGCTGCAGGCCGTCGCCGCCGGAGCGGTGGTACAGCCACATCTCGCCGGCGCCCAGCGAACGGGCCGAGGTGAAGTGCTTGCGCGCGACGATGTATTCGCTGTCCGGCGACCAGTCGGCCTGGTTCAGCAGGCGGAAGGTCTCCTTGGTGACCTGCCGCACGTTCGAGCCGTCGCGGTCCATGATCCAGATGTTGTCGCCGCCGCCGCGGTCGGAGGTGAAGGCGATCCACTTGCCGTTCGGCGAATAGCGCGGCTGCATGTCCCAGGCGACGCCCGAGGTCAGCGCCTTCGCCTCCCCGCCCCCGATCGGCATGACGTAGAGGTCGCCCAGCAGGTCGAAGGCGACCTCCTTGCCGTCCGGGCTGACGTCCAGCGACAGCCAGGTGCCGGTGGTGGTGTCGATGGTCACGTCGTGGTGCGGCCCGGGCGGGTTGTTGACGTCCCACTTGGGCTTTTCGTCCGACTTCTTGGCGTCAGCCTTGGCCTCGACGGCCGGGGCCGGAGCCGCCGCCTGGGCGTGCGCCAGCGAAGCCGCCGCACCGAACGCCGCCGCGGCCAGCACGGCGAGAGACACGCGTTTCATGATCTTCCGTCCCCGACTCTGAATCGTTTTGCCGCCACCTTAACGGCAGAGCCGCGGGCGCGCGTGCGTTGTTTCGGGGACAAGGGCTAGCAGCGAAGGCTGCTAGCGGCACGTTACGGAGTTGTAACGGTGGGGGTCAGGCGGCCGGTTTCGTCGCAAACTGGTCGGGGGCGATCTCGGCCGGCCCCCGCGAGGGGCAACACTTAACATTGCTAGGCAAGCGCGAGTCGGGCACCTGGGTGGGGAGCTTCGGGGACTGCTCGGTGGAGGACTTGGACACCGGCGCGACTGCCGCTACTGCGCCTATTGTCGGCGAACAAGCCTTGAGGAGTGCTCTATGACAAACGAGTTTGACGACGCGACTGCGGTCGCCCAAGCCAACTTCCTCCTCACGCGAAACCTCCTCAAGTACCTCTACGTCTCCGGAAAATTCGAAGACGGCGAGTTGTCGGCTTTATTGGACGGCAGCATCAAAGCAGCGGAGGGCAGCAGCAAGCCGGCAGCGGCAGAAGTCCTTCGCGGACTGCGGGTCGACCTAAACGCGTACGACCTCTAATCACCCTGAACGCCAATCGTGTAGCTTCGTTCGCCGAACGCTGGAGGCGCCACGGCGAAGCCCTTCTCCCCCGTCCGTCAGGACACCCCGCGCCTAAAACCCATGCAGGCGAGCCTGCTCTCGGGACCGGGCGGGTCAAGGACCGGCCCGGCGGGCCGGCCGCGCCGCGGCGCGCCTTCGGCGCGTCCTTGAGCCGCCTGGTCCCGAGAGCTTCAATGCCGCCATGGGGTTAAGCCGGGTTCTGCGCCCCAGGAGACGCGACGCGCGAACCACCGCGACCGACGACTATTCGTGCATTTCCGAACCGGCGATGGCGTCGGCGAGCTTGGCGCCGATCTGCCGCCGCATGGCCCCCTTGTCGACAGGCACGCCGGCCGCGGTGCACTGAGACTTCATCGCCGCGTTCGCCATCCAGTTGGCGGGCTGCGCGCCACCGAAGGCGTTGACCACCCGCCCCGGGCTGCACTGGTTCCAGGTGGCGGCGCCCTGGTCGCGGATGATCGTCTTGAACGGACCCGACTTTGAACGCTGGTACGACACCTCGAAGGCGTACTCGTAGTCGGTGCCGCCCTGGCGCAGGTCATACTGATAGCTCGAGTAGTCCGGCATCAGCAGCGCGCCCTGCCAGAAGTCGACCTGCCCCCGGGAAAAGGTCACGACCTGCTGGGTCTCGGGGCGGGGCGTGATCTCGAACGCGATCTGCTTGACCTTGACGATGACCTCCGCCTCGCCCGGAGCGTCCACAAGGTGGATGTTCTCATTGGCCGCCAGGGCGCTCTTCAGGTCGAGCGCGAGCAGGCCGTCGCCGATCTCACCGTCGAAGAAGACGTCGGTGGTGATCGAATCCAACGCGCTCGGGGCGAGTTGCGGGTACTGCCGCGTGAAGGGGCCGCTCAGGACCGCGCGGGTCATGCGGAACTGCGGCATGGCCCCGTAGAGCATGGACTTCAGAGCATCGGAGCCTTGCCGATCGCGCGCGAACGCCTCGGCGCGATTCCAGGCCTCCAGGGTCACAGCGTTGCTGGCCTTCAACTCGGCGACCGTGTTGGCCATGATCGCCTTGTTCACGGTCTCCTGGTCGAGCAGCTTCAGCAGGGCCTCGCTCGTGCGAACGGTCGGCTTGAGGGCGCCAGTCTCGGTCAGCCGGCCGTAAGTCGCCGCCAGGGCGGCCAGGGCCTCGCCCTTCTGGGTCGGCGAGAGCGCGCCGGGCGTCAGCTTCTCGAGCGTGTCAGCCGCCTTCTCGAAGGCGCTCACGGACGTCCCCTGCCAAGTCGCCGCTTCGGTTACCAAGCCGGCGGCGAAGGTCTTGCTCTTCTGGAAGCGGCGTAGCGCGGCGTTATGATCGCGATCCCCCAAATTGAAGATCTCGGGCTCCAGATAGGTTGTCGCCTCGAAGAAGCGCCCGGCCTTGATCGCTTCGTCAGCCTGCCGGCCGCGAGCGGAGTACCCGTCTGCGGCCTGAGCCGTGCCCGCAGCGACCAACGCCGCCCCGGCGACGCCGAGTAGTAGAGCCCTCATAAATCCCCCCATTACCGCGACCCGATAGAAGATCGGGGCGCGACCGCGCCCAACGGCCAAGCTTCAGTGCGGCCGACACATATCAATCCAAAGCTGTCGTCACAACGTCACTCGCGCGAACCGAGCCACCCGTCCCGCCTTCTATTCACCGCCGTTCCGTCCATTCCCACAGAGTGTCCGTGAGCTCCCGGACACCCCGCGGAAAGCATGGACACGCACGACTTCTTCGGAGCGCCAAAAGGCGCCCCTCCCCCGCAAGTTGCCACGACGCCGCCGCCACCCCATGGTGCCGCCTGAAAGCTTCGGGGGGACCAACTGGTGCGGTTCGTCGTCGTCTGCGTCGTCGTCCTGCTGGGGGCGCTGGGCCTGTGGAGCGCGCTCCGGTTCGGCTGGAACCCGCCCTTCCCCCTCGCCTGGGACACGGTCGGCTACGTGGCGGCAGGCGCCGTCGCCGCGTTCGGGTTGGGCTCGATCTCCCGGAGGTCCGGTCGCAAGCCGCCGCCCCCGCGCGACCCGCTCGAAGCGCTGCTGGCCGACGTCGCCGCCCGCGCGGCGGCGTTCCGCGCCGGCGCGGCGGAGCGGCCGCACGCGCCGCTGCGCGACTATCCGCAGTCCCGCGCCGCGTTCGAGGCGCCGACGCCGGAAGACGGCGCGCCCGCGCCCGCCGTCATCGCCGAACTCGCGGCCCTGGCCGAGCCGGGCCTGGCCAACATCACAGGTCCCCGGTTCTTCGGCTTCGTCATCGGCGGCAGCGCGCCGGTCGGGGTCGCGGCCGACTGGCTGACCAGCGCCTGGGGCCAGAACGTCGGCATGACCGCGGCGACGCCGGCGGCCTCGGCGGCGGAGCATGTCGCGGCGGGCTGGCTGCTGGACCTGCTGGACCTGCCGCGCGAGGCCAGCGTGGGGTTCGTCACCGGCGCCACCCTGGCCAACTTCACCGCGCTCGCCGCAGCGCGCAGCGAGGTGCTGCGCCGCGCCGGCTGGGACGTGGAGGCGAACGGCCTGTTCGGCGCGCCGCCCATCCACGTGGTGCTGGGCGAGGAGGCGCACTCCACCGTGTTCTCGGCCCTGCGCTATCTGGGCCTGGGCGACCAGCGCGTGGTGCGCGTGGCGGTGGACGCGCAGGGCCGCATGCGCCCCGAGGCCTTCGCCCAGGCGCTGAGCAACCTGGACGGCCCGGTCATCGCCGTGGCCCAGGCCGGCCAGATCAACAGCGGCGCCTTCGACCCCTTCCCCGAGATCGCCGAGGCCGCCCGCGCCAAGGGCGCCTGGCTGCACGTGGACGGCGCCTTCGGCCTATGGGCGCGCGCGGCGCCCGACCGCGCGCCCCTGGCCCGCGGCGTGGAGCTGGCCGACTCCTGGGCCACCGACGGCCACAAGTGGCTGCAGACGCCCTACGACTGCGGCTACGTGATCGTGCGCGACCGGGCCGCCCATCGCCGGGCCATGAGCATCGTCGCCAGCTACCTGCCGGCGGGCGAGGCCAATCCCGCCGACTTCGTGCCGGAGCTGTCGCGCCGCGCGCGCGGCTTCGCCACCTGGGCGATGATCCGGAGCCTGGGCCGCAAGGGCGTCGCCGACCTGGTCAGCCGCAACTGCGCCCAGGCGCGGCGCATGGCCGAGCGCCTCGGGGCCGAACCCGACATCGCAATCCTGAACGACGTGGTGCTGAACCAGGTGGCGGTCCGCCTGGGCTCAGATCTGGACGACGCGCGGGCCGACGCCCTGACCGACCGGACCATCGCCCGCATCCAGCGCGAGGGCGTCTGCTACGTCGGCGGCGCGGCCTGGGCCGGCAAGCGCATCCTGCGCGTCTCGGTGATCAACGCGGCGACGAGCGAGCGCGACATCGACGTCTCCGCCGAGGCGATCATCTCCGCCTGGCGCGCCGAGCGCGCCGGGGCCTGAGCCCCCTAACGGCCCCGCCCCTCACGCCTTCGTCAGGCAGCGGGGCCAGAACCTGCGGGCGCCGCGGCGGGTCGTGGCGGGTCGCGCGCCGTCCGGCGGGCGGCCTGTTCACGGCTTAGGAGCATCCCGCCATGGAGTTCGAACTCGACGGCCTCTTCACCCTCCACATCGACGGCCTCCCGCAGCTTCCGGACCTGCCCGCACTGCCTGAGCTTCCGGACGTCCCCGGCCTGCCCGAGCTTCCCGACCTGCCCGCGCCGCCTCAGCTCGACCTGGGGGAACGACTGGACGACGTGCGCGACACCATCCGCGAGGCCCTGGCCGACGCGCGCGCCGAGCTGCAGGAACGCCTGGCCGAGCTGCGCGACCACCTGCCCCACGGCGACTGGCTCTCGACCTGAGGCCCGGCGCGCGGGGCCGCCCGCCCCTAGGGGCGCCTCAGGTCCCGCCCCGGCCCGGAACGCCCGTCGGCGCGCGTCGTTGTCCCCAAGCCGCCGGGCGTTGGGGCCCGGCCTTCACCGAGGTGCGCGTCATGACCGACGTGAAGCGGATGCGGGCGGTGCTGCTGCGCATGGCCGCCCTCCTTCGCCGGAGCGGCCATGGCGGCTGGGCCGAGGCGCTGGACCAGCGCCGTGGCGAGCTTTCGCGCGACGCCCTGGCGGCGGCGGCGGCGATCCGGTCCTGGTACGGCGGGACCGGCGGGCTGGACCGGGTGGCGCTGGACCGCCCGGACGCCGAGTTCGAGGCCCTGCGCGACGAACTGCTGTTCATGTGCGCCCCCTTCCCGATCGACGCGCCGATCCCGCCGCTGCGGCGGGTCGAGGGCACGGTGATGCGTCTGCACTGCGGGCGCTGCGCCGCCGACTTTCCCGGCTTCGCCTTCGCCGATCAGGCCGAGCCGGAGGCCGACGGCCTGGCCTGCGCCGCCAGCCGCGAGGCCGACGAGCTGGTGCTGGCGGAGCCGGAGCCGGAGGAGCAGATCGCCTGGCAGGCCGGCGGCGACCTGCGCTTCGCCCGGCGTCTGGCCGCGGAGTACGGCCGCCCCGACCTGCGCGTGCAGCGCCGGCGCGAACGCCCGGCCGATGGGCGGGCGGGCGGCGTCAGCCTGCGCCGCGCCCGTCCGGCCGCCGGCGCCTCGGTGTTCGCCTGCGTCCGCTGCGACGGGGAAAGCCGCGTGGTCGGCGAACTGAGCGTCGAGGAGTTCGAGGCCGCCGGCGGGCGCGTGCACACGGTCGGCGGGCTTTATCGCTGACCGCCTGAACCGCTCCACGCGAAAGCGGGGCGGGCCTTAAGCCGCGGATCGACGCGCTTCACGCCACGGACCCATCGCCCGGGGGCCGCGTTCTCTCCCAGAGCGCTCAGGGAGACCGCGCATGCACGTCCTCCTCATCCTCACCTCGCACGACCGGCTGGGCGACACCGGCAAGAAAACCGGCTTCTGGCTCGAGGAACTGGCCGCGCCCTACTACGCCTTCAAGGACGCCGGCGCCCGGGTGACCCTGGCCACCCCGGCCGGCGGCCAGCCGCCGCTGGATCCCAAGAGCGACGAGCCTGAGAACCAGACCGAGATGACCAGGCGCTTCCGCGCCGACAAGGAAGCCATGGCGCAGCTGGGCTCGACCAAGCGGCTGACCGAGGTCGCGCCCGACGGGTTCGACGCCCTGTTCTATCCGGGCGGGCACGGGCCGATGTGGGACCTGGCCGAGGACCGCCACTCCATCGCGCTGGCCGAAGGCTTCGTGGCCGAGGGCAAGCCGGTGGCGGCGGTCTGCCACGGCCCCGTCGCCCTGGCGGACGTGCGCCGGCCGGACGGCGAGTACCTGATCAAGGGGAAGAAGGTCACCGCCTTCACCAATTCCGAGGAGCGGGCCGTGCACCTGGAGTCGGTGGTGCCCTTCCTGCTGGAGGACCGGCTCAAGGCGCGCGGCGCGAAGTTCGTCGAAGGCCCCGACTGGGCCCCGCACGTGGAGGTCGACGGCGACCTGGTCACCGGCCAGAACCCCGCCTCCTCCGCGCCCGCCGCCCAGGCCCTGATCACCCGCCTGCGCCAGGCCGAGCGCGCCAGCCGGCCGGAGCGCGGGGACGAACGGCGGGTGTAGCAAAAACGTCCCTTCTCCCCTTGCGGGAGAAGGTGGCGCGCAGCGCGCGCCGGATGAGGGGTGTCGGCGCGACGCCCGAACCGTCCGGCGCGCGTTCACTTGGCGCCCGTTCCTGACATCGAGGCGCCGGCACCCCTCATCCGGCCGGCTCCGCCGGCCACCTTCTCCCGCAAGGGGAGAAGGAAAAGCGTCGACGGTTCAACCGTTTGCCCTCTCCCGATTCACCCTTTCCGTCAGCTCAGCCTTAATACCCGTGGTCTATGTTCCGCCCTCTGACGGTCGCCCCGGCGCGCGGCCGCTTCCTTGGGGGAGGAAGACTTCATGCCGAGCCTTCAGACGCTGGACGTCATCGTCGCCGACGACAGCGCCAACATGCGCAAGATCGTCGTCACCCTGCTGATGTCGGCGGGGATCACCAAGGTCCGCCAGGCGGTCGACGGCTGGGACGCCATGACCCAGCTGCGCGCCCAGCGCGCCGACCTGGTGATCGTGGACCTCAACATGAAGCCGCTGGACGGCCTGGGCTTCACCCGGCTGATCCGGGCCGACCGGCACAGTCCCGATCCCTACCTGCCGATCCTGATGATGACCGGCCACGCCGAGCTGACCTGGGTGCGCGAGGCGCGCGACGCCGGCGTCACCGAGTTCGTGGTCAAGCCGTTCACGCCCAAGGCCTTCCTGTCCCGGATCGAGGCCATGGTCATGCGCCCGCGCCCGTTCGTGCGCGCGAACGGCTATTTCGGCCCGTGCCGCCGGCGGGCCCGTGAGGCGCCCGAGGGCGCGCCGCGGCGCCGGGCGAGCGATGCGGTGATGGTGTAGCGCACGCCGCGCTCAGTCCTTCCAACTACCCCGCCTCCGCCGCGTGCAGGGCGGCCAGCCGCTTGACGAACTGCGCCTCGTAGATGTCGCGGTCGAGCTCTTCCTTGAAGCGGGCGCAGCGGCTGGGCGACTTGCCGCGCCAGGCCAGCGCCAGCCGCGTCGGCTCCGGCCCCGCCCCGGCCCAGCGGCTGGTCCACTCGCGATCGCCGCCGAAGTAGTAGGCCCGCCAGCCGAACAGCCGCACCGCCTTGTAGATCAGCCAGGCCTGGTAAGAGTTGGTGCGCGCGCTCTCGTTGCGGAAGTCGCGCATGGCGAACAGCATGACGTGGTCGGCCTGCTTGCGGCCGCCGGCGAAGCGCACGGCGTACAGCCAGTCGTGCAGCACCGAGGCCTCGGCGTAGCTGCCGAAGGTAGGCACCAGCGGCTGCACCGCCGCCGGCACCGAGGCCAGGTCGGTGACGTAGCCCGGCGGCACCCGGAACACCTCGGCGGTCGGCGCGTAGCAGTAGTACCAGGGCCGCGCGACGACCAGCAGCCGCCGGCCTTCGGCGCCCGCGTCGGGCAGCAGGGTCAGGGTCAGCTGGTGGTGCGGACCGCCCTCGTCCGGCGGCGTCGCCAGCAACGACTGCGCCGGAGACAGCGATCGGGCCTGACCGGCGCGAGGCGCGACCGCCGCCAGGCCTGCGACCAGCAGGACGCCCGCCGCCGTGGCCGCTCTGGGCCGCAGCCGCAACCGCGCCAGCCAGTGGCCCAGGATGATCCGCGAGCCGATCCAGCCGGCCACCATCCAGCGGCAGCCGATGGTCGCCAGCGCCGCGAAGAAGGCGGTGGTGAAGACGGCGTAGCCGAAGTGCTCGCGCGGGCTCAGGGCGGCGCGCCCGACCTGGGCGGTCCAGTAATCCGGCCAGTCGACGCCGGTGACGGCGACGAACCCGACCAACGCCAACACCAGATACAGCGTCACGCTGGCACGCGCCGTCATCGGACACCTCCGCCGCGGCGGTAACGGCGCGGGCCGGGAGGTAAGTTCCCGCTTCCCGAGCTTCGTCACCCTCGGGCTTGTCCCGAGGGCCCAGGGTTCGGCGCGCACGAACCTTGGGGATCGGATCGTACGGCGCGCGGCTGCGAACGGACCGAGCGTGGTGCGACGGACGACTGGGCCCTCGGGACAAGCCCGAGGGTGACGACCACGGGAGAAGTCACGCCACTCATCCCTGGTGGAAAGTCACCAGGTCGAACTCCCCCTCCCCGGGCGGGTCGTAGATCGCGGCCATCTCGGCCAGGGCGCGCGGGCCCACCCGGTGGCCGCCGGCCTCGGCGCGGGCGGTCAGCCGGCGCTCGAGCTCGGCCCAGGGGACGGCGAACACGATCGCCGCGCGGACGTAGGCGGGCGGAAACAGGCGCAGGAACGTCGCGCGGGTCGGGGCGCGCAGGTTGGTGCGGTCGATCACCACGTCCCAGCCGCGCTCGACCGCCTGACGGGTCAGCCGCCGCGCCTCGGCGGCCAGCTTCTTCGAGGGCAGCTGCCGGTAGGCTTCGTCGTAGGCGATCCCCAGCCGCGCCGCCTCGCGCTCGATCAGCCGGTCGGTGCTGATCACCGCGAACGGCTGATCGGGCGCAGGGCGATAGCGCTCGACCCAGGTGGTCTTGCCGGAGCCCGGCAGGCCGATCAGGAAGATGGCGCGGGGGCGCATCAGGCGCGCGCGGAGCCGCCCTCGTCCTTCGACAAGCTCAGGATGAGGGCCACTGACAGCGCACTAGAAATCCGCATCCTGAGCTTGTCGAAGGACGAGGATTTCGGCCCCGCCGCCTCAGTGCAGCGAATGCTTGATCTTGCTGATCTCGTCGTGCTCGGCCTTCACCTCGGCGGCGCAGGCGGTGAGCATCTGGCGCACGCGCTGGGGCAGGTCGTTGTCGTCGGCGGCGTGGCGGTACTTGGCCTTCATGACGTCTTCGCCGCGCTCGACCTCGTCGATCACCGCCTTGTCGCTGCCGCCGGCCAGCTTCTCGCGCAAGCCCACGAACTTGTTGTGCAGCTTGCCGATCATCGACTGGTCGTCCTCGGGCTTGGCCCCGAAGCTGCGCACCTCGTCCTGCAGCTTGCGCATCAGCTCGCGGCGGCGCTGGGCGCGCTCGGCGAACATGCGCTTGTACTCGGGATTCTTGGTGTGCTCGGCCGCCTCCTTGTAACCCTCGGCGCTGTCGAGGGTCGTCTCGATCAGCCCGTTCAGCACTTTCACGGCGTGGTGTTCGCTGGCCTGCATGGGAACGCTCCTGTGGTGGTGGCGCGGTGGTGAACACGCGGACGCAACCACCGTTCCCCTTGGAGTCGCCTCGCACGGGAGGCGACGGGACCGTCGCGAGGGAATCGAATTTGCCTTTTTCCGCCAAACACATAGCTTGACCGTAGAGTGGGCGTCGGGGGGCGTCGCGTGTTTGGGTTCTTACGTACGCGCAAGCGGAAGCTGTTCGACGCCGAGGTCGACCAGATCGTCGGCTATCTGATCGTCCGCCACGGCCGCGCCGCGCTCGCCGAGGCGGTGCTCAAGGTCGAGGAGCACACGGCCCGCGGCAGCCGCCGCGCCAAGCTGTATCGCGAGGTGGAGAAGCGGCTGCGGCGGCGCAAGGTCTGAGCCCCGGGCGCTAGCGCCGCCGCCGCGCCGCGAACACGCCCAGGCCGATCGCGCCGACGAACAGCCCCGCCAGCGCCGCCAGGAAGCCCGTCAGCGACATCCCCTCGCCCGCCTCTTCCGGCGCCGGCGCGGCCGGCAGCGGGCCGAGGTCGGCGACCGCGTCCTCGGCCGGAACGAACTCGTAGCCCAGCGCGCGGACGCCCCGCACGGTCGCCATCAGCTCCGCCGGGTCGCGATACCAGTGGTGGTAGAAGCTGGCGAAGCCGTCGCGGACCGCCAGGTTGCGCTCGGCCGAGCCGATCACCGCCTCGACCGTGCGCCCGCCGGCGGCGGCCTGGTCGGGGGCCGGCCGGCCCAGGTTCTCCGGCACGACCACCGCGCCGCGGATGTCACGCACCGGATAGGGCACGAACTGGTGGAACGGCCGGCGCAGGTCCGGCCGCCCGGCCCGCTCGCCGGGGAAGTAGTTCACCTGCTCGTACTGCACCGGCAAGCGCGACCCGATCGCGGCATAGGCCGCCGGCGAAGCCGCATAGTGCGGGGTGGTGAAGATGCGCGGCCGGGCCAGGCCCGCCCGGCGCCAGACCTCCAGCCCCTCGTCCAGCCGCGCCTGCCAGGCGCTCTCGTCGTCGTCCGGCAGCGGCCCGTCCAGCGTCATGCGCCCGCCGGCGTCGGCGGTCGCGCCGTAGAACTCGTAGTCGCCGCCGCTGACCTCGCCGAACGGGTTGGGCCGCACGTCGGTCTGGTGGGTGTGGCCGTGCATGACCAGGGTCCCGCCGCTGGCCACCATGTAGCGCAAGGCCTGCACCACCAGCGGCCGGTCCTTCAAAGTGAAGCTCGTCGGCCGCCCGCCGGAGAACCTGCCCATGGGGTCGCGGTAGGTGTCGTAGACCGCCACCTGGAACGGCACGCCCTCGGCGAACAGCAGGTCGGCGATGCGGCGCAGGCGGTCGGGATCGGCCTCGGGGCCGACGTCCTCGATGCGCACCAGCGCCCGGTGGCGCTCGGGCCCGCCCGGATCGGCCCAGCGCTGCACCAGGGCGGCGAAGGCGACGTAGCGATCGTCCTCGGACAGGTAGGCGTAGGGCGTCTCGGCCACGTAGACGAAGTCGCCGGAGCGCACGGCCCAGGGGACGGGCGCGGCGGCTTCCCCCTCGGCGGTGGCCAGCACCTCGGCCTTGGCCGGGTCAGTAACCTCGACGCCGGGCAGGCCGGCGGCGGACTCCGCCCGGCGGGTGAAGTCGCGGCCGCGATAGGCGACCTGCGTGCGCGCCCGGGTGTCGTAGGCCCCGGGACGCCAGCCGAACCGCTGGGCGAAGCCGGGGGTGGCGGCGGCCAGCTGGTGGATCCCGTGCTGCAGCCACAGCACCGGATGCTCGCTGGCGGCGACGTCGGCCAGGAAGGTCGGCGACGGCTCCGCGTCGTACTCCGACCCCACATAGGCCAGGGCGCGATAGTTCTGCAGCTCGCCGGCCCGGTAGCCGCTCAGCGGGCGTATCTCGGCCGGGCCATAGCGGCCCAGCAGGTTGGCGGTGAACACGCCGTAGACCTCGCCGAGCTCGGGCCGGGCGCCGCCGTCGTCGTAGACCACCAGGAACGGCTTGGCCGCCCCTCGGACGGGGGCCGGCGCCTGTGCCTGGGCCGGCGCCAGCCCGGCCAGCCCGAGGCCGAGCGCCACCAGCAGGCGCGCCAGGAGCGCCACGATCGAACGACGCGGTTGCATGACCGGCGTTCTACCGCAGGTCCACCGGCGCCGTTGGCGCGGCAAATCAGCTCAAGCGGGCTAGTGCGACACGTCCATGCCCAGCGTCGGGCCCAGGCCGTGGCCCTCGGTCAGGCCGTGGCGCTCGGGCGGCTCGCTCGCGGCCCTGAGCGCGTCCAGCCGCTTTCGGACCTGGTCGGCCATGGCCGGCGGCGGCGCCTCCGGCTCGGCGGTGTACTGGCTCTCCAGCTCCTGGACCCGCGCCATCCGTTCGGCGAAGTCCCGGTCCTCGCCGGAGCCGGGCGCCGGGGGATGGTCGAGATAGTCCAGCACGGCCTGCAGGTCGGCCTCGTAGGCCTGACGTTCTTCCAGGTTCATCATGCCCGCGAAACGGGGGACGGCGCGGAGCGTTCCCCCCGTTCCGCTTCTGAAGTCTCAGCTCTTGAAGAAGGCCAGCAGGTCCGCGTTGATGACGTCGGCGTGCGTGGTGGCCATGCCGTGCGGGAAGCCGTCGTAGCTCTTCAGCGTGCCGTTCTTCAGCAGCTTGGCCGACAGCGGCCCGGCGTCGGCGTAGGGCACGATCTGGTCGTCGGTGCCGTGCATGACCAGGGCCGGCTGGTCGATCGACTTCAGGTCGTCGGTGAAGTCGGTCTCGGAGAAGGCCTTGATGCAGTCGTAGTGGGCCTTCAGCCCGCCCATCATCCCCTGGCGCCACCAGTTGTCGATCACGCCCTGGATCGGCTTCGCGCCGGGGCGGTTGAAGCCGTAGAACGGCCCGGCCGGGATATCGACGTAGAGCTGGGCGCGGTTGGCCGCCAGCGCCGAGCGGTAGCCGTCGAACGCCTCGATCGGGGTGCCGCCGGGGTTCTTGTCGGACTTGACCATCACGGGCGGCACCGCGCCGATCAGCACCAGCTTGGCCGCCCTGCCCCCGCCGCCGTGCCTGGCGACATAGCGGGTCGCCTCGCCGCCGCCGGTCGAGTGGCCGACGTGATAGGCGCCCTTGATCCCCAGGTGGTCGACCACCGCCGCGACGTCGGCGGCGTAGGTGTCCATCTCGTTACCGTCGAAGGTCTGGGTCGAGCGGCCGTGGCCGCGCCGGTCGTGGGCGATCACCCTGAAGCCCTGGTTCAGGAAGAACATCATCTGGGCGTCCCAGTCGTCGCCACTCAGCGGCCAGCCGTGGTGGAAGACGATCGGCTGTCCCTGCCCCATGTCGTTGTAATAGATCTGCGCGCCGTCCTTGGCGGTGGCGAAGCCCGTGCTCATGGTCCTGCTCCTGGAAATTCCGGCTCGGGGCGAACCGGCGGCGCAGGCGCTTCGATCCTTGCGGGGATTCCGGAGGCGGCTCTCAGGCCGCCGGCCTATGCAACATTGCAGACGAAAGCGCCGGGCGCGGCGTGTAAGCTGGCGCTGATCGCAACCGCCCTTCGAAGCCGCCCATGTCCCGACAGCCGCTCCGTGCCGCCGCCCTGCTCGCCGCCATGCTGGCCCTCGGTCCGGCCGCGTGGGCGCAGGCCCCGACGCCCTACGACACGGCGCGCTGGGGCCTGGTGCGCCTCTACGAGCCGGTCCCCGGGCCGCAGCGGGGCGTGGACGCCTGGATCCTGATCGGCGACGTCGAAAAGGCGCAGGCCGACAAGCGCCCGTTGAAGACCGCGCACGTCCTGACGTTCGGACGCGGCGAGCGCGCCGGCCAACGGGCGGTCGCGACCGTCCGCTACGACTGCCGCAACGGCCGCGCCCGTCCGATCGGGACCGAGCGCTTCCGGTCCGGCGCCCCGCCCGTTCAGGAAAAGGGCCGGGCCGGCTTCGAGCCGATCATCCCGCACACGGTCGACGGCGCCGCCTACGACCTCGTCTGCGGCGACCATCCCTACGAAGGCCTGGCGGTGGACGGCGTCGAGGCGGCCCACGCGGCCGAAGTCGCCGCCGACGCCGCCTTCGAGGCGGCCTACGGCGACCCGGTCGCGCTGAGCGCGGCCTGCGACAAGAACCTGCTCGCCGACGGAGATTTTTCGAGGGCCGGCGCGCCCGGCCCTCTGCCCCCGGCCCAGATCCCCGGCTGGTCGCTGACCGGCGGGACCGCGCGGCTGGTCGAGTTCAACGGGAACAAGATCGTCGCCTTTTCCGGCGCCTCGCCGGGCGCGCGCCTGACCCAGTCCGGGCTGGCGCTGGCGCCGGGCGACTACTGGGTGGCCGCGGACGTGGCGGGCGAAGGCGCGCCGGCGAAGCTGAAGGTGTCGATCGGCCGGGGCGACCAGATCCAGGCCGAGCGCCAGACGGACACCGTCGCCCAGGACCGTTACCCCCTGAAGCTCCACCTGACTGAGCCGGCCGACACGCTGAGCCTGCAGGCGGTGGCGGACAAGCCGGGCGAGACCGGCGAACTGTTCTGGCTTTACCAGGTGTGCCTGGGGCCGGCCCGGCACTGAGACCCGCGCCTAGGCCGCCACGACTTCCGCTGTGCTGTACGGCGTGTGCAGGCGCCAGCCGAGCGCCTCGTACAGCCACCGGCCCTCGGCGGTGGCGACCAGCACGCCCTGGGCCGCGCCGCGCGCGTCCGCCTCGGCCCGCAGCGCCGCCATCACCGCCCGCCCGCAGCCGCGCCGCCGGTGGGCCTGCTGCGTGACGATGCGGTCGTAGATCGCCCGTCCGTCGGCCACGACCATCCGGCCGATAGCGGCTTCCGTCCCGTCCGGCGCGCGCAGGCGAACCACCGCGACCGGCCCCTCCTGCGCCTGCTCCAGCGCATAGCCGTCGGGCGCGACGCCCGCTCCGGTCTGCGGACCGTCGCAGCTCATGAAGAAGCCAGGCGGCCGCACCGACCAGCCCGGCGGCAGCACCGCGGCCACCGCCTCGGGCGCCGCGCAGGCCTTCAGCAGCACGAAGGGCCGGTCGATCTCCGCAGCCAGGCCCGCCAGACGCTCCGACAGGCCCGCGAAGACGTAGCGCGCCTGCTGGTCCGGCCAGCCGACGTCCACCCGCCAGCCGTCGGCCTCGGCGACCGGCGCGGGCGTGCCGCGCGCCAGGGCCCAGCCCTTCACCCAGGCGGCGACGAGATCGGGATCGACGCTCATGGCCCGAACCGGCCTAGCCGGCCGTCCAGCCGCCGTCGACCATGACCGCGCTGCCGGTCATCAGGCTGGAGGCGTCGGACGCCAGCAGCAGCAGCGGCCCGCTCAGCTCGTCCATCTGGCCCAGCCGGCCGAACTTGATGCGGCTGAGCACGTGCTCGCGGGTGCCGGGCGTGTCCAGGATCGGGCGGGTCAGGGCGGTCTCGATGAAGGTCGGGCAGATGGTGTTCACCCGGACGCCATGCGGGGCCAGGTCGATGGCCATGCACTTGGTCAGGCCCTCCAGCGCGAACTTCGAGGCGCTGTAGAGCGAACGGCCAGGGCCGCCGACGTGGCCCATCTGCGAGGAGACGTTGATGATCGAGCCGGGCTTGCCGGCCGCCAGCAGGCCCTTGGCCACCGCTTGGGCCACGAACAGGGCGGCCTTCAGGTTCAGGTCCAGCACCGCGTCGAAGTCCTCCTCGGTCACCTCGGTGATCGGGCGGATGCGGTTGGCGCCGGCGTTGTTGAGCAGGATGTCGAACGGCCCGCGCGCCTCGATCTCGCGGCGCACGGCGGCGATGTCGGTGACGTCGAGCGTGAAGGCGTCGGCCTGGAAGCCGGCGTCGCGGATATCCTGGGCCAGGGCCTCGACCTCGGCTGAGGTGCGCGCGCAAAGGCTCACCGCCGCCCCGGCCTGGGCGAAGACGGCGGCCGCGGCCGCGCCGATGCCGCGCCCCGCGCCGGTGATCAGGGCCTTCTTGCCGTCGAGCCGATAGGACGGAAGCGGGTGAGCGAGGGTCATGGTCCGACCGTAGGGCGGTTCGCGCGATTAGCCACCCCTCTCCCGGTCGGGAGAGGGAGGGGCCCGCGCGGCGTCAGCCGCGTGGGAGGGTGAGGGTCACGGGAGCGTGCAGGACCTGGCGCCAAGGCCGCGTCCGTCCGTAACCCCTCCTCCTCCCGCGCGGGCAGTCCTTCTCCCGCCGGGAGAAGGAAGCGCCTCTACTGCTTGGCTTCGGGCCGGCGGGTGAACTCCATGCGCACCAGCACCACTTCCTTGCCGGTGCGCGGGCCGACCTGGGCGATCTCGAAGGTGCGCTTGTCGCCCATGAACACCTCGGTCATGCGCATCGGCAGCACGGTGCCGTCGGGGCCGACCATGTCGTTGCGCCAGTGCATGGTCTTGGTCTTGGCGTCCCAGTAGCCGACGTCCTGGCGCATGCGGTGGGCGTTGTTGTCGACCCAGACGCCGATGTAGCGCTTGGTGGCGGCGTCCCAGCCCCACGTGCCGGTGCCCTCGTAAGGCGTGCCCTCGACGTGGAACTCGTTCAGCATCCACATGCCGTCCGAGCGCAGCCGGTTGACCTGCACGCCCTTGGCCAGGGTCGGCGGCACGTCGTCCTTGCCGCTCGGGAAGGTGATCTGGGCGTCCCAGACGCCGGCTTCCAGCGCCAGCGGCTCCAGCTCGGGCTTGGGATCGGCGGCCAGGGCGGCCCCGGCGGCGGTCAGCGCCAGCACGCTCGACAGGCAGAACACGCGCAACATCGTCAGTACCCCCTCCAGGTTCAGCGAGCGCGACGCTCCCCGGCCGGCCCGCGCCGCGCCAGCGCGCTTGCGACGAAAGCCGTCGCCGCAGCGACCGGCCTGTCCGCCAGCTAGCGCCCGCCCAAGCCGGCCGCCTCCCTCGTTTAGGGGAGACGTCCCCTCTCCCGGTCGGGAGAGGGAGGGGCCCGCGCCGCGCAGCGGCGTGGGAGGGTGAGGGACACGGGAGCATGCAGAACTGGCTCCAAGGCCGCCCCCGTCCGTAACCCCTCATCCTCCCGCGCTGACCTGCGCGCGTGCCGCGCTCCGGTGCGCGGGCTCCGTCCTTCTCCCGCCGGGAGAAGGGATTAGCGGAACGCGCCCGCCTGCTTGCCGGCCTTCGCCTTGGCGCTCATCAGGCGGGCCTTTTAGCGCAACAGATTGTGCAAGGCGTTCAGATGCCGGTCGAATTCAGTGTTGAGCCGAATGCGTTCCGCTCCATCCTCACGCCAGATGCCGAAATCGGTCAGCCCGCGCGGGTTCACGAACAAGGCTCGCCAGGCCCGCGCCGCCGCCTCGACACGACCTGATGCGTCCCGAGCATTGTCGATAATCTCGGCCAGCACGCCCTCGACACACCGCGCGAGATTGCGCTGACGCTCTCGCAGGAGCGTCTCCCAGACCACGCGCAGGTGGGCCTCGATCTGAGCTGCGTCGCCTGCTTCATTCATTCGGCGGCCGCCCCCGCTCAGTCCCAGCGCTCGACGTCGTCCCCCAGGACCGCCGTCCACGGATGCCGGCGCGTCTCGTAGACGGACACCGTCGGCGCCGGGAACGACGGGTCCGCGAAGGCGCCGACCGGGACGGCCGTCATGCCGGGCATCCCCTCGCCGGCGAAGGCCACGGTCGAACCGCAGACCGGGCAGAACCGGAAGGTCGCCCGGGCCCCGCTGTCGCCGGCCGCCTCGAAGGTCTTCCACTCGCCGTCCAGCGTCACCTGCGCGTCCGGCCAGCGCGCCTGGGCGGAGAAAGGGCCGCCGGTGCGCTGCTGACACGCCAGGCAATGGCAGACGGAGATGCGCACGGGCTCGCCGACGCAACGGATCTTCAGCTGGCCACAGCGGCAGGAGGCGGTTCGCATAACGTCAGTATGGCTGGGCCGGATCGACAGGCCAACAGGGGCTCACGAGATCCAGCCCTCGACCTCCTTCACCTTGCACGGCTTGTTGCCCTTGGCCGGGCAGGTGGCCAGGAAGCTGCCGCCGACCCAGCCGGCCGACCACACGACGTAGTGGCGACGGCCGTCCAGCGAGGACAGCACCTCGGTCACCTGCGGCGGGAAGAACGGCGCGCCGCCGGTCGGCAGGGCCGCAGCCTGCTCGGGCGTGTAGACCATCAGCCGGAACGGCAGGTCGAGGCCGGCGAACACCGAGGGGGCCGGGGCGACCAGGAACACCGTGTTCATGCGCGGCGCCTGCGGCCCGCCCCCGGCGACGCCCGCCAGCGGGTTGTCGTCCTCGTCGGCGCCCCCGCGTGGGGCGACCATGATCGCCCCGGCGTCGTGGTGAAACACCGCCTTGACTACCGCCGCGGCCAGGCCGTCGCCCCCCGGACCGGCCGGCTTGCGCGCCACCGCCGGGATCGGGTCGGCCCCGTCCTTCAGCCCGTCGCCGTCGCTGTCGGGGTTCGCCGGGTCCAGGCCCAGGCGCCGCTCGGCCGCGTCGGTCAGGCCGTCGGCGTCGCCGTCGCGCTCCAGCTCCGCGAGACTGGCCTCCAGAACCACGCCCTCCTCGTGGCGCTTGATGGTCAGGCCCACCGGCGGAAAACTGATGGAGGCGGGGTCGATCTCGCGCACGTTCACTTCGATCCGCACCCGGTCACCCTCGAGCAGGGGAACGGCCGAGCCGGGGGTGACCACGTAGGGGAAGCTCTGCTGGAGGCCGAGATAGACCGGCGGCTTCCACGCGCCGTTCTCCGTACGCGCCAGCCACATGCCGAAAGCCGGGATCTCGCCCGGCAGGTCGTAATCGGACGAGGCGAACAGCACCGCCTGCTCCGACCCGGTCCGCTCGTAGCGGCCGACGGTCTCGAGCGGCACGGGCAGTTTCAGGTCCTTAGGCAACTCCGGCGCGTCCTTCTCGCCCCATGCGCCGACGCCGTCGGGCAGGCGCGTCTCGCGCCAGGTGAAGGCCCGCTCCGGCGAGCCCAGCCGGGACTGGATTCGGCTGGCCGGCGCGCCCGCCTTCGCCCAGGCCGCGTCGATGCGCGCGGCCCAGCGCAGACGCAGCGCCTTGGTATCGGCGTCCAACAGGGCGTCCATGACGTTCAGCTCCGCCGGGTCGGTCTCCCAGCGGCCATAGGGGCCGTCGCGGGTCAGGAACCGCACCATGCCGGCGTAGCCCGCCTTCTCCAGCCGCGCGGCGACCAGCCTGCGCACCGCCGGGGTGTCGAGGCTGAACAGCCAGCCGCGCGGGACCTCGTGCCGCTCTAGCTTGCCATCGGCCTTTCCGCCTTCGATGAAGGGAGTGAACAGGTCGGCGTCGGCCAGGGTCGGGGTCATCGCTTCGGTCAGGGCCGACAGGCGCTGGCGCTGCGCATAGCTGCGCGGGCCGGCGAAGGTCTTGGCGCGGGCCAGCACGGCACGCGCCTCGTCGGTCCGGCCGGCCGCCCACAGGGCCGCGGCTAGGTCGTCGGCGAGGCGGTAGCTCGCGTCCGACGCCTGCTCGCAGGGGCGCGGCTCGACCTTGCCGCAAACGGCCGCGGCCAGCGGCAGACGCGCCCGCACTGCCTCCGGATAGGCCGTCCAAAGGGCGACCGCGTCGTCGGACAGGCCCAGCGCCAAGGTGCGCAGCAGGCGCGCCTGGGCGTAGGCCGCCTGCACCTCGACCGAGGCCCCGCCCGCCAGGGCCCGCGCCTCGGCGTTCTCCAGCACCGCCTCCTGCCAGCCGCCCCACTTCTCCGGCCCGCCGCTGACGTCCAGCGGAACCCGCCAAAGCGCCTCCACCGTGGTCGGCGCGGTCGGCGCCCGAAGCGCCAGCGCGCCAAGTACGATCGGGTCCTCGGCGTAATCGAACAACGCCGCCAGCGTCTCGCCTCCGCGGGGGTGTCGCTGCGCCAGCTCCACAAAGGCCGCCGTCTGGCTACCCTCGCGCGTCCCCACGCTGAACCCCGCGATCCTGAGCAGTTCGCCCGTCGGCTCGGCCAGGGCCACCCGTTCGACGAGGTCCCGCACGGCTAAGCCCGGAGCCAAGGCGCACCCCGTCTCCGGCGCCTCGCACCCCGCATCGCGGGCGATCACGACCGCCATGATCATCTCGGCGTAGGCCTCCGCCGTCTCCACCGGCACGCCGATCTCGCCCGCGAACACGGCCAGCGCCTGCTGACGGTCGGCGTGGGCTAGCCCCGCCCGGTAGAGCCGCGTCTCCCAGGTGACCGGATCGTCCTTGTCGTGCTGTTCCTCGTAGCTGTCCTTGAGAAACCCCGTCCACTGCGCCTCAGTCGGTGGCGCGGCCAAGGCGGGAGCGGCGGACAGCAGGGCCGCGCCGGCGGCGGCGGCGAGCAACAGGACGCGCATGACGAACACTCTCGACGGTGGGCGACGGCGCCCATTACCGCCAAGGTTGCATGGCGGCGACCGACTCGACAATCGACGTTCGCCAACCGTCGGGCGGCCGACGCTCCGCCCCCCACCTTACAGAACCTTCACTTCCCGCTAGCAGCGCCCGCTACTAGCGTCGCCGCCCATGAGTCCCGAAGAGAGCCTGTCCGCGCTCGGCTTCACCGATACGGAAGCCCTGGTCTATTGCGAGCTGCTGCGCGCCGGCGCGGCCACCGGCTATCGGCTGGCCCAGGCCATCGGCAAGGCGCAGGCCAACACCTACAAGGCGCTGTCCACCCTGGTGCAGAAGGGCGCGGTGCTGGCCGACGAGGGCGAGCCGAAGAGCTTCCGCGCCCTGCCCCCGGCCGAGCTGGTGGGCGCCCTGCAGAAGGGCTTCAGCGACCGCGCGAAGTCCGCCCAGGCGGCGCTGGAGAGCCTGGGCGCGCCGGCGCCCGAGGACCGCATCTACCAGCTGCGCAATGCCGCCCAGGTCTATGAGCGCGCCCGCGCCATGATCGCCGGCGCGCGCGAGGTGGTGCTGTTCGACCTGTTCCCCGGCCCGTTCGCCGAGCTGGCCCCGGCGCTGGCGCAGGCGCACGCGCGCGGCGTGACCGTGGCAGGCGTCTGGTATCAGGCGGCCGAGCCCGCCCCGCCGTTCGAGGTCAGCCGCTCCAGGACCTCCGACCTGGTGATCCAGCGCTGGCCGGGCGAGCAGCTGACCGTGGTCGCGGACTCGCGCGAATACCTGGTCTCGCTGCTGAGCCAGGGCGCGGTGCGCCACGCCATCTGGTCCGACAGCCTCTACCTGTCGTGCCTGCAGCACTACGCCCTGGCCGCCGAGGTGCGCCTGCACGCCCTGGCCAAGGACGAGCCGGCCTTCCTGCCCGAGATGACCCTGGCCGGGCGCCTGCCGCCGGGCCTGCGCGAGTTGCTGTGCGTTGAGGAATGACCATGGGCCGGTCGGAGCAAAGTCGGAAACCCGCCGCTTGAAACTGCGCCGCTGACAGCTTTCATCCGGCCGGCTCCGCAGGCCGAGCGACAACAAACAGGCCGAACGGCCCCGAGGAGACGAAGGAAGACGCGATGACCACCTGGAAACGCCTGCTGGGGGCCGCCTCGGCCGCCGCTTTGCTGGCCGGCGCCCTGCCGACCGGCGTCATGGCCGCCGCCCCCGCCCCGGCTTCGCAGCCGGCCGGCAAGCCGGAGTTCGGGACCTTCGGCTTCGACACGACCGGCATGGACCGGGCGGTGAAGCCGGGCGACGACTTCTACAAGTTCGCCAACGGCGCCTGGATGGAGCGCACCCAGATCCCCGCCGACCGGTCGAACTGGACCACCTTCGGCGTGCTGACCGAGAAGGCCGCCGGACGCACCCGCAAGATCATCCAGGACGCCGCCGCCAACCCGGCCGGCGACGCCGACACCAAGAAAATCGGCGACTACTACGCCAGCTTCATGGACGAGGCGCAGATCGAGGCGAAGGGCCTGACGCCGCTTCAGCCGCAGCTGGCCGAGCTGGCCGCGATCAAGGACAAGACCGCGCTCTCCAAGGCGCTGGGCAAGAGCCTGCGCGCCGACGTCGACCCGCTGAACGCGTCCAACACCTACACCGACCGGCTGTTCGGCGTCTGGATCGGCGAGGACTTCGACCAGCCCACCCGCTACGCCGCCTATCTGATGCAGGGCGGCCTGGGCATGCCCGACCGCGACTACTACCTGGACCAGAGCCCGAAGTTCGCGGAGCTGCGCGCCAAGTACCAGGCCCACGTCGCCGCCCAGCTGAAGAACGCCGGGATCGCCGACGCCGACGCCAAGGCCGCGCGCATCCTGGCGCTGGAGACCGAGATCGCGAAGGTCCACGCCAGCCAGGTCGACACCAACGACGTCACCAAGGCGAACAACACCTGGACCCGGGCCGACTTCAAGGCCAAGGCCCCGGGCATCGACTGGGACGCCTGGTTCGCGGCCGCGGGCCTTTCCGACCAGCAGACCATGAAGGTCTGGCACCCGGCGCCCACCACCGGCATCGCCGCCCTGGTCGGCTCCCAGCCGCTGGAGACCTGGAAGGACTATCTGACCTTCCACGCCATCGCTCGGGCCGCGCCCTACCTGCCCAAGAAATTCGCCGACGAGGCCTTCGCCTTCAACGGCACCGCCCTGTCCGGCACGCCCCAGCAGCAGGAGCGCTGGAAGCGCGCGGTCAACCAGACCAACAGCGCGCTGGGCGAAGCGGTCGGCAAACTCTACGTGAAGGAATACTTCCCGCCGCAGGCCAAGGCCGAGGCCGAGGCGATGGTGGCCAACATCATCAAGGCCTTCGGCACGCGCATCGACAACCTCGACTGGATGTCGCCGCAGACCAAGGCCAAGGCCAAGGAGAAGCTGGGCACGCTGACCGTGGGCGTCGGCTATCCGGACAAGTGGCGCGACTATTCGGGGCTGGAGGTCGTGCGCGGCGACGCGCTCGGCAACGCCCAGCGCGCGGGCCTGTTCGAGTACGCCTACCAGCTGCAGAAGCTGCACGGCCCGGTCGACCGCAACGCCTGGCACCTGCTGCCGCAGGAGGTCAACGCGCTGAACTCGCCGCTGCAGAACTCCATCGTCTTCCCGGCCGCCATCCTGGAGCCGCCGTTCTTCGACGCCCACGCCGACGCGGCGGTGAACTACGGCGCCATCGGCGGCGTGATCGGCCACGAGATCAGCCACAGCTTCGACAACCTGGGCGCGCTGTTCGACGCCCAGGGCGGCCTGCACAACTGGTGGACCGAGGCCGACTTCAAACGCTTCGACGCCGCCGGCGACGCGCTCGCGGCCCAGTACGACGGCTACCGCCCCCTGCCCGACCAGGCGGTCAACGGCCGCCTGACCCTGGGCGAGAACATCGCCGACGTGGCCGGCCTGTCGGCCGCCTACGACGCCTACCGCCTGTCGCTGGGCGGCCAGGAGGCGCCGGTGATCGACGGCTTCACCGGCGACCAGCGGTTCTTCCTGGGCTGGGCCCAGAACTACCGCTCCAAGTACCGCGAGGCGGCGCTGCGCCGGCTGCTGCTGACCAACGTGCACGCCCCGGGCGAGACCCGCGCCGACACGGTGCGCAACCTCGACGCCTGGTACGGCGCCTTCGACGTGAAGCCGGGCGAGACGCTGTATCTGGCCCCTGACGAGCGGGTGAGGGTCTGGTGATGGAGCAGCCGGCGACCGCCGACCTGTGCGACGAACACGGCGACGCCGTGGAGATCTGCGCCGCGCCCTTCCGCGATTTCGGCGGGCGAAAGCGCTTCCACGGCGTCATCCGCACCGTGCTCTGCCAGGACGACAACGGCCTGGCCCGCGCCCTGCTCTCCGGGCAGGGCGCGGGCTGCGTGCTGGTGGTGGACGCCGGCGGCTCGCAGCGCTTCGCGCTGCTGGGCGACCAGATGGCCCAGCTGGCGATCGAGAACGGCTGGGCCGGAGTGGTGATCTACGGGGCGGTGCGCGACACCGCCGCCCTGGCCGGCATGGACATCGGCGTGAAGGCCCTGGGCGCCGTGCCCCGCCGCGGCAGCCGCCTGGGTGCGGGCGAAATGAACGTGCCGGTGAGCTTCTGCGGCGCCACCTTCACACCGGGGTGGACCCTGTACAGCGACGAGGACGGGGTCGTGGCCGTCGCGCCGTAACAGTCTACCGGTCCTTCACCGGCTTCTCGATCTCGTAGACCGCTTCGACCACCTGCTCCCACTTGTCCCGGAACAGGGCCTGCGCGTCGTGCAGGCCCTGGTTGTAGAAGTGCGGGCCCAGCTCCTCGGCCAGGAAGTCCAGCATCAGGCCGGCCGCCAGCCCGCCGACCTCGACGTCCAGCTCGCGCGCCAGATAGGCGCTGAGCTTGCGGGTCAGCAGCGCGCGCTGGGCGGGGTCGAACTCGATCCTGGACATCCATGCCCTCCCGGGAACCGGCGGAAGCTCGACGCGCTCATGCACGAAGCGGAGGCGAGACGCCATGGCCGAGAAGCAGAGCTACGAGGGCGGCTGCCATTGCGGCAACGTCCGCTACAAGGCCGAGGCGGACCTGGGCACGGTGATCGAGTGCAACTGCTCGCACTGCGGCCGCAAGGGCCTGCTGCTGAACTTCATCCCAGCTGAGGACTTCGACCTTCACAAGGGCGCCGAGGCCCTTAAGGACTACCGCTTCAACACCCACCGCATCGAACACCTGTTCTGCGACACCTGCGGAGTGGAGTCCTTCGCCCGCGGCAAGCACAAGGACGGCTCCGACATGGTGGCGCTGAACGTCCGCTGCCTGGACGGGGTGGATCCCGGCGACCTGGAGCTGACCCCGTTCGACGGACGGAGCAAGTGAGGCGCGGCCCCCTCATCGTCACCCTCGGGCTTGTCCCGAGGGCCCAGCGTTCAGCTCGCACTCTGTCCTGACGCCTTTGCGAACCGGCGCCCTGGGCCCTCGGGACAAGCCCGAGGGTGACGATCCTGGGGATGCGTAGCGCACGTCGTCCTTCGCGCGCCCCCGAACGTTCCCCCTTCCGATGACCGGCGACGCCCACCAGGACGAATACGCCCGCGCGCTGGCCGTGCTCGAGCAGGAGAGCCCGCGCGGACGGCTGCTGGTGGCCTGCAGCCTCCTGGACGAGGTGCTGCGCCGGCTGCTGCTGGCCTACTTCCTCCAGGGCGACACCGCCCGCGAACTGGTCGAGGAGCATGGCGCGCCGCTCAGCTCCTACGCCGCGCGGGCGCGCGCCGCCTACGTGCTGGGGCTGATCAGCAAGGCGGAGCTGCAGGACGTGCTGGCGCTGGGCGACCTGCGCAACATCTTCGCCCACCAGGTCGAGGTCGACTACGAGCACCCGGAGGTGCGCGCCTTCGCGCCGCGCCTGCGCCGCGCCGCCGGCCTGACCCCGCGCGACCGGCGCGAACCGGCCGAGGTGGTCGAACTGGCCTGCGTGCGGCTGGTCGCCCGGATGATCGACCGCCCCGACCAGATCGTCCGGGTACGGCCTGTCCGGGAATCTCCCGACAGCCCCTGAACCGCACCGCTTCGTCGAGGTCACGGCGGCACAAAAAACGCCCAAAAACCTGACCTTAGGTCATTTTGTCCGACCGCGAGGGCTGGACTCGGCATCGGCTTATGGTTGTGTTCCCGAAATGGGAGCCTCCAAGTTCGATTCCGATATCGCGCGACGCGCGTTCGACGCCGTCGCCGCCGCCGAGAAGGCCACCTCGCTGGCGCAACTGGACGAAGTGGTCGGGCGGGAGCTCAAGTCCTTCGGCTACGAGATCGTCATCGGCGTCCGCATGGCCAGACGGGCCGGCGTGCGCAGCGTCGACATGCTGTTCGGCAACGTCGACCATCCCTGGGTGGTCCACTATGGGGAACGCGGCCACGCCGAGCACTGCCCGATCACCCGCCACGCCACCGCCGCCCCGACCTTCTGGACCCAGCTGAAGGCGCAACCGCTGGCCCCGCGCGAGCAGCTGGTGTTCGACGAGCTGGCCGACTTCGGCCTGCACGACGGCTACATCGTCACCGTCGACCGCGGCCAGGAAGGCGCCTTCGCCACCTCAATGGCGGCCGAACGGGCCGACTGCGAGGATCCGTACCAGCGCGCCGCCACCCACCTGCTCGCGATCCACTTCGGCCTGGCCGGCATGAGGCTGTGGCGCGAGGCCGCCGGCGCGCCGCCCGCCGGGAAGACGCTCAGCGTCCGCCAGATCGAGTGCCTGAAGTGGGTGCGCGACGGCAAGAGCTCGGCCGACATCAGCGAGATCCTCGGCATCTCCGCCCGCACGGTGGACGAGCACGTCGAGCGCGCCTGCCGCCGCCTGGCGGTGAAGACGCGCGTGCAGGCGGTCGCCGAGGCCGCCCTGCAGGGCCTGCTCGACCTGTAGGCGCGCGCTGTAGGCGCGTCTTGGCGCGAACAGTGCTAAGCGGGGCTGCTATGCCCACGCCCGTCCGCCTGCTGCAAACCGCCGCCGACCGCCGCCGGCCGGGCGCGCGCGCCATCGGCGGCTATGTCGCCGCCCTGGCCCTCGTCGCGCTGGCGACGGCCGCCGCCCGCGCGCTCGAACCGGTGCTGGACGGCGGCAACCTGGCGATGGTGTTCCAGGTCGCCGTGCTGGTCAGCGCGGTCGGCTTCGGCCTGGGGCCCGCCCTGCTCGCCGCCCTGGCCGCGGCGGTGGTCTACAACTTCGCCTTCCTGTCGCCGCGCTACAGCTTCGAGATCGGCCATCCGGCCGACCTGCTGACCTTCTCGATGTTCTTCGCCGTAGCGCTCGCCACCGGCTGGCTGGCCGGTCGGGTGCGCGACAACGCCCGCGTGTCGGCCCGCCAGGCGGACACGGTCGGCGCCCTGCTGGAGGCCAGCCGCACGCTTTCGGCCGCCGCCACCCCCGACCAGGCCGCCCAGGCCCTGGCCGCCCAGGCGACCGCCGCCGCCGGGGCGATCACCATCGTGCTGCTTCCGGCCGAGGACGGCCTGCGCATCGCCGGCGGCCCGACCGGCCTGGAGAAGCTGAGCCCCGACGGCGCGGCGGCGGCCAGGCGCGTCTGGGAAAGCGGCGAGACCTCGGATGCGGAGACCGGCTGGACGTTCCGGGCGCTGCAGGGCCTGCGCGAGCGGGTCGGCGTGGTCGGCCTGCGCGGCCTCGCCCCCGACGCGGAGGGCCGGGTCTCAGCCCTGCTCGAGCAGGGCGCGGTGGCGCTGGAGCGCGCGCAGCTGGCCTCGGCGGCGGCCGAGAACGAGGCCCTGCGCCGGGCCGACCAGTTGCGCTCGGCCCTGCTCAACTCGATCAGCCACGACTTCCGCACGCCGCTGTCCAGCGTGCTGGGCTCGGCCACCACCCTGCTCGAGTTCGGGACCGACCTGAAACCGGCGGTCCGCCGCGACCTGCTGGAGAGCATCGCCGAGGACGCCCGCCGGCTGAACCGCTATGTCGGCGAGCTGCTGGACATGGGCCGGCTGGAGGCCGGGGCGCTGAGGCCGCGCCGCAGCTGGACCGACGCGCGCGAGGTGCTGAACGCCGCGGTCGAGCGCCTGGGGGAGCGGCTTGGCCGGCGCAAGATCGTGCGCGACTTCGCCCGCGACCTGTCGAAGGTGCGCACCGATCCGGTCCTGCTGGAGCAGGCCCTGCTCAACATCCTCGACAACGCCGCCGCCTACGCGCCCGAGGGCTCGCGCATCGAGATCGCCGCCCACGAGGACCTCGCAAACGTGCTGATCACCATCGAGGACGAGGGCCCCGGCATTCCGGCCGACGCGCTGGACCGGGTGTTCGACAAGTTCCGGCGGCTGCAGGCGCCCAGCGACCGCGGCGAGGGCCTGGGCCTGGGCCTGTCCATCGCGCGGGGCTTCATCGAGGCCATGGGCGGCCGGATCGCCGTCGCCAGCCCGGTGGCGGACGGGCGCGGCTCCCGCTTTCTGATCGCCCTGCCCAAGGCCGTGCCGACCGCCAAGGAGCTGCTCTGATGTCCGCCCATCGGCCGCGCGTGCTGGTCGTCGACGACGAACCGCAGATCCACCGCTTCCTGGGCCCGGCCCTGGACGCGGCCGGTTACGAGGTTGTCCGTGCTGACGACGGCGCGGCCGGCCTGCGCGAGCTGGCCCGCAAGGCGCCCGACGCGGTGGTGCTGGACCTCGGCCTGCCGGACATGGACGGCAAGGAGGCGCTGGCCAAGGCGCGGGCCTTCTACGACGGCCCGATCCTGATCCTGTCGGCCCGCGACCGCGAGACCGAGAAGATCGACGCCCTGGACCTCGGGGCCGACGACTATGTCGAGAAGCCGTTCGGGATCGGCGAGCTGCTGGCGCGCCTGCGCGTGGCGCTGCGCCACCGCGTGCAGCGCGAGGGCGTGAGCCCGGTCGTGCGGGCCGGCGACCTGGAGATCGACCTGGTCGGCCGCCGCGTCGTCCGCGCCGGTCAGGTCGTGCGGCTGTCGCCCAAGGAATACGACCTGCTGGCCCGGCTGGTGGAGGGCGGCGGCAAGGTGACCACCCACCGCCAGCTGCTGACCGCCGTCTGGGGCCCGGCCCACGTCGAGGACGTCGCCTACCTGCGGGTGTTCGTCGGCCAGCTGCGCCAGAAGCTGGAGGCCGATCCCGCCGCGCCCCGGCGCATCCTCACCGAGCCGGGGGTGGGCTACCGGTTCGTCAGCGAGTAGCCCTCTCCCCTTGCGGCCCTGCTGCGCTAGGCCGGCCGCCAAACTCCGTACGCCCCGACGAAAGTCGGGGCCCAGATGAAACCCACTACCGTTGCAGATGTGCCTGGGTCCCGACTTGCGTCGGGACATACGGGTTTCGCGCGCAAAGCAAAGCTCGGGGGGCCTTACGAGAGAAAGAGAGCCGGATGGCTCCCCTTCCCCCTCGCCTCAGATCGTCACCTGCGTTCCCATCTCCACCACGCGTCCCGGCGGGATCCGGTAGAAGTCCGTAGGGTTGGCTGCGTTTCTCAGCAGGAAGATGAAGAGCTTGTCCTGCCAGGGCGGCATGCCTTCCTTGGCCGAGGCGACCACCGAGCGGCGTCCCAGGAAGAACGAGGTCGACATGATGTCGAACTTCAGGCCCTGCCGCCGGCACAAGCTCAGCGCCTTGGGCACGTTCGGGTTCTCCATGAAGCCGTAGGTCAGCCTCACCCGCTTGAAGTCGGCGGTCAGCGGTTCGATGGCGACGCGATCGGCTTCCGGCACGCGCGGCGCGTCCGAGACGACGACGGTCAGGATGACGTTCTTCTCGTGCAGCACCTTGTTGTGCTTGAGGTTGTGCATCAGGGCGACCGGGGCGACCGTGGGGTCGGAGGTCAGGAACACCGCCGTGCCGCTCACCCGGCGCGGCGGGCGCGCGCTGAGCGACTCGATCAGGTCGGCCAGAGGCAGGGAGTCCCGCCGGGTCTTGGCGGCGAGGATCCGCGTGCCCTTCGACCAGGTCCACATCAGGAGCACCAGGCCGCCGCCCAGGGCCAGCGGGAACCAGCCGCCCTCGTGGATCTTCAGCGAGTTGGCGCCCAGGAAGGTGACGTCCAGCGCCAGCAGCGGCGCCACCAGGGCCAGGGTCCCGGCCAGCGGCCACTTCCAGCAGCGCCGCGCGATCACGAACAGCAGCAGCACGGTGATCACCATGGTGGCGGTGACGGCGATGCCGTAGGCCGAGGCCATGGCCGAGGAGGTCCGGAAGGTGATCAGCAGGAACAGCACGCCGACCAGCAGGAACACGTTGACCTGCGGCACGAAGATCTGGCCCGCCACGGTCTCGCTGGTGCGCTTGATGTCGATGCGCGGCAGCAGGCCCAGTTGCACCGCCTGCTGGGTGACTGAGAAGGCCCCGGTGATGACCGCCTGGCTGGCGATCACGGTGGCGGCGGTGGCCAGCAGCAGCATCGGCCAGTAGGCGACCTCCGGGATCATCCGGAAGAACGGGTTGGCCTGGGCGCTCGGCTCGGCCAGCACGGCGGCCCCCTGCCCCAGATAGTTCAGCACCAGGCACGGGAAGGCTAGGACCAGCCAGGCCGCGCGGATCGGGGCCTTCCCGAAGTGGCCGATGTCGGCGTAGAGCGCCTCCGCCCCGGTGACCGCCAGGAACACGCTGCCCAGGATCACGAAGCCCAGCACGCCGTTCTCGAGCAGCAGCCGCACGCCCCAGTGCGGGCTCAGGGCCAGCAGCACGCCCGGGTTTTGCAGAACGTGCATCAGGCCCAGCCCCGCGATGGCCAGGAACCAGACCACCATGATCGGCCCGAACAGGGCCCCCACGTGGGCGGTGCCGCGCGACTGGACCAGGAACAGGGCGACCAGCACGGCGGCGGCGCCCGGCAATACGAACGGATCGACGGCGTGGCCGAGGCCCGGCGCGTCGCGCAGCCCCTCCACCGCCGAGAGCACCGAGATGGCGGGGGTGATCACCCCGTCGCCGTAGAACAGCGCCGCCCCGAACACGCCCAGCACGAAGATGAACACCGAGCGATAGCCGAGCGCGCGCTGGGCCAGGGCCATCAGGGCCAGGGTGCCGCCCTCGCCCCGGTTGTCCGCCCGCAGCACGAAGATCACGTACTTGACCGTGACGATCAGGATCAGGGCCCAGACGATCAGCGACACCACGCCCAGCACGGCCGGCTCGGCCGCGCCGCCGCGCACGTGGCTCAGCGCCTCGCGCATGGCGTAGAGCGGGCTGGTGCCGATGTCGCCGAACACCACGCCCACCGCGCCGATCATCAGGGCGAACAGCCCGTGGCCGGGCGGATGGGTCGGCACGGCGGAATTTACGGCATCTGATTGATCGACGGCGACGGCCACGGACGTATCCCCTTCGCCCGACTGCGGGCGAAGGGGGCTCTAGCGCCCGGCGTCTGCGGGTTTCGATGGCGAACCGGGACGCGCCGCATAAAGGCCGCATAAAGATCGACCCGGCGTCCGCAAAGCTACGGACTGGCCCCGCGCGCCAGAAAGCGGGATTCTGGCGCTCGTCGAGGATCCTGACATGGACGCCGAAACCTTCGCCCGCGCGCTGCACGCGGCGCTCGCCGCTGAGGGACTGGTCGTCGACGACCGGCACGGCGACCTGAAGTGCGTGCGGATCGCCGGCGTCACGGACCTGACGGCGGTGGCCCGACGGATGCGCGCGACGCCCGTGCGCGCCCGGATCGCCGCGCCCTGCCCCTGATTTCAGGAACTCCCTCGGGGAGCCGCCGCCCACCCCGGGCGGCACGAGGGCTCCAGCACGACACCGCCGAAGCGCCGCCCCCTTTGGCGCGAAAGCGGGCCTCCTGCTGGAGCCCTCGCTTGGGGCGAAAAAAGAAGCGCGGGACGGGGGACCCGCGCTTTTCAGTTTTGGAGGAGCCCTCGGCCCTGGAACCTCAGGCCGCCTTGGGCCAGGCCGCGGCCTTCCAGTTGGGGGTCAGCTCCGCGTGCGGGGGGCACTCGGCGATGGCGACCTGCGGCAGGCCGGCCAACTGGTTGGCGAAGTCGTGGTTGACGTCGCGGTGGTGGGCCTCGTCGGCGCGGACCACCAGCACCACGTCGCGCAGGGTCGCGGTGTCGGGGAGATTCCAGTAGCGCTTGGCGATCTCGGGCGCCGCCACGTTGGCCGAGCGGCCCTCGTCGATCTCGGCGAGGTAGTGGGTGTAGCTGATCACCGCCTCTTCCTCGAAGTAGCCGACCACCCGGTGGGCGGTCTTGGGCGACATCAGGTAGAGCAGGAAGAAGAAGTTGTAGAACACGCCCTGGGCCAGCAGGATCACCGCGCGCTCGAACAGGGTCGGCTTGCACACCTCGATGAAGGTCATCAGGTGCATGCGCTCGTTCTCGGCTTCGTCCATCAGCGTCTTGATCCAGCCGCGGTCGTCGCGCATCCGGCGCAGGGCCTTCAGGTGGCTGAAGGTGGCGCCGACCATGCCCGGCACCGCCGCCACCGTCTCCAGCACCACCGCGCGGTGGCCGTAACGCTTGGCGAAGAAGGTGTCGGCGAAGAAGCGCAGCGCCTTCACGAAGCCGAAGGCCACGCGGTCCGAAGCGCCGTGGGCCCGATGGTGAACCGAAAGGTCGACAAGGGGAGCGGTCATGAGAGCACCTCTCTGATGGCGCCGAAGGGCCGGTCCGGCTCGGCGCCGGTGTTGGCGAAGAGGTACGCCTGGCCGCCGAACGGCGACATTCAGGTCTTCGCCATACGGGGAATCCCTTAGTCTCCGTGCGCGTTGGGTTTTCTCTAGATTGGCGCGGTCCCGAACCGCGCGCGCGTGTCGGGACGTCGATGCTGAGGGAACTGCCTAAACTGTCCTGGTTCGACCCGACCTCCTGGAGTCCCGGCCGGCGGAGCTATGTCGCCCTGGCGCTGGCGGTGCTGTTCGCGGCCGCGGCCCTGGTCGTGCGCTGGGCGCTGACGCCGCTGCTGGACGACCGGGAGGTGTTCCTGTTCTTCGTGCCGGGCGTGGTGGTGGCCGCCTCGTTCGGCGGCTGGCGAACCGGAGCGGCGGCGACCGTGCTGGGCGCGGCGGCGGGCCTGGTGCTGTCCAACCCGCTCGATCTAGGCGACGCGCTGAGCGTGGTGATCTTCGTGGCGCTCGGCGCTTCGCTCGGGGTCGGCGGCGAGTGGTACCAGCGCGCCCGCGACCGGGCCGACGACCACCGACGCGACCTGGCCGCGCGCGAGGCGCACCTGCGCTCCATCCTGGACACCGTGCCCGACGCCATGGTGGTGATCGACGAAGCCGGTCTGATCGTCACCTTCAGCCCGGCGGCCGAGCGCCTGTTCGGCTGGAGCGAGGCCGAGGTGCTCGGCCGCAACGTCTCCATGCTGATGCCCTCCCCTCACCGCGAGGCGCACGACGGCTATCTGACCCGCTATCTCACCACCGGCGAGCGGCGGATCATCGGCCTGGGCCGGGTGGTGGTGGGCGAACGGCGCGACGGTTCGACCTTCCCCATGGAGCTGGCGGTCGGCGAGATGAACTCGGGCGGCCAGCGGTTCTTCACCGGCTTCGTGCGCGACCTGACCGACCGCCACAACACCGAGGCGCGGCTGCAGCAGATGCAGTCGGAGCTGGTCCACATCTCGCGCCTGACCGCCATGGGCGAGATGGCCTCGGCCCTGGCCCACGAGCTGAACCAGCCGCTAGCGGCGGTGACCAATTACCTGAAGGGCACCAGCCGGCTGCTGAAGGCCGATCCCCCGCCGTTCGAGCGCGTCGCCGACGCCGTCGACAAGGCCGGCGAGCAGGCCCTGCGCGCCGGCGACATCATCCGCCGCCTGCGCGACTTCGTGGCCCGCGGCGAGACCGAGCGGCGGGTGGAGAACCTGCCGCGCCTGATCGAGGAAGCCTCGGCCCTGGCCCTGGTCGGGGCGCGCGAGCGCGGCGTGCACGTGCGCTTCGCCCTGGACCCGCAGGTGGATCAGGTGCTGGCCGACAAGGTGCAGATCCAGCAAGTGCTGCTGAACCTGATCCGCAACGGCCTGGAGGCCATGGACGAGGCGCCCACGCGGGTGCTGGAGATCCGCGCCGTCCCCGCCCCCGACAACATGGTCCAGGTCAGCGTGGCCGACACCGGCTCCGGCCTGGCCCCGGAGGCCGCCGCCCAGCTGTTCACGCCGTTCTTCACCACCAAGGCCGAGGGCATGGGGGTGGGCCTGTCGATCTCGCGCACCATCGTGGAAAGCCACGGCGGGCGCATCTGGGCCGAGCCGAACCCCGGCGGCGGCACGGTCTTCAACTTCACCCTTCGGGCGGTCGGCCCGGATCAATTCGACGAGGACGCCGATGACTGAGCCGGTGGTGCACGTGGTGGACGACGACGCGGCGGTGCGCGACTCCATCGCCTTCCTGCTGGAGAGCGCCGGGCTGAAGGCGCGCACCTGGGACGCCGCCACCGCCCTGCTCGACGCCTATGAAGAGCTGGAGCCGGGCTGCGTGGTCACCGACGTGCGCATGCCGCAGATGAACGGGGTTGAGCTGGTGCGCCGGCTGAAGGCGCTGGGCGCGCCGCATCCCATCGTGATGATCACCGGCCACGCCGACGTGCCGCTGGCGGTCGAGGCCATGAAGGCCGGGGTCGCCGACTTCATCGAAAAGCCGTTCGACGACGAGCTGCTGCTGGCCGCCGTGCGCGCCGCCCTGACCCAGCGCGAGGGCCTGGAGCGCCAGGACGCCGAGCGGGCCGCCGTGCGCGAGCGCCTGGCCGCCCTGTCGGGGCGCGAACGCCAGGTGCTGGACGGCCTGGTCGCCGGCAAGGCCAACAAGGTGATCGCCTTCGACCTGGGCATCAGCCCGCGCACGGTGGAGATCTACCGCGCCCATGTGATGTCGAAGATGCAGGCCGGCAGCCTGTCGGAGCTGGTGCGGATGGCGTTGGCGGCGGGGTAGCCAAATTCCTTCTCCCCTTGCGGGAGAAGGAGAATTCACCTCACCCTCGAGCGCGCGGTCGGGGCCAGCCGCATCACCTCCGGCGGACGCACCAGCCGTTGTTTCAGCCACATCGGAAGCTCCGGCTCCGCACCGCGGGCCAGCCAGACGAACACATCCTCGCCTTCGCGCACCGGCAAGGCTTGGAAGTTGTTCGCCGCGGGCTCGGTCACGAACGCGCCGAGCACGTCCACAGCCGGCCGGACGTCCGCCTCGAACCACGCCTTCAGATCGGCGTCGGCCGGTTCCGCCAGGTAGAGCACGGTGGCCGTGATCGCCCCCTCCCCGCTCGCCGTCGCACGTTCCGGGACCGCCATAGGCGCGCCCGCCGGGCGCAGCAACAGCACGTCGTCGGAGTCGATCATGGTGTCGTTGGCCGCCTCGCGGTGCGCCTTCCACGCCGGCCCGCCGTAGAAGGCGCTCAGCGCCTCGCGCCGGCGCTCCATGTCGGGGAAGCCGCGCATCCAGACGAAGCGGTCCGGCGCGTCGACGTCGCGGAACTGGCCCAGCAGGGTCATGCCGGCCGCCTCCTGGGTCTCGACGAACTCGCGCTCGAACAGCGCGATCAGATTGTCCCGGCGGCCGGGCTTGAGGGTGTAGCGGCGCAGTTCGACGACCGGCGGACAGGTTTGCACGGAAAGGACTCCAGCGAGGACTGAGGACGGCGCCAGCGCCAGGCCGGCGGCGGCGAGAACGGCGCGGCGGTTCACTGGAACCCCGTGCGGCTGAACTCCATGCTCCAGTTCACCTCCCAGCTGCGCCCGCCGTCGGTCGAGAAGGCCTGCTCCCAGCGCGCCGAGACCGGCGTCACGTCCGACCAGACAAAGCGCACCTTCACGGGGCGCCCTTCGTCCGCGTCGTCGCCGTGGAACTCGCCGCGTCCGTCCACGAAGCGGCCGTGCACCGGCGGATAGAGGCCGCCCTCGCCGCTGTTGATCCAGTACAGCGACCAGCGCCGCTCGGCGCGATCGAAGGTGCGCACGGTCGCGCCGCAGAAACCCTTGGTCGGGAAGACGATCTCCTCGACGTTGGCGACCCCGCCCAGCAGCGGCCGGCACGACAGCACGCCCGGAAACTCGTCCCAGTCGTCCGAGCCGACGTGGCGCTCTTTCAGGCGGCGGTTCCGCACGGCCCAGGAACCGGTGAGAAAGTCGAAATCGGACGCGGACATCAGGCGGTCTCCCTCTCCACCGGACCGAAGCGGCCGGCGTGGTGACTGCCTACGACTGATAATCTGACAGGGGATGTCAGCTTTTCTGGGCTAGGATCGAAAAATGCGCGCCAGCCGCCTCCTCTCGATCCTGATGCTGCTGCAGGCCCGCGGCGCGACCACCGCCGGCGCCCTGGCCGCGGCGATGGAGGTGTCGGTGCGCACCGTCTACCGCGACCTCGACGAATTGAGCGCCGCGGGCGTGCCGGTCTACGCCGACCGCGGCCGCAACGGCGGAGTGCGTCTGCTGGACGGCTACGGGGCCAAGCTGACCGGCCTCACCCTGGCCGAGGCCGAGGCGCTGTTCCTCTCCGGCCTGCCCGGTCCGGCCGAGGCGCTGGGCCTGCAGGCGGCGATCGCCGCCGCCCAGCTGAAGCTGACCGCCGCCCTGCCCGCCGACTGGCGCGACAAGGCCTCGCGCAAGGGCGCGCGCGTCCACCTCGACCCGGTCGGCTGGTACGCGCAGGGCGACCGGGTCGAGCACCTGACGGCGGTGGCCGAGGCGCTGTGGGCCGAAACGCGGATCGAGGTCGACTACGAAAGCTGGAAGGGACCGGTGCGCCGCACGCTCGACCCGCTCGGCCTCGTGCTGAAGGCGGGGCTCTGGTACCTGGTCGCCCGCGCGGGCGAGAGCGTGCGCACCTACCGCGTCGCCAGCATTCTGGCGTTGATCCGGACCGACGAAGGGTTCGCCCGGCCGGCCGGGTTCGACCTCGGCGCCTGGTGGAGCGAGCGGACACACGCCTTCGAACAGGAGATCTACGCCGGCGAGGCGGTTCTGCGGGTCACTGAAACCGGCCTGCGCCGGCTCTCGCAGCTGGGTCGCGTCGTGGCCGAACGCGCGCTCGCCGGCCCGCCCGACGCGCAGGGCCTGCGGCTCGTCACGATCCCAATTGAGTCGGTCCGTCACGCGGCCGGCGAGATCCTGCGTCTGGGCCCGGAGGCCGAGGTCTTGGACCCGCCGGAACTGCGCGCCGAGTTGGCGGCCACCGCCCGCAGGCTGGCCGGCCTCTACGCGGACCGGTGACCAATACCCGCCGGCAACGTCGAAACCATCGCCCGTACAAGCAGTTACCTAGGGGAGCGGGAGAGCCCCCATGCGCCCCGGCCGAGCGGCGGACGTGACCCCGGCGATGATGTGGGAAACCGACGCGCACGGCGCCGTCGTGTGGAGCAATCGTCGCTGGGCGGACTTCTGCGCCGGGACTTCCGGCGTGCAGCCGCCCTGGGCCTCCAACATCCACCCCGACGACCTCGAGGCCTACGTCCGGAGCTTTTCCCGGGCGATGCGCGAACACGCGCCGCTGGTGCAGCAGTACCGGGTGCGCCGGCGCGACGGGACCTGGCGCTGGGTCCTCGACAGCGCCGAGCCGCGCCAGGACGACCACGGCCGCTACCTCGGCCACGCGGGCGCGGCGATCGACGTCACAGAACAGCGCGCATCGAGCGAGGCCGTGCGCGACAGCGAGGCGCGCTTCCACGCCATGGCCGAGGCGACCGGCGACGTGGTCTGGATGGCCGATCCGGACGACGGCCGCTTGGTCTACGTCAACGGCCGCTTCGAGGAGGTGTTCGGCCTGGCCCGTCCCGCCCTGTTCGACGACCCGCTGTTCGCCGGACACGCCGCGCGACCCGCGGACGCCGACGAGGTCCGCACCGCCTGGGCCGCCATGCGCCGGGGCGAGCCGGTCGAGCTGGAGTACCGCCATCTGCGTCCCGACGGCGAGGAGCGGATTTTCGATCTCACCGGCTTTCCAGTCCACGACGAGCACGGGCGATTGCGCTGGATCGGCGGGCGGCTGCGCGACGTGACGGCCCGGCGACGGGCCCAGACGGCGCGCCGTTATTCCGAGCAGCGCTTCCGCCGCTTCGCCGAACACGCCGAAGAGGTCGTGGCGCTGATGGACATCGAGACCCAGCGCCTGGAGTACCTCAACCCCGCCTTCGAGCGCGTCACCGGTCGGAAGATCACCGACTGCCTGGGCGATCCCGGCGCCTGGCGCAAGCTGTCCGCGCCGCAGGACGAGGACCGCGTCGACCGAGCGATCGAGGCGGCGGCGAAGGGCCAGCGGACCGAGGTCGTCTGGCACGTTCGCCACAGCCCGGACGGCGAGTGGCGCACGGTCCGCTCGGCCAAGTTCCCGCTGAAGGACGACGAGGGCCGGCTGCGTTGGGTGGGCTCCCTGACCACGGACATCACCGAGTTGGTCGAGGCCCGCGAAGACCTGGAGCGGCGGGTGGCCGAGCGCACGCGCGAGCTGGAGACGAGCCTGGAGCAGCGCCGCGCCGCCGAGGCCGCCCTGGCCCAGGCGCAACGGCTGGAAACCGTCGGGCGGCTGACCGGCGGCGTGGCGCACGACTTCAACAACCTGCTGACGGTCATCATCGGCGCGCTGGACATGATCCTGCGCCGCCCCGATCAGACCGACCGCATCAACCGCCTGGGGCAGGCGGCCATGGAGGCGGCCCGACGCGGCGAGCGCCTGGCGCGCCAGCTGCTCGGCTTCTCGCGACGCCAGGACCTGCGCACCGAGACCGTCGACCTCGGACGACTGATCCACGGCTTCGAGCCGCTGCTGCGCGGCGCGGTCGGCGAGGCGACGCCGCTGACGCTCGAGATCGAACCCGACGTCGGCGGCGCGCGGCTGGACCCGGTGCAGTTCGAGGCGGCCCTGCTGAATCTGGCGGTCAACGCCAACGACGCCCTGGGCCCGGGGGGCTCGATCCGGATCCGGGCGGAACGGGTGCGTCTGGCCGCGAACGCCCTGCCCGAGGCGCCGGCGGGGGACTACGCCCGTGTGTCGGTGAGCGACGACGGCGCCGGCATGGCGCCGGAGGTCGCCGCCCACGCCTTCGAGCCGTTCTTCACCACCAAGGAGGTCGGCAAGGGGTCGGGCCTGGGCCTGGCTCAGGTCTACGGCTTCGCCCGCCAGTCGGGCGGCGGGGCCGAGATCCGTAGCGCCCCCGGCCAGGGCACGACGGTCAGCCTCTACTTGCCCGCCGCCGAGGCGCCGCTTCAGGCCGCCGCCCCGGCCGCGCGGCCGATCGACAAGCCGCTCGAGCGGCGCTGCCACGTGCTGCTGGTCGACGACGACCCGGCTGTTCGGGGCATCGTCCAGAGCCTGCTCGAGGACATGGACTGCGTGGTGCTGACCGCTTCGGACGGTCCGTCGGCGCTCGAGGCGCTGAAGGCCGACCCGAAGGTCCGGCTGCTGCTCAGCGACGTGGTCATGCCGGGCATGAGCGGGGTCGAACTGGCCCGCGAGGCGCGCCGGCTATACCCACACCTCAGGATCCTGCTCTCCACCGGCTACGCCAGCAACCGGCTGGACCCGTCTGAAGGCGAATGGGAGGTGCTGCGCAAGCCCTACCGCGCCGAGGAGCTGACCCAGGCGGCGCGGCGGGCGTTGAGCTGAGCCTTTAAGCCTCGCCGCCCACGTAGCGCTCGAAGGTCTGCTGCTTGCCGAACGGCATGGCGTGCTGGGCCACGAAGCCGGACGGCACGCTCTCCAGCTCCATGACGCCGTATTCCTCCGGCCAGGTCCCGGCCGGCGGGCGGCGGAAGGTGCCCATCAGCATGTCGATCAGCGGCAGGTGGATGGCGTAGTTGGCGTCGACATAGGCCTCGTCGCGCGCGTGGTGCCAGTGATGGTAGCGCGGGCAGCAGACCACGTATTCCAGCCAGCCGAAGTCGAGCTTCAGGTTGGCGTGGGCCACCACCGCCTGGACGCCGGCCAGCACCACGTAGGCGTTCACCGCCTCGGCCGAGAAGCCCAGCACCACCAGAGGCAGCAGCACCGCACAGCGGGTCAGGACGATCTCGACCAGGTGCACCCGGCTGCCCGCCAGCCAGTCCATGTGGCGGCTGGAATGGTGCACGGCGTGGAAGCGCCAGAGGAAGCCCAGCTTGTGATAGGCGCGGTGCAGGCCGGCCTGGAACAGGTCGGCGAAGAACACGCACATCAGGAACTGCACCCACACCGGCAGGCCCTGCAGGAAGGCCTTGACCGCCGGGAAGGCGGCGAAGGCGGCCACCGTCGCCGTGGACGCGGTCACGGTGATGAAGATGAACTGGATGAGCATGTGGCTCATGAAGAAGTAGCCCATGTCCGTGCGCCATTCGGGGCGTAGAGGCGACATGGGGCGGACCGCCATCATCCGCTCGATCGGGATGAAGACGATCGCGGAGATCACCAGGCTGATCAGGAACCAGTCGAGGCCCAGCGAGAACGGGGTCTGCGCGATCGGGCCGAAGCGCACCGTGGCCCCGCCCAGCAGCACGGCCAGGCCGGCGCTCAGCACGCCGGTCAGGGCGATCTTGCGGTCGCGGCCGGTCAACACGGCGAAGGTGCCTAAGCCGAAGGCGGCCACGAGGCCGGTCAGCAGCAGGGTGCGCGCGAAGTGCTCGGTGTAGACGGCGCGGAACTGCTGGCTGGTCAGCAGGGCCGGGAAATGGAAGGCGAGGACGCCCAGCAGGGACATCAGGCCCAGCCCGCAGGCGATGCAGGCGATCCAGGAACGCTTTGATTGAACCATGGCCGCCGCTCCCCTTCCGCGATTGCGGACGCCCAGCTCTAGGCGGTCGGGGTTAACGGGACCTGTCGCCCAAGGCGGCCCGCCCCGGCGTCACGCGGGGGCGGGCTGAGCTCAGACCTACTTGGACGGGGCCGGGACGGCCGGGGCCGGAATGCTGTCGGCCGCGTCGCGGGCGGCCTGGCCCACGTTGTCGGCGGCCTGGCCGACGCTTTCGGCCGCGTCGCTGACCGCGGCGGTCTTGACCGTCTCCTGCTGATAGAAGCCGCTCAGGAAATAGGCCGCGACGGCGATGACGATCAGGCCGAGCACGATGGCCACGACCGCGCCCAGGCCGCTTCCGCCGCCGCCGCGCTCGACCACCGTGGTTCCGGAATTCTCGTTGCGCTCGATGACCCGCTCGCGGGTCGAACCGTCGTTGCGCTCGGTCACTCGTTCGGTCGCCATTACTCTACTCCGTAACGCTACGGCGATCGTAACGGGCGCACGGCCGAGCCGTTCCCTTAGGGGCGCGCCGGAACCTCCACCGCGGACGCGATTTAGATACCGGCGTTACAGTGGCGTCGGAGTAGCGTGTTGAAGCAGTACGCGTTCACAGTGGCCCTCCTGGGCCTGAGCCTGGGAGCCTGCGTATCATCGCCCAAGGAGACGGTGCTCAACCTCGACACCACCGACAAGCGATGGACGTCGCGCGAGTGCGTGGCCGCGCGTAAGGCGGTCGCTCGTTACGACGACAAGGGCAAGGAGCGCGGCGTGGTCGGCCTTCTAGGCAACCTCGCCGCGCCCTTCGCCGGCACGGCCGCCGCGCTGGCCATGGACGCCGCCCAGGACGACGAACGCGAAAAGCTGAACGACCAGGTGCGCAAGGCCTGCATCAGCGACCCCATGGGCAAGCGCGGCGGAGGCTGAGCCCCAAAGCCCGAGGGCGACGATTGTTAGATCGGGTCGGTCGCCAGCGTGAGGAAGAAGGCCGCCAGGGCCGCGGCGAAGGCCTTGGCCAGGAAAGCCAGCAGCAGCAGGCTCGCCACCGCCACCAGCCAGCCGATCAGGGTGGCCAGGCCGTCGCGCTCGACCAGGCCCAGGCCCAACACGGCGATGGCCAGCGCCGGCAGCATGTTTCCGAACGGCACCGGCAGGAAGACGATGATGGCCAGGATCAGCGCGACCAGGCCCACGAACCGCTCGGCCAGGAAACCCAGCAGGAAGGTCATGCGCGGCCGCAGCCGTCCCTCCAGCTTGCGCAGGTAGGGCAGGATGCGGTCGACCAGGGCGGCGTAGTCGGCGGTGCGGAACTCGCGGTCGGCCAGGATGCGCGGCAGCCACAGGCGCGGCCGGCCCATGGCCAGCTGGGCGGTGATGAACACCAAAGGCGCGCCCAGGATGGCCGACAGGCCCGGCGGCATGGGCAGCACCAGCGGCGCCGCGAACACCAGCATCAGGGCCCCGAACGCCCGCTCGCCGAAATGGTCGAGGATGTCCCGCACGGTCAGGGTCCCGCCCTCGTGGTGGGCGAGCCCCTCCAGCAGGTCGGAGACCTGGGGGTGCGGATGGACGGCTTTGTTCAAGGGGTCACCAAGGCGCGCTGTGCAGCGGGGCCGCATATGCGCCCGCGGCGGCGGTTACGCTAGGCCCTTGCGTCGAAATCTCGCTGTTTGTGTCCCCCCAGATGCCCCCTCAACACCGCCCCTCGCCCATCGCCGCCTGCACGGTCTCGGCCAGGAAGTCGATGAAGGCGCGCACGCCGGGCAGCAGGCCGCGGCGCGAGGGGAAGACCAGGTGGACGATCCCTTCCCGGCCCGACCAGTCCGGCAGCACCTGCTCGAGGCGGCCGTCGCGCAGATCGGCGCAGGCGACGATGTCCGGCACCAGGGCCAGGCCCAGGCCGTCCAGCGCCGCCTGGTGCAGCACGGCGAAGTCGCCGCAGGACAGCCGCGGCTCGTGGCTCAGCGTCTGCAGCGCCCCGTCCGGCCCGCTGAGCGCCCAGGTCGCCGGCCCCGGCCCCTCGTTCTGGCCCAGCGTCGGCAGGCCGGCGAGGTCGGCCACGCTGGAGGGCCGGCCGTGGCGGTCCAGGAAGTCGCGGCTGGCGACCAGGAAGCTGCGGCTCCGGCCCAGCTGCTTCAGCTGGAAGGCGGCGTCGGTGTCCAGCCGGTCGCGCACGCGCAGCGCGACGTCCACGCCCTCCTCGATCAGGTCGACCCGACGGTTGGTCTGCACGATCTGCAAGCGCAGGCGCGGGTGGGCCTCCATGAAGGTCGGCAGGGCGCGCGCCAGCGGCGGCCCGAAGCTGATCGGCACGCTGGCCCGCACCAGCCCCTGCGGCTCGGCCCGGACGCGCGCCACCGCCTCCTCGGCCGCGTCGGCATCCTCCAGCACCTGGCGGCTGCGCCGGTAGAACTCCTGGCCGACCTCGGTCACCGCGAAACGGCGGGTGGAGCGTTCCAGCAGGCGCACGCCCAGCCGCTCCTCCAGCCGCGCCACCCGTCGGCTCAGCGACGACTTCGGCACGTTCAGGGCGCGGGCCGCCGGCGCGAAGCCGCGGTGGGTCACCACCGCCACGAAGAAGGACAGGTCGTTCAGGTCGCGCATGAGGCCCCACGCATCGTTCCACCGGGGGAACGTTCAGTTCTTATATCCCCATCTAATGTATCTGATGCTGTTGCAATAGATGTACGCCACACCGCGACGCCCCGTCGCGAACGTTTTTCAGAGGTGGCGCATGAACATCCTGCACGTGGACTCCAGCATCATGGGCGGCGACTCCGTGAGCCGCGCCCTCACCGCCGCGGTCGTGGCCGAGCAGCTCCGCCGCGCGCCGGACGCGCAAACGACCTATCGCGACCTGGCGGCCGAGCCGCTGGATCACCTGTCGTCCTCCCTGTTCGCCGCCCGCGCCGTGTCGGAAGACCAGCGCAGCGCCGACCAGCAGCGCGACGTGGTCGCCAGCGACGCGACCCTGGACCAGTTCCTGGCCGCCGACGTCGTGGTCATCGGCGCGCCCATGTACAACTTCTCGATCCCCAGCCAGCTGAAGGCCTGGATCGACCGCGTGGCGGTGGCCGGCAAGACCTTCCGCTACACCGAGGCCGGCCCGGAAGGCCTGGCCGGCGGCAAGAAGGTGATCATCGTGTCCTCGCGCGGCGGGGTCTACAACGGCACCCCGCTGGAGGCGATCGACCACCAGGAGCGCTACCTGCGCTCGGTGTTCGGCTTCCTGGGCGTCACCGACGTCGAGTTCGTCCGCGCCGAAGGCGTCAACCTGGGCCCCGACCACAAGCGCGACGCCATCGAGGCCGCCCACCGCAGCATCGCGGACGTCGCCCTGGCGGCCTGACCGCCACTCCCGTCGCCGGCGCCTCCCCCCTCCCTGCGCCGGCGGAACTGACCAAGGGCGTCGGCCTCGAGCCGGCGCCCTTTCCTTTTGCGAGCAGCAGGGACTAGACAAAACGATATTCCCGGTTATATGGATGTTATGGTCCGTGACGACGCCGCTCTCGAAGTTCAGATGGCCGACCGGTTCGCCGCCCTCGGCGCGCCGGCGCGGGTGCAGTTGCTGCGGCTGCTGGTGCGGGCCGGCGCCGAGGGCCTGACGGTCGGGGAGCTGCAGAAGCATTCCGGCCTGGCCCTCTCCACCCAGGCCCATCACCTGAACGCCCTCGTGCGCTCGGGGCTGGTGGTCCAGGAGAAGGTCGGACGCGAGGTCCGTTCGCGGGTCGACTTCCACGCCGTCCAGTCGCTCGGGACGTTCCTGATCGAGCGCTGCTGCGAAGGGTTCGGAGGGTGTTCGTGACCCTCCCCCTTTTTTACCCAAACATCACCACAAAACCGGTTCTATAGGAGAACAATCATGAAGCGCCTGCACGTCCACGTCAGCGTCAGCAACCTGCAGAAGTCGATCGGCTTCTACAGCGCCCTGTTCCAGGCCGAGCCGACGGTGAACAAGCCCGACTACGCCAAGTGGATGCTGGAAGACCCGCGCGTGAACTTCGCCATCTCGGAAAAGGGCGACCGCAAGCCGGGCCTGAACCACCTGGGCGTCCAGGCCGAGGAGGACGGCGAACTGGAGGCGCTGTACGCCGCGCTGGGCGCCGCCAACATCAGCACCCACGACGAGACCTGCGCGAAGTGCTGCTACGCCGAGAGCGACAAGCACTGGGCCACCGACCCCGACGGCCTGGTGTGGGAGACCTTCCGCTCGATGCGCCAGATCGCCGTCTACGGCGACGATCGCGCCGAGGCGCTGGACCTGCTCGCCACGCCCGAAGCGGAAGCTGAAGCGAAGGCCTGCTGCGGCGCGACGGCCTGAGCACACCTGACCAGGGGTGACGGCCGACCATTAATTCGATAGATCCAGAATTATGGAATCTACTGTGGCCGTCACCGCCTTGTCCGCCCTCGCCCACCCGGGACGCCTGGAGGTTTTCCGACTGCTGGTCCGTGCCGGCGCCGACGGCATGGCCGCCGGCGACATCGCGCGCGCCACGGGCTCGCTGCCCAACACGCTGTCGACCAACCTCAACATCCTGGCGGGCGCGAGCCTGGTTCAGTCCCGCCGCGAGGGCCGCTCGATCATCTACAGCGCGGACTACACGCGCATGGGCGCCCTGCTGGCCTTCCTGGTCGAGGACTGCTGCGCCGGCCGGCCCGAGATCTGCGCCCCGCTGTCCGAAACCGCCGCCCGCGCGGCCTGCTGCTGAGGCGCCGCGCGATGCAGTACAGCCTTTCCCGCCGCCTCGCGGCCGAGGCGCTCGGCACGGCCACCCTGCTCTGCGTCGTGATCGGCTCGGGCATCATGGCCGAGCAACTGTCCGGCGGGAACGTCGCCCTGGCCCTGCTCGGCAACACGCTCGCGACCGGGGCGGCCCTGGTCGTGCTGATCACCGTGTTCGGGCCCGTCTCGGGCGCCCAGTTCAATCCGGCGGTGACGCTGGCCTTCCTGGTCCGCCGCGAACTGGGCTGGAAGATCGCCCTGGCCTACGTGGCGGCCCAACTCGTCGGCGCGATCGGCGGCGTCTGGGCCGCGCACCTGATGTTCGCCGAGCCCGTACTGCAGGTCTCGACCAAGGCCCGCGAAGGCCTGGCGCTGGACTTCGCCGAAGCGGTGGCCACCTTCGGCCTGCTCGCCACCATTCTCGGCGGCCTGCGCTTCCGGCCGTCGGCCGTGCCCGCCCTGGTCGGCCTCTACATCACCTCGGCCTACTGGTTCACCGCATCGACCAGCTTCGCCAATCCGGCCGTCACCGTGGCGCGCGCGCTCAGCGACAGCTTCGCCGGCATCGCTCCGGCCTCGGTCGCCGGCTTCATCCTCGCCCAGCTGGTGGGCGCCCTGGCCGCCGTCGGCGTGTTCGGGTGGTTGCTCGGGCCCCACCCCGCCCCCGTTCAACAGTCCCAGCCTGCAGAGTGAACCATGAGCCCCTTTCCGGTGATCGTCTTCCATAACCCGGCCTGCGGCACGTCCCGCAACGCCGTGGCCATGATCCGGGCGGCCGGATACGAGCCGACCGTCATCGAATACCTGCAGGACGGCTGGGATCGTGAACAGCTGGTCGAGCTGTTCAGCGAGGCCGGCCTGTCGGCCCGCGAGGCCATGCGCGAGAAGGGCACGCCGGCGGCGGACCTCGGCCTGCTCGATCCTGCGGCGTCGGACGATCAGGTTCTCGACGCGATGGTCGCCCACCCGGTGCTGGTGAACCGCCCCTTCGTGGTGACGCCGAAGGGTGTCGTCCTGGCCCGCCCCTCCGAGCGCGTGTTCGACGTGCTGGAGCGCCGACCCGATCGGTTCGTGAAGGAAGACGGGGAAGTGGTGGAGCTGGCGCCGCAGTAGCGGCTCACCGCCCCAGCTCCGCTGGCCGCCTCAGCCCGTCCGGCAGAACTGCGTGCCGGCCGGCGTGGTCAGGATCACGCGGCCGGCCTCGCCGGTGAAGCGGTAGCCGCCGTCGGCGTGATAGTCGAAGCCGGTGTCGGTCCACGACGGCCCCTGCTCCATGCGCACCGGCGGGCTGTCGTCGGCGATGACCACGACCGCGTTCTTCGGCGCGCTCAGCACCCGCCCGTCGAGGTCGGCGGTCCCCAGGAACAGGGTCCGCTGCGAGCCGTATTCGAACCGGGCGGTCAGCCGCTCGCCGCTGTCGCAGACGTAGCTGGCCTCGGAAACCTGGACCGGATTGGGCGGCTCCATCGGTCCGCCGGCGCAGGCGCCGAGCGCGGCCGTCGCGGCCAGAAGGGTCGAAGTCGCGAGCAAGGAACGCAGGATCATCGGGACATACTCCGTCCCCGTCGATCCCGGGCCGAAAGCCACGCGTGCTAGCCCCCGTCGCCGTCTTCGGCCCAGGCGTGGTCGGGGCGCCTTTTACGCTCCAATGAACGTGCGTACGTCCGAAAAGGTGCGGCCCCTAGGCCGAAGGGAGGAGGAGCGGAGGCGTACGAACGCGCGCTCCCCTCCTCCGGAGCCTCACTTCACCTTGCTGATCTTCGAGCCCTGCAGGTCCACCCCGGCCATCAGGCCCTGCTGGCCCCAGACGAAGGCGTAGACGTCGTCGCGGGCGGTGGTGGTGCTCAGCTGGGCGGCCTTGCCGGCGTCGACCACCACCACGGTCGGCCCGACCCCGAATTCCCAGCCCTTGGCGTCCTTCAGCGAGGCCAGCGCCCGGTCGTTCATGAAGTACAGGGCGTAGGAGAACGCCTGCACCCCGGCCGAGAAGCCCCAGGTCACGCCGGTGAACTGGTAGTCGCCCGCCGGCCGGCCGCCTTCGAACAGCACGCCGCGGCCGCCCTGCCCGCCGAACACGAAGGCGGCGCGGGTGATGCGCGGGAACACCAGCACCGCACGCGACTGGCCGGCGATCGCCCGGGCGGCGGGGTTCTTGCTCTCCAGCTCCTGCAGGGCCTGGTGCGCCTCAGTCTGGAGCTTGGGATTGGGACCGCCGTCCGAGGCGCAGGCGCTCAAGGCCAGCATCGCGCCGCCCGTCACGAGGACGGCGCGCCGGGTCGTGTTCGATGGTCCCTCGGTCATGAACTCTCTCCTGAGCCCAACCCCGCAAGCGCGCGATCATCCCTGACCGGAGCGGCGGGACCATCGGGTACATACCTGACCCGATGCGGGGGATTCTCTGACGCCGAGGTTCTGCGACTCGCGCCGCGCCGTTATGGAACTGTCCAGCTAGACCGTGGTTTGAAGCGTAGCCGCTCGCACAAGCGCGGCGGCGCGGCAGGGCGGAACGAGTTTGTTGATGCGATTTGGGCAAGCGGCGGCGGCTTCGGCCCTGCTCGGGTTGGCGGCCGTCGGATCCCCGGCGCGCGCCGACACGCCCAAGGCTTCGGTCGAGGGCGTGACCAACGACGACCTGCGCAAGCGGATCGAACGCTCGATCGGCGAGGTCGAGCGTCCCGCCGACAGCCGCTTCCAGGCCCGCCAGCGCGCCAACGAGGCGGCCGAGGACGCCGTCGCCGCCCTGCGCTCGGAAGGCTACTACGCCTACGAGGTCGAACCGACGCTGACCGACAGCGATCCGCCCAAGCCCGTCGTGCGCGTCGATCCCGGCCCGCGGTTCCGCCTGGCCGACCCGCGGGTGACCTGGGTGGCCCCGCCGCCCGACCCGGAAAGCGCCGACGCGGCCGTCGCGGCCGTCAAGCTGCGCCCCGGCGAGCCCGGCCGGGCCGCCGACGTGATCGCCGGCGAAGGCCGGGTGATCTCGGCCCTGAACCAGAACGGCTACGCCGACGCCGTGGCCGAGCCGCGCGAGGTGATCGTCGACCACGCCGCCGAGACCGTGCAGCCGACCTTCCGCATCTCCGCGGGCGAGCTGGTGCACCTGGACGGCGTGCGGGTGGAGACCGTGGGGCGGACCAACCCCGCCTGGGTGGTCGCCCTGGCGCCGTGGAAGAGCGGCGACGTCTACGATCCCGACGACGTGGCCGAGCTGGAGCGGCGGCTGCTGGACACCGGGGTCTACACCTCGGTCACCGTGGCCCTGGCGCCGGAGTCCGACGCCCAGGGCCTACGCCCGGTGGTGGTCAGCCTGGCCGACCGGCCGCGACGCGTGCTGGAGGCCGGCTTCGGCTGGTCGACCGCCGAGGGCTTCGGCCTGGACACCCAGTGGAGCTGGTACAACCGTCTGCACCGGGCCGACACCCTCAGCGCCGAGGTGCGCCTGGCGGAGCTGGAGAGCCGCATCGGCGGCGCGCTCAGCCTGCCCCACTGGCGAAAGCCCGGCCGCACCCTGCGGCTGGCCGGCGGCCTGTTCTACCAGGACACCGAGGCCTACGTGCGCTCCGGCGTGGGCGCCGAGGCCGCCCTCACCCACCGGCTGGGCAAGACCTCCTTCATCACCTACGGCGTGAAGGTCGAGGCCAGCCACAACGAAGAGCCGGAGTTCGATCCGGCCACGGGCCTGAGCCCGACGGTCGAACGCGACCTGGTCACCTTGCGGGCGATCGGCGGCCTTTCGCTGGACCGCTCCGACAATCCTCTGAACCCCACGCGCGGCTGGCGGGTCAACGGCCGGCTGGAGCCCACCCAGGTGCTGGGCGACGAGGAGCTGACCTACGCCCGGGTCGACGCCCAGGGCACCTACTACGTGCCGTTCAACCAGGGCCGCACGGTGGTGGCCGGACGCCTGCGGCTGGGCTCGCTGATCGGCGGGACCCTGCCCGAAGTGCCGACGGCCGAACGCTTCTTCGCCGGCGGCGGCGGTTCGGTGCGCGGCTACGCCTACCAGGGCGTCGGCCCCCGCTTCCCCGACAACACTCCCAGCGGCGGCCTGTCGCTGGCCGAAGGCTCGCTGGAGCTGCGCCGGCGCATTTTCGAGAACTGGGGCTACGTGCTGTTCAGCGACGTCGGCGCGGTGGGCCTGGAGCCGTCGCCCAGCTTCGACGGGGCCAAGTTCTCGCTGGGCGTGGGCGTGCGCTACTTCCTGCCGTTCGGCCCGATCCGCGCCGACGTCGCCGTGCCGGTCAACCCCGACGAGGGCGACCCGAACTTCCAGATCTACATCAGCATCGGGCAGGCGTTTTGAGCGGGATTCGCGCCGCCATCTCCCTTCTCCCCTCTCGGGAGAAGGAAAGCTCACGCGTCCGCCCCGCGGCGGAACCTTGTCCGTACGCCGCAGCTTTACCGTGGAAGCTCCACAGTAGCCGGGGGCAGGCGCTTTGACCGACCAGACCCCCGCCCCGGAGCGCGACGCCAAAAAGCGCGAAACGCGACGCCGGACCGCCGCGTGGTGGCTGGCCGTCGCCGCGGCCGTGCTGGCCGCGCTCGCGATCGGCGTGTTCGCGGTCGGCCGCTACGGCCTGGTCTCCAAGCCGGGGCGCGAACTGATCCTGACCCTGGTGCAGGGCAAGAAGGTCGGCCGCTTCGGAACGCTCAGCGTTTACGGCCTGAAGGGCGACCTGTGGAACGACTTCACCCTGGAGCGGGTGACCGTGGCCGACGCCAAGGGCGTGTGGCTGGAGGCCAAAAACGTCCGCGTCGACTGGAGCTGGACGCCGCTGATCGGCCGCCGCTTCCACGCCGAGCTGATCAGCGCCGAGGTGCTGCGCCTGATCCGCCGTCCGGAGCTGGAGCCGCAGCTGGAGCCGCCCTCCCCCATGCCGCTGTCGATCGACATCGACCGGTTCGAGGGCCAGATCGAACTGCTGCCGGACTTCTCCAAGGAGTACGGCCGCTGGACCGTGGCCGGCGAGGCCGACGTCGACCGCCTGGGCGCCAAGGCCGTGAAGCTGGACGCCAAGAGCGTCTCGCGGCCGGGCGACTTCGTGACCGCGGACGTGTCGATCGGCGGGCGCGGCGACCTGAAAAATACGCTCAAGGTCGACGTTCAAGCTATTGAATCGAAAGGCGGCCCCATCGCCGGCTCGCTCGGCTACTCGCCCGACCTGCCCTTCACCCTGAAGGTCAGGGTCGGCGGCGCGACCAAGGACGGCCGGGTCGAGGCCCTGCTGAAGTCGGGCTCCTTCACCCCCCTGCTGGTCGACGGCCGCTGGGACGACGGCGGCGCGCTGATCGGCGGGCGGATGGTGTTCGCCGGCTCCGACCTGTTCGCCCCCTTCGGCCGGCGGCTGGGCGACGAGGTCAAGTTCGGTCTGGCCGGCCAGCGCCGCGCGGCCGACCGCTTCGCCGTCGCCTGGGAAGCCCGGGCCCCCAACCTGACCGCCCGCTCCTTCGGCGTGTTCGAGCCCAAGGGCCGCACCGCGCCCGACGGCGTGCGCCTGGACGTTGCCACCGGCTCGATCTCCCGGCTGATCGGCCACGACCTGGCCGGGGCCGGGCGGATCAAGGGCGTCTGGAACGGCGACCCGAAGGCCTGGCGCTTCACCGGCGACACCAGCGTCGAGCAGTTCACCGCGGTCGGCTACCGGCTGGGCAAGGCGGCCGGGCCGATCGAGGTCGCCTGGAAGGCGGGACGCTGGGACATCAAGACCAGGCTGACCGGGACCGGCGGCACGGGCGCCGGCGTGCTCCCCCGCCTGTTCGGGCCGCGTCCGCGCGCCGACATCGAGCTGGCGCGCCTGAAGGACGGGCGCTTCCTGCTGACCCGCGTGGACGCGACCGGCGCCGGCCTGAAGATCAAGGGTTCGGGCGCGCGCGGCCTGACCGGGACCCTGACCTTCCAGGGCCAGGCGACCCTGACCGACCCGTCGGCCATCCGCAAAGGCGCGAAGGGCGAGATCGTCGCCGACTTCAAAGGCAACCGCCCCCACGGCGTGAACCGCTGGAACGTCACGGCCGACGCGCGCGGCCGGCGCTTCGCCACCGGCCTGTCGCAGTTCGACCGGCTGATGGGGACCGAGCCGCGCCTGCGCGCGACCGGCGCCTTGGTCCGGAACGTGATCGAGATCGACCGCGCCCGGCTCGAGGGCAAGGCGGCCCAGGCCGACGGCAAGGGCAGCATGGGCCTGAACGGCAGCCTGAACCTGGCGCTGGACTGGTCGGCCAAGGGCCCGTTCCAGGCCGGCCCGGTGGAAATCGCCGGCCAGGCCAAGGGGACCGGAAACCTGACCGGCAATCTCGGCGCCCCCCGCATCGACCTGAAGGCGCGGCTGCAGCAGATCGACACCCCGGTCATCACCCTTACCGGCGCCATGGTCGACCTGACCTTCCAGAGCGACCCGCGCGGCTCGGACGGGCGCGTCGGCGTGGTCGGCGGCTCGGCCTACGGTCCGGTGCGCGCGGCGTCAGCCTTCCAGTTCGTGCCCGGCGGCGTGACCCTGCGGGACCTGAACGTCGACGGCGCAGGCGTGCAGGCCAAGGGCAGCCTGGCGCTGCGCAACAGCGCGCCCTCGGCCGCCGACCTGACCTTCGCCGCCGGCCCCGGCGTGTTCCTGACCTCCGGCAAGCTGGGCGGGACGGTCCGCCTGACCGACGGGCCGGGCTCCGCCGCCGCCGTGCTGGACGTCACCGGGACCGACGTGCGCCCGCGCGGCGCGACCTGGGCGCTTCGGACGCTCAGCCTGAAGGGCACGGGCACGCTGGCCCGCCTGCCCTTCACCGTCACCGCCGACGTGGCCGGCCCGAACCCCGGCCGGTTCAACGGCACTGGCCTGTATTCACGCGCCGGCCAGCGCCAGACCGTCAGCCTGACCGGCGACGGCGCCCTGCGCGGCGTCAAGTTCAACACCCTGGCCCCGGCCGTGGTCACCCTGGATCCGGACGGCCGCAGCCTGAAGCTGGACGTCGGCGTGGGCGGCGGGCGGCTGACCGCCGACGCCAGCCAGGCCGGCGAGAACGTCGACGCCCGCGCCGAGGTCGACGGCGTGCGGCTCAACGCGCTGAGCGACCGGTTCGAGGGCAAGGTCACCGGCAGCGTCGACCTGCACGGCCGCGGCGACCAGCTGGGCGGCTCGCTGGACGCCAAGCTGGAGGACGCCCGCAGCCTCGACGGCCCGCGCCGCCTGGCGGTCGACGCCACCGTGAAGGCCAGGCTCACCGACCGCAGCCTGGCGATCGACGCGTCCGCCTTCGACGAGGGCGGCGTGCGCGCCGACACCTCGCTGGTGCTGCCCGTGGAAGCCTCGGCCCGCCCGCTGCGCCTGGCTATCGTGCGCGACAAGCCGATGAACGGCCGCTTCTCCGCGGCCGGCGAGATCCAGCCGATCTGGGACCTGCTGCTGGGCGGCGACCGGCGGCTGTCGGGGCAGATCTCGGCCGAGGGCTCGCTGGCCGGCACGCTGAACGCGCCCAAGGTGCAGGGCTACGCCAACCTGGAGGGCGGCCGCTTCGAGGACTTCGCCACCGGCCTGAAGCTGACCGCGCTGGACATGAAGACCCGGTTCGACCAGGGCGGCGCGGTGGTGGAGAGCTTCACCGCCGCCGACGGCGGCCGCGGCACGGTCACCGGCGAAGGCCGGCTGGACCTGCGCGCCGGCGGCGCCTCCAGCTTCACCGTCTCGCTGCGCAACTTCCGGATCATCGACAACGACCTGGCCGAGGCCCGCGCCACTGGCCCGCTGACCGTCACCCGCGCCGCCGACGGCAAGCTGGCCCTGGTCGGCGACCTGGCCGTCCAGGAGGCCGAGATCTCGGCCACCCGGATCGGCGGCCGCGGCGGCGGCGTCGTGAAGATGGACGTGATCGAGATCAACAAGCCGGTCGGCGAGCAGCAGATGATCCAGCCGCGCGGCGCCGGGCCGTCGGTGGCGCTGGACGTCACCCTGAAGGCCGACAACCGCGTGTTCGTGCGGGGCCGGGGCCTGGACGTGGAGCTGGCCCTGGACGCCCACGTCGGCGGCACGGTCGCCCAGCCGGAACTCAAGGGCCTAGCCACCGTCGTGCGCGGCGACTGGGAGTTCGCCGGCGCCCGCTTCGTGTTCGACGAGGGCGGCACGGTGGGCCTGAGCACCAATCTGGCGGCCATCGACCTGAACCTGCGCGCGGTGCGCGAAGACCCGTCGCTGACCGCCATCGTCGAGATCCGCGGCACGGCGGCCGAGCCCGAGGTCAAGCTGACCTCCGAGCCGGCCCTGCCCCAGGACGAGATCCTGTCCCAGGTGCTGTTCGGCCGCTCGGCCTCGCAGCTGTCGCCGCTGGAAGCCGCCCAGCTGGCCTCGGCGCTGGCGTCGATGGCCGGCGGCGGCGGCCTGGACGTGTTCGGCAACCTGCGCGAGTTCGCGGGCCTCGACCGGCTGACCTTCGGCGGCGGCGACGAGTCCGGCATGACCGTGGCCGGCGGCAAGTACGTCACCGAGGACATCTATCTGGAGATCATCGGCGGCGGCGTCGAAGGCTCGGCGGTCGAGGCCGAATGGCGCGCCCGGCGCAACCTGTCGATCGTCTCCCGCATCGCCGCCACCGGCGCCGCGACCCTCTCGGTGCGGTGGCGGAAGGAGTCGCGCTAGCCCCTTCCCGAGCCCCTCCCCTGCGACGCCCGGGCGCGTGGCGCGACTCCCGAGCCGGGCGTAGCAGCAACCTCGCGGCACAGCGGGGGCGGCATGATTTCTCGGGACGACGCCAAGGCGGTCTACATCGGCGCCAACGCCCTGGTCGGCGTCGGCGCGGCCTTCACGGCCATGGGCGAGGCGGACAGCGCCGCGGTCTCGGCCGGTGTGGCGGTGGTGCTGGCCGGCCTGATCGGCTCGGTCATCGCCTTCCAGGCGCTGGGCAAGACCGGCGCGCTGGACCCCGCCCCGGAGCGGGACGCCCGGCGCACCCGCCAGACCATCGGCCTGGCCCTGGCCGTCGCCGCCTTCGTGCCGGCGGTGCTCGGCGCGGGCCTGCCGGCCGCGCGCCTGATCGACGTCGCCGCCGCGGCCGTGCGCCTGGCCGCGCCGTTCGTGCACGCGCTGAGCTGAGAGGGAGGCGGCGCGGCCCCGGAAGCGGCCCCGGCGCGCGCCTGATCCGAGTTGGGGTGGAAACGCCGACGCGGTCGACGGAGGGCCGACGTCTCGGCCATCGAACCGCGCCGCCAGCTTGGCGCTTCCTCGAATCCTGCGCCCAACCAAGCGCAGACGGCGAAGGTTCCCCGTCACTGTGGCGGAACTGTGAAGCTTAGCCGTCGGTTGTCGGCCCTGTTCCGCGCCGACTTCGCCGCCGATGACGTGGATCGCGACGGCGTGCTGACCTGCGCCGAGCTGTTCGCAGGTTCGGCCTGCTCTCAGACCTAGAGCTCCCCGACTTTCTCCGTCTGTCCCGGCGGAAGCCGGGACCCAGATTCAGCCTCGACGCTTAGCGGGTTTCACCTGGACCCCGGCTTTCGCCGGGGCACACGGATGAGATGGGGCCGCGAAAGGGTGCGGAAACCACCTCCGCAACGCGGCGCCAAAAACCTTACACGAACGCCGTCGCCGCGATGGCGCCGATGGCGATCAGCAGCAGCAGGACGCCCAGCCAGGGGAAGCGCGCGCGCCGGCGCGCCGGGAAGGTACGCAGGTAGACCGGCGGGCGCGGCGCGCCGGTCTCGTCGGCCAGGATACGCCGGGCGGTACGTCCCCTCACACCAGCGCTCCCGGCGCGACCACCTCGATCACCCGCAGCTCACGGCCGCTGTCGTCGCAGAAGGCGTCGCCGGCCGACAGGCCGATCAGCGCCGCGCCGACCGGGGTCAGCACCGACACGCGCCGCGCGGTCAGGTCGGCCTCGGCCGGGGCGACCAGCACGACGCGGCGGATCATCTTCGAGCGGCTGTCGAAATAGGCCACTTCCGATCCCAGCCGCACGGCCCCGGCCGGCAGGTCGGCCTCGGCCACCACCTTCGCCCGCGCCAGTTCCTCGGCCAGCAGGGCCGGCCCCGGCGCGTCGGTCGAGGGATGGTCGCCGACGAGCACGCTGAGCGCGTCGAAGTCGGCTTCGGCGAGGTGGAGGGGCGGACGCTCGGTCATCGGAGTTCCTCTGGCGGCGGGTCGGCGGCGGGGCTCGGCTGGAAGCGCCCCGCAAAGCAAACAGGCGCGAGACAGCGAAGACCGTCCGCAGAACGGACAGAACGCCGGCCGCGCGCGGCAGGTGTAAGACATGCGCTCTCGCAGCCCGGACAGATCAGTCCAGGCCATGGTCAGCTATGATGAAAGCAACGGGAAGTCGTCCCCGGGTCTGAAACGCTCAGGCCCGGGGTGGAGCGCCTTCGAGCAGGCGGCCCGCATGATGCGATTTACGCGCGAAGGCGATACGTTTGCGCATGACGACTTGAGCGTGGCCCGCGAGGACGGGGGTGTCAAGCTGCGGCCCCTCACACGTCCGTCATTCCGGAAAGCGCGCAGCGCTTATCCGGGCCCCGGCGAGCGCGAAAGCGACACTGCGCGACGCCCTGCAACGAGCCCCGCGCCTGCTGAGTCCCGGCTCTCCGCTGCGCTTCGCTCCGCTGCGGCCGGGATGACGGAATTCTTGAGCGTTACGGCAGCTTGGCCGCCAGCACGTCGAACTCGGCGATGGCCGGCGGGTGCTCGAACAGCTCGTCGGCGCGGGCCATCAGGATCTTGGCGATCTCGCCGTCCAGGTGGGCCTGCCGGCCCTCTTCGTCCGGGAATGCGTCGAAGATCCCGAACGAGGTCGGACCCATGCGGATGGCGAACCAGGCGGTGGTCTGCGGCTCCGCCCGGGCCAGGGCGAGGGCGTCGCGCAGCAGGGCCTCGACCGCGGCCTCCTTGCCGGGCTTGGCTTCCAGGCGGGCGTAGAGCGCCTTGGTGGTCATCGCGGATCTCCGTTAGCCGAGGCCGCCTCCTCCCGCAAAACCGCCCCCGCCGCAACCGTCACGGGTTCGAAAAGCTTTATGCGTCGGAGCCTCGCAGGGGATCGCCATGGAGACGCTGAAGCTGGCCCGGCTGGCCGCCGCCGTCGCGCTGCTGGCCGCGCCGGCGTGTTCGAAGCGCCCGGAGAGCGGCGCGGACCAGGGGCCGGCCACGCTGGCCGACTACGCCGCCGCCGCCGCCCTGGCCCGCGCGCCGGACGGCCGCCAGGCCCGCGTGGTCGCCGTGGCCGAGACCCCCGACCACAAGACCGCCTGCGGCCTGCTGCGGGTCGGCGGCGACGAGGACATTCCTTTCCTGATCGAGCTGAACCAGCCCTTCGCGCCGGGCGAGACCGCCCCGCCCCAGGTGGCCGCCGCAGAGGGCGCGACGCCGCGCAACACCCCCTATCTGGCCGAACGCGCCAAGCAGTACGCCGCCCGCTGCGCCGAACTGGGCATGGACCTGGCGACCCTGCCGCGGACGGCGGGGGAGTGAGCGGAGCCGCCCTCGTCCTTCGACAGGCTCAGGATGAGGGCTACCGGGAGGCCGGCGTAGAAATCCTCATCCTGAGCTTGTCGAGGACGAGGATTTTCGGCCCCTCACCTGTTCACCCGGACCTAACGGTTGCCTGCCATCCTGACCGCATCGCTCAGAACGAGCAGGAGAATTCGCCGATGGACATCGTCTCGGCCGGCCGCGAGCTGATCCGCATCGGGGTCGGCGGCCAGGACTACTGCGTTTCGGTCGCCGCCGTGCGCGAGATCCGCGGCTGGACGCCGGCCACGCCGATCCCCGGCGCGCCGGACTACATCAAGGGCGTGATCAACCTGCGCGGGCTGGTGCTGCCGATCGTGGACCTGCGCGTGCGCCTGGGCCTGCCCGCCGACGAGCCGGGCGCGCGCAGCGCGGTGGTGGTCTGCGAGATTCACGGCCGCGCGCTGGGCCTCCTGGTCGACGCCGTCTCCGACATCCTGACCGTGACGGCCGAACAGTTGCAGCCGACGCCCGACATCGCCCGCGCCGGCGAGGACCTGATCGACGGGGTGCTGGCCATGGACGGCTGGATGGCCGGCCTGCTCAGTCTGGAGCGCGTGGTCCCCGACGTGGAGATCGCCCGGGCGGCGTGATCAAGATCGTCACCCTCGGGCTTGTCCCGAGGGCCCAGCGTTCCGATCGCACCGCGCCACCCGATTTGGCGCGACGAAATCGGCCGCCGTTCGCGCCCAGGGACGCCCTGGGCCCTCGGGACAAGCCCGAGGTGACGAGGTGGGGCGGATCCCGGCCGGAGCGCCCGGCCGGAACCCGCCGCGAAGCCTCAGTGGGTATAGCCGAAGCCGCCCATGTGCTGGCCGAAGCCCTGGCCGAACGCCTGGCCGCCGCCCGTGCGCGCCTGAATGGCGTGGGTCAGCACGATCGCCTTCACCAGGTCGCCGATGTCCAGCAGCGGGCCGCCGGACTGCAGCCGCGCGCCGACCACCGCGCGCACCAGGTCGCCGACGTCGCTTTCGCCGCCCAGCAGCGGGCCGCCGGCCTGGATCCGGGCACCGATCACGCCGCGCACCAGGTCGCCGACGTCACCGCCCTGGCCGCCCATGCCGCCGGTGCGCATACGCGCGCCGACGATCATGCGCACGATGTCGCCGATGTCCGGACCCGGCCCGCCGAGCAGCGGCTCGCCGGTCTGCATCCGCACCGCCACGATCGCGCGCACCAGGTCGCCGATGTCGAAATTCAGAGAACGGCCGCCGTTCGCCTGCAGGCGCTGGGCGACCAGGGTGCGCACCAGCTCGGCGATCTCGCCGCCCTGGCCGGCGAACTCGGCCAGCCGCGCGCCGGGCGCAGTGCCGCCGAACGGCTGGCCGCCTAAGCCCTGGCCGCCGAAGCCTTGCGGCGCGCCCTGCCAGCCGCCGAAACCGGTGTGGGTCTCCATCATCTCGATACTCCTGCTGAACACGAAACGTCGCGGCGCGAGCGACCGCATCGGCCGCCAAACCCTAACCGGAGAAGTATTCCCTCGGCGCGCCCGGCCCCCGTCGCGGGAAACCCCGCTCAGCGCGCACCCGAACCGCGCCCCACAACCCGACCCTGTACCTGCCAGTTCCTCAGGCCCCGCGCGCCCGCCTACCCAAAAAGGCGTAGGGGCGAGGCGGAATTCATCCGAACACCTGGCGGCCCTTGTTCGGATGCGCCCAGTCAAGGAGGCGCCCGAACACCCCGCCGCTTCCAATAAGGAAGCGCCCGCGCGTTGAACCGCGAACGTCGTTCCGGCTAGTGTCCAGCCCGCATGCGGATTCTCCCTGAAGACCGGCTCGTGCTCGACGCCCTCAAGGCGCGCGAGGCGCAGATCGTCGGGCGCGCCGTCGACTGGTGCGCGATCAATTCCGGCAGCCGGCACATCGCCGGGCTGGAGAAGCAGAAGCTTATCCTGGCCGAGTTCCTGGACGACCTGCCCGGCCGCCTGGAACACCGGGCGCTGCAGGCCAGCCCCGAGGTCGCCGACGACGGCGCCCTGCGCCACCAGCCGCACACCGACGCCCTGCTGATGACCGTGCGCCCGGACGCGCCGGTCCAGGTCGTGCTGACCGGCCACTACGACACCGTCTTCCCGGCCGAGAGCGTGTTCCAGAAGCTGGTCGTGCGCGAGGACGGCGCGCTGAACGGCCCCGGGATCGCCGACATGAAGGGCGGCATCTCGGTCATGCTGGCCGCGCTGGAGGAATTCGAGCGCCACCCCCTGCGTGAGCGGGTCGGCTACCGCGTGCTGCTCTCGCCCGACGAGGAGATCGGCTCGCTGGGCTCCGGCGCCGTGCTGGCCGAGATCGGCCGGCTGGGCCACGTCGGCCTGACCTACGAGCCGGCCCTGTCGGACGGCACGCTGGCCGGGGCGCGCAAGGGCTCGGGCAACTTCCACCTGGTGGTGAAGGGCAAGGCCGCCCACGCCGGGCGCGACTTCGCCCTGGGCCGCAACGCCATCGCCGCGGCGGCCGAACTGGCCTGCCGCCTACACGCGCTGAACGGCGTGCGCGAGGGCGTCACCGTCAACGTCGCCAAGATCTCCGGCGGCGCGCCGCTGAACGTGGTGGCTGACAACGCGGTCGTGCGCTTCAACGTGCGCGTGCCCGACGCGGAGGGCGCGGCCTGGATCGACCGGGCGATCGACGAGGTCTGCGCCGTCGCGCCGTTCGAGGGGATCTCCATCCACCGCCACGGCGGCTTCACCCGCCCGGCCAAGCCGTTCGACGCCTCGCAGCAGGCCCTGTTCGGGGCGGTGAAGGCCGTCGGCGACCTGCTGGGCCAGCCGATCGGCTGGAAGCCGTCGGGCGGGGTGTGCGAGGGCAACAACCTCTATGCGGTGGGCCTGCCGAACGTGGACACGCTGGGGGTGCGCGGGGGCGACATCCACAGCGAAGCCGAGTATGCGTGGCCGCAAAGCTTTGTGGAGCGCGCGCAGCTCTCCGCCCTGATCCTGATGAAGCTGGCCTCCGGCGAGATCGACGCCGCCGGCATCCGGGCGCTGCGCGACGCGGGCCCAAGAGTGGCCCTGGCTGAGGAAACTGAGTGATGCTTGTGGTCCGTCCGGCGGGTCCCGCCGACTTCGACGCCCTGATGGAACTGGCCGTGCTGTCCGGCCCCGGCTTCACCAGCCTGCCCGAGGACGAGCCGACCCTGCGCGAGCGGCTGGAAGTGTCCCAGGCCAGCTTCCGCGGCGAGCTGGCCCCGCTGGAGTGCTGGTACACGCTGATGCTCGAGGACGCCGAGACCGGCCAGATCGACGGCGTGGCCGGCGTGAAGGCGGCGGTCGGCGTGAAGCGGCCGTTCTTCTCCTTCCGCGTGGTGGGCCTGACCCAGTACTCGGCCAACCTGGGCCTGAAGTTCGACCACAAGGCGCTGGTGCTGGTGAACGAGTGCTCCGGCTGGTCGGAGGTCGGCTCGCTGTTCCTGAAGGCCGAGAAGCGCACCGGCGGCGCGGGCCGGCTGCTCGCCCAATCGCGCTACATGCTGATCGGCTCCGACCCCCAGCGGTTCTCCGAGAACGTGCTGGCCGAGCTGCGCGGCTGGTTCGAGGAGGACGGCTCCTGCCCGTTCTGGGAGCACGTGGCCGCCAAGTTCTTCCACATGCCGTTCGGCGAGGCCGACCGCATGAGCGCCGCCTCCGACGGCCAGTTCATCCTGGACCTCGCGCCGCGCCACCCCATCTATGTGGAGCTTCTGCCGGAGCCGGCGCGCCGCGTGATCGGCAACGTCCACCGCGAAGGGGAAGCGGCCCGCGCCCTGCTGGAGCGCGAGGGCTTCCGCGCCACGGGCCTGGTCGACATCTTCGACGCCGGCCCGACGGTGGCCTGCCCCCGCGACGAAATCCGCACCGTGCGCGACAGCCGCCGCCTCGTCGTGCGCCTCGTGGACGCGCTGGATCACGCGACGCCCTCGCTGGTTTCGGTGGACGATATCGAAAACTTCCGCGCCACCCGCGCAGCGGTGACGGTCGAGGACGAGCAGGTCCTGATGACCCGCGACGTCGCCGATCTGCTGCGCGTGAAAGGCGGGGACCTGGTTCGGGTGAAGGCATGAACGGGCGTCTGTTTATCGACGGCGAGTGGCGCGAGAGCGCGGGCGAGCGGCTGGTCTCGACCGACCCGGCCACCGGCGAGCAGGTCTGGACCGGCTCGGCCGCCACGCGCGGCGAGGTCGAATGCGCCGTTCGCAGCGCCCGCAAGGCCTTCGAGGACTGGAGCGAGCGCCCGCGCGAGGAGCGCGTCGAGTTCATGCGCCGCTACAAGGCGGTGCTGCAGGAGCGCGCGCCCGAGTTCGCCAAGGCCCTGTCGCGCGAGACCGGCAAGGCCCTGTGGGAGACCACGGCCGAGCTGAACTCGATGATCGGCAAGGTCGACATCTCGATCCGGGCCTACGCCGAGCGCACCGGCGAGCGCGAGGCGGAGATGGCCTTCGGCCGCGCCGTGCTGCGCCACAAGCCGCACGGCGTCGCCGTCGTGCTGGGCCCGTACAACTTCCCCGGCCACCTGCCGAACGGCCACATCGTCCCGGCCCTGCTGGCCGGCGACACGGTGGTGTTCAAGCCGTCCGAAGAGACCCCGCTGGCCGGCCAGATGCTGGTCGAGGCGCTGGAGGCGGCCGGCCTGCCCAAGGGCGTGGTCAACCTGGTGCAGGGCGGGCGCGAGACCGGCGCGGCCCTGATCGAGCAGCCGATCGACGCCCTGCTGTTCACCGGCTCGGCCCAGGCCGGCGACTTCTTCCGCCGCAAGTTCGCCGACAACCCGCACGTGGTGCTGGCCCTGGAGCTGGGCGGCAACAACCCGCTGGTGGTCTGGGACGTCGAGGATCCGGCCGCGGCCGCCTCGCTGGTCGTCCAGTCGGCCTATGTCACGACCGGCCAGCGCTGCTCCTGCGCGCGCCGGCTGATCGTCAAGGACGGCGCGGAAGGCGACGCGGTGATCGAGGCGGTCGCCGCCCTGACCGACCGGCTGACCGTGGGCCCGTGGGACGCCACGCCCGAGCCCTACATGGGGCCGCTGATCTCGGCCAAGGCGGCCGAAGGCGCGCTGGCCAAGGCGCGCGGCCTGATCGAGATGGGCGGCAAGGTGGTGCGCAAGTTCCACCGCGTGGACGGCACGCACGCCTTCGTCACACCCGGCCTGTTCGACATGACCGGGGTCGAGGGCCTGCCCGACGACGAGATCTTCGCGCCGGTGCTGCAGGTGTTCCGCGTCTCCGACTTCGACGCCGCCATCGCCAAGGCCAACGACACGAAATTCGGCCTGTCGGCCGGTCTGATCAGCGACGACGAAGCGCGCTGGCGCCGCTTCCTGGCCCGCTCGCGCGCCGGCGTGGTCAACCGCAACCGCCCGACCACGGGGGCCGCCGGCGACATGCCGTTCGGCGGCGTGGGGGCCAGCGGCAACCACCGCCCCAGCGCCTACTACGCGGCCGACTACGTGGCCTACCCGGTGGCGACCTTCGAGGCCGACAAGGCCCGGTCGATCCTGGGCGAGATCAAGGGTTTGAGGCCGTAAGCAACTAGATCCTCCCCCTCTGGGGGAGGGGGACCATGCGAAGCATGGTGGAGGGGGCTCCAGCCGCCACGGCGGCGGGGCCAGGAGGCGGAAGCGACGGCGTCAAGCTGGAGCCCCCTCCACCGCCTTCGGCGGTCCCCCTCCCCCACCGCTCGCTTCGCTCGCTCGGGGGAGGATTTGAGATGACCGCCATCGAAGCCAACGCCGACGGCCTGGTCGGGCCGACGCACTCCTACGCGGGCCTGTCGCCGGGCAACATCGCCAGCCAGGTCAACGCCGGCGAGGCGTCCAACCCGCGCGCCGCCGTCCTGCAGGGCCTGGCCAAGATGAAGCGGCTGGCCGACCTCGGCATCCCGCAGTTCGTCCTGCCCCCGCACGAGCGGCCCTTCACGCCGTTCCTGCGCGCGCTCGGCTTCTCCGGCACGGACGCCGAGGTGCTGGAGCGCGCCTGGAAGGACGCGCCGGCCTTCGCGGCGGCGGCCTGCTCGTCCTCGCAGATGTGGGCGGCCAACGCCGCCACCGTCACGCCCTCGGTCGACGCGCCGGACGGGCGGGTGCACTTCACCCCGGCCAACCTGGTCACCAACCTGCACCGCAGCCTTGAGCACGAGCAGACCACGCGCAGCCTGCGCCGCCTGTTCCCGGACCCGCGCCGCTTCGCGGTCCACGACGCCCTGAACCCGGTCGCCCACCTGGCCGACGAGGGCGCCGCCAACCACGTGCGGCTGGCCGCCGAGCACGGCGCGCCCGGCGTCAACCTGCTGGTCTGGGGCCGCGACGCCTGGGAGCGCTGGGAGGGCAAGTACCCGGCCCGCCAGACCCTTGAGGCCTGCCAGGCGATCGCCCGCCGCCACGGCGCCAACCGCCCGGTCTTCGCCCGCCAAGCCCGCGCGGCCATCGACGGCGGCGCCTTCCACAACGACGTGGTGTGCGTGGGCACGCGCACCGCCCTGCTGTTCCACGAGCTGGCCTTCGAGGACAAGAAGGCCACGCTGGACGCGATCCGCGCCGCCGCCGAGGGCCTGTTCGCGCCGGAATTCGTCGAGATCTCCGCGGCCGACCTGCCGCTGGAGGACGCGGTGAGGTCCTACCTGTTCAACTCGCAGCTGCTGGTCGTGCCCGGCGAGGACCGCCTGGTGCTGCTGGCCCCGACCGAGACCGCCGAGAACCCGCGCGCGCACGCGGCCGCCCAGTCGCTGGTCACCACCAACGGCCCCATCGGCCGGGTCGAGTACGTCGACGTGCGCCAGAGCATGAGGAATGGCGGCGGCCCCGCCTGCCTGCGCCTGCGCGTGGTGCTGACCGAGCAGGAGCTGCACTCCGCCAACGCGTTCCAGCGGCTGAACGCGGGCCTCTACGGACGCCTGTGCGAATGGGCCGAGCGCTGGTACCGCGAGGAACTGCGCCCCGCCGACCTGGCCGACCCGCAACTGCTGACCGAGACGCGCGGGGCGCTGGACCAGCTGACCGCGATCCTGAACCTGGGCGGGGACTTCTATCCGTTCCAGCGCACTTGAACCTTCTCCCATAGGGAGAAGGAGGGGCCCGCGCGAAGCGTGGGAGGATGAGGGGTTACGGGGCCTTCCCCAGATCGCGTAACCCCTCACCCTCCCGCGCGGACCTCCGCTTGCGCTCCGGTGCGCGGGTCCCTTCCCTCTCCCTCCGGGAGAGGGTTCATCACCCCGCCAGCAGCGCTTCGATCTCGCCCGACGTCCACAGCACGCCGTAGGGAATGCCCGGGTTCAGCATGGCCGCGCCGTGGCGGGCCAGCTTCAGCATCTCCACGCCCGGGCCCTGGATGTAGGAGACGCCGGCCGGATAGACCTGCCCGATCCGGGCCGGCGCGGTGAACAGGATGATCGCGGCGCGACCGTCTGCTTGGGGCGCGGTGGCCAGCTGGACCCGGTCGCCGGGCTCCAGCCTGCGGCCGCCGTCGACCACCGCCTGGGTCAGGGCGCACAGCGGCGCGGCCAGCAGGGCGTCGCGGAAGGCCGTCTTGCGGGCCGGATCGGCGTGGGCGGCGACCATCAGCGCTTCGAGCTCGTTCAGCGGCTGGAAGGTCAGGTGCGCGTCGTCCATCGGCGTGTCTCCGGGCAGGGCCGGCCACCTTCGTCGCAGCTTCGTCGCTTGTCGAATCCTCGTCGCACCTCGCGCCCGTCCCCGGCCGGCCGGAGCTAGAGCGAAGGAGACGCGCGGGACGGGATGGGCCTGGGACCCGGCGCACACGCCAGAGACCCCCACCATGACCGTCCGTAAAACCGTCGCCGCCTTGACCGCCGTCGCCGCCGTCGTGGCCGCGGCCCAGCCGGCCGCCGCCCGCCAGGACCGCCCGCCGGCCGAGGCCTGCGCCATCGCCCGCTCCATCATGCAGAACCAGGGCGACGTCCAGGCCGTCGCCGCCGCGCCGGCCAAGCCGGCCGAGAGCGAGCGCTCCAAGTCCGCCCGCAAGCTGCTGGGCTTCGCCGCCTCGGCCCTGCAGGCCGCCGCGCCGCAGATCACCGCTCGCGCCGACAACCCGCTGAAGGCCGCCGCCGCCCAGGTCGCCGTCGACGTGGTGCGCGACTCCGCCAAGAACAGCGCCCCGATGGGCGGCGGCTCGGCGGCCGTCAGCGCCAAGGACCGCGAGCAGGGGCTGGCCCAGGCCGGCTGCTGATCTCACGAAGCCCTCTTCCCCGATCGCGGGGGAGAGGGCTTCGTCGCCGGAGATTTTGCTTCGCCGAACTCCGTCATGCGGTAGGGGTTGTCCAGACCGGACAGCAAGGGACCCCGCCATGAAGGGCTATGTCGACGACATCGAGCGCCTGACTGAAGCGAACACCGACTTCCGTCGCGTGCTCTACACCGCCCGCTCCACCCAGCTGGTGCTGATGGCTATCCCGGCCGGCGGCGAGATCGGCGAAGAGGTGCACGACAAGGAAGACCAGTTCTTCCGCGTCGAGAGCGGCGACGGCGAGGTGCTGATCGACGGCGTCACCCACAAGGTCGGCGACGGCTCGGCTGTGATCGTGCCCAAGGGCGCGCGCCACAACGTCCGCAACGTCGGCGCCGAGCCGCTGAAGCTCTACACCCTCTACAGCCCGCCCCACCACAAGGACGGCACCGTCCACCGCACCAAGGCCGAAGCCGACGCGGACGACGAGCACTTCGACGGCAAGACCACCGAGTGATCGGCGGGGTCGACCCGGCCGTCCTTCCCCGCTTCTTCGTCGCCATGGCGGTGGTGGAGCTGACGCCCGGGCCGAACATGGGCTACCTGACCTCCCTTTCGGCCGCGTGCGGCCGAAAGGCGGGCCTGACCGCGGTCGCCGGCGTGACGCTGGGCCTGACCGCCTACATGATCGCCGCCGCCTTCGGCCTGACCGGCGTGCTGCTGGCCTATCCCGTGCTCTACCAGGCCCTGCGCTGGGCCGGCGTGCTCTACCTGCTGTGGCTCGCCTTCGAGGCGTGGTCGGCCGAGCGGGAGACCGCGCGTCAGGCGCCGCAGGGGCCCGCGTGCTACGGGGCCTGGTTCCGGCACGGCCTGTTCGCCAACCTGCTCAACGTCAAGGCGGCGGCGTTCTACGTGGTGCTGCTGCCCAGCTTCATCTCGCCGGCGCGGCCCGCCCTGCCCCAGGCCCTGACCCTGGGCTTCCTGCACCTGTCGATCAGCGTCGTCGTGCACGGCGCCATCGTGCTGCTGGCCGCCCGGGCCGGGAGCCGGCTGGGGGCGGCGGGCGACCATCCGCGCGCCCGCGCGGTGCGCCGCGCCTTCGCCGTCGCGATCGCCCTGGTGGCGATGTGGCTGGCCTGGGATACCCGCGGCTGAGCCCGAACCGGACCGCGCCGGCGCCAGTTGCCGGGCGGCCATGCGCGTCGTCGTGTTCGAAGCCGAGGACTGGGAGCGCGAAGCCTGCCTGCGGTTGTCGCCGCCCCACGCGGTCGACTGCCGGGCCGAGGCGCTGACCGCCGCCGACGCGGCCGCCCACGCCGACGCCGAGGCGATCGCGACCTTCATCAAGTCGGAGCTGACCGCGCCGGTCCTAAGACGCCTGCCCCGGCTGCAACTGATCGCCACCCGCTCGACCGGCTACGATCACATCGACCTGGACTACTGCAAGGCGCAGGGGATCACCGTCTGCAACGTGCCGGGCTACGGCGACCACACGGTGGCCGAGCACGCCTTCGCGCTCCTGCTGGCGGTCAGCCGCCGGGTCGTGGAGGCGGCCGAGCGCACACGGCGGGGCGACTTCTCGGAGGCCGGCCTGCGCGGTTTCGACCTCCACGGCAAGACCCTCGGCGTCGTGGGCACGGGCCGCATCGGCCGCTGCGCCGCCGGCATCGGCCGCGGCTTCGGCATGCGGGTCCTCGGCTTCGATGTCCGACCCGATCCGGAGCTGGAGGCGCAGGGCCTGCGCTACGTGGCCCTCGCCGACCTTCTGGCCGAGGCCGACGTGGTCACCCTGCACGTGCCGGGCGGGGAAGGGACGAAGAACCTGCTCTCCGACGCCCAGTTCGCCCGCATGAAGCCGGGCGCGGTGCTGATCAACACCGCCCGCGGCGGGGTGGTCGACGCCGAGGCGCTGGTGCGGGCCCTGGCCGGCGGCCGGCTGGCCGGGGCGGGCCTGGACGTGCTGACCGAGGAGGCGGGCCTGCGCGAGGAGGCCGAGATCTTCCGCGCCGGCGCGGCGCTGCCGATCGAGCGGCTGCGCGGCCTGCTGGCCGACCACGCCCTGCTGCGCTTCCCGACCGTGGTGCTGACCCCGCACATAGCCTACGACACCCGCGAGGCGGTCGGGCGCATCCTCGACACCACGGTCGCCAACATCGAGGCCTTCGCGAGCGGGCGGCCGATCAACGTGGTGGTCGCGCCGGCCTGATCCGGAAAAGAGTAAGGGCGGCGCCGCTTGCGCGACGCCGCCCTCCCCTGCCCCGGCGGCCTTGTGGCCGTCAGTAACGCTTGCCGATCCGCACGCCGATGGTGCGCGGCTGGATCGGAACGGTGTAGGCGCGGGTGCCGCAGACCGCCTCGGCGCAGGCCACCGTGCGGGTGACCTCGCCGCGCTCGTCGAAGGCGTTGAGGATCGACAGCTCGCCCGACCAGCCGTCCTTTTCCACCCCGAACACGACGTCGGCGCTGGTGTAGCCCGGGATCCGGCCGACGATGCCGCGCTCGGTGGTCCGCAGGTCGGTCCAGGCGCCGCTCTGGGTGACCAGCGAGCCCTGCAGGTGGGCGTCGAAGTCGGCCCAGCTCCACTCGTAGCGGGCGGTCAGGTTGGCCTTGAACTTGGGCGTGACCGGCAGCGCCTGGCCCTTGGGCGCCAGCGGGCTCGGGCAGTCCGTCACCGGATTGCCGTCCGGATCGGTGAAGCCGCAGTAGTTCTCGCTCAGCTGGGCGTCGGTGTAGGCGGCCGAACCGGAGATGGTCAGGCCCTCGTTGACCCGCCAGTTGATCTCGGTTTCGACGCCCTTCATCTCGGCCTGGGCGGCGTTACGGATCTCGGTCAGGCCGTTGGGGCCCAGGATCGAGAACTGGAAGTCCTCCCACTGCTCCATGAACACCGCGCCGTTGAAGCGCAGGTTGCCGCCCCAGGTGGTCTTCCAGCCCAGCTCGTAGTTGGTCAGGAAGTCCGACAGATACGGCGGCAGGGTGCCGCGGCGGTTCAGGCCGCCGGGGCGGTAGCCCGTCGACCAGGTGGCGTAGACCATGCGGTCTTCGTCGAACTTCCAGGTCACGTTCAGCTTGTGGGTGTTGCCGTCTTCCTTGACGTTCTTGTCGAAGCTTTCGCACGGGCCGCCCGGCACCACCGGCGTCGGCGAGATACAGGCCGCCTCGCCCGTCGAGCCGCTGTACCAGGACGAGAAGCCGAAGAAGCCCTTCAGGCTGTTGTCGACCTTGAACAGGCGCACCCCGCCGGTGACCGACAGCTTGTCGGTGATGTCGAAGGTCGCCTCGCCGAAGGCGGCGGTGTCGATGTCGACGCGTTCCTGCTTGGTCAGCCACAGGGTGTCGGGCCAGCCGGTGACCGACTCGAAGTCGGCCAGGCCGTCGATCCGGTAGTCCTGCTGAATGTTGTGGTACTGGCGCTGGTAGAAGGCGCCGACGATGAAGCGGAACCGCTTGTCCTGCGCCGAGGCCAGCCGGATTTCGTGGGTCTGCTTGGTGTAGCGGTCCTTGGCCTGGATGTACTGCGACGGGTCGGCCAGCGGCGTGCTGGTGTCGTCGACCCAGTACTGACCGTAGTTGTACAGGTTGTCGTAGAAGAACGAGTAGTCGGAATAGTCGGACTCGGAGTCGACGTTTCGCTTCAGGTACGACCCGGCGTAGGTCACGTCGAAGTCGCTGATCCGGCCCTCGATGGTCATGGCCGCCTGCACCCAGCGGTCGTGCGAGCTGTCGGGCTTGTAGCGGTCCACCTTCAGGTCGCCGACGTCCGGATCGAAGCCGAACACGCCGTTGGTCTTCTGGTCCTGCGCCATCAGCTGCGGCGTGATGGTCCAGTCGTCGTTCAGGTCGATGCGCAGCGCCGCGCGCGCGCCGTAGGTGTCGGCGTCGTTGAAGTCGTCCTTCACCAGGGCGTCGTTGTTGATGGTGTGGTCCGGGATGTCGTCGCCGTCGACGTTCTCGCCCTCGTGGTAGGTGCGCGTGCCCGGCACGTTGTCGATGTAGCCGGCGTCGTGCTCGTACCAGCCGACCAGGCGCACCGCGACGTTGTCGGCCAGCGGCTGGTTGACGAAGCCCTCGGCGACGTAGCCGATGCCGCCGTGCGCCACCGTGTTCACGCCCGCGTCCCAGCCGGCGTCGAAGCCGGCCATGCTGGGCTTGTTGGTGATGATGCGGATGGTGCCGGCCTGGGAGCTCGCGCCGTACAGCGTGCCCTGCGGCCCGGCCAGGCTCTCGACCCGCTCGATGTCGTAGACGTGGATGTCCAGCGGGCCCTGGATGGTCGTGACCGGCTGTTCGTCCAGGTACATGCCGACGCTGGGCATGGAGCCGGAGTGGTTGCCGTCCCCGCCGCTGGCCACGCCGCGCATGTAGATGCTGGTGAAGCCCGGCCCGACCGTCTGGTAGGAGACGCTGGGCAGGAACTTGGCGAAGTCGTTGAAGTCGGCGACCTGCAGCTGCTCCAGCTTCTCCGTGCCCATGGCCTGGATGCTGAACGGCACGTCCTGCAGGCTTTGCGACACCTTCTGGGCCGTCACCACCACCTCGTCGAGGGTGGCGGTCCCGGTGTCCTGGGCGGCGGCGACGCCGACCCCGGTGAGCATGGTCGACGCGAGCAGCGTCGCCGAAAACAGTTGAGCACCCCGCAGTTTAGCGGGCGACAGCCGACGCATACTCATCCCCCCGAACAGCCCCAAGCTGAGCGGTAGTGTCGCGCCGGAGTCCGGGGAACTGTCAAGCTAGAAGAAAAGCGCGATTTCACGAACGTGTCGCCGACGACACGGCCAAGACGTGTCGATACGGCGCGAGTTCTGGAAATCGCCTTTCAATTCATGGAAGCGCCGCTCAGGTCCGCGCCTGCCGGCGCTGCAGCCGCCGCTCCCAGGCGGCCATGATCACCAGCACGGTCGCTGCGCCTGCGGCCAGCAGCACCGGCGTCAGCATCGCCGTCAGCGGGACCAGCGCCGCCAGCATGGCCAGCCCACCCAGCGGCGAGGGCGACCAGTAGCCGAACACCGCCCGCTTGAAGAGCAGCAGGCCCAGCAGATACAGCGCCGGCCCGCCCAGCACGGCGGCGGACGCCGCCGGCTCCAGCCGCCCCAGCGGCTCGTGCAGGGTGAGTTCGTCGGCCACCGCCGCGATGATGACCCCCGCCACGATCGGCAGGTGCACGTAGGTGTAGGCCGACCGGCCGATCCGCCCCGGGTCGTCCGATCCGGCGATGCGCGCGCTGGCGGCCTCGTACACCCCGTCGAAGTACAGCCACCACATGGCCACGCTGCCGACGAAGGCGACCACGAAGGCCGCCGTCGTCTCGGGCGTCCAGACCAACCCCGCGAACGTGGCGCCGGTGGCCAGCACCGACTCGCCCAGCGCGATGATCACGAACAGGCCGCAGCGCTCGGCCAGGTGCCCGCCCTCGATGTTCCAGTCGCCGGTCGACGAACGGCCCAGGCCGGGCGACCAGTAGCCCGCCGACGGGCCCAGGTACTCGATCAGCACGGCCACGGCCCAGAGCGCCAGACGCGCCTCGCCCTCTGCGAAGGCGCCGGCCAGCCAGGCGACGCCTGACGCCACGAACCAGGCCCCGATCCGCTGGAAGCTGCGCGTGAGCGTCGGCTTGCTCGACCCCAGCGCCCACAGCATGAAGGCGGAGCGTCCGACCTGCATGAAGACGTAGGCCGCCGCAAAGGCCAGGCCGCGATCGCCAAACGCCCGCGGCAGCGAGGTCGACAGCACCAGCCCGGCCAGCATCAGCACGAACAGGCCCAGCCGCACCGGGCTGCGTTCCGGATCCAGCCAGTTGGTCAGCCACGAGGTGTAGATCCACACCCACCACACGGCCATCGCCAGCAGGCCGACCTGCAACACGCCCCGCAGGCTCAGGTCCTCCAGCAGGGCGTGGGACAGCTGGGTGATCGCAAACACGAACACCAGGTCGAAGAACAACTCGACGAAGGTGACCGGAGCGTGGGCGTGGCCGCGCCGCTCGCGCAGCAGACCGGCTGGGGGCGCGAGGAAGCTCATGTCCTTAGAACGCGCGACGCGGGGTCTCATCTCCCTCCCCTTTCATGGGAGGGGGCTCGCACGGCGAGCCGGGCGGGGAAGCGTCGCAGCTTCGCCCACCCGGCCCTTGAAAGGAATAATTACAGCCCGAAGCCGCCGTCGATGCGCAGGTTGGCGCCGGTGACGTAGCCGCCCTGGTCGCTGGCCAGGTAGGCGACCAGGCCGGCGATCTCGTCGGCGTGGCCGTAGCGGCCCAGCGCCATGATGCCCCGCAGGGTGTCGGCGAAGTCGCCGGCGGCCGGGTTCATGTCGGTGTCGACCGGGCCGGGCTGGAGGTTGTTGACGGTGATGCCGCGCGGGCCCAGCTCGCGGGCCAGCGCGATAGTCAGGGCGGCCACCGCCCCCTTGCTGGCCGAGTACGCGGTCAGGCCCGGGAACGGGGCGATGTCGGAATTGACGCTGCCGATGTTGATGATGCGCCCGCCGTCCCTCATGTGGCGCTGGGCTTCCTGGCTGGCCACGAACACGCCGCGCACGTTGACCGCCAGGGTGCGGTCGAAGTCGTCCAGGGCCAGCTCGCCGATCGGGCCCAGGGCCAGCACGCCGGCGTTGTTGACCAGTATGTCCAGGGCGCCCAACGCCTCGACCGTGCGGGCGACCGCCGCCTTCACCTGAGCGGGATCGGCGGCGTCGGCCTGGATGGCCAGGGCCTTGCCGCCGTCGGCCTCGATCGCCTTCACCACCGCGTCGGCCTTGTCGGGCGAAGAAGTGTAGGTGATCGCCACCGCCGCGCCGTCGGCCGCCAGCCGCCTGGCGATGGCCGCGCCGATGCCCCGCGAACCGCCGGTGACCAGGGCGACCTTGCGCTTCAAATCCGTCATGTCTGAGCCTATCTTCCGATTTCGGGAACGATTGCTCCCGATCCATGGGGCGGCAGGTGGGAAACCGCCCCGAGGCGTTCAAGAGATATTCGGAACGATCGTTATGAAAAATATCGACCCGACCACCCGCCGCCCGCGCGGCCGCCCGCCCGGCTTCGACCGCGAACTGGCGCTGGATAAGGCGATGCGGCTGTTCTGGGACCGCGGCTACGAGGCCGCCTCCATGGACGAGCTGACCGCCGCCATGGGCATCAGCCCGTCCAGCCTGTACGGCGCGTTCGGCGGCAAGGCCCAGCTCTACGAACAGGCGCTGGACCGCTACGTGGCCGGCCCCGGCGCCTACGTCGAGCCGATCCTGGCGGCCGATCTGCCGACCCGCGACGCGTTCCAGCGGCTGCTGGAAGCGGCCGCCTTCGAGCTGACCCGCGCCGACCAGCCGCGCGGCTGCATGGTCGCCGCCGCCGAGACCCAGTGCTCGCCTTCGGCCGAGGGCGTGCGCGCGGCGGTGGCCGAGCGGCGGCTGCAGGCGATCCGGGCCTATGAGGATCGGCTGCGCCGCGGCGTCGCGGCCGGCGACCTGGCCGGCGGCGTCGACGTCGGCGCGCTGGCCCGCTTCCTGATGACGGTGCAGCAGGGCCTGTCGGTCCAGGCCCGCGACGGCGCCAGCCGCGAGGAGTTGCTGGCGGTCGGGCGCACGGCGATGCGGGCGTGGCCCTCATAGATCTCCCCCTCTGGGGGGAGGAGCCGCCGAAGGCGGCGATGGGGGGCTCGCCCTGGCGCGACGACCGCCGTCTGCGCCACCGGTCTTGCGGCGGAAGACGCGCGCTCCGCTGGAGCCCCCCACGCCGCCCTGACGGGCGGGGGGAGATCTTAGGTTCAGTACGCCGGCGCCTCCGGATACGCCGCCAGCACAGGCCCGAGCGCCGCCTTCAGCGGCTCCAGCCACGGCTCGTACGCCTTCCAGTGTTCGACCGCGTCGGTGAAGATCGGCTGGCGCACCTGTTCGGAGCTGGCGGTGCGCACCGCCCGCTCGGTCTCGTAGAAGCGCAGGCAAGCGTCCTCGAACGGCAGGCCGCAGTAGTCGAGCAGCGCGCGCACCTCAGCTTCCGGATCGGCCACCATGCGCTCGTAGATCACCCGGTGCACGGCGCCCGGCTGGACCTGGTCGAACCAGGCCATCAGCTCGACGTAGTCGGCGTAGTAGCGGCCCAGCTCAGTGAGGTCGTAGGTGAACCCCTGCCCGCGCGCGAAGTGCTGCTTGAAGCCGGAGAAGCAGCAGCCCAGCGGGTGGCGGCGCGCGTCGACGATCTTCGCGTTCGGCAGCATCAGCCGGATCAGGCCGACGTGGGCGAAGTTGTTCGGCATCTTGTCGATGAAGAACGGCCGGCCGGTCTTGCGCTGCACGCGGGTGCGCTCGAGGTACTCTTCGCCGAGGGCGCGCAAGGCGTCGGCGTCGAACTCGGCCAGCGCCTCGGGATAGGTGGAGACCGCGCTCTTGGTCTTCTTGCCGCCGATCCGCTTGGCCATGGAGACCACGTCGGGCAGTTCCATGGTCCCCTCCACCTGCGAGTGGCTGGAGAGGATCTGCTCGATCAGGGTCGAGCCGGCGCGCGGCAGGCCGACGACGAAGATCGGGTCGGGCGCTAAGCACCCCTGCCCCGCCCGCGCGGCGAACACGGCCGGGGTGAAGAAGGCCTTGGACCGGTCGACGTGGGCGCGGTTCTCGTCGGCGTCGTAGTCCAGACCGGCGCGGCGCTGCGCGTTGCCGGCGGCGTAGTGCTCGAACGACGCCCCCGCCTCGCCCGCATCCTCCAGCGCCTTGCCGAGCGCAAAGTGCAGGTGGAAGCGGTCCTCCTCGGACAAGTCGCCGCGGTCCAGCTGAGCGCGCATGGCCGCGACGTCGTCGTCGGAGAAGCGCACGGTCTTCAGGTTGGCCAGGCTCCACCAGGCCTCGCCCAGGCCGGGCAGCAGACGGATGCTTTTCCGGTAGGCGTCGATCGCCTCGGCCTGACGGCCGAGCGTCTTCAGCGCGTGGCCGTAGCTCATCCACGCCTTGGGCTGCTCCGGCCAGCGGGCCAGGACGGCGTCGTAGCAGTCGATGGCCTGCTCGTACTCGCCGATCCGGCCCAGGGCCGCGGCCTTCAGGATCATGTAGCCGGCGTGGCCCGGCTCGCGGGCCAGCAGCACGTCCAGCTCGGCCACCGCCTCGGCGCCCTTGTTCTGGCGGTAGAGGGCCAGCGCATAGTTGTGCCGCGCCATGGAAAAGCCCGGCGCCAACTCCAGGCAGCGGGCCAGCAGCTTCTCGGCGTCCTCATAGCGGCGCAGGCGCCCGGCCACCTCGGCCAGCATGCGCATGGCCGCGACGTCGGTGGGGTGCTGCTTCAGGAAGGCCTTCAGCTGGCGCTCGGCCACGGCCAGGCGGTTTTCGCACAGGGCCTGCGCCGCCTCGACCAGGCGCGGGTCCTTCACCGAGGACGCCAGGTGCCGCGCATAGGCCGCGTCGGCGCCGTCCGTGTCGCCCACAAGCGTCAGCTGGTCGCCCAGGGCGCGCCAGGCGAAGGCGTGGTGGGGATTGTGCCGCACCGCGCGGTGCAGGGCGGCGATCGCCTCGCGGGTCCGTCCGGCGTCGGCCAGGGCCAGCCCGGCCTCGAGCTGGGCCGCCGGCCAGTCGGGCGCGGCCGTGGCCAGCGGGGTCAGCACCGCCAGCGCGCCGGGCACGTCGCGCGCCGCCCGCAGCGCCGTGCCGAGCAGAAGCGTGGCCTGCGGGTGGCCGGGCGCGGCGGCCAGGATCTCGCGCGCCTGCTGCGCCGCCAGCGCCGGCGCGCGTTCCAGCAGGCGGGCCCCGTGGGCCAGCGCCGTCGCCAGCGAGCCTGAAGGCTCGGAAGCCGTACTCGTCACCAAAACCCCCGCCCCCGCGAAGTCACGCACGAATGAGCGGCGCTTCGCGCGCGCCTGTCAATTGTCCGGAACGCCCACGCCCGGCCGCGTGTTCGGCTCGGAACCAGGAAAGGACAAGCCCATGGGACTGCTGGACCAGATCCTCGGCAGTGTGGCCGGCGCGCCGCGCGGCGGGCGGCGTGGCGGCGGCGCGACCGCCTCCCCCGTGGTGAAGGCTCTGATGCTCGCGTTGGCCGCCAAGGCGGCCCAGAGCTACATGCAGAGCCGCCGCTCCGGTGCGGGCGCCCGCCACGAGGAAGGCGGCGGCCTGCCGGGCGGGCTGGGCGGCGTGCTGGCCGGCTTAGGCGGCGCGGGCGCCCTGGGCGCCCTGGTCGACCAGTTCGGCAAGAACGGCCACGGCGACGTGATCGGCTCCTGGATCGGCCGCGGCCAGAACCAGCGCATCGCGCCGCACCAGCTGGCCGAGGCCCTGGGCCCGCACACGGTCGACGAGCTGGAGGTCGAAACCGGCCTCGGCCGCGAGCAGCTGCTGTCCGAGCTCTCCGACGAACTGCCCGACGCGGTCGACAAGCTCACCCCCGAAGGCCGCCTGCCCGACGATCACGAGATCGGGCGGATGCTGAGCTGACGGAAGAGATCTCCCCCCGAGCGGAGCGCTGGGGGGAGCAGGCGGCTGCAAGCCGCCGAGGGGGCTCCAGCTTGACCCGACGGTGGCGGCCGCGCACCTGAGCCGCCGCGTCAAGCTGGAGCCCCCTCCACCGCTTCGCGGTCCCCCTCCCCCACCGCTCGCTGCGCTCGCTCGGGGGAGGATCTAGCCCCGCGTCTCCCCGTCTGCTTGACGGCCAACCGCCGCGCTGGCCACATCCCTGCGCGCCGTAAGAGCGCCGCTAGGGGGAGTCGCACACCATGGATCGTCGGGCCTTTCTGATGTCGGGGGCCGCGCTGGCGGCCGCGACCGCGACGCCGGCGTTCGCGCGAGGTGCGGCGGGCCCGCAAGCGCAGGCGACCGGCCTCTACGACCGCATCGTCGAGCAGATGCTGCGCGACAATCCGGAGACCGCCGGCGGCCTCGGCCTCGACACCGGCGCCCGCGCGGCGCTGAAGTCCCGGCTGGACGACCGCTCGCCCGCCAACCGCCTGCGCCAGCTGAAGCCGCTCGCCGACGCCAAGGCCGCGCTGAAGGGCGTCGACCGCAAGGCGCTCTCCGGCCGCGCCGCCAGCGACTTCGACACCATCGCCTGGATGTCGGACATCTCGGCCGAAATCGCCAAGTACCCGTATGGGGGCGTGGACGCGTACAGCTATCCGGTGCCCTACGTGGTCAGCCAGCTGACCGGGGCCTACCAGAGCGTGCCGGACTTCCTGGACAGCCAGCACACCATCGAGACCCGCGAGGACGCAGAGGCCTACCTGGCCCGCCTGGAAGCCTTCCCCAAGGCGATCGAGCAGGAGACCGAACGCGCCCGCGCCGACGGCGCGGCCGGCGTGGTCCCGCCGGACTTCATCCTGGGCAAGACCCTGAAGCAGCTGGGCTCGCTGCGCGGCCAGTCGGGCGAGAGCGCCGGCCTGGTCGCCTCGCTGGCGCGTCGCACTAAGGAAAAAGGGATCGACGGCGACTGGAGCGCGCGCGCGACGAAGATCGTCGACGGCCCGCTGGCCGCCGCGCTGGACCGCCAGATCGCGCTTCTGAGCTCCTGGCAGGCCAAGGCCGTGCACGACGCCGGCGTCGCCCGCCTGCCGCGCGGCGAGGCCTATTACGCCATGTGCCTGCGCTTCCAGACCTCGACCGGCCTGACCCCGGCCGAAGCGCACAAGCTGGGCCTGTCGCAGGTGGCCGAGATCGTCGCCCAGGCGGACGCCCTGCTGAAGCAGCAAGGCCTGCCCCAAGGGACGGTCGGCGCGCGCCTGACCGCGCTCGGCCAGGATCCGAAGTACCTCTATCCGAACACCGACGACGGCCGCGCCGCCCTGCTGGCCGACCTGAACGTGCAGGTCGACGCCATCCGCAAGCGCCTGCCCGACCTGTTCGCCCATCTGCCGAAGGCCAATGTCGAGGTGCGCCGCGTGCCGCCGGCCATCGAACTGGGCGCGCCGCGCGGCTATTCGCAGTCGTCCAGCGTCGACGGCTCGCGCCCGGGCGCCTACTACATCAACCTGGTCGACACCACGATCTGGCCGAAGTGGGCCCTGCCGACCCTGACCTATCACGAGAGCCTGCCGGGCCATCACCTGCAGGGTGCCCTGGCCCTGGAGGCCGAAGGCACGCCGCTGCTGCACAAGACGCTCGGCTTCAACGCCTACAACGAGGGCTGGGCGCTCTACGCCGAGCAGCTGGCGCTGGAGAGCGGCATGTACGACGGCTTCGAGGTCGGCAAGCTGGGCTTCCTGCAGTCCATGCTCTACCGCGCCGTGCGCATCGTGCTGGACACCGGCATGCACGCCATGGGCTGGAGCCGCGAGAAGGCCATCGCCTACATGGTCGAGACCGTCGGCCTGGCGCCCGGCGCGGCCGAGAGCGAGGTCGAGCGCTACTGCGTCTGGCCGGGCCAGGCCTGCGGCTACAAGATCGGCCACATCGAGATGGTCCGCCTGCGCGAGCAGGCCAAGGCGAAGCTGGGTTCGCGCTTCGACCTGAAGGGCTTCCACGACGCGGTCCTGCTGGGCGGGGCCATGCCGCTCGACGTGCTGGGCCGGGTCGTCGACGACTGGACGGCGACGCGGATGAAGGTCGCGGCTTAAGTTTCAATCCGTCATCCCGGCTCTCCCGCGCCCGCAGGGCGCGGGAGAGCCGGGACCCAGCAAGCGCGGCGCTGGTTGCAACGCGGGTTCGCAGCGTCACGGTCGAGCTTGCTGGGTCCCGGCTCTCCGCTGTGCTGCGCTCCGCTACGGCCGGGATGACGGTCGATGTTGTTCTTCGCGCGCGCCCGCTCTCACCGCGCCTGCGCCGCCCAGGCCATGGCCTCCTCGCGGCGGTCGGGGGCGAAGGTGCGCACCTCGACGTGGGGGATCAGCGGGTCGGCGAAGCGGACCAGCGCCTTCACCCACTGCTTGTCGGTGACCACCGCCTCGCGGGGGAAGCGCTTCAGGTCGCCCAGCTTGGCCAGGCCGTAGCGCAGATCCTTGAAGGCGGCTTCCACCGTCATGTCGTCGAAGCCCATCAGGTCGACGTAGACGCCGAGCTTGTCGTGCGTCTCCAGCCGCTCTTCCAGGTCGGCGACGACGTGGTCGTACTCCTCGCCGGTGATGCGGCCGGACAGGCGGTAGGCCGCGACGTTGTCGGGGGCTGGAAGGATGTCGATCATGGGGGACCTTTCGGGACTCCAACATCCGGGGCGGACCGGCGGTTCGCGCGGCCCGGCCGGCGCCGGCGCGGGTCCATCCGTAAATTTCCCCTGAGACAATCGCCCTGCCGGACCTCCGCCCGGCGGTGCGAAGAAGGCGGCCCACCTTCGCGTGCGCCGGGCGGCTGCGCCCGGTCCGCGAGACTTCAGGAGCCATCGCCATGCCTACCATCACGGGAACCGCCGCGGCCGACGTGCTTGCCGGAACGTCAGGCGACGACACCATCCTCGGCCTGGCCGGGAACGACGAGCTGTACGGCAAGGACGGGGCCGACCACCTCTACGGCGGCCTCGGCGACGACGTGCTCGATGGCGGCGCCGGGGACGACTACATCCGCGGCGACGAGGGGAACGACAAGCTGATCGGCGGCGACGGCGACGACTACCTGCGCGGCGGGGCCGGCAAGGACAGCTTCGACGGCGGGGCCGGGATCGACCGGGTCAGCTTCTTCCACCTGGACGCCACCCAGGGCGTGATCGCCGACCTGCGCACCCAGAAGATCTACAACGACGGCTACGGCAACGCGGAGAAGATGTCCTCGATCGAGGGCCTGGGCGACGGCACCATGTTCGCCGACGAGTTCTACGGCGACGACGGGGCCAACCTGATCCTGGGGGCCCGCGGCGACCACATCGAAGCCTTCAAGGGCGACGACACCTTCCAGCTCGACGACGCGGTCGCGTTCCTCGACGCCGGCGACGGGATCGACACCATCCTGCGCTTCACCCAGATGCGCCTGGTCGACACCAACGCCGACGGCGTCGCTGAGATCGAATTCGGCACGAACGGCGTGCGGGTCAGCCTGGAGGCCAACCGCATTCTCGACGACGGCTGGGGCGGCACGGGCTGGATCTACAACGTCGAGAACCTGGGCGGATCGGCCGGCGACGACCTCTTGATCGGCGACGCCGGCGACAACGTCATCAACGGCTGGGAAGCGAACGACATGCTTCGCGGCGGCGCCGGCAACGACACCCTGGACGGCGGCGACGGCGACGACCAGCTGCGCGGCGGCTCGGGCGAGGACGTGTTCATCGGCGGGGCCGGCTTCGACCGGGTCAGCTTCTACCACCTGGACGCCACCCAGGGCGTGATCGCCGACCTGCGCGACCAGATGGTCTACAACGACGGCTACGGCAACAAGGAGAAGATGGACTCCATCGAGGGCTTGGGCGCCGGCACTATGTTCGACGACCAGTTCTACGGCGATGACGGCGACAACCTGATCCTGGCCGCCTTCAAGGACCACGCGGAAGGCTTCAAGGGCGACGACAGCTTCCAGATCGACGACGCGCCCGACATGGTCGACGGCGGCGACGGCATCGACAGCATCCTGCAGTTCACCCAGATGCGCCTGGTCGACACCGACTTCGACGGCGTGGCCGAGATCGAGTACGGCACGAACGGCGTGTGGGTGGACCTGTCCGCCAACAAGATCGTGGACGACGGCTGGGGCAATTCGGGCAGCCTGAATTCCATCGAGAACCTGGGCGGCTCCTACGGCGACGACGTGCTGATCGGCGACGAGAACGACAACCGCCTGACCGGCTGGGACGGCAAGGACGAAATCTCCGCCGGCAAGGGGAACGACGTGCTGGACGGCGGGGCCGGAGACGACGCCCTCAAAGGCGGCGCCGGCGACGACACCTTCGTGTTCCAGCCCGGGTCCGGCTCGGACGTCATCGGCGACTTCACCGCCGGCGGCACGGAGGACACCCTGGACTTCTCAGCCTTCGCCGGCACGGGCGCGACCTACTCCGTCACCCAGGTCGGTCCGGACGTGGTGTTCGCCTTCTCCAGCGGCGAGACCGTGACGGTCGAAAGCGTGACCCTCGGCTCGATGACCAGCATCGATCCCTGGCACTGGGGCTAGACGGCTTCCTCCGGCAGGGCGGCGGTGACCACCGCGCCGCCGCCCGGCCGGTCTCCGATCGTGAGGGTCCCGTTCAGCTGGCGCGCCTGCAGGCGCATCAGCTTCAGCCCGTGGGAGGAACGGTCGGCGGCCTGGGCCGGCAGGCCCACGCCGTCGTCGGCCACCTCCAGCACCAGCCCCTCCCCTTCCCGCCGCAGCGTCACCTGCACCCGTCCAGCGCGGTCCGGGAAGGCGTGCTTGTAGGCGTTGCAGACCGCCTCGTTCAGCAGCATGCCGAACGGCGCGGCCTGGTCCGGCGCCAGGGTCAGATCGGCCGGGACCACCTCCACGTCGACCGCCACCTGCTCGGTCCGGTACGGCCGGCAGACCTCGTCGACGAACACGCGCGCGCCGATCCGCTCGCCGGCCTCGGCCTGGGTCAAGCTGTCGTAGACCGCCGCCAGCATGCGCAGGCGGTACTGGTTGCGCTCGGCCACCTCGGCGGCGCTCAGGGAGTCGTCGCGGGCGTCCAGCGCGATCAGGCCCGACATGATCTGCAGGTGGTTCTTCACCCGATGCGCCAGCTCGCGGAACAGCGCCTCCTTCTGGTCCGCGGTCTCCCGCAGCTCGTCTTCCAGCTGCTTCTGCTTGGTGATGTCGGTGCAGGACAGGATGGCGCCGATGACCGCGCCGGCCGCGTCGCGGATCGGGGCCGCGTTGCAGACGATCGGTACCCACCGTCCAGCGAAGTCCTGGACGTAGCCGAAGTGGTTGTGCACCACCTCCCCCCGCACCGCCCGGATCAGCGGCCGGTGCTCAAAGCGGATCGGTCGCCGCTCGGCGTCGAACGCCTTGAAGCCGCCGGCGTAGATGTCGAACGGCACGCCTTCCCGCGGCACCGGCGTCAGGCCCAGTAATTGTGAGGCGAACTCGCTGACCCGCAGCACCTTCAGGTCGGAGGCGCGCACGACCGTGGTGATCGAGGGCGTGTAGCTCATCAGCGCGTCCATCAGCGCCCGCGCCTCCGGCACGGCGAGCAGTCGGTCGAGTTCGGAGGGCTCGTCGCTCATGCGGCCCGCGGGAAGATCGTCCGCCAGTCGCGCTTCCTGCTGACCACTGGCCAGCCGCGCATGGCCGCCCAGGCCTTGTCCAGCCGGCTGTGGTCATCCCGGCGTGGGTCGCCGCGACGAGCTCCATTATGGCCTTCTGGTCGGTCGGCAGCAGGGCGGCGAGCGCGAAGGTCGCACGACGGGTCTGACGGGCCATGGCGGCCTCCCCGTCTATGCGCTCCGAAGGCGACCTCGGTCATCTTCTCCATCGCCTGGTCGTCGGCCTCCGCTCGTTTGGATGGAGCACGGAGCACCGCAACACGGAGCAGAACCATCAGGCGGGCCCCTAGGCTGGGGCTGTCGATCACCTAGGGGGCTGGGCGCGGCTCAGGTGGTCCGCACTCTCCCCGCCCTCGGCGGGCGCCGGTGTCGGCCCTAAGCCCGCTCAGGGGGCGCCTGAGCGGGCCTCGGCGGTCAATTCTGGCTGGGGCTGGCCGTCGTCATCTTCTCCATCACCTCGCCGAGGCTGAAGCTGGCCGGCTTCTGCCGCGGCGGGAATTCCTTGAAGCTCTCCAGCCACTGCGCCGCGATCGCCTGAGCGGGCACGATCAGGAAAGCGCGGTCGGCCATCCACTTGCCGTACTCGAAGCTCTCGGTGCCGCGCTCGAACGGGTCGGAGCGCAGGTTGTACATGTTCGGCGCGCGCAGGTTCGCGAACTCACGCTTCCAGACGTCGAGGCCGGTGTGCTCCTGCTCCATGAACGCGACCTTCCACTGGCGCACCCGGATGGCCATCAGGTCGCCGTCGTCGCTCCAGTAGAGGAAGCCCTCGCGCGGGCTTTCCTCCTCCTGCCCCTTGAGGAACGGCAGCAGGTTCTTGCCGTCGAGGTGGACCTTGAACTTGCGCCCGCCCAGCGTGTGGCCGGCCTTCAGCTTGCCGACGATGTCGGTCTCGCCGGCCGCGGCCGCGAAGGTGGGTAGGAAGTCCTCGTGGGCGCAGATGTCGTTGACCACCCGACCGGGCTCGATCACCCCCGGCCAGCGGATCAGGCAGGGCACCCGGAAGCCGCCCTCCCAGTTCGTGGCCTTCTCGCCGCGGAACGGGGTCGAGCCGCCGTCGGGCCAGCTCATCACCTCGGCGCCGTTGTCGGTGGTGTAGACCACCACCGTGTCGTCGGCGCAGCCCAGTTCCTCCAGCAGGCCCAGCAGCTGACCGACATGGCCGTCGTGCTCGACCATGCCGTCCGGATAGACCCCCAGCCCGGTCACGCCCTGGCTCTCCTTCTTCAGGTGCGTGAAGATGTGCATGCGGGTGGAGTTGAAGTAGCAGAACCACGGTCCGCCCTCGGCCTGCTTGCGCGTGATGAAGTCCTTGGCTGCGGCCAGGAACTCCTCGTCGATGGTCTCCATGCGCGTGCGGGTCAGCGGTCCGGTGTTCTCGATGCTCTGGCCGCCCTTGCCGTCGGCCTTGCACTTCAACACGCCGCGCGGGCCGAACTTCTCCTTGAACTTCGGGTCCTTGGGATAGTCCGGGTTCTCCGGCTCTTCTTCGGCGTTGAGGTGGTAGAGGTTCCCGAAGAACTCGTCGAAGCCGTGGACGGTGGGCAGGAACTCGTCGCGGTCGCCCAGGTGGTTCTTGCCGAACTGGCCGGTGGCGTAGCCTTGCGCCTTCAGCACGTCCGCGACGGTCGGGTCCTCCGCCCGAAGGCCCAGGTCCGCGCCCGGCAAGCCGACCTTGGTCAGGCCGGTGCGGATCGGCGACTGACCGGTGATGAAGGCGGCCCGCCCGGCCGTGCAGCTCTGCTGGCCGTACCAGTCGGTGAACATCGCCCCTTCCTTGGCGATGCGGTCGATATTGGGCGTGCGATAGCCCATGACCCCGTGGTTGTAAGCGCTGACGTTGAACCAGCCGATGTCGTCGCCCATGATGAACAAGATGTTCGGCTTGCCGCCCGGCATGGTCGCCTCCGCTCTCGTGAAAGCGGCACCCGAACACGGCGGCCGTCGCGGGCCTATCAGGCGCGCCCTGAGCCCCGTCCCGCCGAACACCTAGGCGGCTGTGCAGATCCCCCGAGCGTAGCGCTGGGGAATCTTCGGATCAGCCGCCGCCCATCCGCTTCAGCATGTCCAGCATCGGCGTGAGCGTGTCCCAGTACGGCCGGGCGCACTCGCCGTGCCACTGGCCGGAGAGGCCGCGCAGGCCGTCTGGGTCCTCCGGGAACACCATGCGGGTGGTCGGCTGGCCCTTCATCACCGGCAGCTTGCACTTGGGGCACCAGGGACCGCGCGGGTCGCCGCCGGGTTCGAGATCGAAGGCCATGGTCCAGCTCGCAGACGCGCGCCGCTCGCGCGCCCCGACAAGCTAGAACCTCGGTCGCCCTTGCGAACCGCGCGGATCGTCGCGGCCTCAGCCGTCCAGCCGGCCCATGATGCGCGCGGCCTTCTCCCAGTAAGGGCGCGAACACAGGTCGTGCCACAGGCCGGAAAAGCCGAGCCAGCCGCTCTGGTCCTCGCGGAACACCAGCCGGGTGGCCGCGTCGTCGTCGGTCACCGGACGCTTGCAGCTGGGGCAGGCGGGGTGGTGCGGCTCGGGGCCGAGATCGAAGGCCATGGCCTCGCTCCCTCTTGTTCTTGCGCGCCCCCCGCCAAGGCCAAGCTAGGCTTCCCCCTGGCGGCGTGAACCGGGCAGATCGTCGCGGCCCTGTCGCGGCGCGGCCGCAGACCGCATTGCCAAGCCGTCCGCAACCGTGATGCTTCGAGCCGAAGCGAGTCGGGGATCTGGGCGTGAGCGGGTTCATCCATCGGCGGGCGCTGCTGGCGTCCGGGGCGGCGGTCGGTCTGGCCGCCGCAGTCGCACGTCCGGCCTGGGCGCAGGCGACCGACCCGCTGGCCGATCTCGACGGCCTGGTCCACGCCTTCATGGCCGAGTTCGGCACGCCCGGCGTGGCCCTGGCGGTGGTGCGGCCGGGCCAGCCCGACCTGACCCGGGGCTGGGGCGTGCGCAAGCTGGGCGCGCCCGAGCCGGTCGGTCCCGACACCCTGTTCGCCGTCGCCTCCAACACCAAGGCCATGACCGCCGCGGCGCTGGCCATCCTGGTCGACGAGGGCAAGCTGGCCTGGGACGAGCCGGTGGTCCGGCGCCTGCCCGACTTCGCCATGTACGATCCGGCCACCACCGCGGCCATGACCGTGCGCGACCTGCTGACCCACCGCAGCGGCCTGCCGCTGGGGGCCGGCGACCTGATGATCTGGCCGACCACCACCCACACCCGCGCCGAGGTGGTGCACGGCCTGCGCTTTCTGGAGCCGGTGCGCGGCTTCCGCACCGGCTACGACTACGACAACGTGCTCTACGTGGCCGCCGGCCAGCTGATCGAGCGCGTGACCGGGACCAGCTGGGAGAGCTTCGTCACCGAGCGCGTGCTCAGGCCCGCCGGCATGGCCCAGGCCGTCCCCGCCCCTTCCCTGGTCCGCACGGCGGACATCTCGGCCCGCCACGCCCGCCTGGGCGGGCCGGTCTACGGCATGGGCGAGATGCGGGTGGTGGAGCGCCAGGAGACCGACTCCTTCGCCCCGGCCGGCGGCGTGCAGGCCGGCGCGCGCGACATGGCCGCCTGGCTGCGCATCCAGCTCAACCGCGGCCTCGGTCCCGACGGCAAGTCGGTGTGGAGCGAGATCCAGTCGGCGGAGATGTGGACGCCGCAGACCCTGATCGGGACCTCGGCCGGCCCCACGTCCGACGAACCGGGCCGTTCGCTGTTCGCGACCTACGCGCTGGGCTGGCAGGTGTTCGACTGGCGCGGCGAGCGGGTCGTGGCCCACGGCGGGGCCATGAACGGCCAGCTGACCGCCACCGCCATGATCCCCGGCCGCGGGGTCGGGATCGCCGTGCTGACCAACGCCGAGGAGGTCGGCGTGCAGAACGGCCTGCGCAACGCCCTGCTGGACCGGATGATGGGTGCGCCGGCCTTCGACTGGGTGGCCTACTATCGCAATCGCGGCCAGACCCGCCGCGCGACGGCGCTGGCCACCCTGAAAGCCACCGACACCGGCAAGCCCGTCGGCGGCCCGACCGCGCCGCTGGCCCGCTACGCCGGCCTGTATCGCGATCCCTGGTACGGCGACCTCGAGATCCGCCGCGACGGCGAGGGCCTGAGGGTCGCCTTCCTGAAGACCCCCGCCTTCCGGGGGCCGCTGGAGCCCTGGGGCCCGGACGCCTTCCGCACCCGCTTCGCCGACCCGACGGTGGAGGACGCCGTCCTGACCTTCGCCGTGAAGCGCGGCCGTCCGGTCGAGGTGACGGCCAAGGCGTTCTCGCCGCTGGCGGACTTCAGCTACGACTTCCAGCACCTGCGTTTCAAACGGGTCGGCGCCTAAGCGCACCCCCGTATATGCCCTAGGGGGTTCACCCGATATCTGCGCGACCCCGATTGGAGGACAATCAGAGGTCCATAGCGAGGACTTTGGGAAAAATGACCCGGCTGAAGAATCCGAAGGCAGGTGTCTGGCTCGCTGCGATTCTGCTCGTGGGCGGTTCGTCTCTCGGCGCGTGCGCATCGACGAAGTACGTGGACGAGCAGATCGCCGCCGTGAACAGTCGCATCGACGGGGTCGACGCCAAGGCGAACGACGCGATCCAACGCGCGGACGCTGCGGGAAGCGCGGCCCAGGCGGCCGCGGGCGAAGCTCGCACGGCCAACCAGCGGCTCGACCAGTTGACCCAGAGGGTCGACGGCCTCGAGCAGCGGGCCATGCAGATGCAGCAGACCAAGAAGCCCCGGAACTGACCTGACGTGAGCGACACGGACGTCCGGGGTTAAGTGCGGCCCCGGCGTCCGCGATCGGCGGCTCGTCCTGCGTTCATTGGAGCGGGCTATGCGCTATCCCCTAAGGACGGCGCTCGCGGCCTGGACCGCGTGCCTCTGCGTCCTTGCGGCCGGGGCGTCCGCGCCTCCGGCCTACGCGGCGGCCAAGAAGGCTGTCGCGGCGAAAGCGGCCGCGCCGACAGCCGAAGATCCGAAGGCGAAAGAAGATCCGAAGGCGAAAGAAGAAGCCGGACGCGCGTGGGCCTTCGCGGCTGCGACCGTGGCCAGTTTCGCCGACTGGGTGGTCGCTTCGGGCGACAACGAGGGCCTCCCCTTCGTCGTCATCGACAAGATCGAGACCGAGGTGTTCGTGTTCGACCCGCAGGGCCGGATGACGGGCCTCGCGCCCGTGCTGATCGGCCTGGCCCACGGCGACGACAGCACGCCGGGCGTGGGCGACCGCGAACTCTCCAACATCCGGCCCGAGGAGCGCACCACCCCGGCCGGCCGGTTCGTGGCCGCCTTCGGGAAGGGCCCCGGCAAGGAAGAAGTCCTCTGGGTGGACTATGAAACGGCCATCTCCATGCACCCGCTACGGCAGGTGACCCTGGTCGATCCGCGGGAGCGCCGCCTGTCCCGGTTGAACTCCCCCACCCCCAAGGACAACCGCATCACCTTCGGCTGCATCAACGTGCCGGACGCCTTCTTCGACGAGGTGATCCGCCCGGCCTTCGCCGGCGCCAAGGGCGTGGTCTACATCCTGCCGGAGACGCGGCCGCTGGACGACGTCTTCCCGATGTTCGAGCGGCGTCCGGAGCTGGTGGCCGAAAAGGCGGCGCCTAAGCCGCCTCCGCGGGAAGCCAACGGCCGAGCGCGGCATAAAGCTGAGCCGGGATGATCGGCTTGCCGACGTGGTCGTCCATGCCGGCCTCCAGGCAGCGGGCGACGGCCTCGGGCAGGACGTTGGCGGTCAGGGCCACGATCGGCAGGCTGGCGAACCGCGGCCCCAGGCCCCGGATGGCGCGGGTGGCGTCCATGCCGTCCATCTCGGGCATGTGCACGTCCATCAGCACCACGGCGTAGGCCTGCGCCTTCACCGCTTCGACCGCCTCGACCCCGTCGCAGGCGGTGTCGACCTCCAGGCCGGCCGCCTCCAGCAGGGCGCGGCCCAGCTCGCGGTTGGCGGCGTTGTCGTCGACCATCAGCACCCGCGCGGCCGACAGGGGCGCGATCGCGGCCGCGACCGGTCGCGCCGTCGCGTCGACCACCGGCAGGTCGACCTCGAACCAGAAGGTCGATCCCTCGCCCGGGCGGGTGTCCACGCCGATCTCGCCGCCCATGATGCCGATCAGCCGCCGCGAGATGGCCAGGCCCAGACCCGTGCCGCCAAACCGGCGCGAGATCGAGCCGTCGGCCTGTACGAAGCGGTCGAACAATTGGTCCAGCTTGTCGGGGGCGACGCCGATGCCGGTGTCGCGCACCGAGACCTTCAGTCGGGCGCGCGCCGGGCCGGCCGGCCGGACCTCGGCGGTAACGGCGACGCCGCCGCGGGCGGTGAACTTCACCGCATTGGCGAGGAAATTCAGCAGCACCTGGCGCAGGCGAGGCCCGTCGCCGACCAGCACCGCGTCGGCCGGTTCGATCCCCGCCTCCAGGCTCAGGCCCTTGGCCTCGGCCTGCTGGGCGACCAGGCCCACGGTCTCGCCGACCAGCGTCGACAGCTGGAACGGCTGCGGGTCCAGCTCGACAGCGCCCGCCTCCAGCCTGGAGAAGTCGAGCACGTCGTTGACCACGCCCAGCAGGGCTTCGGAGGCGACGCGGATGCGCTCGACGTAGCGGCTCTCCCCCTCCCCCAGCCGTTCGGAGCCGGCCAGCAGGCCCGAGAACCCGATGATGCTGGTCAGCGGCGTGCGCAGTTCGTGGCTCATGGTGGCCAGGAAGTCGGACTTGGCGGCGGCCGCCGCCTCGGCCTGTAGCTTGGCCTCCGCCAGCTCGGCGTCCGCCGCCTTGCGGGCGCTGACGTCGCGCACGACGTCGACATAGCCGCTCACCCGGCCGTCGGGGCCGCGCACGGCGGTCGGCTTGGCCTCGATCCAGATCCAGCGTCCGTCGGCGTGACGCAGCCGGCACTCGATCGCCCGGACTGGGGCGGCCGGGTCCAGCAGCGCCAGGAAGGCGCCCCTCACCCGCTCGACGTCGTCGGGATGAACGAGGTCCAGGGTGGCGGTTCCGATCAGCCGCTCGGGCGCGTGCCCGATCAGGGCTGCGGACGACGGCGAGATGAAGGTGGCGCGTCCCGTCACGTCCAGGTGGGTGATCACGTCGGTCGAGTGATCGGCGACCAGGCGATAGCGCCGCTCGCTGCGCTCGGCCTCGGCGCGGGCGCTGGTCAGCGAGCGCTCCAGCCGCCGGCGCTGGGCCATGCTGACGGCCACCGGCAGGGCGCCGGCCACCGTCACCGCCAGATACGCCTGCAGCACCAGCGCCTGTTCGGTCTGGGTCTCGACACGCGCCAGCAGCCCGAAGCCATGCATGGTCGCCGCGCTGCCGACCACGGCGGTCGCCAGCAGGCCCAAGGCCGCGCCCGTCACCCCGCGCTGGAAGGCGATCAGCATCAGCACCACCGGCGCCAGCACGCCCAGCGGGTAGCGCGACTGGCCGAACACCACGGCCAGGGCGAGCGCCAGCAGCACGGCCAGCCCCAGGCTCCCGCGACGCAGCTCCGGTCGCCACAGGCGTCCCATGCGGCGGGGCGACAGCAGCAGGAAGGCCGGCGTCAGCACCAGCATGCCCAGCCCGTCGGTGGCCCACCAGTGCACGAAGCTCGACAGCACCGGCGCGCCCTCCAGCAGGTTCAGCGCGACGGACGCCACGGCCCCGCTCACCATCGGCGCGGCCAGCGCCGCCAGGGCCAGCGCCTTCAGATGACGCAGCCGCGTCAGGTCCAAGGTCGGCCCGCCGATCCGGCGCAGCAGTTCGACGGCGATGGCGACCTCGGCGCAGTTCGCCGTCGCCAGAGTCACGGCGCGCATCGGCGCCAGCTCGACCGCCAGGTTGGCGAGCAGATTGGCCGTCCAGGCCGACACCATCAGCAGGTCGGTCCGCCGCGCCGGGTTGCGCAGCACCAGGGCCAGCATGGCGGCGTTGGCCGGCCACAGCGCGGCCAGCCGGTCGGCTTCGGTGGTGAAGGCCAGGCTCCCCACCACGCAGCCGAACACGACAAGCGCGCAGGCCGCAGCCGCCCGGAAATCCGCCCACGCCCTCAAAGACTTGTTGTTCGCGATCGCGCTCGCCCCGCCCACTCGGCCGCGTGCTCCCCGGAGAAGCCGGCTTCCCTACAGGTCGACGGCTATCGAGTGGTTAAGCAGGCCCCTGCCGCAACTCTACGTGACGCGTGGCCGCGCACGCTGGACAGACACGCTTTACGCCGCGACCATGCGCGCCGTCGGTGGGACCACAGGAGGCTCGGATGAGCGCAGTCTTCCACCTGTCGTCGATTGCGTTGTTCGCGGCGGCCTTCGCCTGCTGGTTCGCCCGCACGCCGCTGGGGCCCGTGGTGCAGGACGCGCTCGCGCCTCACCTGGTCGTCCTGGCCGTGGCGTGCAGCATCACCGGCTTCCTGTTCACCCGCGCCGGGCGGCAGAAGGGCCGCGGCCTGCGCCTGATCGCCGGGGCCGACGTGCTGGCCATCCTGCTGTTCGCCACCGCCTCGGGCTTCGGGATCGCCGAGGCCTTCGGCCTCCACGACACGCCGACGTGGATCTACGGCCTGCTGTGGGGCGCGGGCCTTCTGACCATGACCCTGGTCGGATGGGTCAAGCTGATCGAACTCAGCCGGCCGAAGCCGAAGCGGGCCTGACCCGGCGAAATTTGCAGAAATCAGCATTTTTGCGCCCATCGGGCGTAAGTGGCTGAAACTGCGCGCATTCCTTCGGGATCTTCAGCCGGCGCGCGCCGCGACGCGTGCAAGCGGTGCATTTAGTGTGGAACCGCAGCGTCGGAGGAACATTCCAAATTCCGCAACAAGGGAACTTGGAAACTATGACCCAAGCCAACGTTCGGAAGCCGGGTGTCTGGCTCGCCTCCATCCTGCTCCTCGGCGCGTCCAGCCTCGGGGCCTGCGCCTCGACGAAGTATGTCGACGAGCAGATCGCCGGCGTGAACACCCGCATCGACGCGGTCGACGCGAAGGCGCAGGACGCCGCCCAGCGCGCCGACGCCGCTTCCAGCGCGGCCCAGGCCGCCGCCGGCGAAGCCCGGACCGCCAACCAGCGCATCGACCAGCTCTCGGGCCGCGTGGATGCTCTGGAGCGTCAGCGCGCCGCCACCGTCCGGTCCCCCCGGAACTGAGGCGCGCCGTGCGCAGGCTCGCGAGGACGGTCCGGGATGGACAGGCGGCGGCTTCCAGCGGCCGCCTGAGGACCGCCCTCGCGGCCTGCGCGCTAGGCCTCGGCCTGGTTTCGGCCGGCGTGCTCGTCACGCCGGCCGAGGCCGCGTCCAGGCCCAGACCTGAGAAAACCGCGACCAGGGCCAAGCCGGCCAAGGCCGCGAAGATCGCCGCCTCGGACACCGTGACGGCCTTCGCCGACTGGGTGGTCGCCCGCCACGACAACGCCGAGCGACCGTTCGTCATTGTCGACAAGCTGCAGGCCGCCGTCTTCGTCTATCGTCCCGACGGGACCCTGAACGCGGCGAGCCCGGCCCTGATCGGCTTCGCGCCCGGCGACGATTCCGTGCCCGGCATCGGCGAGCGCCCCCTGGCCCAGATCACGCCCGAGGAGCGCACCACGCCCGCCGGCCGCTTCGAGGCCGGCTTCCGGCCGAACGGCCCCAAGCAGGTGTTGTGGGTCGACTACGACGCCGCCATCTCGCTGCACCCGGTGCGCGAAGTGACCCTGTCCGATCCGCGGGAGCATCGCCTGCAGCGGCTGAAGACCGCGAGCGCGGGCGACAACCGCATCACCTTCGGCTGCATCAACGTGCCGGACGCCTTCTTCGACAAGGTGGTGGCGCCGGTGTTCAAGGACGGCGACGGGATCGTCTACGTCCTGCCTGAGGCGCGGCCGCTGCACGACGTCTTCCCGACGCTGGGCCAGGACGCCGGCTTCACCAAGGTTTCGGCGCAGGGCGAAAAGAAGGGCTGGCGGAAGTTGTTTTCCCGGCGCGCGAAGTCCGACGCGCCGGAGGCGACCGCCGCCGTGGAAGATCACCGGGAGTCCGCCGCCGCGGCAGAAGACCGCAGCGCCACGCGGGCGTCTCGACCGGGCGCCGGAGGGGGTGGATAACCACCAGCTTCACCGCGCCCAGCGCGTAAAATTCGGGAGTGCGTCTTGGGAGCTAACGTGTCGGCCGTCCGCGATCATCTGAAGTCGACGCTCGCCGCCTGCGCGCTGGGGCTGGGGCTGCTGGCCGCCGGCGCGGTCGCGACGCCCGCCGCCGCCAAGCCCGCCCAAGCCGCCAAGTCCTCCAAGCCCGCCGCCAGGGCCAAAGCCAAGGCCAAGCCGGTGCAGCTCGCCACGCCCGTGGCCTCGCCGGCCGTGACCGGCCTGGTCGCAGGGATCATCGCGAGCCACGACAACGGCGGCTTGCCCTTCGTCGTCATCGACAAGCACAAGGCCGCGGTCTTCGTCTTCAACGCCGACGGCAGTCCGAACGGGGCCGTGCCGGTGCTGCTGGGCTACGCCGCCGGCGACGATTCCGTGCCCGGCATCGGCAAGCGGCCCATCGAGAAGATCAAGCCGGGCGAACGCACCACCCCGGCGGGTCGTTTCCTGACCAGCTTCCGGCCCAACGGCGGCAAGAAGAAGTCCCTGTGGATGGACTACGACGCGGCGGTCGCCCTGCATCCGCTTCGCGAGCTCAGCCGCTCCGGTCCGCGCGAGGGCCGCTGGCAGCGCCTGAAGTCGCCGAGCCCGGCGGACAACCGCATCACCTACGGCTGCATCAACGTGCCCGACGCCTTCTTCGACGAGGTGGTGACGCCGGCCTTCAAACAGCGCGGCGGCATCGTCTATGTCCTGCCCGAGACGCGCGCCCTGGCCGAAATCTTCCCCTCGCTGGGCGTCACAGAGGCCGCCGCGGTCGGGCCGAGCACCGGCGGGCGGTAGGCGTAAGCCCTTCCCCGCACGACCGGCTGGCCGGGGCCCAGATCAGGCCCGCTGAGGTCGCAGCTGGGTCACGGCTTTCGCCGGGACAAACGGACTGTGGGGGTCTAGCGGGCGCGCCCCGCTCAGCTCGCCTTCTTCGCGAACCGGCCGCCGGCCGTGGCGTAGGCCTGGGTGCCGCGGGTGAAGACCTTGTCCGACGCCAGGATCTCTTCGATCGGCAGGTCCGGTAGATCCTTCACGCGGGCGTAGATCGCGCCGAAGTCCCTGGTGGTCTCGGCCAGCAGGCTCTCGATCGAGGGGATGACGAAGTAGACCTGCTGGAAGTCGTCGATCCGGTAGAGGGTGCGCATCACCCGCTCCAGGTCGAAGCCCAGGCGGTTGGGCGAGGCGTCCTCGAGCGAGAACACGCTCTCGGTCTTCGACGAGACGATGCCGGCGCCGTAGATGCGCAGCCCCTGCGGCGTCTCCATCAGGCCGAACTCGACGGTGTACCAGTAGAGCCGCGCCAGGTTCTTCAGTTGGCCGAGCGCGAGCGCGCGGGCGCCGCCCTTGCCGTAGGCCTCCATGTAGTCGGCGAAGGTCGGGTCCGACAGCATGGGAACGTGGCCGAACACGTCGTGGAAGACGTCCGGCTCCTGGATATAGTCCAGCTGGTCCGGCTTGCGGATGAACTGGCCAGCCGGGAAGCGGCGGTTGGCCAGGTGGTCGAAGAACACGTCGTCGGGCACCAGCCCCGGCACCGCCACGACGGTCCAGCCGGTCAGCTTCTGCAGCGCCTCGTTCATCCTGCGGAAGTCGGGAATGCCGCCGCCGTGCAGGTCCAGCGCGTCCAGCCCCTTCATGAAGGCGTCGCAGGCCCGGCCCGGCAGGATCTTCATCTGCCGCTCGTAGAGCGTCACCCAGGTCTGGTGCTCGACGTCGGTGTAGGCGTCCCAGTCCTGCGGAATGGTCCAGTCCGCCGCCGCGCCCGGCGGCGGGGTGTCGAAGACGTGCTCGAAGTCGCTCATGGCGAACGCCTATACCCTGAAACGGGAGCGAGTCTAACGCGCGAGCGTCGCGGGGGATACCGCCGGCGAGCCCTTACGGGGTCGCCGACACGGCGGGTTCGGGGCTGAACCGGCCGCGGACCACGCCGGCCACCCGGCAGCCGCCAAGGCGGTGGCATTCGACCAGGACGGCGTCGTCGTCGGCCCGCACCCAGGCCTGCGCCGCCCCGTGGGACTGGCCCTCGGCCGGCGAACTGAGCCCGTAGCGGCGACCGCCCCAGGTCCCGATCCTCGCCCCGTCTTCCAGGCAGGCGCGCGCGATCCAATCCTGCGTCCGCCAATAGCGCGTGGGACAGCCCTCCGGACGGCGGTAGGGGCCGGCCGCGACGCGCAGCCCCGGCTCCAGGTCGAACGCCTCGGGCTTCGGGGGACCGAACAGCCACAGGTCGGAGCCGAGCAGGATCGCCGCGACCGCGGCCAGCCCGGCCAGCGCCCAGCTGTCATCCCCGGAATTCCGACGTCGCCGCTTCGCGTCAACCACCCACGTTCTCCATGAAGCGGTCGGCCACCACCCGCGTGACCCGGCAGCCGACCAGCCGGCCGCAGCGGACCAGCAGGGCGTCGGGCCCCACCCTCACCCACTTCTGCCGGAGCGAGCGGCCGGTGCGGCCGCGCGAGCGGTTCGGCCGCCCCAGGCCGTAGGCCTCCAGCTTCCAGTCCGGCAGGGCCGCGCCCCCGTTCAGGCAGGCGAAGGCCATCCAGTCGCCCGCCCGCCAGTTCAGACGGGAGCGGCAACCGTCCGGCGCCTCGTAAGACCTGGACGACACCTTCAGGCCCGGCGACAGGTCGGCCGCGCCCGGGGCGAGGTCGCCCAGCAGGGTCAGGTCGGGGGCCAGCGCCGTCACGATCGCCGCCAGGATCAGCCCGGCCTCCAGCCACGGCTTGCGCGCGCGCTTCGTACGCAGCTCGATCTTCTCGTAGGCCACGTCCAGCCGCTCGCGCCGCCAGGCGTCCAGCTCGGATCGCCCGTCCGTCGCCGACGGCGCCGGCTCGCGTCCGCGCCGGCCGAAAACCTTGCGCATCATGCACGCGGCTCCCAGGCGTCGTAGAAGCGGCCGCGCACGATATGGGTGGCCTTGCAGCCGACCAGCAGCCCGCAATGGGCCAGGACCGCGTCGTCGCCGGCCCGGAACCAGACCTGGAGGGCCAGCCCCGAACTGCTCGGCGGCGGAGGCGTCAAGCCGTAGGCCCAGGTCTCCCCAGAGGAGATGCCGTACCCGCGCAGACAGGCCCTGGGCATCCGCTGCCCCTCGTCCCAGGCCGCCCCCGGACACCCCTTAGGCGTCTGGTAGCGCGCGGCCGCGATCCGGAGCCCTGGCGACACGTCGGAGGCCGCCTGACGGGCGTTGGCCAGTTCCAGTTCTTGCCAGGCGAAGGCGATCGGGATGCTCAGGACCAGCAGTTTCAGCCGCCTGCCCCAGTTCACCCCCGGCGTGGGCTCGGCCGGCGCCTCGGCGGGCGCGGGTCCGGCCCAGTCGGCCGACGCAGGGCGGCTGGAGATGTCTTCCGGCGGCCGGCGCCGGCCGAACCCTGGATACGCACGCACGTCCGGCTGCTCCCGCATTCGCCGGGATCATCGGGCGCCGGGCCTTGCCCGGACCCTAACGGCGGCGCGGATTGCCGCCCGACGCGGATCGCCGTACGCCGGACCTCCCGTCCGGAGACCGCGCGCATGTACGCCCTCTACATCGGCAACAAGAACTACTCGTCCTGGTCGCTGCGCCCCTGGGTGCTGATGCGCGCCCTGGACATCCCGTTCGAGGAGCGGCTGGTCCCGTTCGAGACCGGCTCGAGCTGGGCGGCCTTCCGCCACTTCTCGCCCACCGGCAAGGTGCCGTGCCTGATCGACGGCGCGACCCAGGTCTGGGACTCGCTGGCCATTTGCGAATACCTGGCCGAGGCGCACCCGGGCGTCTGGCCGGCCGGGCGCGAGGCGCGCGCCTGGGCTCGTTCGGCGGCGGCGGAGATGCACTCGGGCTTCGGCGCGCTGCGCAACACCTGCACTATGAACTGCGGCCTGCGCGTGCGGCTGAGCACGACCTCTCCCGCCCTGGACACCGAAGTGGCCCGCATCGACGAGCTGTGGCGCGAGGGGCTGGAGCGGTTCGGCGGGCCGTACCTCGCCGGCGCGGCCTTCACCGCCGTCGACGCCTTCTTCGCCCCGGTCGCCTTCCGCGCGCAGACCTACGGGCTGGAGCTTTCGGCGCCGGCGGCAGGCTATGTGCGGCGCGTGCTGGACCTGCCGGCCATGCGGGCCTGGTACGCCGACGCCCTGGCCGAGACCTGGCGCGAGCCCGGCCACGAGGACGAGGCGCGGCAGGCCGGGACCTGGCTGGAGGACCTGCGCGCGCCCGCGGCCTGAAGCTTAGGCAAGCTGCGGCGAGCGACCGCCACACGCTGAATCAAACGCAATTTTGGCGACCGAAGCGGCGCGAACTCCCGTGACCTCGACATACGCGGGCGCGGGCCTTCACGCTTTCTCAAGGCCGCCGTTCGACAGTGCGCCGTCCTGGGAGCAGCCATGCGCGGCGTCAGAGTTCTTGGTCCGATTCTGGCGGCCTCGTTGGCGTCCGCCCTGCCGCTCGGCGTGCACGCGCAGCCGACGGGCACCGACGCGCTCCACGCCCTGACGCGCGCCGTCGAGGACCGCGCCGACCACACCAGCTTCAAGGCGCTGTCGGCCTTCGGCCAGGCGGCCATGGAGCTCGAAGGCCGCGAGCGCCTAGATCGCCTGCAGCACGTCGCCTGGGTCTATCTCAACCAGTCCGAGTTCGAGCAGTTCGAGCTGTGGAACGGGCGCCTGCGCGCCCAGGCCGAGCGCGACAACGACGCGCGCTATCTGTCGATCGCCCGCACCAACGCCGCCCGCGCCCGCTATGACGAGGGCGACGAGAGCGCGTCGGCCGAGATCGCCCGCATCGCGGCCGCCGAAACCGACTGGTACGCCCGCGTCCACGCGCTTCGCATGCGCGCCTACATCCTGCGCACCGACCAGGTCGGCTCGGCCCTGAAGCTTTTGGCCTACGCCGACACCCTGATCCCGGCCAAGGACCGTTACGCCGCCACCGCCCGCGCCGGCGTCTGGGAGATCACCGGCCTGGTGCTGATGGACCTCAGCGACCTGCAGGGCGCGGCCGACGCCTTCCGCCGCTTCGAGTTCGATTCCGCCGCCACCGGCTATCCCCGACCCGACTTCGACAGCGTCTACAACCTGGCCAGCCTGGCGGTCCGGCTTGGCGAAAAGGACCTGGCGAGCGACCTCTACGAAGCCCACCACCGGCTCGCCTCACGGTCGGACCTGGCCAGCCTGAAGAAGTGGGACCGCTATCTGTGCGGCATGGTCAGCGAGGCCCGCGACGCACCCCGCGACGTGCTGGCCTGCTTCGACGGCATGGGCGAGGAGCTGAAGGGCGCGGAGTTCCTGGCCCCCGCCCTGCTGCCCATGCGCGCCATCGCCCGCGCCCAGACCGGCCAGACGGCCGCCGCGGCCCACGACCTGGCGCGGCTGCGCGCGATCGGCGGCGGATCGCGCCTGCTGCAGGTCGAGGCCGAGGTGCTGCGCGCCCAAGGCCGCTACGATCAGGCCTTCGAGAAACAGCGCGCCTACTACCAGCACCGCGCCGAAGGCTCGGCCCGGAAGTTCAACGCCGGCGTGCACCAGATCACCTCGGAAATGCAGGGCCAGCTGCAGCGCCGCCGCGAGCAGCTGGAGACCGCCAAGCGAAACGCCGCCCTGCAGCAGGACGTCATCGCCGCCCAGCACTGGATGTTCGCCATCGCCGGCGTGTTCGTGCTGTCGGCCGCCGCCACCCTGGTCTGGCAGCGCCGCGCCGCCCGCCGGCTGAAGGCCGCCCAGGTGCAGGCCGAGGCCGCCAACCGGGCCAAGAGCGAATTCCTGGCCAATATGAGCCACGAGATCCGCACGCCGCTGAACGGCGTGGTGGGTCTGGCCGGCCTGCTGGCCAAGGCCGACCTGCCGCCGCGCGAGCACGAGATGGCGCAGATCGTCGACTCCTCGGCCCAGGCCCTGGAGAGGCTGCTGTCGGACGTGCTGGACCTGGCCCGGGTCGAGGCCGGCCGCCTGGCGGTCGAGAACGCCCCGTTCCATGTCGGCGACCTGGTCCGCGCCGTGGCCGCGTTGAGCCGCCTGCGCGCCGACGAAAAGGGCCTGGCCCTGGAGGTCGAGATCGCGCCGGAGATGGAGGCCGTCTGCGTCGGCGACTCCGCGCGCCTGCGCCAGGTGCTGGTCAACCTCGTCAGCAACGCGGTGAAGTTCACCGAGACCGGCCGCGTGACCCTCTCGGTCCAGCCGGCCGGCGAAGGCCGCGCCCGCTTCGCGGTGCTGGACACCGGCGTGGGCTTCGACGCGGCCCAGAAGCACCGGCTGTTCGGCCGCTTCGAACAGGCCGACGGTTCGATCACCCGCCGCTATGGCGGCAGCGGCCTGGGCCTGGCCATCTCGAGCCAGCTGGCCGAGCTGATGGGCGGAACGCTGGACTGCGATTCCACACCGGGCCTGGGCTCGGTGTTCTGGGCCGAACTGCCCCTGCCCTCCGCTCCTCACGACTCCGAGCCCGACGCCGTCGCGTCCCAACCCGAACCGGTCGCCGAGCGCGCCGTGCGCGTGCTGCTGGCCGACGACCACCCGACCAACCGTCAGGTGGTGCGCGTCATGCTGGCCGACTTCGGGGTCGAGGTCTCCACCGTCGAGAACGGCGCCGAAGCGGTCGAGGCCCTGCAGCGCGACCGCTACGACGTGGTGCTGATGGACATGCAGATGCCGGTGATGGACGGCCTGGAGGCCACCCGCCGCATCCGCGCCCAGGAGCAGGCCTCCGGCGCGCCGCGCACGCCGATCCTGATGCTGACCGCCAACGCCATGCCCGAGCACCGCGAGGCGGCCGGACAGGCCGGCGCAGACGGCCACGTCGCCAAGCCGGTCACCGCCGTGGCCCTGCTGACCGCGCTGAACGAGGCGCTGACGCCGGCGGCCGATGACGCGGAAAGCGCGGCGGCCTGAGCCCTCAATCGAGGAACTTCACCTCGCCGGTGTCGATGTGCTTAACCGCGGCGACGATCTTCAGCCGGCCTTCCGCCATCGCCTCGGCGAGCGCGGTTTCGGCGGTGCGCAGCCGCTCGGCCACGCGTCGGGCGTTCTCCTCCACCGCCGCGATCGCCGCGTCGGCGTGCCCGCCGCGGGCGCGCACGTGCAGGACCGCCGGGATGATCGGGGTGACCATCTCCTCCAGCGACGGATCCAGCTCCATCTTGCCGTCGACCACCGCCTCGGCGGCGGCGACCGCGCCGCAGCCGGTATGGCCCAGCACCAGGACCAGCGGGCACTTCAGGTGCTTCACCGCGTAGACGATCGAGGCCAGGCCGCGCCGGTCGATGGTGTTGCCCGCCACCCGGACGATGAACAGCCGCCCCAGGCCCTGGTTGAACAGGATGGTCGGCGGCGTGCGGCTGTCGGCGCAGGCGATCACCGCGGCGAACGGGTGCTGGGCCTCGCGCAGGCCCGCCAGGTCGGCGGCGGTGACGTGGCTGATCACGCCCTGCCCGCTCAGGAAGGCGCGGTTGCCGGCCTTCAGCAGCTCGAGCGCCCCCTCGGGGCCGAGCGCGCCGACGTCCACGTCGCCGGAAAAGGGATGGTCGTCGCCGGACGGCGGCTCCGGCGGCGGCGGACCTTCGGGCGGCTTGCCGCCGCGTCCGCCGTTTCGCCCCTTGCCGAACAACCAGGCCATCGCGCGCCGCTCCGCTTCAAAGCGGCGGCACTATAGCCCCGAGCGCGGCGGCGGGGCGATCACAAAGCCTGACAGATCATCCAGCGTCGTCACCCTCGGGCTTGTCTCGAGGGCCCAGTCGTCCGTCGCAGAACGGCTGGACGCGCGCGCGCGTCGATGTCGGCGCGAACTCGGCGCTTTTCGTGGAGGCTGAACCCTGGGCCCTCGGGACAAGCCCGAGGGTGACGGATTGATTGCTCAGTTCAGCTGCCTGGGCTTGGGCATATATCGCCCGTGGTCGAAGGCCACGAACACCTGATCGGCCTGGGGGTTCTTCACCGGCTGGCCGGTGTCGTCCGCCTCCAGGTTCTGCTCCGAGACGTAGGCGACGTAGCCGCCGTCCTCGCCGTCGGCGATCAGGTGATAGAACGGCTGGTCCTTGGACGGCCGCACGTTCTCGGGGATGGCCCGCCACCACTCTTCGTTGCTGGCGAACTCGGGATCCACGTCGAACACCACCCCCCGGAAGGGGAACAAGCGGTGGCGCACGACCTGGCCGATCCCATACTTGGCGATGCGCGTGTTCATGCCCGTAAGGGTGCTCCCCTACGCCTGACCGAATGATGAACGGCGAACACGGGTGTTCCGTCAGGATACGGCCGCGGGGACCGAACTTTTCCTCCCTTGCCCGGTCAGGGTTCCCCGTAGGTGGACGGACAAACCCTCACCGCTGACCTTGCCCTCGTCCCGGCGCTCGCTACCTTGGTCGTGAAGCGGGTTGTTTCGGCGCGGCGCATGTGGGTCGCGACGGCGGCCCTCACCTTAGGGGTCGAGCCATGTCCGAGGCTCCCGCCAGGCCGCGCAGCGGCCAGGCCGGTCGCAGCCCCAGGCCCGAGGCGGAGCATTTCGCCGCCTTGGATCTGGGGACCAACAACTGCCGCCTGCTGATCGCCACCCCGGCGGACGGCGGCTTCCGCGTCGTCGAGGCGTTTTCCAGGATCGTGCGGCTGGGCGAGGGCCTGACCCACACCGGCCGGCTGCAGCCCGAGGCCATGGACCGCGCCGTCGCGGCCCTGCGCATCTGCGCCGAGAAGATTCGCCGCCGGCGCGTGGCGCGACTGAAGGCCGTGGCCACCGCCGCCTGCCGCTCGGCCGTCAACGGCCCCGAATTCGTGCGCCGGGTCGAGGAAGAGACCGGGCTGAAGCTGACCATCATCGGCCCCGACGAGGAGGCCCGCCTGGCGGTGGCCGGCTGCCGCAACCTGCTGGACCGCGAGGCCGAGGCCGCCCTGGTGGTCGACGTCGGCGGCGGCTCGACGGAACTGTCCTGGGTGGCCCTGACGCCGGGCCGCGACGGGCGCCCGCGCACCGACATCAAGGCCTGGCTGTCGATCGCCGTCGGCGTGGTGAGCCTGGCCGAGCGCTTCCCCGAGCCGGACGAAGACCAGGACCTCTGGTGGCGGGCCATGGTCGACTCGGTGAAGGCCGAGATCTCGGCCTTCGAAGGCGCCGAGGCCGTGCGTTCGATGTTCGCCGACGGCCGCGCCCACCTGGTCGGCACGTCAGGCGCCATCACCAGCCTGGCCGGCATGCACCTGGGCCTGCAGCGCTATGACAGGAACCGCGTCGACGGCCTGTGGCTGACCCACGCCGACTGCCAGGCCGCGGCCGGCAAGCTGATGGACATGGGCCGCACGGGCCGCGCCGCCGAGCCCTGCATCGGCCCCGACCGCGCCGACCTGGTGCTGGCCGGGGCGGCCATCCTGGAAGCCGTGCAGGAACTGTGGCCCTGCCAGCGCGTCCGCGTCGCCGACCGGGGCCTGCGCGAAGGCATGCTGCTGTCGCTGATGAAGGACAGGAACCGCAAGCGGCGGCGGAAACGGCGGCGCGGGCCGGCGAAGGTCAGCTGACTCCCCTTCTCCCCTTGCGGGAGAAGGTGGCGCGCGGAGCGCGTCGGATGAGGGGTGCGGGCGCGACGCCGGCCGCGTTTGGCCCCCCGCTCTCAATCCTGGTCTCGACCGCCGACACCCCTCATCCGGCCGGCTCCGCCGGCCACCTTCTCCCACAAGGGGAGAAGGGAGTTATTGGTCGACCCGGCCCTCCAGCGCCTGCTCGCACCTGGCGCCCGGCGCCAGCACGTCGCGGGTGACCGTCGCGCCCTTGAACGCCGGATCGTCGGCCAGAACCCGCACCTTCTGCATCGTGTCAGGCTGAGCGGGCGGCTCGCCGGGGGCCAGCGCGCGCACGGCGTCCATGCCGGCGATCACCCGGCCGAAGACGGTGAACTGCTTCTCCAGCGGTGCGTAGCCGGTGACGATGAAGAACTGGCTGTCGCCGCTGTCGGGGTCGTCGTAGTGGGCCATGGCCAGCACGCCGGGGCAGAACTTCGCCCAGGCGGTCCCGTCGGCGCCCTTCGCCAGCGGCAGCGGCCCGACCGCGTCGCCGGCGGCCTTGAAGGTGAACTCGGCCTTCAGCGCGCCCTTGCCCGAGGGATAGACGCCGTCGGTCCGCTTCTCGCCGCCCTGGGCGATGTAGTTGGGAACCACCCGGTAGAAGCGCGCGCCGTCGTAATAGCCTTCGCGGGCAAGTTCTTTCACGCGCGCCACGTGGGCGGGCGCGGCTTCGGGGACCAGTTCGACCAGCACCCGGCCCTTGCCGGTGTCGATCACCAGCACGTTTTCCGGCGCGACCGCCGTCCGCTCGGCCGCCGCGGCCGGAGCGGCCAGCAGGGCGAGGACGGCGGCGAGCGCCCTCACCTCACGCGCCCTGGGTCGGGACGTCGACGTCGCAAACCGAGAAGGCGGCGCCCTTTTCCTTGCGGACCTTGTCGACCAGGGCGGTGAAGGCCTTGGAGCGGACGTCCAGCACCTTGATCTTCGGCTGTTCGGCGGCCGGCATGTCGGCCATCACGCGCACCTTGAGCATCTTGTCCGGGCTGGCCGGCGGCTCGCCGGTCGCCAGCTTGCGCACGACGTCCAGGCCCGACGCCACCCGGCCGAAGGCCGTGTAGTTTTTGTCCAGCACGTGGTTCTCGCCGCGCATCAGGAAGAACTGGCTGTTGGCGGTGTTGGGGTCGCCGGTGCGGGCCATGCCGGCCACGCCCGAGCAGAACAGGCCGTTGGCCGGCACGCGCTGGTCGGCGGTGAACAGCATCATGTCGTCGGCCTGGGTCTGCACCGGCAGCAGGCCGGCGAAGCCGACCGACTGGCCCTTGGCGCTCTCGATCGAGGCGTAGGCCACGTCCGCGCCGCGGCGGAAGGTGAACTCGGCCTGCAGGTCCGGATAGCTCGAACCGCCCTGGCCGGTGCCTTCCGGGTCGCCGGTCTGAGCCATGAAGTCGTTGATCACCCGGTGCCAGATGATGCCGTCGTAGAAACCTTCGCGGGCCAGCTGCTTCAGGCGCTCCACGTGGCGCGGCGCGGCCTGGGGCGACAGCTCCAGCACGATGCGGCCCTTGGTGGTGTCGATCACCAGGGTGTTCTCGGGATCGAGCGCGCGCCAGTCGGCGGCCTGGGCGGTCACGGTCGGCGCGACGGGCGTGGCGGCCGAAACGGCGGCAGGCCCGGCCAGAGCCGCAAGGGCGGCGATCACGACAGCTTTCATGCTCATTCCCCTCTCGGGCCCCTCACAGGCGCAGCCGTCGATCTGTGCGGTTTCACGCCATCTTCGGCAAGCTCAGAATGAGGGATTTCAGCCCGCCCCCGTCCTGAGCCCGGCGAAGGATATGCCACGGCTCAACCGCCTTGGACCGGCACCTCGATGTCGCAGATCGAGAAGTCCGCGCCCTTCTCCTTGCGCACCTTGTCGACCAGGGCGGCGAAGGCCTTGGAGCTGGTGTCCATCACCTTCAGCTTCGGCGCGTCGGCGGCGGCCATGTCGCCCATCATGCGCACACGGACCATCTTGTCCGGGTTCTCCGGCGGCTCGCCGACGTTGAGCGCGCGCACCACGTCCAGCCCGGTCACCGCCCGGCCCCAGATGGTGTAGCGCTTGTCCAGCGCCGGATAGGGCTGGCGCATGATGAAGAACTGGCTGTTGGCGGTGTCGGGCTCGTCGCCCCGGGCCATGCCGGCCACGCCCGGGCAGTACAGCCCCCAGGCGTGCACCTTCTTGTCGCCGGTCCTGGCCATCAGCGCGTCCGGCTGGGTGGCGATCGGCAGGGTCCCGACGAAGCCCAGCACCGCGCCGGCCGGCCTGGCCACCGGCGTCATGGCCAGCTCGGGGCCGCGGCGGAAGGTGAACTCGGCCGGCACGTCCGGATAGGGCGACTGGCCCTCGCCCGTGCCCAGCGGGTCGCCGGTCTGGGCCATGAAGTAGTCGATCACCCGGTGCCAGGACTGGCCGTCATAAAAGCCCTCGCGCGCCAGCTTCTTGATGCGCTCGACGTGCTGGGGCGCGGCGGCGGGCGTAAGCTCGACCACGATGCGGCCCTTGGTGGTGTCGATCACCAGGGTGTTGTCGGGATCCAGCGCCCGCCAGTCGGCGGCGCTCGGCGCGACTTCGGCCGGCGGCTTCTTCGGCCCCTTCGGCGCGGCCTGGACGGCGCCCGTGACGGCCAGGGCGGCGACGGCCGCGAGCACGACGGATTTCATGGGATTCCCCTCCCCGGAGCTTTGCGTCGAGATCAGCGGGTTCGGGGGGGATTGTCCAGTGCGGGGCACTGCGCCCCACTCAATCGTCACCCTCGGGCTTGTCCCGAGGGTGACGAACTATTTGACCCGCGCCGGGATCTCGAGGTCGCACGGCGAGAAGTCGGCGCCCTTGACCGTCCGCGCCTTCTCCACCCGCGCGGCGAACTCGGCGCTGCGGACGTCCATGACCTGCACGGTCGGGCGCTCGGCGGCCGGGATGTCGGAGAGCATGCGCACCTTCACCATGGTGTCGGCGTTATTGACCGGCTCGCCGGTCTTCAGCTTGCGCACCACGTCCAGGCCGACGACCACCCGGCCGACCACGGTGTAGCGCTTGTCCAGCGCCGGATAGGGCTGGCGCATCAGGAAGAACTCGGAGTTGGCGCTGTCCTCGGCCTCGCCGCGGCCCATGCCGACCACGCCCTGGCAGTACAGGCCCCAGGCGCTGGCCTTGCCGTCCGAGGCGCGCGCCATGGCGGCGTCCGGATTGCCCTGCACCGGCACGCTCTGCACGAAGCCCAGCACGGTGCCGTACGGATTGGCCACCGCCGCAAACGGGGTCTGCGGCCCGCGCCGGAAGGTGAACTCCGGCTTCAGGTCGGGATGAGAAGACTTGCCGCCGTCGACGTTTCCGGGATCGCCCGTCTGGGCCATGAACCAGTCGATCACCCGGTGGAATTCCAGCCCGTCGTAGAGCCCCTCGCGGGTCAAAAGCTTGATCCGCTCCACCGCGCTGGGCGCGATCTCCGGCGCCAGCTCGACCACGACGCGGCCCTTGGAGGTGTCGATCACCCAGGCGTCATCCGGCTCGACCGTCCGCCAGGTCGGAACGGGCCCGGCGGCCGAGGCCGCGGCCGGAACGGCGAGCGCCAGGGCGGCGGCGAACAGAACGGCTTTCAACGGCATGGTCCCCCGAGTTCGGGCGCAGGTCAGCGGGTTCGCGGGCGCTTGTCCAGAGCGTGGCCGGGCGGAAGGTCGCGCCGCGCCGAATAATCCGCGGCCCCGCGCGAAGCATGCTAGAAACGGCGTGCTCGTCAGCCGGACGGCCGCGCGCCGCGCGCTCCGGCCGACGACGCCCCGGAAAGGGGCAGCCCATGACCATCGCGACCCCGATTCGATTCGGCCCGAACGCATCCGCGGATCGGGAACTCGCGCGCGCGCCGGACCTCCGCCGCGCGCGACCAGGAGCATCGTCATGGCCAAGGGTCAGAAACGCAGCGGCCGCGAGCCGCGCAAGCCGAAGGCCGAAAAGCCGAAACCGCCGATCGTGATCTCGGCCTCCAGCTCTCCGTTCCAGAAGAGATAGCGTGACCGCTGCTTCACCCGTCGAGGCCGCCGCCGCGCTCGGCCGCGGCTATGCCGAGACCCGGCGCGCGATCAAGGCGTGCGAGGACGCGCTGAAGCGTCTCGAGCGTGACAACGAAAAGGAACTGCGGGCCCTGCGCCGCACCCTGCGCGGCGGCCGGGCCGGCGACACCTATGTCGCGGAATCCGAGCTGTTCCAGTCCTGGCGCGCGCGCCGCGAAACGCTGGCCACCGACCTGCGCCGGCTGAAGGCCGCGCTCGATGACCCGCGCGGAACGCTCGAGACCACGCCCAAGGGACTTGCATGAACCGCCTACGCCGCGACCCGCCCTATCGCCCCACCTATTCAGGAGACATCGTGATGACGCCCCTCAAGGTCCCCGCTCCCACCCTGACCAAGACCGCGCCGACCCTTCGCTCGGCCGACTTCCGCCACGCCATCGTCACGGCCGAGGCCGAGGGCCTACGCACCGACGCCCTGACCCTGCGCCTGACGCTCCGCGACGAGTCCGAGCTCAAGCGCGATCCGGCCGTAAAGGTCGAGGAGATCAGCTTCGCCGGCGGCGTGATGCGCTTCCTGGGCGTCAAGGTGGTGGCCGGCGGCGTCGCCGTCAGCAGCCTGGACCGCGGCGGGGCCTAGGTCCCGCCCGCCCGGCTCGACCGCCTGCGCGAGTCAGCGGAGGCTCCGCAGCGAACGCAGGTCGCTGGGGGCGGACGTGTCTATCTTCGAGTACGTGATGGTCCTGGTGTCGGTCGTGCTGTCGCTCGGCCTGACCCATCTGCTGTCCGGTTTCGGCGCCCTGGTGCAGGGCGGCGGCCGCGTGAAGTTCTCGGCGCTTCACGCCCTGTGGGCGGCGATGTGCCTGCTGCTGACCTTCGACATGTGGCTCAGCCTCTGGGGCCTGCGCGACCTGCAGGCCTGGAGCCTGCCGGTCCTGCTCATCGTGTTCGCCTCGACCGTGGTGCTCTACCTGTTCGCCATGTTCGTCACGCCGGCCGCGTCGGAGGAGCCGCGCGACCTCTACCAGTTCCACCTGGACAACCGGCGCGGCTACGCCGTCGCCATGGGCGTCTACCTGGTGATCGGCGCGATCCTGAACGCCACCCTGACCAGGCAATTCGAAGGCGTGAACGCCAGCATCCCGGTCATGCTGGGCCTGCTGGCCCTGGCCTGGTTCGTCCCCGCCCGCTGGGCGCAGTGGGTGTCGGCGCTGGGCCTGTTCGCGACCCTGGTCGGCTACTTCGCGCTGTACCTGCCGCAGATCAGCATGTGAGAGCCCAGGGACCCGCCCGGCCGCCAGCGCCGTTGTCGGGCATGGCCCACCGCCCCACCGCACCGGACTGGATCGTCCGCGTCGCGGCGATCGAGGCCGGCGCGACCGGCCTGTTGCTGCTCGCCAGCCCGCCCCTGTTCGCGCGGCTGGTCCTGGGCGCCGGCCTGCCAGATGCGGGCCCGCCCCTCGGACGTCTAGCCGGGATCGCGCTGCTGGCGCTGGCCCTGGCCGGCTGGCGGCCGACGGTCGCGACCCTCCGCGCTCAGGCGATCTACAACCTGCTCGCCGGCGCCTATCTGACCTGGCTGGGGATCGCCGGCCTCGGCGGGATCCTGCTGTGGCCGGCCGTCGTCCTGCACCTGGGCCTGGCGGTCCTCATCGGACGCGCCTGGATGAACGCTCGGCGCGCCTAGGCGAACTTCGCCCGCAGCCGCCCGGCCACCGTCTCGGGCACGAAGGCGCTGATGTCACCGCCCAGCCGGGCGATTTCCTTGACCAGGCGCGAGGCCACCGCCTGGTGGCGGGGGTCGGCCATCAGGAAGACCGTCTCGATGTCGCGATTGAGCTGCTGGTTCATCGCGGTCATCTGGAATTCGTATTCGAAGTCGGCGACCGCGCGCAGGCCGCGCACGATGACCTGCGCCCCGACCTGCTCGGCGAAGTGCATCAACAGGCTGTCGAAGGGCTGCACGACGATCTGGCCGTCGGCGATCTTCGCGCACTCCTCGCGGACGGTCTCGACCCGTTCCTCGAGGCTGAACAGCGGGCCCTTGTCGCGGTTGATGGCGACCCCGATCACCAGCCGGTCCACCAGCTTCACGGCCCGCCCGATGATGTCCAGGTGGCCGTTGGTGATCGGGTCGAAGGTGCCCGGATAGAGACCGACGCGCATCAGCGCCCCCCGTCGTTGCAGCCGGCCGAGGCTTACGCCTCGACCGCCGCCTCTTCTTCAGACTCGCTCTCGGCCAGGCGCTCGACCGAGACGACGCGCTCGCCGCCCGCGGTGCGGAAGATGGTCACGCCCTGGGTGTTGCGTCCAGCCCGGCGGACCTGCCTGGCCGGCGTGCGGATCAGCTGGCCGCCGTCGGTGACCAGCAGAATCTCGTCGCCTTCCTCGATCGGGAAGGAGGCGACCAGCTTGCCGCCGCGCTTGGACAGGTCGTGGGCCTGCAGGCCCTGGCCGCCGCGTCCGGTGCGCCGGTATTCATAGGCCGACGAGCGCTTGCCGAAGCCGGTGTCGGCCACGGTGAGGATCACCTGCTCGGCCGCCTTCAGCTCGTTGAACCGCTCAGGGCTCAGGGTGACGACGCCTTCCGCGCCCTCCTCCTCGGCCTCCTCGGCGGCCGGAGCGGCGTCCTCGGCGGTCTCGCCCAGCTGGCGGCGCAGCTCCTTCAGATAGGCTGTGCGCTCGGCCGGGGTGGCGTCGACGCGGTTCAGCACGGCCATGGAGATGACCTCGTCGCCGGACGCGAGGCGGATGCCGCGCACGCCGGTGGAGTCACGGCCCTTGAACACCCGCACGTCGTCCACCGCGAAGCGGATGCAGCGCGCCAGCGCCGTGGTCAGCAACACGTCCTGGTCGGAGGTGGCGATCGCCACGCCGACCATGGCGTCGTCCTCGCCCAGCTTCATGGCGATCTTGCCGGCGCGGTTGACGTTGACGAAGTCGGACAGCTTGTTGCGGCGCACGTCGCCGGCGCGGGTGGCGAACATCACGTCCAGCGCTTCCCACTGCGCCTCGTCCTCGGGCAGCGGCAGCACGTTGGTGATGGTCTCGCCGCCGTCGAGCGGCAGCAGGTTGACCCAGGCCTTGCCCTTGGAGGTCGGCGTGCCCAGCGGCAGGCGCCACACCTTCATCTTGTAGACCTTGCCGGTGGACGAGAAGAACAGCACCGGCGCGTGAGTGGAGGCGCTGAACACGCCCACGATCGCGTCCTCGTCCTTCATGGCCATGCCGCCGCGGCCCTTGCCGCCGCGATGCTGGACCCGATAGGTCGAAAGGGGCGTGCGCTTGACGTAGCCCGAGTGGGTGATGGTGACGACCATCTCCTCGCGGGGGATCAGGTCCTCGTCCTCGAGCTCGGCGTCGCCTTCCACGATCTGGGTGCGGCGCGGCACGGCGTAGGCGTCGCGGACCTCGACCAGCTCTTCGCGAACGATGCCCAGCACCCGCTCGCGCGAGGCCAGGATTTCCAGATAGCCCTGGATGGCGCTGGCCAGCTGGCGCGCCTCGTCGAAGATCTCGTCGCGGCCCAGGCCCGTCAGGCGCGACAGGGTCAGGGCCAGGATGGCGCGGGTCTGCTCGTCGGTCAGGCGGATCAGGCCGCCGTCCAGCACGATCGAGCGCGGGTCGGCGATCAGCTCGACCAGCGAGATCATGTCGCCGGCCGGCCAGTTCTTCGCCTGCAGGCGTTCGCGCGCCTCGGTCGGATCGGCCGAGGAGCGGATGATGTGGATGACCTCGTCGATGTTGGCCACCGCGATGGCCAGACCGACCAGCACGTGGCCGCGGTCACGGGCCTTGGCCAGCTCGAACTTGGTGCGGCGGACCACCACCTCTTCCCGGAACTCCAGGAACAGGTCGAGCAGCTTGCGCAGGCCCATCTGCTCGGGCCGGCCGCGGTCCAGCGCCAGCATGTTGACCCCGAACGAGGTCTGCAGCTGGGTGTAGCGGTAGAGCTGGTTGAGGACCACGTCGCCCGAGGCGTCGCGCTTCAGCTCGACCACCACGCGCATGCCGTCGCGGTCGGACTCGTCGCGGATGTCGGAGACGCCCTCGATCTTCTTCTCGCGCACCAGTTCGGCGATGCGCTCGATCATGGTGGCCTTGTTCACCTGATACGGGATCTCGGTGATGACCACGGCCTCGCGGTCCTTGCGGATGGTCTCGACCGAGGCCTTGCCCCGGGTGATGACCGAGCCGCGGCCCGAGATCAGCGCGTTGCGCGGCGCGGTCCGGCCGATGATCTCGCCGCCGGTCGGGAAGTCCGGGCCGGGGACGATGTCCAAGAGCTCGTCCAGGCCGATGTTCGGATCGTCCAGCAGCGCCAGACAGGCGTCGACCACCTCGCCCAGGTTGTGCGGCGGGATGTTGGTGGCCATGCCGACGGCGATGCCGCCGGCGCCGTTGACCAGCAGGTTCGGGATCCGCGACGGCAGGACGACCGGCTCGAGTTCCTTGCCGTCGTAGTTGGCCTGGAAGTCGACGGTGTCCTTCTCGATGTCGGCCAGCAGCGCCACGGTGGGCTTGGCCATGCGCGATTCCGTGTAGCGCATGGCCGCCGCCGGATCGCCGTCGACCGAGCCGAAGTTGCCCTGGCCGTCGACCAGCACCAGCCCCATGGAGAAGGGCTGCGCCATGCGCACCAAGCTGTCGTAGATCGCGGCGTCGCCGTGCGGGTGATACTTACCCATCACGTCGCCGACGATGCGCGCCGACTTCACATAGGGGCGGTCCGGCGTGTTCCCCTGCTCGTGCATCGAATAGAGGATGCGCCGGTGCACGGGTTTGAGGCCGTCGCGCGCGTCCGGCAGGGCGCGCGAAACGATCACGCTCATGGCGTAGTCGAGGTACGAGCGCTTGAGCTCGTCTTCGATGGCGATGGGGGCGATGCCCCCACGGCCCGGCTCCGAACCGGAGGGTATGGTCGCGTCGTCGCTCACGGGGAAAGCTTGGGAATCGAAACGATTGCGTTCCCGCTCTGATTAGCACCCTGGCCCCGTTGGCGCAAAAGGCGCGGTCGAGCTGTCCCCACCCGTTTGTGGGACCTTGCGCCTATATGGCGAGCCGGCCGGAGTATTTCCCCCACGCGACGGGCCGCGGGGCTGATCCACAAGGGAATTTCCGCGTCCCCTCCGTTCGGGTGATCGACTTCGCCGGCCAGACAGTTTCTGAGTGGACGCACAAACCTCGAGAGGAAGGACCGATGTTCGAAGCGTTCCTGATCGCCGCGGCCCTCGCCGCCGCCCCGGCCCCCGCGGGCGCCCAAGGCGCCGCAAAACCCGCCGCTGCGGCCGAGCCCGCCCCCAAGCCGGTCGCCTCCGCCGATCTGAAGGACGCCTCGGGCGCCAGCGTGGGCACGGCCACGATCTTCGAAGGCCCGGGTGGGCTGCTGATGCGGATTGAGGCCAGCGGCATTCCGTCCGGCTGGCACGGCGTGCACTTCCACGAGAAGGGCGTCTGCACCGGGCCGGACTTCGCCTCCGCCGGCGCGCACATCAAGGCCGGAGACCACCTGCACGGCCTGCTCAACCCCAAGGGCCACGAGGCCGGCGACCTGCCCAACCTGTTCGCCGACGGCGGCGGCCGGGTGGAGATGGCGGTCTGGTCCAACTCGGTGTCGATCAAGGGCGCGGAGGGCCGCCCCGCCCTGCTGGACGCCGACGGCTCGGCCGTCGTGATCCACGCCAATCCCGACGACCAGCACAACCAGCCGACCGGCAACTCCGGCGGCCGGATCGTGTGCGGGGTGCTGAAGGCCGCGGGCTAAATCAAGCCGTCATCCCGGCCGGACGTCCCCGAAGGGGGCGGGAGAGCCGGGACCCAGCAAGCTCGACCTGAACGCTGCAATCACGCGGCAACCAGCGTCGCGCTTACTGGGTCCCGGCTCTCCGCTTCGCTACGGCCGGGATGACGATCGTGATTTACGCCAGCCCTCCGCTCGCCCGCCCATGCGGGGCGGCGCGGCGGGTGCGCTCGCGCTTGGGCGCGAACAGCTGGCCCAGGGCCAGGGCCCAGCCGAACGGAACATCCTTATGGGAGCGGAACGCGTATTCCATAGCCGGTCTCCTTGCGCGGGCCTTGAACGCGAGGAGAATTCGCGCGATCTGCAGTTTCGAACAACGCAGTTCTCCTGCTGACCCCATAAGGCCCGCTTATGTCTGACGTGCTCGCGACCCTGCCGCTCTCCGCCGTGCGGGTGTTCGAGGCGGCCGCGCGCCTGGGCAGCTTCACCCGCGCGGCCGAGGAGCTGGGCATGACCCAGGCGGCGGTCAGCTGGCAGATCAAGTCGCTGGAGGGGCGTCTGGGCCAAAGCCTGTTCCGCCGCCTGCCGCGCGAGGTCGTCCTCACCCCCGCCGGCGAGCGGCTGTCGCGCGCCGCGACCGACGCCATGAGCCTGCTGCGCACTGCGGTTTCCGACCTGACCGAGACCGGCAAGGGCGTTCTGGCGGTCACCACCCTGTTCACCTTGGCCAACCAGTGGCTGTCGCCCAGGCTCGGCGGCTTTCAGCTGGCCCACCCCGATCTGGCGCTCAGGCTCGACACCAACCCGTCCCTGCTGGACCTGGCCGGCGGCGGCCTCGACCTGGGCGTGCGCGCCGGCGACGGCCGCTGGCCCGGGCTGGAGTCGACCTGGCTGATGCCCTCGATCCAGACGCCGCTGCTCGCGCCTTCCCTGCTGGAGCGGCTGGGCGGCCTGGACACTCCGCGCGACCTCGCGAGCGCCCCGCGTATCGGAACCGACAGCGAATGGGCCCAGTGGTTCGGCGCGCTGGGCCTGGGCTCGGGCGAGCGGCGCACCCGCTTCACGGCCGACACTCAGATCGCCGAGGTCGCCTCCGCCCTTTCCGGCCAGGGCGTGGCCCTGGCCAACCCCATCCTGTTCGCGCGCGAACTGGCCGACGGCCGGCTGGTCCAGCCGTTCGAAGCTGTGGTCGAGACCTCGCCCGGCTACTGGGTGGCCTACCCGACCGAACGGCGCCGCACGCCCAAGATCGCGCTGTTCCGCGACTGGCTGCTGGCCGAGGCCGCCGCCGATCCGGCGGTGCAGGCCTACGCGGCGACGCGTCCCCAATAGCGCCCAAGAGGAACCCCGCCGCGACAGGCGAATTAGCAGCTCCACAGAGGAGTTCGTCTTGCGCATCGGCCACTTTCGCCGCGCGGCTAAGGAGCTCGGCCCCGGCCTGGTCACCGGCGCGGCCGACGACGATCCGAGCGGTATCGCCACCTACTCGCAGGCGGGCGCCCGGTTCGGCTTCAACATGCTGTGGACCCTGGTCCTCACCTATCCGCTGATGACCGCCATCCAGCTGGTCAGCGCCGAGATCGGGCGGGTCACCGGGGCGGGCCTGGCGAAGAACATGGGCGAGGTGTTCCCCCGCCCGGTGGTCACAGCGCTGGTCGCCCTGTTGTTCTTCGCGAACACCATCAACATCGGCGCCGACCTCGCCGGCATGGGCGCCGCGGCGAAGCTCGCCCTCGGCTGGAACGCCCACGTCGCGACCGTCGCCTTCGGGCTCGGATCCCTGCTGCTGCAGGTGTTCGTCTCCTACCGCCGCTACGCCCGTTTTCTGAAGATCCTGACCATGGCGCTGCTGACCTATGTGGCGACCCTGTTCGTGGTCGAGCTCGACTGGGGCGCGGCGCTGAAAAGCCTGGTCCTGCCTGAGTTCGAGCTGAACGGCGGGGCCATGACCATGATCGTGGCGGTCTTCGGCACCACCATCAGCCCCTACCTGTTCTTCTGGCAGAGCTCCCAGGAGGTGGAGGAGGTCAACGAGAACCCGAAGGCGAAGCCGCTGAAGGAGGCTCCGCGCCAGGCCAAGCGGGAGCTGGCGCGCATCCGCATGGACACCTTCGTCGGCATGGCCTTCTCGAACATCGTGGCCATGGCGATCATGCTGGCCACCGCCGCCACCCTGCACGTCAACGGCAAGACCGAAATCCAGACCGCGGCCGAGGCCGCGGAGGCGCTGCGTCCGGTGGCCGGCCCCTTCGCCTTCGCCCTGTTCAGCCTGGGCATCATCGGCACCGGCCTGCTGGCCGTGCCGGTCCTGGCCGGGTCGGCCGCCTACGCGCTCTGCGAAAGCCGCGGCTGGAAGGAAGGCCTGGGCGAGAAGCCCTGGCGCGCCGTGGGCTTCTACAGCGTGATCGGCGCGGCCATGCTGCTGGGCGTCGCCATCGACTTCTCGCCCCTGGATCCGATCAAGGCCCTGTTCTGGAGCGCGGTGCTCAACGGTGTGGTCGCCGTGCCGATCATGGCGGCGATGATGCTGGTCGCCAGCCGCCGCGACCGCATGGGACGCTTCACCATCGGCCCCTGGGTGCGCGCGGGCGGCTGGGGCGCGACCGCCGTCATGGCTGTCGCCGCGGCGGCCATGTTCTTCGCGCGGTGAGCAAAACAAAAACCCCGCCGGATCGCTCCGGCGGGGTTTCATTCGTTCTGCGCGGTTAAGCGCTGACCGACTACTCGAGGATCTTGGCCACGACGCCGGCGCCGACGGTGCGGCCGCCTTC